>NZ_JBXENW010000003.1:0-698596 GCF_059383835.1 Paenibacillus sp. J22R98
ACGATCAGGTTGATAGGTTCGAGGTGGAAGTGCAGCAATGCATGCAGCTGACGAATACTAATCGGTCGAGGGCTTATCCTACGAACATTCGCTCGGATGTTCAACTTCGGATCAAGATCAGCTAAACAAGACCTTCGCAAAGGTTCGTATCCAGTTTTCAAGGCGCAACACGCCATACATACCAAACCGATTCTATTCCATAGGATCGGTTTTTTTGTTGTGCGAAAACAAAGGATATGGTACCTTGATCTTCGAATACATTACATCACCGTGCGAGAACGCTTACATCTAATTGGGGGATAACATCGATGCGATCTTTTCAGAGCTACGAGGAATTTTGGCCGTTCTACCTGTCACAGCATCGGAAAGCAACTACGCGGGCATGGCATTTTGTAGGTACGACCTGCGTACTCCTATGCGTGGCTGCAAGCTTTATTTTTCAGTGGTGGATGTTCCTTCTGGCACCTGTTATTGCATATGGGCTGGCATGGTTCAGCCATTTCTTTATCGAGGGGAATAAGCCGGCTACGTTCGGACATCCGGTGTGGTCGTTGCGGGCAGATTTTCGAATGTATGGCTACATGCTGGTTGGCAAGTTGGGACAAGAACTCAAGAAAAATGGCTTGAATAACTAGGCAAATAGATCAAGGGGATGCCGCGAGTGTGGAGAAGAATTCAAGGGAATGCGAGGAACTGCTTGCTCTATGAGCCGCTGTTTCTGATCCCATTTAACATGTACATGACCTATGCCTCGATCTATATGCTTGAGCTCGGGGTAAGTGAAACACAGATTGGACTCATCACATCGATCGGGATGGCCATGCAAATCTTCACTTCTTTGATCAGTGGTCACTTGACTGACAAAATGGGCAGACGCCGCGCGCTGCTCGTCTATGATGTGATCAGTTGGAGCGTCGCGACTTTGATCTGGGCGGTATCACAAAATTTCTGGTTCTTCCTGGTGGCTGCGGTTGTGAACAGTTTCCAGCGTGTGCCGACGACCGCTTGGTACTGCCTGCTCGTGGAGGATACCGATCCCAAGGATCGTTCCATCGTGTTTACCATACTTATGTTCATCGGCGTCATCGGAGGGTTGTTCGCGCCGCTTGGCGGCTTGTTCGTTAGTCAATTCACATTGGTGCCGGCGATGCGCATTATGTATGTGATAGCTTTTGTAGGGATGACTATCATGATGATTGTCCGTCATTTAACTACACATGAAACTGCAATCGGAATCAAGAAGATGGAAGAAAGCTCGACAGTCAGCCTTTCGGATACGATCACCGAATACAAAGATGTCTTGAAGATGATCGCAGCGAATAAAGCGTTGATGATTATATTCGGTGTGTACATCCTATTCAATTTTCAAATGACGCTGCGCAATACGTACTTGTCTGTCTATTGGGTGGATGCCCTGCATATCAATGACTCGGTCATCTCGATCTTTCCGGCGATTTCATCGGCTGCCATGATCCTATTCCTGATGGTGGTTACCCCAAGACTCAAGGAGCGTCTCGCCAATCAGTACATGATTGTAGGCTTCTTGATTTCGGCAATATCATTCGTCATGCTGCTGACAACAGGGCCCGAGAACATTACGGCAACGGTCATTAGTACGGTTCTGATGGCTATCGGGGGATTGCTGGCAAGTCCCTATTTAGAGTCCTCCATACAGAATGCGATCGATGACCACAACAGAGCGAAGGTTTTCTCAATTCTTGGCGTGCTTATTCTGATTTTCACGTTTCCTGCGGGAATACTTGGCGGTTGGACTTATACGATCAATGCGAAGTTTCCGCTTGTGTTTATCGTCGCGGCGTTTCTAGTAAGTGTGATTATGATGGTTCTGTATGCCAGAAGAACCGCGCGAACCGCTATTCACAACTCAATCTCCGGTTGATTATATTTGTTAATAAAAGGGAAACCATGCTGCTGATGAACAATCAGAGCATGGTTTTTTATGTTTTTGCAGGGAGTGCGTCAATGTACAATTTGCGATATGAAGTAAAGAATGGAATATATAAACATCAAATGGCCGCCTCTATAATAAGCCTTGTAAGCACCACTACAAAGTAAAGGGGTAGAACATGAAACGGTATGCAAAGCTAGCAAAAGGCGTCACGCTCTCGCTCGTCCTTGGCATGCTTCCAACGCTTGCTGCTTGTTCCGACAACAACAGCAATCAAGAAGCATCGAACACCACTGCAACGACGACGAACAATCAAGCTGCAAACAATGGCGCGGCAGCAACCGATGAGAAGCCGGCGGCTGATATTTGGAACCAGAAATTCGATCCTCCGATTACGATTACAACTGCGGTTGTAGATGATGGCGCTTCTAGGGGCAATGCCTTTAAGCCCGGTGAGTCCATGGAGGACAACGTTCATACCCGCTGGATGAAAGAAAACATGGGGATCGACATTAAGTTTGATTTTATCGTAACGAAACCGGAAGATTATGATACCAAAATCCGCTTGCTGCTCTCCAGCAACGGCAAGCTTCCGGATGTATTCTCGGCACCGGGGGACTCAGTTCAGAATCTGATATCCGCAGACCGGGTAATGCCGCTGGATGAAGCGATAGAGAAATATGCGCATCCGGAATACAAGAAAATTCTTGAGAAATACAACTATGCGCTAGGTGGCGTGAAACGTGACGGCAAGCTTTATGGTCTCCCAAGCTTCTTCATGGGGGATGAAGGTACGGTCATGTGGATTCGTAAAGATTGGCTGGATACGTTAGGCTTGCAGCCGCCTAAAACGATCGCTGAACTTGAAAACGTTCTCAAACAATTCACCGAGAACGATCCGGACGGCAACGGCAAAGCGGATACCTTCGGATTGGCTGTGCCTTTGAAAGAAGGTCCATGGACATGGATGGGACAAACGGACGCGATTGTAGGGGCATTTACGAAACAAATGATCAATACGTACGATGTCACCAGCTACTGGAACTTAGGCGATGACGGCAAGCTGAGCTACGGTGCGATTCATCCGGATGCGAAGAAGTACCTGGAAACGATGAGAGACTGGATGAGCAAAGGCTACATGGATAAAGAAGCAGGGATCAAAGATCCAATGAAAGCTTCCGAGATGGCTGCCAGCGGCAAAGCAGGCGTTATGTTCGGACCTTTCTGGATGGGTGACTGGCCGCTTAGCGATGTAACGAAGCTGAATCCTAAAGCAGATTTCGAGCCTTTCGAGCTTCCGGCTGGTGCGGATGGTTTGGTAGGACGTGCCGAGAAATCGATCACCGGCGGCTTCACGATGTTCAACAAAGACTTCAAAAATATCGAAGCATGGTTTGCTTACTTCAACAAAATCTTCGCTAAAAACCTGGAGCAAGAAGGCGATCCGTACTTCGATCCACGCTTCAAAGACGGTTATCACGAAGGTTACGATTATGTAAATATGGACGGTAAAATCATCAAAGGTAATTACAAAGACGCAGGTGTTCCGGAAGACAAATGGCCGCTTAAAGACGGCAGCCGCATGGATATGCGTTTCATGATCGCGAGCATCATTGGCGGTACTACAACGATTCCGTTCTCCAACGACGCACCGATCAAGAAATTCCTGGCTGATCCTAATGCTGAGCCGCTGACAACAAGAGAGTTTGACGTGAAGCAGATGGCGAAGAAACAAATCGTTGCTGCAGGGGTCCGGATGAACCAAGGTATCGAAGAAGGTAAAAACTATTTCACCGGTCCAATGACGGATACGATGAAATCCAAGGGCGAGCTGCTGAAGAAACTCGCTACGGAGAGCTACCTGAAAATCATTTACGGCGAGAAACCGCTCGAATTCTTCGACGAGTTCGCTAAGCAATGGTTGGATAATGGCGGCGAGAAGATTACCGAAGAAGTGAACGAATGGTACGCAGATAGTATCAAATAACGAGCATGGAATGACCGAGTATAAAACGGGGGAGAGGCTGCTGCAAGCTGTCGCCGATCCCCCGTTTTTCTATGGAAAGGAAGGATGCAGTGTGGCGTCATATTGGAGGAAGACATGGCCGTTTCATATACTGGTGTTGCCTGCGTTAGTGTTATGCATCATTTTTAATTACATTCCGCTATTCGGCGTCATCATTGCCTTTGAAGACTATCAGCCATGGCTTGGTATCACCAAGTCGGCGTGGGTGGGACTGGAGCATTTCCGCACCCTGTTTGAATACCCGGACAGTAAACAGGTCATTTGGAACACGCTCATCATTGCATCATTTAAACTTGTCATTAACTTGTTCATACCGATAATATTTGCGCTGCTGCTGAACGAAGTTGCCAAAACATACTTCAAACGCATTCTACAGACGCTTGTTTATTTGCCGCACTTCTTATCTTGGGTAATTCTTGGCGGGATCATGATCGATATCCTGTCCACGGATGGCGGGATCGTGAATAGGCTGATCGAAGCGTTTGGCGGCAAGAGTATCTTCTTTCTAGGCAATGGCCAATGGTTTCGTTTTACGGTTATAGTAAGCGACGTGTGGAAGGAATTTGGTTTCTCGGCGATTATCTTCCTGGCTACGCTCGTCGGCATCAATCCGGCGTTATATGAAGCGGCAGAGATTGACGGGGCCAGCCGTTGGCAGCAAGTCATTTACATATCCATACCACTCATTCTGCCTATCGTTATCGTAGTAGCAACGTTATCTCTTGGTCGTATTTTGGATGCAGGGTTCGACCAAATCTTGAATCTCTATAATCCGCTCGTATTCTCGCATGGCGATATTATCGATACGTTTGTATATCGTGTGGGCTTAAATAATGGACAGTTCAGCTTTGGTACGGCCGTAGGGCTATTTAAGTCGGTAATCGGCTTCATCTTGATTGTTGTCAGCTATAGATTGGCTTACAAGCTAGCCAACTACCGAATCTTCTAAAGGAGGCCCGTAATGAAATTTCGCTCCCGAGGTTACGCTGCATTTGCGATATCCAATAATATTTTGCTAAGTTTGCTCGGCATTCTCTGCATTCTTCCATTGATCCACGTATTTGCGGTGTCCTTCAGCTCGCGTGCGGCAGCTACGGCGAACATCGTCAATTTCTGGCCGATCGGCTTTACGTTAGACGCTTATGCCAAGACGTTAGCGAATGAGAAGTTTCTGCTTGCGATGTGGATCGGCGCAGAACGTACGATACTAGGGACGGTCATATCCATGGCTGTTATTACGATGGCTTCCTACAGTTTGTCGAAAACAAGCCTTCGCTTCCCCGGGCGTCAAGTATATACGTGGATCTTCGTCTTCACGATGCTATTCTCCGGTGGCTTAATTCCTTCGTATATCGTCATCAGCAAGCTTCACCTTCTAGATAGCATCTGGTCACTGGTGTTGCCCGGTGCGGTAAGCGTGTGGAATATGATCCTCATGCTCAACTTCTTCCGAACCATTCCGCAGGACTTAGAGGAAGCCGCTTATATCGATGGTGCAGGTCATTTGCGCGTATTATGGAGCGTTTATCTACCGGTATCGATGCCTTCTATCGCCACTTTGTCGTTGTTCACGATGGTATCGCATTGGAACTCCTGGTTTGATGGCATCATCTACATGTCCAAGCCGGACGGCTATCCACTAGCCTCGTATCTGCATTCCATGATTGTCAGCGATAACTTGTCCCGAATCGGCGTATCAACGGAATCGATTGCCAACTTCTCGAACCGGACGGTCAAAGCGGCGCAAATCTTTATCGGTGCCTTACCGATTCTGATGGTGTATCCGTTCCTTCAGAAATATTTTGTTAAAGGGATCGTGCTCGGTTCCGTAAAATCCTAATCTAGTCGTTATATAGCTCAAAGAGGAACGGATTCGGATGGTGACCAGATGAGATTCAGACGTGCCGTAGGCGGCAGAATAAATATTTTTACCAAGATCATGATCGTCATTGTGCTCCTGCTTGTACCGATCGTGATGATGTACAACTCCTCTAACAAAATAAGCACGGGCGTAGTGGAACGAGAGCTGCTTCAGGTTAACCTGAATCGGCTCCGTTTCTTTGTCGATCAAATGGATACAGAGGTAGACCGGCTGTGGAGAGCAGCGTTCGTCATTGCAAGAGAACCGGATGTGGTTCAGTTGCAGTTTCGTTCTTCAAACACGGGGGCGTATTCGAGACTTGAAGCGAAGAAACTGCTGCAGGAGAAGCTCGATATGCAGTCGACCACCTTGGCCTGGACCAATAAATTGACTGTTTTCTCGCCACCGTCCGGGATAGCGGTATCGACCAATTGGATGGAAGAGTACAATGAAGCTTATTTCGAGAACGCGGTTCAAGATCATTGGGATTACCGGCTAATCGAAACGGAACGAGGGGAAGAGAAGGCATTCGTACGCCATTTGATACTGCCCTTTACGCCGCTCGGCAAACCTGAAAATCCGAATTTATATGTGGAAGTAACCTTCTTAACGGAGAATCTAGTGAACATGCTGGAGCGGTTCATGCAGGGCAGCGGCGGTAAGCCCTTCTTGTATCACCCGGCTTTCGAGACGATTCAGACGCATGACTCGGATAAGCAGCTGATCGGAGAGATGACTCGTCAATTCGCTATCCTGAAACGGAACACACAAAATAAAGAGGGCTCTGTCAAGGTAACGTTTCATGATGAACCGTATCTGGTTAACTATGCTGCATCCGCCGCTTTGGGCTGGTACTTAGTTGATTTTGTGCCCATGAAGAAGGTATTGCAGCCGATTGATCAAAGCAAACGTATTTTCTATGGAGCAGGACTGCTGCTTCTGGTGCTTGGCGTTGCAGCAGCGGCACTGCTATATCGGAACGTTCAGCGGCCGATCTATGAACTAATCCGTGCGGTTAAGTCGCTGCGCCGCGGTGAATACGGGCATCGCATCGAACGCGAGCCGCAGAATGAATTTCATTATTTGATCGAACAGTTTAACTTGATGTCAGACGATATTCAAACCTTAATCGATAAGGTTTATATCGAGGAGCTGCGTGCGAAGGAATCCTCACTTAAACATTTGCAAGCGCAAATCAATCCGCATTTCTTATACAATAATTTTGCCTATATCCAAAGTATGGCGCAGCTGGACCGCACGAAAGCCATTATCGCTTTCACACAGCATCTAAGCCAGTATTACCGCTATACGACGAAGACGGAGCAGCAGCTCACCTTCCTGTCGGAAGAGATGGATCTGCTTCGCAATTACTTGGAAATTCACCGGATGCAGTCGGAACGGCTTCGCTACGATGAACATATTGAGGAAGGCCTGATGCAGCTGCTGCTTCCGCGGTTACTCCTGCAGCCGCTTGTGGAGAATGCGATCGTGCATGGCATGGGTGGAAGAAAAGGAGAGTGCCGGATTATCATTTCCGGCTACCGCACGGAGAACGGCTGCGAGCTTGCGGTCGAGGATAACGGAATCGGCATGAAGCAGGAGGCGCTGGATGCTCTCCGAAGCTCGCTGCTGCAATCCAGTGCTATTCAGAGTCTTGGCTTATGGAATGTGCACCAGCGGTTGAGGCATTATTTTGGACCTTTATCCGGCTTGCATATCGATCACTCTACGTTAGGCGGACTACGTGCACGGCTGGTCATTATCAAAGAGGGAGGCGATTCCCATATTTGACATGCTGATTGTCGACGATATCCCATCTCAGGTGGACAGCATCGCGGCGACGATACCGAAGGAGGCGCTCGGTATTGCGCGTATTCATAAGGCTTTCTCAGGCGAAGAGGCACTCGCGATATTCAGGGAGCATCCGATTCAGCTTGTCATTACAGATATTCGCATGCCGGAGATGAGCGGCGTTGAATTGATCCAAGAGATTAGAAGGGCGAATCAGAAAGTGAAATTGATCGTCCTCTCCGGGTATGCGGACTTCGAATACGCGCAAAGTGTCGTGCCGTACAACACTTCAGGCTACCTTATGAAGCCGGTAAACCCGGAACAGCTTCGCTCTATGCTGGAGAAACTCGTTGAAGAGATTGCGGATGAGCTGAAAGCGCACAAGCAGCAGCAGCGCAATGTATATGCTTACCGAGAAAACTTACCAACATTACGCAGCGAGCTGCTGGGCCGACTATTATGTGATGGACGCGTTTCCGATACGGAGCTTGAAAGGAAGCTGTCCTTGCTCGAGCTGCCTTTCTCCTCTCAACAAGATACCGGTATGTTCGCCGTGCGACTGGAAGGGCGCATGCAGGATTATAAAAGAATGGATCGGGCACTCATTGAATATGCGGTCATGAATATGGCAGAGGAAGTGTTTCATGACGCGTTCCATCTATGGTTCTGTTTGGATCAGAATGAATATCTTGTCTTTATCGCCTCGCCAATTGGAAGCAGGGACGGCACATTTACGGGTATTGACCGTTCAGCACTCGATTGCCGGGCAGCCAAGCTGAAGAAGAAGGCGGAATCGCTGCTGAACAACAGCTTGTCCGTTGCGGTGGCCGTGAACGGGACCTCCTTTCCGGTGGGCTTGCCAAAGCAATACCGAATGATCGTGAACGGAATTCGGACCATCGAGGAGGCTAAACGTCAAAGCGTGTTTCTGCGGGTGGACGATCAGCCGGAGCCGCTTGCAATCGGGAATATGACCTCCCTGTATAAACCGCCGTTGCTGCTGCATTTGCTAGATACAGGGAATTGGGACGGGGCGGATAAGAAGCTGAGCGATATTTTCAATGAATTAAAGAGTGTTCATTATCCGCCAGAGTATGCGAACGAAGCGTATTTTACGATTGCAGGCGCTTACCAGTATATGGCGCATAAGAAGGGAAAGCTGCTAAGCGAGCTTGGCGGCTCTACCTTTGGCCTTATGCCTGCGGCTCCTTCCTTAGCGCAGCTGGAGAGATGGGCTTACTTCCTCTTTAGAAGTATTCGGGAGCTGTTTGGCGATCCATCCGAGAAGCAGAAGGTTAGCCTGATCGATAAGGTACACAAATATGTGGAACAGAATATGAATGGCAGTCTGTCGCTTCAGACGGTTGCGGCTCATATTGGCTTACATCCGGCTTATCTGTCGCGTGCCTATCGTGCTGAAACCGGCAATAATCTAAGCGATTATATTCTCAAATATCGGATGGAGCTCGCCACCTACATGCTGCGCAGCAGCGATAAGAAAATCTACGAAATTGCCCAGACGCTCGGTTATCAGGCTGTTCCGCATTTTATCAAGCTGTTTAAGGCACATTCCAATATGACACCGCAGGAGTATCGGGAGCGGGTAATACTGCCATCCGGTTAATACAATTGGGTCGTTTTCCTATGAAATTGTGCGCTAATAAAAGGATTTTGCCGTGGCCTTCCCGAAGTTCTAGGAGTTAGGTTGTCGAATAGGTGGAGGGAAATGTGCATGACAATTGTCAGAGATTTGCGAGATGGTGAAGAATTTGTCGGTTACTATCTCATTAAAGAGAGCGAAGTGAAACAAACCAATACGACGCCTCCTAAGGATTTTATGAATATCGTGCTTTCGGATGCCAGCGGTCATGTGGCCGGGAAGCTGTGGGATGCGACACCGTCCGATAAAGAAAACCTAGTTCCGCTTACCCTCGTGAAGGTGCAAGGGATGGCTCAGCTTTACAGAGAGAAGCTGCAGGTAAAGATCGTTCGTATTCGCAAGACGACCGAAGCGGATAACGTTCAGTTAACGGATTTCGTAAGATCGGCGCCGGTTCAGCCTGAGGTGCTGCTTGCAGGGATCCATAAGGCCAAAGACAGCATAACGGACACCGATATGCGCGCCATTGTGGACTATTGTATGAACAAAGTCGGGGATAAGCTGCTTCACGCGCCTGCGGCAAAATCCTACCATCATGCGTACTATGCAGGACTCGTGTATCATATCTCAAGGATGCTGGAGCTGGGTGAGTTCATTTGCAAACAGCGTCCGTTCTTGAATGCAGATTTACTAAAAGCAGGCATCATCCTTCACGATATCGCGAAGCCGGTGGAGATGGTTTCTGAGCTTGGCATTGTGTCAGACTATAGCAATTCGGGTAAACTGATTGGGCATATCTCGCAAGCGTCGCTGTGGGTAGCCGAAGCTGCGATGCGCCTCGGCATCGATCCGGATTCGGAACGTATAATGGCTTTGCAGCATCTTGTGCTCTCCCATCATAATCTGGGCGAATGGGGAAGTCCGGTGCAGCCGCAGCTGGCAGAAGCGCTGGCACTGCATCATATTGATTCCATCGATGCGAAGCTGCAAATGATCGAGGATGCTTTCGACACTACGGGCAGCCACGAGGCATGGACGCCGCAAATTCGCGGTTTGGAGAATAAAGCCTTCTATCGGCTTACCTTCTAACAGCTACTTCTGAAGGATGGCGGCAGCCGGTTCTTCTTGCTACAATAGAAATTATCACCATTGTCGGAGGATTGCTATGATTAGATTTGGCGTTATCGGAACGAATTGGATTACGGATTCTTTTATCGAAGCAGCTAGACAAGTGGAAGGGTTCAGTCTTACCGCAGTCTATTCCAGAACCGAGGAGCGGGCGAAGGCGTACGCAGCCAAGCATAACATTCCGTTCACATTCACGGATGCTGCTGAGATGGCAGCGAGCGGCGAGCTGGATGCCGTATATATCGCCTCGCCAACATCGCTCCATGCTGAGCTGGCTATCTTGTTTATGAGTAAAGGGAAACATGTGCTGTGCGAGAAACCGGCAGCTTCGAACACGCGCGAGCTGCAGCAGATCGTGGATGCGGCAAAGCAGTATGACGTCGTTTTCATGGAAGCGATGAAGAGCACGCAGCTGCCTGGTTTCGCGGCGATTATGGAGCATCTGCCGAAGCTAGGGAAGGTTCGGCGGTATTTTGCAAGCTACTGCCAGTATTCTTCGCGATACGATGCCTATAAAGCAGGACAAGTATTGAATGCTTTCAAACCGGAATACTCCAACGGAGCACTGATGGATTTGGGTGTTTATTGCATTTATCCGCTTGTTGTTCTGTTCGGCCAGCCGGATGAGATTCGGGCGAGCGGTTATTTGCTGGAATCAGGCGTGGATGGGCAAGGCAGTCTGATTGCCAAGTACCCGGACATGGAAGCCTCCATTATGTATTCCAAAATCAGCAATTCTTCGCTGCTAGCGGAAATCCAAGGTGAGGAAGCAACGATGACGATCGACAGCATTAATTTGCCGATCAACATCCGGATCCATTACCGGGATGGACGGGTTGAGGATGTATCGAAACCGGTTGACCGCCATACGATGAGCTATGAGGTAGAGTCCTTTATCCACTTGATTCAAAGCGGAGAAAGGGAGTCCAAGCTCAATTCGCATGCGAATTCCTTAGCCGTGATGAACATCCTTGATGAGGCACGGCGTCAGCAAGGTTTGGTATTTCCCGCTGATCTGAACTAGTTAAAAAAGCTGCAGATGCATGAGTCTACCACTCATACTTCTGCAGCTTTTTTTATTGCCATTATGTGTTTCGATCATCCACGCGTTTGTAATGTGCCGGGGTGCTGCCGGCCACTTTCTTGAACATGCGGTAGAAATGGGGCAGGCTCTCAAAGCCGCACATATTCGCGATTTCGGCAACCGTATAATCGGTGTCGCCGAGCAGCTCCTTAGCGTGCATGACCCGTTTGGCGATGATATACTCCGTTACGTTTAGTCCGGTCATCTGCTTGAACATTCTGGAGAAGTAGGAAGGGCTGACAGCTGCACGCGCCGCGAGAGAGGACAAGCTTAAGTTCTCTACCAGATGCGCGTCAATATAATTCAGCGCGGTTTGCAGCCATAATGGTCTTGAGCCGCCCTGCTGCTGCTTAGGCTGCCCGGGATTCATTTTACGATTCGTATGAAGAAGTACGGTTTGCAGCAGCAAGAGCACCGCTTGACTATAGCCGGGTTGACGCAGTAGAAGCTCTTCGTTCATCTCGTCGATAATGGATTCGATCCGAATGCGTTCGGCCGGAAGCAGCTCAATGCGGTAATTGCGCCCTGTCTTGGCCATATCGAAACAGCGCAAGAAAGAGTACGTATCCTTCCCAATTGCGGTCGTTTGCACATATTGTCCGCTGAAGAACATAGCCGAGGACGTGATCGGTTCATCCGAATGCGGGAGCGTACGATGTATCGTATTGCCGGGGATCAGATAGAGATCACCGGCTTGCATTTCATAGAAGGTATGATTGATAAAGAACGAGCCGGAACCGCCGTGGACATAAATCATCTCATACCAGTCATGCAGATGGTCCGGCAGCTCTGCTTGCAGGTTCTTCGTACTGCGCAGCACGAGCTCAATTGGCAGCGAAGTGTCGGGATCAAAATGTTTGCGAAGCGGGTTCATCGACTTGCCACCTCCAAGATGTGCTACTAGTTCAAAAAAAGGTATATTTTCAGCGAAATTGATTATTTATATTCTGTTTCTTTGTTTCTATAATTGAACTATATCGAAGCTGAAGAAGAATGTCTATCATGGAGTCAACCGGAAGGCGGAGCTAACGTGGAACACCGTATTGAAACAGGCGCAGACGCGTTGTACATGGACGAGCGCGATCATGTAGCAACAGCGCTTCGCGATATGAAGGCAGGAGATTCGATCCATTACCGCAATGCAGCCGGGCTGCAGTTGATAACGCTTGCAGAAGATATCCCTTTTGGCCATAAAGTGGCGATCGCGGACATTGCATCCGGACAGGATGTTCGCAAATACGGAGAAGTGATTGGACGGGCTGTCAAACCGATTACGCTTGGCTGCCATGTGCATGTACACAATATTGAAGGCATCCGCGGCCGCGGAGATCTGGGAACGAAGGAGGCAGCGCAATGAGTAAGACATTCATGGCGTACGAACGCCCAAATGGAGATATCGGAATTCGCAATCATCTCCTAATCATCCCGACAGTTATTTGCTCGAATCAGGTGTGCAGCCGGATTATGCAAATGGTACCCGGTGCCGTTGCTATTCCGCATCAGCATGGATGCAGTCAGATCGGCGCAGATAAAGAGCGTACGTTCGATGTGCTTGCCGGTACAGGCAAAAATCCTAACGTTGGCGCAGTTATCATCATCAGCTTAGGCTGCGAGGTTGTAGACCCCATCGCATTGGCTGAAGATATTCGCAAAACAGGCAAGCCTGTCGAGGTGTTCGACATTCAATCGGTCGGCGGCTCGGTCAAGGCGATTTCATATGGCACGGAATTGGCGAAACGGATGATGGCTGAGCTGGAGAAGGAAGAGAAGGTGCCGGTTCCGCTCAGCAAGCTTAAAGTAGCGGTGAAATGCGGCGGCTCTGACGCGACTTCCGGTCTTGCCTCTAATCCGGCACTCGGTGCCGCGGCGGATTCGCTGATCGCTGAGGGCGGTTCCATCGTAATTGGGGAAACGACGGAGATCATCGGCGCGGAGCATTTGCTCGCTGAGCGCTGCGTGACGGAGGAGCTGTCCGACCGACTCTATTATATCGTGAGCCGTTTTGATAAAGAGGTTGAACGGATGGGTGCAGACATGCGCGGCGGTAATCCAAGCCCGGGCAATATTGCAGGCGGATTGTCTACGATTGAGGAGAAGTCGCTCGGTTGTATTAGCAAATGCGGTAAAGCACCGATTAAAGGTATTATTGAATATGCGGAGTATATTCCTGAGAACGGGCTTTATTTTATGGATTCGCCGGGTAACGATATTGAATGCGTATCGGGTATGGCCGCTGGCGGCGTTCATATCGTATGCTTCACAACAGGCCGCGGCACGCCAACAGGAGCAGCGGTTGTACCGGTTATTAAGATTACCGGAAACAAGATGATGTTCCAGCGGATGGAAGATAATATGGATATTGACGTCAGTGACATGCTGGACGGAACAGCTAGTCTTGAACAAGCAGGCGAGCGGATTTGGCAGGAAATTGTTGAGGTTGCGGAAGGCAAATGGACGAAAGCGGAAGTGCTGGGCCATCAAGAGTTCAGTATTAACCGGATCGGACCAAGCTTGTAAAATCTATCGGAGGTGCTTGAGGCGTGAGCGCGATGAAAGAGAATTGGCTGGATTTAGAGTATCGCCCGGCGCTGCCTGCCAATAAAGAAATGGGCATCGGCATTGTCGGTGCAGGTGAAATTGTGGATGCCTGCCATCTGCCGGCCTATCAAATGGGCGGACTTCGCGTTGTCGGCATTTATGACGTGAATCGGGAGCGGGCGGAGAAGCTTGCAGCTAAATACGGCATTCCGAAAGTCTATAACGAGCTCGATGAGCTGCTTGCAGACCCGGAGGTGCGAATAGCGGATCTTGCTATCCCAGCGAAGATTCAGCCGGAGATCGCGGAACGGGCAGCAGCGGCGGGCAAGCATATCCTCTGCCAGAAACCGTTGGCGGAATCTTACCCTGAGGCTGTGCGTATCCAACAAGCATGCGAACGCTTTGGGATAAAAGGAGCCGTCAACCAGCAGATGCGGTGGTCGCCAAGCATTCGAGCCAGCCATACGATCATTCGGCGCGGCTGGCTGGGGGAGCTGTTGCAGGCTTCGATTCAAGTCAATGTGAAGCAGGATTTTGCCAACTGGGGCTGGCTGCGCGAAATGCCGACGTTGGAATTCATGTATCACAGCATTCATTACATGGATGCGATTCGCTTCCTGTTCGGCACACCGGAGTATGTGTATGCAGACGGAGCGCGTTTCCCGGGTCAACGTACGATCGGGGAGACACGCACGCTGCTTCATATCAAGTTTGCGGGCGAAGCACGCGGTATCATTCATGATAATCACAACCATATCGCTGACGAAGACGATTGGTATGCGACTTATCGCTTCGAAGGCACTGAGGGGATCATCAAGGGCACGAACGGATCGCTGTACAACTATCCGGTTGGACGAGAAGACACACTCAGCTTCTTTACGAAAGCGATCCATGAGGATTACTGGTTTACGCCGAAGCTGCATGGCAAATGGTTCCCGCATGCGTTCATGGGGACGATGGGCGAGCTGATGCGCGCAGTGGAAGAAGAGCGCGAGGCGGAGAACAGCGTTGCGGATAATTTGAAGACGATGCAGATGGTGTTCGGTGCGTATTTGTCCATGAAAGAGAACCGTCCTGTGACGCTTCAAGAGATCGCGGATAGCGTGTAAGTGTAGAAGAGCCTTGTCATATGAGATGACAAGGCTCTTTTGTTGTGGAATTCTAGGGGAATGGAACTGGCAACCTAGGTGCACCTGACTATGGAATATAAAGCCGTACAGGCACGTATAGGCCGCCGCCTACATACACTGTAGAACAGTCTTCACTGTCGGTAATGGGAGAACTACTCTTGTCGTTGTCCTCCTGTTAGAGGCGAAATTGTATGGAGGTGGCTTTTCGATGCCCGGATTGTTTGCGGCGATCGCATTGTTTATCAAACAGCTGTCGCTCCTTGTTTCTTACGTCAAGAACAACGCTTTTCCCCAGCCGCTGCATGAAGAAGATGAGCTCAAGCACCTTCAGCTCATGGCAGAGGGAAACCAAGTTTCGCGCAATCTGCTCATTGAGCATAACCTCCGATTGGTTGCCCACATCGTCAAGAAATTCGACAACACCGGTGAGGACCTGGAAGACCTCATTTCGATCGGTACGATCGGGCTTATTAAAGCGATTGAAAGCTTCCAGACCGGAAAAGGGACGAAATTGGCGACATTTGCGGCGCGTTGTATCGAAAATGAGATTCTGATGCATTTGCGGTCATTGAAGAAAACGCGCAAGGATGTTTCCCTGCACGATCCGATTGGAACGGATAAAGAGGGCAATGAAATCACCTTGATCGATATCCTTGGCACGGAAGCCGATGATGTCGCGGAGAAAGTGCAGCTCAAAATCGAGAAGAGCAAGATTTATAAAAATTTAGATATATTGGATGACCGCGAGAAGGAAGTCGTCGTCGGCCGATTTGGCCTTATTGCCGGCGGCGAGGAACGGACGCAGCGGGAAATCGCGAAGGAGCTCGGCATCTCGCGTTCGTATGTGTCACGCATTGAGAAGCGGGCGCTGATGAAGCTGTATCATGAGTTTTATAAGGCGAAGAAGTGAAAACAGTGGTCACTGTATAGGAGAGACCGTTACGTAACAATTAGAAGCTTAATAAAGTAAGCCTAAGAGGCGGGTGTCAATATGACATTCCGCTTTTTTTGTTCAATCCCGTAATTCTTAGGCAGGACTCAAGGACTAGGCAACATTTGTCGAACTAGCTTCGTCGAATAAATGAAAGCGCGATTGGCTGAATCACCCCTACATTGAATGGCGGAGTTGACCCTATGTCTTTAAAAACCAGAAAATTCGTTCTAACCTCATTGCTGCTGGGTCTAACCGCTCTTTGCTGCGTTTTGATCATCCAAACTTATCATGCCCGAATGCCTTTGGTCGGACGATTGTTCTATGGTAAAGGGGACCTGGCAAGTAATAGAGATCTAAAGCCAGGCCCGGATGAACCCCATGGCGAATACTATAAAGGCCATGTCATTGTGCTCATGTATCACGAGGTCATGAAGCATCCGCACGATGCCAGTGCACTGCCTGTCAGTAAATTTGAACGACAGCTCGAATTGATGAAGGCCAACAATTTTCATTGGATAACGATGGATCAATACCGAGGTTTCATCTTGCGTGGAGAGCCGGTTCCGGATAATGCGGTGCTGCTCACGTTCGACGACGGCTATGAATCTTTCTACCAAGATGTCTATCCGGTCTTGCATAAGTATGAGGCGCCGGCAACTAACTTTCTAATCGTGAGCACGATAGGCAACCCTCGGCACATCGGGGTTCCCAAACTGAATTGGGACCAGGTTAAGGAAATGAAAAGAACCGGAATATCCTTTTACAGCCATTCCTTCGACTCTCATTTATATGAGCCTACGGATGCAAAGGGCAAGCATAAGATAGCTGCGTTGACCGGACCTGTTTATTTGAAAGACAAGGGAAGGCGGGAGACGAAGAAAGAATACCAGCAGCGGGTAAAAGCGGATTTGGAGCACGCGAATAAGGTTCTGGCGCAAGAGCTTGGTAAGTCGAACCATGTGCTTGCTTTCCCGTACGGCGCCTTCTCCAAGCCGTTGCTCGATATTTGCGCGCAGCTTGGTATCGACGTGACTTTGACCGTCAAAGATGGCCTGGACAGCCCCTACCAGCGTAACGGTTTCCGTCTCAATGCCGGTGGCGCACAGAATAATCCCGACTTGCAGGTAGCGCTTATGAAACAAGCGACGCAACGGCTGGGACATGCCCACTTCGACCGCGCGCCGGAACGAAAACGCGAGGCATTATGGACGTTGGCCGCGATGGCGATCATCGCTGCGTTACTTGCGAAATCGACGTTCAAGCTGCAGCAGGAGAAACGGCGCATGAGCAACGCGGCGTAAAGAATTGCATAAGGCGAAGAAGTAAGGGACGGTTGAACTGGGATGATTCCAGGTTCAACCGTTTTTTTAGTTGCACAGTGCCGAGTGCCGTTTACCGCAAGACAGCCATCGCATGTCGCAATTGGCATGTCTCAAAAATCTAACGAACCGTACGGGCGTTATTGGGCCGAATTTCGCGGTTTTCAGATTCTAACGAACCACAGAGGCTTTATTTCGTGGAAAACGTCCTCAAAATACCCGGAAACCGTCAAATAAGACCTCTACGGTTCATTAGATTTTATTTGGAGGTGTTTTCGCTCAAATAAGACCTGTACGGTTCGTTAGATCATTCGGCAAGCGACAGTCAACAGCTCATCTCCGCCGCCCAACGCCTTGACTAAAACGAAACATAAGACTGCGTATAGCGAAGCAGGTGCGAGCGATCCCAGAGGTAGCGTTCATCTTCGTGCTGAGCTGCAGTCGGCTCAGAATTCGCCTTCAGCTTCAGCAGCGCAGACGCGATGAGCTCGGATCTCACAGGGCCCCATGTGTCCAGCTTACTCTGAACGTAGCTGAAGCTCTCGAGCAACGTCTGCCCCTTTATCCGCTGAAGGGGAGAAGCCCACATCACAAAGTCGCCATGCAAATTTTTGCGTGGGATGGTAAACTCCGCTAGCCCAACTGCTCCCGTAGTTGTGGTGATCGCAAGTAAACCGCAGAAATAATCGCTGCCGTGGCCAGGCTGAAGCCTCTCCGTAAGCTCACTGTCGAAGCGAAAACATTCGATTCGGCTAATTTTACACTGCTGCATAAACTCTAACGAATAGCCAATTACCGAATTTCGCAAATTGAGCAGCGCAATCAGCTGGGGAAGCGTATCCCGGTGATACTCGGTTGATTCATCTATCGTCGTATGGTCAGGAATCGTGTTCGGCATCATGATCCTCCAGTACACAAGTGTAGTTGTTTATAGAAAAACAAAAATGACCTTCTCTGGAATCAGAGAAGGTCATAGGAATGTAATGTCATAGATCCTCGCTCTTATCTCCCAGATTCGCTTCGTAAAGCGTTCCGCAAGAATTAGCACCGTGCATTCCTTTGCAGTAACAAAGGTCTGTCGGTTGCCGGGTATCATCGGGCTTGTCCCTCCACCTACTCTTGATAAGAAAAATACATATTAAATTTTTACCATTATGCTACATAAACAACCACTATGTCAAGGGGGTGCGCGTTTTGGCAGCCTCTCATTTTAAGGTATAATAAGCCAATATACTCGCTATTTGTGGAAGGAGCTCAGCAGCGTATGAAATATCGCTATCTCGGAAGAAGCGGACTTGAAGTGTCCGTTCTAGGCTTAGGAACCAATGCTTTTGGGAAACGTGCCGATCAGGAAACATCCATTCGAATTATTCATCATGCGATGGATAAAGGCATTAATTTTATTGATACCGCTAATATTTATGCAGGCACGGAATCGGAACGAATTATCGGGGTGGCATTAGAGGGAAAGCGGGACCAAGCCGTGCTGGCTACGAAGGCAGGACTAGTGAGGGGCGCAGGTCCGAATGCCAAAGGATCTTCTCGCCGCCATCTGATGCAGGAGCTGGAAAACAGCCTGAAACGTCTGCGAACCGACTATGTCGACCTGTATCAAATCCATACATTCGACCCGCACACGCCGCTAGAGGAAACATTAGCTGCGCTCGAAGATATGGTTCGTTCAGGCAAGGTTCGTTATATTGGCGCTTCCAACTATGCCGCGTGGGAGCTGATGAAAGCGCAGGGGATCAGCGATTCCAAAGGCATTGCGAGGTTCGTATCCACGCAAACCAGCTATTCGCTCGCAGATCGGACTCCCGAGCAAGAGCTTGTTCCGGTATGTTTGGATCAAGGCGTAGGCATCATCCCGTATTTCCCACTGGCAGGCGGCATTCTGACCGGCAAATACGGCTTAACGGCGGAAGAAGCACCGGTAAGCTCCAGAGTTGTTACCGACCCTAGCTTCGTTCGCTTCCTGGATGAACGAAGAATTACGTTGGGGCAACAGGTAAGCAAACTCGCGGCTGACAGCGGCTATAGCGCGAGTGCGATTTCGCTCGCATGGCTTATGGAACGGCCTGCAATCTCGACAGTCATTGTCGGTGCCACACGTGTCGAGCAGCTGGAAGATAACTTAAATAGTGTTGAAATGAATCTTGGTCAAGAGGTAACGGATGCTCTGAACGCATGGAGCGAAGAATTCCGTTACGGCAAACCGTTTGCGCTCTACCGTTTACCTTAATGAAAAGGACAGTCTCCAATCCCCGCGAACGGGTGACGCAGAGGCTGTCCTTCTTCTATATCGTCCGCGACAGCTTCCTAAACTGCATGGCCGACATCCCTTCCCAGCGTCTGAAAATCCGGCTGAAATAGTGAAAATCCTCATAGCCGATTGCCCCAGATATCCATTCAATCGTCTGATCCGTTTCCCTCAGGAGCCGTTTGGCTTCCTGATGGCGTACCGTCTGCACGAATTTATTCGGCCCCACGCCCATCATCGCTTTGAACTGCCGACTCATATAATCTTCATGTACGAGCAGAAACTTCGCCATATCCGCACTCGACCATCGGCGGCTGCAATCGGCACGAATCTCATGAACCAGCTCAAGAAGCCGTTTCTCATATTTCGGATGCGGCGTTCCCCGTCCTTCATTCTGCTGACGGAGCAGCAACCCGATCAGTTGGATCATCAGCCCTTTGCACACACTGTCGTAGTCCTGCTGCCGATCATTCCATTCCTGAATGACATTTTCAAACAAGGAGATGATCCTCGGTGACACATTCGTAAGCAATGATTCTGCGAAAATCGGTCGATCTGCCCCCAGATAGGGCATTTCACTGAAGGCATCCGGATCCGGATTAGATTCATCCGCGATGATGGTATGGCTGTTGGCTGCGCCATCGAAAAAGTCAAAATGAATACCAAGCAGCTCTGCATGCGGTTCCGTCAGCACCTCGATGCGATGGTATCGCCAAGGTGTTAAAACAAGCAAACTGCCTGCTCGAACTTCAATGACTTCCCCTTCAATCGTTGCCCTGATCTCGCCATGTTTCACATAAATGAGCTGAAAATCATAGATTCGTCGGCTCCACTTGAACGCCGGAGCACGGTAATGCTGCCGCGCCCAATGGATAACAGGGGAGATGTCCCTTAAAGCCGTTTGCCTAATCGGAGGAAAAAGAGCTTTGTCCAATTGTTCAGCACCGCCTTGTACGCCGAGTTCGGAAAAGTCCAAAAAACGATCACCTTTATGTAAAGCCTTCCAGATACTGAAATGTTAACATGTAAGCGCATTCCTTAACAAGGATGAAAGGAACGGGTGATCTCGACATGAATAGCAGCAGCCATTTATTTCAAATAACAGGTAAAGTTGCATTAATTACAGGAGGGACCGGCGGACTTGGCGTTGTGATGGCACAAACCTTGGCTGAAGCGGGAGCAGCGGTCGTTATTACAAGTCGTTCAGAGGAGAAAGCAGCTGAAATTGCCAAGCAACTATCTATTGATACAGGTACTGAAGTGATAGGAATGGCAGCTGAGCTAACGGATGCCGACCAGGTGGAGCAGCTGGTGCAAGCTGTCAAAGAGCGCTACGGACGGATCGATATTTTGATCAACAATGCGGGAATCAACATTCGCAAGCCGATCGAAAGCTACGATGAAACAAGCTGGGATCTGGTGATGGGTACAAATTTAAAAGCACCCTACCTGTGCATCCGCGCGGTTACGCCGATCATGAAAGAACAGCGATCCGGCCGAATTATTAACGTGGCTTCGATGCTCGGTATGGTCGGTCTGCCGGAGAGAAGTGCCTACTGTGCCAGTAAGGGCGGCGTCATTCAGCTAACCAAGGTGCTGGCCTTAGAGCTTGCCCCCTTCAATATTACCGTGAACGCGCTTTGTCCCGGTCCGATCGCTACTGAGCTCAATACGGTTGTGATGAACAATCCGGAAGCGAATCGGTTTTTTGTCGATCAAATTGCGCTGGGGCGGTGGGGAAGACCAGACGAAATTGCAGGACCGACTTTATTCCTCGCGTCAGATGCATCCAGCTTCATGACAGGCGGGGCGTTAACGGTTGACGGCGGTTGGACGGCAAAATAAAAAGGGCTTCATCACTTAGTTGGACAGTTGGATACGAAAGGGTGATCGTGATGCGTTTTGGCTTATCCGTATTTGGTACGACCTATGCGATGGGCTTGCACCCACGTGCAGGAAGGCCGAGAATATCGGCCGAGGAAGTCATGAACATGGCGCTGCAAAATAGTCTGCAAGGCGTGGAGCTGTCCCTCCCGATGCTGGAAGGTTGTGACCACAGAGCCATAGCAAGTAAAGTCGAGGCGAATGAGCTCTATATCACAATCGCTTCTGACGGCTTCGATGCTGCTCGATTAGGTGAAGCTTTCCACGTCGCAAAGGCAGTCGGAGCCAAGGTTGTACGCACAGTGGCAGGCGGAGCGAAGTTTGGCGGAGATCGCCGTCACTTAGTCGGGAGTTGGCAGCCTTTCCTCGAGGAGGTTCGCGCAGGGCTCACTGCTGCAACAGCTCTGGCAGAAGAAGCAGGCGTCATTCTAGCGCTGGAGAACCATCAGGATCTTTGCTCGGAAGAGCTGATCTGGCTGTGCGAATCGATCGGTTCCCCGAATTTCGGATTAACGCTGGATACGGGCAATCCGCTCGCGACTGCAGAGGAACCCGTCGAATTTGCCAAGCGGATCTCTCCTTACCTCAAACATGTCCACTTAAAGGATTATTGGATTTATCCGAGTGCGGAAGGCTACATGCTCGTCCGCTGTCCAATCGGACAGGGTGCGGTGGATTTTCCGGCGCTATTGAATGTGTTTCGCGAAAGCCAGGCAGCGAACGAGCTGTGTATGTCCATTGAAATGGGAGCATTGGATGCTAGGCATACAAGGGTGCTTGCCGATGATTACTGGCCGGAATACCCGGCGCGATCCGCCAGAGAATTGGCGGAGCTGCTCCGTTTCGTTCAGCGCAATGCGAAGCCGTCCGCCGATTGGCGTACGCCGCATGAACGGGGAGAAACGGTGGAAATCGTTGCAGCCTACGAGCAGTCGCAGCTCTTGTCGAGCATCGCTTATGTGCAGCAGCTGATGAACAGCTTGAACACTGTGAAACCAGAGGAGGAGGCATTGTCATGATCATCGATTTACAAGGGAAAGTAGCCATCGTTACCGGTGCCGGCAGAGGGATTGGACGTCATATTGCACTCACGCTTGCAAAGGAAGGCGTCATTACGATTGCAACGGATATCAAGCAAGAGCTGCTCGATGACCTGGCGCTGCAATTCGCGGAGGAGCAGCTTACAGGCGCGCAGTTCATCTGTGATGTGCGGGATTCGGCAAGAATCGCTGAGGTTGTGGAGGAGGTACGGAGCCGGTTTGGGCGAATAGATATCTTAATCAACAATGCCGGAGTGGCCAGCGGCGGCACTGTTGAGCTGCTCAAGGAAGACATTTGGGACGCCAACATGGATATTAATTTGAAGGGTACCTTTCTGATGTGCCAAGCAGTTGTCCCGATTATGAAAACCCAAGGCTCGGGCCGTATCTTGAACGCGGCCTCCTTCGCTGCGATCGTGCCGGCTTACGGAAGCGCGGCGTATGCTTCTTCCAAAGCTGCGGTAAAACAGTTCACACGGGTGCTTGCGGGCGAGCTTGGCCCCTATGACATTACCGTGAATTGTTATTCGCCGGGGATGATTCCGACGGACATGAACCGTTATGCAGAGCAGCCGGAGGAGCGTCAGCAGCGGCTGCTGGATACGCTTACGCTTCGGCGCTGGGGCAGCAAGGACGATGTCGCGAACCTGATCTGCTTCCTTGCTTCTGACCTTGCCGGATATATTACCGGTACGATGATCGACGTAAGCGGAGGCAAATTCGCGACCCAGATTCCGAGTATCGCCTATGAGGCAGCGCGGAAGGATGCACTGCGGTCATGACGGCTCCCCTCATCACGTTTGAAGGGAAAACGGTCGTTGTCACAGGCGGGGCTAAAGGAATCGGACGTGCAATTGCGAAGCGATTTCTGGAGTGCGGAGCGAGGGTCATCATTGCCGATCATGACGAGAGTGGTGCTGAGACGGCTAGGCAGCTTGCGGATACTTGGGATGAGGTTTATTTTATCCGCTGCGATGTTTCCAAGCTGAATGAAGTGCAGTCGCTCGTTAACGAGACGATGCGTCAATTCGGCGGTGCTATCGATGTGCTCGTCAACAATGCGGGGATTTTCCCAAGAGCTGATTTGCTGAACACCGATGAAGCGTTCTGGGATAACGTGCTCGGCATTAATCTCAAGGGTGCCTATATGCTGTGCCAAGCCGTCGTGCCTGGCATGATTGAACGGGGCAGCGGCGTCATTATCAATATTGGCTCCAACCATGCGACTGCAGGCGAGCCGGCTACGATGGCTTATGCCGTTTCCAAAGGCGGCATCGTCACGTTGACGCGGAATCTGGCAAAGGGGCTTGTGAAGCACGGCATTCGGGTGAATTGCGTGCAGCCGGGCTGGGTGGCATCGGAGGGCGAGGTCGCAAGGTGGAAAGCGAACGGAATGGATGAAGAGCAAATGGCTGCTCTAGCCGGGCGATTGCAAACCGGAGAGGATATCGCGGATGCGGTTGTCTTCATGTCATCCGGCATGAGTAAGCAGATTAACGGTCAAGTGCTCATTGTGGACGGTGGAATTACTTTAAAATAACTGCAAGCTTGCAGCTGGCTGAAAATGGGATCTGGGAGGAAATGAATAATGCGTTATCGCAACATACCGGGAACACCTTTAAACGCAGCTGTCATTTGTATGGGGACAGCCGGTTTCGGCGGCGGAATGCCGCGCGAGGATGCGTTCCGTCTGTTTGATCTCTATCTGGAGCAGGGCGGCAATTTTATCGATACTGCGCTCGTATATGACGATTGGCTCGGCCAAGGAAGAAGCTTGACGGAAATCCGGATCGGAGAATGGCTGAAGGAACGCGGCCATCGCGAGCAGCTTATTCTAGCGACGAAAGGCGCGCATCCGGAGCTTGCGACGATGCATATCCCAAGGCTTGGACGAGCAGATATCGAAGCGGATATTGCGAGAAGCTTGCGCCAGCTCCAGACCGATTATATCGACCTCTACTGGCTGCATCGCGACGATGCGAGCGTACCGGTTGGCGAGATCATGGAGACGCTGCATGACGAAGTGAAGGCCGGCCGCATCCGCAGCATCGGTTGCTCCAACTGGACGGTGGAGCGGATCGAACAAGCGCAGAGCTATGCTGCTGAACATGGGTTAACGCCTTTCGCGGCTAGTCAGCCACTCTGGAATCTAGCCGTATGTACGCCGGGTTCAATTGGAGATCCGACACTCGTGGTGATGAGCGATGCGGATCGGAATTATTTTGCCGAGTCGGGGATGGCCGTCATTCCTTATTCGTCGCAAGCGAACGGCTTCTTCAGCGGCCGATATGCAAGAGGCAAGGATGCAGGCAATCAAGGCAGCGCAGCAGGCGTGCAGAAGATGTATTTCAATGACGCCAGCTTCGACCGTCTGGAGCGTGTACAGCAGCTTGCGGCCGAGCTCGAGACGACCAGCACAGTTATTGCGCTGGCGTATTTAACCTCGCAGCCGTTCCCGGTGTTTCCGATTATCGGCGCCTCGAAGCCGGCATACGTGCTGGATAGCTGCGCAGCAAGTGAGGTTACACTCACGCCTGCGCAATTGCGATTCTTGGAGACGGGCTCCTACGTTTCCGCCGTATGACAATAGCGAAGGCTTGCATCCTGCAGTGTAGGGATGCAGGCCTTTCTTGTTTATACTAGAAGAAAGGCTAACCTTGCCTGCGCTTTTCACACAAGGCTGCACCCGATATAATAGATTCATGTGTACCGCGGAAGTGAAAGTGAAGGAGTGAATCGCAGGATGACAGCAACTTATTTGGAACCGAATGGCGTATTTCCATCGGTCTGCTCACTGGATTGTCCCGATCAGTGCGGACTTCTTGTACATAAAGAGAATGGTCGAATTGTGAAAATAGAAGGCGATCCCGAGCATCCGGTTACGCAAGGGGCGATCTGCAATAAGGTTCGGAACATGACGGAACGCATCTACGATAAGGATCGTTTGCAATATCCGCTTAAGCGTGTCGGTCCCAAAGGGAGCGGGCAGTTTGAACGCATTACTTGGGAGGACGCCATCGGCACGATAACGTCCAAGTGGAAGCATTTGATTGCAGATGAAGGGCCGGAAGCAATTCTGCCTTACAGCTTTTATGGCAACATGGGTCGTATTGGCACGGAAGGTTTAGGCCGCCGATTCTTCAATCGGATGGGGGCAAGCAAGCTGATTTATTCGATCTGCGAGGCTGCGGGTACAGAAGGGTACGGCTACACCATGGGTGGAAGCTACGGTACCGATCCGGAGGAAACCGTTCATGCGAAGCTGATCATCATGTGGGGAATCAACGCGGTCAGCACGAATATGCACCAAGTGACGATTGCCGAGAAAGCGCGCAAGAATGGTGCGACTGTTGTCGTTATCGATGTTCACCGCAATCGGACCGCGAAGTGGGCGGATTGGTTCATTCCGGTTATGCCCGGTACAGATGCGGCGCTCGCACTTGGAATGATGCATATTCTATTCGCCGAGAAGCTGACAGATGAGTTGTTCATGGAGCAGTTTACGGTTGGCCATGAACAGCTTCGTGAACATGTGAAATCGTACACACCTGAGGTGGTATCCTCGATTACAGGCGTGCCGGTCGATGATCTCTATAAACTGGCCCGTATGTATGGCGGCAGTGAAGCGGCGTTTATCCGTATCGGAAACGGTCCGCAGCATCATGATAACGGCGGCATGACGACTCGCGCAATCGCCTGTCTTCCGGCGGTATCAGGGCAATGGATGAAGCGGGGCGGCGGTGCGATTAAAGGAAACGGCGGTTATTTGGCTTTAAATAAGTCCGCACTGGAACGACCGGATCTGCGAGCCGCGGGAGGCGCTCGCGAGGTGAATATGAATCTACTCGGCAGTGCGCTGACGGATTCGGATATGCCGCCAATTTCCTCCTTGTATGTGTACAACTCCAATCCGGCTGTCGTAGCACCGAGCGCAACTAAAGTAAGAGAAGGTCTCTTACGCGAGGATCTGTTTACGGTTGTCCATGATTTGTTCCTGACGGAGACGGCTGCATTTGCGGATATTGTACTGCCGGCTACGTCGGCTTTTGAGAATACCGATCTCTACCTTTCCTATTGGCATCACTATGTGCACCTTCAGCAGCCGGTTGCAGCGGCATATGGAGAAAGCAAGTCGAACTCCGAAGTGTTCAGACTGCTTGCGGCGGCGATGGGCTATGAGGAAGAGGCGCTTCAGGATTCGGATGAGGCCATGATTGAGCAGGCGCTGAACAACCCGAATAATCCGAATTTGGCCGAGATTTCACTGCAGACGCTTCAGGAACACGGTGCGATCAAAGCAAATGTGAAGCCGCTGTTCCCAGGTAAACTGCGGACGCCGAGCGGTCGAATTGAGCTCTATTCGGCTTCAATGGAACGCAAAGGTTACCCGCCAATGCCGACATACACGCCACTTGTGGACGACGGACCCTATCCGTTCTTATTCATACCGACAGTCAATCATAATTTCTTGAATTCGACGTTCTCCAACAACGAGAAGCATGTTGCCATGGAGAAAACGCCGAAGCTGCACATGAACCGCGCCGATGCAGAAGCACGAGGGATCGAGAACGGCAATGTCATTCGAGTGTGGAATGATCGCGCTAGCTGCGAGCTCACTGCGGCAGTAGGTGACGATGTGCTGGCAGGTGTCGTTGTCAGCCAGGGATTATGGGCGGATGGGACTGACGGCGGCAAGGCGATGGTTAATGCGCTCACCCCGGACCGGGTGGCGGATATGGGAAGAGGAGCGACCTTCTTCTCCGGACGGGTGCAAGTCGACAAACGGTGACGAGGTGGCAGGCATGAGCTTACGGCTGGAAATGCAAGGGCAAAGCTTACGTCCGGAGCATATGACGACGGATCGGCAGCAGGGCCGTAAAGGCGTGTTGACGACGCGGCACCAACATCCGGTTTTTCATTTGATGTATATAACGGGAGGAGCGGGAAGCTTCCTCGTAAACGACAGGAAGAGCCGGGCATTGCCCGGCTTCTTGTATGTGATCAACCCGAACGAATGGCATCAGTTTCATGCGGATGACGATATCGGGCTGCATAATCTGGAATGTACGTTTCTGCTTCGCGTTGAAGGGAGCAACGAGCCTGCGCAAACGGTGAATCTATTCGATTGGATCGAAGAGAAGAGAGGATATGTGCTGCCTGCCGGTTTCCGTGATGAGCCCATTCTCGTACCGCCCTCGCTTAGGCCTTTTCTGCTTGAAGGGTTTAATCGGCTACTTGACCCCAGCAATCGATATGTCTCAACCGAGCATCTGTCGCTGATGGTGATCGAGCTGATGCTGCGCGTTGAACAAACGATAGGGAAGCTTAGTGAGCAGGTCATCGATTCGACGTCCACAGAGCGGCAAGCTGGAGCCATAACCGGTGAAATCAACGCTCTGCAGCAATATATGCGCGCACATATTGGCGAGCAGCTTAAGCTGGAGGAACTGGCGCAGCATGTCCATTGGACGCCGAATTACTTATGCCGTGTATTTAAAGCGCATACATCGATGACACCTATGGCTTATCTCCAGCAGCTGCGCATGACAGAGGCGGAGAAGCTGCTGCTGTATACGGATTTTCCCGTATTCACGATTGCTGAGATGCTGGGCTATGAGGATGCTTCGTATTTTGCCAGACTGTTTCGCAGACACCATGGGCGGGCACCGAGCGAATATCGGATAATATAGTCCGTATTCGGTGTAAGATTCTACCTTCCTATCAGATGTCGGCGCCGCTATGATGAAGGAGAGAAGAACAATCCTAGATCAAAGGCGGTCGGTGGGCGAATGCGATTGACGCTTGAGCAAATGATCCGATATCAAACCGAAGGGTATTTGATTGTGCCGAATGTATTCACGAATGAGGAGCTGCAGCCCGTTATAGACGAGCTTTCGGCTGAATTGGATACTAGGGCCAGACAACTGCTGGCTGAGGGCAAGCTGACTGAACTGTACGAGGATGAGCCATTCGAGAAACGATTTACAAGGTTGTATGAGCAAAATAAGGAAATAAGCCGGGGGTTTGATATTAACGGCTACTTGGGTGAAGCGATCTTTCGTTTCATGGGCAGCGAAGGGCTGCTTGATCTTGTCGAATGCCTATTAGGAACGGAGCTCAGCTGTAACCCCATTCAGCATATCCGTGCGAAACATCCGGCGAAGTCCACACAGTCGGAACCGGATTATTTTCAAAATGTCCCTTGGCATCAGGATTGTGCCGTCACCTCGCCTGACTCGGAAGCATCGGAGATTATTACGTTCTGGCTGCCGCTTGTGGATGCAACCGCCGAAACCGGCTGTATGGAGATCATGCCGCATGTGTTCAAGCAGGGATACATCAACCATCGCGCGGAAGGCGGAACGACGATCGTTCCTGAGAAGCTGCCTACCGTAACACCAGTGTTAGCGGAGTGCAAGAAGGGCGGCCTCGTCATCATGAACAAGTACACGCCGCACAGAGGGATCTCCAATCGATCCGATATCATAAGGTGGTCGATTGATTTGCGCTATCATAAGACAGGCGCACCATCCGGGCGTTCGATGCATCCTTCCTTCCCGGTTCGGAGTGCATATGACCCGGCAAGCGTGCTGACAGATGTAACGGAGTGGCGCAAGATGTGGCGTGAGGTTAGAGAAGAAAAAGGGAAGAGCATGCACCGCGTGTAGCTTATAATAAGAAACGGCCCCATTACTGGGGCCGTTTTGCTTTCCGATAGGCCATCGGCACCATGCCTTTACGTTCGCGGAAGATGCGGACAAAGGTTTTATATGAACCGAAGCCGACTTCAAGCGCGACATCCACGACGCTGTAATCGGTGGACACCAGAAGGCTGCTTGCATGACGCAAGCGCAAATCATGGACGAAATGAACGAAGGTTTGGCCGGTCGTTTCCTTGATCACTTCGCTGATGCGGGAGACGCTCATGCCGAAACGCTCCGACAGCTGTGATAAGGTAAGCTCTTCGCGATAATTGCGGTGAATGTGATGGATGATCGGCCAGATGGACAAATTCGTTTTGCCAGGGGTGGTTAAAGGAATGTTCTCCGGCTGATTTGCTCTTCGCTCCCGGTCGAAACAAACGAGCAGCTCCTTCAATCGCGCCTGCAGCAGCGTTTGTCGCCACGGTTCATTCTCCGTGTACTCCTTCAGCATGTCTTCAATGAGATATAGCATTCTCTTGTGCTTCGGGCCGGTAAATGTCGTATACGGTTCAAGGAGGCTAGGCTCGATCAAGTCTGTTAATCCGTCGCCATGACCGGAATCGATGAGCAGATCCATGCTGAAATTGCAATTGTAAAGCACGAGCGTGCTGCCGGGTTCCGTGAAGATCTCATGGACCTGATACGGCTGCACGAACGTAAACGTGCCCGGGAGCATCTCATGTTTCACATCGTTGATGCTTTCCCAGCCTCGGCCGTCAACGACATAGGAGAACTCCAGGAAATCGTGGCGGTGTGCCCGAAACCCTTGTTTGAGTGTGTTCAAGCTCATATGCAGCGGAAACGCGGTATCCATATTCGGATATGATTTCAAGTAATCTGGAAAAAAGGTCATAGAATAGGCGGCCTCCGAAGAAATGGGACGTTTATCGAAATATGAGTCAAGCTTTTTTCTATTTACTACTTTATCATAGAAGTGGTAGAAGAAGTGATGGATCCGAGGAGGCAGTTGGATTAACATGGCGATTCGAATTGGTATTATTGGTGCAGGAAATATTGGAAGCGTTCACGCAGCACAATTCTCGCAGCTCGGCGAGCTCTGCCAAATCACTGCAATCACGGATGTGTTCCTGCCTTTGGCAGAACAGAGGGCCAAAGAATACGGTATTGCTGAAGTGCTGGCATCGCCAGAAGCGCTGATTCACAGCGACAATGTGGATGCTGTTGTCATTGGTGTTCCGAACCAGTATCATGCGGAGCTTGCGATTCAAGCGATTGAAGCCGGCAAGCATGTGCTGCTGGAGAAACCGATGGGTATCAACGCCGATGCAGCCAGACAAATTCTGAAAGCGAGCCGCTCCTCCGATCGTGTCGTCATGATCGCGCATCAGATGCGCTGGGAGTCGGTTCCGATGCAAATCAAGGAACAAATCGACCGCGGCGAGCTGGGTCACATTTATACAGCCAAAACAGGCTGGTACCGCCGCAAAGGCATACCGGGCTGGGGCACTTGGTTTACACGTAGCGATCAATCGGGCGGCGGTCCGTTGATTGATATCGGCGTGCATATGCTGGATCTCGCGCTGTACCTTATGGGCAATCCGAAGCCGGTGTCCGTTTATGGCGCCACCTATGCGGAGTTCGGACCGAAGCGTAAAGGGATCGGTACTTGGGGCAAGCCGAATTGGGACGGTATCTATGATGTGGAGGACTTGGCAACCGCTTTGATCAAAATGGATAACGGCAGCACCTTGTCGCTTGAGGTCAGCTGGGCCGTTCATATGGACACGGACAATACGCCATTCGTGCATTTGATGGGTACGGAAGGCGGCGCTAGTTACCGTGGAGCTAAAGGCAAGCTGCTCACGGAGAAGTTCAATCAGCCGATGGAAATTCCGCTCAGCAAGCCGGAGAACGACGAGAATGAGCGCTTGCGTCTCAGCCGCCATTTCTTGAGCTGCATTAAAGAGGGTAAACAGCCTATAACGTCTGCACTGTCCGGGTTTACGAACAATTTGGTGCTGGATGCGATCTACGAATCCTCTCGTACCGGTAATGAAGTGAAGCTGGACTGGAATCTATAAAACAATTGGAGGATCATGCACATGCTAAGAGGGTTATCACATGCCGGACTCGGCAAGATCGGAAGCGATGAGAATCTAATCGCAGCCGCAAGCCAGTATGGCTTTCATACGGTAGATATTAACGCGAAGGGACTTATTGAGCGCAATGGTTTGGAAGGCGCTAAGGCGCTTCTCGCGAAACATGAAGTAGCCATTGGCTCGATCGGTCTTTCCGTGGAATGGCGGGATTCGGAGGAGAAGTTCCGCGAAGGACTCAGCAAGCTGGCTGAGGAAGCTGCAGCGGCGGCGGCTCTGGGCTGCACGCGCTGCTGCACCTATGTGCTGCCTGCAACGAACTTTAAGGCGGCACATTTCACGGTGCTCGCTACTCGCAGACTGCGCACTTGCGCACAGATTCTCGGCGCATATGGCATTTCCTTGGGCCTTGAATTTGTTGGCCCGCATCATCTGCGCACCGCTTGGACGAATCCGTTCCTGTGGACGCTGGAGGAAACGCTCGATTGGATCGCGGCAATTGGCGAACCGAATGTCGGCTTGTTGTTCGATGCGTACCACTGGTACACGAACGGCTTGACCGTTGCCGATATCGAGGCGCTTACACCGGATCAGATCGTGCATGTTCACATTAACGATGCGCCTGATCTGCCTTTGGAAGAGGTACGCGATAATGGCAGACTCTATCCGGGCGAAGGCGTTATCGATCTGGCCGGGTTCCTTCGGGCGCTGAACGCGATTGGTTACAAAGGTTCGGTTACGCAGGAGATCCTCACGGCCGAACCGCCTGCGCAATCACCGGAGGAGCTGCTTGCACGCTCCCAGGCAGGCTTCGACCGCGTGTATACCGCGGCTGGCTTGGCTTAATAGAGATCGTGAATCCCGCGGGGGCCGGCTGTGAGAGCCGGACTTTGCGGGATTTTTTGTTTTGTGCCGGGGGTCGGTTGGGCGATGTTCGGCCTAATAACGCCTGTACGGTTCGTTAGCTTTTCTCGGAAAGCTCTAACGAACCGTACGGGTCTTATTTGAGCGAAAACTCCACCAAATAAAATCTAACGAACCGTAGAGGTCTTATTCGACGGATTCCGGGTATTTTGAGGCCGTTTTCCCCGAAATAAAGCCTCTGTGGTTCGTTAGAAGCTCGAAGCCTCGAAATTCGGTCCAATAACGCCTGTTCGGTTCGTTAGCTTTTTGCGGAAATTTCTAACGAACCGTACGGTGCTTATTTGAGTGAAAACAGCACCAAATAAAATCTAACGAACCGTAGAGGTCTTATTTGACGGTTTCCGGGTATTTTGAGACCGTTTTCCCCGAAATAACGCCTCTGTGGTTCGTTAGAATCTCGAAGCCCCGAAATTCGGCCCAATAACGCCCGTACGGTTCGTTAGCTTTTCGCGGAAATTTCTAACGAACCGTACGGTGTTTATTTGCCTCCAGATAGCTTCAATGAAATTTCACGAACCGGGTTGGCATTATTTGACGATTCGCGCTCTCTGGGAACTTCTAGCAGGACATCCGTGGATCAAATATTGAGTTGAATTATGCTACAATTATAGTATCACTTACTAGAATAGGAGACGGTCAATGAATATTCACGAGGCAATTCGCACAAGAAGAAGTATTGGTAAAGTAACGCAGGATCCGATCGACAAAGCGATTATCGAGCAGATATTGGAAGCGGGCATCTATGCGCCGAATCATCGTCTAACAGAGCCATGGCGGTTCTTCGTCCTTCGCGGCGACGGACGCAAGCAGCTCGGCGATGCGCTTGCGCGTATTGCTCTTGCCGGCGAAGCTGACCCTTCAACGCCTGAGAATGAGCTTAAAGGCGAATCAGCTAAGAAAAAAGCATTCCGCGCACCGGTCATAATCGCAGTTGCCGTCTCGCCTGTTGAACGGCACGATATCATAGAGCTCGAGGAATACGGCGCAGTAAATGCAGCCATCCAGAACATGCTGCTTACCATACACGCACTTGGCCTTGGCGCTGTATGGCGCAGCGGCGAACCTTGCTACCATCCGCTGATGAATGAAAGCTTCGGCTTGCGTCCTCAGGATAAGATGCTCGGATTCATCTATCTTGGTGTTCCGGACATGGCTCCGCCTCAGCCGAGGCGGGCAGCAGCGGAATTGAAGACGACTTGGATTGACGGCTAAGCTGGACTAAGCTAGGGCAATCGAATGCAGCGAACGAATAAAAAGAGATGGCTCCCGGATCAACCGGGAATCATCTCTTCTTTTTTGTTCAGCGGTTTGTCTTTATTAATCAAGAAACTAGCCGTTTCCAGCGCCAGCTCCATTTGACCGGTGGTCATGTAGTAGTTGAACAAATCTTTCTCGTAACGCTCCACCAGCATGGCGTCACCATTCTTACGGATAATGGCCAGCGCATGGTTACGCAAATAACTATAATAGTGCTCGTGCTGCTCTTCGATTTTGTAGAGGAGAAGCTGGAACCGGATCTGCAGCATCTGGTCATGAATTTCTTTCGCAGATCGGAATCCGCCTTCCGTAACGCGAAGCAGTTCATCTTTGCTCAGCAGATTCCCCTGCAAGGAACAGCGGATATAACCTTCGAGAGAGAGCAGGTACAGCATGGTCTTTGGATTATTCAGCTCCATCGAAGCTTGATAATACTGGAACGCCATCTCGTAATTGCTCTGTTCCAGATATTCATAGGCTAGATTATGAAGCGCAATCCTTTTACGCTCCGGGGCGTTACAGATGTCACAGGACTTAATCAAATTCTCGAAACGCAAAATAATATCCGCATGGTTGCGATTCTCATCGAACACGACCTGCAGCAACAACAGCATCTCTGCATCGATGGTTCTCACGAAGTTACGGCTGTCTTTGAAGAAACGAAGCGATTTCTCCCCGTAATAATAGGCCATCATGTGTGAACCAATCCAATGATAGGCTACAGCCATATGATAGTAATATTCCGGATTGTTATATTCCTCAGCGTCGATTTGCTTCAATGTGTCAATCGCCGTTCGATAGTCTTGTCTAGCGAGAAAGCAGATTCCCGTTACGTGAAGCAGGAGATTGCTCTCATAGGTCGGGAGTTTGGAGTGGCTGCGCTGCATCTTCTGTACGATGGTATAGGCGGCGTCCGATTGGGAATGCGCCAGATAATATTTGGCCTGAATCAATTGGTAGAGTGCAGTATAATCCGATATCTGAATCAGTTGCTCATTCTCGAGCTCAAGCTTAATCGCTTCCATCTCATCTAACATCAGCATCACGATCGCTTCATGCCATGCAAATAGCCGCTTCTTAATTGTGTTTAATTTAACGAGCTCATGTTCGAGGTTGATATTCAACCGTTCGGTGAGTAGTGAACTGACCTCGGGCGAGAAATCCGTCGAGCCTCGCTCGATTTTGCTGATATGTGTATCAGAGCAAATGCCTCTGCCTAGCTGTTCTTGGGTCATACGTGCTTGTTCGCGATAAAATTTGATGATTTTCCCTACATGCATGTGTGATTCCTCCAACTGCAACCCCTTAACCGCTTCAACAACTGGTTCGACAGGGCTTGAGAATGATACGATTTCACCATTATAACATGACCTTGAAGCCTGTATGACAAAAAGAAAAGACAAGCAGGGAGCTCTCTCCGTTCTGCTTGTCTTCGCCATATTACAGGGAGACGTCGATCTGAACCTCATTCGGACGATAAACCGCAAGCAGTTTGCCGTCAGCATCTGCAGCGAACATGACGGTCCGCTCCTGTGGCAATGTAAAGGCGTACACGGTACCCGACTGTGGATCGCGGACTTCAATGGCCGTATCGCAGCCGAATTCGGATACGAAAATGTATAGCGAACCGGAAGCGAACGCCAGCTTGCGGCCGTAAACGCCGGGCAGCTCCCCGCCGTGCAGCCATTCGAGCTCTTCAGCTACGCCGGCTTGCGCCAGTGCAGCACCGTACACCGCTTGCAGCGGCTCAAGGCGCTCATTCAGCTCAAGCGGAAGCGGGCACCAGAGCAGGCGGCCTGCGCCGATCGCAATGTCCGTCACTTTGGCAGGGCCTTTATCGGCGGAGGTGAGTACACCTTTGTTGCTGTCCGTGATGCGATCGCCGCCGAAGGAAATCGGGTGCAGCACGCCATTGCCGAGCTCAAGCAGCTCTTCGCGAAGCAAGTTGCTGACCGCGTTCTGTCCCAGCTCGCCGGTCAAGCGCTCAACCGGGCGCCAGTACTCATCGAGTCCAAGCGGACCGGTAAAGAGCAGCGTACCGCCATTAGCCTTCACATGCGAGAGCAGCTGATCCAGCGCTTGGCTGCTGAAGTTATGAGCGCTTGGCACAATAATGAGCTTCGGCTTCGTAACGGCAAGTGAATCCAGCTGATATTCTCCAAGGCCGAATGCGTGAACATTCATCGTGTAGGACAAGGTCCGAATTGCGCGAGTGGTTGCTCCATAAGCAAGCTTACGGTTCGAGAAGTCGTTGGAATAAGGGAAAACAACCGCAACCTCTTCCAGTTTACGATCCTCGAACAAGTCGCGAATTTGTTCCATGAATGCGCCGAAATCATACGATACGTTTGCTTCCGGTTTCTCCGTACCATCTGCGCGCAGCGCTCCGATATGGGACTCATTGATATTGTTCATGTAGAAGTTAATGTTCCAGATCCACTGAACCGCACCGGCTCCGCCAGTAGAGAAGGCATACGCATATTTGCGCTCCAGAATGTTGCGAAGCTCTTCTTCGCTGCGTTTGGCACGGCCATCCGGCGTCTCCACGTACATAATGCCGGTTTCTTGAATGAGGTTCGGTTTATCCGGTGCTTTGGCGAAAATACCATCCCATACGAGATTGTCCATCAGCCACCACGAGTGAACCGTCGTATAATCGACCTCTTGCGCGTAGAAGAACGGCGATGGACGTTGAGCGCCCAGCCCTTCATCCTGCCCAACAGTAACCAGCTGCTTCGGCTGAATCGCACGAATTGTCGCAACGAGCTGGGAAGCCCAGCGGTTGTGCATATCCATCGTAAACAACGTGTAGTCGAGCCACGGACCGCCATGTTTCTTCAGCGTATTTGTTGTTCCGAAGCTGATTTCGCTTGCTTCAGGAAGCTTCACGGACTCAAAGGACGGCAGCTCCGAAGGCGTCATATTCCAGCGCTCTTGCAGCACGCGAATCGAGCCATGGCGCTCTTGCAGCCATTTGACATAATGGGCTTTCTCGAACTGATCGTGAGCGGATCGCGGTCCGGAGAAGATCCGTGTCGGATCGAACATGGATGGCTCATTGATCAAATCCCAATGAACATGCTTCGATTCGGCATGGCGGGATACGATAGCTGCAATAAACCGTTTCTGCGCTTCCACACTGCGCGGATCCAGGTAAGGGTTGACGCCTTCCCATGCTTCCGGCGTGAAAGCGAAGAAGTTGAACGTCACTTCAAGGTCATACCGCTTAGCCGTGAGGAAGAAGGCATCAATTGCGCGCAGCACCTCTTCGTAAGGATGACCGTCAACGTACATGACGCTGCGATACGCTGTCCAGATCCCGGTACGGATCGAGTTGATGCCCGCACGTTTCATTTGTGCCATGTCGCGATCCCAAACAGCTGCATTTGGCAGGAACAAATATTTACGCGCCACGTCGCTCGTCATGTAAGTCATGCCGACAATCGGAAGCGGACGTCCGTTTTTCCGGAAATAGTCCCGATCGCAAGTAATCATCTCCCCGGATTTGAGCAGCGCCTCATCCATGCCCCAGAAGCCTTGACGGAGCAAGCGGTGTTCGCCCTCAGGGGAAACGGCTTCGCATTCTACGACATAGAAGCCTGATTCTACGTTAAAAGGCAGCACGATGCGCTGAATGCTCAGCTCGCGGCCGATCGCAAGCTCTGCCTTGCTGCGCCATACTTCTGTGAAATCATCCTCTTCATAGACAAAAGAAGGGGTAGGCTCGCTGACCGTATTGCTCTTCGCTTTGCGTACGCGCATATTGAACGACCAAGCCGCTGCTGCTTGATTGCTTGTCCGCTCGTCGCGAGCCAATTGCAGCTGCTGACCTTGGAGCATCAACACCGGACGTTCTCCAAGCTCATACGAGCCGTAATTCGGCTTCAGCCATAGCTCTGTAACGCCCTCCGAAGTGAAGCCTGCCCACTCGGTAAGTGCGGCAGCGCCGTTGCCTGTCCAGAACGAGCTGCGCAGTGGCTGATTGATGAGCATCCAGCGTCCGCCGCTGAAAGGACCTTTCGTGTGCTCAAGCAAGATAGCGGGAGCAGACAGCTCACGCGCAAGACCATCTCCGCTGATTCCGCGAAGCAGCGGATAGATGTGGGCGTCGATCGGGCCGGCAGAGCCGCCCTCGCCCGGCTTGTCATCCGCTCTTGTGACATGCAGCGCAAGGCCGAAGGTGGACTCGATCGCAAACAAGGATTCGTAGCCGGCAAAGAGCGGAATATCGCGGAAATGCTGCAGCTTGGCAACGCCTTCTACAGTAACAGGAAGTGCCTCATGGATATGCAGCTGTTGATGGTAGGCCGTTTGGTCCGGCTCTAATTGCCATTCGCCGTTCTCTTCATAGACAGGTGTCTTAAACGGTGCGCCGCCCGCTACCAGGAGACCTTTGCCTTCATTCGCATGTGCGAGAATAGAGGGCCAAGCTGATTTAGGGAAATAGGAACCGTGAAGATGCACATATGTAGAAGCACCCGGCATACGATCTGCGAGTTCCGCTGCGGTTACGATTTGGAAGCTTTCTCTTAGCTGTGCCAGTGCTCCGGCATCAGGGCGATCTCCGGAATAGGGGAAATTTTCATCATAGAATAAAATAGTGCTGCTCATTCTCAAGTCACTGCCTCTCCTAGTTAGTTCTTCTTGTTCACATATTGTTAGGTTTGTTAGGTTGATCTGCTCTTTATCCGGGGCCAACTTTAGAGGTAAACTAAAGAAAAGTCAATTGGAATTATTGCGGGTATGAAGGGGTAAAACAGCCGTGGCACAGAAAATATCGATGCAGCAAATAGCCGACCGTCTAGGGGTTTCCAAATATACCGTTTCTCAAGCGCTCGCAGGTAAACCGGGCGTCAGTGAGGCGACCCGCAGGGAAGTGACAGCTCTGGCCAGCGCACTGGGCTATAAGGTGCGACCGGTACCTGCCGGGCAGGCAGACGAGGTACAAGGAGCAAGAATCGTACATATCGGTTTAGCTGAACAGCATGTGAAGGAACCGCATTTCTGGCAGCGAGTCAGAGAAGGGCTTGAGGCCGGCTGCCATATGCATGGCATGACGCCGAAGTTCTTTACATTCGGAATGGCGGAAAATGCGGCTGCACAAGATTGGCTGGCGCCTAAGCCTGAGTCGGAGTCCGGGCATGCAGCAGCAAGCACTGCAGCCGGGTTCATTATTGCCGGCAAATGCCCGCTGGACACGCTGCTCAAGTTGAAACGTCTCGGGCTTCCCATGGTGCTGGTTGATCATGAAGAGCCGTTGATCGGTGCGGATGCGGTGCTAAATGCGAATACGGATGCGGGCCGGATGGCCTGCCATCATTTGTTGACGCAGGGCTGCAACTCTCTTGTCTTTGTCGGTCGTGACAGCTTTGCCGTTAGTTTTCGCGAGCGGTGGTGGGGCTGCAAGCTGGCGTTGGATGAGTCGAAAGAAGGACGACGCGGTGCGCCGGGTAAACCGGCCGCGCAGCTGAAGAAATGGACCGTTCCCTATGGAAGCACGCAGTGGAATGCGTGGCAAAACGGTCTTGAGCGGCGATTAGATGCAATGTACAGCACCGCGATCGCAAAGGGAGAGGCTGATCAGCATGAAGAACTGCCGGATGGGTACATTTGCGCGAACGACGACATTGCCTTATGCCTGCTCCAGCTGCTCGAGCAGAAAGGCATCATGAAGAAAGTGAGAGTCGTCGGCATAGATAATACGGCTCCGGGGATGGAGGCGGTTGTTCCGCTGACTACGGTAGATTTGGCGAAGGAATGGCTGGGCATTCGAGCCGTGGAGCAGTTTGCGCGCAAGCTTGCGCAGTCCGAGGCGCAGCCGGAGAAAATCATCCTTTCCGCCAAATTGGTTGTGCGAAATTCAGGCTGACGCATTTATTCTGGGCTGGACAAATCTCGTATCCGCACAAGCCCGCATAAGATAGCGCAGAAGCCGTTTCAGGCGGAGAGGAGCCTCCCCACATGCAAATGGAGCAACATGCCCGTAGAATATCGATGCTGCTTGCGCTTGTGCTGTTCGTGCTGCTGGTTGTGTTATTGTTTATCGCGTTCCTATAAGCTTCACTGCCGGGCTTTACCGTGTAAACCTTTGGTTGCCATACCGAAGGTTTTTTTGCATTTTCTTAACTGTCTGGCGCCTCTTCCAAATTCGGCATAATGGACGACAATTTAACACATACTCCAGAAAGACGAACCCAAGGAGGCAACCATCATCGCAACGAAAAGCGCAGGACAAGGCAAATACCAAAAAATGTCTATGTCACCTAAAGAATATCAGGCCTACGCCAAGAAACGCGAGCCGGCAAGATCCGTACTGGCAAATTGCGTTCGGGCCTTCTTAGTCGGTGGCTTCATATGTGTACTTGGACAAGCCATAACGGAAGTGTTCATATATGGGCTCCATATGTCCAAAGAAGATGCGGGCAATCCGACGGTAGCTGTACTAATTTTAATTTCTGTCATTCTGACTTGTCTTGGTGTATACGACAAGATTGCGCAGTGGGCAGGAGCGGGCACCGCAGTCCCCGTTACAGGCTTCGCGAACTCGATGTGTTCAGCGGCGCTTGAGCACCGAAGTGAAGGCCTCGTGCTCGGTGTAGGCGCGAATATGTTCAAGCTGGCTGGCTCTGTCATCGTATTTGGCGTCGTTGCTGCATTTCTAGTCGGTATCGTCTACTTAGTGTTCGGAATCGAGGGGACTTTCCATGCTACGCGGTAAACAAACATGGTGGTTTGATCAGCGTCCGGTCATTATCGGCGCCGCGACCGTCGTCGGTCCGGATGAAGGCGAAGGACCGCTGGCAGCAGATTTCGATCTTGTCCATCCGGAGCTCGATATGCAGCAGAAGAGCTGGGAGAAGGCGGAGCGACTCCTGCTTGAGCAAGCATCGGAGATGGCGCTGAAATATGCCAAAGTCAACAAGCAGCAGCTGCAGTTCTATGTCGGCGGCGATCTGATGAACCAAATTATTAGCAACAGCTTCGCGGCCAGAACAATCGGTGCCCCTTATCTCGGTGTATTCGGCGCTTGCTCAACGTCAATGGAATCGCTTGCCATTGCATCGCTAATCGTCAATTCCGGCTCTGGCGAATATGTGCTTGCAGGTACTTGCAGCCATAACTGCACAGCGGAGAAACAATTCCGCTATCCAACGGAATATGGCTCCCAGAAACCGCCGACGGCACAATACACCGTAACCGGAGCAGGTGCGGTCGTCGTTGCCCCAGCAGGCGACGGTCCTATTGTGGAATGTGCAACAATCGGTCGGATTGTAGATCTGGGTATTACGGACCCGTTTAATATGGGAGCGGCGATGGCCCCGGCTGCTGTCGACACCTTGAAGTCGCATTTTAACGATACAGGCAGGCAGCCGAAAGACTATGATTTGATCGTGACAGGGGATTTGGCTACAGTCGGGCATGGCATCGCGAAAGACCTGCTGAAGCGGGATGGCGTACCGATGGAAGATACGGTTTTCGGCGATTGCGGCTTAATGATCTACGATGTGCAAAACCAGAAGGTGCAAGCCGGGGGAAGCGGCTGCGGCTGTTCGGCAACGGTTACTTATGGTCATCTGTTAAAGCGGCTGAAGCAAGGGGAGCTGAAACGAATTCTCGTCTGCGCGACAGGCGCACTGCTCTCGCCGCTGTCGTTCCAACAAGGCGAATCGATCCCATGTATTGCCCACGCCGTAGCGCTCGAAAGTCCAATGCACAACTAATAGGGAAGGAAAGGAGCAGAGTTTACATGATCTATTTATGGGCTTTTATCGTGGGCGGGGGCATTTGCGTCATCGGCCAGCTTATGTTTGATATTGCGAAGCTGACACCTGCGCATACGATGGCAACACTCGTTGTTGCAGGTGCCGTAGTGGACGGGGTCGGCTTGTATGAACCACTCGTCAAATTTGCCGGCGCAGGAGCAACGGTACCAATAACGAGCTTCGGCAACGCGCTTGTGCACGGCGCTGTAACGGAGTATCAGAAGGATGGCTGGATCGGGATCATTACCGGTATATTCAGCATCACGAGCGCGGGGATTTCCGCCGCGATTATTTTCTCCTTTTTGGCAGCGCTGGCGGTTCGGCCTAAGGGGTAGCAGTAGACATTCAACTAGCTGAGGATAAGCGGAAAATATAGACAGTTCTACCGAATTGGAGCGTCCCTGTGGGATTCTCCAATTTTTTTTGGCGGATATGTTGCTATACGAGTAGTTGTATTTTTTGTAAAATAATAGAATCACTACTCTCATATCCAACTACCATCATCCGGGAGGAATTGTCATGGACAATCGTACAGCAGAGTATCGCTTATGTAAGGAAATTCGCCGTAATTTGGGCAGTTGTATATTGGGTAAAGAAGTCGAAATCGAGAGACTGCTTACAGCGCTGCTTGCCGGCGGCCATGTACTCATCGAGGATGTGCCGGGAACGGGCAAAACACAGCTTGTCAAAGCACTTTCCCGCACAATAGGCGGCCAATTCCGACGCATTCAATGTAACCCCGATCTACTCCCAACTGATATAACCGGCGTTGCAATCTATCATCCGAAGAATGAAACCTTTATGTTCCGGCCCGGTCCGGTCATGACGAATTTGTTGTTGGTCGATGAGATCAACCGCGCGACCACGAAGACACAATCGGCACTATTGGAAGCGATGGAAGAACATCATGTTACGGTGGATGGCGAGTCGCACGAATTACCGGTACCGTTCACGATGATTGCCACGCAGAATCCCATCGAATTCGATGGCACGTATACGCTCCCAGAGGCACAGCTTGACCGATTTATGATGAAACTTTCACTCGGCTATCCAGATGCCGCGACAGAGAGGCAAATGATTATATCTCCTAATGCTTCCTCTCCGGCAGATAAGCTGGAGTCGGTAGTAGATGTCGAGCAAATCGCCGTTATGATGGAAGCCGTTAAACGAGTGCATCTTGACGAAGCGGTTGCCGATTATATCGTGCGAATTGTACGTGCAACGCGCAATCACAGCGGCGTACAGCTTGGCGCGAGTCCGCGTGCTGCTATTTCCCTGACGGCAGCAGCCAGAGCAAACGCTTATCTGCAAGAACGCGATTATGTCATACCTGATGATGTGAAGCTGCTTGCTTCCTCGGTGCTAGCTCATCGGATGATTATGCATACGGAAGCCAGAATGAACGGTCTGAAGCCTGAGGACGTGATTCAATCCGTCATCCGTGACACGAATGTCCCTGTCCGAATGGAGCGCTGACGCTGATGCTTACGGCTAAAGCGACAATGTTTAGATGGCGTTTTATCGGCCTTGTATATGTGATCTCGCTCTTATTTTTACTTTTTCAAGGCGGCAAGACGTCTTTCATGTTGTTCTGTATCTTTAATGTGCTGCTGATTTATTTGGTCTTTGGCAGGTGGAGCGGTATTGCATCGGTAACCGGAGTTCGGAGGCTGAGCAACGGTGCGAACTCGATTAGTGAGCAGTCATTGTCTGCCGGGACACGGCTTGAAGTAAGTCTGACCATGCAAATTCCGGGCGTCTGGCCCATCCCGTACGTACTCGTTCGCGACCGTTTGAAGAGTATAAGCGGGACCGTGATTCCGATTGAAGCTTCCTTCGTGCCGAACTATCGCAGAAACGGTGTGGTTCAATACGTAACACCGCCGCTGGAACGCGGTGTCTACCGGTTTGATTCAACAGAATGCTCAACGCGGGACATATTCGGTTTATTCGAGCACAAGGGATCTTTCGAATCGTCCGAGCCGTTCACCGTGTATCCGCGGATCGCAGTGATTCGGCAGTGGAAGCAGATGAAACGAGGTTCGAAGGGGCCGTACTCGACCTCTGCATCACGTCTATCAGCGAAAGAAACGACACAGATCAACGGTGTCCGCGAATATATTTATGGCGATCGTCTGTCTAGGATTCATTGGAATGCTACGGCAAAGACAGGGCAGTGGAAGTCAAAGGAATTCGAGCGCGAATCCCTTCCGCGAACCGTCGTCATGCTGGATCGGTATGCCGGTTCATATGAGAACAAGGACCAATTCGAGCTGGCGGTTTCGGCTGCTGCCTCGCTTTTGGAATTCGGGTTTCGGCGAGCGACTGCCGTCGGGTTGATTTCGGCCGGCAAGAAGAGTGAAGGCTTCACGCCCAAAGCGGCTGCTGAACAACGCGAGCTGATGATGAACCATCTGGTCCGTGTGCAAGCGGATGGAGAACAGCCCCTATATCGCGCCATCCGGCAGTCCGGAACGCTTGCAGCAGCGGGTTCCTTTGTTGTTATTGTCAGTCCGCAAGTAGGCGAAGAAACCGTTCGTGCGATGGAATGGCTAAACCGTACCGGCGTCGTCCCTGTCCTCATCCATTTGCAGTCTAAGTCTACTCTAGGGAAGAGTATCGCCGTCAGTGAAAGCCGCAGCAACGAATGGATGAAACTGCTGCGTAAGAACGGCTTCGCGGTGCATGCAATCAGTTCGCTGCAAGAACTGCCAGACGCGCTTGAAGGAGGTCAGCTGTCATGAGAACCTTCAACCGTGTGGCAATCAAATGGTTTTCCGCAGATGTTTATCGTAAACTATCGGCTATATTTTCCGCACTTATTGTTTATCAGTGGATTCGATGCTTGGGTGATTACTGGTGGCCGGAGACCTATACAATCGTCAATGGAGTCTTATTCGCCGCTGTTGCGGCTAATCTGCTCATCCCTTCCAAGCTGCTTTCCGGAACGGTACAGCTGATATCGCTGGTTGGACTTAATGCAGCTTATTCGGGGTACGTTTGGGTGGCATTCGAAGGTGATAAACGATCCGTTACGCAGTGGGTGGATTGGTTCCGGCTTCAATACGACCAACTGACTCCTTTCATATGGATAAGCCTTGGCGCATGGGCGGTTTTCCATGCCATTGTCCTGCTGCGCCATAAACGAGCCTATATGATGATCGCCGTGGGACTTGCGATTCTATCGCTGGCTGCAGCAGATTCCTTGTTTACACCGATCCATCTGTGGGACGAGATAGCCTGGCTGGTTTTCATCGGTCTTGGTTGGCTGGTTGCAAGCCACTTCTCAAGATTCAAGGAACGCCATCCTGAGAATTGGGCGCAGCTTCTGGAATATCCGCTAAGCTTGTTTCTGCCGATGCTGCTTATTATTACGCTTGTTATGGGTGCAGGTCTGTTTGTGCCGGCTGTGAAGCCAATCTTGACGGATCCTTATACGGCGTGGAAAGAAGCGCGCGGGGAATCCATTCCTAATTTGGTGGGAGACAAAGCGATTATCGTTCCCGCCAGCAAGAACAATGCGGATGGGAAATCCGGCTACAGCCGGGACGACAATGAGCTCGGTAACGGATTTGAATTCGATTATACGCCTATCATGACCGTCACGACGACCAAACGCAGCTATTGGCGCGGTGAAACCAAATCGCTCTATAGCGGTAAGGGCTGGTCGGAGGCTCCGCTGGAGAAGAAAGAGAAGGCACTCGGCTCTATCGTAAGTAAGCAAATACTGAAATCCAACGGTATTGCGGATACAACGAAGACAGAGGTTGTCGATCAGACGATTACGATGCTGAAGAAGGATAAGTACCCGGTCTTATTCGGTGCTGGACCGATCTCGTCCGTGCTTGCGGTCAATGGGAAGAATACGTCGCTGCCTAAGCTGAATTGGATGTCCGATGCTTGGGAGCTGCGACTGCCCAAATCCAGCACGACCAGCTACCCGGAGAGCTACATCATCCAATCAAGCATTCCGATTCTGGATGTGGCCGCGATGGAAACCGGAGCACCTGCGACACTGAGTACCGACATCGATCCTATGTATCTGCAGCTGCCGGATACTTTACCGGTTCGCGTGAAGCAGCTTGCTCAGAATATTACGTCTACGGGAGCAACGCCTTACGATAAAGTGAATTTGTTGGTTTCCTATTTGCAGGCGACCTATTCGTATACCAATACACCTGACTTGTCGAAGCGTGTGAGCGATGATTTTGTGGATTCCTTCCTATTTGAAGTGCGCGAGGGATACTGCGATTACTTCTCCACATCGCTCGCCGTCATGTCGCGTACACTAGGTATTCCTGCCAGATGGGTGAAAGGGTATTCGCCCGGCTCTAAACCGGTTGATCCGGAAATGCAGCGTCTCCAAGGAATGACAGGCATAGAAACGGAAGAGAGCGATGCAGGCACGTACACCGTGCGAAACGCAGATGCGCATTCCTGGGTTGAAATTTATTTCAACGGCTATGGCTGGCTGCCTTTCGAAGCGACTTCCGGATTCGCATTTCCTTATGCGGTGCCGAAGGATAAAGCAGAGCCTGAGCTCGCACCTGTTCCGGTTCCGGAACTGGACGACGTCACGCAGCCTGCTGAGGATAGCGGCTTTAAGGTGAAAGCTTGGATGTTCTGGACTGCAGCTTCTGTTCTTGCGCTGGCGCTCGCAGTGCTGGGCTTCCGTCCCTTGCTGGCGCAGCTCAAGAGATATCGCGGTGGCTCCGCCACGATCAATGAGCGAATTGTAAGAGAAACTAACCGTCTGATTAAGCATTGCCGCAAGAAGGGGCTTGATTATAACGAATATGAGACGGTCCGAGAAACGATGGTACGCTGGTCGGGTAGGCTCTCTTCGCTGCAAACGCAGTTCCGTGAGGTGCAAGTGGCGTTCGAGCAAGCGATGTACAGCAATAAGACGATGACGCGGGAAGAAGCAGATCGTTTATCGCTGACGATGAAACAAATTCGGGAGCATTTGGGATAGTCAAGCTTTCAAGCCGCTTAAAGGTGTGTTTTACGCATCTTTAGCGGCTTTTTTGCAACAAATTCACTAATTATGGTATAGTTTGCGTGATAGCGATAAGCAGGGGAGTCGAAACTATGTTTGAACGGCTGTTGCCGCACATGCGCGTCAATACCATTTATGATATCAATATGCATACCTTGAAAGAGCAAGGAATGAGAGGCATCATTACAGACCTCGATAACACACTCGTCGGAGCAAGAGAACCGCTGGCTACGCCGGAGCTTGTCAAATGGCTCGACGATGTGCGCGATAATCTTGGCTTCAAGGTTGTCATCGTATCCAACAATAATCAGACACGGGTCGGGAAGTTCGCGGAGCCGCTGAATATTCCATTCGTACATGCTGCCCGAAAGCCGGCCGGAAGGGCGTTTACTCGCGCGCTTAACGAGCTGGGTTTGTCCGCGGAGCAAACGGTCGTAATTGGTGATCAAATGATGACAGATGTGCTTGGCGGAAGAAGGATGGGATTGTTTACAATTCTCGTCCGTCCAATCGCACCACATGATGAAGGAATCATGACCCGTTTCAATCGGTTTCTGGAACGCATTGCCCTGTCCCGTCTGCGGAAGAAAGGGCTATGGCCCGAGGAGGAACATAAGAAATCATGACTACTTACCATCAAGAAGACAAGAATGCTTGCGCCGGCTGCGGCGTGAAGCTGCAAACCGAATCATCGGACAAGCTGGGTTACATCCCGCAAGCGGCGCTTGCTAAGGATCCGGCCATCTGCCAAAGATGCTTCCGGATCAAGAACTATAATGAAGCAGCGTCAATCGCTGTGGATCAAGACGACTTTCTGCGACTGCTAAGCGGTATTGCGAATACGCAAAGCCTGGTCGTACATATTGTCGACTTGTTTGATTTCGAAGGCAGCCTGATCTCCGGCTTGCAGCGGTTCGTCGGCAACAATCCCGTTTTGCTCGTGGTGAACAAGATTGACTTACTGCCGAAGAGCATTAACCCGAACCGGATACTCAACTGGGTGCAGAAACAAACGAAAGCGCAGGGCTTGAAGGTTGTCGATGTGGTGCTTTGCTCCGCGAAGCGCAATATCGGCTTTGAGCGCGTTATCGAAGCGATCGGAACGCACCGAGGTAAGCGCGATGTGTATGTTGTCGGGGCCACTAACGTTGGGAAATCAACGCTGATTAACCGACTGATTCGCGATTACAGCGACCTGGATCGCGAGCTGACAACATCTCGCTACCCGGGAACAACGCTTGATGCGGTTCATATCCCGCTTGATGACGGGAATGAAATCATTGATACCCCGGGAATCGTTTATTCGCACCGGATGACAGAGATCGTACCGCGCGAGGTGCTTGGCGCCTTGCTGCCGGATAAACCGATCAAGCAGCTGGTCTATCAGCTGAATGCGGGGCAAACGCTGTTTGTCGGCGCACTGGCGAGGTTTGATTTTATAGAAGGGGATCGTCAATCGTTCTCCCTCTATGTCTCGAATGCGCTTCAGGTGCACCGGACGAAACTCGAGCGCGCAGACGAGCTGTACGAAACGCATAAAGGCGAAATGCTTGCACCTCCTTCCAAGGAGCAGCTAGAGGAAATGCCGGCATGGACGCGTCATCGTTTGACGATTAAACGCGGCACGGATACGGATGTGTTTATCTCCGGTTTGGGCTGGATCCATATCAACGGCAGCAGCGGCGCGCTGGTTGATGTATTCGCACCGAAGGGGATTCGAGTGCTGCAGCGCGATGCGTTGATCTAATCGAATAGTGTAACTGCCGATTCATCTTGCATGGGGAGAGTGAACAGAAGGATGGGCAACGCAGTGGACAGCCATACCGTGCTCTACAGTGTAATCGGGGATCCGATCCGGCATTCGAAATCGCCGATTATGATGAACCGCGCATTCCGAGAGACCGGCATCAATGGCATTTACACCGCTTTTCATATTACAGGTGACCGACTTGGAGATTTCGTGGCAGGTGTACGAGCGATGGGGATTCGCGGCGTGAACGTGACGATTCCGCATAAGCTCGATATTATGCCTCTGCTGGATGAAATCGATGAGAGCGCGCAGGCGATCGGTGCTGTGAACACGATTGTGAACACAGACGGTCATTTGACAGGCTACAACACCGACGGACTTGGTTATGTGCGGTCGCTTAAAGAAGAGGCGAAGTCTGATCTTGCAGGTGCTAATGTGCTGATTATCGGTGCAGGCGGCGCGACTAGAGGCATTCTGTACGCACTGGCCCGTGAAGGCGTCGGCTCGATTACGATATCCAACCGTACGGTAGCTCGTGCCGAAGAGCTTGCAGATGCATTCCGACCACTGGTTCCTTCGATTCGTGCCATTGGACAGGATGAATTGCAGGAAGCTTGCGGCTTGAATGATATCATTATTAATACAACCTCGCTTGGTATGTATCCGAATGTGGAGGCCACACCGATCGACAGTACATGGCTGAAACCGGATACGGTGGCGAGCGATCTTATTTATAACCCGCTGACGACGAGATTTCTCGCGGAGGCGCAAGAACGAGGCTGCCGCATTCACGGCGGGCTTGGCATGTTTATCTATCAAGGCGCCTATGCCTTTGAATATTGGACGGGCCGTCCGGCTCCGGTTGCCGCTATGCGGGAGACGGTGCTGGAGGCGCTGCTCGCCAAATAGGGAAGTTCAGTTTTTATTTTGACGAGAGAAGGAATCACATATGTTAACAGGTAAACAAAAACGTCATTTGCGCTCGCTGGCGCATCATTTAACGCCGATTTTTCAAGTAGGTAAAGGCGGCACCAACGATCATCTCGTTCGCCATATCGAAGAAGCGATCGAAGTTCGTGAATTGATCAAAGTCTCCGTGCTGAACAACTGTATGGATGACCCCAAGGAAGTAGGCCAATGGATCGCAGAAGAATCCGGCTCCGAGCTCGTTCAAGTCATCGGCAAAACGATCGTATTGTACAAAGAATCGAAAGATAACAAAACAATCGAGCTTCCTTAAAGGCAGGTTCGGCTAAGGCGAGAGGAGTCATGTCGTTGATTAAAGTGGGATTTATGGGCGGAACGTTCGACCCCATTCATTATGGCCATTTGCTGGCTGCCGAATCGGCACGCGAAGCTTGCGGACTGGACGAGGTTTGGTTTATTCCTGCCGGTCATCCGCCGCTGAAAGAAAACGGGCCTCTTGCTGACGGCCAGACACGGCTGGAGATGGTGTACCGTGCAATCGATTTTCAACCTCATTTCCGCGGGATGGATGTTGAACTGGAGCGTGAAGGCACCAGTTACACGATCGATACGGTAAAATCACTCATGGACTTGTATCCGGACAGGGAGTTCAGCATCATCATCGGTTCGGACCGCGTCAATGACCTGCCGCAGTGGCATCAAATCGAGGAATTGGCAAAGCTGGTTCGTTTTATCGGTGTACGCAGAGCCGGCGAAGAGCTGAAGGTTGATGCTCTTCCCGTTTATCTGCAGGAAAGACTGTCGATGATTGAGATGCCGCAGATTGGTATCTCATCCACGGATATCCGGAATCGTCGTGCACAGGGCCGGTCGATTCGTTTCCTCGTTCCGGAGAAGGTATATTCGTTCATCAGAAGGAACGAACTCTATGAATCGTGATGAGATGATTGCCAGGGTAAAGGCCGAGATGCCGGAGCGGAGATGGACCCACACGGTCGGCGTAATGGAGACATCCGTTATTCTTGCGGAGCGGTTCGGTGCCGATCCTGTCAAAGCGGAGCAGGCAGCTATTCTGCATGATGTCGCCAAATATTGGGCCACCTCCCGCATGGAAGTGATCATTCGGGAAGAAGAGCTCCCCGCTGATCTATTACTGTTTGATAAAGAGCTGTGGCATGCGCCTGTTGGCGCGTTCGTCGCTGAGCGCGATTATGGTGTCAAAGACCTTGAAATTCTTGATGCGATTCGTTACCATACCTCCGGTCGCGAGAAGATGACCCTGATGGACAAGGTCGTTTGTCTGGCCGATTATATGGAGCCGGGCCGCGATTTTCCCGCAGTTCAATCCATTCGGGAGTTAGCGGAGCATAGTGTGGAACGCGCTTTGGTCGCGGGGTTTGATTCAACGATTTCTTATTTGCTGCAGCAGGGAAAACGGATTTATCCGCTTACAGTCGCAGCGCGCAATGATTTACTACTAACGATACGGGAGGCGGGGCTATGACGGTTCATTCCGACGAGCTGCTCAAGCTTGTAGTTAAGGCAGCCGATGATAAAAAAGCGCAAAATGTAATCGCGCTTGACTTGAAAAACATCTCGCTTGTAGCGGACTATTTTGTCATCTGCCACGGGAATTCGGATGTGCAGGTGCAGGCCATTACAACAGAAATTCGCAAACAAGCAGAGTCGCGCGGCGTACGTGTTCGCGGGATTGAAGGCGCGGATACCGGAAGATGGGTGCTGGTAGACATCGGTGATGTTGTAGTCCATGTATTCCACCGCGAAGAGCGCGAATATTACAATATCGAACGTCTATGGTCCGACGCGAAGGTCGTGGAATTCGCATGAGTTTAATTGCCGGTACTACGATGAAGCTTAAGTTGGCACGCGAAGTTTCGCCTTATGGTTATTTCATGACCGATGGCGAATCGGAAGTGCTGCTCCACTATACCGAGCTTGTCGGACACCGTCCGCAAATCGGACAATTCTATGATGTATTTCTGTTCTTCGATTCGGAGGATCGGATCGCCGCAACGATGAAGACGCCTCTCATTCAGCTCGGTACTGTGGCGAGACTCGCGGTAGCGGATATTCATCCGCGAATCGGAGCCTTTCTCGAGATGGGCCTTGGCCGTCAGCTTCTGCTGCCGCTCTCTGAGCAGCCGGAATTGAAAGAGCTTCGCCCGAAACGCGGCGATGAGGTTCATGTTATTCTTGCCCATGACAAAATAGGCCGTCTTGTCGCTAAAGTGGCCTTCGAGGAAGAACTCTCGGAGCTGGCATTCCATGCGCCGCAAGCTTGGCATAACACTTGGGTCGAGGGCTGGGTAACGAAGACGCTGAAGATCGGCTCGTTTGTGATGATCGATGGCGGCGTAATCGGATTTGGCGCTTATGGCTTTATCCCTGCCGATGAGCGGACGCGGTTGCTGCGACTCGGTGAGCGTGTGAAAGCGCGGGTTACTTTCGTACGTGAGGACGGACGTGTCAATCTGTCCATGAATCAGCGTAAGGAAGTAGGACGTGTAGAAGATTCGGAGCGTATTCTGACCTTCTTGAAGGAGCGTCCGAACGGCGCTATGCCATATTCGGATGAAACGCAAGCCGAAATCATCAAGGAGAAATTCAGCATCAGCAAAGGCGCGTTCAAGCGGGCTATCGGTAAGCTGATGCGCGAAGGACTCGTCGTCCAAGAAGGAAGCTGGACGAAGCTGACCGAGCAAGCGAAGGCGGCGGCGACTGCCACGACGCAGGCAACTTCTGCGGCAGACGCGGGGGAATAGAGATGGAAGCTTATCGGCATTTCGCCTCCGTATATGACAGACTGATGGAAGAGATGCCGTATCCGCAGTGGCTGAAGTTCGCAGAGGATTGCTGGAAGCGATACGGAACGCCTAAGACTGTCGTTGATCTGGGATGCGGAACAGGCAGCATTGCGATTCCGCTGGCACGAAGCGGTTATCAGGTCTACGCGATTGATCTTTCCTCCGATATGCTGACCATTGGGCAAAGCAAGTGGGGGGATGAACCTTCACGCAGCGGCGGCTCGATTACTTGGCTTCAGCAGGATATGACCGAGTGGGAGATCGGCGAAGAGGTCGATGCCGTTATCTCTTTCTGCGATTGCATCAACTATCTGACGGAGGAAGAAGAGGTCCAAGCCGCTTTTCAGGCAACCTATCAAGGCTTGAAGTCAGGCGGTCTGTTCCTTTTTGATGTCCATGCGCCGAAGACGTTAGCTAGGTATGCGGATGAGCAGCCTTTTGTACTCGATGATCCGGATGTGGCTTACATTTGGACCTGCGAGCTGGATGAAGAGCGAGTTGAGATCGAGCACCGGCTGACGATATTTGCGCAGGAGAGCGGTCCGCGAGACAGTTATTCTCGCATTGAGGAGACGCACGTACAACGGGCGTATGACGCGGAGTGGATTCGGGAATCACTGCTAATGGCAGGATTCAGTCATGTGGAGCAATTTGCGGATTTCACGATGGATGAGGCTAATTCGGAATCAGAACGGCTGTTTTTTGCGGCAATCAAGTGAAAATGACAGATTCCGGGCGTTCTATGCCTTGACATGACAGGATTCGCTTCTTTATAATCGAACTATCTATTTAGGTGTTGAAGAGGAGCAGTAGCTTTAGCAGCGTTTGGATCAGAGAGCCGGCGGTAGGTGCAAGCCGGACCAACGTGAAGTGAACTCGCCTTGGAGCCGCGCGTGAACACGATTTCAGTGGTAAACGTGCCGTTTCGCCTGCGTTAAGGGCAAAGAGTGAGCAGCGACAAAGCATGTCGTTTGCTAACTAGGGTGGTACCACGGGAGAATAATCTCTCGTCCCTAGCGTTGTCGCTAGGGACGGGAGTTTTTTTGTTTTCTAATAAGGACTGGTTTGGCATGGAAGAGAGAATAGGGAGGCAATTCGTTATGACACAGGAACGCCAGGATCAACAGGGATATAACCCGTTAGTCATTGAGCCGAAATGGCAGAAGCATTGGGATGAGAACAAGTCGTTCAAGACGACCGAGGATGCAGGGAAACCGAAATTCTACGCACTTGATATGTTCCCTTATCCATCCGGAGCGGGACTTCATGTCGGCCATCCGGAAGGTTACACCGCAACAGATATCGTCTCGCGTTATAAGAGAATGCGCGGCTATAACGTGCTTCATCCGATGGGCTGGGATGCATTCGGTTTGCCTGCTGAGCAGCATGCGCTGGATACCGGTGAACACCCGCGTGAGATTACGGTCAAGAACATCAACAATTTCCGCCGTCAAATTAAATCGCTAGGTTTCTCCTACGATTGGGACCGCGAATTCAGCACAACAGATCCGGACTACTACAAGTGGACGCAGTGGATCTTTATTCAGCTGTTCAATAAAGGCTTGGCTTATGTAGCCGAAGTGCCGGTTAACTGGTGTCCGGCGCTTGGTACGGTTCTTGCCAATGAGGAAGTCATCAACGGCTTGAGCGAGCGCGGCAACCATCCGGTTATTCGTAAGCCGATGCGCCAATGGGTGCTGCGCATTACGGAATACGCAGAGCGTTTGCTTGAAGATTTGGAAGAGCTGGATTGGACCGAGAGTATTAAAGACATGCAGCGCAACTGGATCGGTAAATCCAAAGGCGCGGAAGTTACGTTCGCCATCGACGGACATGATGCATCCCTTGTTGTATTTACGACTCGTCCGGATACGCTCTTCGGAGCTTCGTACTGCGTACTTGCGCCGGAGCACGAGCTGGTAGATGTGATTACAACTTCCGCGCAGCAAGCAGCTGTAAAGGATTATCAAGAAACAGCCGCACGCAAGAGCGACCTTGAGCGTACGGATCTGAATAAAGACAAGAGCGGCGTATTCACCGGTGCTTATGCAGTCAATCCGGTTAACGGTGCGCTTGTTCCGATTTGGATTGCCGATTACGTCCTTGCCGGTTATGGCACAGGCGCAATTATGGCCGTTCCGGGACATGATCAACGCGACTGGGAATTTGCAAAGCAGTTCGATTTGCCGATTGTAGAAGTCGTTCAAGGCGGCGATGTGCTGGCAGAAGCTTTCGCAGGCGACGGTCCGCATGTGAATTCCGGATTCTTGGACGGTCTGAGCAATGAAGCGGCGATTGCACGCGCTATCGAATGGCTGGAAGCGGAAGGCAAAGGCCAAGGCAAAGTGACTTACCGTCTTCGCGATTGGCTGTTCAGCCGTCAGCGCTACTGGGGCGAGCCGATTCCGATTCTCCATTTGGAAGACGGCAAAATGAAGCCGGTGCCGGATGATCAATTGCCGCTGCTGCTTCCTGACGTGGATCAAATCAAACCATCGGGTACAGGCGAATCTCCGCTTGCGAATGTAACGGAGTGGGTCGAAACGATCGATCCGGAAACCGGTTTGCGCGCGCGTCGCGAAACGAACACGATGCCGCAATGGGCCGGCAGCTGCTGGTACTACCTGCGTTTCATTGATCCGCATAACGATAAAGAATTGTGCTCCAAAGAGAAACAAGCCGAGTGGCTTCCGGTTGATCTGTATATCGGCGGCGCTGAGCATGCCGTGCTTCACTTGCTGTATGCACGCTTCTGGCATAAAGTGCTCTACGATATCGGCGTAGTGGATACGAAAGAACCGTTCCATAAGCTGGTTAATCAAGGCATGATCTTGGGTACCAACAATGAGAAAATGAGTAAATCACGCGGTAACGTTATCAATCCGGACGATATCGTGAACGTATACGGCGCTGACACACTTCGTATGTACGAAATGTTCATGGGGCCGCTTGAAGCGACTAAGCCTTGGAACACAAACGGCGTTGAAGGCATGTACCGCTTCTTGGCTCGCGTATGGCGCTTGTTCGTTACGGACAGCGGAGAGCTTGCTGAGAAAATCGGCGGCAGCGGCGATGTGTCCGAAGCGTTCAAACGCACATGGCACCGTACCGTGAAGAAGATTACCGATGATTACGAGAACCTTCGTTTCAATACGGCGATCAGCCAGTTGATGATTTTCGTCAACGATGCTTACAAAGCGGAATCCTTGCCACGCGAAGCAATGGAGAGCTTTGTTCAAATGCTTTCGCCGCTTGCGCCGCACATTGCGGAAGAGCTGTGGTCGAAGCTGGGTCGTACGGATGCCTTAACTTATGCGGCATGGCCGACTTTCGATGAATCGTTGACCGTTGACCAAGAAGTTGAAATCGTCGTACAAGTGAACGGCAAAATCGTTGAGCGGATTTCAATTGCTGCAGATACGGACGAAGCAGAGATGGAGCGAATCGCGAAGGAGTCCGAGAAAGTAGCGGAAGCAATCGCAGGGAAAACCGTTCGCAAGCTGATCGTCGTTAAAGGCAAGCTGGTTAATATCGTAGTAGGCTAAACAAAGCGTGGGTTCTACCGCATCCACAAATAATAAAGAAAGAGGTGAGCGACCTCTTAACGCAAAGCATGCGTTAAGGGCCGTTCACCTCTTTGCCGTATAAGGACACTTTTACACGTTCTAAATCTTCGTTGTATTTGGCATGTGTGGCTCGAATGAGCCGATTGAACACGCCGTCCAGCTCATTATTTAGCAGCGCCAGCGCTTGTGCAGTAATACCGCCGGGCACTGCAACACGTCGTTGCAGTTCCTCAGGTGACATGCCGCCCGCCGTTAAGAGCTGGCCTGTGCCTAAGAGCATTTCGCTGGCAACGATACGCGCCTCATCACGCGGAATGTTCGTTTCCTCTGCGGCCGCATCGATGAAACGCTGGAGGAGGTAAGACATGATGGCCGGACCGCAGCTGGATAAATCCGAGACGATTCGCGTATGCTGCTCTTTGATTGGCATCGGCTCGCTGATATAGGAGAGCAGATGGTTCAAGCGATTCTTATCGGCTTCGGTCATCCGGTCGCCGAACATACACAAGGATACGCCGCTGCACATATAGTTTGTGATGCTCGGAATGACTTTGGCTACTTTACAAGGAAGCGATTCCTCCAGCTGCTCGATCATAACCGGACTTGTGATCGAGATGACAATCTGCTGCGGCTGGATGACATCGCGGATTTGGTCGATGACGTTTTTGAACTCCATCGGTTTAATACATAGAAAGATCAGATCCTGATCGATGACGGCATCGCGGTTCGAAGGGACAGCCTGAAGACCGGGATGGCGGTCAGCTAAGCAGATTGCTTTTGCTAAAGTACGGTTGCTGGCTGTTATTTGCGACGGCTTCAGAGCTCCCGATCCGATAAACGTATCGATGAGCAAGCTGCCCATGCTTCCAATCCCGATAAATCCGACATTCATCGCAATCCCTCCTATGCGCTATAAGGCGATCAGCGCAGCTTTAACACAGTAATGGGTAAGTGGAGCGGTAAAGTATTTATGGTGCTCTTACTACGTTATGCCGGGCAGCAAGGACATCATGACCAGCAATAACGATAAAAATGACAAAGTTTTCTAAATTGGGGAGGAGTATAGGTATGCTGCAAAAAGGAACAGACCGAATAGATCGGCAAAAGCTATTGATTTATGCCATGTTTCTCGCCGCGATCCTATTGGCTGTCATTGCTATCGTACATCCGAAGGCTGCGGAGCCGCCAGGCTGGGTTTCGGTGAATGAGGAGGTAGACAGGGCATTAAAGCCGCTTGAGCAGCGAATAGCCGACAAACAATTGGGCGGCGGTGCGGAACCGACACCTGATGTGGCAGCGGTACAGTCAAACGATGCTTTGGTTAGAGAGACTGCACCGGAAGCTGCTGGTACAAAGCCAGTTGCTGCGGGTAATGAGAAAGAGGTGCGTTCAGATGATGCGACTGGTGGGAAGATCGACATCAACCACGCCACGGCTGAGGAGCTGGATGCGATTCCCGGTATTGGTGCCTCCAAAGCCAAAGCGATTATTGAGGATCGGGAGAAAAACGGTTTCTATAACAGCTTAGAGGATTTGCTTCGCGTGAAAGGCATAGGTCCGAAGCTGCTTGAGAAAATGAAATCTTCCATTGTTCTCCATCCCTGATTATGCGACAATAAGAGAAATATCGGGCTGCAACGGCTATAATCACACCTGAAGTAAATAGAATGGATTCCTCTTATTAATGATCATACGTTCCCAAGCCCGTACTTGTGACGCCGGATTGAATGAGAGGTATAGATTGCAGAAGAACATGGATGCGCAAGGAGGAAGGGCTGCAGAGATGACAGAAGAGGTTCAAGACAGCGCCAGAAAAGACTGGGACACTTATTTTATGGATATTGCGTACATGGTTTCTACTCGTTCGCGTTGCCCGCGCCGACATGTCGGTACTGTTCTGGTACAGGGGAAGAAGCTGCTTGGGACGGCTTATAACGGCGCGCCTATGGGCGTGGCAGACTGCTCTGAGGATGGCTGCATGATCGTCGAGGAGCTCGAGATGAAGCAAGTCGGCGATGTGGAGCAAATGGTTAAGAAGCAGCGATGTATCCGTACGATTCATGCGGAACAAAATTTGCTTCTGTTTACAGACCGGATTGACCGTGAGCGTTCAACCGTGTATGTGACGGATCAGCCTTGCTGGACCTGCGCGAATATGCTTGCTAACAGCGGTGTGCGCGAGATTGTATATCATCGTGCATATGCCAAAGACAGCGATAAAGTAGCATCGCTTATGAGCTTAAAGGGGATCGTTTTCCGTAATCTTGCTGCTTATGAGCCGCCGGCTCAAGCAGGTATGAATGTTATTGGATAATCATCAGCACATGTGGGGAAGAACCTCCGACCGTGCCTAAGGAAGAGCGCTGTATGATCCTTAATGGATCATCTCAGACGGCTTTCGTAGGTATGGACGGAGGTTTTTTTGTATGGTTTGAACGAAAGGAGATGGGCGGATGGGGGCGCGAAGACCGCTCATCTGGTTTACGGTGTGTTGGGTGCTCGGAGCATGTGCCGCTGCGGGGTTGATGGACAGCGGCGTTTTTTTGACCGGTTCAGCTTTGTTTGCCGCCTTGCTCGCGTTGGGACTGCTGAAACGTGCTTCATGGCCGCTCGTTGCTGCATGCTTGGCCGCCTTCATGGCTGCGGCCGGAGAGCGAATGTGGGTGGATGCGCGTAATGTCACAGCTCTTCCGGAGCTTCAGGCGACTGCGTATGAAGCTGTTCCTGCCGGTTCAGCCGTGTTCGGGGCGAAGATCAGCGGCATTATTATTTCACCGATTGAGCTTGACGGTGATCAGGTTCGGTTCCGCGTTGCTGTAGATGAGGTTAAGTTGGATGGGGAAAACAGTTCGACACTGTTGGGAGGCGAGCGAGTACAGGTGCAAGTGCGGCTTGCAGCAGAGACCGAACTCGCTGATGCAGCTTGTTGGAAGCGTGGAATGGAGGTGTCGGCTGTTGGTGGGCTGTCCGCGCCTATGGCTGCCACGAATTTCGGCGGCTTCGATTATCGCCGCTATTTGAACAACCAGCACATCCATTGGCAGTTCAGTGTGGATGGCGCTATGTCGGTGCAGGTAAGCGCAGGTTCGCGTTTGTCTCCTGCCGCGCTGCTCCGCTATGTCGATGAAGTGCGCGCCTCGCTTGGAGCGCAAATGGACAAGCTGTATCCGGACCTCCAGTCCGGGTACATGAAAGGCCTCGTCCTCGGCATAAGCGACGATCTCGATCCCGCCGTGTACCGCCGGTTTGCGCAGCTGGGGCTTACGCACATCCTGGCCATTTCAGGCCTGCACGTCGCCGTATTCCTCTACATGCTCGGCGGCCTGCTGCGCTTAACGCGAATGACGCGGGAGCGCATGCTGCTGCTGCTCATGGCGGCGGTGCCGCTGTATGTGCTCCTCGCAGGAGCTTCGCCGTCGGTCGTGCGCTCCGGCATTATGGCCGTGCTCGGCCTGGCCGCCGCGCGCCTCCACAAGCTCGGCGACGGGCTGCATTTACTGGCCGCCGCCGCGCTGCTCATGCTCGCCTTCGACCCGTACATGCTCGGAAACGTCGGCTTTCAGCTGTCATTCCTCGTGACGGCGGGTCTCATTCTCGGCGTGCCGCCTGTGCGCGGCTGCTTGCCTGCCGGGAAGCGCTGGTGGGCGCGCTCCCTGCTCGATTTGCTCACGGTCACTGTGGTCGCACAGCTCGTCTCGCTGCCGGTTACTATTTATTATTTCAACGCCGTACACCTGCTCTCGATCGGCGCGAACCTGGTGCTCGTACCGTTCATCAGCTTTATCGTCATGCCGCTGGGCGGTGCTTCGATCTTGCTCGGTGCTTTATGGCATCCGGCTGGTGCATTGCTGTCACAAGTAGCCGTATTGGGTAATGAATTGACGTTTGCTTTTGTTACACAGCTGAGTAGTTGGAACAGCTTCCGATTGATTTGGGCAACACCGCCGCTGTGGTGGGTAGTGAGTTACTATGGATGGCTCTGGATTAGTTTTGTTTTGCTTGGAAGGATGAAGCGTCATCGACAGCGCGCTTCGGAAGAAACCTCGACTTCCGGTTTTAGCTTGGATTCGTCTTTAAATTTGGATTCGATCTCTCCTTTATACTCACATTCCTTATCAGGCATGGACCTCACACAGCCAATCCTTGGTCCTAGTCATACGGAGTCACCGGTCATTTCCTTCATAGACATGTCGCCATCAGAATCGCCGCGAGCTCGCAGACGCAGCATCTTTCTTCTGTCTCTCTCCGTTATCAGTCTAGGGCTGCTTTTATTATGGGCTTACTACCCAGACATTAGGGACCGAAATGCGTATGTCGATTTTATCGATGTGGGTCAAGGGGATGCGGTTCTGATTCGCAGTTCAGGCGGGAAGCGAATTTTAATCGATGGCGGAGGGGCTGTTCAGTTCGGACGTAAGGAGGCGTGGCGGGAGCGTAGAGATCCCTATGAAGTAGGCCGCAAGCTTCTCGTGCCGCTGCTGCAGAAGCGTGGCGTACACCAGCTTGATCTGCTCGTTCTATCGCACCTTGACAGCGACCATATCAAGGGTCTGCAGGCCGTACTTAGTGATATCAAGGTAAGGGCGATTTTATGGAATGGGACGCTGAAAGATTCGGAGGATTCGATCAAGCTGCTGCGCATGGCGGTTGATAAAGGTATTCCTCTCTATAAAAGTACCGCAGGTTTGAACTGGCAACTCGATTCCAATACGACAATTCAGGTGCTCGGTTTAGCGCCTGGCGCTACCGATAAAATTACCGAAGAGGACGAGCAGAATGGCCAAAGCGTTGCTTTACTCTTCGAGTTGTATACCCGCAGGTTTCTGTTTACTGGTGATGCGGACGGAAAGGAAGAGAAGCTGCTGCTAGGGCAGCTTCAGACTTTACAGCCTCTAATGGTTTCACGGGTTTCAAGCTCACCAATCGACGTCATGAAAATCTCCCATCATGGCAGCAAAACCTCCACCTCCGTTCAATGGCTCAACTATTGGAGGCCTGGGTGGGCGGTCGTCTCCGTCGGACGAACCAATACATACGGTCATCCGGCACAGGATGTGATGGATCGATTAGTCGCGGCAACCATTCAAATACGCCGAACAGATTGGCACGGCGAGATTCAGTTCCGCATCAGCCCGGATCAAGCCATTACCCACAGAGAAAAAATCCCCGGTACCTAGCAGTCATCCTGCAAGGCACCGGGGAAACGCATTTATGTGTAATCTATTTAGTGAAGTGATTTAATTTTCTTCGCCAAATCCATGCGCTGCAGCTTCAACGTTCCAATCAGCTCGCGAATCGTGCTTTCCTCCGCGGGATCGCTGCTCTGCTTCATTTGTGCAAGCAGATCCATCATTTGATGGTTGATCGTATTGAATTTATGCCACAGCTCTTCTTTGGCACTTCGTACAGCCTCTTCGCGGTCCGATGCATTCTTCTGATGCATCGCTTCAAGCAGCTCTTCCTGCCACTGCTGATCGCCAAGCTGTTTGGCAAAGTTGTAGAGGTCCAAATAATCGTCAAACCAATTGCTGGTCTTAGTCATCGTGGAGGGCTCCTTTCGTGCGCTTGTCTACCTCATATTATACTTAGATTAAGAAGAAGATCAAATCTCCCTTGCTCTTTTTTGTTCGACTTTCAACGGTTTCGGTTTGACATCGTTCTTGGAGCGGTGGTAATCTGTGGCAAAGAACGGTTAGGGAAGGGGATCAAGACCATGGGAACGATTGTGTCCGTACATCCTTTTGACGGAGAACAAGTGAAGGCTATACAAGATGCTTGTCCAAGCTTGGATTATCGTAGTGTTAGCGGCTTTGACTCTGATGAGGCAAGAGCGGCTCTAATGAAGGCAGAAGTTATTTTGGGCTGGAACCGTGATGTGCTCAAAATCATTCATGCAGACGGCATACCGCTTAGGTGGCTGCAAAACTTAGGCGCAGGCGTTGACCATATCCCTCTGGATCGGCTGCAAGCTCTCGGCGTCACACTGACTCAAGCTTCCGGTGTTCATCCGAACGGGATCTCGGAATCGATCTTTGCCATGCTTCTATCCTTAACAAGAAACGTACATTTCGCGATTCGTAACCAGCAAACGCAAACGTGGAAACCATCGAAGAATATGGGTGAAGCGCATGGGAAGACCATTGCGATTCTCGGGACAGGCGCGATCGGGCTTGAAACGGCTAAGCTGGCCCAAGCGTTTAACATGAACGTGCTTGGCGTTCGCAAGTCGGGCGAGCCTGCCGAATGGGTAGACCATATGTACACCATGGAACAACTTAATGAAGTACTCGCACAGAGCGATTACATCGTGAATTGCTTGCCGCTGACTGCGCAAACGAGGCACGTCATAGGCAAGGAAGAGTTTGCGGTCATGAAGCGATCCGCGATTTACATTAATATTGGCCGAGGCGGCACAACGGATACAGCAGCCCTGGTTGATGCTCTGCAGTCGGAGCGGATCGGCGGAGCGGGACTCGATGTATTCGAGCAGGAGCCGCTGCCTCAAGATCATCCTTTGTGGACCATGGAGAATGTTATTCTAACCCCGCATGAAACAGGAAATACACCTTATTATATGGACCGGGCATTATCCATAGTGCTCGATAACTTAAAGCATTACAGCGCTCATGGAAAACCTTGCCGAAACGTGGTCGACTGGCAAGCGCAATACTGATTTTTGTTAGTAGTCCAAAAGCCGTACGCCTACTGGTAATTTCTAGTAGGGTGTACGGTTGTTCTATTTTCTGCTATCATTTTGAATAGTATGCTTTCCTTCATCATTTCTTCAAATGGAAGCGGAAATGCATCGTTCTTCCTAAATTCTCGTTGAAAAAAGACTGCCGATCGGCCCGAAAACGGCGATTATCCTCACTTTTTTGGCAGTTGGTCTTTATTTTTGATTTAGCTCCATCACAACAGCTTAAATTTTTATAAAGAAATGTTTAGGCTTGGTGCAACATTATAATAAACCTTTCCGTCTGAAAGGTTGCAAGGGGGGATCCTCCGTGGTAGAGCCAGGCCTTATTAAAGCCGCACAAGCCGGCGATGGCGACGCTCTTATTTCTCTATTGCGCGAGATTGAGAATCATGTTTACCGGACAGCCTATTATATTGTAGGCAATGAGCAGGATGCTATGGATGCGGCTCAAGAAGCACTTATTCGTATTTATACGAAAATCGGCAGCTATGAAGAGAAAGCCCAGTTTAAAACCTGGGTACAGCGGATCGTAACTAACATATGTATCGATAAGTTTCGTCGAACCAAACCGACTGTATCCATTGACGAGCATGAGATGGTGTTCAAGGATAATCAATCGGTTGAAGAGGAAGTTCTTACTTCCTATGCTGCGCAGGATATCCGCAAAGCGATCGACAAACTGCCTGAGCATCATAGGGCCGTTGTTGTTCTTCGTTATTTGCAGGATTTCTCGTACAATGAAATCGCCGATTCACTTGATCTGCCGCTGAATACGGTCAAATCTTATTTATTCCGGGCAAGACAACAGCTGCAAACATACCTGCATGATTATCAGAGAGGGGGTGTCCGAGGATGAATTGTCAAGAGGTGATGGAATATATGCAAAGGCAGCTTGACGGCGATCTGGATGAGCAGGAAGCCGAATTCTTGATGACTCATACACGGCATTGCCCGGAATGTGCAGCCATGCTTGAACGGCTTGAAACGCTCTCCTCCGGACTAACCAACCTGCCGAGGGTCACGCCGAGCTACAGTTTAGTGGATGCGATACTGCCACGACTGGCAGAGCTTCAAGTCGCTCAGGATACCATTCAAGGCGATATTCCTATGCAAGACCGTGAAGCGGATCAATCGGCAATGGCAAGACGAATTGCGCCAAACTCGGAGAAGAGAAGATGGACGGATCGCTTCTCGATTCGTGCAATTGGCGGCGTTATCGCAGCAGGCATCATAGCGGGGCTGTTTCTCGTCAATTACGACCCGAGCCGCTCGATGAGCGACGATTCTGCACCGGATATGTCGACAGCTTCATCCGATACTTATGATACGGCACAGAATACGTCTTCAGCCGATTCTATAGTCAGTACGGATCAATCGGCAGACTCAACGAACGATTCGGCTGCTGCCAACGAGATCACGACTGAAACGGCTGCACCATTGGCTTCTACATCGGATACGAAAACGATGATGAAAGCGGAGAGCCGCAATGTCGATCCGAATGGTGAAGTGATGCCGCCGCTTACAACGGAAACCGATGGCGGGGCACCTGCAGTAAAAGGCCAGTCCCCTAACTACGAGGTTTCCCGTTCAAGCAATTCCGATTCCGGCAATACCGCTGCTGCTACGGACAGCGCTGCCGGAGATCAGGCTGCGAACAGTAAAGCGGATAACGCCAATACGTCGGCAAGCAATAAGAGTACTGACATTGGGGCTAATCACTTAATCATGGCTTCGCCAATCTCGCCGGATGGCAAGTACCAAGCATTTATTGTCGAGGATACCGTTCGCATCTATACCGTTCAAGACAGCTTAATGATTTTCCAAGGTGTCAAACGGGCAGGTATTGCGAATTTGAAGTGGTCCGAAGACAGTGCGTTGTTAACGTATGAGGCTAACGATGGCGATGGGGTCAAACAGATATTCTCCGTTGATCCCAAGAAAGAAGCCGAGCAACAAGTACAATCTATTAAATAATGTGGCAGCTGATGCACACTTTACGGGATGTTCGCGTATGGTGTAGGGAGCAGGAAACCAGTCATAGGACGGCACCTTGACGTCGTATGACCATTCGCAGCCGGTGCCATGGACCGTATGCTAGCGAGTGTTTATATAGATGTTCGGGGACAAAGGGATGAGTCGCATGCTGACTTCATCCCTTTGTTGCGTTTTTTGCAAAATGGCGCTATCGTAGGGTTGGTGGTTAAAGGGGGACTTGTGCCGTGGAAATGAAAGATGTCATGAAGGAATTGAAAGCGGGAACGATTCGTCCCGTCTATGTACTTTACGGAAAAGACCGATATCGCATGCGGCAGTTCGTGTCGAGTTTAACGGATAAACTGCTGCCTCCTGACGAGCAAGAGCTGGGACTAGTAAAATTCGATACATCGGAAACACCTATAGAAGAGGCAGTAGCAGAGGCCGAAACGTTGCCTTTCTTCGCATCGCGCAAGCTGGTGCTAATTCGGGATTCCTCCGTGCTCGCTGCGGCACAAGGCAAAGAGGGGAAACTTGAGCATGGAACAGACACCCTGATTGCTTATTTGAAGCAGCCTTGTGAGAGCAGCGTCATTGTGTTCCAAGTCATGGCTGAGAAGCTGGATGAACGCCGTAAGGTGGTAAAGCTGTTAAAGGAGCAGGATGCTTTAATTCCGTTTCAAGAGCTCCAGGAGAATGAACTTCTACAGTGGACAGTTAAGCGTGCGGAGGAACAGGGACGTGGGATGAGCCGTGACGCCGCACAGCTGCTTCTGGCGCGCACGGGAACCAACATGCAGCAGCTGGCGCATGAAGTGGACAAGCTCTGTCTGCATGCCGGCAGCGGAGGCTCCATCAGCAGCAGCGATGTGGAGCATTTGATTGCATCGACGGTAGAAGAGGACGTGTTCGCGCTTATTGACGCGATGGCTTCGCTGCAAGTGGACCGTGCCCTTAAATTATATGGCGAGCTGCTGCTCCGTCGCGAAGAGCCAATTAAGATCGCAGCTTTGATTGCAAGGCAATTCCGCATTATGCTGCAGGTCAAAGAGCTGGAGCAGCATAATTATTCCCCGCAGCAGATGGCAGGACAGCTGGGCTTGCATCCTTACGCCGTCAAGCTGGCCGCAGAGAAGGCGAAACGGTTTACTGCACAGACCCTCGGGAAACATCTGAACAAGCTGGCAGAGCTGGATTACAGTATGAAGACGGGGCGCATCGATAAGACGCTGGGGCTGGAGCTGTTTCTACTCTCGCTTGCCGCTTAATATGGACATAAAAAAAGTCCTGCTTTTACGCACTAGGCGTAAGAGCAGGACTTTCGTTTGATTGATTAGGCTTGTGCGCTAAGTGCGTTAAGCTTTTTAGCCAGGCGCGACTTCTTGCGAGCAGCTGCATTTTTATGAATCAGGCCTTTAGTTACGGCTTTATCCAGCTTTTTTGTAGCATTGATAAGAGCTGCTTTAGCAGCATCAACATCAGTAGCAACAACAGCTTGATCAGCAGTTTTAACGGCCGTGCGAAGAGCTGATTTTTGCGAAGCGTTCAAAGCGCGGCGTTTCTCGATAGTTTTAACGCGTTTGACTGCGGATTTAATGTTTGGCATTGCATTCACCTCCTGTAAAAAGGGAGAATCCCTTTGTAACAACACAACTTGACATAGTGTATCATGGGCATGACCAAAAAGCAATAGTTCGTTCATGTCTGAATCCACCTAAAACGACAGTAACCGCATAATTCGAGGTCCGCTTTCGCAAACTAGACACAAACGGATGGAAGGAGCGCCCTTATATCATGAGCGAGCTTGATCTGCAAGAGTTTAACGTGGGAATCGATTTGGCGCTTGAAGCGAAGGAATATGCGGAGGCAGCCGGGAACGGCCCGGTACCCGGTGTTCTCTCCGAAGTATCGGAGGATGACGGTATTACGATCACGAGACTTGAAGTAACCACTGAAGAAGGCTCCCGAATTATGGGCAAAATGATAGGTCACTACGTGACCTTCGAAGTGCCGGAGCTGCGTAAGCAAGACACCGTACTGCAAGACCGCGTGGCTACGAAGCTGGCGCAGGAGTTTGCGGAGTTTCTACTGCGAATTGGCGTCAGCAAGACGGCGAATGTTTTAATCGTCGGACTTGGCAACTGGAATGTCACGCCCGATGCGCTCGGTCCGATCGTTGTCGAGAATGCGCTTGTTACGCGCCACTTCTTTGAGCTGATGCCGGGGGAAGTCGCACCGGGCTACCGAAATGTAAGCGCAGTTGCGCCGGGCGTGCTTGGCATAACAGGTATTGAGTCGAGCGACATCGTACAGGGGATCGTGGATCGCTCGAAACCGGATCTCATCATTGCAATTGATGCACTTGCATCTAAAGCGCTTGAGCGTGTAAACACGACGATTCAAATTGCAGACACCGGTATTCATCCGGGTTCCGGGATCGGGAACAAGCGGCGTGGGATCACGAAGGAAATCATGGGGGTTCCTGTTGTTGCAATCGGTGTTCCGACTGTGCTGTATGCGTCAACGATTGTGAGCAACAGCATCGATCTTATGCGGGATCATTTGAAGAAGCATGCGGCGGGGAAGGCAGACGGTTTCCTTGGCTTGCTTGATTCTATCGATGAGAATGAGCGGCTTCAGCTTGTGCGTGAGGCACTTGGTCCGCTAGGCCATGATCTGCTTGTGACTCCGAAAGAAATCGACCAATTCATCGAGGATATTGCCAACATCGTGGCAAGCGGATTGAACGCTGCACTGCATGAGGCAGTCGATAAAACGAATGTAGCTGCTTATACACATTAGGTCTGTTGCTATTGAATCAAGTGTCAACATAAAAGAAGTGCACACAGTGCTTTGGGGCTGTCGGAAAAGCGAGCTATCGCTTTTTTGGCAGCCTTTTCTGTTGGAGGGGGTGGCTCCGCTTGATTTTTACATCCCGGTAATAGTGTTCCAATGCTCTAACGAACCGTACATCGCTTATTTCACCAATATTGACTCCGAAATTATTCTAACGAATCGTAGGGGAGCTATTTGACGGTTTTTGAGTATTTGTGAGCCGATTATTCGCAAATAAGGCCCCTACGGTTCGTTAGATTTTCGCAGAATGCGATCCCCAATCCCCAATCCCTATATCCAACTCTACCAAATCTATTACTCTAGCAATCTAGCGATTCTCCAACTCTAGTAAACTTTCGGTTCTATTAAATTCGCTTGCCTCATAAAGTGATACTAGCCTAGTGCGCGATGAGGCAATGCCACAATTGGAACTGGGAGGAGTACAAGGAATGAAACGATTGATTGTCACCCTGAACCTTGCTAAAGGCAGCATGCGTTTGCGTCAGCTGCTTGTAGCAGGCCGTACCTTTGCGTTGTTGTCATTGGGATCGATGATCCTTGTCATTGTAGTAGGCGTCGGCGCGATTGTGCATCAGAATGCCGCGTCATCGCCGGTTTCATCTATGAAAGGGTTCGCGGCTGCGGTATCCGGCGGATTATTTAAAGACATGCTGTCCATGGAGTTGCCGGGAACAAGCGATGGTTCGCCGAGAACGGCCATTAACGGCCGACAGATCAGTACATTTCTGTTTCGGCTGCTGACCGACATTAATCCGGAAGATCCGAGGAGCTTGTTAGCAAGTCAATATCCCGGCATGAGCGGCGACACTACTGTCATCCTGCGACCGGGAACGGGTACGGATGCGGTAGTCGAATCCGGAGATCATGATTCGATTCCGGGTCAAGAGGAAGTCAGTGACGAAACAGGGCTTCCGGTTACGGATTCGGGCAGGCCGGATCATGAAACAGGAGATACGGAGCCGGACGTAACGGAACCGGATACCGGCACAGATACTGGTGAACAGCCGACGACGCCGGTGAATCCGCCGGTAGATACAAAGCCGGAGACAGATCCGGAGCAAGTAGAGCCTGTAAGTCCGGCGAATCCGACAACCGCAGGCAAAAAGGTCGTTTTTATCTACCACTCGCACAGTCGGGAATCCTGGTTCCCGGAAATCAGCAGTAAGAAATACGCAGAATCGCCTGTGAAGAACATCACGCTTCTTGGCAAACGCCTTGCTTTTCAACTGGAGAAAAGCGGTATCGGGGCACAACAATCTTCCACAGATTATGTAACGGCGATTAAAAACTACAATTGGCTCCTATCCTATAAGTATTCGAAGAAAACGGTCGTCGATGCGATGGCCAAAAATAACGATCTCAAATTCTTCTTTGATATCCACCGAGATTCCTTGCGGCGCAAAAATACGACGATCACCATTAACGGGGAAACGTATGCGGAGGTTTTCTTCATCATCGGGCTGGCCAATCCCAATTGGAAGCAGAATGAAGCATTGGCGAACCGCATGCACGAGGCGCTGGAAAAGAAATATCCGGGACTCTCGCGCGGGATTTTAGGTAAAACGACTGCTAGCGGCAACGGGGAATATAACCAATCGCTCTCGCCTGACAGTGTTTTGATTGAGGTTGGCGGAGTAGACAACACGTTGAAGGAATCCTATCGGACCATTGATGTGCTGGCGAAGGTTATATCGGACATCTACTGGGACTCAGCGAAAGTGACAGCACCGTTATCGAAAGCGAAATAAAAGTTAAAACATAGGGGAGTGAAACGAATGCGTCGTCAATCGATGAAAATGGCACTGGTAGGAGGAGCGGTTGCGCTCATCATTTTGTTTGGTATAGATATGGCTTCGAGCGGTATCGACCGTGTGTATGGACCCGTCGAAGGAGGCGTGCAAGCCGTAAATCCTGCCGGATATTCGTCCTCCGTGCTGACTGAGAACGAAGATGAATCCTCTGTATCCGGTGCTTCGGGTTCAACTGACATTGAGCAGCTCCCCGAGAATCAAGCAGATCAGAATATACAAAGACGCACTGTCGCAGATGCGCAGCACGGGAAAACAGAAGAGGAAATCCGCCTGGAATATGAACGGAAGCTCCAAGAAGAGCTCAATAAACGTTTGACAGGATTACCTGATTTGCGCAGCGATGCGACGGTTAATAAGGTTGCAGATGGGACGGCTGGGGTGCTTCAAACGGTGTCTGCGAAGGGGATTCGGATGGTCGTTTCGTTTTTTGAATCGGTAACGGATTGATGGTGACCCCTCAAGCTGTTATACTTATAAGAATGATTAGCAATTAGGTACCTCTGGGGGTTTAGCATGGCGGACGTACGAGACAGACAAAAACGAATTCGCAACTTTTCAATTATCGCCCATATCGATCATGGGAAATCAACGCTGGCAGACCGGATCCTTGAATTCACCGGCGCGTTGTCATCAAGAGAAATGCAAGAGCAAGTGCTCGATCAAATGGATCTGGAGCGCGAACGCGGCATCACGATAAAGCTGCAAGCCGTTAGACTCGGTTACAAGGCCGACGACGGTGTTGAATACATTTTGAATTTGATTGATACACCGGGACACGTAGACTTTACGTACGAGGTTTCGCGCAGCTTGGCTGCTTGTGAAGGTGCTTTGCTCGTTGTCGATGCCGCGCAAGGTATCGAAGCGCAAACGCTGGCCAATGTATATTTGGCACTCGACAATAATCTGGAGATTATTCCTGTACTGAACAAAATCGACCTGCCAAGCGCAGAGCCGGAACGCGTGAAACAGGAAATTGAAGATGTTATCGGTCTTGACGCAAGCGAAGCTGTACATGCCTCTGCGAAAGCGGGCATCGGCATCAAGGAAATATTGGAGCAGGTTGTCAGCAAAGTTCCCGCACCGACAGGTGATCCGGACAATCCGCTTAAAGCCCTTATTTTCGACTCGCACTACGATCCTTACAAAGGGGTTATCGTGTATGTGCGTGTTATCGACGGCAGTATCAAAGCAGGTAAGAAAATTCGCTTCATGGCAACAGGAGCAGAGTTCGAAGTTATCGAAGTCGGTGCCTTCATGCCTCGTATGGGCATCGTTGACGAGCTGGCTGTAGGCGACGTAGGTTTCGTCGTTGCAGGGATCAAGAACGTTAAGGATACTCGTGTCGGGGATACCGTTACTGATGCGAAGAAACCGGCTTTAGAAGCACTGCCTGGTTACCGTAAGATCAATCCGATGGTTTTCTGCGGTCTGTATCCGATTGAAACGCAGGATTATAACGATCTTCGCGATGCGCTGGAGAAATTGGAGCTCAACGATGCGTCGCTTCGATATGAAGCGGAGTCATCTACTGCGCTCGGTTTCGGTTATCGCTGCGGATTCTTGGGATTGCTTCACATGGAGATCATCCAAGAGCGGATTGAGCGCGAGTTCAACATCCCTCTTATTACGACAGCGCCAAGCGTAATTTATCGCGTCACTCTGACTAACGGCGAAGTGATGGAGATTGACAACCCGTCCAACTATCCGGATATCGGTAAGATTGAATATGTTGAAGAGCCGTTCGTAAAAGCAGGGATCATCGTACCGAATGATTACGTTGGGGCGATTATGGAGCTTTGCCAGAATAAACGCGGCGAATTCGTCAACATGGAATATCTGGACACGAACCGTGTAACGATCACCTACGATATGCCGCTTTCTGAAATCGTTTATGATTTCTTTGATCAATTGAAATCAAGCACGAAGGGCTATGCTTCCTTCGACTACGAGCTGTCCGGCTATCGCCAGTCCAAGCTTGTGAAGATGGACATCATGCTCAACAACGAGCAGGTGGATGCCTTGTCCGTTATCGTTCACCGTGACCGCGCTTATCACCGCGGACGGATCATTTGCGAGAAGCTCAAGGAGCTGATCCCTCGTCAAATGTTCGAGGTGCCGGTACAAGCATCGATCGGAACGAAGGTTATCGCTCGTGAAACCGTTAAAGCGATGCGTAAGAACGTTCTTGCCAAGTGTTACGGCGGTGACATCAGCCGTAAGCGGAAGCTGCTTGATAAGCAGAAGGAAGGTAAGAAACGGATGAAGCAAGTCGGCAGCGTTGAGGTGCCGCAAGAGGCATTCATGGCCGTACTTAAGATCGACGAGGATTAGAATCAATCAAGTTAGAGACGTTGTTCTGGGGAGGGAGCCATCGTGCTCCCTTTCTTCATTCTAATGATAATGTACAAGTTTCACTTTATTGATACGAATTCCCTTACTGTGGAGGTGACAATCGCTAATGTTTAACCATGCGCCGAAGGCGCTTTATATTCATATCCCTTTTTGCACGAACAAGTGCCACTACTGCGATTTTACGTCTTATGTCCTTCGCGGGCAGCCGGTAGACGCTTATCTGGATGCGCTTGAGAGCGAGATGGCGCGTACAGTCGAGGTGCTTCCACCGGAAGAAATCCTTACGGTTTTCGTTGGGGGCGGCACGCCTACGGTGCTGACACCGCCTCAGATGGAGCGTTTTCTGACTTCCGTAAAGAAATATTTCCCCATTCATCCGGATGCGGAATTTACGATGGAAGCCAACCCGGGAACAACGGATTTGGACAAGCTGACAGCTATGAAGGCAGGCGGCGTCAACCGAATCAGCTTCGGAGTACAGTCGTTTGATAACGGGCTGCTGGAGCGGATCGGCCGCATTCACAATGTCGATGATGTCTATCGCAGCATCGACAATGCGCGAACGGCAGGCTTTAGCAACTTATCGATCGATCTCATGTTCGGCCTTCCCGGACAGAGCGTGGAACAGCTATCGGATAGCGTGAATCGTGCGCTGCAATTAGGACTTCCACATTACTCCCTCTATGGTCTTAAGGTGGAAGAGAACACGTTGTTCCATACATTATATGAGCGCAATGAACTGCCGCTTCCTCCGGAAGAGGATGAGCTTGCGATGTATATGCATCTGATTGATCGGCTTAAAGCGGAAGGTTTTCAGCATTATGAGATCAGCAACTTCGCAAAGCCGGGTCACGAGAGCAGACACAATATTACGTATTGGCGTAACGAGCCTTATTATGGTCTTGGTGCAGGCGCACACGGTTATGCAAAAGGCGAGCGGCATGTCAATATTAAAGGGATTCAGCCGTACATTGATGCGGCAGCGCAGCGGCTTCCGCGGCTTGAAACGAACCCGGTTTCCGAGCATGAAGCGATGGAAGATTTCATGATGGTTGGACTTCGCATGCTTGAAGGCGTGAACAATGATCGTTTCTCCGCTCAATTTCCCGGTCAAACGATCGAAAGTGTGTTTGGTGAGGCGCTCCAAGCAGTGCTCTCGCAGGGGCTAATTGAACCTACGGAAGGCAATGGCGGCGGTTATCGGTTGTCTGAGAAGGGAATCCCGCTTGGCAACGAAGTATTCGGTGCCTTTATCAGCGGATAAAGTGAGCGGATCAGGTCAAATTATTCTTGTGTTAACATTCATGTTGGTGTATATTTATTCGTGTTAAACGCAGTTTACTATAGAGTTTATGGAAGCGGAGGCGAGTGGGATGCAAGCGGTATGCAGAAAGGCGACCGAGAATGATATCGAAACATTAGTGGATTTAATAGCAGGGTACGCCGAGAAAGGAATTATGCTGCCGCGATCTCGCGATATGCTGAAGCGTCAAATTCATACATTCGTTGTGGCGGAGGTTTCAGGTGAAGTTGTCGGCTGCGGTTCGTTAACACAGCTGGGCACTGACCTCGTTGAGATCCGCTCGCTAGGCATATCTGAAGGCTACAAAGGGCTTGGTATTGGCAGCAAGCTTGTTGATCAATTACTGCTTGAAGCTAAGGAGCAGAACATCCCTAAAGTGATGGCACTGACTTACGAAGTCAATTTCTTCGAGAAGAACGGCTTCACGATCGTCAACAAGGAGATTTTTCCCGAGAAGGTATGGACGGACTGTATCCACTGCCCGAAACAGCATGCTTGTGACGAAATCGCCGTACTTAGAACGTTGAACTAAGGCAGATCCAACAACCAACCATGATGCAACGACAAGCTTAATATAATGAACAAGCCACCGTGCCTTTTCGAAAAGGTCACAGTGGCTTTTTTGTTTGTTTCAGCCTGCGATCGGCCATAAAAAAGACCTGATTGGGAACAATACAAGCTGACAGCATGAGATCAGCAACCCTTACAGGAGGATACACAAATTATGAAACGCTTAATGATCTTCATCTCCGTAGCGCTAATTCTGGCCTCTTGTTCGGTTAAAGAGAATGCGCATGTAGAGAAGAATAACGCAAGCGGCTCGCTCGTTAATTTACAGCTGCAAGGTCATCAAGGGGCGATAACGACACCTTATAAGATGAGAAACGGGAAGGTTTGGATTCCGGCTGATAAAGCCGCGGAGCTGTTCGGCTATAGATACGAGATGGAACCAACAAGCAGGTCCGCATCGATGGGGTATACGGATCCCATATATAGATTCAATCTGAATGATAAGCAGGCTAACGTCGGAGACGAGCCAATTATGCTGCATGAGGCACCACAGCTAATCGATCGTAAGCTGTATTTGGAAATGAGCTCGTTGTCGCAGCTTTGGCAAACGCCGCTCGAGTGGGATGCAAAGCTAAACTCCATCGTGGTCACACCTCCCCCGGTGGATAAGCCCAAACAATCATCTGCGTTAAGTGTGCGAAGGAACACGATTAGAGCAAAGGCGCTCGACACGAATGATTCGCAATGGGACCCGAATACAGATGGCAACACAGATGGAAATACGGATTGGAATCCGGATTGGGGGCCAAACCCGGATAACAATCCCGATAACAATCCTGATTCAAACACAGGCGGCGAGAACCCAGGCGAGAATCCCAATGGAAACTCGGGGGGGAATATAGAACCCAGCGCAGATGCGGAGAAGGTCATATCTTTTGCCAAGCAATTCATGGCGATCCCATACAAATTCGATGCAGCACCATATGCCAAGAGCCGCAAGTTCGATTGCTCGTCGTTTGTGCAGCATGTTTTTGATCATGTAGGCATTGAGCTGCCGCGTTCATCAAGAGCGCAATCGAAGATCGGCAAATACTTGACCAAGGCGAACTTCATTCCGGGCGATATTGTTTTCTTCTACACCCCCGGCAGGTACAGCAGCAACAAAATTGTCGGCCATGTCGGAATCTATATCGGTAACAATCAGGTCATTCATACGTATGGAAGTCCCGGCGTCACGATTACTGAACTGGAAGGGAGCTGGGATAGGCGGATTTTGTGGGGAAGAAGAGTACTCTAAAGGAACGAACCAAACAATGCTGTCTCGAAAGTGTGCAGGCTAACGCTAACTTTTGAGACGGCTTTTTTATTACGAAGAAGTCGCAGAGACATTACTGCCGTGAAATGTGGCTTTTTTATGTAAACAACTGCCTTCTTCTGGCCCAAAATAGCGAACTGACTTGACAATTGGCAAGCGGTTTTGGTATTTTTGTAGTAATGATTAGCACTCATCGATAACGAGTGCTAACGGCAAAGGGATGACCGTAATTAAGGGAAGCAGCAACAGCACGAATTGACCTTGAGAAACCGGGAGGGACTGCGATGTTAACTGAACGGCAACGAATGATTTTGAATGTCATCATAGACGATTATATCCGCTCAGCGGAGCCAATTGGTTCACGCAGCATTTCGAAACGAAGCGATGTCAGCTTTAGCCCGGCAACGATTCGTAACGAGATGGCTGATTTGGAAGAGCTCGGATTTCTGGAACAGCCTCACACCTCGGCAGGTCGCATTCCATCTATTAAAGGCTACCGCTATTACGTCGATCATCTTGTAAGACTGAGTCAAGTTAACGAACAGGATATGCAGACGGTTCGCTCCTTCTTCACGGAGAAAGTGAACCAAATGGAACAGATTATTCAACATGCAGCCATGATTATGTCCAATCTGACGAATTACACGAGCATCGTGCTTGGGCCGGAGACGTTTACGAATTCGCTGAAGCATTTCCAGCTCGTTCCCATCAGCGATGACACGGCGGTAGCCATTATCGTTACCAACACCGGTCATGTTGAGAACCGTACGATTTCCTTGCCGGATGATATGAGCATGGAGGAAATGCAGCAGGCTGTTAACATTCTAAACAGCAAATTGATCGGGGTGCCAATTGCGCGCCTTAAATCGAAGCTGTATTCCGAAGTCGGTCAAGAGCTTGGCCGTTATGCGGATCAATGCGAGCGACTGCTCGGTGTACTCGACGACGCATTAATGAGCGAAGACGACCACCGTGTATTCTTAAGCGGGACAACGAACATGCTGACACAGCCGGAGTTCAAGGATGTCGACAAAGTAAAGACGCTGCTCGACCTGCTTGACGAGACGCCGACCATTATGCAGATGTTCAGCACGCTGCCAAGCGGTATTCAAGTTCGTATCGGAACAGAGAATACCCATGAGGCGATCAACAACTGCAGTTTGATTACGGCGACTTATTCGGCACAAGGCAAACAGCTGGGCACGATTGGGATTTTGGGACCGACACGAATGGATTACGGTAAAGTCATCAGCTTGCTGGATTTACTGTCCAAGGATATGGCGGTTCTGCTCGGCCGATGGTACAAATGACGTAAATTAGCATGTGTGAAGGCATTAGGGATTACTTTCAGGAGGTGTAAGCGCTCGTGTCTGTGAATGAACAGCATACAGATGAAGAACATAAACATGAAGAGAACCGTGCAGCTGACGAAGTGCAAGAAACGGTGAACGAAGAAACGGCAGCTCCCCAAGAAGAAGGAAGCGCAGAAGATTCCCGCGTAGAGGCTCTTGAGAAATTAGCCGAAGAGAACCAACAGCGATACTTAAGAGCACAAGCCGACTTTGACAACTTCCGTCGTCGTACGATGAAAGAGAAGGAAGAGCTTGGGCAGTATGCTTCCATGAAACTAATCGGGCAGCTTCTGCCGGTAGTTGATAACTTTGGCCGCGCTATTGAAGCTGCGAAGAACGGCGGCGACGGTGAATCGTTCTCCAAGGGCGTCGATATGATTTTCCGCCAGCTTGAGCAAGTGCTCGAAGCTGAGGGACTGAAAGCGATGGATGCGGTAGGACAGCCGTTTAACCCGGATTTCCATCAAGCCATTATGCAAGTCGAATCCGACGAGCATGAAGAAGGCGTCGTTGTTGAAGAAGTGCAAAAGGGCTATGTCCTGAAGGATAAAGTGCTGCGTCCCGCTATGGTGAAAGTCAGCGGTTAACGATCAGCTTGCCTATAGATGATTGTGATCGTTCAAAATATATACCTTTGAGGAGGAACTTTAATTATGAGTAAAGTAATTGGTATCGACCTTGGTACAACAAACTCTTGCGTTGCGGTAATGGAAGGCGGCGAAGCTGTCGTAATCCCAAATCCGGAAGGCAATCGTACTACACCTTCTGTTGTTGGTTTCAAGAAAGACGGCGAGCGTATTGTCGGTGAATCGGCAAAACGTCAAGCCATCACAAACCCAGACCGCACAATCATGTCCATTAAGCGCCACATGGGCTCCAGCCATAAAGAAGTTATCGACGGCAAAGATTATTCGGCTCCGGAAATTTCCGCAATCATTCTGCAAAAGCTGAAATCAGATGCTGAGGCTTACCTTGGCCAAACGGTAACACAAGCAGTAATCACGGTACCGGCTTACTTCAATGACAGTCAGCGTCAAGCAACGAAGGATGCGGGTAAAATCGCAGGTCTTGAAGTACTTCGTATCGTCAACGAGCCTACAGCTGCTGCACTTGCTTACGGTCTTGAGAAAACGGAAGATCACACGATCCTCGTTTATGACCTTGGCGGCGGTACGTTCGACGTTTCCATCCTTGAGCTTGGCGATGGCTTCTTCGAAGTAAAAGCAACAAGCGGTGACAACCGTCTGGGCGGCGACGACTTTGACCAAGTAATCATCGACTACCTGGTATCCGAATTCAAGAAGGAACAAGGCGTAGACCTTTCCAAAGACAAAGCAGCAGTACAACGTTTGAAGGATGCTGCTGAGAAAGCTAAGAAAGAACTTTCCGGCGTATTGACTTCGACAATCTCCTTGCCGTTCATTACAATGGCAGACGGCGTTCCACAGCATTTGGAGCTTAGCCTGACTCGTGCGAAGTTCGAAGAATTGTCGCATGCCCTTGTAGAGCGCACACTTGGTCCAACTCGTCAAGCATTGAGCGATGCTGGCATGTCCCCAAGCGATATCGATAAAGTGGTTCTTGTCGGCGGATCGACTCGTATTCCGGCAGTACAAGAAGCAGTTAAGAAATTGATCGGCAAAGAGCCGCATAAAGGCGTTAACCCGGATGAGGTTGTAGCACTTGGTGCAGCAGTTCAAGCCGGCGTACTGACAGGCGATGTGAAAGACGTTGTATTGCTCGACGTAACTCCATTGTCCCTAGGTATCGAAACAGCTGGCGGTGTGTTCACGAAGATGATCGACCGCAACACTACAATTCCTACAAGCAAATCCCAAGTGTACTCCACTTACGCGGATAACCAACCAAGCGTAGAAATCCACGTGCTTCAAGGTGAGCGTCAAATGGCCGCAGGCAACAAAACGCTTGGCCGCTTCACACTTGGTGATATTCCACTGGCTCCGCGCGGCGTACCGCAAATCGAAGTTACCTTCGATATCGATGCCAACGGTATCGTTAACGTATCTGCGCTTGATAAAGGCACAGGCAAGAGCCACAAAATCACGATTACATCTTCCGGCGGTTTGTCCGAGGAAGAAATCGATCGCATGATGAAAGATGCGGAATTGAACGCTGAAGAAGATCGCAAACGTCGTGAGCTTGTTGAAGCGAAGAATGCGGCTGACCAGCTCGTATATTCCGTTGACAAAACAATCAAAGATCTTGGCGATAAAGTAGATGCAGGCGAAATCGCGAAAGCGAACGAAGCTAAAGAGAAAGTGACTGCAGCGCTGGCAACAGACGATGTAGAACAAATCAATGCAGCTGCAGAAGCGTTGACAGAAATCGTGCAACAGCTTTCCGTGAAGCTGTATGAGCAAGCACAAGCTGCAGGCGGCGCTGAAGGCCCAGGTTCTGAAGCAGGCGGCGAATCCTCCTCCAGAGGAAAAGATAACGTAGTCGATGCTGACTATGAAGTCGTAGACGACAAGAAGTAAGTAGTGTAAATTAAGTTATACGCAAACGGTGTGCCGTCCGAAAAAACTTTGGACGGCGCAGCCGTTTTTCGTGTGTCTAGATAGATAATGTTTATGCAGCGCAAATAGGAGACGGGGTGACGGAGTTGGCTGACAAGCGGGACTATTATGAGGTGCTCGGCGTCGGGAAAGACGCAGGCGAGGAAGAGATCAAGAAAGCGTATCGTAAAATGGCGCGCCAATACCATCCGGACGTAAACAAAGCGGCGGATGCGGAAGATAAATTTAAAGAAGTGAAGGAAGCTTACGACGTACTTAGCGATGATGGTAAGCGTGCTACGTATGACCGACATGGTCACGTAGATCCGAACCAAGGCTTTGGCGGCGGTGCCGGTGATTTCGGCGGCGGCTTCGGCGATATTTTCGACATGTTCTTCGGCGGCGGCGGCGGTGGACGTCGTGATCCTAATGCCCCGCAGCGCGGGAATGACTTGCAGTACACGATGACAATCGAATTCAAGGAAGCGGTATTCGGTAAGGAAACGGAAATTACGATTCCACGTACCGAAACTTGCGACACTTGCGTAGGTTCTGGAGCGAAGCCGGGTACGAAACCGGAGACGTGTTCCGTTTGTCGCGGCACAGGTCAGCAAGAAGTGGTTCAAAATACGCCGTTTGGCCGTATGGTGAACCGCAGAGCTTGTTCGAACTGTAATGGCGCGGGCAAAATCATCAAAGAAAAATGCGGTACTTGCCATGGCGCAGGTAAAGTGAAGAAGCAGCGCAAAATCAATGTGAAAATTCCTGCCGGTGTCGATGAAGGCGCGCAAATTCGCTTAAGCGGCGAAGGTGAGGGCGGGTCACGCGGAGGCCCGGCCGGGGACTTATATATCGTAATTCGTGTGAAGCCGCATGATTTCTTCGAGCGTGAGAACGATGATATTTACTGCGAAGTACCGCTGACGTTTGCTCAGGCGGCTCTTGGCGACGAGATCGAAATTCCGACGCTGACTGAGAAAGTGAAGCTGAAAATTCCTGCAGGTACGCAAACCGGCACTTATTTCCGTTTGAAAGGAAAAGGGGTTCCTCGTCTTCGCGGTTACGGTCAAGGCGATCAGCATGTGAAAGTAACTGTCGTGACGCCGACTGCCCTTAACGATGAGCAGAAGGAATTGCTTCGTCAGTTCTCCGGCGTTGGAGCAGCAGGCGGCAGCACGGATGGCGGACAGCAAGAACACCATGAATCGATCTTCGAGAAGATGAAGAAAGCATTCCGCGGCGACTAATCGGTTAAAGCATAAGATCGCAGCCACTTGTTTATGCTAACTTTCGTGTCCGAATCATCCTCTACATGAAGGAGCATAACCAACCATGAGCGATCAAGACTTGGAGAAACAAAATTTCGCAGAGCTGCCGATCGGTAAGAACGAAGATGTGGAATTTTCAGCGGAGCTGGCTGACGAGGAAGATAAGAAAGCCATGCAGCGAGCCGCAGAGGCGGACGCCAGAGCGCAGAAGAAATGATGAGGCTGTTACTTGTATGACAGTCATCCATGCAACATTTCAAGATGGAGATGGAGCACGGGAGGCGCAGCTTAAGCTGATGGCTCTGCGGCTTCAGGTGGATGGCGGCGCTGACGGCGCCTCGCTGACTGCCACCGTCGGTGATGATCTGGTCGACCGCGCACTTCATTTGATCGAACAAACCGGCGGAACAGCTAATTTGTGAGCAATAGGATGTAGATACCTTACCTGCAATGATGTCGGGGTAGGGTATCTTTTTTTTATTCTTGTGAAACGTTTCAACGTATGGCAAAATGAACGATAGCTTGAAGTTTTATGAGGAGGATTAGCATGCCGGTAAATTTCAAAGGTGCTACGCAAGAATATCCCGAGTGGAGCGAGCTAAGCCATTATGGGATAAACCACCTTAAGGTCGGGGATATCGTTCAGCTGCATTATCATGATGCGAATGAATACTGGATCATTATAAGCGGTAAAGGAACGTGCACAACGGAAGGCGACACATACGAAATCGGTGCCGGAGATATGGTTCTCACGAAACGCGGAGACGAGCACTCCTTAGTCGTTACTGAAGAGATGGTTGCCGTTTATATTTATGGCATTATGCCTGAAGGCGGCCGAGTGGGTTACCTATTCAAGGATAAAGGAGATGCAGCACAATAATGACATTGAATATCATTCAAGTCGGCCTAGGTATGCATGGGTTTGGCGTTGCGCTCCATTTCGTGAAGCAGTCCGTAGATTTCGCTTATGCAGGTGTAGTTGAAATCAATCCGGCTCGTCTGAAAGAATGTGCGGCAGAGCTCGGCGTTGCGGAAGAGAATTGTTATACCGATTACTTGGAAGCGTTCGCATCCTGCGAAGCGGATGCCGTGTTTGTAACCGCAGCTTCCCCTTATCATTATGCAATTTGCAAAGCGGCTTTGGAGAAAGGGCTTCATGTGCTGGTTGAGAAACCGTTCGTCCTCGATATCGGCGAAGCTTGTGAGCTCGTTGAGCTTGCGAAACAGAAACAGCTCATTCTGATGGTCAGTCAAAACTATCGCTACCAGAACCATGTCCTTTCGCTGAAGAAGGCAATTTCTGAGATGGGGAAACCGTTGTTTGTGCAGGCTCAGTTCTTCTATGATCATTTTGGCAAGGACTATCAGCAGGTAATGGAGAACTTCATGCTGCTTGAGATGGCTGTCCATCATGTGGACATGATTCGCTACTTACTGGAATCCGATATTCGGACCGTGTCGGGCAAAACGTGGAATATCGAAGGAAGCATGTACAAGGGTCATCCGAACGTACAGGCAAGTATGGAGCTGGACAACGGAATTCCTGTCTTCTACTTAGGCAGCCTCGTATCCAAGGGTCTATCAACACCTTGGGAAGGCGACTGGCGGATTCAGTGCGAGAACGGATCGATCCATTTGGATGATCTCGGACAAGGCTATGGCGTGTATATCGTGGACCAAGAGCAGAACAAACGATTTATCTCCTATGCAGACGGTCCGCTGCCGGATACTAAGCAAGGCATTCACAGTGTTTTGTCAGAGTTTGCCGCGCGGATCAAAGATGGAGCAGAACCATCTATCTCGGGCCGAGATAATTTGCGTACTTTAGCTGCCCTGATAGCCATCGGCGATTCCTCTCGCACAGGAGAAGTTACGTATCCGGAGAGCTACATTGCTACTAAGTAAGGATGTGCATGACAAGTCTCTGCTGCCGAAGTGCTGCAGGGGCTTGTTTTTTTGTGTGAAGCCTTTATCTGGTGTAGAATAGACAAGATAGGTTTAAAATGACAAAGAGGAACGATAACACGATCAGGGGGATTTACAAAGTGAAATGGCATGAACTGACAATCTCGACGACCGAAGAAGCGATCGAGATGATTTCCAACTTCTTGCATGAAATGGATGCCGACGGCGTATCCATTGAAGAATCAGGTACACTGAACAAACAGCGGGACACATCGCTCGGCCAATGGTATGAGCATCCGCTTAACGATATTCCCGAAGGCCAGGCAGTTATTAAAGGGTACTTCTCGGAGCTTGATACGGACATCGACGCACTCTTGGCTATCTTGCCTGAGCGAATCGATCAGCTTCGCGAATTCGATATCGATCCCGGTGACTATACCATTACGAAGGCACTGGTTGACGAAGAAGACTGGGCTAACGCATGGAAACAATATTTCAAACCGATCCGAGTGTCGGAACGTTTGACGATTAAACCGACTTGGGAAGAGTATACGCCTTCACCGGAAGAGCGCATTATTGAACTCGATCCAGGTATGGCTTTCGGAACAGGTACACACCCGACAACCGCGCTTTGCCTGCGTACGCTCGAGACGGTAATCAAGGGCGACGAAGAAGTTATCGATGTAGGGACAGGTTCCGGCATATTGGCTATCGGCGCCGTTCTGCTAGGCGCACGCCGCGTGCTTGCCCTTGATCTGGATCCGATTGCAGTTACCTCTGCTACGGAGAATACACGACTAAACAAGCTGGAAAATGATATTCAAGTGCATCTAAGCGATCTGCTGGGGGTACTGAACGCAGATGGCAATACGACGGATAAGCCGCTGAACGTGACCGTACCGGTCGATGTAGTTGTGGCTAATATCTTGGCTGAAATCATCCTGCTGTTCATCGACGATGTTTATGCAGCGCTTAAGCCGGGCGGCACCTATATTGCATCGGGTATCTTTAAGAATAAGGAAGATGCCGTTGCGGAAGGTCTTGAGCAAGCCGGCTTTACGATTATCGATCGTCAGCGTGACCAGGACTGGCTCGCTTTCATCGCGAAGAAACCGGAGTAAGCTTACGCTCTGCAAAATGGTGTAGGAGGGTGAACGGTGTCGGACTTTTTGTGGTATCCGATTAAAGATTTACCTTTTATTTTTCTAACGATCATGATTGCGTTTACCGTTCATGAGTTCGCTCATGCCTACAGCGCCTATAAATTCGGCGATCGCACTGCGTACGATGCCGGTCGGGTAACATTGAATCCTCGCGTCCATCTCGATATATTCGGGACCATTCTGATCCTGATTGCAGGATTTGGATGGGCCCGGCCCGTTCCGGTTAATCGGAGCCGCTTTAAGTATCCTCGGTTGATGGGCATCGTCGTTTCGGCAGTAGGGCCGCTCAGTAATTTGTTGATCGCTGTCATTGGCATCCTTGCTGTCTATCTCGTGAATGAGACTGGTTACTTGGACTCCGCATCGCGCGGGGTTCAACAAGCTATCGGGCATTTTTCATATTATTTAATTACGATCAATATCCTATTGTTTCTATTCAATCTCATCCCGGTACCGCCGTTGGATGGGTATCGGATTATTCAAGATTTGGTTCCGCTCAAGGTGAGAGTCCAGATGGATCAGCACGCACAGTGGGGAATTTTCATTTTCCTGTTAATTGTATTTATTCCCTCGCTGCGGCAGGAAACGCTTGATCCGCTCTTTTCATTATGGGTGAACATTTTTTTGTACTGCCGAGATACGTTTGAGCTGTTCTTCACGCCGGTGGATTGGTCCACCCTCTGGACGGATTTCTTCGTGTAGTATCTAGTGACGCCGCGAGCTGGAAAATGTTTAACGACCCTAGCGGAGCGAGTGTAAACCGTGTATGATGTAGGTTGGAGTTTTGACACAGCCCTTGGGTTCAGCGGGACTGTGATTTGACTGGAAAGGTTCTACCGAAGATGCAACGATATTTTGTCACGCCGGAGCAGTTTACTGACAATTTGGTTGTTCTTACAGGCGACGATGCTCATCATGTTACACGCGTGATGCGAATGGAAGCGGGAGATACCATTATTGTAAGTGACGGCCGCATACGTGTCGCGGAAGCGACGATTCGCGCTTTAACACCGGGCAAAGTGGAAGCTGAGGTTTCCGAATGGATGACCATGAGCGGTGAACCGACTTGGTCGGTGACGGTAGCCCAAAGCTTGCCGAAGGGCGATAAAATGGAGATTGTCATCCAGAAGGGGACGGAGATCGGCGCAGCAAGCTTCGTGCCGTTCCAATCCCAGCGGATGATTGTTCAATATGATGAGAAGAAAGAAGCCAAGCGACTTGACCGTTGGGGCAAAATCGCGAAGGAAGCCGCCGAGCAGGCACACCGAAGTCGCATTCCGGTTATTGAGCCGGTAGCGTCATGGCGGGAGCTGGTCAAACGCATTCCTGAGTACCACTTGGCGTTGTTTTGTTATGAGAAGGAAGGCGGTGGACTTGGTTTGCGTGATGCAATCCAGGCGCGCCGAGGAACGGCAGAAGGCTGGAGCAATGATGAGCCGCGCAATATTCTGCTCATTGTTGGACCAGAAGGCGGCTTCACCGAACGTGAAGCCGAGGAAGCAGAAGAGGCCGGTGCCGTCATTATCGGTCTTGGCAAGCGAATCTTACGCACGGAAACCGCTGCGATGGTTGGACTCGCCTGCCTCATGTATGAATCCGGAGAAATGGGAGGCGTTTAACAACTATGCCATCGGTTGCTTTTTACACATTAGGCTGCAAAGTTAACTTTTACGATACGGAAGCGATCTGGCAGCTGTTTAAGAAGGAAGGCTATGAGCAAGTCGACTTCGAAACAACTACTGCTGATGTCTATCTGATCAATACTTGTACAGTAACAAATACGGGGGACAAGAAGAGCAGACAGATTATTCGTCGCGCCATTCGTCGTAATCCGGATGCTGTTATTGCGGTTACGGGCTGTTATGCCCAAACTTCACCTGCCGAAATTCTGGCTATTGAAGGTGTCGATCTAGTCATCGGAACACAGGATCGGGACAAGCTGATGAATTATATTACGGACCTGCAGAATGAGCGTCAGCCCGTGAACGCGGTTCGCAATATTATGAAAACACGTGAGTTCGAGGAACTGGATGTGCCGGATTTTGCAGAGCGTACGCGTGCGTTCCTTAAGATCCAAGAAGGCTGCAACAACTTCTGCACCTTCTGTATTATTCCATGGTCACGTGGATTGTCACGCAGCCGTGAAGCGGAAAGCGTCATTAACCAAGCTCGTCAGCTGGTTGCATCCGGGTACAAAGAAATTGTACTGACAGGCATTCATACCGGCGGTTATGGTGATGATATGGAGAACTACCGTCTATCTGACCTGCTGTGGGATCTTGACGCGATTGAAGGTCTTGAGCGGATTCGGATCAGCTCTATCGAAGCGAGTCAAATCGACGAAGCGATGATCGACGTGCTGAACCGTTCCAGCAAAATGTGCCGTCATCTTCATATCCCGCTGCAATCCGGGGATAACGATGTATTGAAGCGGATGCGCCGCAAGTATACCGTGGAACAGTTTGCCGAGAAAATCAAGCTGCTGCACGAAGCGATGCCCGGCGTTGCGATTACGACGGATGTTATCGTTGGGTTCCCCGGCGAAACGGACGAAATGTTCGAGAACGGCTATGCGTTTATGGAGCAAATGGGTTTCGCCGAAATGCATGTATTCCCTTACTCCAAACGGACGGGTACGCCTGCCGCGCGCATGGAAGATCAGATCGACGACGAGCTGAAGAACGAACGCGTTCATAAGCTGATTGATTTGTCCGAGCGGATGCAATTGGATTATGCGAAGAAATACGTCGGTGAAGTGCTTGATATCATTCCAGAGCGTGAGCACAAAGGCTCGGAAGGTTCCGGTCTGATTATGGGCTACTCCGATAACTACATCCAGGTTGTATTCGAAGGTTCGGAATCGCTGATTGGCGAGCTGTGCAGAGTGAAAATCACGGAAGCCGGCGTCAATGAGTGTCGCGGACAGCTTGTACGCGTATTGGATACTCATACGGCGTCTACTGCCCGTGTCAAAGCTGCGCCGCAGCAACAGCCGCAAGCCATGCAGGCGTAAACTTGTACGAATCAATAGCATGCAGCGAGGATTCTTATGCGGCCCGGACAGGGCTGCAAGAGAGTCCTTGCTCTACATAAGAGCATAATATCCAAGAAACGCGAAGGGGGAACGCAAAATGAAGGAGATTTCAGCAGGTGGCGTCGTGTTCCGTAAGGTTGGCGGTGAGCTGCAGGTGCAGTTGATCCAAGACCGCTATGGCAAGATATCGCTGCCTAAAGGCAAAATGGAACCGGGCGAAACCATTGAGCAGACAGCCCTTCGCGAAATCGTCGAGGAGACGGGAATGGAAGGCGTCATCGTTTCGCCAATAGATCAGATCAAATACAAATACAACCATGAGTCCAAGGGACTTGTGGATAAAGAAGTTCACTACTATCTCGTGGAAGCAGTAGGCGGTAAGCTGCAGGCGCAAGTCGAGGAAATTCGAGGCGTAGAATGGTTTGAACCGATGGAAGCATGGCGCAGGCAGAAGCAATCCGGCTATAACAACAATGATCGGATTCTAGCCGGAGCGCTGCGCCTGCTTGGATTGAATGTTCAAAGCGGCGGCTGATTCAGGTTGCGGACAGTTTCCTTAAACGGGGAAGGTAGCAGATCGGTAAGGCAATCAACGAGCACAGGACATTAAAGATCGTCTGGGCGTGGGCAATTTGACTGGCCGGCGATGATGTTAGTGAGGCCGCAAGGGTGCCGAGTTCACCTGCGAATGGGGCAAACAAGGCTGCTCCGCCGACGTTTAGGAGCACATGCGCCCAAGCAACGAATCGGCCGGATGGCGTACCTCCAAGTGCTGCGAGTACGGCTGTAATACAGGTGCCGACATTGGCGCCGAGGACAATCGCGATGCCAACATCGAGCGGCATGGCGCCGGACTGGGCGAGGCCCATAACGATGCCGATTACGGCGGCGCTGCTGTGAACGGCAGCTGTTAACACAACGCCTGCTGCCAGTCCCCATAGTACGCTGTCTTCCGCACGACTCATGAAGCCTTGGAAGAATGGGGTAGCTTGTACGGCAGGGGCAACGGATTGCATGAGCCCGATTCCAATCAACAGCAATGCGAATCCGCCTGTCACGACAGACCCGTTACGGAAGGGATTCAAGAAGCGGCTAACAAACTGTCCTGCGCGACTCCTGCTGCCAAGGCCAACCTCGCCGAAGAGGGCGGTTAGCAGCCAGATGACGAGAGAGATTTGGAGCAGCGGCCATCCAAGGCTGCCTAGGTTCAGGCCGATCAGCTCGGTCGTTAAGCAGGTGCCGATATTGGTGCCTAGTATAATGCCGAGCGTACGCGGAAATGTAAGCACGCCGGCATTAACGAGGCCAATTGCGATTACGGTAACGGCTGTGCTGCTCTGCAGTACAGCCGTTGTTGCTGTCCCGACAAGCAAACCGTGCAGCGGTGTGGCAGTGGACCTGCGCAGCACGTCCTGCAGCCGATGGCCTACAGAACGATGCATAGCCAGCTCCATCGCTCTCATGCCGAGCATGAAAACGATAAACCCTCCCAGTACGCGGGCTGCGATCATGATTAACATGGCAGTAAGCTCCTTTAACAAGATTAACGATACATATGCAGTAGATCGGACGAGCATGACTAGATCGGATGATCGGATCAGGTAAGCGATAGAAAGGATGAGGCTACATATGGAACGCGCGAAAGCGATATTGCAGCGTGACCGCAAGAAAAGATTGGAGGCCGGGCACCCGTGGGTGTTTGCCGGTGAGATAAACCGTGTCGAAGGAGAGGTGACTCCCGGAGATCTGGTTGAGCTTGTCACGCATCAAGGCAAATACTTGGCAACGGGGTATTGGAATCCCAAGTCGCAAATTACAGTTCGGGTTACATCCTATAAACCGATTGAAGCCATGGACGAAGCTTATTTCCGGGAACGTTTCATGCAATGCGCGCAGCATCGGAGCCGTTTTGTAAACGGTCATGATTGCCGGTTGGTGTACGGAGAGGCTGATTTTCTGCCGGGTCTTATCGTAGACCGGTTCGGTGGTGTGCTAGTCGTTCAATTGCTGACTTTAGGCATGGATATTCGCCGAGATGCGATTGTCGCGGCGTTAGTTGCTGTATTTGCGCCGCAGGGCATTTACGAGCGCAGCGATGTATCCGTTCGTGAGCTGGAAGGAATCGAGCAGCGGACAGGCGTTCTATATGGGGATTGTCCGCGTATCGTGGATATCCTGGAAAATGGCCTTCAGATGGAAGTGGATATCGTAGAAGGGCAGAAAACCGGTTACTTCTTCGATCAACGCGAGAACAGAGCTTCGATCGCACCATTGATGCTTGGCTGGGGAGCACGCAGCGGCATTCAATTGAAGGCAGTAGAAGAGGGCGAGCCTTCGTCGGCTCCTTCGGACGATACCGGAACATTGGCAGCTCTTAATGAAGAGAAGCTTGTCCCCGTCAATGCCAACGGCAAAGTAGTCACGTTCCCTTATTGGGATGGCGCAACGGTGCTGGAATGTTTTGCACATACGGGCAGCTTCACGTTGCATGCCTGCAAATATGGCGCGAAGAAAGTAACATGCCTTGACGTATCCGAGCATGCGATCGAAACCGCACGCCGCAATGTCGTTCGGAACGGCTTCGAGGAGCGAGTGGAGTTTGTTGTCGCGGACGCATTCGAATATCTTCGCAGACAAGTGAAGGGAATCGAAGAACGCCAAGAGCGCAGCAGCGCTAAGGCGGTGGATACCTCCAAGAAAATGGGAGAAGCTGGCCGGAAATGGGATGTAGTCATTCTTGATCCGCCGGCGTTCACGAAGTCGAAGAATGCAATTGAAGGCGCAGTAAGGGGCTACAAGGATATCAACCTTCACGGGATGAAGCTTGTGAATGAAGGCGGCTACCTGGTTACAGCCAGCTGCTCCTACCATATGCGTCCTGAGCTGTTCCTCGAGACGATCCAAGCGGCTGCGATCGATGCAGGAAAGACACTTCGCTTAATCGATTGGCGCGCAGCGGGCAAGGATCATCCCCAAATCGTGGGGGTCAACGAAGGCCATTATTTGAAGTTTGGGATATTCGAAGTGCGGAGCCGCTAGTATCAACTTGATTATCGTTTTAACGCCCCCTTAATTAAGCTCGCTTAATTAAGGGGGCGTTTTTTTGGGGCACCCACCATCAGTATCAACAATACCGCCACCACCCCAACCGAGATTCGTAACCCGGCAGCTAAACATTTGATTTGATTTCCGGCTGTCGGTTGCAGCCAGTTGGCACAAAGAACAATTTACCTTAACCGAAAACGAACAAATGTTTGTGTTTTGGGGTGAAACAAGCCGGGGCGTATGGTAGAATAGTAGAATCGAATAACGAGAAGAGGTTGGCGGATTATGACGCTCCGATTTGTAATTGGCCGGTCAGGGTCGGGTAAGACCCATTATTGTTTGGATCAAATTCGCAGCAGCGTGCTGGCACAGCCAGATGGGCCGCCGATCGTCATATTAGTGCCGGAGCAGGCAACCTTCCAAACGGAATATGCATTGCTGAACCATACAGAGCTTAGTGGTTCAATTCGAGCGCAGGCGCTCAGCTTCCGCCGTTTATCCTTCCGGATTATGCAGGAGACCGGCGGCACGGCACTGGTTCCAATCAGCGAGAACGGCAAGAATATGCTGCTTTACAAAATCGTCCACCGTCTCGAGGAGCAGCTGCAATTGTTCAAAGGCAGCGAATCCCAGCATGGATTTATTGAACGTCTGGGCGAGCTGATGACCGAGTGGAAACGATACGGGATCGGCACAGACGAGCTGTCCTCCTTCGTCGAAAGCCGTATGCCTCAGAAGGGCAGCTCGCTGCTAGGGAGAAAACTTCATGATCTACAAATGATAGCCTCAGGCCTTGAGCGTGAATTGGACGGGCTTTATGTCGATGCCGAGGATTATTTGAGCTGGCTGGTTAAAGGCTTTCATCAAGCGCCTTCAATGGAAGATACAGAGATTTGGGTAGATGGCTTTCACGGCTTTACGCCCAAGGAATTCGACGCGCTAGGCACGTTGATGAAGTACTCCAAAGGTATGACCGTGACACTATGTCTGGACAAGCTTTACGAACAAAGTGAGCAGCCGCATGAGCTGGACCTATTCCGGCCGACTGCGGAGACCTATATGAAGCTGCGCGATTTGGCAGTCGAGAACGGCGTGGAGTTCGAAGAGCCTGTCCTGTTAGGCGGAACACCTTACAGGTTCAAGGAAAACCCGATGCTTGCGCATTTGGAACGCCATTATGGCGGCAGGAAGCCGCTTAATCTTCCCGAGACTGAGTTGAATCAGGGAGGCGTATCACTCCATGCCGCAGCTAATCGCCGTGCAGAAGTAGAGGCGGTCGCTCGCGACATTACGCGCAGAGTACGTGACGAAGGGCTGCGCTATCGGGATATGGCCGTTATGGTACGGAATGCGCCGGATTACAACGATTATATTAAAGCCGTATTCGCCGATTACGGCATTCCCTTCTTCCTCGATCAGAAGAATGGTGCGCTTCATCATCCATTCGTCGAGTTTATTCGCTCTGCGCTGGAAATCGCGACGCATGGCTGGCGTTATGAAGCCGTATTCCGCTGTATTAAATCAGAGCTTCTCATTCCAGAGGATGGCAGCATAACGCGGGAAACGTTTGATTTGCTGGAGAACTATGCGCTTGCAGCAGGCATGAACGGCAACAGATGGACGACGCTCAGCCAGTGGAAGCCTTTAATGCGAGATACGCTGGATGGCGATCCCGTTCAAGCAGGCGAGAATGAGCTGCGAGAATTTGATGCTATAATGGCCGCCAGGGAAGCGGTTGTACCGATTCTGCGTAAATTCAGCAGAGAGATGAAGAAAGCTAGCAGCGTCAGACAAATGTGCGAGGCCATGTACAGACTGCTCGTCACAATTGAAGCGCCGGATCGGATGGAGCGCTGGAGCCGCAAAGCGATTGCGGATGGCAATCCCCTTCGGGCGAGAGAGCACCGGCAGCTGTGGGACGGCGTTATGGATTTGCTTGATCAGCTGACCGAAATGACGGGAAGCGAATCGATGCCGCTCGAGCTGTTCACGGGCATGGTGGAGACGGGACTTGAGAGCTTAAAGCTTGCATCCGTTCCGCCTTCGCTTGATCAAGTGTTGATCGGAAGCATGGATCGTACGCGCTCCGGTCACATCACAATTTGTTATTTGCTCGGAGCGAACGACGGCGTCATGCCGCAGCGCATGCAGGAGGATGGCGTACTGACCGAGCAGGAGCGTGAAACGCTGGAATACGGCGGACTTGTCATGGCGCCGGGCGTTCGTCGCAAGCTGCTGGATGAGCGGTTCATGATCTACAACGCGCTTACGACCCCAAGCGAACATCTGTGGATAAGCTGGCCGCAGTCGGATGAAGAAGGGAAAAGCTTGCTTCCTTCCGAAATTATTCGCCATATTAAAGGGCTCTTCCCCGGCATGATGGAGAAGGGAATCGCAGGCGAGCCTGTTCCGGCTATGCCGACGTCCGAGCAGCAAGCGTTTATGGCACATCCTGAACGAACGCTCTCATACCTAATCACGCAATTGCGGATTTGGAAGCATGGCGGCGAGATTGCTCCGCTTTGGTGGGAGGCTTACAACTGGTTTGCCGTTCGGCCGCAGTGGCAGGACAAGCTGCAGCGCCTCGTTTCTTCTTTGCAATATACCAATGAGGAAGTGACGCTTTCCCCGGAAACGGCTGAGCAACTATATGGAACGCTGTTGCGAGGAAGCGTGTCTCGGATGGAGCGTTTCGTGTCTTGTCCGTTTCAACATTTTGCGATACATGGTCTCCGTCTTCGTGAGAGAGCCCTCTATAAACTGGCTGCTCCGGATATCGGACAGCTGTTCCATGCTGCACTGAACCGGCTGACGGAAACGTTAGGCGACAGCTGGGCTTCGCTCACTCCGGAACAGCTGCGCGACGCTTCGACGGAGATCGTAAACGAGCTGGCAATGAGGCTGCAATCGCAGATCCTGTTCAGCAGCAACCGCCATCAATATGTAGCGCGCAAGCTTCGCGATATCATTAGCCAAGCTGCGGTTATTCTGGGTGAGCATGCAAGGCGGGCGCAGTTTAAACCGGTTGGACTTGAGATTGGCTTCGGGCCGCAAGGACCCTTGCCTGCGGTTACGATCCCGCTGTCCGACGGCAAAATGCTGGAGATGGTCGGCCGAATTGACCGTGTCGACGCTGCTCAGACGACTGATGGTCTGCTGCTGCGTGTCATCGACTATAAGTCCAGCGCGAAGCAGCTTCGCTTGGAGGAGGTTGCATACGGCATGGCGCTGCAAATGCTGACCTATCTGGACGTTCTGCTTACGCATGCACCGGAATGGCTTGGACAGCCTGCGAAAGCAGCAGGTGCGTTATATTTCCACGTGCATAATCCGATGCTGTCTACCTCTAACGGTATGCCGCCTGCGAAGGCGCGCACTGAAATACTGAAGCGATTCAAGCTAAAAGGACTGGTTCTGGCAGATGAAGAAACGGTCAGAATGATGGACGGTGCGCTTTCAACCGGTTATTCCGAGCTGCTGCCGCTTGCGCTGAAGCGTGACGGCGGCTTCTACAGCAGCTCGTCAGTCGTATCCGATGAGCAGTGGGGAACGCTGCGCCGTTCGGTGCGAGGAACACTTCGCCGAATCGGCGACCGGATCGCGGGCGGAGATGTTTCGATTACCCCGTATCGGCTGGGCAATAAGACACCATGTCAATTTTGCGCGTATAAGCCGGTGTGTCATTTTGATCCCTTGGTAGAAGGCAATTGCTATACAAGGCTGAACAAGCCCGGTAAAGATGAAGTTTGGGAGCTGCTCGCGAGCGGTGATGATGATGCAGGCGGTGCGGTTGATGTACAAGAAGATACAGGGAAGGAGCAAAAGTGATGACGACAACGTTACCCGGGAATACGACAATTCCGCCAAAGCCGATCGGAAGCACGTGGACGGATGACCAGTGGAGAGCCATCGTAACAGGCGGCAGTAATATCTTGGTTGCGGCGGCTGCGGGCTCAGGCAAAACTGCCGTACTGGTTGAACGGATTATCCGCAAAATCTCGGCAGATACCGATGTCGATCGGCTGCTTGTTGCGACCTTCACGAAAGCGGCGGCCGCGGAGATGAAAGAGCGAATTCGAATCGCCTTGGAGAAAGAGCTGGATCGAAATCCGGGCTCCGATCATCTGCGACGTCAGCTTGCCTTAATGGGGCGCGCCTCGATCACGACGCTGCATTCCTTCTGTCTGGATGTTATTCGGCGCTACTATTCGTTAATCGGACTCGATCCCGGATTTCGCATCGCCAATGAGACGGAAGCGGAGCTTCTGCGCATTGACGTGCTTGATGCATTATTCGAAGAGCGGTACGGGGAGCCGGAATCCGAGGAAGGTCAATCGTTCCTTCAGCTGGTTGACAAGTTCGGCGGGGAACGCGGCGATGAGCCGCTCTACGCGCTTGTTATGAAGCTCTATCACTTCTCGCAGAGTCATCCTTGGCCGAAGGTATGGCTGGAGGAGACGGCGAATGCGTTCCAAGTTCAGGATGCGGAAGAGCTTAGTCAAACCGAATGGGTGACGAGTTTGACGGATGCCGTATCGTTGTCCCTGCAAGGCGCAGTCAGCCTGCTGGAACAAGCGGAGGCTCGAACCTACCAGCCCGGAGGTCCGGATGCCTATGGCGAGACATTCCGAGATGATTTGGCGCTTGTTCGCTCGCTTCTCTATCGGGTTGAAAGTCAGCCATGGACCACATGGCATGAAGGGTTCACTTCTGCCAGCTTCGGGAAGCTGAAGAGCCAGCGCGGCGATGCATGCGACAAGGCGCTGCAGGAACAGGCCAAAGACTTGCGCGATCGTGCCAAGACAATCATCGCTGATTTAACCGACGAGCTGTTTACTCGTACTCCGGAGGAGTTTGCGGCAGAGCTAGCCGAGATGGCACCGCTTATGAAGACACTGGCTTCCCTTGCCGATCAGTTCGGCAGCCGGTTCGAAGCGGCGAAGCTGGAGAAAGGGCTCATCGATTTCGGCGATATGGAGCACTATTGCCTGCGCATATTGCGCGATGCTGATTCCACAGCCACTTCGTTAGTACCGTCAGCAGCGGCATTGGAATATCAGCAGCAGTTTCAAGAGATTTTGCTCGATGAATATCAAGACACGAATATGGTTCAAGAAGCGATTGTATCGCTAATCTCGCGTTCAGGCAGCGGGAACCGATTCATGGTAGGCGACGTGAAACAGAGCATCTATCGATTCCGCTTGGCGGAACCGGGGTTGTTTCTGCGTAAATATAAGAGTTATCACATGGCCGGTGAAGTGGACGCAGCAGCTTCGAAGGATGTACCTGACGAGCAAGGCAGCGGGGAGTTTGGCGTACGGATCGATTTGGCGCGAAATTTCCGCAGTCGGCAGGAAGTCGTGGATGGCGTTAACAATGTGTTCCGCGCCATCATGCGCGAGAAAGCAGCGGAAATGGACTACGATGCACGTGCCGAGCTGGTGTGCGGCGCAACCTATCCGTCTTCAAGCGAAGGCGGTTCTGCCGAGCGGTATGCGGTAGAGCTTGCCGTTCTTGACCGTGGCAAAGGGGAAGCGGCAGACCATTCCTCTGAATCGCAAGAAGAGACCGAAACGGAAGGCGAAGGCGTGTCGGCGGCTGAATCCGCGGAAGATTTGCAAACCGTACAGCTTGAAGCGCGCTATATTGCCAGTCAAATTGTTCGGCTGAAAGGCATGCAGACAGATGCCGCAAACGCAGAGCCCTTCGAGGTGTACGACGGCAAGAAGGGCCGTAAGCGACCGCTTGCTTGGCGAGATATCGTAATTTTGCTGCGGGCAGATAAGCAATGGGCGCCTGTCATTATCGAGGAGCTGCAGCAGCATGGCATTCCGGCTTATGCTGAACTAAGCAGCGGCTACTTCGAGGCGACTGAGGTCGAAACGATGCTTTCTTTGCTGCGCGTCATAGACAACCCCTATCAAGATATTCCGCTTGCGGGCACGCTTCGTTCACCGCTGGTTGGGCTGTCGGGGGAAGAGCTTGCTCTTATTCGAATCGCTGCGGGTCGCGTTTCCTATTTTGAAGCGGTCAGAAATGCAGCGGATGATCCCAATATGCCGGAAGATACGCAGCGGAAACTGCAAAGCTTCCTAGCTACACTTGAAGTGTGGCGGGGAGAGGCCCGTCAGGGATCGCTTGCCGATTTGCTATGGCGCATCTATCGGGAGACCGGCTATTACGATTTGGCGGGCGGTATGACAGGTGGACTGCAGCGGCAAGCGAATTTACGCGCGCTTCATGACCGGGCAAGGCAGTATGAGGCCACGACGCTAAGAGGTTTGTTCCGATTCCTGCGGTTTATTGACCGGATGCGTGAGAGCGGCGGCGACCTCGGAACGGCGAGAGCGCTCGGGGAACAAGAAGATGTCGTACGCATTATGTCCATCCACAAGAGTAAGGGACTGGAGTTTCCGGTAGTCTTCGCTGCGGGCCTCGGCAAGCAGTTTAATAAAAGGGATCTAAGCAGTCCATTCCTTATGCATAAACAGCTTGGATTCGGTCCTCGTTATGTCGATACGGAGCTGAGAGTCAGTTATCCGACATTGCCGCAGCTGGCGATCAAACAGCGTCTGGCGATGGAAACGTTGGCGGAAGAGATGCGGATATTGTATGTCGCGTTGACGCGGCCAAAGGAGAAAATGTTCCTCGTCGGAACGGTCGCAGACGCAGCGAAGCAGCTGCAGCGCTGGGAATCAGCCCTGGATGCAGGCGGAGGATTGGCGGATTTCCGAATCGCCGGCGCGTCTAGATTTCTGGATTGGCTCGGACCGCTCGCGATGGGAGCGGGAATACCGACTGTCATGGTAAGCGAAACGGATTACTCCGTGGTTGAAGCCGGAAGTGCGGAAGCGGTCGAACGTGTAGGAACATTCGAAAGTTTGGAAGTAGCTGAAAGTAATAAAACAGCCAGAGGCGCTGAGGTTATTGAGTCGTTGTTAGTTGGACAAGTTGGACACGAATCCGAGGCTGCGTTGCCAGTTGTCGAGGCAACAGATGGTGATGGCAGGGTCATCTCCTTCCGCGATTGGCGGACTGCAGTCGTTCCTGCTTCAGTCCTCGGCCTTGAAGCGGCAGCGGGCACGGAGGAAGAAACGGAAGAGGCGGCGGCATTCGCTGAGCGCATGCAAGCTGTACAGGAGCTTGTTCCACTGCCTGAATCGCCGGAGGCTGCGGAGGAGATCGAACGTCGACTTAGCTGGCAGTATCCCTATACAGCGGCTACGATGACGGCAGCCAAAACATCCGTAACCGAGATGAAACGGCTGCATGCCGAAGCCGGAATGGATGAGGCGGCATTTCTGCTGCCGGAGCTTGCTGGAGACGACGGGTTAGCCGGCCTGGGTTCAGCGGAAGAAGCTGATTATCTTGAAGAAGCTTCAGAGATTGAGGCTGTACAGTCTTTCAATGCAAGTATAGGGATGGAGGAGCAGGTTGAGTTTCTTTTTGACGAAGAGTCTGTCAGTTTGGTTCAAGAGGAACCTCAGACTCGGCGTGTAGTAGAAGAGACAGCGGAACATAAAGGAAAACAAGCCTGCGATGGGGAGTATACCTTCCGTCTGCGCCGTCCGAAGTTTATGGAGGAAACTGCATTAACGCCAGCCGAACGAGGGATGGTCAGCCATCTCGTGATGCAGCATATCCCGCTGACGGACGAGCTGTCGGAAGACACGGTTAAAGCAACAGTAGCGAGTCTTCGAGAGCGTAATATGCTGTCTGCACAGCAGGCGGCGGCCGTGGATATCGCGGGTTCGGCGGCATTTTTTCAAAGTGAGGTCGGCCTTCGACTGCTTCGGGCACAATGGGTGCGCCGCGAGACACCGTTTAGCTGTACGTTCCCCGCCGATCGCGTTTATCCGAATGCGTCGCACCAATTGAGCGACGAGCCAATCCTCATTCAAGGGGTTATCGACTGTCTGTTCCAAGATGAAGCAGGCAGACTTGTGCTGCTAGACTACAAAACGGACCGGATTACGTTGAAACGATGGGCGGAGGCGGCGGAACGCCACCGTTTCCAGCTCACGCTGTATGCGGAAGCGATTCAGTCCATTATTGGACGCAAGATTGACGAATGTTACGTGTTCTTCTTCGATGGGGGAGAAGCGGTGAAATTGTTTTAATCAGAAGGGACGGGGAAACAAGCGATGCGCATACTGCATACGGCAGACTGGCACTTCGGGCGGTCGCTCGAGGGTCGCAGCCGATTAGAGGAACAAGCGGCTTTCGTAGACGAGCTGGCTTCTCTCGTTAAAGACGAAGAGATCGATTTGGTGCTGCTCGCAGGCGATGTCTACGATTCCGTCAACCCGCCGGCAGCGGCGGAGCAGCTTTTCTATGAAGCGGTTGCCCGATTAGCCGATGGCGGCAAGCGGACCGTAGCGGTTATCGCGGGCAATCACGATCATCCGGAGCGGGTGTCTGCATCTGCTCCGCTGGCAGCACGAAGCGGCATTCGGCTGGTAGGGATGCCGACAGACCAACCGATTATAGTCAATGTTGCCCGCACGGGAGAGCAAGCAGTTATTGCAGCCTTGCCTTATCCGTCGGAATCCAGGCTGCGCGAGCTGCTAAGTGAAGCGACCGATGAGGCGCTTCTGCGCACGGCCTATTCGGAGCGAGTGGGGCGGCTTATGACGCAGCTTGGTGGTGCTTTTCGCAGTGACACGGTGAATTTGGCGATGAGTCATATTTATGTGCTTGGCGGTTTGGAGACCGATTCCGAGCGTCCGATTCAAATCGGAGGCGCTTATACGGTGGATCCTTCCGCGCTCCGAATCGGTGCGCAATATGTGGCGCTTGGTCATTTGCATCGTCCACAGCGGGTAGCCGGGGATGAGACGATGCGTTACAGCGGTTCGCCGCTTGCCTATAGTTTCTCAGAAGCAGGCCAAGCGAAGTCGGTTACGGTATTTGATGCGGAGCCGGGTAAGGTAGTTGTGCCGCAGGAGATTCTGCTTAGCTCAGGCAAGCCGCTCGTGAGTTGGAACGCTAAGGGCGGTCTGGCCGAAGTATACAGCTGGCTCGAAGAAGGACGCGATGCGCGTGCATGGATTGATCTGGACGTGTGGATGACGGAAGCGATGACGCTTCAGCATATCCAGCAGCTGCGCAAGCTGCATGACGGACTGATCCATATCCGTCCGATCTATCCGGAATCTGCCGAAGCGCTGGAGTCAGGTGAACGTTCGCGTGAGCAGTTACCTGCCGAAGAACTGTTCAGACGTTTTTTTGCCAAGCAGACCGGAGGCGGAGAGCCTGATGATCAGACGGTTCAGTTGTTTTTGGAGCTTATTGCCGAAGAGGAAGATTTGCAAAGCGGCGACAATAGCGTAACTGACGACGAACCGGTGTCGGGAGGTGAGCGCGTATGAAGCCGATATCCCTTCGATTAAGCGGATTACAGAGCTACCGGGAACCGCAGGATGTCGATTTTGAACGGCTAACCGAAGCCGGCGTATTCGGTATCTTCGGTCCGACCGGGAGCGGGAAATCCAGTATTCTTGACGCGATTACGTTAGCTCTCTACGGCAAAGTTGAACGGGCTGCGAACGGGACGCAGGGCATTATGAATCAAGCGGAGAAAACGCTCGCGGTGTCGTTCACGTTCGAGCTCTCCGGTGCCGGAGAGAAGAAGCGTTTCCGCGTTGAACGGCAATTTAAGCGCGGCGGCGACGTGTCCGTCAGCAATACGATCAGCCGTTTCGTGGAGATTACCGAAGCGGGCGATGTCGTTCTCGCGGATAAACTCGTAGATGTGACGCGCTGCGTGGAAGCGCAGATTGGTCTTCATATGCAGGACTTCACGCGCGCGGTTGTTCTCCCGCAAGGGAAGTTCGCGGAGTTTCTGTCGCTGACCGGCAAGGACCGACGCTCCATGCTGCAGCGTCTGTTCCGTTTGGAGCGGTTCGGCGACGGCTTAGCGCTGAAGCTTAGCCAGCGCATGAAAGCGGCGGAAGCCGCGCTCAATGAGGCGGCGGCCGAGCAGCTTGGCCTCGGCGACGCTTCTGCCGAAGCGGTGGCTGCCGCGGAGGCCCGTTACCGCGAAGCGGCTGCCGCAGCCGCGGCAGCGCGCGCCGCGCTTGCCGAAGCGGAGCGGCTGCACGCGGAGCGCCTGCATGTGCGCGAGCGCCTGAGCGCGCTGCGCGAGAAAGAGGCGCTGCAAGCGCAGCTGCTCGCGGAAGCGCCGCGCGTCGCGGAGCTCGAGCGCGAGCTTGCGCGCCTCGCCGCCGCGGAGCGGCTCGCGCCCGCGCTCGGCGCAGCCGCCGCGGCCGAGGCGGCGCTGCGCGCAGCCGCCTCGCGCCGCGAGGCCGCCGGGCTGGCGCACGCCGCCCGGCTTGAAGCGGCCACGGCCGCAGCCGCCGCGCGCTCGGCGGCGGCCGCCGAGGCCGCGGCGGGCGAGCCGCGCCTGGCGCAGCGGCTCGAGCAGCTCGCGCAGGCGCAGCGGCTCGAGAGCGAAGCCGCCGCGCTTGCGCGGAGCGTCGCGGACGGCGAGCTGCGCGCCCGCGAAGCGGAAGAGCGCAGCCGCACCTACGGCGAGCAGGCTGCCAAGGCGCAGGAGATGCTCGGCAAGGCTGCGGCCAAGCAGGGCGAGCTGCGCCAGGAACTGAAGGCGGTGGAGCTTACCGCCGCGGACCGGGACAAGCGCAATGCGCTGAGCAAGAGGCTGCAGCAGCATAATCACTTGAATGCGCAAGCTTCGGCTGCGCAATCAGAACGGAACGCTGCGGTTGAGCTGCACAACCAAGCGAAGGTTCGGATGGAAACGGCGCAAGCCGAGCAGCGTCAAGCGGCGAGCGATCTTCACGGACAGCTCCGGCAATTGAAGCCGGTATATGCATCGTTGACAGGCTTGACCCATGAGCTGAGTGAATGGAGCCGGTCGCTGCCGCAGTGGGTGGAACGCGTCCGCCGGGAGCAGCGCGAACAGCAGCGGTTACAGCTGGCTTCGCAGCTGGCGGAAGGCTTGACGCAAGGCGAGCCGTGTCCCGTATGCGGATCATGTGTACACCCCGGTAATCATGGGATTGCCGACGAGGATCAAGGTTCCGCTGGCGATACGGTGCTTGCTGCTTGGGAGCTGGTGATTCAGCAAGCCCCGCAGCTGCAACTGCGCCTATCACCCTTGCATACTAAAGCCAGTACTGCAATGGATCGGCTAACCGATACGATCGATTCGCTTTCAAATGTTTCGCCTTCGTTTGACTCGGGATCTAGTGACTCTAACTCTATTGATTCTGATTTCAGCTCGACGAAGTTGTCAGATAAAGCAATGCCGGAGGCTGCCGCTGCAGCCGAGTTCACCGAAAGGCTTACATCGGATGATATAGCTTCTGACGAAGCGCTGGCAGCACATCAAGGAGCCTTTAAGGCCATCGCTGAAATGATAGCCATGCACGAAAACTGGCTTGCTAGTGCGGAGAAAGGTTTTGCCGGCAGCCGAGTCCGGTTCACAGATGCCACTCGAATAAGTGAACAGTTCTCCAACGACTATCGGACGCAAGCGGCACTTTCGGATCGCGCAGAGGCTCAATACGAGCAATGCGCGAAGGAACTGAAGCAGGAACAAGCTTTGTGGTTGGAGCAATTCGGAGCCGCCTTGCAGCCGTCGCAAGGGGATGAGCTTCTTCAAGAGCTGGAGCGTCGTGAAACAGCTGCACTTGAATTGCGAAGCCGCCTTGAGCGGAGCGTCAGTTACATCGAGGATACGACGCGGACGCAGCAAGAAAGTGCGAATCAGTCACAAGCGGCTCAGCTTGAATTCGCGACTCTGTCGGCAACGCTTGCCGGCCAGCAGCAGCAGTTAGGCGAGAAACGCGGCCAATTGCATAGCATTACTAACGGAGTCCTAGCAGCAGGTTTAATTACGGAAGCAGAACAAGAATTGTCTAGGCTGCGAGCGAATCTGAAGTCGCTCACCGATCGCCACGAAACCGCACAGCAAGCTTTGTCGGAAGCGGCGCAGCAGCGGAGTGCTGCTGAAGAGGCGGAATTCGCAGCTGACAATCGACATAAGGAAACAAGCGCGGCTTGGCAGGAAGCCTTAGCGGCGTCCCCGTTTGAGAGCAGCGAGGAAGTCATTGCTTTGCAGCCAATGCTTGTCCATCAATCCCGGATTAAAGAAGATATCGCCAAATATCATGAAGCGCAGCAGCAGTTAGCGGCGCAAGTGGAACTGCTTCGGGATCAACTGCAGGGACGCAGTCAAACCGATGAAGAATGGCTAGAAGCGGTTGCGCTGCTAGAGCAAGGCCGCGCGATGAATGAGAGCATGCTGCAAGCGGCAGCCAAAGCCGAACGGGATATGGACGAGCTGAAAGCGAAACAGGAACGGTGGAACGGCCTGGAAGCGAAACGTCTGGGGATGGAGCAGCTTTGCGGCAGACTGAAGTCGCTGCAAACCGTGTTCCGGGGGAATGCATTCGTAGAGTATGTCGCCGAAGAACAGCTGGTACAAGTATGCCGAGCTGCTTCAGAGCGGCTTAGCTTCTTAACGAAGCGCCGCTATGCGCTTGAAGTCGATTCCAGCGGCGGCTTTGTCATTCGAGATGATGCCAACGGCGGTATTCGCCGTCCGGTTTCGACGCTCTCCGGCGGTGAAACCTTCTTGGCATCGCTGGCGTTGGCACTTGCCTTGTCAGGTCAAATTCAGCTCCGCGGCAAATATCCGCTGCAATTTTTCTTCTTGGACGAGGGCTTCGGGACGCTGGATCCGGAGCTGCTGGATACGGTTATTACCGCGCTGGAGAAGCTGCATAACGATACGCTGTCCGTGGGCGTAATCAGTCATGTACCGGAGCTGCGGGCACGCTTGCCGAGACGGCTTATCGTTAAGCCTTCCGAACCATCGGGGCGAGGCAGCCGGGTCGAACTCGAAACGATGTGACGGAACTGTTAACGTTGCTCCATTCCGGTTGCATTCGCGAGCGGAAAACGCTAACTTAGTGAAGGGCCCTTACGGCCAAACCAAGCGTAGGCGCCAATCCTAATCGAACTAACCTTTTGGAGGTAACACCGTGGAGGAGCACAAGCCAAAACGACCGATTTTTACGCCAGTCGTCCTTATTTTGCTTACATTCAGTTTAATCGGCAACGTGTTTCTATACAGCCGTTCGATTCAACATGACAAGGATGAACGCATCAGCCGCGGTACGTCGATCCTGCAGTCCGGCAATGATGCCAAGCTTTACTTTGATCAAGTGACAGCTGGACTTGAGGATTTACTGAAGCATCAGGATATTCCTACCCGGTTGGCAGCCAAGAGCTTGCTGATTGCAGCGTACCATAAGAGCTCTGCCATCACGACTTTTATTAAAGAGGCGGAGACCGTGAGCGGCGCTGAATTCCCGGCACCGAAACGCAATGCAGCCACGTTCTTGGAGCAATCGGAGAAATCGCTGCAGACGCTAGGCAATCACACGGGTCCGTTGACGAATGAGGAACGAATCTACTTAAAATCGCTATTAGCCGTCAATCAAGCCTGCGCGGCAGAGATGGCAACCTTCAAGCATGATACGATATCCGAAACGACCTCGCTGACAATACTTGTCGATGAAGCGTGGGTCAATTCGGGGAAGAAGCTGGTGGAATTTATGAACAAGCCGGCGAATGTTATGTTTGGCAAGTAGATGGAGTAGGAGCCGCGTCAATCCCCATCCGGGATTCGGACAGCAAGCTCTAATGCAAGAAAGGCTGTTCTCCAAGTGCGATATTGCACTGGAGATCAGCCTTTTTCTCATTTCTTATACACAATCTCTTATATAACTCTCAATTCATACCCATCCCTAACTCCACAGCCTTGCTTCAATTCTTAATGCCCTTCGAAATAATCTCAACATCAACCTTCGTCTGAAAATCGGTTTTCGGATAAACAGTCTCCCAGTCGATCGATTTCCAATAGGCAGGATGGAAGGCGATCAAGTCTCGGCCGATGCCAAGTGCATCGGAATTCGAGCGCCGAAGCACTTTCGTAACCTGCTCGGTTTCAGCAGTTAGCAGGCCAGAGAGGCGTTTGTTTAAGTCTGCGATGACCTTTTTATCGGCTAGATTGTCCTTCCCGTATTCAATAACGGAAGCTTTGAGCGACAGCTGCAGCTTAACGGTTACGTTTCCTTCGGCATTAATCGAGACATGCTTGGAGCGTTTTAACTTCACGATATCGATGGAGATGTACTCCTTTATATCGCCAGGCGCGTTCTTCTCTCCATCTTCGAAGTTTCGGGTCATTACGCAGATACCTTCGAGCTTACCGCTTAGCAATAACAGCATCATGGATTGGTTGGTATTCAGGTGATACCCGGTATATTTGCGATTATTCATCAGTGCGACACCATCGATTTCAGCGCGGCTTCCGACCTTCTTCATGATGGGCAGGACCGAATCCCGGCCCGGATCGAAGAAGATGGGAAAGACGGAATGCAGGGTCACGTTTGGAATCGCTGTTTCATAACGCGCGCTGATGATGAGCTTTCTCAGATATTCGCCTGCCGTCGCCGACCCGAATCGTTCCAGTCGAATTAAGTCGCTGGCTTTGCCTTGCACGATCGCAACCATAGATAGCATCGGATCTGCGGAGCTTCGGAATGTGGCATCGAGCAGCGAGGCCAAGTCTTGGCGTGCCAGCTTATCGCTGATCAGCATTACTTGATTCTTGGAGGTGGCAACAGGGCCTGCCAATTGCACGCCGATTTTCTTATATAAGGATTCCTCCATCGTAGCGCCTGAGGCCGAAATAACCTCATGTGTCGGAGCAGATCGCTCCTTTCCCCCCGGAGATTGAATGGTCACGGTCGTCACAATCTCATTTTTATCGTTCAAATCCAGGGATGTAGCATAGATAAGCTGTAAGTTCTTTAATTCATTGTGGTAGCTGCACCCCGAAACCGTCAGTACGGAGAGCAGACACGTCAAGAGCAGAACGGTTCGCTTCATGCAGCCTGACCTTCCTTTTTACCCGTCATCCACGCAATTAGCAGCAGGACAACCGGGAATCCGAGTACGAAATAGGCTCCGTACTCAACCATTTTCGTTAAATGCTCGATCCCGGTATCCGATCTCCAGAACAATCCCGTCATACAGATGAGCGGAGTCATATAATAGATGGCCATTTTGTGTTTATTACGATGAAACAGGTAACCAAGCCCTCTCCCAGTCGCATACACATAGCTCGTTAATGTCGCCGTTACTTTGACCAGCCACAAGGACAGAAACAACAAATCGAGCCGCTCTACGAAAGGCAGTGAGATTCCATTCATGTAGTAAGGAACCGGCTGCGGCACGCGTCCAAGCGCTTCAGGGCTGAAGTTGAAGGAGCAGGTGAGCACAACGATGAGATAGAAGAATGCAGCTGACCCGTTTGCCCATAACATCGGAGCGACCAAGCTTTTCCCATTCTTTTTGACGTCCGAATTGATGACAAACAGAAGCTCAAAGCCGAGAAAAGAGATCACGGAGCTCTTCATCCCGAGCAATATGCCATTCCAGCCGCTATCACCGATTGGCAGCAAATAACGGTAATCAAAGTTATCTTGACCGAAGAACAGCAAGGCCAGCATGAGGATGAGGATAAAAGAGATTAATGTATGGTAACGCGCGATAATAGGAGCGCTTTCCTTGGCGAAGTAGAGGAGGATGACGCCATTTGCAATGATTACAAGCCAAGGATTGGAGAAAGGCAGAATCCATAATTCAACGAACACCATTTCCAGAAGAAGGATCAAAGTGGAAGTCATCGTAAAATAGGCGATATAGACGATAGTCACCAGGTTCCCAAACCACTTTCCAAGCAACAGCGGCGCGAATTCAAATAAACTTTTCTGTGGGAATCGGGAGCATAGTGCTATATAACCAAGCAGGAGAAGCTGAATGATGACACCTGCCAGAAGTACAGAGATCCAACCGTCTCGACCGGCCGCAAGATGCAGCGCATAGGGGAAAGCCAGTACACCGATCCCGACTTGCGTTTGCAAAATAAATCCGAACAATTGAAAGCGTGACATGCTGGTTCACTCCTGCTTGGACGTCTTATTGCCAAACATCCGCATAGGCAGTTGAATTAGCGCGGGCAGCAGACGCCGGGGCTCTAATGGTGCAAACGGATAGAAATAAGGGACGCCATATGATTCGAGTTTCGTGAGATGCATGAACAGCAAGCTGAAGCTAAGCGCGATTCCTACAAATCCGAGCATCGCGGAAGCAAACATAACCGGAATGCTGACAAGCCGAAGGGCGAGCCTCATTTCTTGGGAAGGTAGACTGAAAGAGGCTACCGCCGTTAGAGCTATGACGACGATCATCGTCGTGGATACCAGATTCGCGTTAACCACTTCCGTTCCGATAACCAAACCGCCAACGATCGACAGTGTAGAGGCGATTGATTTCGGCAGACGGAGTGCTGCTTCCCGGAGCAGTTCCAGCACGATGATCATGAATAACGCTTCGATTAACGGATCGAACGGAATATTTTCAAGCGAAGCCTTGAGTGAAAACACGAGATCAATCGGCAGCACTTCGAAGTGGTTGGATACGATTGCAATATAGATCGATGGAAGCGCGACGGTCAGCAGCATGCTAATGTAGCGAAGGAATCGGAAGAAAGTCCCGTTCCACCATCTCGACACGTAATCGTCCGGTACTTGAAAAAACATAAAGAAGGTAACCGGAAGGATTACCGCCATCGCATTGCCGTCAATTAACAGCACGACTCTGCCCTCCATCAAGTGAGACACCGTTGTATCGGGGCGTTCAGAGAATAGCGTTTGAGGGAAAAAGGAGAATGCGCTGCTCTCGAGCAATTCCGTAATCTGGCCGGCAGACTTTACGAAATCAACGGAGATCCCGGAGATTTTGGCTGAGATTTGCTCTACCACGTTGGGATCAGCCATTTCTTGCAGATAAAGGAGTGATACATTCAGCGAGCTCTTCGCACCGAGCACATAATTTCGTTCCACAAGCTCTGCCGCCGTTAACCGCTTTCGGATGAGCTGAGCGTTGATCACTAAATCATCGACAAATCCTTCGTGAGAGCCGCGGATCGTTTGTTCGTTTTGCGGTTCGGCAGCATGGTCGGTCAACTGGATGCTGACATCTGCCAGCATGATCTCCGTGCTTTGATCTAGCAAAATCGCACATTTTCCCTGCTCCATCCCCTCGGCAGCGGAGTGAAAGTCGTTTACTCGCTTCAAATCTAAGATAGGGAGCACGTCTTCAAGGCGATGCTCAGTCGCTCGTTGGATGGGTTTAAGTACGCTGTTTTGCAGACGCTCCCGGTCTGTGTAAGCAATATGGTAAAGGATGCAGCCTTTGATGTCCTTCAGCCGAAATTCTCTGCTGTAAATATCGCCGGGTGCCTTGAAAACATCGGTTAAGCCGCGGATATTCGACTCCAGATCAGCGGAAGTCGGCAAAGCATGAAGATTAGCCATCGCCACAATTCCTCCACATAGCTCGATTAATCCATTTGAGTATGCACCAATAATGGTGTTTTCATCCAAAAATAGTAGAGCTGCCCACTGAAGCCGAACCGAATAAGCCTGCCGCCATAACAAAAAAGCCGAGAACGGAATAACCGTTTCTCAGCTCCTTATATTGTCGGGGGAAGATAAATCTATTAATGGCGTCCTAGCAGCGTCTGTGCGCCGTTCTACAGCTCCACAGCATGTCTTCTTAGTTTTGTTGCCTGCTCTTGCGATAACTCCTCTACAAGCCGCTCCGCCACGCGTCGTCCGCTTGAGAAAGCCCGCTCGGCTAGCTCGCCTTTCCCTTCACAGCCATCACCGCAGAAGTAGAACGGCATGCTTTCAATTCGATTTGGCACAAGCCGGTTGCCCGCAATGTTTTTCACACTCTGAACCATTGCTTTCTTCGATACCCGTTTCACGGCAACGGCATCCCGCCAATTGGGATAATGGCGATCAAATAAAGACTCCATTTGCTGTGTACGCTCTTCCAAGTAGGCTTTGCGGTCTTCGTCGCTGCTGCTCTCATCGCTTAAGTAAGCGATGCCCTGCAGCAGCTGTCCGCCTTCCGGCACGAGAGTGTGGTCAGTGGCCGATACATCCGAAATAAACAGCTTATGGTTCATATCGCTAATATAGCTGAAAGGCCTTGCAACAACGTGATTCAATCCAATGTCATAGACCATGACTTCGGTTGCCGTATTTTGCTCGTAAGGGGCCAGGAATGGCTCCCAAGGCGTCCCGCGCAGCAGCTTAACGACTTGCTGAATCGGCATCGCGAATATGATGCGATCGAAGGTTTCTTCTCGTGCTTTTGTATTCAGCACATACTTGCCCTGCTCATAACGGATGCCGTCAACACCCTCCTGAAGCGCGATCGACCAGCGCTCGGATGCATGGATTTTGTCGCGCAGCTGATTCGTAATGACCGCCCAGCTGCCCAGCACATAGTTCACAGGTCGGTGTGATAGAAACAAATTATGATAATAATCGCTGATGACTGCACCCGGTACGCGGCGGGCATCCTCCGGCGTAATGAAGAAGTTGCTGCACACCAGATGCTCCCACAGTTCCTTCACATCTTCTGCCGCACCTGATTCCGCTAAGTAATCGCCTAGCGTCGCGTAATGCTTAACTTGGTGAATATTCGCCATTATGGCTGTTATTTCACCGACGAAACGGACCTTCTGCATGGGGGTCAATATATCGGTTTTTACTAAATTCACAAAATCCAGCGGAGCAGGGGTCAGATGCTCACCTTTCTCATACATGACTTTGCGTTTGTCCACTTGTTTGCTGCTGAAATCCAAGTGCAGCTCGCGCTCCATAACCGAGAGCGTATGCCGGTCCAAGCCATAAATAGCGTGTGCCCCGTAGTTTAGCGTGAAGCCTGCCTTCTCATACGTGAAAGCACGTCCGCCAAGCTGAGGGCTCCGCTCGAATAAAACACCACTGACGCCGGGCTGCTCTGACAAGTATGCGGCAGCGGTTAATCCCGCAAGTCCGCCTCCGATAATGGCAACATTCATTTCCGATCTCCTCCTAGTGACAAGCAGCCGGGTTTTTGCGTGCAGGTCTGCAGCGTGACGAGCAGCTCGTCCAATCCATCCCTTGGCAACTTATGTCCTTTCACATTATACGCCGCTTGTTCGAAGCCAATCTATCTCATTTCTGACTGATAGACTTGCCGAATCGGCATCGGTTTTCCAAGGGACAAAAGCCCATTTTTAGCGCTTGCAGGCGCCATTTGCCTACGGGCGAATATCATGGTAGGAGAATGAAGGAGGTCATGATCCGCATGGAAAAGAAGGTTTCAACGTCGCCGGTAGGGAAAACGCCAAACCAGCCGATGTCAAACAAATCATTGTCCAACAAATCTATGCCTAATAAGTCGATGCCTAACAAGTCGATGCCCAATCAGCCTATGCCTAACCAGCCGATACACAAGCAGTCAACTGCTGTGATGCCGGCGAAGCACGACAACATGCCTATGGAGAAGCATGAAATGAAAAAAATGTGCCAAGACCATATGCACCGTTACGTGCTCGTGCAAACACGTGACGGCTGGTGCTGCGATGGGATTGTTGAGCATATCGATGACGAATGCGTCTGTATTGCCGTGCCATACTGCGGCCCCCATATGGACCGTGCATTTTTCCCTGGTGGAGGCGGGTTTTTCCCACCCCCGTTCTTCCCGCGTCGCCGGTTCGTTCGGCAAGTGTTCCCGCTTGGCGGACTGCTCGGCTTATCGCTGCTTCCGTTTTATTGGTAAGCGTGATTATTTTCTTGGTTTTGTTAGAGCCGGCGTTCCACGGGGCGCTGGCTTTTTGCACGTGCAGGAGGCATGATTCCGGATTGGACTTGCCCTTTATTTTTCGCTATGATGGACGAAGAATTGTAAACTCGTGAAAAAGGAGCAGAGTCATGGACTGTATATTTTGCAAGATTATAGAAGGAAGCATTCCTTCAAAGAAAGTGTTCGAGAATGAACGCGTACTTGCTTTCCACGACATTCAGCCGCAAGCACCGGTACATACACTGATTATTCCGAAGAAACATATCCCGACGATGAATGACGTTACAGATGAGGATGACGCAGTAATGGCTGAATTATTCACGGTTGCGCGTCAGCTTGCGAAGGAGCTGGGCGTTGCTGAATCCGGCTATAGAGTTGTCAATAACTGTAACAGCGACAGCGGACAAATCGTGTTTCACCTGCATCTTCACCTGCTCGGCGGAGAGAAATTAAAGCCTCTGGGTTAAGTGTATAAAAATAGCATAGTCTTTCAAGTTGACACTGCCTTTCCTTATAACATATAATTTAGTTTGATGAACCGTGTTAACTTTTACTGGACGGTCTGATTCGGAGGGAGGGAAAACTGGTGTCTGAAACAAAAGTTCGCAAAAACGAGACGATCGATGCTGCACTCCGCCGCTTCAAACGTACCATCGCAAAGGATGGCGTATTGGCCGAGGTGAAGAAACGCAAGCATTATGAGAAGCCTAGTGTCAAGCGTAAGTTGAAGTCCGAGGCTGCGCGTAAGAGAAAGTTTTAGGAGGATCCTTCCACAATGAACCTTAGCGAACGATTAAACGACGATATGAAGCAAGCGATGAAGAGTCAGGAAAAATTCAAGCTCACCACAATTCGAATGATACGAGCTTCTATCAAGAATTTGGAGATCGACTTGAAACGTCCGCTCGACGACGCAGAAGTGCTTGATATCTTAAGTCGTGAGATCAAACAACGTAAAGATTCCCTCCAAGAATTTCAGAAAGCCGGCCGCGACGATCTCACGAAAGATGTCGCAGCAGAAATTGAAATTATTAGTGTATACCTGCCTCAGCAGCTGACCGAAGAAGAGATCAAGTTGATTGTTCAGCAGACCATCCAGGAAACCGGTGCTTCTTCTAAAGCCGAGATGGGGAAAGTCATGAGCGCACTTTTGCCTAAAACAAAAGGGCGGGCTGATGGTAAACTAGTAAACACATTTGTGCAGCAATTTCTGCAATAAACATAGGCTGACAGCCAAACACTCCCCGTAAGGGGAGTGTTTTTTCGTTTTATCTGGGCTTACTCCAATCAAGACCTATTGACCATTTGCCCAAACTAGCCCAAAATTAGGCTAACCTATAGAAACGAGGCATACAGCAGCATGTTGCGTAATTGGAAAGAAATTCTAATGTTAGCCATTCCATCGCTTGTCTCATTTGCAAGTATGACGATGACCGGTACCATTAACTTGATTTTGGTCGGACAGCTCGGAGCTCTTATCATTGCTATTGTAGGCGTATCCAACATCATCATGTATAACGCTTTCGCATTGTTCTCCGGTATCGGGCACACCGTCAATTATTTAGTCGCACAGAATCACGGCGCAGGTGATATGAAAAAGGGCATTCAGCGAACGTATATCGCCATGTACATGTGTCTCATTTTTGCCTTGCTGATTGCAGTAGTCGGTTGGATTGGCGCAGATGATATTTTACGCTGGACGGGCGGCTCGAAAGAGCTGGTTGAAACCGGTGATTTCTATCTGGAGCTGCGGTTTTACGCGATGTCCTTTGGTATCGTCAACTTCGCGTTCCATGGTTTTCTGCGCGGCATAGGCGCAACCAAATTGTCCATGGTCGTTTCGCTTCTTGTCAATGTACCGATTATTTTGCTTACGTACACCTTGACCTTCGGCCATTGGGGTATGCCTGATCTCGGATTAACGGGAGCCGGAATTGCCATATTAATCGGTGAAGGTTTGCAAACGCTTATTTGTGTCTTTATCTTCTTCATCGTGCTTCACAAGAAATATCACACCCGCAGTCGTATTGCCTTCGCCATCCAGTGGATGGAAATGAAGCTTCTGATGATCGAGAGTGGAAAACTCGGCATTCAAGAATTTTCGCTGAGCATCTCGATGTACATCTTTACCGCTTTCGTGGCAAGGCTTGGCGATCATGCGCTGGCCGCCAACGAAGTGGCGTTAAGCATCATGTCCTTCGGATTCATGCCTGCATTTGCGTTCGGCTCGACCGCGACTATTCTCGTCGGTCAGCATGTCGGCAAAGGCACACCGCTCAAGGGACGCCGAGTCGGTACCGATACTGCGATATTAGGCTCGATCTTTCTTATTTTGCTCGGCACAGTTGAATTTGTTTTCTCTAAGCAAATTACGCATCTCTATACGAATGATCCCGAGGTCTATAAGCTCGCTGCACATCTGATTCAGATTTCTGCATTCCTGCAGATCTTTGACGGGCTCCTGAACTTCTATGCGGGCGGTCTGCGAGGAATTGGAGATACCACATTCCTGCTTCGTGTATCCTTCGTCGTAAGCTGGTTTATTTTCGTTCCGCTTGCCTATGTGTTCATCTTCGTCTTTCATTGGGGCAGTATGGGGGCTTGGCTCGCGCTCTATGCATTCCTCATGGTATTCGGCATAGCTGTGATGGTGAGGTTCTATCGAACCGATTGGACCGCAGTCCGTCTGAAAGAAGCCAGCCATTAATAACTGAAACGAATTGGTGTCATGTACGTAACATTAACTTAGGTTATAAGCTTGTTAATGTACAAGGAGGGACTGGCGTGCAGCTTGCCCATAGGTGGAGATTGAAATTGGTGCTTCCTGCTCTGATGGCGCTGCTTTATGTGATGGCGATGGCTATTCCGGCCTTTGCCGCAAATGGCGGCTCAGACAGCGCATCAGTAGGCTCAACCATTTACGTCGTGAAAGTGAAGCAGACCGTTGAATCCGGCTTGCAGAAGACGCTGGAGCGGGCTTATCAAGAAGCCGAGGATGCAAAGGCTAAACGAATGCTGATTGTTCTCAATACGCTTGGAGGGCGGCTGGACAGCGCTCTGGAGATCGGAGAACTAATTAGAACGAGTAAAGTGCCGACAACGGTATATGTGCAGGGGAAAGCCGTTTCAGCCGGGACATACATTGCCCTAAACGCAGACGAGATTATTATGCAGCCCGGCAGTACAATCGGAGCGGCAGCCGTTGTGGATGAATCCGGTGAGCTGGTCACGAATCCGAAGACGCTTTCTTTCTGGACGGAAGAGATGAAAGCGGCAGCGCTGCTGAACGATCGCGATCCTAATATTGCAGCAGCGATGGTGAACTCGAATCTGGAGCTTGAATTGAGCGCTCTCGGGCGCACGAAAGCCAAAGGCGATATTCTCACGTTATCTGCCGGGGATGCGCTGAAAGTAGGCTATGCGGAGTTTACGGCGGCAACGGTGGATGACGCACTCGCGAAATTGAATCTGCCGCAACCGAACATTGTGAATTACGAGGTTAGTGCACTAGAGCGGGTCGGACAATTCTTAACCCTGCCAATCGTTATGACGCTGCTTCTGATTATCGGCATAGCAGGCGTTGCGATCGAGCTGATGATACCGGGATTCGGGGCTCCGGGCATCATTGGCGTCATCGGCTTCGGACTGTATTTCTTCGGCCACTATATTGTTGGCTTTGCGGGACTTGAGGATGTGATCCTGTTTATTATCGGGATCTTGCTGCTTGTCTCGGAACTGTTCGTACCGAGCTTCGGGATACTGGGTATACTTGGTTCTATATCGTTAATTGCCAGTGTGCTCATGGCTGCGCCGAATCCGAAGTCGGCCGGTTTATCACTCATCGTGGCTGTCGTTGTTGCGGGCGTTATCGTATTCATCATCGCCAAACGGTTTGCACATCGCGGGATATGGAATAAATTCATTCTGCGTGATCAGCTGACGACGGCTGAAGGGTATATCTCAACGGCAAGCAAAGTATCGTATCTGGGGATGAATGGCAAGACGCTGACGCCTCTGCGGCCTGCAGGAACCATTCGCATTGGCGATAGCCGGATAGACGTTGTCACATCAGGGGAATTCATTCCATCCGGTGCCGATGTTACGGTTATTAAAGTCGAAGGCGCACGTGTCGTTGTCGCCCAGCTTGATGAGAAGAACTAATTAATTGGAGGGGTTTACATGACAGTCGATCCAACTGTAACGATTGTAATTATTGTAGTGCTAGCGGTCATCGCATTATCCGTATTTCTAACCTTCTTCCCAATTATGCTATGGATTTCTGCACTTGCTTCAGGTGTGCGAGTCGGAATCATTACGCTCGTTGCGATGCGCCTGCGCCGCGTTGTTCCTAGCCGGATCGTCAATCCGCTAATTAAAGCGACGAAAGCCGGTCTTGGGCTTACGATTAATCAACTGGAGAGCCATTTCCTGGCGGGCGGTAACGTTGACCGTGTCGTCAACTCCTTGATTGCCGCGCAACGCGCGAACATCGATCTTGAGTTTGAACGTGCGGCGGCAATTGACCTCGCAGGACGCGATGTCCTGCAAGCTGTTCAGATGAGCGTTAACCCGCGTGTTATCGAGACGCCTACGGTTGCGGCCGTAGCGAAGAACGGGATCGAAGTGAAGGTAAAAGCGCGAGTAACGGTTCGTGCGAACATTGAACGTCTGGTCGGCGGTGCCGGCGAAGAAACGATCATTGCGCGTGTCGGTGAAGGGATTGTAACAACCGTCGGTTCCTCTAATTCGCATAAGGATGTTCTGGAGAATCCGGATTTGATTTCGCGTACGGTACTTGGCAAAGGTCTTGATGCCGGAACGGCCTTCGAAATCTTGTCGATCGATATCGCGGATGTTGATGTAGGTAAGAATATCGGCGCGCATTTGCAAACCGAACAAGCGGAAGCGGACAAACGGATTGCGCAAGCGAAAGCCGAGGAGCGCAGAGCGATGGCTGTTGCGCATGAGCAGGAAATGAAAGCGCGCGTTGTTGAGATGCGTGCGCTCGTTGTGGAATCCGAGTCGCAAGTTCCGCTTGCGATGGCTGAAGCGCTGAAGCAAGGCAAGATCGGCGTGCTTGATTACATGAATTTCAAGAATATTGAAGCCGATACCAGCATGCGCAATTCGATCGGAAAAACAGACGCGTCAGCGCCGGAAAAAGAAGAACGTTAATCGCAGACCCATTCTTGAGATGACAACGATAATCTGAAGGGGGTGAGCGTTTGAATGAGCTGATCAAGCTGTTGGTTTCCAACATTTACGTCGTCATCGTGCTCGTAGGTTTTCTGCTTACGCTCATAAACAAAATGAGGAACAAGCCGGGTAATCCGAACACGCCAAGCAATCGGATGCCGCCGTTCGGGGGAGAGCCTCCCTTAAGACGGCCGGCTGCGTCTCCGATGGATTCGCGCCCGGTACAGCCGCAACGGCGGCCTGTCCAACAACGGCCCGCAGAGCCGTCCCAGGAGCCGCGACAAGTTGTATATAAGTCGCAGTTCGATACAGCCGGCGAAGAAGGCGTCAGCTCTGAGTATGCGGATCCTGAGATGCTGCAACGTACCGTGCAGCCGGTTCGCGGAAATGACAGGGCAACACTTCCCAGAGCCGCTCAAGCAGGGCAGCAGCCAAAGCAGGCGGATAGCTTCCGCGTTCCGCAAGGCGATGAGCTGCGTCGTGCATTTATTATGGCGGAAGTACTGGGCGCACCGCGTTCGAAGCGGCCGCTGCGCAAATAACGAAATGGTTAGCAAACAAGCTGCATGAAGCAGAATCAAGTAGAACCGACCCGATTGGGTCGGTTTTTTTGTGTTTGATTGGCGTGCACGCGGCCATATTCCTCATATTTGGGGCCGCTCTCGCATAATTTGGTACAGTACGGGAAGGGGGCTTCTGCCTGCATGCGCCGATTAAATCGCAAACTGCGTAAGATGGCAGCGGATCTACTGGATCTGCCGCCGGATGTCGTAATGGATTTGCCACGATTAACGATGATCGGCGATCGCCAATTATACATCGAGAATCACCGCGGCGTACTGCATTTCTCCAGCGACAAGCTGCGGCTGGCGCTCAGTAAAGGAGAATTGGAAGTGACGGGCAGCGAGCTGGTCATCCGTACGATTTGGACAGAGGAAGTGTTTATAGAAGGGGTTATTAAACATATCGAAGTGCGAGAATAGGGGGCAATTGTAATGAATGCGACATGGATGCAGTGGCTCCGCGGATTTGTATCGATTCGTGTACGCGGCGGGGCTATAGAAAAGCTTGTGAATGCTGCTCTGGCGAAAGGGCTGCAACTGTGGTCCATTCGCCATACAAACGATCGCGAGCTCGTTTGTTATCTTCAGGTCAATGATTTCTTCCGGCTTCGTCCGATTCTGAAAGAGACAGGCTGTCGCATTCACGTCACGTCGAGGCAAGGATTGCCATTCTGGCTGCTGCGTGTGCGGAGACGCGTTTTTTTTGCGGCGGGGCTCGTCCTTTTCTTCGTCGGCATGTACCTGCTCTCCTCGCTCGTCTGGTCCATTGACGTGAAGGGGAATAACCGTTTGTCGGAGGAGCAAATTCTTCAGGTGGCCAAGCAGGAGGGGCTGTACCCGTTTCAGTGGTCGTTCCGGCTTGCTGATGCCTCTGTGTTGTCCAAGCGTCTCGCGCAGCAGCTGCCTGGAGCGGCCTGGGTTGGCGTGGAGAAGCGGGGGACACGCATAACGATACAAGTGGTCGAGACTTCGGTGGCAACGCCGAAGATCCCTCAGAATCCGCGGCATCTCGTCGCTTCAACGGATGCTGTTGTCACCAAAATATTGGCAGAGACCGGGAAGCCGGTCGTGAAGCGTAATATGAGGGTGAAGCAAGGAGATATTCTTATCTCCGGTTTGCTTGGGGATGAGAATAATACCGCCGCTGTAGTCGCGAAAGGCGTTGTGAAGGGAGTCGTATGGCATGAGTACGATATCGTTTCTCCGCTTGAGCGTACGATGAAGGTCTATACAGGCGAGAAGAAGGTCATCTGGTATGGTGTCGTGGCAGGCAGAGCGCTTAAGGTGAGCGGGTTCGGCAAACCCCCTTATGCCATGTACGAGAGCATCAAGCAGGAAGAGAAGGCGGCTTGGCGGACGATGAGTCTTCCATTTGGAAGGATCAAAGAAACGATTATGGAAGTGCGAATGGAACACCAAACCGTTGGCGTAGAAGAGGCTAAAGCGGAGGGCATTCAGCAGGCCAGAGCGGATTTAATAGCGAAGGTAGGGCCTGATGCAGAGGTGCTGGCCGAAAACATTTTGCATGAAAAGACGGAGAATGGTAAAGTTTATATGAAAGTGCTTTTTGAGGTGGATCAGTCGATTGCGATAGAGAGACCGTTAGTTCAGATGCAAGGGGATTGAGTATTTTTGCAAAATGAATTCAAAGTAGCCAAAATTCCACTTGCAAACGCAGCGGAAGGACTTGCTCTGCTAGGCCCGCAGGATAAATTTCTGCGATTAGTCCAGCAGCAGACATCAGCGGACATTATGTCTCGCGATGCGGAGATTTCCATTTCAGGGCCAACGTCCGAGGTGGATTCTATTGAACAGCTTTATACCGTTTTGCAGCAGCTGATAAGAGGCGGATACTCGCCGACAGAGCGCGACATCGCTTACGCCCTGGATCTTTCCAAGACGATGCAGGCCGAACAATTGCTAGACCTCTTCAAAGCGGAAATTACGACAACGTTTCGCGGCAAACCGATTCGGGTAAAAACGATTGGCCAACGCCATTACGTCAAAACGATCAAGAAGATGGATATCGTATTCGGTATCGGTCCGGCCGGTACGGGGAAAACGTATTTGGCAGTCGTGCTTGCCGTAGCGGCATTGAAGGAAGGCTCGGTCAAACGGATCGTGCTGACCCGTCCGGCTGTTGAAGCGGGCGAGAATCTCGGATTCCTGCCGGGCGATTTGCAAGAGAAGGTTGATCCGTATTTGCGGCCGCTCTATGATGCCCTTCATGATGTGCTTGGTCCGGACCAGACGACCAAGGCATTTGAACGGGGTCTTATCGAAGTGGCGCCGCTCGCTTATATGCGCGGACGGACACTTGAGGATTCATTTATTATTTTGGACGAAGCACAGAACACGACACCGGAGCAGATGAAAATGTTTCTGACGAGGCTCGGGTTTGGCTCCAAAATGGTCATTACCGGAGACGTCACCCAAATCGACCTGCCGCGCGGCAAGCGCTCAGGACTCATCGAGGCACAGCGCATCTTAGCGAACATTCCGGAGATCGGCTTTATCTTATTTACAGAACAGGACGTTGTCCGTCACAGCCTCGTCCAAAAAATCATAACCGCCTATAACATCGACGCCGAGGCACAGAACTAAAGGTTTTTGACCGGGTTCTCGCAGTTGTTTGTTCTTGGTGTTATTTAGCAGTAAGCCTTGTGACCGTAGGTCACAAAGCGATTCCCAGCACAACAGTGATGCTAATCGCACGAAAGAAGTAGCGTTGCACACCCGGGGCATCAAGCCGGGGAGGGACGCCGCAAGAAAAGTGTGTCCGCTTCAGCGGACGAAAACGAGCCAACGTCGAAGTATGGTCGAAGACGGCCCAGGCGGCAGGCGCGGTACATTCCGGGTCCAGGGACGGCGTCTCTGGGGTCCCCCTTAGGTAAGGGGGATTTAGGGGGATGTATCGGCAGTTGTAATAAAGTTTATTTTTTAATACAAGGTACATATAGGGTCCAGGGACAGTGTCCATGGGGAGCTCTGGCTGTAAGGGTTCCAGGGACATAGTCCCTGGATTTCTCCTTACGAAGGAGATCCAGGGGGATGTGTAGTTTCTAGGAGGATATCAACCATGGTAAACCAACAAGCCAACCCGGATGAGTCTAAATCATCGTCCTCCGGATGGAGTGGATGGAAGCACAGCTCGGCTGTTCGCTGGGTATTGCTGCTTCTGTTTGTTTTGCTATTTTATTTCTCTCTTGCCCCACACGTGCTCCCCAAAACGTATAACATCGAGTTAGGTAAAGCCAGTGACCGCGACATTGAAGCGCCGGTGGATATTAAGGATGAGAAGGCGACGCTTCAGGCGCAGGAGCTTGCTGCCGAACGGGTGGAGCCGATTTACTCGATCGTAGCTCTCCGCAGCGAAGCGCTGCTGGAGCAGATTTTTGCCCGCATGGAGCAGTTGAATCAGGATGACCAAGTCACGTTGGAAAACAAGGTGTCCATTTATCGCAACGAAATTCCGCAGCTGTACACGGAATACGTCGATCAATTTGTTCAGAATAACAAAGGTAATGGCACCTATAACGATACATTGCTTAATGAAATGGCAGAAGTAGTGAAATCGCAGGCTTATCGCATTCCGGAGGAGACCTATTATAAGCTGCCTTCGCTTTCGGCGATCCAGCTTAGCGACATGCATTTGGTTGGTGTGAATATCGTCCGTAAGCTGATGGGTGATTCGCTTCGCGAAGCGGAAACGGCAAGAACGAAAGTAGCGGAGCTCGTCAATGCGAGCACGCTTACCGAACGTAAAACAAGGGAAATCGTGCAGGAGCTTGCCCGATACGCGATCATGCCGAATAAGTTTCTCGATACGCAGGCAACCAACGACGCCAAAGTAGCAGCGAAAGAGAATACGACGCCCGTTGTGGTGAAGCAAGGAGATATTATCGTTCATAAAGGCGAGGTCATTTCAAAGGATCTCTATGACCGGCTTTCCTCCATTGGTGTGCTGCAAACCAAGAAGTCCTATTGGCCGCAGCTCGGATTGCTGTTGCTCTCCGTCCTGTTTCTTATCGTAATCTACAGTTATCTGGAGAGAGCGGCGGGCTTAAGCAGCGGATCGTCTAATGTGCGTTACAGCAACGCCCAGCTGTCGATGCTGCTCTTGATTTTTTTGCTCAATATTCTCGCCATGCACATTGTGGAATTAACACAAACGCAGGAGATGCCGTATGTCGGCTACCTAGCGCCTTCCGCAATGGGTGCGATGTTAATTGTATTGCTGCTGGACATTCAGCTGGCAGTTGTGAGTTCATTTTTATTTGCGATTGTGGGCAGCGTTATTTTCAATATGGAGTCTGGGCAGCTATTCGACTTTAATTATGGCTTTACGACGGCTGTCGTTTCGTTCGCCGCGATCTTCGCGATACATCGTGCCAGTCAGCGTTCGACGATTCTGAAAGCCGGTATAATGGTCAGCTTGTTCGGCTCGGCTTCTGTTCTGGCCATTCTATTGTTAGGCGAGCTTCCTCCCAAATCAGAGATCATCATGACGGTCGCTTTTGCGTTTGCGAGCGGGCTGTTGACGGCGATACTGGTAGTGGGATTAATGCCGTTCTTCGAAGTGACATTCGGTATTCTGTCTGCCCTGAAGCTTGTAGAGCTGTCCAATCCGAACCATCCGCTGCTTCGCAAGCTGCTCACGGAAACACCGGGTACGTACCACCATAGCGTGATGGTTGGGAATTTATCAGAAGCGGCTGCAGAGTCGATTGGCGCGAACGGTCTCTTATGCAGAGTGGGGTCCTTCTATCATGATATAGGGAAGACGAAGCGACCTAGTTATTTTATCGAAAATCAGACAAACTATGAAAATCCGCATGATTCCATTGAGCCTAAATTAAGTAAATCGATCATCATCGCCCATGCGCGCGACGGTGTGGAGATGCTTCGCAACCATAAGCTGCCGAAGCCGATCCGCGACATTGCCGAGCAGCACCATGGTACGACTTGTCTGAAATACTTTTATCACAAGGCTTATAAATTGGCGGAGGAAGCGGGCATGGAGCCTGATTTTACAGAGGAAGATTTCAGGTATCCGGGACCTAAAGCGCAGTCGAAGGAAGCGGCAATCGTCGGTATAGCGGATTGTGTGGAAGCGGCGGTACGCAGCTTGCGAAGCCCGACGGTGGAGCAGGTAGAATCGATGATTCACAAGATCATTAAAGGCCGGCTGGACGATGATCAGTTCAATGAATGTGATCTGACGCTCAAAGAGCTGGAGAAGATCGCACAGACGTTGAAAGAAACGGTTATCGGGATTTTCCACTCGCGCATCGAATATCCGGAAGATGTAAAACAAAAGGAGCGTCTGGCATGAGCTTGAAGTTAGAATGGAGCAATGATCAAGAAAAAGTCGAAATTTCCGAGTCCTTTATCGGCGTGCTGGAGCAGCTGCTGCAATTCGCTGCCGAAGCAGAGGGGATGACGGATGGAGAAGTGACCCTCTCGATCGTGGATGATGAGGAAATCCATCAATTGAACAAAGAATATCGCAACATCGATCGTCCTACAGACGTATTATCCTTCGCGATGCAGGAGGAAACAGACGAGGAGCTTGAAATCATCTACGAGGTAGAAGATGTGAGCGAGACGGTGCCTTTTGAAGGGATGCTTGGCGATATTATTATTTCGGCGGAACGGGCTAAACTACAAAGTGAAGAGTATGGCCATTCCTTGGAGCGCGAGCTCGGATTTCTGTTTGTGCATGGTTTCCTTCACCTGATCGGTTATGATCACCAAGACGAAGCGAGCGAAGCTGTGATGACCGAGAAACAGGAAGCCGTTCTCCGCCTTGCAGGTCTGACCCGTTAATGAAACGACTGCTGCGCAGCTTCTATTACGCGGGGTCAGGTATTATATCTGCAGTTCGAACCCAAGCGAATATGCAAATTCATGTGGTTTGCACGATAGGCGTTAATGTGGCGGGACTGTTGCTTGGACTGACGCGAATAGAATGGGTTGCCATCATTGCGGCCCAAGCTGTCGTGATGGCAGCCGAACTGATGAATACGGCAATTGAGCATGTCGTTGATCTGGCAAGTCCAAGCCGGCATCCGCTTGCGAAAGCTGCCAAGGATACAGCAGCCGGTGGTGTGCTGGTTACTGCAATTGGGGCCGTTATTATCGGCCTGTTTGTATTTATTCCACATCTTTGGCCTTAGCGGAGAGGAGCTTAAAACGATGACATCATCAATCGGAGAATTATCGCCGGTTTGGCGGCAGTTAATGCAGCAAGCCGTAGAAGCTCGGAGCCGAGCCTATGTACCCTATTCGAATTTTCAAGTAGGAGCGGCACTGCTGGATGCCGAAGGCGGCGTGCATTTTGGCTGTAACGTAGAGAATGCAGCTTATAGTCCAACGAACTGTGCGGAACGTACAGCATTGTTTCGGGCTATAGCAGACGGGCATCAGGCAGGCTCGTTCGAAGCGATTGCGGTCGTAGGAGATACCGATTCTCCAATTACGCCTTGTGGTGTATGCAGACAAGTGCTGGTCGAGCTTTGCCCGCCGGACATGCCTGTTATAATGAGTAATATGAAGGGAGAATGGCGTGTATCGACAGTAGCGGAGCTGCTGCCGGGCGCCTTCTCATCGGATGCATTGACGAAAGCGTAGGAACGCGCAACGTTCTGGAAGGGGATAAAGTTACAGCTTATGAATTCATCATCGTCGGGATCTAAAGGATCCAAGGAGAAATACCATTCCGGGTTTGTCGCCATTATTGGCAGACCAAACGTCGGCAAATCGACCTTAATTAACGAGGTCATCGGACAGAAAATCGCCATTATGTCAGACAAGCCGCAAACAACGCGGAACAAAATTCATGGGGTATATACGAAGGACAATTCCCAAATTGTATTCCTCGATACACCCGGTATACACAAGCCGACTTCTAAACTAGGTGACTTCATGGTGAAGTCCGCCGTAGGTACGCTTGGCGAGGTAGACGCAGCTCTATTCCTCATCGATGCTTCTGAGGGACTTGGCGGGGGAGACCGCTTCATCATCGAGGCGCTTAAGAAAGTGAAGACGCCGGTATTCCTCATCATGAACAAGATCGACAAAATCGAGCCGGAGGCGCTGCTGCCCCTAATCGTGCAATACAAAGACTTGTATGATTTTGCGGAAATTATTCCGATCTCTGCCTTGCAAGGCAACAATGTGAACACGCTTCTAAGAGTGCTCAGCAGCTATTTGCCGGAAGGACCGCAATATTATCCGGCCGATCAAATTACCGATCACCCGGAGCAATTCGTATGTGCGGAGCTTATCCGTGAGAAAATTCTTCATCTGACGCGCGAAGAGGTACCGCATTCTATCGCCGTAGCGATTGAGAATATGAAGGTGCAAGAGAACGGCGTCGTAAACATCGGAGCTGTTATCTATGTCGAGCGTGATTCCCAGAAGGGGATCGTCATCGGCAAGCAAGGTGCGCTGCTCAAGCAGGTTGGCAAAGAAGCACGCCGTGACATTGAAACGTTGCTCGGCTCCCGCGTCTTTCTGGAGCTGTGGGTGAAGGTGAAGAAGGATTGGCGGAATCAAGAGCGGGTGCTTAAGGATCTCGGCTTTAGAAACGACTAGAAGCTCTTGCGGCGGCTAATATAGTCATGCGATCCCCAGCGTATGAAACGGCATTGAGAGTTAATTTCCTTTCTACGGGAAAATGTCCGATATTTGTCTGGCATAGCGATATCATCTTCATCGCATCCTAATCCGTGAGCAACATTTCTGAGCGCGGAAAGGATGAATACGAATGCGAGACTTTTCGTGGAAGTATTTTACGCTGACCGGGGATGTGGAAGCTTTCATGCTTTACAGGGAGATGGACGAGCAGGCAGTTTCTGCGGAAGCTGTCGGCAGCGAGGAAGAGGGAGAACCAGTGCCCGAAACGGATAACTCCGTTTAGGACGCGCAGGTTGGGGGAGAAGCGATATGCAGTACCGAGTCGAAGGCATTGTCATCCGGAGCATGGATTATGGGGAAGGCAACAAAATCATTACGCTTCTGACGAATACGCACGGCAAAATCGGAATTGTCGTGCGTGGCGCCAAAAAACTGAAGAGCAGGCATGGATCACTCGCGCAATTATTTACGTATGGCGAATATCTATTCTTCCGAAATAGCGGCCTGGGTACGTTAACGCATGGTGAGATTATTGAATCTCACCATGTTTTGCGTGAACAGCTGGATAAAACCGCCTATTCTTCTTATGCGGTGGAATTAGTAGATCGAGCACTGCAGGAAGAGGACTTGGGGTCGTTCATGTTTGAACAGCTGAAGGCCTTCTTGACCGCCATATGCGAAGGGAAGGATTTGCTTATTACGATCCAGCTCTTCGAAATGAAAATACTTGCGGCAGCCGGTTACGCCCCAGACCTTAGTGCTTGCATTTCGTGCGGCAATGAGAGCGGCCCGATGGCGCTCAGCGTAAGAGGCGGAGGCATTATCTGCGGCAGATGCCGCTATAAAGACGGAACAGCAATCGAACTCAGCGATGGCGCGCTTAAACTGCTGCGATTATTCTGGCAGCTCGATATGCGCAGGCTTGGCAACATTCAAGTGAAGGACGAGACCAAACAGCAATTAAAGCACATTATGCGTTCATTAATGGATACGCATATTGGACTGCAGCTGAAGTCTCGCTCTTTTCTGGATCAGATGGATCGTTATTCGTTGTAATTAGGCAGGAGGAATCGTTTCGATATGGCTGGGCAGTCAACACCGAGAATTTGGTCGCTGACATGGCCGATTATGATTGAGATGATGCTGCAATTTATGCTCGGAACAGCAGACACCCTTATGGTGAGCCGAATTTCGGATGATGCCGTCGCTGTTGTCGGGATATCGAATATGTTCTTTAATGCAGTCATTATTTTATTCACACTTGTGACGAGCGGGGCCGGAATTCTTATTGCGCAGAAGCTGGGCGCAGGCAAGCCGGACGAAGCACGCAAAATCGGTATCATGTCCGTTTCCATCACTGTAATACTAGGAATTATCATTAGTGTTTTACTTATTTATGGAACGCCTCTATTTACAACGGCACTGCATGTCCCCGACAATTTGAAGGGTTTATCGCATACATACATGTCGATCGTCGGTGGTGGGATGGTCATCACCGCGCTGAATTTGTCCATGAGCACGGCGGTCAGGAATACCGGAAATACTCGTTCTCCCATGTATATTGCGCTTGGAATGAATGCGTTGCATGTGTTTCTAAACTATGCGTTTATTTTCGGGGCGTTCGGCTTGCCGCAGCTTGGACTTATGGGGGTTGGCATATCGACCGTTATCAGTCGAACAGTAGCCTTCTTCTTCCAGCAGCATTTGTTCCGACATGCGTTTGGCGTACCTGTGTTAGTTCGGGAATTTGGCCGCTTTCATGCAAAGCTGCTCAGAGAAGTGCTTAAGATCGGCTGGCCAATCAGCGTGAACGGAGCTTCGTGGACCTTCTCGCAGGTTGTTATTTTCAGCATTATCGCCTCCATGGGCGAGCAGCCGCTGGCGGCACGCACGTATATGAACACGATGGAGTCGTTCGCCTTTACATTCGGCTGGTCGCTCGCGCTTGCTGCTCAAATCCAAATTGCGCATCTGTATGGAGCGAAGAAACTAAGGCAAGCATACTATAGTGCATATCGCGCGCTAGGCTTCGGAGTAATCGTCGTACTTGCCAATACGGCCATCCTGCTGCTATTCCGAACCTCCATTATTACCACGTTCACCAAGGATCCATGGATCATCGATATGGCCGTATCTCTTCTATGGCTCAATTTAGCGCTGCAGCCCGGTAAAATGCTCAACATGGCACTTGGCCAGTCACTCGGAGCGGTAGGCGACAGCCGAACCGTTATGACGTACTCTTTACCGAGCATGTGGATCATTGCCGTTGGCGTCTCCTATATGCTTGCCATCCCGATGCACTGGGGGCTGTATGGCATTTATATCGGCATGATCAGTGACGAGTATCTGCGCGGTGCATTATGTTATTTCAGATGGCGCAAGCATCGCAAGAAGCTGTTGTTTGCCGAGGCTTTCCGTGAAAATGTGAAACTCGGCACCCGCGCCAGCAGCAGCGATACTGTTCCGCTGTAGGTGAATAAAGCTTTTCATTGACACGGGTGGTTAGAATTGCTAAGATAGGATATTATGAAATATGAACGATGATGGAGAAAGTAGTCACGTACAGTCGTCAGATATAGCGAGCCGGGGATAGTGGAAGCCTGGTCGGACGTTCGCGATGAAAGGCACTCCGGAGTTTATGCGAGTTTAGAAAAGAGGGTTTTCAAGCATCCATGCGGATTCGCGCTTGAAGGCCAAGTAGGGTGGAACCGCGGGAGCGTAATAGCTTTCGTCCCTATGTCTGACATCAGACGTAGAGGCGAAGGCTTTTTTATATGCCTTTACATACGTTTCGTTCAGACGCCATGCATGGCAAACAATTTCGATAGGAGATGAGTGACATGAACTTTCAAAACATGATTTTGACGCTGCAGCAGTTCTGGGCCGAGCAAAATTGCATCCTCGTTCAGCCATATGACACCGAGAAGGGTGCAGGCACAATGAACCCCATGACATTCCTTCGTTCGATCGGCCCGGAGCCTTGGAACGTAGCGTATGTGGAGCCGTCCAGAAGACCGGCAGACGGCCGTTATGGCGAGAACCCGAACCGTCTTTATCAGCATCATCAGTTCCAAGTTATCCTTAAGCCATCCCCAGACAACATTCAAGAGCTGTATCTGGAAAGCCTGAAGCGCCTTGGCGTGGATCCGCTTCACCATGATATTCGGTTCGTTGAAGATAACTGGGAATCACCGACACTTGGTGCATGGGGGCTTGGCTGGGAAGTGTGGCTGAACGGTATGGAAATTACGCAGTTCACGTATTTCCAACAAGTCGGCGGCATTGATGCCAACCCGGTTGCGGTTGAAATTACGTACGGTATGGAGCGTCTAGCTTCTTACATTCAAGAGAAAGAAAATGTGTTTGATCTGGAGTGGGTAGACGGCGTCACTTATGGCGATGTATTCCTGCAGCCGGAATTCGAGCATTCGAAATATACATTTGAAACTTCCGATACGGCAATGCTGTTCTCGCTGTTCAACATGTATGAGGAAGAAGCGAAGAAAACGATGGAGCATAAGCTTGTATTCCCGGCTTACGACTACGTACTTAAATGCTCGCATACTTTCAACCTGCTCGATGCAAGAGGGGCAATCAGCGTAACAGAGCGGACTGGTTACATTATGCGTGTTCGCAACCTGGCACGTGCATGCGCAGCGACCTACCTGGAAGAACGCGAGCGTCTTGGATTCCCGATGTTGAAGAAAGGAGTGAACGATAATGGCTAAAGACCTTTTGCTTGAGATCGGATTAGAAGAGGTACCGGCTCGTTTCGTCCGTGGTGCTATGAATCAATTGAAAGAAAAGATGGCAAAGTGGCTTGAAACGTCCCGCATCGGCCATGGTGCTGTAGAAGCGTATGCGACTCCGCGCCGCCTTTCCGTTCTCGTTCGCGATGTAGAAGAGAAGCAGGCCGATGTGAGTGAAGAAGTTAAAGGCCCTTCCCGCAAAATCGCATTGAATGAACAAGGCGAATGGAGCAAAGCAGCACTCGGCTTCGCTCGCAGCCAAGGCGTGGCACCTGAAGATTTCTTCTTCAAGGAGCTTGCGGGAGTAGAGTATATCTACGCAAACAAGAGCAGCATAGGTACGGTCACTAGCGACGTGCTTCCGGAAGGTTTGGTTTCGCTCATCACTTCGATGTCATTCCCTAAGAACATGCGCTGGGGCAACTATGATCTTCGTTTCGTGCGTCCGATCCGCTGGATGGTAGCTTTATTCGGCGAGGAAATCGTTCCGATCGAAATTACGGCTGTTCAAAGCGGCAGAACGACTCGCGGTCATCGTTTCTTGGGCGGCGAAACGGTTATTGCGGAGCCTTCGCAATATGTGGAGCGCCTAAGGGAGCAGCAAGTTATTGTAGATACTGCTGAGCGTGAAGCCCTTATCGTCTCGCAAATTAATGCACTTGCGGCCGAGAAAGGCTGGCAAATTGCGATTAAAGAAGATTTGCTTGAGGAAGTTGTATTCCTCGTTGAATACCCGAATGTCCTGTTCGGTACATTCGATCCGTCATTCTTGAACATCCCTCAGGAAGTATTGATCACTTCGATGCGCGAGCATCAGCGTTACTTCCCGGTTCTGGACGATAACGGCAAGCTGCTGCCATTCTTCGTAACGGTTCGAAACGGCGACCGTACATCGATCGAATCGGTTGCCAAAGGGAATGAGAAGGTACTGCGCGCACGTTTGTCGGATGCGAAGTTCTTCTATGGGGAAGATCAGAAGCTCGCGATCTCCGATGCGCTTGCGAAGCTTACATCGATCGTTTACCACGAGGAGCTGGGTACGGTTGCAGATAAAGTGGCTCGCATCGTAGCTACTACTGAGAAACTGTCGCAGGCACTAAGCACAGATGCTCAAACGGCAACAGATGCAGCTCGCACAGCTGCGATTTGCAAGTTCGACTTGGTTACGCAAATGGTCTATGAATTCCCTGAGCTTCAAGGCATCATGGGTGAGGATTATGCGCGTAAAGCCGGCGAAAGCGAATCCGTAGCGAGAGCAATTAACGAACACTATCAACCGCGTTTCGCCGGTGACAGAGCGCCTTCATCCTTGGTAGGAGCACTGGTCAGCCTTGCAGACAAAATCGATACCATTGTCGGCTGTTTCTCCATCGGAATCTTGCCAACAGGTTCGCAAGATCCGTATGCACTGCGCCGCCAAGCTGCCGGTATCGTACAGATCGTGCTTGCACACGGACTGAAGCTGCCGCTTAGCACGCTGTTTGATCTATCGCTTGAGGTTCATGCTGCCCGCTCGTTGAAACGTGATGCGGCTGAAATACGTAAAGACTTGTATGAGTTTTTCTCCCTCCGCGTGAAAAACGTGCTGTCGGAGCAAAGCGTTCGGTACGACGTAGTCGATGCCGTTATGGCCGTTGGCTACAATGATTTGCGTCAGACGGTGGACCGCGCGGCCGCTGTTATGGCGGTTGCTGCGGGAGATCGCCGCGATGAATTTAAAGCCGTGGTCGATTCGCTTACCCGGGTTTGCAACCTTGCTGCGAAAGCAACGTCTAAAGAAGTAGATGAAAGCTTGTTTACGGACGAAGCCGAAGGCGCCCTGTATCGTGCTTGGTCAGAGCTTCATGATGACGTAGCTGCGCAGGTAGAAGAAGGACGTACTGCAGAAGCGATTGCCAAGCTTGCCAGCTTGAAGACGCCGATCAATGTATACTTCGATAAAGTCATGGTAATGGCTGAACACGAAGCAGTACGTGCTAACCGTCTTGCTACGCTTGCTGCTATCGCAAGCAGCGTCGTGAAAGTGGCGGATTTTTCGAAACTTGTTTGGTAAGTGTTTTTCCGCAGGAAAAGACACTACCTTGGACTAACTTGTTTTTCCGCAGGAAAAGACACTACCTTGGACTAACTTGTTTTTCCGCAGGAAAGACACTACCTTGGACTAACTTGTTTTTCCGCAGGAAAAGACACTACCTTGGACTAACTTGTTTTTCCGCAGGCAAAGACACAGGAGGGGAAGAAATGGCTACAGATACGCAGCCTGAAGTGATTATTTACGTCGTTTCCGATTCCGCCGGTGACACCGGCGAGCTTGTCGTTCGGGCTGCGATAGCCCAATTTCATCCCATCAACGCAGATATCCGCAGAGCGCCGTTCGTCCATGATGAAGCGTCGCTCGAGCGGTTCGTGCTGCAAGCCAAGGAACATAGCGCCATCATGCTCTATACACTCGTACTTCCGGGATTGCGCGATCGTATGGTCGAGTTTGCCCGGATCCACGAGGTAACAGCTATCGATTTGCTGGGGGCGTTAATTACAAGCCTCGAAGACAAAACAAACCGCAAATCGCGGCAGGAGCCCGGTCTCAATCATGTGCTGGATGAGGACTATTTCCGCAAGGTGGAAGCTGTTGAATTCGCCGTCAAGTACGATGATATGCGTGATACGACAGGAATTTTGAAGGCCGATATCGTCCTCGTCGGTGTTTCACGCACGTCAAAGACCCCACTCTCTATGTATTTGGCTCATAAACAGTTCAAGGTCGCTAATGTTCCGCTCATGCCGGAGCTCGATCCGCCGGACGAGTTGTTTCAAATTCCTAAAGAGAAAGTAGTAGGTCTTACGATTGATATCAATTATTTGAACGGTATTCGCAAAGAACGATTGAAAGCACTCGGATTACCGGATAGCGCTGCTTATGCAACAACAGCCCGAATTGAGCGAGAGCTCAAATATGCGGCGCAAATCACGGATCGAATCGGTTGTCTGGTCATTGATGTCTCTCATCGGGCCGTCGAAGAAACGGCAAGTCTGATTTTGGAGTATATAGAATCCAATTGATGCAAGATGGGTGCAGGATTTTTTGGTTATTTGCCGTATATAATAGTACGGTAGTTACAAGAAGATGCGGTGATGCAACGAATGACAGCAATACCAACGATTGTAGTAGATGCTGATGCGTGTCCGGTTAAGAGGGAAATTGTCGAAGTGGCGCGAAAATTCGCGGTTCCTGTTCTGATGGTGGCTTCCCATGATCATCGGCTCCAAGAAGAAGTGGGTGTTTCGATTATGCAAGTCGATCGAAGCGACCAGTCTGTCGATTTGTATATCGTCAACCATATTCAGCGCGGCGATATTGTCGTCACACAGGATTTTGGCCTAGCTACAATTGTATTGTCGAGAGGTGCGATTGCACTATCCCCACGCGGTCAACAGTATGATGACAGCAACATCGATTACTTGATGGAGCGCAGGCACGAGCTGGCGAAGAAGCGTCGAAGCGGCGGCAGAACGAAAGGGCCAAAGGCGATGTCTAACGAGGATCGTGTGTATTTTCAGCAAAACCTGACAAAAGTTTTGCAAACTCGGCAGGAGAATGCCAAGCCGTAGCGAATAGTATTACTTGTCATTTAGGATGAAGGTGAAGGTGTATGGCTTACGAGAAAATACCGGATTCTGTCATTGAAGCGGTGCTTAAGCATCACGATATTGTAGACACGGTAGGAAAGTACGTTCACCTCTCGAAGCACGGGAAATACATGAAGGGGCTTTGCCCGTTTCATTCAGAGAAGTCCCCGTCGTTTACCGTTACCCCGGAGAAGGGAATTTTTTACTGCTATGGGTGCGGTAAGGGCGGCAACGCTATTAAGTTTATTGAGGAGATTGAGGAATATACGTTCCCTGAAGCTATTCGTGTAATGGCGGAGGAAGCGAATATTCCCATCACCTGGTCAGGATCGCAGGAACGTCAACAATCCGCTGATGGGGGAGATCGCGATACTCTGATCGAAGCGCATGAGCTGTCGGTGAAGTTTTATCATTATTTATTGATGAATACGACGAATGGACAGGCTGCGCTGCAATACTTACGCAATCGTGGAGTTACGGATAAGCAAATCGATCATTTTATGATCGGGTATGCGCCTCCGGCTTGGGACACACTCGCGCGATTTCTCGAGGGGCGGGGATTTAATCTCGCACTGATGGAGAAAGGCGGACTGCTTATTGCCAAGCAGGACAAGAGCGGCTACATTGATCGGTTTCGTGATCGTATCATGTTTCCGATCTGGAACCGCGACGGCAAGGTTATCGCCTTGGCAGGCAGGATGCTCGGTGAAGGTCAACCGAAATATTTGAATTCACCGGAGACGATGCTGTTTAACAAGAGCCGCAACCTGTATAACTTTCATCATGCCCGGACAGCCATGCGTAAAAGCCGCCGAATTGTTCTGTTTGAAGGTTATATGGATGTCATCAAAGCATGGAGTGCAGGCGTGCATAACGGTGTAGCCTCTATGGGTACGGCACTGACAGAAGAGCATGCCTCGATATTGCAGCGCAATGTTGAAGAGGCGGTGCTCTGTTATGATGGCGATAATGCTGGACAAGCTGCTGCCTTGAAGACGATTCCGCTATTGGAGCGAGTGGGATTACGTGTACAGGTTGCGATGCTGCCCAGAGGAATGGATCCGGATGAGTACATTGAGAAGCATGGAGCAGAAGCGTTCATGCGAGAAACGATTGAACATCCGGTGTCCGCAACGAAATTTAGACTACTATATGCTAAGAAAAACCATATACTCCTAGAAGAAGAGGGACAGAAAAATTACCTGCTCGAAGCGGTCGGCATCATTGCCGTGCTTGATTCTCCGACAGAGCGGGAATTTTATCTGAAAGAGCTGTCCCGCGAGTTCGATATGTCTCTGGATTCTTTGAAGCAGGACTGCTTTGATCGACGGCAGCAGCTGCAAAAAATGAAACCGCAAAGGGATAATAACGACAATTCGTGGAATAATGGTAGGAATGAAAACCGCGAGAACCGTCGTACGTCCTCTGCACCGCCTGTTTTGCCTGCTTATCAGGTCGCTGAACGCAAGCTGCTTGCGCAGATGCTGCAGGATGCTGATACAGCAAACACGGTGCATCAGAAGCTCGGAGAGGCTTTTAATGTAGAGGATCACGCAGCGCTTGCTGCTTATTTATATGCTTACTATGCGCAAGGACATGATCCGGATGTTAGTCGGTTTATCGCTTCGCTCCAAGATAGCCGGCTTGAACGGACCGCTGCTTCTATATTGATGTCGGACGATGACATTCCCTTCGACGAGCATATGCTCGCTGATTATGTGAATGAAATCTTGAAGGTGCCGAAGTTTCGGGAAATCGATCAGATGAAAGAAGCTATGGTACGCGCGGAACGTTCCGGGGACATGTTGAAAGCAGCACAAATTGCAATTGAGATGAATGCCCTAGAGAGACAGCTAAAAGGTCGGCAGGATGATCGTTTCTAGGGAGGAGGGAGTCGGATTATGGCGAATGATCAACATACTGAATTGGATACTGAACAGAAGCTGGAACTCGTCAAGGAACAGCTGATTGAACACGGGAAGAAAAGATCCTCCTTAACGTACAAAGAGATTATGGAGAAGCTCTCACCTTTCGATCAGGATCCGGAACAAATCGATGAGTTTTTCGAGCAGCTTGATGATATCGGCATTGAAGTGGTAAATGAGAACGACGATCTTCCGATTAGCAATCGGGATGACCAAGAGCGTGAACATGACGACTTCAATTTCGATGATGATCTGGCGCTCCCGCCCGGCATCAAAATCAACGATCCGGTTCGCATGTATTTGAAAGAAATCGGACGTGTACCGCTGCTATCGGCAGATGATGAAGTCGAGCTCGCCAAGCGGATTGAGAATGGGGACGAAGAAGCGAAGCGCAGACTTGCGGAAGCGAACCTCAGGCTCGTGGTCAGTATCGCCAAACGTTATGTTGGACGCGGCATGCTGTTTCTGGATCTCATTCAAGAAGGCAACATGGGTCTAATTAAAGCGGTTGAGAAGTTTGACCATACGAAGGGCTATAAGTTCAGTACTTATGCCACTTGGTGGATCAGACAAGCGATCACGCGTGCGATTGCAGACCAAGCGCGCACGATCCGGATTCCGGTTCATATGGTCGAAACGATCAACAAACTTGTTCGGGTATCGCGTCAGTTGCTGCAGGAACTCGGACGTGAGCCAAGTCCGGAAGAAATTGCGGCTGAAATGGATTTGAGCACGGAGAAAGTGCGTGAAATCATGAAGATCGCACAGGAGCCGGTATCGCTTGAAACTCCGATCGGGGAAGAAGACGATTCGCATTTGGGCGACTTTATCGAGGATCAAGAGGCACTCGCGCCGGCAGATGCTGCCGCATACGAGCTGCTGAAGGAACAGCTTGAGGACGTGCTGGATACGCTCACGGAGCGTGAAGAGAACGTACTGAGACTTCGTTTCGGACTTGATGACGGTCGTACACGTACGCTGGAGGAAGTCGGCAAAGTGTTCGGCGTTACACGTGAACGGATTCGTCAGATTGAAGCGAAAGCACTTCGCAAGCTTCGCCATCCATCGAGAAGCAAACGTTTGAAAGATTTTCTTGAATAACAACCGGGACCTTTCTGCTTGAAGCAGCAAGGTCTTTTTTCCACCTTGTGGAATTTATATGTGTACACTTATAAGAAACCACCATGAGAGGAATTACTTTGACGTTATGGATCAAGAGCGCCGCAAGACTATCGTAAGAGAGATCGAGCATTGGCAGCGCAGTAAACTGCTTCCCGAGCAATATTGTGATTTTCTGCTCAACTTATATTTGGAAGAAGGAGAAAAGCGTGCTCCGTCGACCTTTGCGGGTCGAGCGGCGGTAATAGTGAAAGGAGCATCCGTAAAACAATGGCTCCTGACATTTGGAATTTTTTCCTTGATCTGTTTTGTTTTTCTTTATTTTACTGTTTTTCATCCGGCATTGCAAATTGCGCTGTCGATTGCAGGCGTCTACATCCTGCTGTTCCTAGGACAGCGATATCGTGCCAAAAACGAATCTGTAGGGATCGGACTAATCGGGACCGGGATGCTGCTGATGCTAGGTGCCGGCTTATATATGCTGCAGCTTCATGCGCTTGAAGGATGGGGATGGAAAGCCGGACTTCTTGCATGCTGTTCCTTATTTTGGATTGCATTTGGCATCGGAGCACGAATACCGCTGCTTCATCTATGTGGCTGGATGGCTTCGTTTCTCGTCTATGCTTGGCTGCTGTCTAACAATACGGATTCGCCAAAATGGTTCGAAATTCAGCTGTACTGGCTGCCGGCTTCGTTCGTTTTTGGCTGGTGCAGCTGGTTCTTTCACCGCTGGTCGAGACCTGTGGCTTCGATTTTGTTTGTTGCCGGTGCGCTCGTCTGGTTCATGCCTGAACTCTACTCGGCTGTATTCGCAGATGCGGAGTTTGGATTACAGCTTCAATTAATGGTCAAAATTATGGCGGGAGGGGCACTGCTCTTCTCCCTTCGAAAACAATGGATTGCGTGGGTTGCATGAGATGATAAAGTTGTCTAAACGTTTACAGCAAATTGCAGATCTGGTCTCGGCACAATCGAGAATTGCCGATATCGGTTCCGATCATGCGTTGCTGCCGGTTAATTTGCTGCAAAGCGGGAAATGTCCGTCCGCTATAGCGGGAGAGTTGAATACAGGACCGTTTCAAGCTGCCAAGAGACAAGTAGCTGAAGCGGGTTTGACGAAGAAGATTGAAGTTCGACAAGGCGACGGACTAGCCGTGCTTGCTCCGGGTGAAGCAGACACTGTCACCATTGCCGGAATGGGCGGCAGCTTAATGGCCGACATCTTGGAGACGGGCCGTCAGGCAGGCAAGCTTGAAGGCGTTCGCGAGCTTGTCTTGCAACCGAATGTAGGCGAAGAAATCGTTCGAAAATGGCTCGTAGAGCATGGGTACGTCCTGCAGGATGAAGTAATCCTAGAAGAGGATGGTCGCATCTATGAGGTGCTGCATGCCCTGCATGAACGGCATAGCCCGTCTGGGGTCACCAACGAAAGCGTATATAATCCGTCGTTTCTAGACATTCCGTCAATGACCGAGGCTGTTAAGGGTGATTGGCTTTACCGTATGGGCCCCTATTTGCTGAGACAGCCGAGTGATTGGCTGCATAACAAATGGCAGCATGAGCACGGGAAACTGGATCGGATTTGCCGCCAGCTTGGGCAATCGGATTTAGCGGAATCGCGCGAGAAGGAAGCGCAGCTCCGCGGTGAAATGAAAGGGATTGAGGAGGTGCTGTCATGTTTGCGAACGGCCAAACCGTCATCCAGCTCATAGAACAGCTTGCTCCTAAACATATCGCGATGGAGAACGACAAAATCGGTCTTCAGCTCGGCACCCTGCAGAAGGTGGTCAGTAAAGTGCTTGTTGCACTTGATGTTACCGACGAGGTAGTTGATGAAGCCATCGCATTAGGTGCAGAATTGATCATTGCCCATCATGCTATTATTTATAGACCCCTTGCGAAGCTGGACACTTCAACTCCGGCAGGGAAGTTATATGAGAAGCTGATCAAGAACGACATCGCGGTCTATATTGCGCACACCAATCTGGATGTTGCCGACGGCGGAATCAATGACTGGATGGCTGATATGCTCGGATTGCCAGCTGAAGGCCGCGCGTCACTAGAGGATGTTCATACGGACAAGCTGTTCAAGCTGGTCGTCTTTGTTCCGAAGACGCATCACGAACAAGTGCTTCAGGCGATTTGGAATGCAGGGGCAGGCGATATTGGCGGTTATAGCCAGTGCAGCTTTAATATTGAGGGGGTTGGCACCTTCCTGCCGGGCGATAGCGCGGAGCCGTTCATCGGGGAGAAGGGCAAGCTTGAGCGTGTACAGGAGATCCGAGTGGAAACGATTGTGCCTGCAAGCGTGCACCGGAAAGTCGTACAAGCGATGCTGAAGGCTCATCCCTATGAGGAAGTTGCTTATGACTTGTATCCCGTTGATATGAAAGGCCGTGTGTTTGGTCTTGGCCGCGTAGGCAAGCTGCCTGCCCCAGTGAAGCTGCGTGAGCTTGCCGAGCGGGCGAAAGCGGTATTCGAGGTTCCTGCTCTGCGCGTCGTAGGCGATCTTGATCGCGATGTGCGCAAGGTGGCAGTGCTTGGCGGCTCCGGAGCCAGATATGTGAGACATGCGTTGTTTGCGGGCGCTGATGTGCTCGTAACGGGTGATATCGACTACCATACGGCGCATGATGCTGCTATGGCCGGGCTGTCGATTATCGACCCCGGCCACAATATTGAGAAGCTGATGAAGCCTCGTGTGGCAGAATGGCTGCGCCGAGAGCTCCAGCAGCGGAAATATGCGACGGAGGCGATTGCCTCGCAGGTTGAAACCGAACCGTTTCAATTCTTGTAAAATGTAAGTAAATATTGTTACAGCCGCTAATCATTTCGTCTCGATGGAAATGATATAGACCTTGAGCTTTTCCTTCGATCAGCGTATACTGTGTTGTACACGGAAAGTTTGACAGACAATCGCTGGCGGCCTTGTTGCCGCGAGAGGAAAGTCCGGGCTCCGTAGGGCAAAGATGCTGGATAACGTCCAGTCGGCGCGAGCCGAAGGATAGTGCCACAGAAATGGACCGCCGATGGCCGGATGCAAATCCGGTACAGGTAAGGGTGGAACCGTGGTGTAAGAGACCACGAGCGCCATTGGTGACAATGGGGCTGGTAAACCCCATCTGGAGCAAGACCGAGAGAACGCGGCAGCTTCGCGCTGCACCTCTGCCCGGGGAGCGTTCGGGTTGGTCGCTTGAGCTGATTAGCAATGATCGGCCTAGATAGATGATTGTCGCTTCAAACGTGGGAGGGTAGTTCCCGTCACACCACAAGAGGCACAGAACCCGGCTTACGGCAAGCTTTCCACATGCTCAAAAAACCCGCAAGGCTTATGCCTTGCGGGTTTTTTCGATTCATCTGGGATGAAAACCGATTCGAGCTGTTATCTCAAACGGTTTTCATCCTGCTATTCATATTTGCTTGCGATTTGTGCCAGCCGCCGTTCAACCTGCTGTGGAAATTGCTGCAGGGATACCTTCGACTGCTGCGCCGCTTTCAATGCATTAACGATGTCGATTTGGCCATAGCCAAAATATTTATCCTTGCCTTTATCGCCAAGATCCTTGGCAGATTTCCGCATAATGTCCATGACTTCAACATTGGTTAGCTCCGGATTGATCGACCGAATGAGCCCTGCAAGAGCAGCTACATGCGGACTAGCCATCGAAGTCCCGGATAGCGCAGCATATTGGCTGCCAGGGTAGGTGCTGGCGATACTAAAGCCCGGTGCGGCTACATCGATGTAATCCCCGTAGTTCGAGAATGTAGAGCGAGTTCCGTCCGAATTCGTGGAAGCCACTGCGAACACCTCGGGATAAGCGGCCGGATAGCCGGGACGTTCCGTATTGTCATTGCCGCTTGCGGCTATTAGAACTACGCCTTTGTCATAGGCATATTTGATGGCATCATGTAGAAACTGAGCTTCCGCATAGTTCCCCAAACTCATATTGATGACTTTGGCACCATGATCCGTCGCCCATATAACACCTTCTGCGACCGTGTAAGTGGAGCCCGCGCCGCTGCTGTCCAGCACTTTGACCGGTAACACTTTGTTGTACCAGGTCAGACCTGCGACGCCTTCTCCGTTGTTGACAGCCGCAGCGATGATTCCTGCGACATGCGTGCCATGACCCACATCGTCATCGGGCGGTGTCCCTGCGATAACCAGATTCGTGCCATCTGCAAGCTTGCCTTTCAGATCGGGATGATCCATTTGCACGCCTGTATCCAATACTGCGATAACGACGTTGTTGCTGCCTTTTGAAACATTCCAGCCCTTCTCGGTTTCGATTACGGGCAGATTCCATTGATATTCCGAGTAAAGGGCATCGTTAGGTATAATATCTGATGCCGCATTGGTCATATATAGATAGTGAGGCTCGGCATACACAACATGCCAGCTCGTTTTGAAATACCGCATCATCGATTCCGCATCCATCACTCTGGAGCGAAAAACGTAGGTGTATCCCAATTTTTTCACGGAAAGGGCGGTAATATCAAGCTTGATTTGGGCTAATTGATCTACCGTAGGCGGTTGACGGAATTTCACGACAACTTCATTCATATGGTAGTGGCTCGCATTGCCGTTGTCTTCACCGGTTCTAACCGTAATATCTTCGGTTGAATTCGGTTTGACGGACTCGATCTTGTACTTGCCTTCGGCCGGGTAAGGGACAAGCCGCAAATTGCGCTGTTGATGGCCCTGTACCTTCGTCACGATGTCCTGAAGCAGAATAGCGGCTATACCGTCGCCGATGTGCTTCGTATCCGGCACACCGATGACCATGTAGCGATGTCCATTCAATTGAAGTGGAGAGGAGGAGTAAGCCTTCCCTACGATGACACGCTGCTTCGCCTTCATCATCTCTTCGTTAAGCTGCGATAAAGCAGGGCTGCTGCCCTTCGTAATGGAGTGACTTTGATGTCTCCACCAAACGTAGATCATCTGCTTGTGCATCTTCATTAAGTGGGTGAGATGCTGCTCATTCGTTGCTGCAGAGGCTTCATGCTTCATCAGCTTCTGGAAGTTCTTCGCGCACTCGGCGTGGCATAGAACAGCGGTAGCGTCCATATCATGTTTTACCGTCGCTAGCTTGAGCTGACGCTCACGATGCGCGGACATGGTGCGCATTTCGGGTTTCTTTTCTTTATTGGCGGGACTTGGCGAGCTGAACCAAGGTGTGAACGGAATAAGCAAAGCGAGAGCTGCCAAAATACAAAACCAGCCGACCCACTTTCGCCTCGTCATGATGAATACCCCCTTGAATGGCTGTACTTGCTTTGTTAAACTGGAAGCCCGAAATGGGGCTGCTTGTCTTAGGGTGACGTCGGGTAGGTGAAAATATACGGAGGCTTTGGTAATCCGGAGTACCATCTGTTTGCTATTTGTGGTACGATGTTGATGATTTAAGTATTGTTTGCGATGATGAAAGGGGATCTACCATAATGCCTTCGACTAACGTAAAAGCGATTAGCGAATCAACGAGAGACAAATTAAAACTTGCGGTCGGCCATTTGGAGACGTTTCTGAACCAGTATGCGCTTCCACAGCTAACAGAAGAAGACCAAGGAAGCGATTCCGAGCTTTTCTATAAAGGTCTGCTGGCAGACTTAAGACACATGCTTGTATTCTCCGAAGTGGCTTACGAAAAATTGGGTGTGGCGCTAAGACGTCCTAATTTCGATATTGATTTTGCTGAGCGTGGTCTTTACGAAGCTTATCATCAATGTGTAAATGCATTTTTCTACCCTAAGAACGAATGTTATTCCGAGGACGGCCGTTACGCGTACACTGGACAAGATGCGATTCGTTTCCGCAAGAAGCCTGTACGTGCCGCTCGTGATATCGTACTTACTGTATCGAAGATTTATGAAGAGCTCCGCGATGATCTATCCTACTATGAGAGCGACTATATGACTCAGCGCCGTATGCAGGGTCAAAAATAAGGAAAGCATAACTCACCCCCGGTACGGGCAACTTGATACCGGGGGTGATTTTTATGCCGAATGGCGTAAGCTGTAGTGTTGCCAACTGTTCGTTCTGGAAAGAAGGAAATCAGTGCAATGCCGCGAAAATTGAAATCGACATCGACAGTCATGCGAACAATCATTTCGGATCTGAATTTGCTGAAGAGGGCTTTGGCGGTGAACATCACGATACCGCAGCGAACAAGGCAGCAACCTGCTGCCATACCTTTAAAGCGAAGGAGTGAGGCTTGATGGAACGCGAATCAGAAGGGCATTTCTCCCATAGCCCGCATGATGACTCATCGACTAATCCTTTGTATCATCCTGACATGAAGGCTTACAACGAAGAGATGTCTGCCGAAATTGCAGTACCGCGTCAGGCGATCCATTCCTATCCAAGTCGTGAGAGCAACCATCTCACGAATGATGCTGTCCGTGAAACGAAGTCTGCCGGGCGCGCAACAGGCTGGGCAGCGCTAATATTAGCGGCATTGTCATGGGTGGTATGGCCGGTCGTACTCGGTGCTACGGCAATTATTGTCGGTTTTATCGCTTACAGGCAGGGTGCTCGCGGTCTTGGCGTTTGGTCCATTACGCTTGGATTTATAGCCGCTGCTGCTTACTTGGTCCTTGTTCCCCTTTATTACGCGATAACCTAATGGATCTGAAGCCGGCCAGAGATGAATCTCTGCCGGCTTCTTTCATGACAAACAGGCTACACCGCTTATCGGCTGGGACTATTGACGCACTGGCGGAGCCTGTGAAAAAGTTGTAAAATAGTGCTAACTAATGTCGAATTGCACTAAGGGATGTGGAGGTACACCATGAGCATCGATCCACGAATAATGAAATCATTGCTGCAATTGCAGATGATGCCTAGTCTAGATTTGAACGGGAATGAGAATGTCTTGTCTTCTGCAAGCGGCCAGGATGGTTCCTCCATGTTTGATACTTTGCTTCAGCAGTATATGGCAGGCGGGACAGGCTCATCAGCTCTTTCTGACATGACCGCGCAACCTGGCATGATGTCATTGGATTCATTAAGCAGCTTCATACCGCTGATCCAATCTGCAGCCATTCAAGGCTCATCAGATGACGGTGGAAGTCCCGCTGAATATGAGGCTTATATCAATGAGGCAGCGGCCAAGTATGGCATAGATCCAGCACTAATTAAAGCTGTTATACATACGGAATCTTCTTATAATCCGGATGCGGAATCCGCTGCCGGAGCGAAAGGTCTCATGCAGCTAATGGATGGAACAGCTCGTGGCCTTGGTGTAACCAATTCGTTTGATCCGCAGCAAAACATTGAAGGCGGCACCAAATTCCTTGCTTATCTCATGCGCAAGTATGATGGCAATGAACAAACGGTATTGGCTGCTTACAATGCCGGCCCGGGCAGGGTCGACCGTGCGGGAATTAAGAGCAATGAAGATTTTACGGCAATGATGTCGTTGCTTCCTCAAGAAACACAGCGCTATGTAGCGAAGGTGCAACGCGCCAAAGATCAATACGACAGTTCGATTTAAGCATGCATGCTAACAGCCGCAAGAGATCATTAAGGGCTGGGGAGAATAAGAGATCACGGGGATCGCTGTGACTATGGGCAAGATGCAAGAAGCCCTTGACAGCATTTTCGCTGATCTTTTTCGTTTGTTGGCAGAAGGATGAGAGGAAGCTGGATATGAAGTATTATTTTGACCACTGTGCTTCGACGCCGCCGCATGAAGAAGTCATTCGCACGATGGCGGAAGTAATGGCGAAACATTATGCAAATCCGTCGTCGCTTCACAGAAGCGGACAAGAAGCGGGGAATTTACTGGAGCGTGCAAGAGGTGCCATTGCTTCGCTATTTCCAGCTACAGATACGAAGGAATGGATATTTACCTCCAGCGGGACGGAGAGCAACAACATCGCCGTTATGGGAGCGGCCAGGGGTGGAAGGAAACGCGGGAAGCATTTAATTACAACGGCTGTGGAACATCCATCCGTTTATGAAGCATTCAAAGCGCTTGAGCGCGAAGGATTCCAAGTGACCTATTTACCGGTCGATTCGCTTGGGGTGATATCCGTATCCGAACTTGAAGCAGCGATAACAGATGAAACGATACTGGTAAGCGTGATGCATGTGAATAATGAAGTTGGGGCCGTTCAGCCGATTGAGGAAATCGGCAAGCTGCTGAAACAACACAGAGGCGTACTGTTTCATGTGGACGGGGTGCAAAGCGTCGGTAAATTGACGGTTGATCCGGCAGGCTGGGGCATCGATATGTTCTCGGCATCCGCCCATAAAGTGAATGGCCCTCGAGGCGTGGGATTGTTGTATGTACGGCAAGGCTTAACGCTTGAGCCGTTGTTCAGAGGAGGGAGCCAGGAGCGGGAGCTTCGTCCGGGCACTGAGAACGTGCCGGCCATTGTTGCTTCCGCAAAAGCGTTCCGTCTTGCCGTGGAGAGCAGCCCCGCAAGAGCTGATCGCATGTACAAGCTCAGAGAACAGCTTATAACCTGCATCAAGGATATACCGGAGCTGCTTATTAACGGCAGCACCGAGTGTAAGCCTGGCAGCTGCGCAGCGCCTCATATCGTGCATTTCTCATACCCCGGCATGAAGCCGGAGGTCATCATTCATATGTTGGAGAAGCAGGAAATAATGGCGTCGACCAAATCGGCTTGCTCGTCTAAGAGCGACGAGCCAAGCCGCGTACTGCAAGCGATGAAGGCTTCATATGAAAGCGCAGTGAGCGGGATACGCATTAGTTTCGGGGATGAACATGGCGCGGCGGAGCTGGACTGGCTTTGCCGGAAGCTGCGTTTGGTCGTTCAGCAGCTAAAGCCGCTCGAGAGGAAGGGGTAAACCGATTATGAATCCGGATATGATCCTAATTCGTTTCGGCGAATTTACGATGAAAGGCAAGAACCGAGACCGTTTCGACAAGCGAATGGTTGAGCAAGTGAGACGAGCGGTAGCAGGCTATGTTCGCGCTGAAATTACGCGGACGTATGGAAGAATTTATATCACATTAAATGGTGAACCGTATGAAGAAATTGCTGCAAAGCTTAAGGATATTTTCGGAATTGCGACCTTCAGTCCGATTCGGAAAGTAGCTAACGAATTGGAAGCCATTCGTGCCGCCGCACTGGAAGTGATGCGCGCGCTTCCGGCGCAGCCTGCGACATTCAAAGTATCCACAAAGCGGGTAGAGAAGCAGTTCCCACATGATACGCAAGAGATGAACCATTTGGTCGGCGGCCATGTGCTGCGCGAAACCCCTGGTTTGAAAGTGAATGTAAGAGAACCTGAGGTTGAGCTTCGCGTGGAAATTCAACCGGAAGGCACCTATGTCTTCAGCAGCGTCGTACAAGCCGCAGGAGGCTTTCCTTACGGCACGAACGGAAAAGCGGTGCTGTTGCTCTCCGGAGGGATTGACAGCCCTGTAGCGGGCTATCTGGCGATGAGACAAGGTCTGGAGATCGAGGCGGTTCATTTTCACAGCTATCCGTTCACAAGCGATAAAGCAAAGGAGAAAGTAATCGACTTAGTCAGACGATTGTCACATTACAGCGGAGTGCCAATCAAGCTTCATCTGGTCTCGTTTACGGATATCCAAACGGCACTGGCGCAGTCCGGACAAGATCCGCTCATCATTACGCTGATGCGCCGCTCGATGCTTCGTATCGCAGAATTGATTGCCGAACAGGTCAGTGCATTCGGCATCGTATCCGGTGACAGCTTAGGACAAGTCGCGAGCCAGACGCTTGGCAGCATGAATGTCATCGGCCGGTCCACGCAGCTGCCGCTGCTCAGACCGCTCATTACAATGGACAAGAATGAAATTATTCGAATCGCTCGTCAGATCGAGACGTTCGAGACGTCGATTCTGCCTTATGAGGATTGCTGTACGTTATTTGTGCCAAGATCACCGAGCACCAACCCGAATCTGGCAATAGTCGAGAAAACCGAGCAGGCAATTGACGGACTGGATGCCATGATCGCGGAGGCTGTATCGAGCGTGGAAGTTATGCGCATAACGCCGGAGGTACGAAGTGCTGTTCAGACAGCAGGCGAGGATCGCTGGTTCTAAACAAAAAAGCAGGGAGCCCCAAATTAATGGGTTTCCCTGCTTTTTTCCATTCCGGATGCTTGTTTGCGCGAAGCGTTTTTCCAAAGACCGGCTACGATGATGACAATGACGATCAGAATCAAAAAAGACCATTCAAACGCGGGATTGCTCTTGAAGAATTCTTCCAATTTAATTTCATGTGTAATCATCTTGGCAGCCGTGTAAGCCAGCACGCCGGAACCGACATAGACTATCCACGGGATCTTGTTGATCAGCTTAATAAACAGCGTACTGCCCCATACAACGATTGGAATACTGATGATCAGTCCAAGCAAAACAAGTGCTACACTGCCGTGAGCTGCACCTGCGACAGCAATGACGTTGTCTAAACCCATTGCTGCGTCGGCTATAATGATGGTACGAACGGATTGCCACAATGTGTTGCCCGCTGTGATATTGTCATGTGCTTCATTATCAACCAGCAGCTTGTAGGCGATCCATAGCAGCAGAATGCCACCTGCCAGCATGAGCCACGGAACATTTAGCAAATATACAACTAATGTGGTAGCAATGGCCCGAATACCTACGGCACCGACTGTCCCCCATATAACGGCTTTCTTTTGCTGTTCCTTAGGCAGTTTTCGAGCTGCCAGCCCGATTACGATGGCATTATCACCGGCAAGAATGAGGTCGATAAAAACGATTGTAACCAGTGCAGATAGGAATTCAAGCGATAAAATGTCCATTGACTTCCTGTCCTCCTTTTCTTAAGAGCGCTATGATGTTTATCGTTGTTACGTTCGAAATCGAAGAAGGATTCAAAAATTGATAAACATAAGCTGTCCACTTGGGACATACACGTTCATAGACGAGTGCTTTCCGTACTTAATAGGAAACTCGCATCGCAAAAAGGACGGCAAAAGCCGTTTCTTCTTGAGGGGGCGTAATTTTGTGGACAGCTTAATCATTTTCGTTCAAATTATGTTTATCAATTTGCTCTTGAGCGGCGACAATGCCGTAGTGATCGCTCTGGCAAGCCAGCAGCTCCCGAAAGCCCAGCGGCGCCAGGCTGTTGTGTGGGGCGCTGCTGCGGCCGTACTGCTGCGCTGTTTATTGACGCTGATTGCACTGACGCTGCTGCAGGTACCGTATCTTCAGGCAGTTGGTAGTATCTTGTTGTTCATGATTGCGATTAAGCTGGTAACGGACGCTTCGGCACATGCGGAGGAATACCACAACATGCGCAAAGTAACCTCGCTTTCCAGTGCGATCCGAACCATCGTGATCGCTGATTTTATTATGAGTTTGGACAACGTCCTTGCCATTGCCGCAGTGGCGGAAGGAGAGCCCGTACTTATTCTTCTCGGGATTGCCCTTAGCATACCTATGATTATTTGGGGGAGTCAGCTGCTTAGTACCATGATCCGTAAATTTCCGTCATTTGTTTACATCGGTGGGGGATTACTCGGCTATGCGGCCGGTGAAATGCTGGTTCACGATCCAGCGATTCACCCATTATTTTCGAATGAATTATCCGTTCTGTTAAAGGCCATTCCGGTTCTTTGCATCCCTTTGGTCATTATTGTGGCATTGCTGCGAATAAAAAGATAAGGTAAACTATATTTTTAGAGTAAATATAGCAGTAACACTGGTTTTTTGCCTGCTGTTCCAGTACACTAGTAGATGTTAAAAAAGTGCCAAAGAGAAAGGAACATAGGCATGTCGAAAAACCAATACACCATCGGTCTTCTTTTTTTGATCGTAGGTGCTGTTATTTTACTCGGAAAGCTTGGACTGTTTGCGTTTATCGGCACAAACTTCTGGCCGCTTTTCGTTCTGATTCCCGGCATATTGCTGCACGTGCTGTTTTTTGGACGACTGCTTCCTCCGATTGTTCTGATCCCGGGAGCTATTCTGACAATTGACGCCTTTATTTTTTTCTTTTGCATTGCGTTCGGATGGAGCAACATGCACTACTCATGGCCTTTATTTATCTTGGGGGTTTCCATCGGTTTATACGAATATCATTTGTTTGATACGTACCATCCGAAGTTTCCACGAACGCTTGCCATTATCCTTGCTCTTGTTTCAGCGTCGTTTTTTGGCATCATGCTGGTGTGGGGCTGGGGTTTATACCTCATTGCCATTGCATTTATCGCGCTTGGTGCTTGGCTCGTTGCGGGACGTAAAGCTCGCTGGTAAAGGTTCAATTGTTTAACACGTTTGACGCAAGCCCGCACACAGCAGACTAATAAATAAAAAAAAGTTGGAGTGGATTCTTAACATGCAAGTCAGAGAGAACATCAGGAATATCGCAATTATTGCGCACGTTGACCATGGTAAAACTACGCTAGTCGACAAATTGCTTCAACAATCCGGCACGTTCCGTGACAATGAAACGGTTCAAGAACGCGCAATGGATTCCAATGATTTGGAACGGGAACGCGGTATCACCATTTTGGCGAAGAACACAGCAGTTAACTACAAGGAATATCTAATCAACATCGTGGATACTCCTGGACATGCCGATTTCGGCGGCGAAGTAGAGCGTATTATGAAAATGGTTGACGGCGTTCTTCTTGTCGTTGACGCATTTGAAGGCTGTATGCCACAAACGAAATTCGTACTTCGTAAAGCACTGGAAAGCAATTTGACTCCGATTGTTGTTTTGAACAAAATCGACCGTCCGAATGCGAGCCCAGAGCAAGTTGTCGACGAAGTATTGGATCTGTTCATCGAGCTTGGTGCCAGCGACGAGCAGCTTGAGTTCCCAGTTGTCTATGCATCCGCATTGATGGGAACAGCTAGCTTGGATGTTGACAAACAAGATGAGAACATGCAGGCGCTTTATGAGACTATCATCGAGCAAATTCCAGCTCCGACAGAAAGCGTAGACGAGCCGCTTCAATTCCTCGTTACGTTGCTTGATTACAACGAATACTTGGGCCGTATCGCAGTTGGCCGCGTAAACCGCGGTATCATCCGTCAAGGCCAATCCGTCGCAGTTATTAACCGCGATGGCGTGACGAAACAAGCTCGCATCGAGAAGCTGTTCGGCTTCCAAGGTCTGAAGCGCGTAGAGGTTGAAGAAGCAGGCGCAGGCGATATCGTTGCCATTGCCGGTATTCGTGAAATCAACATCGGTGAAACCATTGCAGATCCTGCTAACCCAGAGGCTTTGCCGGTTCTGAAAATCGATGAGCCGACACTGCAAATGACTTTCCTCGTTAACAATAGTCCGTTCGCAGGCCGCGAAGGCAAATGGGTAACTTCCCGTAAGCTTCGTGAGCGTCTGTTCAAAGAGCTTGAAACAGACGTGGCTCTTCGTGTAGACGAAACAGACAGCCCGGATGCATTTGTCGTTTCCGGCCGCGGCGAGCTTCACCTTGGTATCCTGATCGAGAACATGCGCCGTGAAGGCTTCGAGCTTCAAGTTTCCAAACCGGAAGTTATCATCAAAGAAATTAACGGTCAGAAAAACGAGCCTTATGAGCGTTTGCTTATCGACGTACCGGAAGAAAGCACTGGCGCGGTAATGGAGAGCCTTGGCTCGCGTAAAGCCGAAATGGTCAACATGATCAATAACGGTACAGGTCAAGTGCGTATTGAGTTCATCATTCCAGCACGCGGATTGATCGGATACCGTACGAACTTCTTGACACTTACTCGCGGCTACGGCATTATGAACCATGCCTTTGACAGCTATGGTCCTCTTGCAGGCGCATCTGTAGGCGGCCGTCATCAAGGCGTTCTGATCTCCAGCGAGAATGGCGTAACGACTTTCTACGGCATGATGGGCGTAGAAGATCGCGGCGTTCTGTTCATGGAGCCGGGTACAGATGTATACGAAGGTATGATTGTCGGCGAGCATAACCGCGACAACGATATTATCGTCAATATCTGTAAAGAAAAAGCACTGACAAACGTTCGTTCTGCTGGTAAAGACGACACGGTTCGTTTGAAAACACCGATCTTGTTCTCCCTTGAACAAGCACTGGAATATTTGAACGATGATGAATATTGCGAAGTGACACCGAAGTCGATCCGTCTTCGTAAGAAGCTTCTCAATAAGAGCGAGCGCGAGCGCGCTGAGAAACAACGTAAAACAGCTCAAGCTGGCGTTTAAGAAGTATACAGCCGCCATTGATGGTAGTAGATGACAGGCAGGGCTTGCAGCGATCTCTTCAAAGGAAGAGTTCGCTGTTGCCCTGCCGTTTCTCGTCCCTGACCTAATGGAAGTCATTTCAAGTAAATCAGGAGGTAGAAGCATCATGCAGAACTGGTTTCATGCTCATCCGATTTTGACCTATCTCATCATTCTGGCTTTAACCATTTATATTTTTAACGCTGTATTTCGAGTGCAACGTTTGCCGATTCTAAAAGAAGTACTTGTGCATCTCGTTATGGCTGTGGGCTCATTCGTGCTGTTCGTGCTGCAATTTGATAAACTGCCCATTATTCAATGTATGTCCGTTGCCGTATTTATGATGGCCCTGCTTCGCGGCAGACAATTGTATGACAAGATCAAAGCAAAACGCGGTGGTAGCAGCTCGGATACGGGAGGGGCTTAACTTGCGGTTTGAGGATGCCTTGTTCAATTGGCTTCAAATTCAGCTGGTAGCAGATGCAAGACCGGAAGATCGTGCTGCAGCAGACACCCGGGATTTCTTCCTTGAGATTCTAACGGAGGATCACGGCATATCGAATCTGCACATACATACGGTAGATGACACGATGATCCATTTGAGGTATGACAAGGAAGGCAAGAGCAAGCTGCAAATGTTTCCCCGCGAATCCGGAGAGCAGCTCCTTCAAGATATTAACGAGAATCCGAAATATAACTGACGAAGGTGGAAGTCATGACTAGGGAATCCGATTTGCCTCCACGTAAGGGCAAGAAGAGATATTGGCTGCGCCGGATGATGGTTCTGTTTCTGGCCTTATTGATTGGTGTTGCGGGATATCTTGGCTATTTGTATAAGGTTTCGAAGGACGTACTGGGTGAAATCACGACGGATGCCGATCCGACGGTTACGGTCTCTGCGAATCAGTCGGTTAAAGTGAAACCGGTAACGATTATGCTGCTTGGCGTAGATACACGGAAGGAAACCGGTAGTTTAAATACCGATGTTATGATGATTGCGACGTTTAATCCAAATACGAAGTCAGCAGTTGTCGTGTCCATTCCGCGCGATTCCAAGATTGAGCTGTCCGGTTACAATAGCCGTAAAGCAAATGCGTACTATTCGAGATTCCTCGCAGGTGCAAGAAGCGATGGATTGAAGGGTAAAGACGCGGAGCGGCAAGCGAAGCAGGATTTGCGTAAAATGTTCAGCAAATATTTCGATATCCCGATCGACTATACGGCAACGATCAACTTTCAAGGCTTCGTTGATGTCGTAGACGCGCTTGGCGGCGTCGATGTGGATGTGGATATGGACATGCGTTATGTCGACACGGCTGACGGAACGAACATCGATCTGAAGAAAGGTCCTCAGAACCTGAAGGGTGATGATGCGCTTGATTTCGTCCGTTACCGCAAATCCAATGACGGTACGAATATGTCCAGCGACTTTGACCGCAATCGTCGTGAAAGTCAGGTGCTCGGCGAAATCGCAGATAAGCTCAAATCCTTCTCCAGCGTGCCTAAGATAGCTAACGTTATTAAGGCAGTAGGCAACAATATGCGCATGGATATTCCGAGTAATGAAGTGGAGAATATGATGAAAACTTACTTCGGGATCAGCAAAAGCGATATCACCTTTATCCCGCTCGTAGGAGAGTGGCACTCGCCATATGTTCGCCTGGATGAAGCCAAACTTCAAGAAGCGAAATCGGCACTGGCGTCCAAATTGGCGGAATGAATGTGGTAGTACGACGTATGCTATGTTATAATAAAACCATCGAAGCACTGACACAATAGGCAAGGAGGACTGCGGATGACTGAACTTGTCACCGTACTTACTGACGAGCTGCTAAGTGGCCTGGAGAAAGAACCGTTTGTACTGTTGCACACGATTGATGCAGACAGCGGAACTCCGACTTCCAGCGTAATATCGTGGGTTTATGCGGTCAACCGCTCCACACTGCGTTTCGCCATTGATGGCCGTTCGCGCCTAACGGTGAATATGACTTCGAAAGTGGATGTAAGCGTTACTGTGTTTGCGCCGGGTACTGTTCAAACGATCTACGGCACGGCACGGCTTGTAACTGAAGCGCTTGAGGACGTGCCATTCAAATTGGTATGCTTCGACATCGACATTGCTTCGGTTCGCGATGCGATGTTTTACGGCGCACGCTTGTCCGCAAGACCTGAATATGAGAAAACTTACGACAGAAGAGCCGCAGACAAACTGGATGGACAGGTGTTTGCTGCCATGAAGAAAGCCTAGTGAGGAATCACTAGGCTTTTTGTGTTCTTATACCGACTCTCACGGTGCTGGTGTCTTCGTAAGTCTAAAGCTTTTGACTCATTTTTTGCTTGTCAGTCTTAGCGGGATCCGGTTGCTCCGGTTGGATATCTCTCGGCACTTGAGGGACGATCCGCCCTATGATGTCGGCCATCTCTTCGGCAAATCCGGCAATGGGTCTGCCGCGCTTCATGTCGGCCTGTACTTCTTTCAGCCGAGTCCCAATGTCGATATCGGCCGTTACGATGGCGTCAATACCATAGGGATCTTTACGGAATGCTTCGGCAACCGCATATTTGATTGTGCCAACACGGGATCGTTCCAAATTCCCTGCCACATCGATACCAACGATCGCTGTATTTTTAAACACGACACAGTGAGCGGCCTTCACGCCGGGTACATGCCGCGCCAGATCCTCAAGATGAGCTGCGACTTGTTTAGGGCTGCTGATTTGCTTCTTCTGCGGAGCGCTCTGCTGTGCACGAACGCGATTATCATTTTGTGGAGAGGGTGATGTCTCATTGCGGGCGACAGTATTACAGCCTGTTGCCAGCAAGCAAAGGATCATAGCGGGCACCAGCCACTTTCTCATATTCGCCACCTGACCTTTCTAGAGTCTGCAAAGTTTGTTCAAGCATAGTTTGCCTAGATGAAGGCCGCGCTATGTACGCCTTTGAACGAAATTCCAACGCCAGGAGGGCTCACGATGAAAAAGATATTCGTGCTCGACACCAATGTACTCTTACATGATCCGCAAGCGATCTTCGCTTTCGATGACAATGAGGTCATTATTCCCGCGGTGGTGTTGGAAGAAATTGATTCAAAGAAAAGATTGGCCGATGAGCTTGGCCGCAATGCGCGGCATGTTTCCCGGCTGCTCGACCAAATGCGGCTGACGGGCCGGCTGCATGAAGGAATTGAACTTGATAACGGGGGCGTTCTCAAGGTAGAACTGAATCATCGCAGCTTTATGCGTGTACAGGAAATGTTCGGCGAAATGTCTAACGACAATCGAATCCTTGCGGTAGCGCTCAATTATCATCTCGAAGAGCAGGACAAAGGGGACCCGCGTCCTGTCATTATCGTCAGTAAAGATGTACTCGTCCGCATTAAAGCGGATGTGCTGGGGCTTGAAGCCCAAGATTATTTATCCGATCAGGTGGTAGCGCCATCGGATGTGTATGCGGGTTATTTAACCCTTAAAGTGCATCCTTCGGTCATTGATGAATTTTATACGTACCGTTTTCTTACGATCAAGAACTTGCTGCTGAATACTCGGCTGCACCCGAATGAATTTGTTATCCTGCGGGATGAAATGGGGACATCTAAATCCGCACTGCTCAAAGTGAGCCAAGACGGAGCGAGGCTGGAACCGCTGTATCTGAGCAATGATCCGGTGTGGGGGATTACCGCCCGCAATGCGCAGCAGCGCATGGCACTGGAGCTGCTGCTTAGCGACGACATTCCGCTCGTGACGCTGACCGGTAAAGCCGGTACAGGCAAGACGCTGCTGGCGCTTGCTGCAGGTCTGATGAAGGTGGAGGATGAGCACAAATACAAGAAGCTGCTGATCGCAAGGCCGGTCGTTCCAATGGGGAAGGATATCGGGTATTTACCGGGTGAGAAGGATGAGAAGCTGCGTCCGTGGATGCAGCCGATTTATGATAATTTGGAATATTTGTTTGATACGAAGAAGTCGGGCGATATTGATAAAATATTAATGGGGCTCGGCAGCATTCAAGTAGAGGCGCTCACCTATATTCGGGGACGTTCGATACCGGGGCAATTCATAATCATCGATGAAGCGCAAAACTTGACTCGGCATGAAGTGAAGACCATCGTATCGCGTGTCGGAGAAGGGAGCAAGATCGTCCTGATGGGCGATCCGGAGCAGATCGACCATCCTTATCTGGACTCCATTAGCAATGGACTCACGCATATCGTGGAGCGCTTCAAGCAAGAAAGCGTCAGCGGCCATATGACGCTGGAGAAAGGCGAGCGTTCGAGACTCGCCCAATTAGCTGCGGATCTGCTCTAATCGGATTCGGATGCTTCCAGCACAGTTGTTGAGCTGCAGCGGTAGGCACGTGCAATCCCCTCAATAAGCGCAACCTGATGACGGTCAATGGCGAGCAGCCGGCGGCCGTCATTTTGCATCAGGTGGGCAAGGGCATGCTCGTCCGCTTGTTCTGCGGCTGAAGCAGGTTCAGCATCAGGCGTAGTGCCCGGGATCAAGCAAACAATCGATGCGAGCTCTAAGTTGAGATAACGATTATTTGAGTACGTAATGAGCCCATAATCCGTAAAGGTGCGGACATTAAGCGACCATGTCTCATCAAGCTGGGCCCATTGTCCAAGCTCGCAGCTTACTTTAAATCGCGTGGCGACAAACGCTTCAATTGTATCCGCGTCTGCTTGGCTATTGACGAGGAGCAGCGTGTCATCGCGATCCAGCAAGTTAAACGGAGATTCGGCCAATTCTTGCAGCATTTGCACGAATTGTTCCGGCAGCGTACCTTTCGGTAATTGCAAGTCAACGCTATAAATCGGCTGCATGGTCTCTGCCTCCTTGAAAGGGGAGTTTTCACCAAGTATGACGGATTCTGCAGCGGGAATCAATTTGAAATTCCGCGGACCAGCTGCAATTGACAGGCGACAAAAAAGCGCTTTCTTGCTAAAATAAAGATTAGCTAAAATTTAGCGTTAGAGGTGAGAGTTTGTCTCCGACAAACTCCCTATTAGCGTTAGAGGTGAGAGTTTGTCTCCGACAAACTCCCTATTAGAGGAGGGACACGGTGTCACGCAGAAAATATGTCATGCTGCTGCTGTGCGTATTTACGATTTGTGCTGCGCTGCTTGTTCCCATGTTCGGTAAGCCGGGATCGCCGGTCACTCACTCAGATGACGATCAATTATCGAATGACAAACCTCAGGTCGTTGATGGGGATGAGCAGGATCGAAAGACGATTTCAATTGCAGTCTCGATGGACGAGGCTGAGTACCAATATTGGCAGGGCGAGAATGAGCATTTTGAGCTATCCCATCCTCGAATCAGCATTCAAATGACGAATATACATAACGAAGATGCTGATGAGGCAAGGAAGAAAGCATCGGAGAAAGGCGAACCTTTCGATCTGATGCTGTTAGACAATGATCGCGTGCGAGAATTTGCCGTACAAGGGTTTCTGCTCCCCGTCGACGATATTGTTTCCGGAGATACGGCTGCCGATCAAATGGAAGCGCTAACAAGTATTGTGAAGTGGAATGGCTCGCTGTGGGGTGTTCCTCTTGACTGTAATCCATTGCTTGTAGTTTGGCAGAAAAATCTGCTCAAGGCTGCCGGCCTGATTGCGCCGCCTAAAGATCTCGAAGCATTCAAGGTTGCTGTTGCGGCCTTAGCGGCAACGAACCCTCAGCTCAGTCCGTTTAACCTCAACACGGCTGACGCGAAGGAAATGGCTGCTTGGATGGGGATGTTTAGGGAGAACAGTGAGGCGGCTGCCAATTTGTCTCCATTCACCATCACGCAGAAGGAACAGCTTTATTTTGCCGCTGAATATGCTGCAAAGTTGGACAGGCTAGCGCCTGTCCAACAGAAAACTCAGCTGCTCGGGGCATTTGGAGCCGGAACGCTGATGTCTGCGGTCATGCCGTGGACGCTCTTTAAATCCTTAACGGATGAGGAGAGAGAGCTGTTGTCGGTTGGCACATCGACAGGCTCAGTCGTTCGCACGAATGGAAGAAGCTTTGTGATGCTGGCAGAAACAGAACGGGTGAGCGAAGCCAGTGCGTACATTACGGAAATGACCTCCACAGAAGCGCAGCTGGATGACTATCAGTCGCTCGGGCGGTTGCCTTCACGTATTTCGGGGATGACAAATGAATTTGAATATAACGATATCGATCAAAGGCCGCCTCATTACCTTGTCAGTATGCTAAGCCGAGCATCCGTAACGCCTGATCCTTCCTGGAGGGAAAGATGGGAACGCTGGTCGAAGCTGCTTGTCATACTTGGCGGGAACAAGACCGAACTCACACCTGAGCTGGCCAGTAAATTTATATCCCTATGGAACGAGGAGCCGGAACAACCAAAAGGCGGTGCCGAAGCACCGCCTGAGGAGCCATCAAAGACTGATGGTAAGCTTGATCAATAGCTTGCCATCCTCTACGGTGACCGATTTGGTTTTGAGGAAGGATACGATTTTGGAAGGGTAGAAGCCGAGATCGAATTCTTTCTCTAGAGCTGCTCTTGTCGTGTCCGGCAGCTCCAAGCCGTTAAAAATAAGCGAATCGACATGAAATAAGATGGAGCCGTCTTTCTCCAATGAATAATGACCTGTTAATTGCACTTCCATGTTAACGCGTTTGCCGGTTACGATGACTTTGTCCGGATTGAAGACGAAGGAGAAATTGTCGAACAGCTCATTTTGCTCTCGCAGGAAAGCATTAAGCTTATCGTCCGGGATGGAGAGCGAGTAATTGAAGCCGTCAATTTCAAGCATGTCTTTATTGTTTTGCACCCAAGCCGGCATTTTCTTCATCGCTTTGGACAGCGCGCTGAAGTACCGTTTTACCTCTAACAATCCGACATTCTGCCAGTAGTCCGTAAATTCATTAATGAGCAGCTTGAGTTTGTCAGCATCGGATCGACCGCTTAACGAGGAGTCGACATCTTGCTGAAGTGCCATAACTCGGTTTCGCTGCGTAGTGAGACGTTCTTCGACTTCGGTAAGCTGTTCCGACTGCGTATCGAGCTTGCTGATGCTTTTCTTCAGTTCTTGATATTGCTTCAAGTACGAGTTGAGCGTAAGCTTGTCATTAGTAAAGATAAGGTCGAAAAAATCAAGCAGCTGCAGCAGCTCTGATAAATTGTGCGAAGACACAAACGCCGTCAGGAAAATATCCCGTTCACCGGTGTAGTAGGCGCGAAGCACTTTCCCTGCCTCTTCGCGTTTCTTCTCGATCGTTTGCTCTTGGCTTGCCAGCTTCACTTTGGAATCATGCAGCTGCGCAAGGATCGACTGCTGCTGTTCTTTCACGCGTGCAATTTCTTTGTCAATTTCAACGACGGAGAGGCTTTTCTCCAGTATCGCTCGGACCTCTTCATCCTTCGGGGTTGCAGGGTCGGCAAATACGGGGAAAATAGTTAGCCACACTGCGAGCGCGCAAACGGCGAACGCCGCAATCCGGCGGCGTATCGTTCCTTTCACGAAGGGCTCCCCTTTCTTTCTTCTTCACACTTTGCATGCACTACTATATGCATGTACCAATTCTATTATATCTGTAAGCACTAATTTTGTCCTTGATTTGGAGGGGATTGCATGAGCGGAAACGGCGGGCGATTGTCCTTGTTAATTGGGGAGCAAATCGCACGGAGCCAGCTGAGGGGACGGGATTCTGTACGCGCCCGGGAGACTGCTGAAGTCAGCTGTATCTCGTTCCATGATTATATGGCCCTGTGTTTATATGACGAGAAGGAAGGCTATTATCGCTCAGGGAAAATACGAGTGGGCAAGAAAGGCGACTTCTATACGAGCTCTGCGATCGGCTCCATAATGGGAGAGAAGCTGGCAAGCTGTGCTGCCTCGTTAATCGGAGACCGTGGGGAGTCAGCGCCTGTTAGGATAATGGAATGGGGGGCAGGTACCGGGCTGCTCTCCCAGCAAATGATTGTAGCATGGTCAACGTCAAGGCATTCGTGGCTCTCTCAAGCGGAGCACGTTATTGTGGACAGCAATCCTGTGCATCTACATGAGGCACAGTCGAGGCTGGAGCAAGCAGCAGCGGCCCTGGATCGTTCAGATTCGCCGCGGCCGCAGTTGCGTTACATGACGCCGGAAGAAGCGTATAAAGCATTGCTGGATGCAAACGACAGGGGGACCTCTTCATCTTCGTCGTCGCCGGCGACTTATTCGATCATGATTGCAAATGAGCTGTTGGATGCATTTCCGGTACATCGAGTCGTCTTGAAGGAAGGCCAGCTCTGGGAGCTTGGCGTTGCAGCTAGGAACGACAACGAAGATGGAGAAGCATTTCGCTATGTCTACACACCTTTAACTGATGAACGGATTGCAGAAGTACTGAAACGGGATGGAATCGCCTTGCGGGAAGGGCAGATTACCGAGGTAAACCTCGCTGCCGAGCGATGGATTACAGAACTTACCGGCATGATCAAACATGGGGCACTCCTTCTCGTGGACTACGGTCACGAAGCGCAAGAATTAACGGCATCGCATCGAATGCAAGGAACGCTGCTGTGCTATAAGGATCATGTGGCGCATGACCGTCCCTTCAGCGCTCCCGGAGAACAGGACATCACCTCGCACGTCAATTTCACTGCTTGCAGACATGCAGCCGAACAGGCGGGCTGGCAGGTGCAGTATTATGATACGCAGAAGCAATTTCTCCTCGATCAAGGCTTGCTGCAGGACCTAGTCGCACATGATGGGACGAATCCCTTCGGTGAAGCAGCAAGACGCAATCGTTCCATCCGCCAGCTGCTGCTAAGCGATAATATGAGCGAGTCGTTTAAAGTGATGGTGCTGCTCAAAGGCGAATAATAATGCGGTCAAACGAAAAAAGGCTGTTCCGGAGATGGTATCCCATCTTCTCGGAGCAGCCTTTTGGCTATTTGTGAATGTCAGAAGGTCCGTTATTAGAATGGGTTCCCCATTACAAATACGGTCCAATACGTGAAGCTGACGAACGAGATAAACATGTATCCCCAGAACATCAACATATAGGTTCTTTCGGAAAAGTTCAAATAGCCTAACAGGACAAACACGACGGTTTGAATAAAGAACAAGAGTGCCATCTCGGTCATATGCCCTGCAAACGCCATTAGCGCGATTACAAGCGTCCAGAAACCGAGCACTCGGAACATGCGTGCCATGATTTCATCCCCCTTCTCGTCAGTCTCGACCCGATTACTATTGCCCATTATAACGTTTCAGGTAACATGTGTAAACTGTTTCACTCGTGACGAATTGGCAAACTTTTTGCCTCCTTTTCACGCTCTGATACAAGTTTGCTTCAAATTACGAAAAAACATGTATGAGCCGTCAAAAAAATGGATATACAAATTAGTATCCGATAGATTCTATGAACTCTACCAAGGGCATAGAGATAAAGTAAGCGCCTAATGTTAGGAGGTTTTGGTTGCATGACAGCAGTCAGACAAGATGCCTGGAGCCCGGATGACGATCTCATCCTAGCCGAAGTGACGCTGCGGCATATCCGCGAGGGAAGCACGCAGTTGGCCGCTTTTGAGGAAGTAGGAGAGCGGATCGGCCGGACATCGGCCGCATGCGGATTCCGCTGGAACAGTTGTGTCCGCAAACGCTATGAAGATGCGATACAAATTGCGAAGCAGCAGCGCCAGAAGCGGAACTATATGAAAAAACAAACGTACGTTGCAACACCTCATGTATCCGCGATCAGCATGCTCGACACAGAAGAACGTACGTACAAGAACGATCCGTTGACGGAAGAATCGCTATCAATTGATACCGTTATCCGATTTCTGCGGCAATGGAAAGGTACTTATCAAGAGCTTAATCGCCAGATCAAGACGCTTGAACGCGATCTGCGCGAGAAAGATGAAGAATTGTTCACCTTACGTGAGCTGAATGAAAGATTATCGCTTGAAGTCAACAATGCCCAAACGGATTACCGTGCGGTCAATGATGACTACAAAACGCTCATTCAAATTATGGACCGTGCACGCCGTTTGACCGTGCTGACAGAAGAAGATGAGGCTAAACCTCGCTTCAAAATGGATGCGAACGGTAACTTGGAACGAATCGAATAGCCGGCTTGTTTGACTGAAAAGCCGCTCTCCAAAATCTCTCCGAACCTGCTATAGGTGCGGCGGGATTTTTTAGTTTGCTTCTGTTACGATAAGTTTAATCAGGCGGAAGTAGAAATGAGGCAAACCAGTGAGAATGATCATCGTGGGAGCGGGAGCGCTCGGACTTTTATATGGAGCAAGGCTGGCGGAGGCCGGGACCGAGGTTATTATCTTGACGCGCTCGGAAGAGCAAGCGAAGCGGCTGCGTGAGGAAGGTATCCAGTTGACCAAACGGGATGGCATGCAATATCAGGTGAGTGTACAGGCTTCGACGATCGATACGTATGTTCCAGTTGGACTACAGCAAGAGGATTGGGTCTGGCTCACCGTCAAGCAAGTGCATTTGGATGCGCAGTTGCTGCAGCAGGTGGGGCGCTTGGCTGTCCATGGTTGTTCGATACTTGCGCTTCAAAATGGGATAGGGCATCTGGATTTACTGCGCACGGTATGTCCTGAAGAGCAGTTAAATGCAGCTATTACGACAGAAGGTGCAATGCGAATCGACGAACATTCCGTTCACCATACAGGAAGCGGGACGATAACGTTCGGCAGTTGGCTGAAAAACGAAGAAAAGGCGAGCAAACCTCAAAAAATGTTGTTAAAAGTGCTTAATGGGGCAGGAATTGAAGGCAAACTGTCGAATGAGATGGAGACTGTTGTTTACAGGAAATTACTGATCAATGCTGTCATCAATCCGCTAACCGGCATATTCGGTGTACGGAATGGGGAGCTCCCATCTGATCCATGCCGATTGCGCTGGATGAAGGCTTTGCATGAAGAGAGTGAGCACATTCTCGTTCGATCCGGAATGGTGAAGGATGCGGATAGCTGGGATCAGCTGCTTCATATTTGTGAAGCTACCGCAGGGAATCAATCTTCCATGCTGCGAGACGTATTGGCAGGACGTCCAACGGAGATCGATTGGATCAACGGCGGCATCGCGTCGCTGGCCAGAACCATTCAAGCACCTGCTCCGATGAATGAAGCCGTACTGACACTAATTAAAACACTCCAAACGAACTAATGACCGTAGAGAGGGGCGAACCGAGGATGCAGTGGATTTGGGAAAGCATCAAGAACGTCTACGCTTTTCTAGCTGTTCTTCCGATCATACCGTTTCTACTCGTATATTTTGGTTATGGAGCTTTCACCGGCGATAAGAAGAAAGCATTCAGCACCGCTATGGATGTAACTACCGCACTATTAATTGGCTGTGTGGCCGTATTGTTTAATAAAATTTTTCATAGTTCCTTTGGGATATACGGAATCTTACTTCTTCTGCTCCTTGGCGGCGGTCTGCTCGGCAACGTGCAATATCGGTTGAAGGGCAATATCAACATGCGCCGCATAATGCGTGCAATCTGGCGGCTCGGCTTCTTTCTAATGAGTCTATGTTACGTCATACTGATGTGTATCGGCATCGGGAAGAGTTTTTTTAACGTGTAATCGTTGTTCATCTATCAATATAGATTCGAGGATCACTCTCCATTCACGGAGGGTGGTTTTTTTTTGACGGTGCGCTTTACGTTGTGTACAATGAATGAGAAAAACTGCACTTATTCTAAAGGTGTTACTTACAAGGAAGAAAGGTAGAGACTGTCCATGAAAATCGATACGGTTCAGCTGCCTTTCGGACAGCCTGTCACCGAAGCTTATATACATCGAAGCCACCCCGGCGTAGAGGCGCTGTTCGGCAGCCACGCGGCAGAAAATATGCACTGGAAACGCAGGATGAACTGGCTCTCTGAGAACGCGGATAAGCGCATAGATGCCCAACTTCTTGGCGATACGCTCCAAACGTACAATACGCGTTATAACAACAACGCTGCGGTTATGGCGAATATCGAAGCGATCCGCTCGGGAGCGCCGGTCGTTGTGACCGGTCAGCAAGCAGGGCTGTGGTCAGGTCCGCTGCTCGTCATTCATAAAGCGGTTACGGCGATTTCAGCTGCGAAGGAAGCAACGGCTCGGCTGGGTTCGGTTGTTGTGCCGGTGTTCTGGATTGCCGGCGAGGACCATGACTTCGATGAAGTTAACCACGCCTATGTGCGAGGGGAAGCGGCGTTGACCCGATTGGCTGTCCAGAGACCCAGAGGTGCCCGCACCTCCGTCAGCAGGACGAAGATCGCACAGGAAACGTTCACGGAAGCGGTTCAACTGCTTAGCGCGGCATTGCCGGACACATCCTTTAAGCCGGAGCTCCTGGAGAAACTGGGCCAATTCGCGAAACAATCCGAGACCTTGTCCGATTTGTTCGCTTATTTGCTTGGTTGGCTGTTCGGCAGCCAAGGGCTAATTCTGCTTGATGCGGATGATGTCGGCATTCGGAAGCTGGAAGCGCCGATGTTCGGTCAAATGCTGGCACGCAACGATGAGCTGGAGTCGGCTTACTTCCGCAGTGCAAGCCAGCTGCAGGAGCTCGGATTCTCGCCTTCCGCGGATGTTACGCAGGGGAGTGCGAACCTGTTTCTCTTCGACGAGGAAGAACGGATATTGCTACATAAGCATGATGGCCGGTTTCGGAATCGGAAAGGATCGAAATCATGGTCCATCGAGGAGTTGCAGACATGGGCAGCCGGCGATCCGCAGCGGTTCAGCAACAATGTACTGACGAGGCCGATCATGCAGGACTATGTGCTGCCTGTTCTGGCTGTGGTTCTCGGTCCAGGGGAGATCGCATATTGGTCGTTAACCGGTGAGGCGTTCAAGGTATTGGGCATGGAGATGCCGATTGTTGTGCCGCGCATGTCCTTCTCGCTGATTGAGGACAAAACGTCCAAGTATATGGCCAAGTATGGATTATCTTTCGAGGAAGTGGCTTACCGATTTAAGGCATGCAGAGAAGCCTGGCTTAAGGAGCGGGATGAAACCGGCATTGAAGGCGGTTTTGCCGCTGCCCTAGCAGGTATTGAAGCCCTCTATGAGCCCATAAAGGCTTTAACCGTTTCAGTTGAGAATGGATTAGGAGAATTGACGGATCAGAATCTGCTTCGAATCAAGGATCAAATCTCTTATCTTCAGAAGCGGACAATGGATGCGCATGCCAAGAAGTTCGGAGCCGCACTTCGTCAATTGGACTGGATTGCCCTTTCATTGTGGCCGGAAGGCAAGCCTCAGGAACGTGTATTGAATGTGATGGAATTCTATAATCAATATGGAAGATCGTGGATCGACAAACTGCTGGAGATCCCCTATGATCAGCAGAACGGCCATCATTTGATTTCGATTTAAGGCAAGGATCAACAACGAGCATGTAGAAGAAGAGAGGGTGCTGAAGAACAATGACCGTTAATGCGAAGCAAAACAGTATCGTGCGTGATATGGCGCTTGCGCCGGAAGGACATTTGAAAATTGATTGGGTTGCAGCCCATATGCCGGTACTTAACCGTATTCGTGAGCAATTCGAGAAGGAGCAGCCGTTCAAAGGTTTGAAGGTTGCGATCTCCCTCCACTTGGAAGCCAAAACAGCCTATTTGGCTAAAGTTGTTCAAGCCGGCGGTGCAGAAGTAACGATTACAGGCAGCAACCCGCTGTCCACGCAAGATGATGTATGTGCGGCGCTCGTTGAAGACGGCATCACTGTATTTGCCAAATACAATCCGGAGCCTGCTGAATATAAGTCATTGCTTATCAAAGCACTTGAAACGAAGCCTGACCTCATTATTGACGACGGCGGCGATTTCGTTTCGATCCTCCACGCGGAACGTCCTGACCTAATGGAGAATATTCGCGGCGGCGCGGAAGAAACAACGACAGGTATTCTGCGTCTGAAAGCGATGGAGAAGGATGGTTCGCTCAACTTCCCGATGGTTGCCGTTAATGACGCGTTCTGCAAATATTTGTTCGATAACCGTTACGGCACGGGCCAATCGGTATTTGACGGTATTAACCGGACGACAAACCTTGTTGTAGCCGGCAAAACAGTTGTTGTTGCAGGTTATGGCTGGTGCGGTAAAGGGGTAGCGATGCGTGCGAAAGGTCTTGGCGCGCAAGTTATCGTAACAGAGATCGATGCGATTCGCGCCGTTGAAGCATATATGGACGGATTCACAGTCCTTCCGATGATTGAAGCTGCGAAGCTTGGGGATTTCTTCGTTACGGTAACGGGTAACAAAGATGTCATTCGCGGCGAGCATTATGAAGTCATGAAGAATGGTGCGCTTCTGTCCAACGCAGGCCACTTTGATGTTGAAGTGAACAAACCTGAGCTTGAGGCACTTTCCAACGGTAAGCGTGTAGTGCGCCGCAACATTGAAGAGTACCAATTGAAAGATGGCCGCAGCATTTATTTGCTGGCTGAAGGCCGCTTGGTCAACCTCGCTGCAGGCGATGGTCACCCAGCCGAAATTATGGATATGACGTTTGCTCTGCAAGCGATGTCGCTTAAATATGTGAACGACAACTATAACAGCATCGGCAAGAAAGTTGTAAACGTGCCTTACGCGCTGGATGAGCAAGTAGCTCGCTACAAGCTGGAAGCAATCGGAACGGGCATCGATAAACTCTCCGATGAACAGAAAGCTTATCTCGACAGCTGGCAAGAGCATTGATACAACGTAGTAATTACAAGACGCATGAACTTGTGTTCCTTATGGAACCGGTTCATGCGTCTTTTTTCTCCCACAATATGCAACATCTACCTTTCTGCCAACGTTTGATAGGTAGGTCGACCATATTAAAGAAAAGCGGGGGTTGTATCATGAACATGCTTCATGGCGTAGGCGCAACAAAAAAGAGAAGCGTCCGATGGTTATTGCTGGTTAGCATCGTGGTCATGGTATGGATGCTGGCAGGTTGTTCTGCGGGCAACAGTAATTCAAATGATGCGAAGAGCGACGGGTACGCAGGCAGTAGTGCAACCACAAACAACGCCGCGATGAACACGGAGATGGCAGCGCCGCCGATGGCAGACGGGGACGTAGCCACGAGCAATTCATCTTCGAATGCGAGTACTGCAGACACAGCCAGCAGTGAGGAGGCGCCCGCAGCCGGGATGAGTGATGCCGACAGCAACATTCCGGATGGCGAATCCAGCTTCACTCGCAAAATCATTTATAAAGCGTCCGTGAACATGGAGGTTGAAGACTATGGCAAGGCTCAAACCTCTCTACGGAATTTGATTCATTTGTCCGGCGGCTATCTGCTCTCCTTCTCGGATAAGAAAACTACCTCCGAGCTGGGCGGTACCTACACGATTAAAGTGCCGGCTGCCGGCTTTGATACTTTCATCAGCGAGCTGGAGAAGATCAAACACGAAGGCTTCGAGAGCAGCGCGCAAGGGACTGATGTGACGGAAGAATACGTCGATATGGAGGCAAGGCTGAAGGCTCGTCAAGTGGTAGAGGCTAGATTGACAGCATTCATGGAGAAAGCGACGAAGACGACCGATTTGCTGCAAATTTCGAACCAGCTCGGTGAAGTGCAAACCGAGATCGAGCGGATTAAAGGACGTATTCGCTATTTGGACAAAAATGTGGAGTACTCCACCATTGATCTTAGGATGTATCAAGTGCTGGAGCCTGTTACGACCAAAGAAGAAGAGAATCCAGGGTTTCTGAATCGAATTTCGGATGCTATGTCCGGCAGCACGAATGTGGTATACGCGTTCATTCAAGGCGTATTTATCTTCATTGCCGGTGCATTACCGGTTCTGGCTTTGGTGGCAATCGTAGGTATTCCTGCTTATATGGCATACCGAAGCAACCGGCGTAAACGCAATTCACATCCGGCGGCGAGCACGAAAAATATCCCGGCACCTGAGGCTCGGGAACCAGTTAAAGAAGATTCAGAAGCATAGAAGATCCAATAGGCAAACCGAAGAGCTGCATCACATGTCCCCGGCGACATGGGATGTCAGCTCTTTTTGCCGTGTCTGGCTGCTGCCGGCAGCGCGCTGGAGAGCAAAAGTTATGGCGGTTTTCCTGGCGATCGCAGAGCGTTCCTCCTCGGAAGCTTCCAAGAAGGTTGGATCGCGGAATAGAGCGGTCAGTGCTTCCTCGCTGGCAGCTGCAGCTTCTTCCTCACTGCGGAGTAAATAGTGTGATACTTGATAACAAAGCAGCTCGACCTTGCGAAGAAGGTTGATTTTATAGGTCAAGGCGGAAGTGCCGGTCACAGGCAGGCCCCCTTATGTATGATTCATCCAGCATTTCTTTTCTAGTGTACACGATCCAAAGCACTAAAAAGTTTCAAAATCGTAACAAGGTTAATCCCATAAATTATTTTATTAAATCCTGCTAAAGGAGCAGGATTTCAAGTAGCGGTGGCGAATAGTTCAACCTTAGTGGTAGAAAGTGGGGTTAAGTGGAGGATTTGGGGGAAGGGGTGGAGCGGTTCAATGTTTATGGGCGAATATCAACATAGCATTGACGAGAAAGGCCGCATCATTATCCCGGCTAAATTCCGCGAACAGCTTGGCGACCACTTTGTTGTCACTCGAGGACTTGATAACTGTTTGTTTGTTTATCCGCAAAGCGAGTGGAGCTTGCTTGAACAGAAGCTGAAATCGCTGCCCATGATGAAATCAGATGCACGTGCGTTCTCCCGTTTTTTCTTCTCCGGGGCAACGGAATGCGAGCTCGATAAACAGGGAAGGGTAAACTTACCGAATACGCTGTGCGAATATGCCAAGCTGGATAAGGACTGTATTGTGCTGGGCGTTTCGAACCGTGTAGAGATCTGGAGCAAACCGATCTGGGAGAGCTATTTCAAGCAATCCGAAGAGACCTTCAATGATATTGCAGAGAAGCTTGTTGATTTTGATTTTAATTTTTAGCTCGCTTGCCGAATCATTTAGGTGGAGCGAGGGGTTTAGAGCAGGGAGGATTACAGCATGTTTCAACACATCACGGTATTGAAAGAAGAAGCAGTAGATGGACTTGCCATTAAACCGGACGGCATCTACGTCGATTGTACACTCGGAGGAGCCGGCCACAGCGAGCTTATCGCATCAAGGCTCGGACCCCAAGGAAGACTTATTGCATTGGATCAGGACGACTGGGCACTCGACAACGCGCGTGTCAGACTGTCCGATTACATGGACCGTGTCACACTGGTGAAAAGTAACTTTCGTTATTTAGCGCATGTGCTGAAGGATTTAGGCATTTCCGGCGTAGACGGCGTATTATTCGATCTTGGCGTTTCCAGTCCGCAGCTCGATGAAGGTGAACGCGGCTTTAGCTACAATCATGATGCGCCGCTTGATATGCGGATGGATCAAGACGGTATGCTGACAGCAGATGATATTGTCAATACATGGGATGAACGAGAAATCTCCCGCATTATTACGAACTACGGTGAAGAGCGGTTTGCCAGATCCATTGCCCGCAAGATCATCGCTGCCAGAGAGCAGAAGCGAGTCGAAACAACCGGCGAGCTGGTCGAAATTATAAAATCCGGCATACCTGCGGCTGCAAGGCGGACTGGCCCGCATCCTGCGAAACGTACGTTTCAAGCGCTGCGCATTGCGGTTAACGATGAGCTTGGTGCTGAAGAGGAAGGTCTTGAACAGACAATAGACGTATTGAATGCCGGAGGCAGAGCTTCAGTCATTACGTTTCATTCCTTGGAAGACCGTATTTGCAAGCAGTTGTTTGCGAAATTTGTTGAAAAATGCACCTGTCCAACCGACTTTCCGATGTGTGTTTGCGGCGGAGGGGGCAAGCTGAAGCTTGTGAATCGTAAGCCGATTCTGCCAAGCGAAGAGGAATTGGAACAGAACCCAAGATCGCGTTCCGCGAAGCTTCGCGTTGCTGAGAAACTGTAACCGCATAGAAGACAACACACCATAGATGATGATGTAGTAGTAACAGAGAAGGGGAGAGGGTACCGCAATGGCATATGTGAATGGGAATCTAGCGCTGCAGCCAAAACGAAAGACGGAGCCGCGGCCGCAGTTCCGCGAAACCAAAAAAGTTGTCATCAAACGCAAGTCGCTGCCGGTGCAGGAGAAGCTGCTGTACATGTTTACGATTCTCGTTTGTGTACTTGTAGCCGGCGTCGTTATTTTCCGTTATGCACAAATCTACCAGATGGAGCTTCAAATCAAGCAATTGACAAAGCAGCATGCGCAGCTGACCGAGCAGGTAGCATTCTTGAAATCGGAATACGAGAAAGCGAACGACCCGAAGAATATTAGGGATCTTGCAGAGAAGTACGGATACACTTATCCAGAAGATGACTCCTCCCTAATTAAAGTAAATGCGGCTACTGAAACGACTGTCGCGAGCAGTAAGGAATAGGTGAACAGTTATGACAAAGAGAATTAGATTACGGACATTGTTGGTCGGAGGGTTCATCACCCTCCTTTTTGTTTTATTAGTAGGTCGAATCTATTGGGTTCAAGTGGTGCACGCCGACTTCTGGGCGGATAAAGCCAGAGAAGTATGGTCGAAGTCGGAGAAGATTATTCCGGTTCGCGGTACGATCTCTGATCGGGAAGGCAATATACTCGCTATGGATGTTGCGGCGTATACGGTTGCTGTCAATCCGAAGATCATTCATGACTTGAAGCTGGAAAATGTAATCATCAATAAACTGAGCGGTGTTCTTGGCAAATCGCAGATTACACTGCGTGAAATTGTAGAAGCAAAGCAGAAGAACGGCGAATACTATCAACAGCGCGAGGTGCGTAAGGAAGGCTGGAAGATTGATAAATCGGTTGCGGATCGCATTCTCCGTTTCAGAGATCAGCTTGTCGAGCAAACCGGCAGCAAGGATGTTGGCATCTACTTGATTGATCAACAGAAGCGCTCCTATCCGAAAGGCAGTTTGGCTTCACATATTCTCGGCTATGAGAACAAAGAAGGAAAGGCTGTTATGGGGCTTGAAGCCGCGCTGGATGATAAGCTGAAAGGTACAGAGGGCGAAATCAAATACGAGCGGGACGGCAACGGTGTCATTCTGGAGAATGGAACCGTCAACTTTAAGCCTTCCGTGGACGGTAAAAATATTAAGCTGACGATTGATACCGAAATCCAGCACTACATCGAAGAAGCGATTAAAGAAACGTACGATAAATATAAGCCGAAGAGCATCACGGCGATTGCGGCGGACCCGCAAACGATGGAGATTCTCGGGATGGCGAATATGCCCGATTTTGACCCGAATACGTACTGGACTGCACCGCAGGAGAACTTTTACGATCATTCGATTAAGTCCTTGTACGAGCCGGGTTCGACATTTAAGATCGTGACGCTCTCCGGCGCGGTTCAGGAAGGTTTGTTCAACCCGGACGCGACCTATAAATCCGGTGCCATTAAAGTACCCGGCGGCACGATTCACGATATCAATAGAGAAGGCTGGGGCACCATTTCGTTCTTGGAAGGGTTGAAACGCTCCAGTAACGTCGCTTTCGTAAAGCTGGGCTATGAAGGGCTGAAAGCGGAGAAACTGATGAGTTATATCTCGAATTTCGGCTTCAGCCAGAAGACAGGCATTGAGCTTCCGGGGGAGATCAAGGGACAGGTTAACTTTAATCCCCGTTATCCAACTGAGGTTGCAACCGCAGCTTTCGGTCAAGGTAAAGTACTCGTAACGCCGATTCAACAAGTCGCGGCTGTAGCTGCCGTAGCCAACGGCGGCAAGCTGCTTGTGCCGCATTTGATCAAAGAAATTCAAGATCCGGTCACAAAGAAAGTAGAAGTGATCAAACCACAGGTTGTCCGTCAGGTGATCACCGAACAAACGGCCAAGAAAGTGGATGAATACTTGGAGCAAGTCGTATCCGACCAAGAGATTGGTTCCGGACGCAGAGCCTATATTGAAGGCTACCGTGTTGCCGGTAAAACGGGTACTGCTCAGAAGGTTATCAACGGCGGATATGCAGACGATAAGTACGTGATTTCCTTCATCGGCTTCGCGCCGGTAGGCAACCCGAAGATCGTCCTTTACCTCGTAATGGATGAGCCGAATGATCGGTTAGCATCCGGCGGTACGGTCATGGCGCCTGTATTCAAGCAGATCGTACAGCAAAGCCTTCGCCATATGGGTGTTGATCCGGTGACAACGGTGAAGACGACAACCTCTAGCACCCCGAATCAAGAGCAAACCGTAGAAATTCCGAGTTTGACGAAGCTGGATCTAACGAAAGCGAAAGCGCAGTTGAAATCGCGTAAGCTAAACTACGAAATTGTAGGTAAAGGCACCACCGTCTTGCAGCAAATTCCGAAGGCGGGCACGTCAGTCAGCCCGGATCAGCCAATCTATCTGTTAACGGAAGAGCGAACGAAGCTGCCGGTACCGAATATGAAAGGCTTATCGCTTCGTGACGCAATGGAGATGTGCTCGATTCTGCAGATTCGCGTGATGACCACAGGAGAAGGTTTTGTAATCTCCCAGTCATTAGCGAAGCAGGGGGAGAACAAAGTGCTTAAGCTTGTTCTGTCACCGCCGGCGATACAAGCCTCCACGCAGACGAGTAACGGAGAAGATGCGACAACAGAAGCAAAAGACAACAGCAAATCGGGAACTACTTCAGGGGGCTAGGCTTGTTCTAAGCCCCTTTTTCTTTGAATAGGCTTGGATTAGGAAACGGATGGACGAACGTTCCCGTTTTACGAGCTATTCGGAGGGGATGTTAAGTGAAGGTTTCGAGTGTGACGATCAGGCGCAGGCTGTTCACGGCGCTTCTTATTGGCATTCTTGCATTCTCGCTTCTGGCCGGACGATTGGGTTATGTTCAGCTGTGGAAAGGCGAAGAGCTGGCAGCTAAGGCGGAGGATTCCTGGCGCAGGGAGATTCCGTTCTCGGCGAAGCGGGGCGAGATCTTGGACCGAAACGGCTCCATGCTTGCGTATAATATAAGCTCACCTACCGTGATGGCGATACCTGCCCAGATCAAGGATGCAAAGTCGACGGCCGCTCAGCTGGCCGGTGTGCTGGATATGTCGGAGGATCTTATTTATACCACGATCAAGAAGAAGCAGATGATTGTCAGCCTTAAACCGGGCGGCCGCAAAATCACTACGGAGAAAGCGCAGCAAATTCGGGATCTTAATCTGCCCGGCATCGTGGTAGCTGAAGATAACAAGCGTTACTATCCGCTCGGAAGCTTTGCCTCGCATGTGCTCGGATTTACCGGGATTGATAATCAAGGCTTAACCGGTATTGAAGCTAAGTATGACAATATGCTGGAAGGCATTAACGGGAATATTTCCTTCTTATCGACGGCCGGAGGCGGGCAAATGCCCGGTTCGGGCGATACGTATTTGGAGCCCAAAGACGGACTTAATTTAGAGCTAACGATAGACAAGCAGATCCAGACGATTATGGAACGGGAGCTTGACCAAGCGATGGTCAAGTTTCAGGCCGATGACATCATAGCAATCGCAATGGATCCTACGAATGGCGAGATTCTCGGGATGGCCAGCAGGCCAACCTACGAGCCGGATAAATACCGCGATGTAGATCCGGCGATCTACAATCGCAATTTGCCGATTTGGATGACGTATGAGCCGGGGTCCACATTTAAGATCATTACACTGGCAGCCGCACTCGAAGAGAAAAAGGTCAATCTCACTAGTGAGCATTTCTTTGATCCGGGTGCTGTTGAAATCGGCGGCGCACGGCTGCGCTGCTGGAAGAAAGGCGGCCATGGCAGCCAAACTTTCCTTGAAGTTGTGCAGAACTCTTGTAACCCGGGATTCGTTGCGTTAGGCAATAGACTTGGCAAAGAGAAGCTGTTCGATTATATTAAGAACTTCGGCTTCGGCAAAAAAACCGGAATCGACCTCGGCGGCGAGGAGAACGGCATTATGTTCAAAATGAGTCAGGTCGGACCGGTTGAGCTTGCGACTACTGCATTCGGTCAAGGGGTATCGGTTACCCCGATTCAACAGATCACAGCTGTTTCGGCAGCGATCAATGGGGGTACACTGTATAAGCCGCATGTCGCCAAATCATGGATTAATCCCGAGACGGGCGATACGGTAAGCACGGTACAGCCGGAAGCGGTTCGAACTGTCATCTCCGAGGATACGAGCAAGCAGGTGCGAGAGGCGCTGGAGAGCGTCGTCGCCAAAGGAACAGGACGCAACGCTTTCATAGATGGCTATCGTGTCGGCGGTAAGACAGGTACAGCCCAGAAGGTTATCAACGGCCGCTATTCGCCGAATGAGCATATCGTTTCCTTTATCGGTTTTGCTCCGGCAGATGATCCGAAGATTGTTGTCTATGTCGCAGTCGATAACCCGCAAGGCATTCAATTCGGGGGCGTCGTCGCCGCGCCGATTGTACACAATATTTTGGAAGATGCACTGCCGTACATGGGCGTTGCTCCACGGAAGGATCAGCTGAGCAAAGAGTATAAATACGGTGAAACACCGATTGTGGAAGTGCCGAATCTCATCGGCAAGACTGTCTCTGATATTTATGAAGATTTGAATATGAACTTCAACCTTACCTCGGCAGGGAGCGGGGACACCGTAATTAGGCAGTCGCCTGCTGCGGGCACGCGGGTCGACCGAGGGTCAACCATACGGATTTATTTAGCAAAAGACGATGATGAAAGCACTGTTCGCTGACTATAATGAGTATAGATAGATGAAGTAGGCCGCGACCCAACTCTGCTGCTTCTTCATAGGCGGCCCTGCGCAGATTTGATCTGCTCACGGGAGGGGACTTAAGCGATGCGTGTGGAACACTTGGCTGCACTGCTGCTCACATCTGTTCTTGTCGGTGAAGGGACCGCGGAGGTTGGTGGTATTGAGACCGATTCCCGCCGCGTCTTGCCCGGCTGCGTCTTTATCTGTTTGCGTGGACATACGGTTGACGGGCATGAATATGCCGCAGAGGCCGTTGCCAGAGGGGCTGTTGCGCTGGTTGTGGAGAGGCAGCTGGATCTGCCCGTACCGCAGCTTATCGTCAAAGACAGCCGCTATGCGATGGCTGCGATCGCCAATCATTATTTTGATTATCCGAGCCGTAAGCTGAGATTAATAGGTGTAACGGGGACGAACGGCAAAACGACGACGACCTATTTGATTGAGAAAATCATGAGTGACGCCGGATTCAGCACAGGTGTTATTGGAACGGTGGAAATGCGCTACGCAGGCAAAACGCTGCCGATGTCGGGAACGACACCTGAAGCGCTGGAGCTGCAGCGTAATCTTGCTGTCATGGTTGAAACCGGTACGCAGTACTGCGTCATGGAAGTTTCCTCGCATGCGCTGGAGCAGGGACGAGTAAAGGGCAGCCGGTATCGGATCGCGATTTTCACCAATTTGACGCAGGATCATCTCGACTATCATGCTACGATGGAGCGGTATGCTGCAGCCAAAGGGCTGTTGTTCTCCCGGCTTGGCAATGAATTCGGGCGTGCGCCGGAAGATCGCCTATTCGCGGTACTGAACGCCGATGATGAAGCCTCGCCGAAATATGCGGACGTAACGGCAGCTGAGGTGGTTACGTACGGTATCGATCATGATGCGGATGTACGTGCTGACAAGGTGCGTATTACTGCACACGGGACCGCGTTTCATGTGGAAACGTTCGCCGGCTCTGCGGATATTACACTGCGCATGGTCGGTAAATATAATGTGTACAATGCGTTAAGCGCCATCAGCGCTGCTCTAATTGAAGGAGTGTCGCTGAAACAGATCAAGCAAAGTCTGGAAGATATCCCCGGTGTTCCGGGCCGTGTCGAGTCGGTGCAAGCCGGACAGAAGTTCGCGGTCATTGTGGATTATGCGCATACGCCTGACGGATTACAGAATGTGCTTACTGCTGTAAAAGAATTTGCGGTAGGCCGCGTCATTTGCGTATTTGGCTGCGGCGGCGATCGCGACCGGACGAAACGGCCGCTCATGGGCCGAATCGCCGCGCAGCTCGCGGATTATTGCATCATTACATCGGATAATCCCCGTACGGAGGATCCGGAACGTATCCTGCTGGACGTTGAAGCAGGACTCATACAGGATGATACGGCGGCTAATCGTTACGAGCTGCTTTCGGACCGCAGAGCGGCGATACAAAAAGCGGTTGAAATGGCGAGGCGTGACGATGTAGTATTAATTGCGGGGAAAGGCCACGAAACCTATCAGGATATCAGAGGCGTCAAGTATGACTTTGACGACCGCGAGGTGGCTAAAGAAGCGATAAGGAGTCTTTCATAGTGATTACACGTAAATTAAGTGCGATTGCCGCTATGTGCGGTGGAACGATACAAAACGATACAGACGCCGGCAGTCTGGAAATTGCCGGCGTCTCCATCAACTCTCGGCGCATGTCGCCGGGACAATTGTTCATTCCGATCAAAGGCGAGAACTTTGACGGTCATGAATTTGCAAGCAGCGCCATAGAAGGCGGCGCAGTCGCTACGCTGTGGCAGCGGGATAAAGAACTTCCAGAAGCGCTTGCGAGTGGAGTGCCGATTGTTCTGGTGGACGATACTACGGCGGCCTTGCAGCAGCTTGCGTCCGCATATCGCGACGAATTACAGGTGCGCGTTGTTGGCGTGACGGGCAGCAATGGCAAAACGACGACAAAAGATATGGTCGCAGCGCTGCTGTCGGGCTTTTTTCGCGTGCATAAAACAGATGGCAATTATAACAATCATATCGGCTTGCCACTGACGCTTCTGGCGTTAAAAGAAGATGTGGAAGTCGTTGTGCTCGAGATGGGGATGAGCGAGTTCGGCGAGATCGATCTGCTTACGCGGCTTGCGAAACCCGATGTCGCCATCATTACGAATATCGGCGAGTCTCATATGCTCCAGCTTGGTTCACGTGCGGGCATTACCCAAGCGAAGCTTGAAATTGTGGCTGGCTTGAAAGAAAACGGCTTGCTGCTTATTAACGGTGATGAACCGCTTCTACATGAAGGACTTAAGCAAGTCTCGTTGCCGGAGAACACAGAAGTACAAACCTTCGGTTTGCAGGAGGGGAATCATTGGGCGGCTGCGAACGTTATCGTGGACGCTACGACTTCAAACTTTGATGTTAGCGGCGATAATGGGCTCCGGCACGTTGAACTTCCGGTGGCCGGGACGCATAATGTATCGAATGCGCTCGCCGCGATTGCGACAGCGAAGAAATTCGGTCTGCCCGACGATGTGATTCGTCAAGGATTTGCTGGGCTGAAGCTGACAGCTATGCGCATTGAGCCGGGTGTTGCGTATAATGGAGCAATGCTACTTAATGATGCCTATAATGCCAGTCCGACTTCCGTCCGCGCAGCGATCGATCTCGTAGCAGGGCTATCTGGCTATAACTGTAAATGGCTCGTCCTTGGTGATATGCTGGAGCTCGGGCCGGATGAAGAAGCGATGCATAGCGCAATCGGCGCTTACGTGAATCCATCGAAAGCCGATCAGGTACTGACCTTCGGTAAGCTTTCGCAGAACATCGCCTCAGCAGCGGCAAAGCAATTTGGCAGCTCTGATCGTGTAAAGGCATTCGAAGACAAACAACAGCTTATAGCATGGCTCCGCGCACAACTAGTGCCGGAAGATCTCGTACTGGTGAAAGGATCCCGCGGCATGCGCATGGAAGAAATTATCCATGACCTGCAGCGTGCATAGAGGTGAAATTATGGACGTAAAGGTCATTCTTCTGTCAATCGGCGCTTCCTTCATGCTTGCGATACTGTTCGGACCTTTGTTCATTCCGCTGCTGAAACGGTTGAAATTCGGCCAGCAGATCCGTACAGACGGCCCGCAAAGCCATCTGAAGAAATCAGGGACCCCGACGATGGGCGGCATCATTATAATGCTGGCTGTATTGCTCGCGTTTCTGAAGTTCTCGGATAAAACGTCTTCCTTCTGGGTGCTGCTCGTTGCATCGCTCGGATTTGGGCTGGTCGGATTTCTGGATGATTATATCAAAATCGTATTTAAACGGTCTCTTGGCCTGACAGCGATGCAAAAGCTCATCGGCCAGCTGCTTTTTGCCGTAATTATATGTGTACTGCTCTATCAAATGCATCATAGCACGGTGATCGGAATCCCAGGGACATCCGTGGAGCTTGATTTCGGATGGTTCTACTATCCGTTCGTCGTTATTATGCTGTTCGGCACTACGAATGCGGTTAACTTCACAGACGGCGTTGACGGATTGTTGGCAGGGACAGGCGCGGTCGCGTTCACAGCCTTCGCAATCCTCGCGCTCCATGCAAGCGAACACGAATCGGCGATCTTCTCGGCTACGATGATCGGCGCAATGCTGGGCTTCTTGGTGTTCAACGCGCATCCGGCAAAGGTGTTCATGGGCGATACGGGCTCACTCGGCATCGGCGGCGGTATGGCGGCTGTGGCGATTCTTACGAAAACCGAAATCCTGCTGGTCATTATCGGCGGCGTTTTCGTTCTGGAGATGCTGTCGGTTATACTGCAGGTAGGATCTTTTAAACTTCGAGGCAAACGTATTTTCAAAATGAGTCCGATCCATCATCATTTTGAATTGTCCGGCTGGTCGGAGTGGAAGGTTGTTACTTCCTTCTGGGTCGTCGGGATTGTGTTCGCAGCGATTGGCTTGCTGCTGGGAAGGTAAGGGCAGGAGGCGCTTTAGGGGTAGGACGCTGGGAGTACCCCGCTGCGCGTGCGGATCATTGTTACGATCGCTGTTGTCCGTCGGATTTCTTTGAATTTATAACCGATTTATCGGTTGAATTCCGTCGGACAAAGGCGAACGCTGACGCTTCTACACAACGACCGCCCGCTCCGCTCTTGTACCCGGCTATTCTTTTAAAGTCCCGGAGGGACAAGGCAGCGCAGCTGCCGACTGTCCTCAAAGTCCCGACAGGGACAAGGTAGCGCAGCTACCGACAACTAACCCTGCGCGGAAATGGGAGCGTGTCCCGAAGGGACGAAAGCGGGCACTACGCATAGGTTGCAACAACGCCGCGCCTCTGTGGCCCAAACGTTCTTCAGTGACGAAGTCAACAGGTAGCACAGGCGCACCAAAATGAAAGTTAGTCCCGCAAGGGACTTCGAGCACCCCCACCAACCGGACCTAGGAGCGCCTCTGACACTCGAACGTTATACCTTCCGGGTGTCCAGAGGGCCGGGGCCCTCGGGGTCCCCCTTTCAAAGGGGGATTTAGGGGGATTGTCACTCTAGGGGGATGGCCCATAGGGATTGAAGAATAGGAGTGGACATATATGAAACACCCATCCTTATACAAGGATCAACAGGTTGTCGTCCTCGGCTTAGCGAGAAGCGGGGTCAGCGTCGCGAAGATTTTTCACAAGCTCGGCGCGAAGGTGACCGTTAACGATATGAAAGAACGTCATTTATCTCCCGAAGCGGACGAGCTGGACGCTTTGGGTGTTTCTGTTATATGCGGCAGTCATCCGGCTGATCTCATTGATGCGCATACGGCACTGGTTGTGAAGAACCCGGGCATCCCGTACACGTCCGCACCGGTCAAGCAAGCGCTGGAGCTGGGCATCGAAGTCGTCACAGAAGTGGAAGTCGCCTATCTGCTGTCGCCTGCCCCGATTATCGGGATTACCGGGTCCAATGGCAAAACTACGACAACGACATGGATCGGCGAACTGTTGGAAGCGGCAGGACTCAATCCGATCGTAGCCGGTAATATAGGGACGCCACTATGCGAAGCGGCGCAGACGGCATCGAGCGAAGATTGGATTGTCGCGGAGCTTAGCAGCTTTCAATTGAAAGGCACAACGGAGTTTCGGCCGCGGATCAGCATGCTGCTCAACGTAGCGGAGACCCATCTGGACTACCATGGCAGCATGGAAGACTATGTCGCGTCCAAAGCGAAGCTGTTTGCAAATCAGACGCCTGAGGATACGGCGATTTTGAATGCAGATGATCCGGTTTGCCGCGAGCTGATGCATGCTGGAACGATTCGCGCACGCATTTTGCCGTTCTCTACGACCAAAGAGCTTACATATGGCCTATGTGTAATCCCGCCGTTCCCAGCGGACCTCACAGAGCCTGCCGGAGATGTGAAGCGTCTGATTGTATGGCGTGACGAGCAAGGGCAGTCCCATGACATCATACCGGTGGATGAAGTCGGCATTCCGGGCCGCCACAATACCGCTAACGCGCTTGCAGCCATTGCGGCGTGTATCGCAGCAGGCGCGAGCATCGAAACGCTTGTAGAGCCGCTTCGTCAGTTCCGCGGTGTGGAGCATCGACTGGAATTTGTCCGCAATCACAACGGAATCGCTTACTACAATAATGCAAAAGCAACCAACGGAACAGCTACGATCATCGCGCTGCGCTCGTTCCAAGGCCGCCGTATCGTACTCATTGCCGGGGGGCTGGACAGGGGCTCCGACTATATGGAGCTGCTGCCGCATTTCCGCGATCAAGTGAAAGCTGTCGTCACGCTCGGCGAAACTCGCGCCAAAATTGCCGAAGTGGCAAGGCTTGCAGGTTTAACGACCATTAAAGTCGTCGAACCTGTGGAGGACGCCGAAAGCACGCTGCAGCTCGCCGTACGAGAAGCAGCAGCCCTCGCGGAGCCGGGAGATACCGTTCTCCTGTCTCCGGCCTGTGCAAGCTGGGATATGTTTAAATCCTATGAAGAACGAGGGCGCATTTTTAAAGAATCGGCGCATAACTTGTAAGTAGGGGGCTTGTCCCTACTTAAGCTTGCAAGAGGTGTTCGCGCTATGGCAAAAGGCAGGTCTGCCCCGGATATGTGGATGATCATTTCGATTGGACTCATTTTGGCGATCGGACTTGTAATGGTGTACAGCGCCAGTGCGGTGCTGGCCTTCCATGAATTTGGAGACAAATTCTATTATGTGAAACGACAGGTTTTGTTTGCTGCGCTCGGTATTGGGGCGATGATCGTCACCATGAACGCAGACTATTGGATTTGGCGCAAGTGGGCGAAGCTCGGTCTATTCGTGTGTTTCGGCATGCTTCTGCTCGTGCTTGTACCCGGTATCGGGGTCGTGCGCGGCGGTGCGCGAAGCTGGCTCGGGATCAGCTCGTTTGGCATTCAGCCTTCCGAATTTATGAAACTCGCGATGGTTATTTTCCTCTCGAAGCTCCTTGCGGACAAGCAGCAGGCGGTAACGCAGTTTACGAAAGGCCTGCTGCCGCCGCTCGGCATTATGGGACTGGCCTTCGGGCTCATCATGATGCAGCCGGATCTGGGCACAGGAGCTGTCATGATCGGCGCTTCGCTGCTCGTGATTTATACAGCAGGTGCACGCTTAGCGCACTTGGGATCGTTAGCCTTAGTAGGTGTAGCCGGCCTCGTCGGGCTTATATTGGCGGCGCCATACAGGCTGCAGCGGATTACAGCTTTTCTTGATCCATGGGCAGATCCCCTTGGAGCGGGCTATCAATCCATACAGTCGCTCTATGCGATTGGACCAGGCGGGCTGGTAGGTCTTGGCCTTGGAATGAGCAGGCAGAAGTTCAGTTATCTCCCCGAGCCGCAAACCGATTTTATTTTTTCAATCGTGTCAGAGGAACTCGGCTTTATTGGCGGGACAACCATTATCACCTTGTTTGCGATCTTGCTATGGCGAGGCATGCGGACTGCAATTGCAGCACCGGATACGTTCGGCAGCCTGCTGGCCGTCGGCATCATCGGCATTGTCGCCGTACAAGTGTTTATCAATATCGGTGTTGTAATCGGCATGATGCCGGTTACGGGTATCACGCTCCCGCTGGTTAGCTATGGAGGCTCCTCGTTGACGCTGCTTCTGACATCGTTAGGTATTTTACTGAATATATCCCGTTACTCGAGGTGACTAATACATGCGTATCGTATTGACAGGCGGCGGAACAGGCGGCCACATCTATCCCGCGCTTGCAATTGGCAAGCAGGTGATGGAAGAGCAGCCGGACTCGTCCATCCTGTACATCGGCTCCCCGAAGGGGCTTGAAAGCCGGATCGTGCCTGCGCAGGGCATTCCCTTCGAATCCGTCGAAATTACAGGCTTTAGACGAAAGCTTTCGTTCGAGAATGTCAGGACGGTCATGCGTTTTCTAAAAGGTGTTCGGAGGTCGAAGCAGCTGCTGCGAGATTTTAAGCCGGACGTTGTTGTCGGTACAGGCGGTTATGTATGCGGACCCGTCATTTATGCCGCAGCCAAGCTAGGCATTCCGACACTCATCCATGAGCAGAATGCTGTCGCAGGCTTGACCAATCAGTTTCTCTCCCGCTATGCGAGCAGCGTAGCGGTCAGCTTCAAGGATGCGCTGTCGCAATTCAAGCGGCAGCCGAATACCTTATTTACCGGAAATCCTTGTGCAACCAGCGTCGTTAGAGCCGATAAAGAACAAGGCTACTCCAGACTAAACATCCCGGCAGGCAGTCAGGTCGTGCTGCTTGTAGGGGGCAGTCGCGGAGCGAAAGCGATAAATGATGTCATGGTGGACATGGCACCGCTGCTTGAGCGGCTGCCAGACGTCCATTTTGTGTTTGTAACCGGAGAGAGCTATTACGAGAACACGAAGCGCCGCATTGAAGAGGTACAGCCGGTACGTTCTGAGCGCCTCCAAGTGCTGCCGTATTTGCATCACATGCCAGAGGTGCTTGCGATTTCCGATCTGGTGGTCGGAAGGGCAGGCGCATCCTCTATTGCCGAATTGACGGCACTCGGCATCCCATCGATTCTGATTCCATCGCCGAACGTGACGAATAATCATCAGGAAGCGAATGCCAGAAGTCTGGTAGATGCCGGTGCCGCCGAAATGATCCTTGAACGCAATCTGAACGGGGAGCTCCTATTCGAGCGAATCAGCCGGATTATCCATAGCAAGCAAACGCAGACGGCGATGAGCGCTGCTGCAAAATCACTGGGCGTGCCGGATTCGGCAGCGCTGATCGTCCATGAATTGAAGCAATTAACAACAAGACAAAAATAAGTCTGTCCTATGGGCGATTGTCACACTCCTGTGCGGGAAGGCATAGTATATTGCATAATCGTGACCGTCACCCGGCGGGCCTCTCAGTCTCTGCTTCGCAGCAGGGCGGCGGGCCACCCGGAGGAGCGAACGAGCGCCAGGCAAGTTTCAATCGCTATAGCAGAAGGAGGTACGACAGATGGAGCAGTTTTTGGCGGAGCTTAGCGAAATAGATGCAGGCACAGTCCTGTTTAACAAGCCACTCTCCGAATTTACAACTTGGAAAATCGGTGGACCGGCAGATGTACTTATTATTCCGAATACCGAAGACCAGCTGGTGTCGGTCGTCCGGTTGCTCCATAAACATGGGGTACAGTGGACCAATCTCGGACGCGGCTCCAACATGCTAGTCAGCGACAAAGGAATCCGCGGCGTCGTCATTCAACCGGGTGAAGCATTCGATTATGCACGATTTGATGGCACGCTCGTTCATGCAGGTGCCGCTTTCTCCTTTATTAAGCTGTCGGTTCTGGCAGGCAAAGAAGGGTTATCCGGATTGGAGTTCGCGGGGGGAATTCCAGGATCGGTAGGCGGAGCTGTCTATATGAACGCCGGCGCTCACGGGTCGGATGTGTCACGTATCTTCAAATCAGCTGACATTGTACTGGAAACAGGGGAATTGGTTCGCTACGGAACAGAGGATATGAATTTTTCTTACCGCCATTCATGCTTGCATGAACGGCCGGGCATCGTCATTGGAGCCGTGTTTGAGCTTGTGCAGGGAGAACGCAAAGAAATAATGGCGACTACTTCTGCTTACAAACAGCGTCGACTGTTGACTCAACCGCTGCAATTGGCTTGTGCCGGAAGTGTGTTCCGCAATCCGCCGAATGATTTTGCCGCAAGGCTCATTCAAGAAGCGGGTCTCAAAGGAATGCGCTGCGGTGGCGCCGAGATCTCGAACTTGCATGCCAATTTCATTGTCAACACCGGGCAAGCGAAAGCTGAAGACGTTCTCACCCTGATGAAAACCATACAAAGCACCGTGAAGGACAAATTTGGAGTCGAACTGGTGGCGGAGGTACTGGTTATGGGTGAGCGGTAATCCGGAGGTGATAAATTGGACAAATTGGTGATTGAAGGCGGGAAACCTCTCTCAGGAACCATTGTTATCCAAGGCGCGAAAAATGCCGCTTTGCCGATTTTAGCTGCTAGTATGCTGGTAGAAGGAAAAGTGACGATCGATCATGTACCGAAATTGCTTGATATCGACGTCATGCTTAACATTTTGCGCGAACTTGGCTGCCGAGCCGAGCACGAGGACGAAACCGTCTCGCTCGATACGTCAAGCTTGCATTCTTCCCACATTCCTGAGGCTCTTATGCGTCAAATGCGATCATCCATTTTTCTTATGGGGCCGCTGTTAGCAAGGTTTGGCGAAGTAACGATATATCAGCCAGGCGGCTGCGCGATCGGAGAACGGAAAATCGATTTGCATCTTAGCGGCCTTCGGGCGCTGGGAGCGCAGGTCGACGAGGAAGACAGCCGAATAGTTTGTTATGCAAAACGGTTAAAAGGCGCGGAAATTCACCTGGATTTCCCGAGCGTCGGAGCTACGGAGAACATTATGATGGCCGCGGTGCTTGCCGAGGGGCTGACCACGATCAGCAATGCTGCTCGTGAACCGGAAATTCAAGATTTACAGCATTTCTTGAACAGTATGGGTGCCAAGATCTTCGGTGCCGGTACGGATACGATTACGATCGAAGGAGTAGAGAAGCTGACGCCTTGCCGCTATCAAGTCATTCCGGACCGGATTGTTACCGGAACAGTGATGGTAGCCGCTGCCGCAACGCGCGGGCAGGTGACACTGCTGAATACATGTCCTTCGCACTTAACCTCTCTCATCCATGTGCTTAGACGCACAGGTGTTCAAATAACGGTTGACGATGATATAATCAAAGTAGGTACAGCAGCACGCCCTAAAGCTGTTGACCGCATCGTAACCTCGCCTTATCCTGCTTTTCCTACCGATTTGCAATCGCAAATAATGGTTCTGCTTGCACTGGCAGACGGTGTAAGTGTCATGAAAGAAACGATTTTCGAAGGCAGATTCAAGCATGTCGATGAACTCTCACGCATGGGAGCCGATATCCGCGTTGATCTGAACTCCGCTTTCATCCGCGGCGTGTCGCGTTTATATGGCGCAACGGTAGAAGCAACGGATTTGCGCGCCGGTGCAGCTCTGGTCATTGCGGGGCTTGCCGCGCAAGGGAAAACGGTCGTGGAGCAGGTGCATCATATCGACCGCGGATACGACCGGATTGAGACGATGCTAGGCAGGCTGGGAGCCAGAATTACCCGTTATTCTCCTGTGCCGAACAATCAAATCGTTCCATAACAACAGGTGTGGACAGATATAAGAACGCGTGAGCGGCTTTTGCCATGATTGGCGGGAAGCCGTTTGCGTTTATACAAAGAGGGGACAAGCTATGCAAGAGAAGATGCCCGTGCTGCGTGAACCCGTGAAACGGCGCAGAAGCGGCAAGAAGCTGTTAGCGGTGCTATTCTTATTGTTCGTCGTGATTCTTGGTGTACTATTCTTTAATTCTTCCATTAGCAAAGTAGCTACTGTGACTATTGAAGGTCAGCATTACCTGAACGCAGCCGAAATCCGGAAGGTTGCCGGCATTGCGGCAGGGGATTCTTTCTTTGGGACATCTGCAAGTAAATTGGAAGCAAGAGTGCATACGATTAAAGCCATTGAGAATGTGAAAGTCACCAAAGCATTCCCCGGAAGTATCACGATCCATGTGCAGGAGTTCAAAACCGTCGCCTACACATTGTCGAAGAACGGCGAAATCACGGCTATTTTGGCTAACGGTACCGGTATTGCAGCCGGCTCTGAGATGATTGTCGACAAGCCGATTCTGTCGGGCTGGAAGTCGGATGATCCTATTTTGGCCGAGCTCTGCAAAACGCTATCGACGATTCCAGAAGATTCCATAGCTGACTTCTCAGAGATTAAACCGGAGCCGTCTCCATCGTATAAGGATCGGATCAAGATCTATACCAGGACGCGTTTTGAGGTGATTACAGCGGTGTCGCTGCTGCCCGAGAAGATCCCAACGCTGAATGCCGTCATTGAAATTCAACCACCGGGACTAATTACTATGCTGCTTGCGGATAAATATGCTTCATTTACGCCTGAAGTCGCAGATAATCAAGGGATTTCCCAAAAAGAGACTACTCAATAGCTTCAAAGAATGATAGAATTTTAGTTATGTAGATTTAATTGCCCTTTTTGCATTTTTTCGGAAGAACACCAACCAGAGCATGTACATTCATGTAATGGACGTTTAAATAAACCTTGAAAAAATTGTAGAAAAAAGAGGGATATTCAGGATTACGTTGAATTAAAAAGAAATGCAACGCAGTCGCGGCATTTAATGTACCTAATTAATGTACCTAATTAATGTTGAACGGAGGTGCCAGAGGTTGAGCAGCAATGACATCATCGTCAGTTTGGACATCGGTACATCCAAGGTTCGTGCTATTATTGGCGAAGTGAATAACGGCGTCATTAATATTATTGGGGTTGGATCGGCCGACTCGGAAGGTATCCGTAAAGGGGCTATCGTTGATATTGACCAAACCGTTCAATCCATTCGCAATGCGGTGGATCATGCCGAGCGTATGGTCGGTATTCAAATAAGCGACGTATACGTAGGCGTTCAAGGTAATCATATCGGTTTGCAAACGAATCACGGCGTTGTCGCCATATCCAATGAAGATCGCGAAATCGGAGAAGAAGACATCGAACGCGTTTTGCAAGCGGCGAAAGTAGTAGCTTTACCTCCGGAACGCGAAATCATTAACCTAGTTCCAAAGCAGTACTTGGTTGACGGTCTTGAAGGCATCTCGGATCCTAGAGGCATGATCGGTGTTCGTCTAGAAGTCGAAGCAACACTCGTTACCGGGGCCAAAACAGCGATACATAACTTAGCCCGGTGCGTCGAGAAAGCGAATTTGCGTATTGCCGGCATTATTCTAATGTCATTAGCGTCAGGACAAATGGCGCTCACCAAAGATGAGAAAATGATGGGTACTGTCCTCGCAGACATTGGCGCCGGATCCAGTACCATTGCAATTTTTGAGCAAGGAAGCATTGTTGCAACTTCCACGCTGCCGGTTGGCGGCGAGTATGTGACCAGCGATATTTCCTACGGACTCCGCACTCAAACCGAGCAAGCCGAGAAAATCAAGCAGAAGTTCGGCTGTGCACTTATCGATGATGCGGCTGAAGATCAGAAATTCAAAGTGATGCGCATGGGCAGCAACGTGGAGAAGGAATTCTCTCAGGTTGACCTGGCCAACATCATTGAGCCACGGATGCAAGAAATTTTTCACTTGATCCGTCAAGAAGTACGCCGACTTGGCTATGGTGATAAGATCAATGGATATGTATTAACGGGCGGTACAGTGACGATGCCGGGAACATTGGCTCTGGCCCAACATGAGCTGGAAGCAAGCGTACGCATTGCAGTGCCGGATTATATCGGCGTTCGTGATCCTGCTTTTACCAGCGGTGTTGGTATGATTCAATATGTTTCAAAGTATATGAAAGGCAAGGTGGTTTCTTCGCCTAAGAAGAGCGCCAGCCGGAAGTCCAGTTCAACGAATTCGCCCTCGAAGCCTGGCCTTTTTGAAAAATTGAAAAATATGTTTAGTGAATTTATTTGATCGGGGGATACAACAGCATGTTGGAATTTGATTTCGAAAATGAGCAGCTGGCTCAAATCAAAGTCATCGGTGTTGGCGGTGGTGGCAGCAATGCCGTAAACCGAATGATTGAGAATGGTGTCAGAGGCGTAGAATTCATAACGGTGAATACAGATGCGCAAGCATTGCATATGGCGAAAGCGGAGCAGAAGCTTCAAATCGGTGACAAGCTGACTCGCGGACTAGGTGCAGGCGCAAACCCGGAGGTCGGCAAGAAAGCAGCTGAAGAGTCACGCGAATCGGTCATGAACACGCTTAAAGGCGCGGACATGGTATTCGTTACAGCAGGTATGGGCGGCGGAACCGGAACCGGTGCTGCTCCCGTAATCGCTGAGATCGCTCGCGAGTGCGGCGCGCTGACAGTCGGCGTCGTAACACGTCCATTTACGTTCGAAGGACGCAAACGCTCCGGACAAGCTGAGCTCGGTATCGAAGCGCTCAAAGAAAAAGTAGATACGCTGATTGTTATCCCGAATGACCGTTTGCTAGAGATCGTAGACAAGAAGACACCTATGCTTGAAGCATTCCGCGAAGCGGATAACGTGCTCAAGCAAGCTGTACAAGGGATCTCTGATCTGATCGCAGTACCGGGCTTGATCAATCTTGACTTCGCTGACGTTAAGACGATCATGACGGAACGCGGATCTGCTCTAATGGGTATCGGTAACGCAACAGGCGAAAACCGTGCTGCAGACGCAGCTCGCAAAGCCATTCAAAGCCCGCTGCTTGAAACGTCTATCGACGGTGCGCGCGGTATTATCATGAACATCACAGGCGGCGCTAATCTCTCGCTCTATGAAGTGAACGAAGCGGCAGAGATCGTCATATCAGCTTCCGATCCTGATGTAAACATGATCTTCGGTGCAAGTATCGACGAGAACTTGAAAGAAGAGATTAAAGTAACGGTTATCGCAACAGGCTTCGAGCACCGTAACAGAGCTGAGGTTCGACGTCCTGTAACCGGACAACCGGAACCAACAAGCGCCGATGCTCCGCGCCAGCAAGCTGCAAGCACGGGTCCTAAACCGTTTGGGAGCAATGTATCCAGCGATCAACTCGATATTCCGGCATTTCTTCGCAATCGTCGCAATACCTAGTCTTCTATAATAAGGACTTTAGCCGCTTTCCGGATCATCGGAAAGCGGCTTTTTTGCTATTTTCGCAGCTGGAAATCGTTACTTTTATTGGCATCGCAGAGCTCAATTCAATCCCTTTGCACTAACCGAATTAGGTGAATGCTGCATCCACTGACTCACGTCAGTGCACGCAAACCAATCACCTTCATCGACAAAAAAAGATCGCTCCTGACGGCATGTTTAGACAGACATTGTAATAGGATTTAACTATACTAGACACAAGCCGCAAATCCTCGCTAAGCTTTTACGAGGGAATCGGCGACCAGGGAAGTGCGGCAGGAAGGTGAATGCACTGGATGCAGTTTATCTCGACGTATTATTCATGGTCAACCTGCTCATAGACGGCTCAAATTTGCTGCTGACTGCTTGGGTGCGAAGTATACGTGCAAAGTGGTGGCGGGTTCTCCTCGCCGCAGGTGTAGGCAGCTTGTATGCCGTCATGATTGTGTTTCCGCCGTTGTCGTTCATGTTTACGATCGTCATCAAGATCGCACTGTCTATCATCATGCTGCTCATAGCGTTCGGATTTGGAAGCGTTCAATATTTTGCTCGCCATGTAGGTGCGTTTTACGGCGTCAACTTTGCTGCCGCCGGTGCAGTAATTGGAGCCCATTATTTGTTTATGAACAGCTCCAATAAGCTTTGGAATACCGTCGCCACGGTAAATGGGAAATTATATTTCATGCTGAAGCCATCGATGCTCTTTGTCTTCAGTCTTATTGGCGTCGGCTATTATATCTACCGATCGGTGATGACACAGCGCAAAGAACGTGATTTGGTCACCAATCATCTCGCGGAGGTGAAGGTTCGAATCGAGGATAGGGAGCATAGCTGCACAGGGCTGATCGACACGGGCAATCAGCTGTACGAACCGCTGACCCGTACACCGGTTATGGTCATGGAAGCTGCCGTTTGGCAAGATGTGCTGCCTGCTTCATGGATTGCTCAAATTCGGGAATCGCAGGTCGATAAGCTCTTAGCGAGCATGACGGATGATACGCCCTTCATTTGGCGAGACCGGCTAAGATTAGTGCCCTATCGTGGTGTGAATCGCGGTGCACAGTTCATGCTGGCGATTAAACCGGATCTTGTCATCATCAATCGCGATGGTGAAGTCTATGAATCCAAGAAAGTGCTCATTGGTTTAGACGCCGGTAAACTCGTCGCTGACGGCACCTACCAGGCGATCATCCATCCGTCACTTCTTCAAAATCGAAGTGTCACGATCGATACAATACACAGTTCTTCGGGAAGGGATGGAACAGCATGCTCGTCAAATGGAAATTGATCCTGCAGTTATATTATTATCGCGTTTTGTTTTTATTCGGATTAAAGAGCGAGGAAATTTATTATATCGGCGGGAGCGAGGCGCTTCCACCCCCGCTTACGCGTGAAGAAGAGGAATATTTGCTCGAGAAGCTGCCATCAGGTGACTCCGCGATCCGTGCGATGCTGATCGAACGCAATCTTCGTTTAGTCGTGTACATTGCCAGGAAATTCGAGAATACGGGCATTCATATTGAAGATTTGGTGTCCATCGGTGCAATCGGGCTCATTAAAGCGGTCAACACGTTTGATCCAGAGAAGAAAATCAAGCTCGCTACGTATGCCTCACGCTGTATCGAGAATGAAATATTGATGTATTTGCGCCGCAACAGCAAGACGCGGACAGAAGTCTCGTTTGATGAACCGCTCAATATCGACTGGGATGGTAATGAGCTTCTCCTATCCGATGTGCTTGGAACCGAGAATGATACCATTTATCGTAATATTGAAGAACAGGTAGATCGTAAGCTGCTTCATAAAGCACTGGATAAGCTGACGGAACGCGAACGGATTATTATGGAGCTGCGGTTCGGGCTTGCTGATGGGGAAGAGAAGACGCAGAAGGATGTTGCCGACTTGCTCGGCATTTCGCAGTCCTACATCTCAAGGCTGGAGAAACGGATCATTAAACGGCTGCGTAAAGAGTTTAATAAAATGGTCTAATTGGTGAACAAAGCGTCCGCAATCCCTGTAACAGCAGGGGTTGCGGATTTTTTTGCGCGTAACTAGAAACTCATTCCAGTGACAATGAAGCCAAAAATTGTTTATAATGCTTGTTGTTCTTTCAAGCTGGGCATCAGATTGATAATGAGGGAACAGGGTATTCTAGCGATAACGGCATAGATGGATGGCAGGAGGTTTTACCGCTGATTGAGCTCTTAGACATAAGTAAGTCATATAGCACGGGCAAGACGAATGTGGAAGCAATCAAAAACATTAGTCTTACTATAAATAAAGGCGAAATATTCGGCATCATCGGACACTCGGGAGCAGGCAAAAGCACATTGCTGCGCTGCGTGAATCTATTGGAACGGCCTACTTCAGGGTCTGTGAAGGTTGGAGATGTAGAGTTAACGAAGCTCTCAACTACACAGCTGCAGCAGGAGCGCCGCCGCATTGGGATGATATTTCAGCATTTTAATCTGCTCTCCATGGCGACGGTTCGCGATAATATTGCTTTCCCGCTGGAATTGGCTAAACAATCAAGGTCAGCGATCAAGCAGAGAGTGGACGAGCTATTGAAGTTAGTAGGCTTGGAGCAGCATGCAGATAAATATCCCGCTCAGCTGTCAGGCGGTCAGAAACAGCGTGTCGGCATAGCAAGAGCGCTTGCCAACAATCCGGATGTGCTCCTCTGCGACGAAGCAACCTCAGCGCTGGATCCGCAAACGACAAACGCGATTCTATCGCTTCTGCTTGATATTAATGAGAAGCTGGGCATTACGATTCTTCTGATCACGCACGAGATGCATGTCATTCGTTCGATTTGCGATCGCGTCGCTGTTATTGACGGGGGAGAAATCGTAGAGATGGGGGAAGTGCTGGACGTATTCCTCAAACCTCAGCATGCCATTACGATGGATTTTGTCAGCCAAATTGCAGATTCCTTCGATCCGCGCGAGCTGATCGGTACGCGCAGCGGTCGACTTGTTAAGGTAAACTATGTCGGCGAAGTAACATACGAGCCGCTTCTGTTTAATGCGGTTAAGGCCACTACGGTGGAATTTACGATTTTGCAGGGGACGGTTTCACGTATGAAAAATACACCGTATGGCCAGCTTGTGATCGAATTTATCGGCAATGACCGTGAGATTGACGAAGTACTTGCGGGTTTGCGCGGTGAAGGGCTGGAAGTAGGTGAGCTGAAATGATGCTAAAACAAGGAATCGACTGGTCTGATGTTCGCTGGGAGGAAGTTTGGAAGGCGACTAAGGATACATTAACTATGCTAGGCGCGTCCTTGCTGTTCACTATCATTCTTGGCTTGATTCTGGGTGTAGTTTTATTCCTGACCTCCAGAAGACAGCTGCTGGAACAGCGTGTCGTCTATGCGGGACTTTCGCTTGTAGTTAATATTCTTCGCTCTGTCCCATTCGTCATTCTCATGATTATGATCATGCCGCTTACGAAAGCCCTAACAGGCACAACGCTAGGCGTGCAAGGCTCTATTCCGCCTTTGGTGATCGCTGCGGCTCCGTTCTTCGCTAGGCTTGTGGAGACGTCGCTGCGTGAGGTTGACCGCGGCGTTATCGAAGCCGCACAGTCGATGGGGGCTTCCCGCATGGACATTGTAAGGCGAGTGCTGCTGCTTGAAGCAAGGCCGGGTTTGTTAGCGGCCATTACCATAACAGCGGTTACGCTCGTTTCCTACACGGCGATGTCCGGTGTAATCGGAGGCGGCGGTTTAGGTGACCTGGCGCTGCGATACGGGTATCAGAGATTTCAGACCAGCGTCATGATTGTCACGGTAGCATGTCTTATTATTTTGGTTCAGATCCTGCAGATGGCCGGTGATTACCTGGTACGCCGATTTAGCCGGAAGTAAGGTGAACAGCATAGAAAGCTTTATTACAGATGGAGGAATGAAGAATGAAAAAGGTAAGTTTTGCACTATTGCTTCTAGTACTCGTTGTGGCATTGTCCGCATGCGGAGCCAAAAATAACGAAGCGAACAATTCGAACGCAGGCAATTCGGCTGCCAATAATGGCGGTAATGCTCCTCAAGAAGTAACTCTTAAGGTTGGCGCGACGCCGGTACCGCATGCTGAAATTCTTAATTTCATCAAGCCGGCACTGAAGGCTAAAGGCATTAATCTTGAAGTTGTAGAATTCAATGACTACGTACAACCGAACACGCAATTGTACGAGAAGCAATTGGATGCCAATTTCTTCCAACACACACCTTACCTGGAGCAATTCAACAAAGACAAAGGGTATGATCTGGTCAATGTTGCCGGCGTCCATATTGAGCCGTTCGGTGCTTATTCGAAGAAAGTGAAAAGCGTTGATGAACTGAAAGACGGCGCTAAAGTCGTTATTCCGAATGATCCGTCCAATGGCGGCCGTGCGCTGGCATTGCTTGCAGCAAACAATGTCATTAAGCTGAAAGACGGCGTAGGCGTTGCTGGTACTGTTCATGATATTACGGAGAACCCGAAGAACCTGAAGATCACAGAAGTTGAAGCCGCGACACTGCCACGTGTTCTGGATGAAGTGGATCTGGCTTTGATCAACACGAACTATGCACTTGAAGCAGGTCTTGTTCCAACGAAGGACGCCCTGTTCATCGAAGGCAGCGATTCACCCTATGTGAATATTGTTGTTGCTCGCCCGGATAACAAAGATTCGGATGCGATTAAAGCATTAACAGAAGCGCTGCAATCGGCAGACGTGAAGAAATTCATCGAAGACAAATACGAAGGCGCGATTATCCCGGCCTTTAAATAATACAAATGTAATCAAAGCACTGTCTCTCCCGAACCTAATCGGGGGCGGACAGTGCTTTTTATTTTGCCGAAACAAGGCAGTTGACAAGGCGGTGTACTACGGGTATAGTACACGTATAAGGTGTATGAACTAAGTAGTACACACACTTCAAAAATACGGAGTTGGATATGGATGAACAATAGTGATGGCAGCGTGGATGTGAAATTCAATACCCGAGATCCGGTCTATCTACAGGTGGTAAAACACTTCAAAGAGCAGATTGCAACCGGGCGATTAATGAAGGGGCAAGTGATTCCTTCCCGCCGCGAGATTGCAGGGACGCTCAAGATAAATCCGAACACCGCCCAGAAAGCTTACAAAGAAATGGAGGAACAAGGCTTGATCGTTACGGAAGGCAACTCCCCGAGTCGTATAACGACGGATGAACAAATACTTAGTTTGATTCGCAGTGAACTCATTACGGATGCCGTTGATGCATTCGTGCAATCTATAGCCAATATCCAAGTTCCGGTTGATGAGCTGCTTGCAATTGTAAAGACCAGCTATACGAAAGCCGCAAATGGTGAAGAGAAGGAGGTACAATCATGATTGAAGTGAAATCGATCCGTAAAAAATACGGACGTAAGAAGGTGTTGTCCGATGTATCCTTCTCGGCTAAGAAAGGCGAAATTACCTGCTTAATTGGGATTAATGGCGTCGGTAAGTCAACCATCTTGAAAGCGATTATGGGGCTTACGCCTTTAGATGCCGGGAGCATTGCGATTGATGGCATGACCATCGGCAAACAAATCTATGAACATATCGCCTATGTGCCGGACAATATAACGATGCCGCCGTCGATGACCGTAGCAGCAAGCATGCAGTTTATGAAAGACTTCTACACATGCTGGAATGAAGCTCGCGCGGAAGAGATGCTAACGTTCTTTAAACTGAACCGCAAGGACCGGATCAGTGAACTGTCCAAAGGGAATACGGCTAAGCTGAACCTGCTGCTGGGTTTGTCCCTTGATGTTGATTATGTGCTCATGGATGAGCCGTTCTCCGGTATTGATATTTTCAGCAGGGAACAAATTGCTTCCGTTTTTACCAGCCATCTGGTTGAGGACAGAGGCGTTATCATTACGACCCATGAAATCAACGATATCGAGCATCTGATTGATGAAGTTGTGCTTCTCGACAACGGAGTCGTGAAGAGTCAGTTCAACTGTGAAGCGATGCGGATGCAAGAAGGCAAATCGGTCATGGATGTTATGAGAGAGGTGTTCTACGGATGAATCGCTTTTTGAAGCTGCTCCATATGGAGGTCACGCGTTTTTGGAAGATTTATATATCGTTGTTTGCACTGACGATAGTGATGCAGGGACTCGGAATCGTAATCATGTGTAATCGGTATATGGATCAGGTTAATGAATCTAATATAAGTTCCATCGCCAAATATGTAGCAGAGAACGGGAAGACTAGTTTCTCGGTGATACTCAGCCAAGCGAACCTGTGGTTTCTAAGCCCTATTGCACTCTGTATTGGCGGGCTTTCCTTATATGTTTTCCTGATTTGGTATCGGGAATGGATGGGAAAGAACTCATTTATTTACCGGCTGCTTATGCTGCCAACGGCCAGACATAATGTGTATTTGGCTAAACTCGGTGCGATATTGATTTTTGTTCTTGGTTTGGTAGCTTTCCAGCTGCTAATCCTGCCGCTTGAATACAAACTGTTTGAATCGATAGTCGGCGAGGGATTGCGGAACCAAGAATCGCTGTCGTTCATCATTCAAACGCACTCTATACTGCAGGTATTGATTCCATACTCCTTCACCGAATTTGTGCTTTCTTACGGGTCAGGCCTACTCGCAGTCATTATTTTATTCACAGCCATCTTATTGGAGCGGAGCTATCGTTTCAAAGGTATTATCGCAGCAGTGCTCTACATTGGTCTTACTATTCTGATCTTGGCGCTGCCGGTTCTCATTTCGAATCGAAACGAAGATTATTTGTATCCGATTGAGCAATTCGTGATTGAGCTTGTTGTCGCCATACTCGTAGGGGCTATGTCGCTTGCATTCAGCTTCTACTTAATGAACAAGAAAGTAACGGTATAAGGAGGTATAGAGAAAATGAAACGCTATTGGTTCTCCACACTGCTCGTCATCTTCATCCTTGCGAGCGTTGGCACTTATTATGTGAGAGCGGCTACCCGAAGCTTGCCGGAATATCGACTCGAAACGATATCGGGTGATGATAGAGAAGCAGCAAATCTGGTGCTGTACGGATCTGAAATCAATGAAGGCACGCTCGAGATTACTTCGAAGGGCAGCGCATTTGACAGCCGGAAGTCATTATTCGAACGGAAGTACTCGATTACGGAGATGTACAAATTTAGCCCGGACATTCTCAAGTTGATTAAAGAACATCGCGGCTTTATGCGTGGGAAGCGGGCTTACTCCGTTTTCTATCAAGACGAACAGCACTTGGCTTATGCCGGTGTGAACAGCGGCAGCCAGCGGAATGATGGTTCACGGAGCATGAGCATCTCTTTTGATCTGCTGAACTTGAAAACAAAGGAGAAGAGCGGCTTTACAACGAAGCTTCCAAACAATGAGAACTATAATTGGGTTAACGTTAACAATATTCAAGTAGAAGATCACACGCTGAAAGTATTGACTACCAATTCAAATAAGAGCAGCGTATACTCGGCAGACGGACCTCTTCAAGAGGTTCACCTGTATACCGTTGATTTGAAAGAAAAGCAAATCGTTCGCGACGACATTGTTTTAGCGGACAAGAAGGCAGAGGACGGGACCGTGCTTCATTACTACATGGAGCAGCCTATTCACTCGTCCCTTCCTACGGAGCAGATGATTTACAAGCAGGATACGGTGAAAGTTACGAAGAATAAAGAAGGCGATCAAACCACGGAGACGGTAAAAGAAGAACTGTTTACTTACAACCTTAAGACAGGACAATCGCAAGCAATCCCGGCTTTTACTAGCAGCGATTTGCTTGGTTCCCAGTTATTTGTTGACGGTGATACGGTCATCCTCTTCACTCAAGGCGGTAATTCGGTTTCTGTAAAACGGTACAGCATTAGTAAGAAAGACTCGAAGCAATTCGAAGTTCCTTTGGTTACTGGCAGCAATCCAAACTCCGTGATATCCGGCGATCGAATTTATACAATTTCGACGAACGGCGAGTCAAAGGATGTAGCCATCATCGATCTTTCGAAAGGCGAATTGGTCTATACGGGTTCCGTTACTGTCAACGAATCAGGCGCAGAACGCAAGAAAATGATGCAGCGCTTGAATGTTTACTCCCTTTACTTGAATAATTAGCACGAATTCGTTTCGTAAGCAAGCCCTTGGAATTACTCCGGGGGCTTGTTTGCGTTTACATCGCAGGTCAGCTTTGAGAATGACTTTCTTCTTGCGGGAGGGGGAATAAATTGGGGGGGCAAGGAGATACTGAACATTAATGTTTCTCCTTGGGAGGTAATCACGTTGACCCGAAACAAAGTCGAGATTTGTGGAGTGGATACCGCGAAACTGCCTGTCCTCACTAATGCGGAGATGCGCGAGCTATTTACCGCATTGCAAACGCAAAATGAGTGGGCAGCAAGAGAGAAATTAGTCAATGGCAACTTGAGGCTAGTGCTTAGTGTGATTCAACGGTTTAACAACCGCGGGGAATTCGTCGACGATCTCTTCCAAGTCGGCTGCATCGGCCTCATGAAAGCAATCGACAATTTCGATCTCAGTCAGAATGTTAAGTTTTCCACCTATGCGGTTCCGATGATTATCGGTGAAATCCGCCGTTATTTAAGGGACAATAACCCCATTCGTGTGTCGCGTTCATTGCGTGATATCGCGTATAAGGCACTGCAGGTGCGGGACAGCTTAACGAACAAAAACTCAAGGGAGCCGACGATTTTTGAAATTTCCGAGGCGCTGAACGTTCCGAAAGAGGATGTCGTTTTTGCGCTCGATGCCATTCAAGACCCGGTATCATTGTTCGAACCGATTTATCATGATGGGGGAGATCCCATCTATGTGATGGACCAAATCAGCGATGACAAAAACAAAGACGTGTCGTGGATTGAAGAGATTGCTCTTCGAGAAGCGATGCACAAACTAAATGAACGCGAGAAAATGATTCTGTCGATGCGCTTCTTCGAAGGGAAAACGCAGATGGAGGTAGCCGACGAAATCGGCATCTCACAAGCGCAAGTATCCCGTCTCGAGAAATCTGCCATCCAACAGATGCAAAAGCATGTTAAAACGTAAATCGACCAAAGTGAAACGGCGCCTAGCGCCGTTTTTTTGCTTTGTGTCCGAAAAGCTATAATTACTGGCAAGCAGGACATTTTGCCCATTTGGCACATATAGTGATAATAAGGTGATGGGCAGTTCTCTCGGAAGCGTGGTGAACGGTTAATGAAAATATCGGATTTTCAGACGAAGGACGTTATCAATATCGTAGATGGACGCAAGCTCGGGCAGGTCAGTGACTTGGAGCTGGATTTGCGGCAGGGACGCATTGACTCCATCGTTGTACCGAACTATTCCCGTTTCTTCGGCTTGTTCGGAGGCGGCACAGATGTGGTGATCCCTTGGCGTAATATTGTGAAGATCGGCACAGATGTCGTACTCGTACGGATTGATGATGCAAAGGTGTACCGGACGGAGGAAGACGATGTGCAGGTTCGATAAGCGCGTCAGACTGCCGTTTGATAGGAGCCTTGCGGGCGATGGCCGCTCGCAAGGAGGCTGGCATGCGTGGTACACTGGTATTGAGGTGATTGAATCATGGAACCGTTTAAACATGTTGATACAGCGAAGAGCCCTTCGCTTTTTTTATTGCCACAATGGATAGAGCGGTTTGATGGATTAACCGTCGGATTCTCCGGCAGGGAAGGCGGCGTCAGCCATGCGCCTTGGCAATCATTGAATTGCGGGCTTCATGTTGGGGATGCGCCTGATGATGTCGTACGTAATCGCAGTTTATTGGCAGAGTCGCTAGGCTGGCCGTTCGAAGCATGGACCTGCGCGGAGCAAGTGCACGGCAATCATGTCCATATTGTCGATGCAAATGACCGAGGCAAAGGCAGAGCGAGCCGTGCGTCCTCGATTGCGGATGCCGACGCGCTTGTGACCGACCAGAAGAATGTAATGCTTACTTCCTTCTACGCGGATTGTGTGCCGCTTTATTTCTTCGATCCTGTTCGCGAAGTGATTGCGCTTGCCCATGCCGGATGGAAAGGGACCGTGCTGGAAATCGCCAGGTTGACCGTCGAACGCATGGTATCGACCTTTGGCTGCGATGCGGCCTCCATTCAAGCGGCGATTGGTCCATCTATTGGGATGTGCTGCTACGAGGTGAATGACGTTGTGCTTGATCGCGTGCTGCCGTTAATCGCGGACTTAAAAGCGAATCCAGCCGACATGGTCGTGCCGACCAGCGAAGGAAAAGCTAGGATAAACTTGAAAGAATTGAACCGACAGATTATGATAAAAGCAGGAATTTTGCCGAGCCGTATCGAATGTTCAGATTGGTGCACCGGTTGCGCTACGAATCTGTTCTTCTCTCACCGAGTCGAAGGCGGAGCGACAGGCCGAATGGTGAGCTGGATCGGCATGAAAGAAGGAGACAAGTAAGGCGTGACGACTTTATCACAGCGTATTGAAGATGTGGAACGGCGGTTGGCAGAAGCATGCGCAAGAAGCGGCCGGCAGCGTTCGGAGATTGAACTGATTGCAGTAACGAAGTATGTAGGTGTACCCCAGACGCAAGCAGTCTTGCAGCAAGGTCTAATTCATATGGGTGAGAATCGCTGGCAGGATGCGGCAGAGAAGTGGAACGCGATTTCAGGCAGCCAGTGGGATGCAAGCTTAGAACATGCGCCGTCCGGACAAGCTGTATGGCATTTCATTGGGTCGCTGCAAACGAATAAGGTTAAAGAAGTCATAGGGAAATTTACATACATCCATTCCTTGGATCGTCTTTCATTAGCGGAGGCAATCGAGCGTAAGGCTGCGCAGCTTGAGATCAAGGTTCCATGCTTTATTCAAGTTAATGTATCCGGCGAAGACAGCAAGCATGGCCTTCAGCCTGAAGAACTGATCCCTTTCGCCAAGCAGCTAGTGGCCTTTCCTCATATCGAGCCGGTTGGGCTGATGACGATGGCGCCGCTTGACGGCGAAGCCGAGCAATCCCGTCCCGTATTTCGCGGGCTAAGACAGCTTCGCGACGAACTGAACCGCAGCGCTGTATTGAGCAAGCAGGTCCACGGTTTGTCGATGGGCATGTCCGGAGATTTCGAGGTTGCTGTAGAAGAAGGCGCAACATGGTTAAGACTAGGAACGGTACTGGTAGGTCACAGCTAAGGCTGCGTTTCAGCAAATGAAGAACTGGAATGCAAATTATAAGGGAAAGAGGGCGACGGGCATGATGAATAAATTTATGAGCTTTCTCGGCCTGCAAGAGGAAGAGGAAGTCGTAGAACGTGAACGAATTGACAATCATGACGAACAAGATAATGAAACTTCTCCCTTTGAGCAACGTAAACAACCTGCAAAGGGAAATAATATCGTCAGTATTCATTCGCAGAAGAATGTGCGCGTTATTCTGAACGAACCCCGTTCGTACGAAGAAGCACAGGATATTGCGGACCACTTGCGCTCGCGTCGTTCAGTTGTTGTGAACCTGCAGCGTGTTCGTTCGGATCAGGCAGTGAGAATCGTTGACTTTCTCAGCGGTACGATTTATGCGTTGAACGGCGGCATTTCTAAGCTAGGTCCTAATATTTTTCTTTGCACGCCCGACTCGGTTGAAATTCAAGGCGCAATAACGGAAATGCTGGCAGATGAGCAAGATTACAAAAAAATGAGGTGACCTTGAGTTGGACGTAGCAAATTTAATCTTAACCCTATCACAGATTTATCAGTATATGATCATTGCTTACGTGCTGTTGTCATGGCTGCCGAGCCTGCGTGAGAGCTTTATCGGCGAATTACTGGGTAAGCTGGTTGAGCCGTATTTGGCGCCATTCCGCAGATTTATCCCAAATATCGGAGGCGTGATTGATATCTCCCCGATCGTAGCTTTGTTTGCGCTTCGTTTCGTGGCCTTGGGACTGATATCGGTCATCGATATGTTTATCTAATGAAAAACGAAATCTATGTCCATTTCCATCCGGATGAGCGGCCCTTCGTGGACCGCGCCTCGGAATGGATAGAACGAGCAGCGTTCGGTCACGAAATGAAAGTGACCGATTTTCTCGATCCAAGGCAGGCCGATATCGTAGCGTCGCTAGTGAATCGGCGTGCAGATGTTGGTCTTCGCTTTGTAGGCGGCTATGAAGGCGCGGAGCGTAGAAGGGCAATTATTGCGCCTGATTACCGAGATCTCGACAGTGAGCCTGAAGGGATTGCTTTAATCGAAGTAACCGGCGGCACGCAAGGTCATTTGGAGCTCGATCATGGCGATTATCTGGGAGCGCTTCTTGGTTTAGGCATTAAGCGTGATCGCATCGGTGACCTTCATGTGCATGAGGATAGCTGCCATTGTTTAGTCGTCTCGGAAATAGCCGATTATATTAATATTCATTTACGACAAGTCCACCGTGTTCATGTCCTAACGGACATCCTTCCTCTGGATCAGCTGCGGCCTGCGGTTTCCGCTATGGAAGAGATGAATTTGTCGGTGGCTTCTTTGCGTCTTGACGGGATTGCCAGCGATGTACACCGGATCAGCCGATCCAAGATCGTGGATCCCATCAGGGCAGGACGATGCCGTGTCAATTGGAAAGTAGAAGAGGATCCTTCCGCGCAATTGAAGGAAGGCGACGTCGTTTCGATGCAAGGGCTTGGCCGATTCAAAGTGCTTCTTGTAGAGGGTGTTACGAAGAAAGGCAGGGTTCGGGTCAAAATCGGCAAATTTATCTAATCGTTTGCAGGAAAATGACTCCATCTGTCGAAATTAGAAGTAAACTCAGGAAGGATACCGCTTAAGGCGCTAGTCCCATACGGGGATGGCCTAAGCATGATCCCCTTCGACTACAATCAGGAGGTGCGCCAATGCCGCTTACGCCATTGGACATACATAACAAGGAATTTGGCAGACGACTTCGCGGGTACGATGAAGATGAAGTAAATGAATTTCTTGATCAGGTCATTAAGGACTATGAGGCGCTCATTCGCGAGAACAAAGAAATTCAGAATCAAGCACTATCCATGCAAGAGAAGCTGAATCACTTCTCCAACATTGAAGAAACGCTAAGCAAAACAATCATTGTGGCGCAGGAAGCGGCAGATGAAGTGAGAAGCAATGCGAAGAAAGAAGCGCAGCTGATCGTAAAAGAAGCCGAGAAGAATGCAGACCGCATCATCAATGAGTCGCTTAGCAAATCCCGTAAAGTGGCGCTTGAGGTAGAGGAGCTTCGCAAACAAGCTTCGATCTATCGTGCCAGATTCCGTACGCTTGTAGAGGCTCAGCTTGAGCTGCTTAGCCATGACAGCTGGGATACATTGGATGGCCCGCCAAGCATTTCGAGTGAAATCGCTCGCGGCGTGTAAATTTTGCTGCGATTGGTTTGACAATTGTTTAGGAATCGCGTATAAATGGTAATAATCAATCTATACGATCAGTTCGTTGACGAGAACGAGTACGTTTCTGTTAGCTCTACAGAGAGCCGGTATTTGCTGAAAGCCGGTGTGTGAACAGTTGCGGAATATCCTCTCCGAGAAGCACTGCCTAACCTTATGGACGCCATAAGCAGTAAGCAGTTCCGGAAGTCCACCGTTATGAGGAACTCGGATGCATGCATCCGTGACGAAGGTGCCAAGCATAGCGGCGCGTCCATTTGCCATCTCGCGAAGAGAAGGTAGGAGGTACGTGGCTAAACTTGGAATTAGGGTGGTATCGCGAGCTATAGTCTCGTCCCTTTACAGGGGCGGGGCTTTTTTTATTTTCCAGGAGAATGAAAGGGGTTTGAACGTATGCAACGCGTCGATGTCAAAGAGAAGGCAAGAAGTCGGGACTCGCGAGTACTGGCCAAGTGGAGAGAAGAAGAGACGTTTAAGCAGTCGATTACGAACCGGGAAGGCAAGCCGAATTTTGTTTTCTATGAAGGGCCGCCAACAGCGAATGGCGCTCCGCATATCGGTCACGTGCTGGGACGCGTTATCAAAGACTTCATCTGCCGCTACAAGACGATGGATGGCTACCGCGTAGTCCGTAAAGCAGGCTGGGATACGCATGGATTGCCGGTAGAGCTTGGCGTGGAGAAGCAGCTGGGGATCTCCGGTAAACAGGAAATCGAGAAATACGGTGTAGAAGCCTTCATTACGAAGTGCAAAAACAGCGTATTCGAATATGAACGCCAATGGCGTGAACTGACGGAAGCGATCGGCTATTGGACCAATATGGATGATCCGTACATCACGCTGAACAACAACTACATCGAGAGCGTTTGGCATATTCTATCGACGATCCACGGTAAAGGACTGCTGTATCGCGGTCACCGAGTAAGCCCATATTGCCCTTGCTGCCAAACGACACTAAGCTCGCATGAAGTTGCACAAGGGTACGAGGATGTCAAAGATCTTAGCGCCACGGTGAAATTCAAGCTCGTGGACTCCGATGAGTATGTTCTGGCTTGGACGACAACGCCTTGGACACTTCCGGCGAACGTGGCCCTTGCCGTTAATCCGAATTTGGATTATGCGCGCGTGCTGAAGGATGGTCAAGTTTATATCGTCGCTGAGGCGCTTGTTGAGAGTGTTATGAAGGGCGAATTCGTCATCCAATCGACTGTAAAAGGTTCAGAGCTGGTCGGTAAGAAATACGAGCCGCCATTCAAATACGCACAAGTCGAGAACGGTCACTTCGTAATCCCAGGTGATTTCGTCAGCGACACAAGCGGTACAGGTATCGTTCACATTGCTCCGGCACATGGTGAAGATGACTATAAGGTCGCTCGTCAGAATGGCGTCAGCTTCTTGAATGTGGTGGACAATGCGGGGCGTTATGTCGATGCCGTAACGGATCTGGCCGGTCGTTTCGTGAAAGAATGCGATGTCGATATCGTCAAAATGTTAAGCGAACGCGGCTTGCTCTTCTCCAAAGAACGTTATGAGCACAGCTATCCATTCTGCTGGCGCTGCAAAACGCCGCTGATCTATTATGCGACAGACAGCTGGTTCATCGAAACAACAGCGGTGAAAGATCAATTGATCGCTAATAACAGCGGCGTGGAATGGTACCCGGGGCACATCCGTGAGGGCCGTTTCGGTAAATTCCTGGAAGATCTCGTTGACTGGAATATCAGCCGTAACCGTTACTGGGGAACGCCGCTGAACGTTTGGATTTGCGACAGCTGCGGCGGGCAGCATTCACCGGGCAGCAGAGCGGACTTGGTTGCACGCTCCACATCGCCGATCTCGGAGGACATTGAGCTTCATAAGCCATACGTGGATGAAGTGAAACTTAACTGCCCGCATTGCGAAGGCGGCGTGATGACACGGACTTCCGAAGTTGTCGACGTATGGTTCGACAGCGGCTCTATGCCATTCGCGCAATACCATCAACCGTTTGAGAAGCAAGAGATTTTCGCTGAACAATATCCGGCGGACATCATTTGCGAAGGAATTGACCAAACGCGCGGCTGGTTCTTCAGCTTGCTGGCTGTATCTACGCTGTACAACGGTAAGGCACCGTACAAAGCGGTTATTTCCACCGGGCACATCCTGGATGAGAACGGACAGAAGATGTCCAAATCCAAAGGGAATGTTATCGATCCTTGGGAAATCATTAACGAATACGGTACTGACGCATTCCGCTGGGCTCTGCTGGCTGATAGTGCGCCTTGGAACAGCAAACGGTTCTCGCGTGGAATCGTAGGCGAAGCCAAATCCAAAGTAATCGATACGATCGTTAATACGCATGCATTCTTCGCGCTGTATGCATCGATTGACGGTTACGACCCTGCTGCCGAACCGGCACGCGTATCCGCTGATAAGCTGGATCGCTGGATCGTATCCCGCTTGAACAGCTTGACTGCTCAAGTGAACAAGAGCCTGTCCGTCTATGACTTCCTCAATGCTGCTAAGGGCATTGAAACCTTTGTCGACGAGATGAGCAACTGGTATATCCGCCGTTCCCGTGACCGTTTCTGGGGCAGTGGTCTGACAGACGACAAGCTGGATGCTTACGGGACGCTTCGTACCGTCTTGCTTACGGTTTCTCGCCTGATCGCACCATTCGCGCCGCTGGTAGCCGAAGATGTGTATACGAATCTTGGAGACGGCAGCAGCGTACATCTGGCGGATTACCCGAAAGCCGATGAAGCGGCAATCGATGAAACGCTGGAGCGCGATATGGAAACAGCGAGACAAATCGTTGAGCTTGCTCGCAACGTCCGTAATGAAACGGGCATTAAGACACGTCAGCCTCTATCGGAGCTTATCGTAGCGCTAGACAATGAATTCGACCTGTCGCCATATGAAGCGATCATCAAGGATGAAATCAATGTGAAGACGATTACGATTGCCAGCGGCGACACCGGCTTCGTTGACTTTGCGTTTAAGCTGAACCTCAAAGTAGCCGGCAAAAAGTACGGCAAACATGTCGGACCTATCCAAGGCTACTTGAAGTCGCTGACTCCGGAGCAAACGAGCGGCATTATGAAAGCAGGCGTGCTGACATTCGCATCGCCGGACGGTGAGTCGCTTGAGATTGCGCTTGATGAGCTGCTCGTTGAGAAGCAGGCTAAATCCGGTTTTGCATCGGCTTCGGGTTATAACTTAACGGTTGCTATCAATACTGATATCACTCCGGAGCTTGAGCAAGAGGGTTTAGTACGGGAAGTGATCCGTGCTGTACAGGACACGCGCAAGAAGCTTGATCTTCCGATTGAAATGCGTGTACATCTTGTTCTGGATGTCGATGCGGAGCTGCTTGCGGCTCTGCAAGCCTTCGAATCCGTGCTGTTCGAAAGCGTCCTGCTGCGCAGCGTGGAGTATGGCAGCCAAGCGGATATGGAACGCGTATCGCTCGGAGATAAAGAGATTGGAATTTCTGTCGTAAGGGTATAGTAACCTCATAGCAGCAAACAACACGAACGCCCATGAAGAGGAACGGCGAGCGGCATATTTGCCGCTTCCGAACCGCTGCATGGGCGTCGTTCTTGTTTGCTTCAAGCCCTGGGGAGGGATCCTTCATGACAGAAGAAAATAAAGATTTAGTCGGCGTCCGCCACGCCTTGGATGCCTTGGAGAAACGGCTGCAAAAGGTTGCCGTAGAGATGGAGCGATCGCAAATCGCCGATTATGTGCTGCTCCTTAATCGCCCGTACTCGCTCATGTGGCGCAATTTGCTCGGCGGCACTGCGCGGGGCGTCGGAATCGCGATTGGCTTTACGTTCTTTGCGGCAACGATTCTCTATGTGCTGCAGCTGCTTGGCGCACTCAACTTGCCGATCATTGGTGACTATATTGCAGACATTGTCCGCATCGTACAGCATCAGCTGGAAGGGAAGACTTATTAATTTAAGGGGTAGGGGAATTAGTCGTCATCGCTCTATTGCTGTTCGAGCATATGATCGCCTTCCTCATGCTCCATATAATCATAATATTCCCGATTGCGGACAACACTGATATGTTTGCCTGTAATATCCGTTGCCAGGAAGCTTTCGAGCGGCTCCACGTAGCCGTCCGGTTCATCGGCTTCGATGCCGATCTCTTCGTATGAACGAACATTGGCGTTCTCCGACATGGCCGGTGAATCGGAGTTGCCCCAGCTCTCGACGATTTGCCAAGCATCTTCGCCATCGAAGCCGTTGTATCCATCTTCATGCTCATCCATGCTGGAGCGGCCAAAGCCTGGTGCAAGGAATTGTTCCTCCACCGGACGATGCTCCGAAATGTCTTGTCTTGGTGAATGCGCAACACAGTACAGCGAATCAGGCAGTGCTTGCAGCCGTTCGAGCGGTATACTGCTCCCGCATGTAAGGCAGCTGCCATAGCTGCCTTCCTCGATGGCGGTTAATGCAGCTTCAATGCGGCTTAGATGGAGTTCTTCCTGCTCATGAAGCGCAAGGTCTTTGCCGCGCTCATAAGTTTCCGTAGCCGCATCAGCCGGATGGTTGTCATACGATGACAAATCGCCGGATTCATCCTTAAGTGAGGCGGAGAATCCGTAATGCTCGCTGCTTGCTAGCCGCTGTTCAATTGCCGCTTTCTCTACAACAAGGCTGCTGCGTAGATTTCGCAGCTGGGTGTTCGTAAGGTTCGTCATGATAAGTGCCCTCTCTTCACATTGGCATGATGGCATACTTTCTGTCGTTAGTTTCCCAACAAAGCCGGTGTTTTAGAGGCGGGTATTCATGGATGAATTGGCAAGGGCATACGGAATTTGTCCTAGTCTGTATGAGCTCTCCTATGCTACAATGTTGAGGACAAGGGGGCATATGCGATGAAATATTATTACTATTGGCTAGCGGTTGTTGTATTCGTAATTGACTATTTTACCAAACAATGGGTTGAGAAAAGTCTTACGATCGGTGAAACTAAGCATGTGCTCGGCGATTTCTTTATTCTAACTTCCATTCGAAACAAAGGTGCCGCGTTTGGAATTTTGCAAGAGCAGCGTTATCTGTTTATTTTGATTACGCTTGTTGTTGTAGGTGGCATTGTATGGTATATGATGAAGAACCGCGACTCCGGTAAAGCTTTGCTTCTGGGAGGTCTTGGTCTCGTACTTGGCGGCGCACTTGGCAACTTCTTGGAGCGCGCACTGTATGGCGAGGTTGTCGATTTTCTGCAGTTTACGTTTGGCAGCTATGTATTCCCCATCTTTAACATCGCCGATTCCGGTATTTGTATCGGTGTAGGTATGATTTTGCTGGATGCGATTCTGACATCCAAGAGAGAGAACGGAGATTCAAATTCAAATGGACAAAAAGAACCTAATGGACAAGGGCACCAATTTATTCAATGATGAGCCCATGAGTTTTACCGCGGATGATGCGGATGCCGGTGAACGGCTTGATAAATTCGTAACCGAAAGTATTGAAGAAGGCTCTGTTTCCCGTACAATGGTGCAAGACTGGATCAAATCCGGCGCCGTACTGGTGAATGAGCGTCAAGTGAAGGCGAATTACAAGCTAGCCGTGGCCGACGTGGTCACGGTTATTATTCCTGAGCCGGAAGAAGCTGTTATCGAAGCGCAGGACATTCCGCTTGATGTGGTTTACGAAGACAGTGATGTGATCGTGATCAACAAACCGCGCGGCATGGTTGTTCATCCTGCACCGGGGCATTACTCCGGTACGGTAGTGAATGCACTGATGTTCCACTGCAAGGATTTGTCCGGAATCAACGGTGTGCTTCGCCCAGGTATCGTGCACCGCATCGATAAGGATACTTCCGGCCTAATCATGGCTGCGAAGAACGATCTGGCACATGCTTCGCTTGCTGCGCAGCTCAAAGCCCACACGGTGACGCGAAAATATCTTGCCCTCGTGCACGGGACGATGCCGCATGAGCATGGAACCGTTGATGCGCCGATCGGGAGAGATCCTCAGGATCGCAAGGTGTTCATCGTTACGCAGCGCGGCAGTAAGGAAGCCATCACGCATTTCCAAGTGGCGGAGCGTCTGGGTGATTTCACGCTGCTCGAGCTGAAGCTGGAGACGGGTCGGACGCACCAGATCCGCGTGCATATGAAATACATCGGGCACCCGCTTGCAGGCGATCCGATTTACGGACGTAATAAGACGATCGGTCTCAAAGGACAGGCGCTGCACGCGGCCGTTCTTGGATTCGACCATCCGCGCACAGGCGAATATATGGAGTTTTCTGCTCCGATTCCGCCTGACATGGAACATGAGCTGATGATTTTGCGTCAACGCTAGTTGTGGAATAGTACAAACTTTTCACTAATTTCTTTATGTGGTTCAAGGCTTACGTTGCGCTATGATGATAACAAACTGTAAGCAGTGACAATGAAAGGTGAGATGGATCGATGACTCAAATCAATCACAACTATACGCAGCTGCAAGGGAGCTACCTGTTCTCTGAAATCGCTAAGCGCCGTACTACATTTATTCAAAACAACCCAAATGCTCAAATTATCAGCCTCGGAATCGGCGACGTAACACGTGGTCTGCCGGATGCGGTAACGAAAGCGATGCACGCTGCAGTTGATGAGCTGGCTAATCCGGGTTCGTTCCGCGGCTATGGCCCGGAGCAAGGTTATGACTTCCTCATTAACGATATCATCAACAATGACTATAAAGCGCGCGGTATCGACATTGCGACGAATGAAGTATTCGTCAGCGACGGATCCAAGTGTGACGTGGGCAACATTCAAGAGATTTTCAGCCAAGATGCTGTTATCGCGGTTCAAGATCCGGTATACCCTGTATACGTGGACACGAACGTAATGGCTGGCCGTTCCGGCAAGTTCAATAAAGAAACGAACCAATACGAGAACATCGTCTATCTGAAATGCGACGCGTCGAACAACTTCACGCCGAGTCTGCCGGAGCGCAAAGTTGACCTGATCTACTTGTGCTACCCGAACAACCCGACAGGGATGACGCTTTCGAAGGAAGAGCTGAAGCGCTGGGTTGACTTCGCGAAAGCGAACGACTGCATCATCTTGTACGATTCGGCTTACGAGGCATTCATTCAAGAAGCGGATGTTCCGCGCAGCATCTATGAAATCGAAGGCGCGAAAGAAGTAGCGATCGAATTCCGCAGCTTCTCCAAGACTGCCGGCTTCACCGGTGTTCGTTGTGCGTACACAGTTGTTCCGCGCGAGCTGAAAGCGAAAGATGCAGACGGTAACGTACTGCTCGTTAACGATCTCTGGAACCGCCGCCATACAACGAAGTTCAATGGGGTTTCCTACGTGACACAACGCGGTGCTGCAGCAATCTATACGCCGGAAGGCAAAGAGCAAATCGGCGCGATCATCGATTACTACATGACGAATGCGGGCATTATCCGTGAAGGTCTTGCATCGCTTGGTCTGGAAGTGTTCGGCGGCGTAAACGCTCCTTACATCTGGCTTAAAACTCCGAACGGTTTGGACTCATGGGCATTCTTCGATAAGCTTCTGTCGGAAGCGAATATCGTAGGTACACCGGGTGTAGGCTTCGGGCAAAGCGGTCAAGGTTATTTCCGCCTGACAGCGTTTGGCAGCCGCGAGAATACAGAAAAAGCGGTTGAGCGGATTACGAAGCTCAGCTTGTAACAAAGAAACTTGCGCAGGCGTCCTCGGACGATGCGTAAGTTTTTTCTTTATAGAGAAATATACATACTATCGCATATTAATCCGAATACGGAGCAAAAGAACCTTGACAGCTTTTGTCGAACGTGGGATAATTCTTTTGATAAACAATATGTACCTTTAACTCAGTCCAGAGAGGCTGGCAAGGTAACGTGAATCGTTTATTCGCTTCTTATAGCAGGACAACTTCCCACTCGCGCTGTGTGCGCAAGTGGAGCTTGTCTAACGGCTGAGATGCGAAACTAATGAACGTGAAACTCCTTGCGCACCCGCAAGGAGTTTTTTTTGTGGCCAAAGATGAATGGTTTGCATGTACACAACTGAATATGCAGCATTCATCCAACGTTGATTGCATTGACTCAAGGAGGCGGAAGAAGCGCATGGATGAGCAGCATCGGATCATAATGGATGAGACGGCAATACGCCGCGCGCTGACTCGAATCGCCCATGAAATTGTCGAAAAGAACAAAGGAATCGACAATTGTGTACTCGTAGGGATTCGAACGCGCGGCATCTATTTGGCACAACGTATCGCAGAACGCATTCACGAAATTGAAGGCTTCCCGGTAGAAGTGCAAGAGTTAGACATTACCTTGTACCGCGATGACCGCGAAGCTGGAAGCTCGGCTGCTACGCATGGCAATGCGACTTCGGTGAGCGTGAAGAACAAACGAGTCATCCTATTCGATGATGTCCTTTACACAGGCAGAACGATCCGAGCAGCCATGGATGCGCTCATGGACTGCGGCAGACCGCAATCCATCCAACTTGCCGTACTGGTTGATCGCGGCCATCGCGAGCTGCCGATTAGACCGGATTACGTAGGGAAGAACGTACCGACCTCTAAACAGGAGCAAATCGAGGTTTTTCTCCAGGAAGTCGACGAGAACGATCAAGTGACGATTATCCATTAAGGGGGTGGGCTTTCATCATGACAACCGCAACATTAGTCAGGCAGCGAAGCTTGCTGGGACTTAAAGAACTAAGCAAAGAAGAAATCTGCTCCATCTTGGACCGCGCCTCTTACTGGGAGGCAAGTTCGAATAAAGTCGAACAGGTTCAGCAAGGCAAGTTTGTAGCGAATATGTTTTTTGAAAACAGCACGAGAACGAGATTTTCCTTCGAGGTTGCCGAGAAACGACTCGGTACGGAAGTGCTAAACTTCTCCGCCGCGGTTTCGAGCGTACAGAAGGGCGAATCGATTTACGATACGGTGCGCACGCTTGAATCCATGGGTATCGACGCAGGCGTCATCCGGCTTAAGCCAATCGGCGTTCTGGCCGAGCTGGCACAGAAAATTAAAGTGCCATTAATTAATGCAGGCGATGGAAACAACGAGCATCCGACACAGGCACTGCTCGACCTATATACGATGCGTAAGCAGTTCGGCGAGCTCAAAGGGCTGACGGTTTCGATTATCGGAGATATCCAGCATAGCCGAGTAGCACGCTCCAATTTGTACGCTTTGCAGAAATTTGGCGTCAATGTCCGCTTCTGCGCTCCAGAGACGATGAAGGCAGAAGAGCTTGATGCGCCCTATGTTTCCATGGAAGAAGCGCTTCGCTCCGACGTTGTCATGATGCTGCGCGTACAGCTGGAACGCCACGAGAGCGGCATTCTAAGTTCAGCGGAATCCTATCGCGAGCAATTCGGATTGACCGAAGCACGGGCAGCGACATTAGCGCCCCACGCCATCATTATGCACCCGGCACCAATCAATCGCGACGTTGAAATCGATGATGCACTGGTCGAACATCCGCAATCACGCATTTTCCCGCAAATGGCCAATGGCGTACCGATTCGGATGGCGGTCATCGAACGAGCACTAGCATAACTAACTATGGAAGCCGAAAGGAGAAAACGATCATGGCAATATGGATTTTAAACGGACTCGTTTGGGACGAACAGACAGGTGAGACAGCACGAAAGCACGTTCGAATTGAGAATGGACTGATCGCTGCGATTGCCGATGCGGCTTCCGGTGAGCCGGATACTAAAGGCCACGACATTATTGATGCACAGGGAAAGCTAATCTCCGCAGGTTTTATCGACATGCATGTGCATCTGCGCGAGCCGGGCTTTGAATATAAAGAAGATATCGCAAGCGGTACACGCTCCGCGGCAAGAGGCGGCTTCACGACAATCGCCTGTATGCCGAACACGCGTCCCGTAACGGATACGCCCGAGACAGTACGCTACATACTGGATAAGGCTAAGACCGCAGGAATCGTTAATGTGCTGCCTTATGCAGCCATTACGAAGAACGAGCTTGGCCGCGAGCTGACAGACTTCGCATCGCTTAAAGAAGCAGGCGCAATCGGATTTACCGATGACGGCGTTGGCGTACAGAACGCGCAAATGATGAAAGATGCGATGAACCTGGCTGCTTCGATGAACATGCCGGTTATCGCACATTGCGAAGACGATTCGCTCGTAGTTGGAGCAGCAGTAACGGAAGGCAAGTTCGCAGCAGCGAACGGACTTAAAGGAATTCCGAACGAGTCCGAAGCGATCCACGTTGGACGCGATATTTTGCTGGCTGAAGCTACCGGGGTTCACTATCATGTCTGCCACGTGAGCACGGAGCAGTCGGTCCGCCTGATCAGAATGGCTAAACAAATCGGCATTAAAGTAACCGCTGAGGTTTGCCCGCATCATTTGATTCTCTCCGATGAGGATATCCCAAGCATGGATGCCAATTGGAAAATGAATCCGCCGCTGCGCACGCCGCGTGACGTACAAGCGGTTATCGAAGGTCTTGAAGATGGCACGCTGGACATGATCGTAACGGACCACGCGCCGCACAGTGCGGAAGAAAAGGCACGCGGCATGATGCTGGCACCTTTTGGCATCGTCGGTTTCGAAACGGCATTCCCGCTTATGTATACGAAATTCGTCAAAACAGGCAAATGGTCGCTGGGCTTCTTGCTTAAACGGATGACATCAGACCCGGCGCGCGTCTTCGGACTTCGCAGCGGCGTTCTGGAAGCAGGCGCACCTGCTGATCTGACCATCGTCGATATCGAGAATGAGCGTGAGGTTAACCCGGAGAGCTTCGCTTCGAAGGGTAGAAATACACCATTTGGCGGCTGGAAGCTGTCCGGCTGGCCGGTAGTAACAATCGTAGATGGAAATGTGGTTTGGACAGAGCTTCAAGAATAGTAAGCAACTTGATAACTAGGAGTGATACGGATGCAAGCAAGATTGTTGTTAGAAGACGGCACGCTGTTTACAGGACTCGGCTTTGGCGCTGAGGGTCAATCCGCCGGCGAGGTTGTTTTTAATACAGGGATTACAGGCTACCAAGAGGTGCTTTCCGATCCGTCCTACTGCGGACAGATCGTAACGATGACCTATCCATTGATCGGGAACTACGGCATTACACGCGACGATTTTGAAGCGGTACGTCCCTACATTCACGGCTTCGTCGTTCGCCGCCATGAGCCGGTACCAAGCAACTGGAGAGCGGAGTACACGCTTGATCGTTTGCTGAAGGAATACGGCATCATCGGAATCAGCGACATCGATACGCGGATGCTGACTCGTAAGCTGCGTCACTACGGCACAATGAAAGGGATGCTGACAACAGGCAATGAGCGTATTGAAGAGCTTGCTGAGCGTCTATCCCTGACACCGCTGATGCGCGATCAAGTAGCTCGCACTTCGACGAAGAGCATTTTCTCCAGCCCGGGCGAGCGCGAGCGTATCGTACTGGTTGACTACGGCGCGAAGAGCGGTATCCTACGCGAGCTTACGAAGCGCGGCTGTGATGTAGTCGTTGTTCCTCACGACACAACAGCGGAGCAAATCCGTCGCCTGAACCCGGACGGCATTCAACTGTCGAACGGCCCTGGGGATCCGAAGGATGTTCCACACGCTGTCAAAATGATTCAAGAGCTGCTTGGCGAATACCCGATCTTCGGGATCTGCCTTGGCCATCAACTGTTCGCACTTGCTTGCGGCGCCGATACAGCTAAGCTGAAATTCGGTCACCGCGGCGGTAACCACCCGGTTAAAGAACTGGCATCGAGCCGCTGCTACATCACTTCGCAGAACCATGGGTACACGGTTCTTGAAGATTCCGTAGCCGGAACGAAACTGGAAGTGACGCATATCAACAACAATGACAAAACAATCGAAGGCTTGAAGCACAACGAATTCCCTGCCTTCTCGGTTCAATACCATCCGGAGGCTGCACCGGGACCTTACGATTCCAGCTACCTGTTCGATCAATTCCTAGAGATGATTCGTGCACATAAAAGAAACAACCCGCAAAAACCTCGTCAAGCACAATTGGCGGCATCATTGAGAGGAGAGCTGCAATATGCCCAGAAATAATAAGCTGAAAAAAATTCTCGTTATCGGTTCCGGTCCAATCGTCATCGGGCAAGCTGCAGAGTTCGACTATGCAGGCACGCAAGCTTGCCAAGCGCTTAAAGAAGAAGGCTACGAGGTTGTTCTGATCAACAGCAACCCGGCTACAATTATGACGGATACAAACATGGCTGATAAAGTATACATCGAGCCGATTACACTTGAATTCGTCACTCAAATTATCCGTCAAGAACGTCCCGACGGTTTGCTGCCTACACTTGGCGGCCAAACGGGTCTTAACATGGCTGTTGAACTGGCGCGTGCCGGCGTACTGGAACGCGAGAACGTTCAACTGCTTGGTACACAGCTTACAGCAATCGAGAAAGCGGAAGATCGCGATCTATTCCGCGATCTGATGCGCGAGCTGGAGCAGCCGGTACCTGAGAGCGTCATTGTTACAACGGTGCAAGAAGCTGTGGATTTCGCTAACGAGATCGGTTACCCAATCATTGTTCGTCCGGCCTATACGCTGGGCGGAACAGGCGGCGGTATTTGCGCAAGCGAAGAAGAGCTGCTTGAAACGGTAGCATCCGGTATCCGTTACAGTCCAATCGGCCAATGCTTGATCGAGAAATCGATCGCAGGCATGAAAGAAGTCGAGTATGAAGTAATGCGTGATGCGAACGATAACTGTATCGTCGTGTGTAACATGGAGAACTTTGATCCGGTTGGCGTACATACGGGCGATTCCATCGTCGTAGCGCCTAGCCAAACATTATCCGACCGCGAATATCAAATGCTTCGTTCGGCGTCGCTGAAGATCATCCGCGCACTGAGCATCGAAGGCGGCTGTAACGTCCAGTTCGCTCTGGATCCGTTCAGCTACCAATACTATGTTATCGAAGTAAATCCGCGCGTAAGCCGCTCTTCGGCGCTTGCGTCCAAAGCGACCGGTTACCCAATCGCGAAGATGGCTGCCAAGATCGCAATCGGCTACACGCTTGACGAAATCGTCAACCCGGTAACAGGTCAAACTTATGCATGCTTCGAGCCAACACTGGATTATATCGTATCCAAGATCCCGCGCTGGCCGTTCGATAAATTCATTTCGGCAAACCGTAAACTGGGCACGCAAATGAAAGCGACAGGCGAAGTTATGGCGATCGGCCGTACGTTCGAAGAGTCCATTCATAAAGCGGTTCGTTCCCTGGAAATCGGCACGCACCGTATTCACTTGAAGGATGCACACGAGCTGCAGGACGATGTGCTGCGCAATCGCCTGGCAAAGCCGGATGACGAGCGGATGTTCCTCGTAGCGGAAGCATTCCGCCGCGGCTACAAGCTGCAGGACATTCAAGATTTGACCAAAATCGACTGGTGGTTCCTTGATAAAATCGAAAGCATCGTCGCATTCGAAGCTGAGCTTCGCAGTGCAGTTGTGCTGACGAACGAGCAGCTGTACGCTGCGAAACGTAAAGGTTTCTCTGACCGCTCCATCGCAGAGATCCGTCGTGAAGGCAACCAAACGACATTCACGAACGAGCTGGAGCTGCGTCAGCATCGCCTTGCGCAAGGCATCAAACCGGTCTACAAAATGGTTGATACTTGTGCGGCTGAGTTCGAAGCAACGACGCCTTACTACTACTCGACGTATGAAGTTGAGAACGAAGTAACGGAAACGACGAAAGAGAAAGTACTCGTGCTTGGCTCCGGCCCGATCCGGATCGGCCAAGGGATCGAGTTCGATTACTCGACTGTACATGCGGTATGGGCAATCCAAAAAGCAGGCTACGAAGCGGTTATTATCAACAACAACCCGGAAACGGTATCGACGGATTTCAGCACTTCCGATCGACTGTACTTCGAGCCGCTCTTCTACGAGGATGTTATGAACGTCATCGAACAAGAGAATCCGATTGGCGTTATCGTTCAATTCGGTGGTCAAACGGCGATCAACCTTGCAGCTCCACTAACGAAAGCAGGCGTTCGCATCTTGGGCTCCAGCCTGGAGAGCATCGATGCTGCCGAGGATCGCAAGAAATTCGAAGTGCTTCTGAATGAACTGAACATTAAACAACCGAAAGGCAAAACAGTCATTTCCGTGGATGAAGCGGTTGAGACTGCACAAGGCCTAGGTTATCCGGTGCTTGTTCGTCCGTCGTACGTCCTGGGCGGACGTGCTATGGAAATCGTATATTCCGACGAAGAGCTTCTCACTTACATGGTGCAGGCGGTTAAAATCAATCCGGAGCATCCGGTACTGATCGACCGTTACATGCTGGGTAAAGAAGCAGAGGTTGATGCGATCTGCGATGGCGAAACGGTTCTGATCCCGGGGATCATGGAGCATGTTGAGCGCGCAGGGGTTCACTCCGGCGACTCGATCGCCGTGTACCCGCCGCAATCCATTTCGACGGAATTGCAGCAGAAGATGGTCGACATCACGATCAAAATCGCTAAAGGCTTGAACGTTATCGGGTTGGTTAACATCCAATTCGTTATCTTCCAAAACGAAGTATACGTAATCGAAGTAAACCCGCGTTCCTCGCGTACGGTTCCGTTCCTGAGCAAGGTAACGAACATTCCGATGGCGAACCTGGCAACGAAGGCAATCCTCGGCGAGAAGCTCGCGGATCTTGGTTACGAAACAGGTCTATGGCCGGAAGACGACTATGTATCGGTTAAAGTACCGGTCTTCTCCTTTGCGAAGCTGCGCCGCGTTGACCCTACGCTGACGCCGGAAATGAAATCGACCGGCGAAGTTATGGGCCGCGATCAGCAATATGCGAAAGCACTATACAAAGGCTTGGTTGGCGCTGGCATGCGTATCCCGCCAACAGGCTCCATCATTGCAACGGTAGCGGATAAAGATAAACCGGAAGCCATTGAAATTCTACGCGGCTTCTATGAGCTGGGCTATAACATCATCGCAACGGGCGGCACTGCAACATCGCTTGAAGAAGCGGGACTGCGCGTACAAACGGTGAACAAGCTGAGCGAAGGCTCGCCTAACATCTTGGATCTGATCCGCGACGGTCAAGCGCACTTCGTAGTGAACACGCTGACGAAGGGCAAGACACCTGAGCGCGACGGCTTCCGGATTCGCCGTGAAGCGGTTGAGAATGGCGTCGTATGTATGACATCGCTCGACACCGTTCGTGCGCTGCTTAACATGCTGCAAACCATTAACTTCTCCTCGCGTCCAATGCCGGTACTGGCACAGAAATAACCAATAGAATGGCCGTAATTGGCCGCGAAAGCCTGCCTTCAAGCAGGCTTTCGCCATGCCTGTATAGACATCGAAAGGGGCTGCGTGAAGATGAAACTTAGCAGAGAAGAAGCGGCTGGCCGCATAATGGTTGCACTGGATTATCCGGATGCAGCAGCGGCAGAGGCGCTGGTCAACAGTTTGGAAGGTATTCCGTGCTACATGAAGGTTGGCATGCAGCTGTTCTATGCGGCAGGCCCAAGCTTCGTAATCGGATTGAAAGAACGCGGCTATAAAGTGTTCCTGGATTTGAAAATGCACGATATTCCGAACACGGTGAAAGGCGGCGCTAACAGCATTACGAAGCTTGGCGTCGATGTGTTTAATGTGCATGCAGCAGGCGGCGTCGATATGATGAAAGCGGCGATGGAAGGTGTGGAGCAGGCACTTGCGAGTGATCGCACACTGGCTCGCCCTCTCGTCATTGCCGTCACACAGCTGACAAGCACCAGCAAACAAGTTCTTAACGAAGAGATCGGAATCAGCGGTTCCGTTGAAGAAGCTGTCGTCCGTTACGCACAGCTGGCTAAACAAGCCGGACTTGGCGGCGTTGTGGCATCGCCGCAGGAAGTACAAACGATTAAAGCGACTTGCGGAGCGGATTTCCGCACGATTACGCCTGGAATTCGCCCGGCAGGAGCCGATGTGAATGACCAATCCCGCATTATGACGCCTCGTGAGGCGCTTGAGCAAGGAACCGATTATATGGTTATCGGAAGACCCATTACAGCTGCCGCCAATCCGCGGCTTGCACTGGAATCCATCATTGAGGAGCTGATTTAATTGACTACACCTGTATTGGAACAACTACCGCGGGAAATTGCAAAAGGATTACTGCAAATTAACGCCGTTGCACTTCGCCCGAATGAGCCGTTTACGTGGACAAGCGGAATGAAATCCCCGATCTATTGTGATAATCGCCTTACAATGTCTTACCCGGAAATTCGCGAATTGATTGCGGAAGGATTTGCAACGGTCATTCGCGAGCAATTCCCGGATTGCGAAGCGGTTGCCGGTATCGCAACAGGCGGCATCCCCCATGCGGCATGGGTTGCGCAGAAGTTGAATCTGCCAATGCTCTATGTGCGTGACAAAGCGAAGGGCCATGGCAAAACCAATCAAATCGAAGGTCACTTCAAACCGGGGCAAAAGGTAGTTCTGATCGAGGATTTGATCTCCACAGGCGGCAGCTCACTGAAGGCTGCAGTAGCCGTTCGCGAAGCCGGCTGCGAAGTACAAGGCGTTGTCGCCATCTTCACCTATCAGTTCCCGAATGCGATCGCAGCATTCGCTGAAGAAGGTATCCCGTTAGCGACATTGTCGAACTACTCAGCGCTGATTGAGGTTGCTGCTGAGCAAGGGATTGTAAAGCAAAGCGATATCGCGCTGCTGCAATCGTGGCGTGAGAATCCGCAAGCATTTGGCGTGTAATCAGTTGGCAATTGTAGTCCGGAGCAGATGCTCCGGATTATTTTTTTTTTATTAACTATTGCTCCGAAATGTTTCATCCGTCTCTTAATCGGGTTATATTTAGCTTACGCACTTCATAGACTAGCTTATACCAAATAAGAGATTGCGAGGAAGCCAATGATGAATACCATGTATGAGAGGCTGCTCAGATCAACTGAGGATTTGCTTTATCGTGTGCGCATTTACGATCGAAACTTGACCAGAAGCGAGGAAATCACGCAACTGGACGAAGCTTACGGGTTGATGAGCACGGCTCTGCTTCGTTCCCAAGGCAGTGATGATCATAGTATGGAATGTTTTGCCTCACGACTGCAGCAAGTTAGACTGCGCCTAATCACGATGATGGAGGATCTCCTTCATCCCGCATAAATCGTAGCAAGCTTCCGGAAAAATGTCTTGCCAACCTTAGAATCGGCTGGTAATATGTTACATTAAACGGAAGGGTTTCTAGGGATCCGCACATGGCGAACCGAGCGAAACCGGCAATTGACGATATGTCATGCTACACCGTAGGGATAAAAGACCTTCGGCAAGTTCCGCCTTACAGGGATAAGGCGGTGCTCGCAGGAGGTCTTTTTTGCTTTACCGGAGCACCGTATGTAGACAGGGGGAGAATCCAATGACGACAGCGGTACTGCAGACACAAGGGTTAAGCAAAAGTTTTGCCGTGAAACGCAAGGATGCCGGGCTTTCGGGGAGCATTCGCTCGCTCATTCGGCCGCAATGGGAGGAGAAGGTGGCCGTAAGGCAGATCGATCTGACAGTGGCAAGAGGTGAACGGGTTGCTTTTCTGGGGCCGAACGGGGCAGGTAAATCTACGACGATCAAGATGCTGACAGGGATTCTCCACCCTACGTCCGGTGAAGCGCAAGTACTGGGGTTGACGCCATGGCGGGAACGGACGAAGCTCGCTTTTCGAATTGGCGCAGTGTTCGGGCAGAAGTCGCAGCTGTGGTACCATTTGCCTCCGATCGATACCTTTGATTTGATCAGTCGGGTTTACGAGCTTAACCGAAGTGATTACCTGGCAAGGAAGGCAGATTTAATCGAGCGTTTCGAGCTGGGACCTTACTTGAATATTCCGGTTCGTAAGCTCTCGCTAGGAGAGCGGATGCGCTGCGAGATCGCGGTTTCCTTCCTTCATCGGCCGGAGCTGTTGTTTCTGGATGAACCGACGATTGGGCTTGATGTGGTAGTGAAGCAGCGGATTCGTGAGCTGATCCTCGAAGTGAATCGCCAAGAGGGGACGACTGTCTTCCTGACGTCTCATGATGCAGGAGATATGGAAGAGCTCTGCTCGAGGGCGGTTGTTATTCATCATGGGGGGATTTTGCTGGATGCGCCTGTTGATCGGTTGAAGCGGGAAGTGCTGAGCCGCAAAATCATATCGCTAACCTTAGCAGAACCTTACGTTGTCGGAATGCTGCCCGATCTTCAAGGCATGGACATCATCCAATCGGATGGGCGCCGGTTAAAGCTGGCTGTGGACCTGAAACGAGTTGGCATCGAATCGGTCGTCAGCTCGTTAATGGGCAGGTTCAGGCTAGACGACATGACGGTAGAAGACCCGCCGATGGAAGAGATCATTACGCATATCTATGGATCGGGAGGGTAGCGCGATGACCATTCGGAATATGGACCCGCTGTGGGTACGAAGAGGCAAGAAAATAGGGGCCGTTGCCCAAATTACGTTGCGGCAGCAAATGGCCTATAAGACCGATTTTATTATGCGAGCATCGTTTCTGCTGCTTATCTTATTTGTATTTGTACAGCTGTGGAGCGCTGCCTATGACGGAGACAGCACGCGCGTAATTAATGGCTATACGCTCAAACAGATCATTTGGTATTTGGTATTCACCGAGGCGATTACGATGGGAGTGCCTGCGCTATGTACGGCGATTGAGAATGAGGTAAAGAGCGGCGATATTGCGATCCGGCTCATTAGACCCATCTCGTATGTTGGCTACCAGTATGCAACCTACCTATCCGAAGCAGTATTCCGATTCTTCGTCCACTTGGCAGTTGGAAGTCTCATAGCGTGGACGTTCGTTGGACCGCCGAATTTCGGCTTTGGCTGGGCAGGTCTGCTTTCCCTTACGCTCGGGGCGCTCACGATTGCATTTCTGCTGAACATGGCCGTCGCCTTATGCGCTTTCTGGGTGGAGGAGACGCGGGGGATGGAGTTTGTCCTGCATAAGCTGCAATTCACAGTTGGCGGCATGCTGCTTCCGCTTGACCTTATGCCGGAATGGCTGCAGCGCATTTGCGCATGGCTGCCTTTCCAAGCGATGTTGTATTTTCCGGCGAGAACGGCTGTGAACTATGGGTCGGCCTCCTTGGTGCAGCAAATTGCCATTCAGGCAGCTTGGATTACGGTGCTGACCGGCTTCACGCTTATGTTGTACCGGAGAGGAGTGGCAAAGCTGCATGTCAATGGCGGATAAAAGCGAGAAGGAAAATAAAAAGCAGACACCGCTAGGGACGATCCGGTTTCTGCTGACCTGCTGGAAAGTCAACTTAGCCTCCACAATGGAATATCGCTTGAGCTTCTTTCTGCTCGCGGGGATGATGTTTATCAACAATTTCATGTGGCTGTTCTTCTGGAGTCTGTTCTTTGACCGGTTCCAGGTTGTGAACGGGTGGAATCTATCGGATGTGATGATGCTGTGGGCCGTCGGGGCAGGCGGCTTCGGCTGGGCAAACATGCTCTTCGGCAATTTCCATCGCATAGCAACGGTGGTTTCAGGCGGTCAGCTCGATGTGTATTTGTCACAGCCGAAGCCCGTGCTGCTTCATGTATTGGCTAGCCGGATGTCCCTGACAGCCGCAGGCGATTTTCTCTTCGGGCTGGCCGTGTACGCGTGGGTCGGCAACCACACCTTGCTTGGAGCGGTGCAGTTCGGTTTGGGGCTACTGATTAGCGGCCTGATCTTTATGGGCGTCATGATTATAGCCGGCAGCTGCGCATTTTTCTTCGGCAATTCCGAAGGAATTGCAGGTCAAGTATTTAACAGCTTTGTAGCGCTCTCGACGTATCCTTCCGGGATCTTCCGTGGCGCAGCGAAGCTGCTTTTGTTCACGATTGTTCCTGCAGGATTCATCAGCTATCTGCCGATCGGCTTGATGCGCGATTTCGATCCGATTTTCTTCTGGCAGGCGATAGCGATGACGATCGGCCTATTGGCAGCAGGTACGGTGTTATTTCGTATCGGCCTTAGACGGTATACTTCCGGGAATGCCATTGCTATGCGAGGTTAGCTCATCATTCAATCGTATCGTTCTCTGGACCGAGATCATTTCCCTCCACAGGCGGTTCTTGCTTTTATTTTCCAATGATAAAGTAAGGGGAGAAGTCAGCGCGAAGGAAGGGGAATGATGGCTGGTGACCAAGCATGAGGCAGGCGAGACGGTGCTTACCGTCGAGGATCTGCGCAAGTCATTCGGAGGTACGGTTGCGGTGGACGGAATTAGTTTTGCGGTGAAGAAAGGCGAGGTTTTCACCATTATCGGACCCAATGGGGCAGGTAAAACGACGACGCTTGAAATGATCGAAGGGCTGCAGGAGCCTGATCGCGGATCGGTGACCGTGCTGGGCATGAATTGGGCGTCCAACAAGTCTCGTATCAAAATGGAAATCGGCGTGCAGCCTCAGACCAGTGCGTTATTCGATCTGCTGACGGTGGAGGAGAACCTCGAAACCTTCGCTTCCTTCTACAACAGACGGCGGCCGACAGACGAAATATTAGGCTATATCAACTTGGCTGACCATCGCAATAAGCGGGTGAAGGCACTCTCCGGCGGTCAGAAGCAGCGGCTGGCGATTGGGCTTGCGATGATTAGCGATCCGGAGCTGATCTTCCTGGATGAACCGACGACAGGGCTTGATCCGCAAGCCAGGCGCAACATTTGGGACATCGTACTGAAGCTCAAAGCGATTGGCAAAACCACGATTCTTACGACGCATTACATGGAGGAAGCCGATAAACTAAGCGATCGCGTATGCATCGTGGATCAAGGCCGAATCGTTGCGCTCGATACGCCGAAAGCATTAATCGGACGGCTGACGAAGGAGCGGGAGATTCATCTTACATTTATCGGCGGAGAAGAGCACGCATCGCTGGCGGAGCATATTGCATTAAGCAATACGGCCGTCACGCGCGTGAAGCGAAGCGGTGATCATCTGGTCGTTTGGTCGCTGCAGCCGGAGGAGACGCTGTATCAATTGTTCGGTTTTACCTCGCAGCAAGGCATCGGGGTCGAGCAGGTATCCATTCGTGAAATGAGCTTGGAGGACGTCTTCATAGCGTTCACCGGCAAAGAATGGAGGGACTGAGCCCATGAATCGAAACGGATGGAATCAATTCAAGAAGCTGTTTGGCGCACAGTTCAAAATGACATTCCGCGATAAGAACGTGTGGTTTTGGTCGATATTCTATCCTGTTCTTCTGCTGGTGATCTTCATCATGATATTCGGCGGCAGTTCGGGCAGCAGCTTCTCGGCGAAGCTTGCACTCGTTGAACCTACCTCCAATACTCTAGCTGATGATTTGCGCAGCGGGTTAAAGCAGATTGACGTATTCGAGTATAAATCGGAAACACCGGTAAGCCGAGAGATGGCGGAGGATTGGCTGAAGGATCGTGATGTGGACGCCGTTATTGTGCTGCCGCAGTCGGCGGATGCCTCCTCGCTTGAGCTGCTGCTGAATAAGGAGAAGCAGAACTCTCCTTCTTCACAGGCGATACAAAGTATTCTAAACAATATCGTGCTGCAGATGAATAGTGCCGCTTCCGGTGTTGCCCCTGCATTTACGCTGAAGACGGACTTCGTATCCGCAGGCAGTGAAGAACTCAAATATACCGACTTCCTGCTCACCGGATTAATTGCACTCGCCATCTCACAGGCCGGCTTGTTCGGAATGGTATCTATGGTGGAAATGCGGCGAAACGGTTTGCTCAAGAGACTGATTCTGACTCCGGCGAGTATGGGATTGTTCGGCATGGGCGGCATTGCGGTAAAGTTTATTCTCAGTGCGATGCAGATTGTCCTTCTGACGCTGATCGGGGTTGTCGCATTTGGTGCGCATATCAATATGAATGTACCCGCATTCTTGATCGTCTTCCTTGTTGGCACGCTGTCTTTTGCAGGGATCGGATTTATGCTCGCAGGATTTAGCAAGACGATGGAAAGTTATTTTGGGATGGCGAATTTAACCAGTTTCATCATGATGTTCATCAGCGGCGTTTTCTTCGACATCAATGTACTGCCCAGCTATATTAAGCCGCTCGCGAACGTCATGCCGCTGACTTATTTCGCAAACGGGATACGCGACAGCATGGTGTATGATATCAGCGTGATGCATGCCGCATTCTGGGTGAATATCGCCATTATGCTGGCGTGGGGGCTTGTTTCGGTCATCATCGGGTCGAAATTTTACAATTGGAAGCAGCCATAATGTGTTAGTCTTAAGAGAGAGCTTCTGCGCCTTTAAGCGGATCATGTCCGTTTATGCGGCTCAGAAGCTTTTTTAGCAAATATTTAACGAAATTGGTAGCTGCGCGCGTAACTTTTTAATCGCTTGCTCCGTCTAATCGTTATTGAGATTAAAGTTTTTTAATAGGAAGGGGGGTCTCTGCAGCCGCGATGGGATGGTGGAGAAGCAAACAAGCAACAGAGGAAGCTGTGGAATCCGACGCAACAAGGGAAACTGATGCTCCGTACATACCAACAATCGAGACCAAACCGCTTCTCACCGTAGAGTCGGTTGAACGTACATTCCAGGTAGGTGGACAGCCGCTCCATGTGTTGAAAGGGATAGCAATGGAACTTCGGCCCAGGCAGCTCGTTATGCTCCGCGGACGTTCCGGATCCGGCAAAACAACGCTGCTCAATATGATCGGCGGGCTCGATCAACCTACGAAGGGTCATATTTTCTTTCAAGATATGCCCTTCCATAGCATGAATGATGATGAACGTACGAAAGTACGGCGCAAGCACATCGGGTTTATTTTTCAGGCCTATGCGTTAATGCCGCTCTTATCTGCTTATGAGAATGTGGAGCTGTCGCTCCGTATGGCAGGGATTCCGTCTCAAGAATGGAAGAAACGCGTGGAACATTGCTTGGATCTTGTCGGATTGGCCAAAAGGATGCATCACCGTCCGTTCGAGTTATCCGGGGGGGAACAGCAGCGTGTTGCGATCGCGAAAGCTATCGCACATCGTCCGAGTATGCTTCTTGCCGATGAGCCGACAGCCGAGCTTGATTCACAAATGGCCGCACAAATAATGTCGGTATTCCAGACGATCATTCGCACCGAACAAGTAACAATTTGTATGACAACGCACGATCCCACGATTCTGGAGGTTGCCGATCATGTTTACGAAATGGTTGACGGGAAGTTCATTTAAGACTGCAGCAGTTGTAGTTCTTGGAGCTTCTCTTGTTTTCACGAGCGGATGCTCATTGCTGCCAAACGAAGATAACGAAGAAGCATTGCCTGCTATTGCGCCGCCGCAAATTTCGAAGAAGCCGGAGTACGAGGTGACGACCGCCACACTCGAAACGAAGAAGACGGGCATCGGGAAGCTGATTTCGCTTCAGGAAGAGACGCTGTATTTTACACTTGACGGCAAACGATTGAAGGAACTTCATATCAAAGTCGGCCAGAAAGTAACTGCTGGCCAAGTGATTGGTTCCCTCGATGTGGACGATATGAAGAAACAATTGCGCTCCGATAAGCTGCAATTCTCGCGCGACGAGCTTCAAATGAAGGAAACCTTGCGCAAGAAGGATGAGATGGATCCGGTAGAGTTCGAGCTTGCCAAAATTACGTTCGAGGAGAAACGCCAGAAGCTGGTAGAGTCGCAGACGGAGATTGACAAAGCGATCCTGAAGGCGCCATTCAGCGGTACCGTAGTTTCGCTTAACGTGATGAAAGGCGACTTGATCAAAGCATATGATCCGGTATGTATTATCGCGGATACGGGGCAGTTGACCGCAGCAGCGAAAATGACGGCCGATGAGCTGCAAGGCATCTCGGTCGGTATGCCGGTTGTTGTTGATATCAACAGTGCCGGACAGGTCAAGGGCAAGATTGCTCAGCTTCCGATTCAGAAGGATGATGGAGGCAATGGCAACGGCAACGGTGAAGGCGGCGGACAAGGCGGCAATAAACCGGAACGGCCGGAGGACTTCCTGACCGTGAAGCTTGATAAGATGCCTGCAGGCGTCACACGCGGAACGCCGCTGTCGATCTCGATTATTATGAACCGCAAAGAGAATGCGATTGTCATTCCGCCATCCGCATTACGTTCAATCGGGTCTCGCACATACGTGCAAGTCATCGATGAGAATGGCAAACGCGAGGTGGATGTTGAAGTAGGGCAGCAAACCGCAACGCAAGTTGAAATCCTCAAAGGATTGACACCGGGGCAGAAAGTCGTAGGTCGATAAGCTATGGGGATACCGCTATTTCGCTTTCTGCTTCGCAAAATGTGGAACACGCGATGGATGACGCTCAGCTCGCTGGCCGGCTTGATCATTGCCGTCGCCTTTGCGACCAGTATCCCGATGTACGCGGATGGAGCGCTGAAGCGGGTTGTCGCACAATCGCTTAAGGATGAGAGCAGCGGGCTGCCGGCGGGATCGCTTCTGATGCGTTACCAGGAAACGGCCGGCAAGACGGATCTGAATGCATTGACCGAAGTGTCCCGTTATATCCGCGAGGATGTACCGAAAGAAGTTGGTTTTCCATTCGGCACCTATGTACAAAGTCTGGCCATTCGAAATGCAGAGCTGACGCCTGAGGATCCGACAACCGTCGATGCGAGCCGTGTTCGTCAGATGGGACTTACGTCGATGAGCGGTCTCGATAAGAAAACCGAGCTGACGCAAGGCCGCTGGTTTACGGACGCTGTCGGTGACGACGACACGATTGAAGCGGTCATGCTGGAAGAAGCCATGTACCGCAGCGACGTCCATATCGGCGATGTGTTTGAATACCCGATCTATAGCGGATTGAATCTGACGCTTCGCGTGAAGATCGTCGGAGCGTTTAAGCCGCTGAGCGATACGGACCCGTATTGGTACCAAGGGCTTGAGGGTTTGATGAGCACGCTGCAAATCGGCGAGAATGCCTTTCAGAAAGGGCTGATGAAGGATCGGAAAATTCCGGTTCATACGGCCAATTGGTATTATGCATTCGATTTGAAAGATATCAAGACAAGCGAATTATCGCCGCTCAATCAAACGCTTGAACGGTTGAACATCGAGCTGTACCAGCGTTTGAAGGATACGAGAGTAGAGATCTCATTTGCGAAGCTGTTAAGCGAGTTCCGCAAGTCGAGTCTCCAGCTTCAGCTCTTGCTGTTTACGCTTGCTGCTCCGATGCTGGCGATGGTGTTCTACTTTATCGCGATGAACGCAAGGCAATCGCTCGACAAGCAGCGCAGTGACATCGCGGTGTTACGCAGCCGGGGAGCGGGAACGAGGCAAATCATCGGTATATATACGCTCGAAGGCGTGCTGCTGGGAATAATCTCACTTATCATAGGGCCGTTAATCGGTTGGTTTATGGCGAAGAGCATAGGCTCGGCAAATGGGTTCTTGGAATTCGTGAATCGGAAATCGATCCCGATTGGCTTCGGGACAGAGTCGATCATTGCGGGCATCGGCTCCGTGGTGCTTGCTCTTCTAGCGACCATAATTCCTGCGGTTATTTATGCCAGGGCATCGATTGTGGACTACAAGAAACAGATTGCGCGTTCGGATCGCAAACCGTTCTGGCAGAGATGGTATGTCGACGTGCTGATGCTTGGCGTCGCGGCATACGGATGGTACTTATTCAATGAACGTCAGTTGATCTCGTTTAAGAGTAAAATGACGACGGATCAGTTGAACGTGCAGCCATTTCTGTTCTTTGTTCCGGCGCTTGCCATCTTCGCAATGGGATTGTTCTTCCTTCGTGTCTTCCCGTGGCTGCTGAAGCTGTTTAATTGGATCGGCCGGAAGGTGCTTCCGGTGCCGCTCTACTTGACGCTGACTCAGCTGTCGAGATCGTCGAAGGGGTATTATCCGCTTATGATTTTGCTCATCTTGACGTTAGGGTTAGGGGTTTACAATGCTTCTGCTGCTCGAACGATCGATCTGAATTCCACCGAGCGGACGCTCTACAAATTCGGAACCGACGTAGTCATGCAGACGGTATGGGAAGGAACTGCCGAGGTGATTGACACCGGAGGCGGAGATGCCGGCGGTGGCGGACAAGGCGGCAACGGCGGCGGCGAAGGTGGTGCCGGCGGCGGCAACGGCGGTGGAGGCACTGGAGGAGGCGGTAACGGCGGCGGCGCTACGGTTCCGACTCGTATCAATTATTCGGAGCCGCCATTCGAAGTGTTCCGCAAGCTGGATGGGGTAGAAGCGGCGGCGCGCGTGCTGCAGACGAAAGCCAATATCGTGGTTTCGGGACGTTCAGCCGGACAAGGAACCGTGATGGGCATCGACAATGTCGATTTCTCCAAAGTGGCATGGTTCCGCAACGATCTGTATCCGTCGCATCCGTTTCTCTACTTGAAGTATTTAGGGCTCTATGAACAAGCTGCTATTATTCCGTCAAACGTGGCGGAGAAGTATCAGTTGAAGGTGGGGGATACGATTTCTGCGGGGTTGCAGGAAGGGATGATTGATTTCGTCGTCGTCGGTATCGTACCGTACTGGCCGAGTCAATATCCGGATTCATCACCGTTCATTATCGCGAATCTCGATTATATTTATGATCAAGTGCCGATCATTCCTTACGATGTGTGGCTCAAAATGAAGCCGGGCGCGCTTACCACTCCAATCATGAAGCAGCTGCAGGAAGAAGGCATCGAGCTTGCGAATGTACAGGACGTACGCATCGAGCTAGCCGTGCAATCGAAGCACCCGACCCGCGGAGGTGTATTCGGGATTCTCAGTCTGGGCTTCCTCGTTTCCATTATCGTGTCGCTGACGGGTTATATTCTGTTCTGGTTCTTTAATCTATCAGGCCGGATTGTACAGTTTGGTGTTCTACGCGCGATGGGACTCTCCAGGAAGCAGTTAACCGGCATGCTGCTCCTCGAGCAGGTGTTTACAGCAGGACTGTCCATCGGACTTGGCATCTTAATCGGCAAAATCGCGAGTTTACTATTCTTGCCGTTCCTGCAGACGACCGATAATGTCGCGAACTCTGTACCGCCGTTTAGGGTCGTGTTTGACTCCAAGGATACGACGCAGCTCTACATCGTAGTCGCATGTATGATGCTGATGGGTGCAGCGCTTCTGCTCATCCATATCCGCAGATTACGCGTACATCAAGCCGTTAAGATGGGAGAGGAGCGTTAAGACCTCATGATTACTTGCGAGGGACTCGTTAAAATTTACAAATCAGATGATCTTGAGGTCGTTGCACTGCAAGGGCTCAACCTTCACGTCCGTGAAGGAGAAATGATGGCCATTATCGGTAACAGTGGCAGCGGGAAATCGACGCTGCTCAATATACTGGGCGGTCTTGACCGCCCTTCCGCCGGCCAAGTAAGCGTAGGGCCGTGGGATTTGCTCAAGATTACCGATGAGCAGCTGGTCTCCTATAAACGCGATACCGTCGGTTTTATCTGGCAGAGCAACGCGCGAAATCTTCTTCCGTATTTGACAGCGCTTGAGAACGTGGAAATGCCGATGATGTTATCTTCCAAACTAGATCGGGCCTATGCGAAGCAGCTGTTGGAGTGGGTGGGGCTGAAGGAACGCATGCACAACAAGCTGCACCAGCTCTCAGGCGGTGAGCAGCAGCGGGTTGCGATCGCAATTTCGCTGTCAAACCGACCGAAGCTGCTGCTTGCCGACGAGCCGACAGGCTCCGTCGATACGCGCACTTCGGATCTCATCATGGATATCTTCCGCAGGCTTAACCGCGAAATCGGCATTACGATCGTTATCGTTACGCATGATTTATCGTTAGCCGGTAAGGTCGATCGCGTCGTGGCTATTCGGGATGGACTAACCAGTACCGAATTCATTAAACGAAATCCGAATCTGGACGATAAAGATCATGCAGGCGATCATTCGACACTTGGAGGCGATCATGCCATCCATGAAGAATATGTCGTCGTAGACCGGGTAGGCAGGCTTCAAATTCCGAAATCGTATTTAACAGCCTTACAAATTACAGATAAAGCATCAATGGAATTTGACGGTGAACGGATCATTATTTCACCGCCTAAATCACTGGAGGGGTAGAACGAATGGAGAAGAGAGTTAGACGTTCACGGGGAAAACTAATCATGAGGACTTCGGCTCTGGCGGTTACAGCGGGACTGCTGGCATCAAGTCTTGCAGCTTGCAGCAAGGGGGATAGCGGCAACGAGGCAGAGCGCCACGTGCTTAGAATCGGCTTTATGTATTCCAATTCCGATAATGAACCTTATCTGCGTCAACAATTTACGGACGGTTATGAATTGACTCATCCGAATATCGATATTGAAATCGCTGCGGCTATCAATTACGACGATCAGCGTTTCGAAGAGCCTGATCCGAACAAGAAGCAGCCAGACCCGTACGAGAAGCTGAAAGAGATGATCAACGGCAAAAATCCGGTTGACGTCGTTGTTCTGGAATCCTCTTATTTGAAGCGTCTTGTAGATGACAATCTGCTTAAACAGCTGGATCCGCTAATTCAAGAGAGCGAATTCGATATCGAGGATTTCGTTCCGACGGTTATTGACGGCATCAAGGATGCAGGAGGCGGCAGTCTCTATGCGCTGACGCCAACCTTCAATGCTTCGGCTCTGTACTATAATAAGAAACTCTTTACAGATGCCGGTGTTGCACCACCGACAGACGGTATGTCCTGGACAGATATCTTTACGAAAGCGAAACAAGTCGCAAAGGGCGAAGGCGCGGAGCGGAAATTTGGCTTCTCGTTCAATCGTTGGAGCGGAGACCCGTTCTGGGATTCCCAAACCTACGCGGCACCTCTGCAGCTTAAGATGTTTGACAATAAAGCGGAGAAGATGACGGTAGATACGCCGCAATGGCGCAAAGTGTGGAATGAAGTAGCCGGACTGTATCAAGAGAAAATCGTTCCGACCCAAGAAGATATGAACAACGGCGGCGGAGGCGGCATTGCCAGAGACGAGAAAGCAGCCTTTAACCCGTTCCAAGGCGATCTCTTCATCAGCGGTCGTATCGCCATGATGATTGGCGGCTATGATTATGTAAATGAGCTGTCCAGAGCGAAGGATTATTCCGCTAAGAACCCTAAAATTCCATCTCCGGATTGGGATGTTGTGACAATCCCTACTTTCGAGGAAGCTCCGGGTATTGGCGGTAATATCTACTTGAACAACCTGATGGCAATCAGCGCCAATGCACAGAACAGCGACGATGCTTGGGATTTCATCCAGTTCAACAACAGCAAGGAATGGGCGAAGCTGAAATCCCGCAGCACGTATGAGATGGTAGCGCGCAAATCGTTCCTGAAGCCGAAAGACGGCATGAACTATAACATCGCGGCATTCTACTCCCTGAAGCCGGTACCGCCGCAGGATACGACGCTTGAGAAGCTCTACCGCGATATGCCGAACCTTTATCAGGTTCAACAATTTGCACAGCCGCTCTTCCAGGAAGTCATTCAGAAGAAGAAGTCCGTCGAAGACGCGCTTAAGGAATGGCAAACCAAAGGGGATGCCATGCTGCAGAAGATCAAGGAAAATCCGAATGGTCCGCTTGAACCGGTTGAAGGCGGAGGCGGCGTAGGAATTAATGTTTACGGTGGCAAAGGGTAAGGAATAACGAAGAACCGCATCGGCGCATTTTGCGTCTGTGCGGTTTTTTTGCTTACGCCGGAGTCGTTAGCTGGGGATGCTTTATTTTTCCGCAAATGGGGCATCCTAAGCGAAACGGCGAAGAAGGGAGTAAGTGACATGAAATGGGTGTATTGGGGGCGTCTGTATGAAACCAAATTTCAAGCCGGCTGTCTGGTTAGACGGATGGAAAACGACTGGTGGGTGTATGGGTATGAATGTCCGCAAGAAATCGAAGTATTTCGTTCGCGGAAAGGAAGATTTGGCGTTCGATTCCTGCCATAACAAAATATGCTTGACTTATCCGTACATCATATAGTATATTATTTCTTGTCGCCATTGAATGATTTGTAGTGAATGTGTGTTATCGCGGGGTGGAGCAGCTCGGTAGCTCGTCGGGCTCATAACCCGAAGGCCGCAGGTTCAAATCCTGCCCCCGCAACCAACCTTTCGATTATTATCGTAAGGGCCCTTAGCTCAGTTGGTTAGAGCGGTCGGCTCATAACCGATTGGTCGGGGGTTCGAGTCCCTCAGGGCCCACCATTCCACAATCATCACTCACATGCCGGGGTGGCGGAACTGGCAGACGCACAGGACTTAAAATCCTGCGGTGGGTGACCACCGTACGGGTTCGATTCCCGTCCTCGGCATCCTTAAGTAAGATAAGGATTTACGAATCCTTGAGAGCAATACATAAGTTTCAAAGCAATGAAAAAACTCTTTTTCGATACTTGTCTTGAACAAGTGATGAAAAGGAGTTTTTTTATGGCTAAACGAGGACGCTGACTGAATTTAATCATTGCCATAACCCATCTACTGGAAATATAATTTACTTTAATCAAAGATTTTAATCATGCATAACAACAACGAGGTGAATCCACTGCATCTACTACGAACTATTACAGACAGTCACTTTGACGGTGGTGAACCAGCGTTCATAGAGGTAGTGTCCAGGCACGCTTCCAGAGGGGTACTTGTAAATGACCACCTGCAAGTCGCGATGATGCATATGACGAAGCTCAACCTTTATAAGCTGCCAGGTGGTGGCGTCGAAGAGGGAGAGGATGTCGAGGATGCGTTTTTGCGCGAAGTTAGAGAAGAAACGGGCTGCAATGCCTCAATTATTCATGAGCTCGGTTACATGGATGAACATAAGAATAGAAATCAGTTCTTCCAGCGCTCGTATTGCTACATTGCGAGGATGGTTGACCTTCCGGGTGTGACGTCCCTTACCGAAAATGAGATTAAGCTCGGTATGCAAGTGAAGTGGGTTCATCTAAATCAGGCAATCGTATACATGAACAGCTCCGTCAACGATTACTCTACCCGATTCATGTTACTGAGAGATAGGACCATCCTTGAAGAAGCTGCTAAGTGGCTGAATACGAAAACAAACCTCCTTCGCGGGACCTGAGACATTCAGGTATTCGCAAAGGAGGTTTGTTTTATTTTGCCGGTTTGATGAGTGCATTACTGTGAATGTCTAGCAGCGAGAAAGCTCTTCCGATCATATCTTTATCTTTCTCGAAGAGATGCGTTGCTTTATCGAAGATACCGCTTGTCTTGGCCACATGATTTAATTGATGGACCATGAATTCGGAATTGCAGAGGGCAACCACGCGATTGCTATATTTGGTCAGCTCCTGCTGGAAGACGGTTGCCTGCTCCACAATATCAGGTGAATAGACTACGGCTTCGCCATCGGAGGCTTTCATCTCTCGGTGATCGACCAAGATATTCAGCTCATTAGGCCCATACGCCGAACAGATCCCCAATATAACGGAAGATAAATAATCGACATCATTCTTGCCTGAAAATAACCCTGAAACCGAGAAGGCCAGCAGTTTCTTGTCCGGGTCCAGGTTATATTTGAAACGCTCTCTGAAGGGTACTTTGAAGTCTTTGGGAACATAAGCGGGCGTTATGGAGAAACGCTCCCCAGAGAACATATAGGACATGGTAACTTGCAGTGCGGCGGTAATTTTCTCGATATTGACAAGACTAATATTTCGTTCTCCGCGTTCTACCCCGCTTATGTACGTCCGGTCTAGTCCAGATCGATATGCCAGGTGTTCTTGTGACATCCCACTTCTGGCTCGGAGTTCTTTCACTCTTTGTCCAAACTCCAAACGTATATCCATTGCTGGCAGTTAACCCCCTATTATTTCCCATATGTACATTATGAGAATATAGGCAATGTGACCTAAAGTCAACAGACGGAAGGTAAGAATCTAGCTATTATTTATTGTACCTAGCTGAAATTGATATAAAAATAAAAGGAGTCATCAATAGTGAGAAATCGAAATGCGGGCAAGAGTTACTTGAGGTTTTCTATCCTGTTACTTGTCTTCATCGTTGGGATGGTGACATGGCTGTTCTGGGGGAACCAGTTGTACATCAAGCTTACCCCGTTGTGGTGTGTGGCGTTGCCGATTCTCTATAACGCCATAGAGAATCGCAAAAAAAAGAAATGCGAAGCGCTGATTCGTAAAGAATTCAAGGAAACTCCGATTATGTCGGTTGAGGCTTGGGGAGATGCCGGTTATGGGTTCTTATCCGTGACGAAAGAATCGATTTTTTTCGTGCCTAGGAAAGGCTCTGTATTTTACTTGCCTCATCATGAAACAAGCGATTATGGATATGATTTTATTTGTTCAGGTGAACACAACACTGCGACAAATAGCAGTGGGGATGGGGATGAGCGTGCAAGGCAGACGAAATTGCCCGTGTTTTATGTGGAATTTACAGATCACAGGTTTTACTTTCAATCGCCTAAAAACAAACAATTTTTTCATGAAGTGGAATTGGTGACTCGAGCGTCTGCCCGACATTTTTAATTCGCGACTGAATAATATGATCCGAATCGGTGCATGATAGTTATTGACGGTGTGAAGAGAGGTGTGGTTCCGTTGGACCTTATGGTGCTAGGGCTACTGGAGGAATTTATTTAATCACTTCACGATATGGAAGCGAGGGGTTGTGTCGCAGAGCAGATCTGAACACACGCGCTGATAGCGATCCGTTTAAAACCGGAGAGTGATAAGCGGTGCCCAAGTTTTTCAAAGAAGTTTAGTGTGAGAATGGAAGAATTCAACGATCGATCACCGTCGAGAAGGAGCCTGCAAAGGCTCCTTTTTCTAATCCGAACGAATGCACAATTTTTTGTAATCGACCATGCAGTATGCTAAAATTAGTGTATTGATTTCAAAACAGACAACCTCCTTTGCACCACTTCTGACTGAACTCAGAATGACGGCAGAGGAGTTTTTTATTTCAACCTATGGGGGACAACATGACACTGGTACTTAGAAATGATTGGGCTGAAGTGCTGAGCGGGGAACTGGATAAGTCCTATTTTCGCGAGCTAAATAAGCAATTAACGCAGCAATATGAGACGGAATTGGTTTACCCGGAGCAAGCCGCAATATTGAATGCACTCCATTACACCTCGTATCAGGATACGCGAGTAGTCATTATAGGGCAGGACCCTTACCATGGACCTGGGCAAGCACACGGGCTAAGCTTCTCCGTTTTGCCTGGTGTGAAGACGCCGCCATCCTTGAAAAATATTTATAAAGAATTGCAAACGGACCTTGGACTCCCTATTCCCGATCACGGATTTCTGGAAGCTTGGGCTAAGCAAGGCGTCCTGCTGCTTAACAATGTGTTAACGGTACAAGCAGGATTGCCGGCATCCCATCAAGGCATGGGGTGGGAGCGCTTCACGGATGCTGTAATCGCAGTGTTAAACGAGCGGGAGCAGCCGGTCGTATTTGTTCTATGGGGGAAGCATGCGCAGGAGAAAGCGGTAGCGATCAATCAGGATCGGCATTTTATCATTTCCTCAGCGCATCCCAGCCCGTTTGCAGCGCGCCGGGGCTTCTTCGGAAGCCGGCCGTTCTCGCGCGTGAATCAGTATTTGCGAGAGCTGGGCTTAAGTGAAATTGAATGGCGCATCCCAATGCTCGCGGAACTGCAGGGAGCGGTAAATTAAAGGAGGAGCAGTATGACTGCATCTGAGCCTTCCAAGAAGAAACAGGCGGCTGTTCGCTTCCTCAATCCGGCCTCCGGATATCTGACAGGATATGCGTATACGCTCAATCCGTATGTAGGCTGTTCGTTCGGCTGCTCTTATTGTTATGTACGGCGTATGCCTATTGCGATGTTTCGCAGTGAGCCCTGGGGGGAATGGGTGGAGCCGAAACGGTTTGAAGCGGAGGCATTTCGCAAGGAATGGCGCAAGGCGCTTGCCAAAGGAGAAGTTACCGTATTCATGTCGTCAGCCACCGATCCCTACCAGCCGGCTGAATATAAGGAAGGTGTAACGAGGCAGCTGCTCGAAGTTATGGCCCAAGAGCCGCCGCAGTTTCTACTCGTTCAGACCCGAAGTCCGCTGGTGCTAAGGGATGTGGAATTGTTTAAAAGGCTCGGCGATCGAGTGAGAATAAGTGTGACGCTCGAGACGGATTTGGAGCCCATTCGAAAGAAGCTGACTCCGGATGCTCCCCCTCTGGCTGCAAGGCTGCGGGCGATTCGAGAGCTGCGGGAAGCGGGTATTGCCGTTCAAGCAGCCGTATCGCCACTGCTTCCGTGCAGTGACCGGTTTGCCGGAATTATCGCATCCAACGTGGAGAGAGTCGTTGTCGATGATTTCTTCCGTGGCGATGGCAGCGGGGGCAAACGTACGGCGCAGCTCAAGATCGCGGATCGCTATCAGGAGCTTGGGCATGAAGCGTTATATACGCCGCAGACAGCGGATCGCTTCTTACAGCAGCTAAACGAATTGATGCCTCAGGGAACGGTGTATTTTGGCCAACAAGGATTTCTTCCCTAACAAGACAAAACCCTCAAAGCAACGATGCTTTGAGGGTTTTCTATATTCACATATTTTATTGGCCAACTGCGACATCGGGTGCCGGGGAACTGGAAGACGTGCCGTTTCCGTCAATGATGCCGGTTGACCCGCCAGCCGATGCCCCTGTATCACCGAGAACCGGTTTGAAGCCGGAAGCGATATAGGCGACCGCTTTAACATTGGTAATGACCTGGGCGTAAAATTTGTCTTTATCGGGATAGATCGGTTCGACATGTATGATCGCTTGAGTGCCCTCGAACGAAATGGAGGCAATACGAAGTCCATAGCCGGGATTTGGCGCTTGCGCAGAAACCGTTACTTCAGTAATTTCATTGTTAACCGCCTTCGAGGAAAGCTGCAAATCGTAGAGCGGGAACGGGACTGGCTCCTCAACCGGCGGAATAGTCGGTGTATCCGTCACAAATTGCATGACGCCTCGTAACCAAGCAGCTGCATCGCTGCGCGTAATAGCTGTCTTAGGCAAGAATTTCTGCTCATTGTCCGGCTGAGCGATTCGGAGAATGAGGAGCTTCTGAATACTGTCCATATAGGCTTTGTTGACATCTGCTTCATCCTTCAAGACGACATAAAGGTCAATGAAAGCAAAGTCGCCTTTATGAAGGAGCCCCTGTATAAGATGATAAGCAAATTGCTCCCTTGTCATCAATGCGGAAGGATCGGTGTCTCGAGGAATATCAAGTCCATTCAAGGAAGCGATGATAAAAGAATTCGCATACCAAGCGTCATCTTTCATTTTCGGGAAACTATCCGTTACTTTCGGCTCCTTAATAAAGCGGATGTTGTCAATGTTCAGCCCGAGTCCTTTCACGATCATCGAAATGCCTGCAGCGTAAGTGAGCTTGCCCTTCGGCTGAAACAGATCACCTTTACCGCTTCCGGATAGAATCCCCATCTTCTGAAGTTCAGCGATTGTCGCTTCATTAGGGTCGTTCTTTATATCCGAGAATGCCCAAACCGATTGGGATGCCGATAGAAAAAGCAGCAGCATCATCGAAAACAGTACAAACCGTTTCAACATAATTGGATTCACCTCATAAATAATAGATTGTCTTGTTTATGTAGACGCACCTTCTCTGGATAAAGTTGCAAAAGAAGGCGCACATCTTGCGGAATTACGGCCGAATCGTAACTCGGGTATTAATCGGAACAAGGTCGGATAGAGCAAGGACATCATTATTAAACATGCGGATACAGCCATGAGAGACTTCTCTTCCGATAGAGCCGGGGTCATTGGTGCCATGAATGCCGTAATGCGGCTTAGATAACCCCATCCAGAGCACGCCGAAAGGACCACCAGGATTCTCCTGTTTATTGATAATGGTGTATTCCCCGGTCGGAGTGCGAGTGAGCATTTTGCCAATGCCAACGGGGAACCCGCGAACGACGATATTATCGTCGAGCAGGTAGAGATGTCGATCGGATAAATCCACAATAATTCTGTAATTTGGCATGCTTGAATCACTCCTCTTCGTCAGCATATGAGAGAACAGGAGCGAATGAGTCGTATGGGAGAGAATTGTGCCGATACCATGTCCTAAAGCCTTCATAAACCATCGCCGGAAAATCGGTGGAGACGGTATTACGAATGAATAGGCCAACCAGAACGTACTGGTTGGCCTATTTTTGTAAGCTAATTATGCTGGCGGTAGCCGAGCATGCACTTTTGAAGCAGCCTTATTGGCTAGTTGGTGATTAAGCCAGTTCGATAAGTAGTTTAGCAGCTCCTGATAATGGGATGATCCGTATACCGTCTGAACCGGCATCGGTTTGTCCGCCTTGAACGGAAGCTACTGCATGTTCGCCATGCAGGATGACGCTCCAACCTTCGGACTTGCCTTCTGTGTCGATCGTGATCGTGGAACCATTGCGGCTTGCAGCAGCGGTAAATGCGGTTTCACCGGTCAAGGTTGTTACTACAGAAGTAGCAGTTGCGCCATCTTGAAGCGCGTAGAGCGAAAGTGTAACGCCTGACGCGTAATCGTAATCCGGACGATTGTCTTCGGCGCCTACTGCGATCAGCGAGTTCTCGCGGACAAACAGCGGCATGCTGAAGTAATCGTATGATTCTGTGCGCCAAACGCCGCCTTCCACTTGCTCACCGCTCAAGTAGTGCGTCCACGTGCCTTTCGGCAAATAGTAAGTGGATTCACCGTCCGCATTGAAGATCGGAGCGACAAGAATGGAATCACCCAGCATATATTGCCGGTCAATGTAATCGCAGGTTGGATCGTCGCCAAACTCCAGCACCATTGCGCGCATAACCGGCAGACCGATTTTCACCGATTGCACGGATTGGCCAAACAGATACGGCATTAAGCGCAGCTTAAGCTTCGTATAATGACGCAGGACATCGACTGCTTCTTCGTCATACAGCCAAGGTACTCGGTACGACGTGCTGCCGTGCAGACGGCTGTGGCTGGAGAGCAAACCGAACGCTACCCAACGCTTGTAGAGATCCGGTGGAGAGCTTTGCTCGAAACCGCCGATATCATGGCTCCAGAAGCTGAAGCCGGACAAGCCAAGCGACAGGCCGCCGCGCAGACTTTCTGCCATGGATTCATAGGTCGCTTCGCAGTCACCGCCCCAGTGTACCGGGAATTGTTGGCCGCCGGCTGTTGCGGAGCGGGCGAATAGTGCGGCTTCACCTTTACCGCGTTTCTCTTCCAGCAGTTCGAAGACCACTTTATTGTACAGCTGTGTGTAGTAATTATGCATTTGCTGCGGATCGGAACCGTCGAAGTAGACGACATCTGTAGGGATCCGCTCGCCGAAATCGGTTTTGAAGCTGTCCACGCCCATATCAAGAAGTACAGCCAGTTTGCTCTTGAACCATTCGCAAGCGGCAGGGTTTGTGAAATCGACAATACCCATACCATATTGCCACATATCCGTTTGCCATACGCTGCCATCTGGACGTTTCAATAGGTAGCCAAGCTCGGCTGCTTCATCGAATAAAGGAGAGCGCTGAGCGATGTAGCTGTTAATCCAGACGCAGATATGAAGCCCTTTCGCTTTCAGGCGCTCCAGCATGCCCTTCGGATCCGGGAATACCCGCTCGTCCCACTCGAAGTTACACCATTCGTACTCTTTCATCCAGAAACAGTCGAAGTGGAATACAGCAAGCGGAAGATCGCGTTCAGCCATACCGTCGACAAAGCTTGTAACCGTTGCTTCATCATAATTCGTCGTGAACGATGTAGTGAGCCATAAGCCAAACGACCAAGCTGGCGGAAGTGCAGGCTTACCAGTCAGCGAAGTGTAGTTCGACAGCACATCCTTGAGCGTATCGCCGCCAACAACATAATATTCGAGCGACTCGCCAGCTACGCTGAATTGAGCCTTGGATACTTTCTCCGAAGCGACTTCATAGGAAACAAGCTCGGGATGGTTTACGAAAACACCATAGCCTCGGTTCGTCACATAGAACGGGATATTTTTGTACGATTGCTCGGTAGCCGTGCCGCCATCTTGATTCCAGATGTCGACGACTTGGCCATTCTTCACGAATGGAGTGAACCGTTCACCGAGACCGTATACCGTTTCACCGATGCCAAGGTCAAGCTGCTCGCGGAAATGGTGGTTACCGTTATTTGCTTTGACAAAGCCGGTTGAACGGAAGCCGCTGCGAGTAAGCTTTTTCCCTTTAAAGGTATAAGTAATGGTGAGCGGATGTGCTTTCGTAATGGTTACTGCGGCGTCCCCGCTCTTAAGTGTGACAGCATCTGCTGAATCTTCAATTTCTACAGGCGCTTGGCTGGCTTCGAGCAATGGGAACGAAGAAGGGCCGAGGCGGCGAGCTCCTTTATGATGATAAAACTTCGCGCGGATAATATCCTTCATCGGCGAAGAAAACTCCATTGTCATTAGCGGTGCGTTCAACGTATTGCCACGGTGCTCCAAATGGCTGTGTGTCGCGTATACGGAGATGCTATTGCTTGAAACCTCAACATTATGCACTTCATAAGGGGTAAGGACTTGGTAGCCTTCGCGCGTCATCCAATAACCGTCGCTGAATTTCATGTTTGCAAACCATCCTCTCAATTTCAAATTGTAACAACATACTAACAGTATACTGATTGAAAAATATATTATCTTGCATTATTATGCTATATATTAATACGATACTGATATTTGAGGTGGAATCGATGGATATCCATCATTTGCGTGAGAATAGAAGGCATGGCAGCCCTGGACTTCCGGTCGGCATCTATCGGATGGAGCAAGGGGCAGGCGAGCCGATACTCGATAATCATTGGCATGAGGAAGCAGAATTTCTGATCGTGGAGAGCGGGGAAGCGGTATTCCAAATCGGGTTGTCGACCTACAACGTTCGGGCAGGCGAGGTGCTGTTCATCCCGGGCGGAGAACTGCACGGCGGTTATTCACCATCCGGAGGGGCTTGCTCATATTCGGCTTTAGTCTTTGATCTGGATTGGATGATGAGCCAGGGGGACAGCATGACGATTCAATATATAGAGCCGATCAAACGTGGTCGGCTGGTCCCTGAACCGCATGCAGTCGCGCAATCAGAGTTGTCTTCTGCGTTATGCCAAGGAATGGTTCCATTGCTTGAATTGGAGAAATCGGAAGCGCCGGTCAAAGCATTCCGGTTAAAGGCTGGACTTTATCAGCTGCTTGCGGAATACGTATCCCGCGAAGCATTCGTACGCCGGGAGCCTCGGTCATCGCTCGATATGCATACACAAGAACGGCTAAAGGCAGTGCTGACTTACATCGACGTTCACTATGCGCGTAAGCTGACCATTAAGGAATTGGCCGCTGAAGCGGGCATGAGCGAGGGACATTTCACGCGGGTATTCAAGTCGTTCATGCGCAAAACCCCTGTCGAGTACATCAACTTGCTGCGGATTCGGATTGCAGCAGCGATGCTTGCGGACAGCAATAGTTCAGTTGGAGAAGTGGCACTAGAATCAGGCTTCGACAACTTTAGTTATTTTAGCAAAATGTTTCGCTCGGTATATCAATGCACGCCGTCCGATTATCGGCAACGGGCTGGGGTTGAGTGAGTTTGAGATATGGCAGGAAATTGTCATGCGAAGTTAGTGAAGAATGAGGTGAAGGCAAGAGGTTTGAATTTTGAATTAACTCCGAAATAAGAGAAAGGAGAAAGAATGATCTTTCTCCTCCTACAAACAATTATCCTCTTATGTCTAGATTTCCACCTAAGTTTGGTTGCACGCTTCGTTCCATCATTTGAATCATTTGTTGGGATTGTTCCGTGGTTTGATCTTTGGCTAATTTTAGAACACTGATGCCAACAGCCTGAGATAAATTGATTTGGGCTAAGGACGTAGATAAAGCTGCGATATCCATGGGTTCCTCCTTACTTGGTGGTCTTCTAACACTTTATTTATCGGGATATACAGTTGCATTCGTTAATTTGAAAACCGCTAGGACACTTCGCAAGCAACGCCATCTTTATCTCGATCCAGCTTAAAGCTGTAGCCCGGGTCACCGGTATGAAGGGGAGCTTTCCCCGCGGCCTTGACCTCTGAGCAATTTGCATAGGTAACGGTTGAATTATTTTCCCCTGGATTAGGTTCAGTAGTAGTAGTTCCGGTTAAGACAAATACCACTTTTGTTCCGTTCGGATAATCCTCTAATTGATTGCCAACCCATGAACCGGATCCGCGATTATCAGATGAAGGAACATATTCCACATCAGCTCCGGCCCCGCCTTCCGCGCACATGGCCATTGGCCATTCATCGCGATCATAGCCCTCCTTCGTCGGAATACCCTGAAGCGACTCTTCACGATTATGATCTGCGCCATCACGGTCAATTGTACATACAGTGGATTCGCCATTCTTGATGGCTGCTGCAATATGTGCCGCTGTTAGCGGATAGCGATCCACAGGAAATTGAAGCGTGACGGTCTTAACAGTTGTCGTTACTTTACCGCTTGCTATCATTACTGTTTTAGTCGTCTGATCCCAGCGCACTTCTGCGCCTAAAGCATCTGCGACAAAACGAAGAGGAACGAGCGTCCGACCATGAATGACTTGGGATTTTTGCTGCAATTTAATTAGTTTCCCATCAATACTTGCGTTGCTTTCGCCAATAACAAGGATGATTTGTGTATTTCCTTTAACAGCATGAATGGTCTTCCCTTGCACGTGAAGGGTTGCATCCAGTGCTTCAAAGATTCCTCGAAGTGGCACCATGACGCTGTTGCTAATCATTTCAGGTGGCTGATCGTAGGATTGAGTCACACCATTGATCTTAACTGTGATTTTACTTGCCGCCGTAGCGATTGAGAATGAACTAAACATCATGACAAAGACAAGTGCGACGATGAGCTTCTTCAAGTGAATCCCCCTAGTATGTGATTCGATAATTCTACTATGGAAGCTTGATTAGACTCTACGGGATTAATTGGAAAAAATAATTAAATGTTACATTGTGATCCGCTGATATGTAATTAAATGTAATTTTAGTTCGAGGGACTGACAAGATATCCATGAGTAATAACAAGGTATGAAAATTTGTATTCCAATATCGAGACAAATATTGCATAAATTAGGAAATGCATTGATTGCCTCGCATTAATAAGCGTTGGGAACGACTTCGAGTTTGGCTTCAGGAAATCCAAGTACAGGTACTATTCCGACAAAAGTTCCGATTTATATCGCTGCTAAGGCGTCGATTATGCGAATGTCTCGTCAATTATTCCAACAAAAAGACAACAAAGAGCGACATTTTAATCACCTAATAAATGGTAATATGGGTACAGATGCGCAACCCATATGAATGGAGCGAGTTCAGATGACCCAAGAGTCTCAGCAGCAAATTCATGATTTCGTTAAACTCATTCAAGGTTTTTCCGAAATGACCAACATGATTAGCTTGGAATGGTCGAATTTGAACGATGCAACATGGGTAGCCGTTAATGTGCGCGAGTACCCTTTCCAGTATCCGATCGATGTCATGAAAGTGAAAATCAGCGAATGGGCTGAAGCGCTCTCTAATCAAGCTGAATCAAGAGCTAAAGTAATGGAGAATTGGCTGTATCCGGAAAAGGTAGAAGCAGGCTAATAGGCGAATCACTGGCATACTTTATCTCTACATAAAAAATTAGACGCTCTCGTAGCGTCTGAAAAAAGGGATCCTCCGTATTGACCGAGGATCCCTTTTCATGTTTGACCTGGATTTTGCGATACTTGCAATATTGAAAAAGACTCTTCTAATGATTTTATTACATCAGTTTATATGAAGCGGGCTGTACTCGAGAAATTGTCTGTTCTGAAACAACAAAAAAAACCAGCGTTTCCGCGGGTTTGTGCGTTTGAATTATGGTGATCTGGACAGGGTTCGAACCTGTGACCCCTACCCTGTCAAGATAGTGCTCTCCCAGCTGAGCTACCAGATCATATAGTGTTGCCTCGTTAGTGACAAGAATTAATATATCAAACGGCAAATAAGATGTCAACAAGTATTCGCAAAAAAATAGTCTAATTTACTGTAAACCTGCATAAGGTGTACTCAAGCTTAATCTTTGGAGAGGCGGGTTGTCTAGTGGCGGAAGCTGCCCATTTGGCGGTGTGGTTGGTAGGCTTGTTCGGTATCGTCGGTACGGTTTGCGTGTGTGTGGCAAAGATGGTGATCCATGATACAGTCGCTTATGATGAAGCATTTGTGTGGAGAAGAAAGCTGCCGCCGGAACTGAAATCCAAGCGTTAAGTTTGCTTTGGTGACAGCACGGGTATACTATTCCCAAAATGGTAAAGCCATAGGGAGTGGTATAGTTGAGGAAAGCAATTGGAGCTGTTATTGGTTTATTGATTTGTTCCGGGTGCTTACAGCAACATGCTTCAGACACGGTCTCGACCATGAAGGTCGTCAACCAGGAAAACGTGCTAGGTACGGTTTATCCAACAACGCGATCCGTGTTCGGTGAGGTCTACGATTCACCTAACAAACCAAAGGATATGACTCCGGCTTTACCGGGTGCGGCGAATTCGCGCCAGCAGAAACCTCCGTTACGTGAAGAAAACAACCCATAAATCCGGCCGTGCCCGCCTGGGCACTCCGGATTTTTTTGGCTGCGCCGAAGCTCGCAGGTGTATATTATCAGAGAGAATGAGCCATCCTACTTGAGCGCTATGCAAGCGTAGAGGAGGAGGAATACAAACATGTTTAGTCCGGAGAACGAAAATGAACAAACGAGCAGTGCAGCTGAGACATTCGTTGCGGCACAGAAGAACGGCGATGGAGATTTAATGGCATTTAAGACTTCCTCAGGCCGCGTGCTTAATTACGAGCAAGCGCTGGAAGAAGCGAATAACGGTACAATTGCCGGCGTGAATGTATTTAAAGGAAAAGACGGCGAGCATTACCTTCGAGGGGATGCAGATGGCGATCCGACCAACAATCTGGATCAACTGCCTAACTTCTAACCGCTGCTAAGTCAGTCTGAGATAATGCAAGAAAAGCCCGCTGCGCTGCAGCGGGCTTATTATCGTTATAGCCAATTAGAAGGTGTATCGCTTATGCTGCTCAACAAACCGCATGACGCCGTCCCTATCCAGATCTTTCGGCTTGCTATCATCGTAATGCATCAGCCAGATGCGCTCTTGAATGTAGTCGGGCAGCGTTTGCAGCTCTTGGAGGGTTGCATGCACGACGCCCGGAGGCTTCAACTGGCAGTCATGAAAGATATGCTGAACACCTTGCTTGACCAGTCGTTCGAGTAGGTCAGGATTGAACCTCATATCCGCCGAATAAAAGAAATTCTCATTAATTAGGAAGGAGTAGCTTCGCTTATTCGGAATATGCTCGGTATGTATCGCTTCCACTACAAATCCGGGTAGCAGTTCTGTTCTGACCTCAGTTTGAAGTGGAATGACTTCGAAATAATCCTCAAGCGCTGCGCACTCATCCTGCAGCAGACCGCCCTTTAGGGAGCTTTCCCATAAGGAGTTGACCAGCGATTCATGGATAAACAGCTTCGGCTTGCGTTTATAAACAAACTTCATTTGAAAGGCGAACTCTTCTAAGCCGCCGATATGATCGGCATGAATATGGCTGATGAGTACGGCATCGATCTCGTTAACGGACTTTCCAAGCTGATGCATCGAGAGCAGCGCGGTTGTGCCGCAATCAAGCAGTAGGGTATGGCGATCTGTATAAAATAGCGCATTTGTATTGAAATAGGTTTTGGCAAATGCGCTGCCCGTGCCGAGCATCTGAATATCCAATCGGGACATCCTCCCTAAGCTGTACGTTACTATTCAATTTATCATTTCTGCTTAAAAATGAAAAGGAAAACCTTGCTAATCTGCTTCCGCGATCTAGCACACTTCAGCCATGCACACAGGTGCCCATTCGTTCATACGATAGCTATGAACGGAATGCGAAAATAGGCAGGTGCGGATCAATATGGCTCCTAAAGGTAAAGTCGTCAAGAAGAAGAAAAGCGCTTCGGACCGGAAGCAGGCAGTGCTGAAGATTGTACTTTCGGACACATGTGCAGTATGCAAGACCCCTTGCGCAAGAGGGATGCGTTATTATGAGAGCATGAAGCAGCCGGGAGCAATGGGGAAAGGCGTACCGTGCATTTTGACGCGGACCTACGTGTAAATCGGTCTCTATTTCCCTTCATTATTTCCCAGGCAAGCGCATGTTTCAACATAATATGACAGGTTTTGGTAAGGAAAAATTTTTGTGAAGTGGCGCAACTTTGGACGACTTGGAGAGTATAACCATACATCCAGATTACGGACGGAGGGTTTGCTACCATGAAGTTCAGAAGGCTTCTCATGTTGACGTTGGTGTTGTCGCTGTGGGGCGGCACTATGCTCTTTGCGGATTCCGCCTCTCAACGGGTGCGGGTTATCGTGAACGGAAATGAGCTAGACGACGCGGGGATTTTTACTGACGGCAAAACATACTTATCAGTACGCCAAGTGGCGAATACGCTGCAATCCATTGTGTATTGGGATGAGGCATCGAAGAAGGTTACTTTGTATAAGCCAAATGTACACATGTTCCTATTCCAGGACACCACAATTTTCGGCAATGTCACGAAAGGCAACCGCATCTCATTCAAAGTGTTTGCCCAAATTGACAACCTGTTAACGGATATTTCCGCAGTGAAAGTGACGATCGTGGATCCGCAGAATACGGAAACATTAATTCAGGCGAAGAGCGTCTCGATCGAGAAAGACAACTTCTGGTACCGTACCGATGATTTCAATTATACGTTCGATACCGCTGGCAAATACACGATTAGGTTTTACATGAAAGTAGCCAGCACCGACGATTGGAAATTAGTTTCCGAGAAAACGATTACGGCAAAAGCTTAATAGAATTTATCTATGGCGCTGCATTCCCACAGGATGCGGCGCTTTCGTTTGACCCTGAGATTGTTCCATGTTACGATACGAAGGAAATGAATCATTAATGGAAATGAGGGTATACAATGAGCGATCACGTGCACGACGAGAATTGCAACCACGATCATGATCACGAAGAACACGTATTCCTTGTCACGGACGAGGAAGGCATTGAACGTGAAATGGTCATGGTATTTACGTTTGAATCCGAAGAGCAAGTTTATTCCGTATTGCTGGACCGCAACGATCCGGAAGCTGACGGCGTTATTTTCCGTATTGAAGAAGAGGACGGCGAAGCATTCTTGGTTGGCATCGAAGATGATGCAGAGTGGGAACGCGTAACGAAGATTTATGAAGAAATCGCGAAGAGCGAGAACGAAGCATAAAACAGCGTATATGCAAAATAGAGAAAAACTCCGATGCCGCCTTGGCTTCGGAGTTTTTTCGTTATTTACGCGGATTATAGTAAATGGTTCTGCCGTTAAACATCGTTAGCTCAGCCTTCAAGTGCTTGGCAAAATATTTGCAAAGCTCATTGGCTTTGGATTTGTCGCCGTGTGTCGCGGTATCGGGGAGCACAACCTGCACGTGCGAGATGCTCTGATCACCGTTTTCCTGTGTACCGACTCCGAATAGGATGTAGTTGTATTGCGGCGAAGTGCCTTTCAAGTAGAACCAACGATTTTCTTCTCCCGGCTTCGTTTCAACCGTGTAGGGAAAAGCGGATTCGGTGTAGTCCCATCCAAGCTGACGGCCGGTTAACGAGGTTTGTTCCCGGTAGCGGCCAAGCCTTTCCTTCACCTCATCGAGGCTGAGACGTTCAACTGCTGAACCTTGCACGAATTTAATGTAAGCGCTTTGACCCATTTTGCCCACCCCCTTCCACATCATAGCATTCTGAAAAAGGATTGACAATAACCGCCAAAAGCGAGTCTTCAGAGATACAAAAAAGCCCCCAGTCTGCTCTTGGTTAAGAGAGCGGGGACTGAGGACTTGACTTATAGAGAACTAAGTAATAGCCTCTTCTTCGAAAATAACTTTCACGAATTGAATACTGCGATCCTCGGGACCTTTCACCGGCAGGCCGACTTCCACATGATCGGTGATGTAATCGATATTCGTTTGCGAGATCACTTCACCCGGCAGAAGAATCGGAATGCCCGGCGGATACACATAAATAAATTCAGCGATGATCCGGCCGGCGGATTCTTTGAACGGGACAACTTCTGTCTGGCCGTAGAAAGCTTCACGCGGCGTCAGAGAGAGATGTGGAATTTCCGGAATCTTGACGACGAGCTCATTGGCTTCGTTTCCTTGATGCTGCTCGGCGAGATCGCGCAGCGCTGTAAGCAGCGTGCCAACGGAGTCGGAAGTATCGCCAGGTGTAACGAGTGCGAGAATGTTGTACATGTCGCTGAGCTCAACTTCAATGTTGTAATGATCGCGCAGCCAGTTCTCGGTTTCGTATCCGGTAATTCCTAGATGGCGGACATGGATAGCCAGCTTCGTCGGATCGTAGTCATAGGTGGCTTCGTCACCGAGAATTTCTTCACCGATGCAATATAGGCCGGGCATCTTGTTAATTTCAGTACGTGCAAACTGAGCCAAGGAGATCGCCTTCTCCGCAATATCATGGCCATTAATGGCTAGATTGCGGCGTGATGTATCCAGCGAGGAAAGCAGGATATAAGAAGTCGATGTCGTCGTCAGCATACTAATAATCGTTTGTACGCGCTGCGGATTGATTCTGCCGCTTTTCACGTTCAGAACCGAGCTTTGGGTCATGGAACCGCCCAGTTTGTGAACGCTGGTTGCCGCCATATCGGCACCCGCCTGCATCGCAGACATTGGCAGCTTCTCATGGAAGTGAATGAGCACGCCATGCGCTTCATCGACAAGCACGGGGATATCGTAGCTATGTACGAGCTCGACGATTTCCTTCAGATCCGCACAGATTCCATAATAAGTGGGGTTAATGACGAGTACAGCCTTTGCATCATGGTGACGATCCAGCGCGCGTTTAACGGAACGCGTGGTGATGCCGTGATCGATCCCAAGATTGGAATCGCGGGCCGGCGAAATAAAGACAGGGCGCGCACCGGCAAAAATAATTGCCGACATGATGGATTTGTGAACATTACGCGGTACGATGATTTTGTCGCCTGGGCTGCAGACCGTCAAAATCATGGTCATAATCGCGCCGCTTGTTCCTTGTACCGAAAAAAAGGTATAATCAGCTCCGAAAGCATCGGCTGCCAGTTTTTGGGCTTCTTGAATGACGCCGGTCGGTTGGTGCAGATCATCCAGCGGAGCAATATTTATAAGGTCAATCGACAACGCGTTGTCTCCAATAAATTCGCGAAACTCAGCGTCGCTCCCTACTCCTTTTTTGTGTCCGGGAATGTGAAATTGTACAGGGTTGTTGGCCGCGTGAGTACGCAATGCGCTAAACAGCGGAGTCCGGGTATGATCCATAGCATTCATCCCAGCCTTTCGTGTGGATTGTAACAAACAAAGTTGAGTATAGCAAAACTAGGGGGGATTGCAAGCAACATTTTTGTTGAGACTAGAGTCTACATGGCCAACACGAATTATGAGCAGAAAAGGGGAACGAACATGAGTATCGGTAAGGGCTGGGCAGGGAAAAAGGTTTTGTCGTCACCATTCGTCGTCCAGCTGCTCATTATTATGTATTTGGTTGAATTCGTGAAGGGTGCTTTGCTCGTCTCGATTCTCCCTGTTTATATGAGGGAAGTGCTCCATTTGTCAGCCTATGCGGTAGGATGGGCACTTGCTCTGCAATATATCGGCGATAACGCGTTTCGCAGTCCGCTTGGCTGGATTATTGACCGTATAGGTTACCGCTATGTCATGCTCTTCGGCGTCTTGTTCACGAGTGCGTCGGTGCTGATCGTTTCCTATATGCACGGTATGGGCTGGATTGTAGTTGCCTGTCTGCTGCTGGGGATCGGGACATCGCCGCTATGGCCATGCGTTATTAATGGAGCAACGACGGTTGCCGGCAATGAGTCGAGCGGTACGATTATGAGTGTCGTCTACATGGCTTGGCTTACGGGAGTTGGCTGCGGCCCGATCGTTATTAATTTCTTCATCGTGCACACGTATGCGCCTGCCTTTCGAATTTTAATCGGAATGATGATTGTTGTTATTATCGTTGCGCTGCTGCTGCCGGGGAAGAAACGGTCGATGGAGCTGGAGAATCGGGAAGAAGCGCCTGTTGCCGCAGCTTCTGAAATGGCAGAAGAGCATGTCTCGATGCGGGTGCGGATTCGCAGATATTTTGCCAAGGTCAGCAGTTCCCTGCATGCGAGCAAGCTGCTGTATCCGGCGATGTTTACGCAGAATTTTGCGCTCGGGCTTCTTACGCCTGTTCTGACGCAGTATGCCCGTACTGTCCTGCACCTTACTCCGCAGCAGTACAGTCTGTATCTCGTAGCCGGCGGTGCGGTCACAGTTGTCGGTTTGATTCCGGTTGGTAAATGGGTAGATCGATTCGGCACAAAATGGTTTCTTCATGTCGGATTTCTAACGGCGGCCATTTCGTTGTCTATCCTTGGTTACACCCGATCATTGCCGCTGGTCATGCTCATTGTGACGTTTGTCGGACTGGGCTATGCGTGTATCATTCCGGCTTGGAACGCGTTGATCGCGCAAGCGATCCCCAAATCGGAACGTGGAGCAGTATGGGGGTTCTTCTTAACAATTGAAGGTCTTGGTATGGTGTTTGGCAGCATTATGTCCGGCAAGCTATGGGATATGCTCGGTCCTCATTCTCCTTTTCTGGTCAGCGGCGCCGTTCTGCTTCTCTTGTTTGTTCTTCATTTGTTCATAACAAGACATAAAGCAGATGTGGTACGATGATGGGGTGGAGGGAACAAAATGACACAAAACAAAGACAAACGACTTGGCATAGTAATGGTTATGCTTATTACGACATTTATCGGGTTTGGGATTATTATTCCGGTTTTACCGGAGCTTATTAAGAAAGCGAGTCCGGGATCGGTAGAATTTCATACGGGCATGATGCTTTCCGTATATTCAGCGGTATCCTTTCTGCTATCGCCACTGTGGGGCGGACTGTCGGACCGAATCGGACGTCGTCCGGTCATTCTGACCGGTGTCCTCGGCTTTGCGGCCAGTTTCCTATTATTCGGCATCGCAGACGGTAGTCTGCCGATTATGTATGCATCGCGATTGCTTGGAGGCTTATTCTCCGGAGCGGTAACGTCTGTAATCGTAGCTTATGTTGCGGATATAACGCCGCCGGAGCAACGGACACGTGGTATGGGGCTCGTCGGTATGTCGATCGGCCTTGGTTTTACAATTGGACCCGGCTTCGGCGGTTTGCTTAGCCTCGTCTCTCAGAATACGCCATTCTTTGCCGCAGCCGCACTTGCGCTCGTAACGTTCCTGATCGCGGTCACGAAGCTTCCGGAATCGCTGACGCCGGACATGAGACAAGGGACGAGCGAAGCGAGACCATCGCGCTGGAGTGCTTTTACAGGCTCGGTCAAATACTTATATGTACTTGCGCTTATCGTATCGTTATCGCTGGCAGGTCTCGAAGCGACGCTGCAGCTGTTCGGCATGAAGCGGTTCGATGTTACTCCGCTTCAAGTAGGCGTCATGTTCCTCGTATGCGGCCTTGTCGGTGCGCTGGTCCAAGGCGGAATTGTCCGTAGACGGATTCGCAAAGGCCAAGAGCCGATGTACATCACAGCTGGCCTTATCATTTCGGCTGTCGGTTTTCTGCTAATGGTTACTGCACACTCGCTGCTCAGCTCGACGATTTATCTGGCGATCTTCGGAATCGGCAATGCGCTGATTCGTCCTTGCGTGACATCGTTGATTACGCAGAAGACAACGGTCGGACAAGGTGTCGCATCAGGACTAAGCTCGTCCATGGACAGTTTGGGACGGATCGTCGGCCCGCTGTTCGGAGCGTTCCTATTTACAGTCGACTTGACCCTGCCTTATGTAGCCGGGGGACTGCTGTCGCTAGCGGCGCTTACACTGCTGCTTCGGTTCCGCTTACTCGACAGCTCTTCGGTGGAACAAGCCAAATCGGTCTCACAACGATAACAAACGATACCAATAGAAAGCACCTGCATCAGGCCGCCGTTAGGGCATAGCTGATACAGGTGCTTTTTCGGTTCGATTATTTGGATATACCGAGACCGCGCATAATGAACGAAATCGTCTCCTCACGTTCCCGCTCATCGTCCCATACGGCATCTTTGCGTTCGCCATAGAAGGTTCGAACGGCAACATAACCTATGATCGTTGAAATGCTTAATCTCACGACCGTCATGGAAGGCAGATCGACCATTTGCCCCTTTGCTTGGAATTGCGTTACGAGCTTCTGAAGACGGCTGAGCACCTTCGCAAGAACATCGCGTTGAAAATGCTCCTGCAGCTCCGGATGAAACGGAATTTCCTGCATCAATATCCGCAAGATATTACGGTGCTTCGAAATAAACTCGATCCGATTCTCAATCATCGCACGAATGACACCTTCGTAGCTCTCGTAATCGGCATCGAGTACTTTATTGAAGCCGCGCAGGACGAAGGGGGCAATCAGCTTGGTCATCGCAGGCGCCACGATGGAGAGGAGCAAATCCTTCTTCGTCTTGTAATGCCTGAAGATTGTACCTTCAGCGACACCGGCACGCTGCGCAATTTCGCTGGTGGAGGAGCCTGCGAACCCTTTCTCGGCAAACACCTCAATCGCAGATTGCAGAATCTTCGCCTGCTTCTCGGTCATTTTCTCCCCGCCGCTATCGGTTCGGAGCAGCTCTTCCACCCATTGTTCTATCGTTTCATTCCCATTCATCACGGACAACTCCTTCAGGCCATCACCACGTTCGATTCGTTAATCTTGATGATATCACAGAAGTGAGATCGGATTAAATGGCACGGTGTTTCTTCAGGGCAAGGACGTTAAGCAAGGCGAAGACAGCCGAGAACCCTACAAGCACATAAACATCAAGCTGAATATCGCTCCAGTCCTCGCCACGGATCATAATGCCCCGCATGGCATCCGCGCCATAATAGAGCGGCATAATGGTGCTTAGCTTCTGCAGCCAAGGAGCCATGGAATCCAAATTAAACAAGCCCGAGAAGAAGACTTGCGGCACAACCACGAGCGGGATGAACTGAATGATTTGGAATTCATTGCTTGCAAAAGAAGACAAGAGCGTTCCGAGCGTCAGCGCGGTTAACGATAATAGCAGGTTCATCATGAGCACGAGCCAAATCGACCCATCCATATAGAGCCCTAATACATTAATCGCAAACCAAGCAATCAGAGCGGCTTGAAGCAGGGTAAACAGGCCGAAACCGGATAAATAGCCGAGCACGACTTCAGAACGCCGAATCGGAGTAGCGAGCAGCCGTTCCAATGTGCCGCTTGTTCGTTCTCTCAGGAAGGATACGCCGGCTAACATGAAAACAAAGAAGAACGAGAAGAAGCCGATCAATACGGGACCGAAGGAATCGAAGGAGGCCATATCCTCGCTGCCGTGCAAATAACTAATCGATGGTTGAACAGCAGGCATATCAGCCCCCATCATGCGCTGCAGCAGGAGCAGCACCATTTTGCTTGAGGCAGGGTCGCTTCCTTCCAGCGTAATTGCAGGTTTTCCACCGCTGCCGAGCGAAAGCACCGCGTCTAAATCACCGTCTTGGAGGGCTTGCTCAGCAGCCGCTGCGTTATCGAAAGTCGTAACTTCGGCATCCGCCTTCTCAAGTCGCTCAACCAGTGCGGCCGGGAGTTGGACTGCACCGATCTGAGGTTCAACCGTGTTGCCGTTAAATACAAGCTTCATTAATGTAAGAATAAGAAGCGGAGCGAGAAACAGAAGGGCCAGCGTCCGTTTGTCACGTACAAATTGACGAATGATTCGAATGGCAAGCGCTCTAATTCTCATGGACGACGACACCTCCGCCATAAGCGATAAAAGCTTCCTCGATCGTCGCGCTGCCGCTGCTTGCTTTGATCGCTTCCGGAGTGCCGAGCGCGGTCAGCTTGCCATCTCGGATGAGCCCGAGCCGATCGCATTTGTCCGCTTCGTCCATGACATGCGTCGTAAGGACAATCGTCGTGCCGCGCTTGCGCATTTCGCCAAGCTCTTTCCAGATCGACTGCCGCAAGACGGGGTCGATGCCGACTGTAGGCTCATCGAGAACAAGCAACTCCGGTTCGTGGAGCAAGGAGAGCGCGAGCGACAATCGCCGCTTCATTCCGCCTGAATAAGCGGCAACCGTCTTATTCAAATCATCCTGGAGATTGACGATCGTCATAGCAGCTTCGATACGCTGCATCATATGCTGCCCTTTAAGTCCATACAAGGAGGCGAAGAACGTCAGATTCTCCTTAGCGGTTAGCTCGTTGTACAGCGCATCGGACTGTGCCATATAGCCGAAGCGCTGAAGCATCGCCAGCTTCGGCATCTGCTCGCCAAGCATGTAGACCGAGCCGCCGTCGGCTTTGTCTATACCGGTGATGAGCTTGATCAGCGTGGTTTTGCCGGACCCGGAAGGACCAAGCAGGCCAAACAATTCGCCGCGTTCTACTTGCAAAGAAATGTTGTCCAGAACGGTCTTGCTGCCGAATCGGCGGGTAACTGAGCGCACGTCGACTACCGGCAGGGCTGAGGTTGATAAACTAGTCATTTGGGATCACATCCTCGTTAGAAAATGAGTGATTACTCACATTTATCTTACCGCTCCAAATGTCTTTCTGTAAAGTGAGTAATCACTCATTTTGTCCAAAGGCGTACTTCCGCCTCCGTCTTAGGTCTGGGATAAATACTGGTCTACAGACGTTTACATCAACTATTGGAAAAAGGTATTCTTTAACAAGGAGTTCTGAGGAGAACCATATGAAAGGGGAAAAGGTAGAAATGCAGTTTATTACAAAATGGGCTTTTAACAATAAGGCCGCAATGAAACTCGTAGTGCTTATGGCACTCGTGATGGGGGTAATCAGTTACTTTAGGCTTCCGATGGAGTTCTTGCCTGAAGCTGATAATCCGATGGTTACCGTTGCAGCGATCGGACCTGGCTATGATGCCAAATCGATGGAAACCGAGGTAACCGCCAAACTGGAGGAAGCGGTTCAGTTCGTGAAAGGCAAAAGCCTCATGACGTCGTCTTCCGGTAACGGATATTCCAAAATCGACTTAGCATTCGATTCGAAAACAAACATGAAAGAAGCGAAGGCGGAAGTTGAAGCTGCGATTCGTTCGGTTCAATTGCCGGAGCGCGTGATGACTCCGTATGTTGTACAATTCAACACTTCCATGATCCCAATTTCGTGGGTATCCATTAATTTGGATGGTGTAGCGGCGCAAGAGCGCGAGAAAGTGGAGAAAGAGCTGATCAATGCCTTTAAGAAAGTAGATGGCGCAGGCGATGTATCGCTTGGCGGCAAGTCGAACCCGAACATCTCGGTCATTCCGGATTCGGCTAAGCTGGCAGAGAAAGGCGTTCCGTTCGCTTCCCTGATGGGCGTGCTTCAAGGCCGCGGCGTTGCTGCTTCCATTGGCGAGAAAACAATCGACGGCGCATCCGGTAACATCAACGTTGAAGCGGATATTAACGATATCGATACACTTCGCAAGCTTCCGGTTGCAGAAGGCGTGACACTTGGCGACGTTGCTAAAGTGGAAGCTCAAACGGAGCAAGAGAGCATCAGCAGCCTAGATGGCAAGAATGTCCTCATGCTTACGATTTCCAAAACAGCTGATGCTAACGCGGTTAAAGTCGGCGACGGCGTTCAAGAAGAAGTCGACCGCCTGAACAAGGATATGAAAGGCGTCGAAATTAAAGTCCTTTCGAGCACTTCGGAACAAGTTGTTCATTCCGTAAACTCGATGCTTCGCGAAGTATTGATGGGCGCACTGTTCGCTACAGTCGTCATCCTGCTGTTCATGCGTAATTTGAGAGCCACGCTTGTGACGATCGTATCGATCCCGCTCTCGCTTGGTATTACCCTGTACTTGCTGCAAGTATCCGGCGTCACGCTGAACATCATTACGCTCGGCGGTGTGGCGGTCGCGGTCGGCCGTCTCGTGGACGACAGTATCGTCGTCATCGAGAACATCTATCGCCGCCTGCAGAAGGAATCCTTCTCGGTTGGTCTTGTCATGGAGGCTACGAAAGAAGTAGCGACGGCGATTACGTCTTCGACACTGGTAACCGTTGCTGTATTCCTGCCAATGGGGCTGCTGCGCGGTTCGCTTCAAGCGTTCCTGCTGCCATTCGCATTGACCGTAACCTACTCGCTTCTTGCATCCTTGCTTGTTGCTCTAACCGTAGTACCGATTCTCAGCGCTACGCTGCTGCGTAACACGAAGATGAAAGAACACGAAGGCTCCAAACGTTTTGCTAATTTCTTAAACTGGAACTTGCAGCATAAATGGGTTCCGCTTGTCATTGCAGTGCTGCTGCTAGTTGGTTCTGTTGGTGCGTACATGTCGATGCCTAAAGGGGCAATTGATTCCTCTAACGCAGCGAACTTATCCGTCACGTTGGAATATTCGAGCGATACACCGACAGATAAAGTAATCCAAGAAGGCCGTAAGCTCGAGGCTTTCCTGAACGATCGTAACGATATTGATTGGGTTCTCATGCAGAACGGAAACAGCGCGGATGGGGCGCAATACGGTGAGGTATCTCCCCCTACGCTGGTTACTTATTTGGTTGATATGAAAGAAGGCGCGGATGCGGAGAAGCTGATCAATGATGTGAAAGGTCAGCGTCCATCTTACCCGGGTGCCGATCTGAATGCCGGCGCAATGGACTTCGCCGGCGGCGGAAGCTCGACTCAAGTAGTGGTTGACGTAACAGGCGATGACCTGGATGCGATCTCCAAAGGTGCAGAGCAAGTTATGGCTGCGATTAAACCGGTAAAAGACGTTATCAAAGTCAAATCGAATCAAGAGCAAATGAAGCCTGTGTACACGTTCCAATTGGATCCGTTGAAGTCGAAAGGCCAAGAGGTTGCCCAGCAGCTACAAGGCATGATGAATCCTATTCCACTGGGCACCGTGAACATCGAGAATCGTGTAACAAACGTCATTCTTCAACCGCTTGCGGATCCGAAATCCGAGAATGACCTGAATGGGCTGTTGGTTATGACGGCACAAGGTCCTGCTAAAGTGTCTTCCGTAGCGAAGCTTGTGAAGAGTGAGCAGCCAAGCGTGTTCTACCATAAAGATGGCAAAGCTTATGTCCGTGTAACAGCTGACGTAGATCCAAGTCAATTGTCGATCGTCGGCAAAGAAATTACGAAGCAAGTGAATGCCCTTAAAGCAGCTGAAGGCGTAACGTTCACGGTTGGCGGCGCATCTGCGGATCAATCGGCTGACTTCGCTGATCTGGGAATTATCATGCTGGTTGCGATCGGTATCGTATACTTGATCATGGTAGTTACTTTCAAAACCTTGCGTGCACCGCTTGCCATTCTGTGCTCGCTTCCGCTAGCGGCAATCGGCGCGGTGGTAGCCCTGCTCGTATCCAACGTATCGCCTGACTTCACGGCGGTGTTCGGAGCGCTCATGCTCGTCGGTATCGTAGTCACGAACGCGATCGTTCTGATCGACCGCGTGAAACAGAACGAACAGCGGATGGGTATCCGCGAAGCATTGGTTGAAGCAGCCGTAACGCGTGCTCGCCCAATTCTTATGACGGCAATCGCCACGATCTCTGCTATGCTGCCGCTCGTATTCGGATCGTCAGAGAGTGGAAGCATCGTATCGCAAAGCTTAGCTATCGTGGTTATCGGCGGTTTGGCCGCAGCAACGCTTCTAACGCTGCTCATCATCCCTTGTATCTATGAGCTGTTCTTCTTCCGCAAAGCGAAACGCCAACGTTTGGCTGCTAAGATGACCCAAGCTGCTTAATACGAGTCCTACAAGAAAAGCCTTACGTCCTTCATGGACGTAAGGCTTTTCTACGTTGAATTAGTAGCTCCCGGCAGGAATTGCCGACCACTGGCTCAGCCACTGCTCATAAGATGCTTCGCTTTCCGGATGAAGCGGGTTTCTGGCAATGAAGCCCTGTGCTTTGCCGCTCGTTGTTGCGACCGCAGTCGCTTCGTAGCGGATATCCATGGACCAGCGTACGGCATCGGATTTGTTCGGCAGCGCTCGGTGAGGGAGAAGCTGGGTGAAACAAAGCGCGTCCCCAGGCTCCATTTCTACGGAGAGAGCAGTAAGCTTGGCGGCATCCTCCCGTTTAAGCCCCAGAAAGTTCGTCTCTTCATCGATAACGCCATCCAGCAGTGTTTGGTCGAAGAAACCCGGCGCGACCTGCAGGCAGCTGTTAAACTCGGTTACGCGCTGCAGCGGCATCCATATGGATACAACATGGGTTTTCTCGGCGTCGCGGTAATATTGGGCGTCTTGATGCCATGGCGTATCCGTCCATTTCTGATCGGGCAGCTTCGGTCTGGCATTGAATATGCCGTGAACGGACACTTCTTCCGTTTCGAGCAGCTGCTGGGCGATATCGAGCAGTGCAGGATCTTTCAAGAAATCGTACATGTCCCTGCCCACAAGGTCGCGGCGAGGGCTCCGGCCATACTTGGGCTTTCCTGCGTCATGCCATAGGTGAACAAGGCGGTGCTGAAAGTCCAGCTCCTGTCTTTTATCGGTAATCAACTTCTGTTCATACCAAGATTCGACCAGATCATCCACCCATTTGCTTATAATTCGTTCTGCGAGCTCCAATGCCCGTTCCGGCACTACATTTCGCAAATGCACATAATGATGGCGTTTATAAAATTGAAGCTGTTCCTCACTCAGACGAACCTGCATGGCGTCTTCTCTCCTCAGCGCTTGATAATTCAATTGTACGGTCATAGAACGAGAGGCGGCTATGGCGATAACACGTTACAGTTTGACCATTTGTCGTTAGAATAGAGAATATAAAGTCCCGATAACAAATTGAATTGATCATTACACGATGAAGAGGTCGATCATCCATGGTTGTTCCATTTCACTATCATACGCTTCGCAGCGTTATCGCTGTGGCCAATTGCCATTTAAGAGAAGTCGATGCCGGTTGGTCCTATCAGCTCCATGAGCATAGCGGCTATGAGCTGCTGCACTGCTATAGCGGGCAACTATCAGAGTGGATACATGGAGAGTCTGTGGTACTGTCTGCAGGGGATTGGCTGTTAATCGGTCCCGGCGTCAAACACAGTACGATCAATGAATCGAACAGCGGCTTCGTCTATTTCTCTGTCCATTTTGGCATAGAAGACCCGGAGCTGATCCATGTGCTGAAAAATATGAACTATGTTCATCTATCGCAGAACGTTGAACATGTACAAGTGGAGTTCGCTGAGCTGCTCAGACGCATCAAGCCAAATGGTTCATCCAACGCTGGGGCTGAACATGCAACATTGCCCGCAAATGTTGATCACTACGATGTCCTGGCCAAGTACGGCATTCAACTCTCTATTCAGCGATTGGTGCTGCATGCACTTGAGCTGGCAGTGCAGCAGGAGGGGGCCGGCCTACGAGCGAGCCGGAAGCGGCTTCATGCCTCTGAAGTGGAGCTGGCTCATGTCATACAACAGAAGCTCATTGAAGCGGTATGTACCGCTATGGAAATTAATCTCATCGCGAAGCAATTGTTCATTAGCAGAAGTCATTGTAACGAGGTATTTAAGAAGGTGTACGGCATTGCGCCGAAACGCTTCTTAGGGCTGATGAAGCAGCGGAAAGCGGAGGAGTTGCTAGTACAATCCAGACATGCGGTGGAGACAATCGGCGAGATGCTTGGTTTTGCCTCACTAAGCGCGTTTAGCAGGCAGTTCAAGCGATGGACTGCTCTATCGCCGCAGGAATATCGACTTGGCCGAAGAAGAAGCGAGAAAGGCTGACTCCGTCCTGTTCGAGATGAACGCGCGGAGTCAGCCCTTTAGCTGAAGGTAGCCGAATTAGAAGGACATTTTATAAAGCGGCAGTACGGTTGTAAATGTTTCTTTCACTTTATGAATGAACGCTTCCCCGTCCAGCAGCAGAGGATCGTTACGGTCGATAATGATACCGCAGAGCGCCTCGGAGGCTTTCACTGTGCGCAAACGCTCGAGCAGCTGCACAAGACCGTCTGTGCCAAGCTCACCCTGTGTATCGCCTCCAGGCACCATATGATTGCCGGACCACACATAATGTGCAGGGATATGTTTGTTGATGTCATCCAATTGATTCAGCGCATGCTCGGCGAACACCGACTTGTTATCCGACTCGTAAATGATGGCAAATTGCACGAAGAGATGCGAGCCAAACAGTCCGATTTGGAAATGCGGGAACATTTTGTAACCGCGCTTGCCCGGAGCGAAAGCAATCCACGTATCATTCGGCGGATTAATCGTTCTGCGGGCATGTTTGGCAACGTGCGGGAACATCGGCTCGCCACACAGCTCCGTTAAGAAAGGCGACAGCCGTTCGCCCAGCTCATGCAGCTTAGGGCGAATCCGTTCAATTAATAAAGACATGCGGGCTTCTAGGCCCGGAACCTCGAAAACATCAAAATCATTAGCGGAAAAGCCTGGGAATACAGCGGCCTCCGAAGTTGCTTGCAGCACCATTTCATTCATCATCCTTTTCAATTATTGCCGTTTCTTCATGATAATCGCAGCCGCCTATGTTTGCAATCTCGCGCCGATTCCGTTAGTCTACTCTAGTATGCATAAGCGAAAGGTTAGGAGAGGTAAAGGCATGTGGCAGCAATTGTGGTTTTTAACCAATATGGTTTTTGTAACACTCGCAATCGTATTTTTATTCGTACATCGTTCCGTTACGTTAGCCAAGGAGCAATCGGATCAAAGGCAGCTTAACAAAGCCAAGAGAATCCGAATGATCGTTGCGATATTTACTAGTATAGCATTTATTGTAATGGCAACTTTCTTCTTAATTAACATGCGAGTAAATGGTTAAACGACGATTCCACAGATGTGTCTAAAGCTTGTCTCTTCCCAATCTCCCGCAACCTTTCCAGTCTCGGTTACGTTTAACGTGACATGAGCGGCTGGCAAAACAGCAGCAGCACGCTATTCGGGCACTCGCTGTCTGTAACTAAGAGAGAACAAAGGAGACGCAGCATGAAATCGTTGAAATGGATTCTGATCTTATCATTTCTGATATTCCCTTTCTCTACCATTACTAGCGAAACGGCATCGGCTCAAGGTGTCTCAGATACGCTTATTTTGCAAATCGGAAGCAACGTAATGAAGCATAATGGGAAGTCATACAAATCGTCACAGCCGGTAACAGCAGTGAAGGATACAACGTTTATACCGTTTAGCTCCATCGCATCCCGTTATGGATACACGATTTCGTACGATGCGAAGAAGAAGGAATCGATCGCAACCGGCCCTTCGAATGTCCTTCGATTCAAGATTGGAAGCATGTATGCTTATCGAGGCGGTACGCCTGTTAAGCTAACAGGCAAGCCGTATGTTCTGAATGGTTCCCTGATGGTACCGCTTCGTTCATGGGGCGTGCTAACAGACAGCGCAATCGCAGTTGCAGGGAAGCAAATTACCTTGTCCTGGAACACGGTCGTCATTCCGAAGAAGCCCAAAGCGTTCTTCGAGGTTGAGCCGACTGAAATTTATGCAGGACAAACGACAGTAGCTTATATCGATCGTTCGGTTAACTACACGGATGCACCATTCGTCGACGATCGTTATGAAGGTCGTATGGATGTATTTCCGGAAGCGGGTATCTATACGATTACGAGACAGGTACAGGATATTAATGGTTTATGGAGCGATCCATTCTCTGTAACGATCGAAGTTAAACCGCCGAACCAAGCGCCTGTTGCCGACTTTACAACCGAGCAGTCCAGTTACCGCATTGGTGAGAATATTACCTATATCGATCAAAGTACGGATGACGAGAACGCGATTGTTCGACGTACATGGACAGGAAATGATAAGGCCTTCTTCGAAGCAGGCGATAAGCAAGTAACGCTTGAGGTAGAGGATCGTCATGGCATGGTGCATTCCGTTACGAAGACGGTTACTGTAACGTCGGAAGTGCTATACACACGGGATGAATATAATAAATTGTTTACCAAAATCGGTGATAAATTCGCCATCGACAGCAATTCCGTGCTTAATATTCCGGCGCTGACGTATACCTTCCAATCGGAATCGGCTCAGATGGTGCGCAGTAACAGCCCGGAAACGCTGCTTCAAGAGGGGATCGCTTACGAGGCACAGCTAACGGGTCAGGTACGGTTCATGTTCCATAATGTAAACAACATCGGTTATCCGGTCAAAATGTACTTGCTAGCAACAAACAACAACGGAACTCCGGTCAACGTAAACACCAGCTCGATGGGGATCGGTGGACCAGATCCCTATGTAGTTAATACGGGGAAGCTGTCTACCGTGCGTTACTTGAAGTCGATCGGCGAGAATCCGGCTCCGAGATGGATGACGATCAGACCGCATGAAACGAAAGAGATTCTACCTGAAATTTCGAAAACACCGATGAAAATTATGGAAGTTCTGTCAGCATATGCAGATATCTACGCTGACCAAGAGCTTACCTTCCAAATCGTCGTTGTTGCCGCAGGCAAGAATCCTATTGCGGAGCTGCCGAACCTGTCGATCATGCCGCGCGACGGGAAGCATGTCAGAGGGACGTTCTATAACGCCGACCGCGACATCGATCTGACGGACTCCCTGGGTGAAACGCCGCAGCGCATTATGCTTGGCGATAAGAAGCTGGACACGTATTTGGATGGAATCGATGATACTAGCGGTCAATTAGAGTACAACATCGGCAATTTCGGCGTACTTTACAAAATACGTCTGCCGCATGTAGCACCTAATACGCTTATTGCTCTTAATGCAAGAGGCGGGTACTATACCGGGGCCTTTATGATTAATGGTCAGGTGGTCACCGTCGCGAACGAAACGATTCTTAAGGACAATAAGGAAGCGGCTGTGTTATACCGCACCGGCAATTCGGAAGAATCCGTTGAAATGGTATTCACCTTAGCTGCGGGCAGCAACCTGCCTGTTGCGATGTTGTTCCTGCCGCTGCCGGGATTCCGGCGATAAATGAAAAAGCCTGCAAGCTGGATACACGCTCTGGAGAAGAGCGGGTACCTGGCTTGCAGGCTTTTTTGTCGGTTACAGGCAGTTTAGTTTACCAAGGCAGTACGATTTCAACTTCGCGACGAAGCTCAGCGGAACGAATAACACCGTCGATAATCGCTTGCTGAATCATGATTTGCTCGCCTGGGATCGGGGCAGGACGGCCTTCGCGAATCGCATCCACGAAGTCGCGGACTTTCTCGAAGAACAGGTCTTTATTGTGCTCAATGGCAGGTACCGGTGTAGAGGTTTGCTGGCCCATGAAGTCATGGTACAGCGTCATGCTGCCGACTTTGCCATCCCAGACGCCGGACCAGTTGCCGGTGCCGTGCGGGTTGACTTTGAGGCCGCCATCCGTGCCAAGGAAAATCGTGGAGCCGAGTGAGTCCATATGCATCGCCCAAGAAATCTTGAACTGAAGCACGAGGTCGTTCTCGAAACGGACCATCGCAACGCCGAAGTCTTCGACTTCGAACTTGCTTGCTTCAGGATGATAAAGCGGATTCGTGCCGAAATGATTGCTTGTAAAAGCCGAAACGGTAAGAGGACGTGGGTAGCCAAGTGCATTCAACGCCATATCGAGCGAGTAGCAGCCGATATCCGCCATTGCGCCAGCACCAGCGAGCGCTTTGCTGATGAACGTGCCGCCGGGCATACCGCGTCTGCGTCCGCCGCCGGTTTCTACGTAATAGACATTGCCGAGCTTGCCGGACTGTACGATGTCCTGAACAAGCTTCATATTAGGGTCGTAGCGCGGCTGAAAGCCAATTGTCAGCATGCGATCCGTTTCGCGGGCGGTTTGCACCATGTCAACGGCTTCAGCCAGTGTAACGGACATCGGCTTCTCAAGCAGCACTTGCTTGCCGGCACGAAGGGAATCGACCGTAGTGGCATGATGGGACACGTTAGGCGTACAAATGCTGACTCCGTCCAGATCCAATTCCAGCATACTGCGGTGACTGTCAAAAGCTTGCGTATCTGTCAATGAGAGCGATTCCGTAAATTGCTTGGCTTTGCCTGGAATGACGTCGGCTACTGCTACAATTTCAACGCCCGGCAACTGTTTATATTGCCGAACATGGGCATGCGCGATTCCGCCGCTTCCGATAATCCCAATTCGAATAGGCTTCGTTGTGGTCAACTTCGATTCATCTCCTTTAGCTTCTCGTCCATTCCGGACGATTTCACCGACGTATGCTGAATGCGGAACTGTCTCGGCGTCATATTGAACCGCTTCTTGAAGACATAATACAAATAATTGCTGCTGGCAAAACCATGCTCAAGCGCAATATGCTCAATCGGATTCTGGCCTTCAATAATCGCGGAGCATACTTGAGAGAGCCGGTAATTTTCTAGATACGCACTGAACGATTCTTCACCTTGCTCGCGGAAGATCCGCTGCAGCTGCCTTGCACTGATCGGAATACGCTCAGCAACCTCTTGGAGGGTCAATGGCTGCGCATAGTTGTCATGAATAAATTGGGTAGCGATGCGAAAACGGTGCTCATTCATATTCCTTGACGGCGGTTTGAACGTAGCGTTAGGAACCGACGACATCCGTGATGCACGAAGCAGGATCTGTATAATCGACTGCTTGATCGAAGAGAAAGCACCGGGCTGTCCTTCTGTCCAAGCTCGGTAAGCCGACAGAAACCAAGACATTGCATTGTACTGGTCGACATGCGGACGCAGCGGCAGGTTGTCGAGCGCCTGAATACAATTCTCCGCCTCATGGCGTTCCCAAGGATCTCCCCAGCTTTCTTCATCATCACTTTCGGGAATCGGCACGATATCAATATGCAGACACAGCTCATCCATCGCTTCGCGGGCATCCGCTTCTTGCTGATGGAGTACATTCGGGCCGGTTAAATAAAACAGCCCTTCATGCAGCTGGTGGACCGTGTCTTCCATGATAACCGTACCTTTGCCGCGAGGAATAAAATGAAACTCGTATTCGGAATGCTTGTGGAAACGAACGATTTTACCCGGAGAGAAGGTAGCGAGATGGCAGCGAAGTACGCGAAAGCCATACCCTCCCCAGCGGAACTGAATGTCCAGCCGATCTATTTCATCACTGCGAGTTGCCATGATTGAATACGTAAACGGTTTAGCCAAGGCGCTGCCACCTCCTTCTTCGGAATTTCGTTTAGTTTTTCAGCTCGGACAGGGATACCGAACGTTTCTCGTTCTCGGAAATCGTGGAAGCTTCCATGATTTTAGTCAGATCGATCGCAAGTGCGATGTTCTCATCGGCAGTTGTGTCATTCAAGATATGACCTACCCATTGATCGAAAGCAGGGATACGGTTAGCCGGTTGGTCGATCGTTACCCACTCTTGCGGCGAATCCGATTTCGTGCTGCGTACGCGAACCGCATTGTCCGGGAAGCCGTAGAGGAGCGATCCGTCTGTACCATGGATTTCGAAGCAGAATGGGGAGCACGCGTTAACGAAGCCCGCTTCTGCGATACCGAATGCGCCGTTTGCATAACGCAAAGTTGTAACGGTGTTGTCATCGACTTCTTTGCCTGTAACGTGACCGAAAGTCGCATTAACGCTCTCAGGCAAGCCGAGGAACAAACGAGTCAAGTATACCGGGTGGCAGCCCAGATCGATCAGAGCGCCGCCGCCGCATTGCTCCAAGTTGTAGAAATGCTCAGGCAGCCAGCCAGCTGTCGCACCGTTGTGGGACAGACGAACGCGCACTTGAGTCAAATCGCCAAGCAGACCTTGGCTAAGCACTTCTTGTGCAGCAAGCGTGTAAGAATCGTTGATACGCGGAAGGGAAACGGTCAATTTCACGCTTGCTTCATTAACAGCAGCGATAATTTCGTTTACTTCGCTAAGCGTTGGAGCGATTACTTTCTCTGTGAAAATATGTTTGCCGGCGCGCGCAGCCTTAACCATTACGTCGCGGTGCATGTTTGTCGGTGTATCTACAACTACAGCGTCGATATCTGTGCGAGCAAGCAGCTCATCCAGGTCAGCGATGAATTGTACGCCGAGTTTGTCCGCATTTTCTTGACCGCGGTTTGGCAGCTCGTCCCATACAGCTACGATCTCTGTGTTTGGATTTTCTTGAACTTGTTTGGTGTAATCCCAGGCATGAACATGCCAGTAGCTAAGCATTCCTACGCGAATCATCTAGAAATTCCTCCTGTTAAGTGCTTGAATTTGGGTAATGATGTCGTGCGATCGCAGTTTTTTGTGCTCTGATTATGCGACATGGTTTAACCCTAACACAATTGAAACCGCTGTTAAATACGTTACTATGACATATTAACTATAAAATTACGACATTGCTAGTGTGGAGTGGGTTCATATGTTTGTAAAATTGACGTTAAGATGAAATTAGGTCAAAATAGAACGAAAGGAGGCTGCGGCCATGCGAGCGATCATTAAAGCACCGATTCACGTATACCGCCGGTTCATTTCGCCGATCAAGCCGCCGACCTGCCGCTTCTATCCGAGCTGTTCTGCCTACGCGCTGGAGGCGATCGATAAGCATGGTCCGCTTCGCGGAAGCTGGCTGGCAGCCAAACGCATTTGCCGCTGTCATCCCTTTCATCCCGGAGGCATCGACTATGTACCGCCGACCCGCGAAGAACGCGAGAGGCAGGCATCTGCCGGCCTTGACAGTGATACGCAAGATTCGGTATAGTTTTCGCAAGAGAATCATTACCAATAGGATGTTCGATGAACGGATAAGTACAAGAGAAATGACCTAACCAGAGAGCCGGGACAGGTGGAAGCCGGCAAGGTGCAGCTTTTGGAAAATGGTCCCGGAGAACTCGTGCTCGAGCGCTCAGTCGATTGGAAGGCTGAAGTAAGGGTACGGCGACTGACCTCGTTATCGGTTTGAAGGCCATCGCTTTGCATGTGCGGGCAGATGGTTCTAATGAAGCTTTCTTCGGAGCAGCATGCCGGGGAGAGAAAATTGGGTGGTACCGCGTTAGCGACAAGCTTTCGTCCCATAGTGGATGGAAGCTTTTTTTGCGTTTATGAATCAGACAAAACCCGAACAAGGAGACGAGAGACAATGAGTGAAACGACGAAACCATCCTTTTATATTACGACACCCATCTATTATCCGAGCGACAAGCTCCATATCGGCCATGCGTATACGACGGTAGCAGGTGATGCGATGGCCCGCTACAAGCGTCTGCGGGGTTATGACGTTTGGTATTTGACCGGTACTGACGAGCACGGCCAGAAGATTGAACGCAAGGCACAAGAGAAGGGCAAAACGCCTCAGCAGTTCGTCGACGATATCGTAGTAACCATTAAAGAGCTGTGGAAGAAGCTTGATATCTCCAACGATGATTTCATTCGCACAACGGAAGATCGCCATAAAGCAGTCGTGGAACAAATCTTCGATCAGCTGCTTCAGCAAGGCGATATCTATAAAGGAAACTACGAAGGCCTGTACTGTACGCCATGTGAATCGTTCTTCCTGGAGCGCCAGCTGGTAAACGGAAACTGTCCGGATTGCGGACGTCCGGTTGAGCTCGTGAAGGAAGAGAGCTACTTCTTCCGGATGAGCAAATACGCGGATCGTTTGCTGCAGTTCTACGAAGAGAACCCGGAGTTCATTCAGCCGGAATCCCGCAAGAACGAAATGATCAACAACTTCATTAAGCCGGGTCTGGAGGACTTGGCGGTATCCCGTACAACGTTCGATTGGGGCGTCAAAGTAAAAGGCGATCCGAAGCATGTCGTGTATGTATGGATCGACGCATTGTCGAACTATATTACGGCACTGGGTTACGGTTCGGACAATCAAAGCCAATATGACAAGTTCTGGCCGGCCGACGTTCATCTGGTTGGCAAAGAAATCGTGCGTTTCCATACGATCTATTGGCCGATTATGCTGATGGCGCTTGATCTGCCGCTTCCGAAGAAGGTCTTCGCACACGGATGGCTTCTAATGAAAGATGGCAAAATGTCCAAGTCCAAAGGCAATGTCGTTGATCCTGTAACGTTGATCGACCGTTACGGCCTCGATGCGCTTCGTTACTACTTGCTGCGCGAAGTTCCATTTGGTGCAGATGGTACGTTCACACCGGAGAACTTCGTGGAACGGATCAACTTCGACCTAGCGAATGATCTTGGAAACCTGCTGAACCGGACGATCGCGATGATCGACAAATATTTTGGCGGCAACGTTCCGGCTTACGACGGCACTGTAACAGCATTCGATGAGACATTGTCCACACTGGCAATTGGCACGGCTGAGCAGGTTGAAGCAGCCATGGAGCGTATGGAGTTCTCCGTAGCGCTTACTGCGATTTGGCAGCTAGTCAGCCGCACAAACAAATATATCGATGAAACCCAGCCATGGACGCTTGCTAAGAACGAGGAGAAACGCGGCGAGCTTGCTTCTGTTATGCACCACTTGGCGGAATCGCTTCGGATCATCTCGATTCTGCTGCAGCCGTTCCTGACGAATGCACCGCTTAAGATCCGCGCTCAGCTTGGTCTTACCGAAGGCGCGTTGACGGATTGGAACAGCACGAAGCAATTCGGCCAATTCCCGGGCGGCACAAAAGTAGTGAAAGGCGATCCGATCTTCCCGCGCCTTGACGTAGCGGAGGAAACTTCGTTTATCGCTATCTCTATGGGCGGCGGTACTGCGTCTGCGGAAGCTGCTGAAGAGCCGGCTGCTGAAACTGCGGCGTCTGCCTCAGCTCCAACTGCTCCTGCCGAGACAGAAGCGCCTGCACTGAAAGAAGAGATTGCCATTGACGAGTTCGCCAAGGTAGAGCTGCGCGTGGCGCAAGTGCTGGCTGCCGAGCCGATTCCAAAGGCGGATAAGCTTCTGAAGCTGCAGCTCGACCTCGGCTTTGAGAAACGCCAGGTTGTATCCGGCATTGCCAAATTCTACACACCGGAGCAGCTTGTGGGACGCAAGGTCATTTGCGTAACGAACCTGAAGCCGGTGAAGCTGCGCGGCGAAATGTCGCAGGGCATGATTCTTGCCGCTTCACACGGCGATCAATTGACATTGGCGACTGTGCCTGATGATATGCCTAATGGCGCAATTGTGAAATAAGCATGAACGATAGACCGCCGGAGCGCTATGCTTCGGCGGTTGCTTGTTGACAGGGCATATAGGCGTCTATATAATCAAATTGTAATGTTTACGATTATGAGAAGTAGAGGTGCAGTATAAATGGTTTCGAAATCGTTCCGTCCAATGGCACTGTCAGCGATTACGCTGGCATTTCTTGTTTTTATTCTTGCTGGCTGCGGTTCCGCATCGAAAGGCAAGCTTGTCGAGGGGAAGCTGAATGTGGTTACCAGCTTCTACCCGCTCTATTTCCTCGCTAAGGAAATCGGCGGAAACGGCACGAATGCCATTAACATGATTCCGGCCGGCGTAGAGCCGCATGATTGGAGTCCGAAGAGCCGTGACTTGGACACGGCATCGCAAGCGCGGCTGTTTCTGTATAATGGCGCTGGGCTAGAAGGCTGGGTGGATGACTTCTTGGAAGGTTTGCCGAGCGATACGAAGGTCATGACCGTAGAAGCGAGTAAGGATATTGTGAAGCTTTCCGGTAATCCGGAAGAAGAAGAAGGGCACACCGATGACAGCCATCATATTGATCCTCATACGTGGGTAAGCCCGAAATCGATGCTCATCATGGCGAAGACCGTACTAGATAGTTTCATTGCGGCAGATCAGTCGCATAAGAGTGATTATGAAGCGAACTATGCAACGCTGCATGCGAAGCTAACGGACTTGGATGAATCGTATAAGAAGGCGTTAAGCGCAGCGCCTCGTAAGGATATAGTGACATCGCATCAAGCATTTGGTTATTTGGCCCGTGATTATGGACTGAAACAAGTGGCTATAATGGGGTTGTCCCCTGATGCAGAGCCGAAGGCGCAGGATTTGCTTCGGATCGCCAAGTATGTGAAGGACAATGGGATCAAGTATATCTTCTTTGAAGAGCTGGTATCCGATGAATTAGCTAAGACGCTTGCTAGAGAAGCTGATGTGAGCACCATGGTGCTGAACCCGCTAGAAGGGCTTACGCCGGAGCAGGAAGCCAAGGGGGAAGATTACTTCTCTCTAATGAAGGCGAATTTGCAAAATCTAGTTCAAGCCTTACAATAGAAAGAAGGAAGTAAGATGCAGACAAAGCAGCAACAACCGCAATTTGTGTGTCATCAGCCGATCATAGAGTTAAACGATGTCTCGTTTGCTTATGAGCAAAAACCGGTCATCGACGATGTCTGTTTTTCGATCCAGGAGCGGGACTTCGTTGGGCTGATCGGCTCGAACGGCGCAGGGAAGACGACACTACTGCGCATGATTGTAGGCTTGATGAAACCAACAAGCGGGACGATCAAGCTGTTCGGAGAGCCAATCGGGCAGTTTAGAGATTGGAATCGAATCGGCTATGTACCGCAAAAGAATTCGTTTAATCCACTGTTTCCGGCTACCGTGCGCGAGGTCGTGTTGTCCGGGTTATACAGCCGCAACAAACTGTTTAAGCGTGTGTCGAAGGCGGATGGCATAAAGTGCGATGAAGCACTGCATGCGATGAAGATAGAGGATCTGGCCGGCAAACGGATCGGTCAGTTGTCCGGCGGCCAACAGCAGCGTGCTTTTCTCGCGCGTGCACTCATCAACAATCCCGCATTGCTCATCCTGGACGAGCCGACGGTCGGCATCGATTCCGAGACGCAGGAAGGATTCTTCCATCTGATCAAACATATGCATCAGCACCATAACATTACGTTCCTGATGGTTTCGCATGATATGGAGATGATCCGCTCTTACCTGGGGCAGCAGCCGAAGCAGCAATGCGGCAAAATCAAGTTTTATGTGAAGCATTCCCATGATCTGGAGGATTGTGTGGAAACGAATTTGACGCATAGCTTAAGAGAGCTGCGTCATTCCATGGAGAGAGGGAAAGTAGGCGTTTAGGTGGATATCGTAACGAGTGAATTTTTTCAGAGGGCGCTGATCGGGGGCGTGCTCATTGGTATCACGGCCCCGTTGATGGGCCTTTTTCTTGTCTTGCGAAGGCTCTCTATGATCGGAGATACGTTAGCGCATGTGTCGATAGCGGGGGTCGCACTTGGTTTTCTGATCGGCGTCTACCCTGTCGCGATGGGTCTTCTATTCGCGCTTGCCGCTACCTTCGCCATTGAGAAGCTGCGCAAAGCGTACAAGACCTATGCAGAGCTATCTATCGCGATCATCATGTCCGGCGGCGTAGCGCTGGCGTCTTTGCTTTTTACAATGGGCAAAGGCTTTAACGTAAGTGTCAGCGGTTATTTGTTCGGCAGCATCTATACGCTCGATTCCGTGGATCTCATCTTAATCGGAGTCGTAACCGTCATCGTTCTGCTCGCTGTAGCGCTTCATGCGAAGGAATTGTTTCTGCTCACCTTCGACGAAGATGCAGCGGCCGTCAGCGGTTTGCCGACGCGTTATTTTAATTTCATGATAAGCGTACTGACGGCACTCGTGATCAGCGTGTCAATCAAGATCGTCGGAGCGCTGCTTGTGTCCGCACTGCTAACTATTCCGGCGGCCTGCAGCCTAATCATCGCCAGAAGCTTCCGGCAATCGGTAGTCACCGTCGTTGTCATCGCAGAGCTTGCGGTTACGATTGGGCTGCTCGTTGCAGGAGTTTGGAACTTGGCACCGGGCGGTACGATTGTTATGCTGCTTATTGTTTTTCTATTGCTGCTGCTTTCCATCAGACGGAAATTTAGCGCAGGATGAAGATGGAGGTGAGTACATATGTCTGACGTAACGATTTGGGCTGCTTTCGGAGCAGGGATCGCTTCCTTTATCTCTCCGTGCTGCCTGCCGCTGTACCCGTCCTATTTATCCTATATTACCGGCGTGTCCGTAAGTGATCTGAAGAGCGAGCATCCCGGCAAAGAAGTGCGGATTCGCACGATGACCCATACGTTTTTCTTCATCTTAGGGTTCTCCGTCGTGTATTACACGCTGGGTTATGGCACCAATGCGTTCGCGGAGCTGTTCTCCGAGTATCAGACGCTAATCCGGCAGCTATCTGCTGTCCTTATCATTCTGATGGGCCTTGTCTTAATGGGACTGATTCAGCCGAAATTATTGCTGCGCGAAATGAAAATCCCGCTTAAAACCAACCGTTCCGGTTACTTTGCATCGTTCATCTTCGGCATCGGCTTCTCAGCAGGCTGGTCGCCGTGTACAGGTCCGATTCTGGCCAGCATCCTCTTAATGGCTGCTTCCGAGCCGGGAACATGGTTCCAGCTAACGACCGCATATGCCCTTGGATTTGCGATCCCGTTCTTCGTACTAGCCTTCTTCATTGGCTCCACAAGATGGATCGTGCGTTACTCCAGTATCATGATGAAAATCGGCGGCGCCGTTATGCTGCTCATGGGCATCCTGCTCTTCACCGACCGGATGACCAAAATCACCATCTGGCTGAACACCATCACGCCGGATTGGCTGAAGTTCTAGAACTGTTCAAAGTAAGCTTCAGAACGAAGGGATGTGCCTGCGGCTGCTGTTGATAGGGGGTTATTCTGGATTAGGTTTTAAGGTGATATCCCCCTATCAAAGGCAGCACGTAAACTCTCCGGTCACACCCTTCTTTTCTTTCGTACTTTTATTCGTTCAAGTGAAATACTCAATCTTAGCATCTTCAAAATGTTCAAAGATGCGCTCCGAGATAAACATGCGGAGCGCTTCTGCTTGTTCATCGGGATATACATATTTGCCTTGTCCCCAGCGGCCCCATTTGTATTTGCGCTTCTCGATGTCCATTTCCAGCTTAGTGCGCGGATACCGTTTCTCGATGACGTTCTTCGCTGTTTTCGTGAAGCGATGCTGAATGAGCTCGAAGGTCAAATTCGATGAGGCATCCTTCGGGAGAGCGGCAGCAAGAGAAGAGAGGAGCTCCGCATAACCTTCTTGCCATCCGTCGTACCAAATAATCGGCGCGATGATGAAGCCGAGCGGATAGCCGGCTCTGGCGATTTTGGCGGCAGCTTCAATTCGCTGTTCGAACCTTGAGGTGTTCGGCTCGAAATTCTTGATGACATAATTGGCATTGACGCTGAAACGGATGCGGGTGTGATTATTATGTTTAATATCCAGCAAAGAATCGACATAATGATATTTCGTAACGAAACGGAGCCTGCCGTACTCTTGTCCGGCCATGAACGTGATGAGCTCGCGCAAGCTGCCTGAAATGGGCTCGAGACCAACCGGGTCAGAGGTACAGGCAGCCTCGAACCTTGTGATTTCCGGAATGCGCTCATCGATATAGCCTTTAGCGGCTTGAATGATTTCATCGGTATTCACGTAAATACGGATATAGGGCTTAGCTCCCAGTGTGGTTTGAAGGTAACAATAATGGCAATGGCCCATGCAGCCGGTGGCGATGGGAATGGCGTATTCGGCCGATGGCTTGGACGTATCAAATTTCAGCGTTTTTCGGATGCCGACAACAAGCGTTCTTTTCGCGATTTTATATTGTTCCAGCTCGGTTTCACCGGGTAAATTGGTAATGCGGTTATGAGAAGTCGTCATTTTATAAGGAATACCGATCGACTTGACCCATTCCATTATTCGTTGGCCTTTAGGGTAGTCAAGCGCGGCAGGCTCGAAATAAACAAGCTCCGGAATAAAGGACTCATGCACCCGTATGTTCACGGGTGGTCGTTCAAGCAAAGTTGTACTCAAGTGGAATACACCTCCTTAGGATTCAAACGAAAAGTAGCATTAGTTTGAGGAAATTCGTCACAAAGCAAACATGGAAAGTTAAGTGCGGCAGGTTGCGGCGCGTATGGCGGGCGGTGTATGATACTAAGAGTAATGCGAGGATGGTCCTAACGTACGGGATGACGGTGAATGGAGGAAAGTGGAATGCCTACTCCGAGTATGGAGGATTATTTAGAACGAATTTATAAATTAATCGATGAAAAAGGATACGCGCGGGTCTCCGATATTGCGGAGGGACTTGAGGTTCATCCATCATCTGTAACGAAAATGATTCAGAAGCTGGATAAAGACAGCTATCTGATCTATGAGAAGTACCGCGGCCTAGTGCTGACCAATAAAGGGAAGAAAATGGGCAAACGTCTCGTGGAGCGGCATCATTTGCTCGAAACGTTCCTGACACTTATAGGGGTACAAGACGAGAACATCTATAAAGATGTGGAAGGGATCGAGCATCACTTAAGCTGGGATTCGATTACCTGCATCGAAACGCTTGTGGAATTTTTCCGTCGGGATCCTTCGCGCATGGAAGATTTCAAGGCCGTACACGCTGATCTGAATAACGAGTAGAACAAAAGGGGCATCTCCAAACGTCATGGTTGCCATGGCGCTTAGGGATGCCCCTTTATAGTTGATGCTGCTTAGTGATATTTAGGTAAATTGTCATCATCCTTGCCGCCTTCGATCACACGAAACGGCATATTCTTGCGAGTTTTACTCTTGCTTGCCTGCGGCTGGTCTTTTCGCGCTCCGGTCTTATACCGCGGCTTTGCTTTTGCTCTTGCGGCGCCCGGAGGGAATTTGTAGAGCAGGTAGATAGCACCGAATACGGCGACCGGGATGATAAGCTGGTAGGGATTACTTATCGTTTGGCTAATGATACCGATGACGACAAGCGCTAGGATGATGACTGACAGAAGGCTCATTTTACGAGGCATGACCTTCACCCTTCCTTCCCATATCTTGACTATTAGGCTTGCGTTTTGGCTACTTGACCGTCCAGCTCCAGCATACGATTGAAAGAAGCGATCGATACGGCTACTTGCTCATCGGTAGGCTCTTTCGTCGTAAGCTTCTGAAGCCACAGCCCCGGGTAACCAAGGAAACGAAGTACGGGCAGATCACGCAGCGCGTTCGTGAAACGAAGGGCTTCGTAAGATGCACCGAGTACTACAGGCAACAACAAGATGCGAATATAAATTCGTTCCCATAACGAATCCCAATGGAAGAACGAATATACGATCACGCCGACCAATACGGAGAACACGATGAAACTGCTTCCGCAGCGGTAATGCAAGCGTGTGAATCGTTGTACATTGGAAACCGTGAGCTCCGCTCCGGCTTCGTAAGCGCTTATTACTTTATGCTCGGCGCCGTGATACTGGAACAATCGTTTAATGATCGGTGTGAGCGAGATGAAATATAAATAAGAGAGCAGCAGTAAGATTTTGATAAAACCTTCAATAAGGTTGTGTACTATTATATTCTCGAAAGCATGTTCGAAGAGCAACTGTTCGAGAAGTGCAGGTACAAGTGTGAAAATTAATTTACCGAATACGAAGGATAGTATCCCCGCGATCGCAACCCCGACAATCATGCTGAGGCTCCAGCCGCTTTTCTCCTTGGTTGCGGGCTTGTCTCCGTCTTTGGCCTCGTCAAGCTCATCTTCCGCATACGATTCCATCGAGAAGTTTAAATGCTGTGATCCTTTGGCGCTTGATTCTAGAATTGCGACCACGCCGCGGAGCAACGGTATTTTTTTGAGCTTCTGAATCCAAGGTTTTGTCGTACGAGGTACCTCATAGAAAATAATTTCATTATTCTTCCGACGAACCGCAGTCACATTCGCATGTCTTCCTGCAAACATAACCCCTTCAATGACGGCTTGTCCGCCATAAATATTTTGCGTGCTCTGAGACAAGGGCGAATCACCATCCTTTAGTTTGACATTTGCGTCTATGAATAATTTCGAATTCTCTCCTTATTGTACTTGATTCGCGTACTGATTGCGAGTAGCATCGATTCCCTGAAATGCCGAATGTTCCGATTTGCGGCAGAAACGATTGCGCATACTAATGTCAATCACTCGCTTGATCAAGCCAATTATAGGAGGCACACGACAGATGCGGAAAGTAAAGTCAGAACGCAGAAAGCATAACAGTCCAAGCGATTACAACGGTAAGGCGCATACAAACTCGTTTCGTTATTGTTTAAAATTAGGTTTCTATGCAGGCTTAATATGGGGCTTGCTGCACTGGTTGCTTTTCGCGATCAAATTTACCAAGGTAACGCCGGGGTTTCTCATTGAGCCTTTCTTCCAACAGTCCTTCATCAAGACAGGATGGGGACATTTTGTAGGCATCTTAGCGTTTATCGTGTTCTCGATAGTGGCTGCTTTTATTTATAAGCTGCTGCTGGGAAGGTTACAAGGTCCATGGGCCGGGCTAATCTACGGCTTAGTCTGGTGGCTCCTGCTTTTCATGACGATCGGTCCGGTCATGCGGATGATGGATCCCGTCAATAAAATCGGCTACGATACGTTAATTACAGAAGGCTGTTTCTTCACCCTATGGGGACTGTTTATCGGCTTTACAATTGCCTTCGAATTTACCGACGAAGCGTCCAGAGAGCCGGCTGGCGCACTCTAGAAACACACGGGTCTGGAGAGCTCTTCTCAAAGGGTGGGTCTTTGTGATAGAATGGCTAATGATCTATGCGCCGGGAGGACTCTCCATGACCAGAATACTCGTACTAAATGGGCCGAATTTAAACATGCTCGGCATCCGGGAACCCGGTGTTTACGGCTCGATGTCGCTTCAAGCCATCGAAGCGCTCGTGAAGGAAACCGCGGATTCGCTTGGAGTGGAAGTTTCGTTCTTTCAGTCGAATCATGAGGGAGCGATTATCGATCGCATTCATGAAGCCTATGGCCAAGCGGATGGAATCGTAATGAATCCGGGAGCCTTTACACATTACAGCTATGCGATTCGCGATGCGATTGGCGGCGTAGGCTTGCCTGTAGTAGAGGTGCATATCTCGAATATTCATAAACGCGAAGCTTTCCGCCATGTTTCGGTCATTGCGCCTGTGGCCATCGGTCAAATCGCCGGTTTCGGTGCACAGAGCTATGTACTTGGCCTAAACGCACTGATTCAACATTTACAGCAGCATAATGAAAAAGGGTGATTCCATGACATCTAAACGATTAGCCGGTTTACGCGACAAGCTCCCTGCCCTGCAGGTGGATGCGATTCTCGTAACGAGTGCCGTTAACCGTCGGTACATAAGTGGATTTACAGGCTCATCAGGCGTGCTGCTCATCACCGCTGCGGACAGTTGGCTGTTGACCGATTTCCGTTATATGACACAGGCCCCGCAGCAAGCACCGAACTTTACGGTTGTTGAGCATGGACCGAAGTGGATTGAAACGGTAAGAGATCTGGCCGCTTCTGCGGGAGTTCGCAAGCTTGCTTTTGAACAGGATCACGTCGTATTCAGCAGCTACACCGCTTGGAACGAAGCGCTTGGCACTGCCATCGAATTAACTCCGGCTTCCGGTGTTATCGAAGATCTGCGATTGTTCAAGGATGAAGCGGAGCTAGCGGTAATACGCGAATCTTGTGCGCTTGCAGATGAAACGTTCAAGCATATTCTTGGTTTTATCAAGCCGGGTCTGCGGGAACGCGAGGTAGCGCTTGAGATGGAGATGTTTATGCGCAGCAGAGGCGCAACATCGTCGTCATTTGATACGATTGTAGCTTCCGGAGAACGTTCCGCACTGCCGCATGGAGTTGCAAGTGATCGGGTTATTGGCAATAATGAGTTTGTGAAGCTTGATTTTGGCGCTTTATATAACGGTTATTGCTCCGATTTAACGAGAACGATCGTTGTAGGGCAGCCTACAGATCGCCATCGTGAGATTTATGACATTGTATTAGAAGCACAGCTTGCTGCATTGGCAGGCATTAAACCGGGCATGACCGGACGTGAAGCAGATGCGCTGGCGCGCGACATTATTACGCGTCATGGCTACGGCGACAAATTCGGACATGGTACAGGTCACGGCTTTGGCATGGAAATTCACGAGTCGCCGCGTTTGTCGGTGGGCGGAACAACCGTGCTTGAACCGGGCATGACCGTTACGGTAGAGCCGGGCATTTACATTCCCGGTTTTGGCGGAGTCCGGATCGAAGACGATATCGTCATCACCGCTGACGGAAATGCGTTATTAACCTCATCACCGAAGACATTGTTCACTTTGGCGTGAGTTTTATAAAAGAAGGGGTCTCAAACACCCTATTACCATTTAAAGTGAGAGTTTGACTCCGTCAAACTCCCTATTACCAATCAAGGAGAGGGTTTGACTCCGTCAAACGCTCCTATTACAGGAGGAAATGCAGTGATTTCAGTTAATGATTTTAAAACAGGCCTAACCGTTGAGGTAGAAGGCGATATCTTCACCGTTATTGATTTTCAACACGTTAAACCGGGTAAAGGCGCAGCATTCGTTCGCTCGAAGCTGAAAAACCTTAGAAACGGTAACACAGTTGAAAGAACGTTCCGCGCAGGCGAGAACATCGGTAAAGCAAACATCGAGAACCGTGCGGTTCAATACCTGTACAACTCCGGTTCCGAGTATTCTTTCATGGACAACGAAACTTATGACCAATTCACGCTTGATAAAAAGCAGCTGGAATGGGAAATTAACTTCCTGAAAGAAAACATGACCGTTAACATCTCCAGCTACAATACAGAAATCATCGGTATCCAATTGCCGAACACGGTTGACCTGAAAGTAACTGAAACTGAGCCAGGCGTTAAAGGCAACACAGCACAAGGCGCTACGAAGAACGCAACTTGTGAAACAGGCCTTAACGTTCAAGTTCCTCTATTCATTAACGAAGGCGATGTACTGCTGATCGATACACGCGACGGCAAATATATCTCCCGTGCTAAAGAGCAATAGAACCAGCAGCAAAGCCGTCCGGACATCGTGCCGTACGGCTTTTTTGTCATATTCAAACTTACGCATATATGCTATAATCTTGTTTTATGAAGAACTTTAGACTTTACACTTAGAACTGCGTTGGGAGTGGATCAGAAGTGTCGTTGATAGTAATGAAGTTCGGCGGCAGCTCCGTCGGCTCAACAGAGCGGATGCAACGGGTTGCAAGGCGAATCGCCGATTATAAGGAAGCCGGTCATAAGGTTGTAGTAGTCGTCTCCGCTATGGGAGATACAACCGACGATCTAATCGATCAATCCAAGCTGCTTAACGCGAACCCGCCCGCACGCGAAATGGATATGCTGCTGACGGTAGGCGAACAAATATCGGTTGCGCTGCTTTCGATGGCCATTGATGCAATTGGGCATAAGGCCATGTCATTCACAGGTTGGCAAGCAGGAATCGAGACAGAAGCGGTACATGCGAAAGCACGGATTACGGATATCAAGCCGGATCGTATTTTTGCTGCATTGGACAATGGGTACACGGTTATTGTTGCAGGCTTCCAGGGTTCCACTTCTGAAGGCGAAATCACGACACTGGGCCGCGGAGGCTCCGACACAACGGCTGTGGCGCTGGCTGCTGCCATTAAAGCGGACGTCTGTGAAATCTACACGGATGTGGACGGTATCTACTCCACAGATCCGCGCGTAGTCAAATGTGCTCGTAAATTGGATGAGATTTCCTATGACGAAATGCTTGAGCTCGCGAACTTAGGGGCAGCAGTCCTTCATCCACGAGCGGTAGAATATGCGAAAAATTATAATGTACGTCTTGTAGTTCGTTCTAGCTTTACGCAAAATGAAGGCACGAGTGTGAAGGAGGAAGCGGTCATGGAACAAGGGATGGTCGTTCGCGGCATCGCCTATGACAAAAACGTAGCACGAATCAGTATTCTGGGTGTAGAAGATATTCCGGGCGTACTTGCAAAAGTGTTCGGCGCGCTTGCTTCTAGCGGCATCGACGTCGATATCATCGTTCAAAGCGGGACCCAAGACGGCAAAGCAGACTTTGCGTTCACGGTTTCCCTGAACGATAAAGATAAAGCAATCGCAGTCGTAGAGCGCATCCGCAGCGAAGTGCCATACCGTGAAGTGAACTCCGAAGTTGACCTCGTTAAAGTGTCTATCGTTGGCGCAGGCATGGTCAGCAATCCGGGGGTTGCAGCGAAAATGTTCGCGGCGATCTACGAGCTCGGCATCAGCATCAAACTGGTTTCGACTTCCGAGATTCGTCTATCGGTTGTAATCGCGGCCGATACGGTTCATGATGTTATCCGTGCGCTTCATACCGCTTACGGATTGGACACGGCGGAGCAAGTATTCGTTGGCGGACCACAAGACAGACGTTAATTTCATACAACCAATAGAAAAAAGGACAGCAGCGCGATTGAGCGCTTCTGTCCTTTTTGTTTTCTGATTAAGTGCTTAGAATCGTTCGGCGATAAAGCTGAATAGCTTAAACAAGATTGCCGTAATCCCGGCAGCCATAAGCGGACCAACCGGAATGCCGCGCAGAAACACAATGCCAATGATAGATCCCACGACAAGGCCGACGATGAGCTGGGGATCAAACTTTAGCATTTCGAGGCCTTTTCCATTCACGTAAGTGGCGATCGCGCCGCCGGTCAGCGCCAGTATACCGGGCCAGGAGGTGATGACATTCAACATATCCTTGGAGCTGATTCGCTCGGATGCAAATGGAACGAGAACGCTGAACGTCAGAAATAACAAACCTAGCTCGAGTCCTCTGCGTTCGATCGTAGGGAGAAAACGCTCCAAATGGACGAGCTTGACGATCAGCAGCACGCAGGCTGCCGTTGAAATAATCGGCGAACGGCCGATTAAGCCGATCACAATCAGAAGAACAAGAACTACTTCCCCGCTCATGCTTGTTGACTCCTTCAATTCGTATGTCACCGCCTTCGCGCCTCACGCGCAGGCGCCCATACCCCATTGTATGGAACAAGCCTCCCGGTTATGTCATGACACCTGTCGGCAAAGCTCAGCTCTGTACGAGCATATCGCCTTGCATCCTCGGCACGATCCCGCTAATGTTCACTTGGCTGCAGCGTTCAATATCGCGTCCGCTGCCATTCTTGTTCAGCCTTTTACCTGTCGTGCTGGTCTGAAGCAGCTCATGGATCGTGCTCTCAGCACTTCTATACAGGCCCAGCATCGCGGAGCCAATATCGTTCATCTCAAGCGGAGCGAGGCTGAGCAGCTGAAGCTCGCTTATGAGCAAGCCCGCGCATAAGCCGTCCTCGAGAGCGAATTCATCGTGGCTGCCGGCGCACAGCAGCACGATATCGCGGCGCAGCTCCAGCGCCGTACGCGCGCAGGCTGCCGCATTATTGAGGGAACCGACAAGCACATGATCGGCTCGCATCGCTTTATGAATGGCACGCGTGCCATTCGTTGTCGTTAATACGATCCGGCGGCCGAGTACGTTGTCAGCTGTGAACTCCTCCGGGGAGTTTCCCAGATCAAAGCCGGGAATTTTGCGGCAGAAGCGTTCCCCCGCGATCAAATTGCCGCCGCTTTGCAGCGCTCTCGCTTCAAGAACGGTTTCGACAGGGACTATGCCGGCAGCTCCGGCTTCCAACGCAGCAACGATCGTACTCGTAGCGCGCAGCACATCAATGACGATAGCCGTCCGATGCGTAAAGCGTTCGGATTGCGCTTCGTTGACGTTGGAAATGACTTCGATATGCATACGTGAAACAACATCCCTTCCCATGCTTCCTTAAATCATATAAATAAACGGCTCAACGCGAGCGCCGAAATGGAACGTATCTGAGCGGAGTCCGCGGCGCATCGTTTCCAGCGCCATCACTTCCGTAGGTTGAATATTGCCTAAATTCACTTCCGGGCCGAAGGTTTGCAGAAGCAGAACCTGCTGCTGCTTCAAGGGCGTTTCCCACATGATGCGAGAAATATCGCCTAAGGAATGGCTGACAGCTTCCAGCACGCTTTGGGAGCAATCGCCGTTGCGATCGAATAAGCCCACGTCCATCCCCGATTCTCTTGCTTCAATCGTGACCAATGAGGCGCCTGCCTGCCAGTCTGCCTCGGCAGTTACAACTAATTCATTGGCATCTACAAGGGAACCGGACAATTTCTTACCATATTCAGTGACGACATTCAGACCATTGTTAAGGCCTTCTTTAATGAGCTCTGTACGGAGCTTGCGGCTCAGCTCGATGGTGCCGTCCGATACTTCGATCCCATTAAATCCGAGTCGGCATACTGTGCGGAAGAAAGCAGGCACGACATCCTGTTGAACGGCCGTCTCAAGCAGCGTGCCGCCGGGCATGATCGTAAGTCCGCACCGTTTGGCCAGCTCGATTTTGCTCAAGAGGAGATCGGTCGGATAGAGGGGAGCAGTCCCGAATCCGAGCTTAATACAATCGATGTAACCTGCTGATGTTTCGAGCAGATCAGAGAACGCATGACGTCCGAGTCCTTTGTCAATGACCATGGTTTTGCCGCGTCCGGAAGTCCGGTGCGCTTGTTGGGCGACCTCACGCTGGCCGCTTGGATCGTTTAAAGCCGAAGGCCAAGTAGCCTGTGAAATAGATCTCATGATATCTCCTCGCAATCGTTTCTTTTCCACAGCAATATATGCAGGGAGCCCAGAGCGTGTGCGAGGGGAAAGTGCCTCCTACTCGTATTTTGCCAAAGTTGTGAGAATGAAAGAGAGACAGGCCTGCATAGGCTGTAGAAGAGCCGGGCGTTCTAGCAATACGTGCTGCGCGCTCATGTTCACTAGGGAAAGAGGCGATAGAGATGCTTAACAAAATCGTGCTTAGTATGGCATCGATCCGCATGTTCTCCGGCTCGCTGGAGATTATGGCCGCACTGCTGATGCTGCGCCTGAATCAAATCGATAAAGCGCTCGTTGTGAATTCGTCACTTGCACTCGTCGGACCGTTCGTGCTTATTTCGACGACGATGATCGGCCTCGTTGGTCTATCAGATAAATTATCCTTTGGCAAAATGCTTTGGATCGTTTGCGGCGTCGCTTGCATTCTGATCGGTGTTCTCAAGAAATGAACGAGCAGCGCCTTCCGCGACGATCAAGGACGCAGTGAATCTAGTCATATTACGCGGCTCTGCGGAATAGAATGGGATACAAAGATGGACAATCACTCATCACTCACTCTATCAATCTAGTAGAAACGAAGAGCCGGGAGGGATGCCGGATGCTAAAAAAAGTGCAGCACTTGCTGCCTTCCGAGCTTACAGAGGTGCTCGGACGAATACCGGAGCGGCTGAAGGACGCCGTTGAAGAGATTCGCATCCGAGAGAACAGACCGCTTGAAATCAGCACCGGACTAGCCTTCTGGTTCGTCTCCGCGCAAGGTGTCCTGCTGCCGAATCCGGAGAATGCGTACAAGCCTTCTCCGGAGACATGCCGCAAGCTGCTTGAACGAGTGACGAATCATTCGCTTTATGCGATGGAAGAAGAACTGCGTCGCGGCTACATTACAGTCGCCGGCGGCCATCGAATTGGACTGGCTGGGCGCACGGTGCTGGAGCACGGACAAGTTCGCGGCATCCGTGATATTGCTGCGTTTAACGTGCGGATTGCAAGAGAAGTCATCGGCGCCGCTTCCTCGCTGCTGCCGAAGCTGCTGGATCATCAGAGACGGTCCTTGCAGTCAACGCTCGTGATCGCACCGCCTCAGCAAGGAAAGACGACGTTGGTCCGCGATCTGGCAAGGGCGGTCAGCAGTGGTTCTTGGGGACATCCTGCCGCGATGGACTGGCCCGGACGCAAGGTCGGCATTGTAGATGAACGTTCTGAAATTGCCGCTTGTGTCAGAGGTGTCCCCACCTTTAATGTTGGCCCTCGAACCGATGTGATGGATGCATGTCCTAAAGCAGAGGGGATGATGATGATGCTTCGTTCGATGTCGCCGGAGATCATGATCGTCGATGAAATTGGCCGAGAAGAGGATGGCGATGCCATTCTGGACGCGAGCCATGCCGGCGTTACGGTCATCGCGACAGCACATGCCAAGGACTTGGAGGATGCAAGAGGCCGACCGGTGCTTGGCAGATTGCTCGCTGCCGGAGCCTTCCAACAATGCGTGGAGCTTCGGCGCAACGGTGGAAGCCTGATGAGCCGGGTGCTCCCGGCTGCGGCGGCCGGAAGGGCGCCGACGGCAAGAGAGCCTACTGTCTGGAATGGGGGCGATCGCCATGGTTAAGCTTATCGGCGCTGCGTTAATCTTGTTCGCCGGCACCATGATTGGCTTCCTCCAGGCATCGCGCTATGCTTCGAGGCCGATTCAGATCAGGCAGCTCATCTACGCTTTACAACGGCTTGAGACCGAAATCGGCTATGGATATACGCCGCTTCCGGAAGCCATCAGCCGCTGCGCAGCTTACTTGCCTGAACCGGTAGCATCGTTGCTCCTTGACGTAAACAGACGGCTCGAGCAAGCAGGTGAGCTGACCTTCCGCGAAAGCTGGGAAGGGGCCGCGAACGCATTTTGGCCGCATACGGCCATGCGGCAGCCAGAGCAGGCTGCGCTGATTCGACTCGGCTCTGCGCTTGGCATAAGCGACAGGGAGGATCAGATCAAGAACCTGAAGCTTGCGATGCAGCAGCTGCAGTCGGAGGAAGAAGCGGCACGGCACGATAGTGCGCGGTTTTCGAAAATGTGGAAGAGCCTCGGAGTTCTCACAGCCGCGCTAGTCGTCATTTTGATTTTGTAGCGGGGTGCCGAAAGAATGAACATTGATGTGAGCGCCATCTTTCAAATTGCCGGAATCGGCATTATCACGGCGATGATCCATACCGTACTCAAGCAGATGAACAAAGAAGATATGGCGCATTGGGTGACGCTGATCGGCTTTGTCGTCGTCCTTTTTATGGTCGTGAGTCTCTTGAATGATCTGTTTCAAGAAATCAAAACGATCTTCCTGTTTCAATGACGCTACTGGGGCAAGGCGGGTGAACGGAACTTGGAAATCATCCAAATCGTCGGACTGGGGTTAGTCGCGACGGTGCTCGTCCTCGTCGTACGCGAACAGAAGCCGATGTTCGGTTTCCTGCTGGCAGCATTTACGGGGCTCTTCATTTTCTTGTTTGTTATCGGCAAAATCGAAGCGGTCATCACGGTGCTGGAACAGCTCGCCGATCGTTCCGGCATCCCGTCCATCTACCTGAAGACCATTCTGAAAATCATCGGAATTGCCTACATTGCGGAGTTCGGTTCTCAGATTGTACGTGACGCCGGTCAGGAAAGCATCGCCTCCAAGATTGAATTTGCCGGAAAAATACTCATTCTTGTGCTGGCCGTCCCAATCATCAGCGTCATTGTAGAAACAGTACTCGGCCTTCTGCCGGTGGGGAGTTGAAGCATTATGCGGCGGCACTGGACCATCCGCTTCGCGGTGCTGCAAGCCGTGCTCTTGCTGGGGCTGCTGACGATTCTGCCAATCGCCGCATTTGCGGATACACAAACCGGCAGTCACAATACAGCCGCTATAGTCGAACCGACAGCTGGGCCTGAAGCGGACGACCCTTCTCTGAACGATAATGCAGCCTCGGTGAATAAGAACTTGGCCGGAGATCAGGTCAAGGAAATCAACACGGAGGACGTAGAGAAGTATTGGAACAAGCTGGTGTCTGAATATGGGGGGTTCTTCCCGGATAACGATGTGCCAAGCTTCGCCGAAATGATCATGCCTGGCGGTGAAGGCCTGAAGCTGACTACGGTGCTTGCCGGATTGCTCAAGTATATCCTGCACGAGATCTTGTATAACGGCAAACTGCTGGTCACGATTGTCATTCTCACCGTGTTCAGCATGATGCTGGAGACGATGCAAACTGCCTTCGAACGCAATACGGTCAGCAAAGTAGCATACAGCATTACCTACATGGTCATGATCGTTCTGGCAGTGAACAGCTTTAACGTCGCGATTGGCTACGCGAAGGATGCCATCACCGGTATGATCCAGTTCATGCTCGCGATGGTGCCGCTGCTGCTGACGCTTCTGGCCACAATGGGCAGCGTTGTAACGGTCTCGGTGCTTCACCCGTTGATCATCTTCATGATTAACGCGGTCGGCACGGTTATCTACACCTTCGTCTTCCCGCTGCTGTTCTTCTCAGCTGTCTTGCATATCGCGAGTGCGGTATCGGATAAGTTCAAGGTGACGCAGCTGGCGAATGTACTTCGTAACTTCAGCGTCGGTTTACTGGGTGTCATGCTCACGGTGTTCCTTGGGGTCATCTCCGTGCAGGGTGCTACCGGGTCAGTGACGGATGGCGTTACAATGCGGACCGCGAAGTTTATTACGGGAAATTTCGTCCCTGTTATCGGACGAACCTTCTCGGATGCAGCGGATACGGTCATGTCGGCATCACTGCTTGTGAAGAATGCAATTGGTCTAGCAGGTGTAGTCATTATTTTGTTCCTCTGTGCGTTTCCTGCGATCAAAATCATTACGCTTGCACTCATTTACAATGTTTCAGCTGCCATCATGCAGCCGCTTGGCGATAGTCCTATCGTGAGCTGTCTGCAAACCATTGGCAAAACGCTGATTTATGTGTTTGCCGCGCTTGCCGCTGTCGGACTCATGTTCTTCCTGGCCATCACCATCGTCCTGACAGCAGGCAATGCAGCAATCATGATTCGGTAAAAAGTTAGGCGGTGGCATTCAACATGATGAGCTGGCTGGCGGTTTGGCTGCAGCAAATAATCGCGGTTGTGCTGCTCGCGGGGTTCATCGACCTCCTGCTGCCGAACAAAGCGATGCAGCGTTATGTCAGACTTGTAGCGGGTTTGATTATTCTGCTGACGATTCTGACACCAATCATCAGAGTGCTGCAGGGTGATTTTAACGCTAAGCTTGACGCGCAGGTGGAGAATTGGGTTAACAGTTCGAAAACCGAACATTTTCACATGCCGACACTTGAAGATATCCAGCAAAATGCCAAGGATCTGCAGCGCAAGCAGCAGTCGGCAGCGACAGCATTGACCGAGCAGAAGCTGGAGGAAGCGATGAAGGCAGAACTGGCAGAGAACGCGGGGCTTCATGCAGCGGCAGTCCAGGTCAAGCTCGAATTGAACAAAGACGGCCAATCCGCTCAAATTGCAGGCGTTACCGTGTCGCTGCTGCCGCCCGAAGAGCAGGCTGTAGCCGAAGCTGAGCAGTCTGATCAAACGAAGAGCGTCGATGAGGTCCAAGCCGTTGATGTTACCGTGCAGCCGGACTCGACAGTCCAGGGCGATACGGAAACGGCCGTGAAAGAAGCACCGGATGCAGTGGCCAATGCGGTGAAAGATGTCCTTCGATTAGGGTGGGGCGTGGCGCCTCGATTCGTTGAGGTGAACGTACAGAATGCAGACTCGGATGCGGCGTACTAATGAAAGGGGAGAACGACGTTGGCCAATTGGCTGAGTGGGTTAGAGACAACCATCGGCAAAGGGCAAGGCGGACCTAGGCGAGTCAGGACGCTGCGCTGGCTGCTCATTATCGGCTTAATCGGAATAGGGCTTATGGTGGTCAACTCTTTTCTGTCCTATCAGAAAGTGCCAACTGCAGACCAAGCTGCTTCCGGTTCTCCGCCAACTGAAGAAGCGTTCCTCGGCAATAATTCATCCGAGCATTCTTCCTTTGACGGCATCGAGCAGCCGCTTGAGGCGAGGCTCAAAGATATTTTAGAGAAAATCGTCGGTGTCGGCTTGGTCGATGTACTCGTGACCGTCGATTCGACGGAAGAGGTAACGGTCCATATCGACGAGAAGGAATCGCAGCAAATTACGAATGAAGTCGATAAGAATGGCGGCAAACGCAGCATTACTTCCATCACCAAAGAAGGCAAAGTCGTGCTCTACAACACGAATGGAGATACGGCTCCGATTATCGTCAAACGGATCCAGCCGAAGATCCGCGGTGTGCTCATAGTGGCTAAAGGCGCGGAGAACGGCGTGGTAAGACGTTTAATTATAGACGCGGTGGAGAAAGGGCTCAATGTCGCGATTAATCGAATTTCGGTCGTTCCACGCAAGCATCAATAATACCAATTGGACAATGAAAAGGGAGGCTGTTCGTTCATGAACAACAAAAGGCAAACGATTTGGCTGGTATCCATGCTGAGCTTGATGGTTATATTATCGGCCTACTACTTGTTTACAGAAGATGTGAATCCATCGCCGGTCGCAACAGACGGCACGCAGCAAGAACAGGTGAAAGGGGATGCGACCGAGGCATCCGGCACGTCGGCGAATGATGATGGAATTACAGTTTCGGACGTAACAGACGGGACAAACGCGAATGCAACGGATCCGAATGCAACAGATTCAAATGCAGCAAATTCGAATGCGGCTGACGCGAAGGATCAAGGAACGGCAGCAGATTCTGCGGCAACGGCAGCCGGTAATGCGGAAGATCAAGAGGTGCTCCGTCAACTCGGAGAGGCAGGCGGCTTCAGCGCTAGCGTATTCAGCCAAATGCAGGAGAAACGTGATCAGAAATTATACGATGAGTATAATAAACTGTATGGCACAATCTCAGATACGAAGCAAGATGACAAAGCAGCCGGTTCGGCCGTCGAACAGCTGAATCTGCTTGAAGACAAGAGCTCTAAGATCACAGGACTTGAAGAAGAACTGGTGAAGCAATTCAATAATGCAGCTGTTTATCCGGACGGAGATCGCTATAAAGTCGTTGTACAAAGCGACAAATTAGAGAAAAGCCAAGCGGACAGCATCCTTACGATGGTCATTACAGAGCTCGGTGTTTCGCCGGAGCAAGTCACCATTCAGTACGTGAAGTAAGGCAAATGCGGAAGGCCCCGATGCCAAAGTTAGCGGCAATGGGGCTTTTTCCCATCAGGGATGTATAAAAAATGGGTTCGTGTTCCGCGCGGTTTGTGCTATAATGGTTTCGGTATGTGCAGGTTTGGTAAATGTCACCTTTTTGCAGGGTGCTTACAACCTCACACAGTAGAAGCAGGCTGATGCATGCAGTAGAGCAGCAGGCAGCAATGCAATCACGCAGCGTCTTCTTGCATGAGGCGCAAAAACTTATAGGAGTGAAACGATGTTTAAGCTGAGCGAGATTAAAGAATTGATCAAGCTGGTTGATGGGACTTCCGTACACGAACTTGAAATTGAAAACGATGGCGCCCGCCTGATGATCCGCAAGCCCGGCAAAGCGGAAGTGGTGAATGTACAAGCTGCGTCTCTCGTTCCTACATATACGCAGTCTTACCAGCCACAAGTTCAACCGGCGCAAGGTATGCCTGGCGGTGCTCCGGCAGCTCCGCAAGCACCTGCAGCTAAAGAAGAGAACTATCACCAAATCCTCTCTCCGATGGTCGGTACTTTCTACCGTGCATCGTCGCCTGAGAAAGGACCTTTCGTAAACGTAGGTGACCGTATCAACGAGAAGTCGATCGTATGTATTCTTGAAGCGATGAAGCTGATGAATGAGCTGGAAGCGGAAGTTCGCGGCGAGATCGTGGAAATTCTCGTTGAGAATGGCCAGCTGGTTGAGTTCGGGCAGCCATTGTTCTTGGTTAAACCGGAGTAGCAGAACAAAGCTAAGGTGACACCTAGATACAATGCGCACGAGAGGAGCTTTTACCGTGAAATTCAATAAAATTTTGATTGCCAATCGGGGAGAAATTGCCGTACGTATTATTCGCGCTTGCCGCGAGCTCGGCATTCAAACCGTTGCCGTCTACTCCGAGGCAGACCGTGAATCGCTGCATGTCCGTTTGGCGGACGAGGCTTATTGCATCGGTCCCGTTGCTTCCAAAGACAGCTATCTCAATTTAACTAATATTATGAGCGTTGCAACCTTAACGGACTGTGATGCTATTCATCCCGGCTATGGTTTCTTGGCGGAGAATGCGGATTTCGCGGAAATTTGCGAATCCTGCAATGTGACGTTTATCGGACCTTCTCCTCAAGCCATCAGCAAGATGGGCGATAAAGCAGTAGCGAAGAAAACGATGAAGGAAGCGGATGTGCCGATTATTCCGGGCTCCGACGGACTTGTCGAAGATATGGACGATGCGATACGCGTTGCGCGCGAAATCGGTTATCCGGTTATTATTAAAGCGACTGCGGGCGGCGGCGGCAAAGGCATCCGGATCGCGGAAGATGAAGAAACACTGATTTCCCAAATCTCGACAGCACAGAACGAAGCTCAGAAAGCATTCGGTAATTCAGGCGTCTATTTGGAGAAATATTTGACAGGCATGAAGCATGTCGAAATTCAAATTATGGCTGACAAGCATGGCAATGCCGTTCATTTGTTTGAACGCGATTGCTCGGTACAACGCCGTCGTCAGAAGCTCGTGGAAGAAGCGCCATGTCCGGTACTGAGTCCTGCTATGCGGGAACGTATGGGTCAAGCGGCAGTACGTGCCGCACTGGCAGTACAATATTCAGGTGCCGGAACGCTCGAGTTCCTGCTTGGTCCGGATGGTAATTTCTACTTCATGGAGATGAACACTCGTATTCAAGTTGAGCATCCGGTAACGGAAATGATTACCGGCGTAGACTTGATTAAAGAGATGATTTCCGTTGCAGAAGGCAATCCGTTATCGATCAAACAAGAAGAACTGAAGATTAACGGCTGGTCGATTGAATGTCGGATCAATGCCGAGGATTCCGAACGCGGCTTCATGCCTTCGCCGGGTCAAATCCAGTTCTATCTGCCGCCAGGCGGCTTGGGCGTTCGCGTAGACAGCGGCGCTTATCCAGGCTATACCATTTCACCTCATTACGACTCCATGATCGCGAAGCTGATCGTATGGGGAGCAACGCGTGAGGATGCAATTTCCAGGATGAAACGAGCGCTTGCGGAGTTTGCAATCGACGGTATTCGTACGACGATTCCATTCCATATGAAGCTGCTTAATCATCCAAAGTTTCTCAAAGGGAATTTCGACATCAAGTTCTTAGAGGAAAACGACGTCAACAATCCAGAGGAATAATCGTCTATTATGGCGGTAAACTCAAGCGGAGCGGTTTGTCATATTTCCCTCAGAATGCTATAGTATAGGAATAAGAAGCGGATAAGCTATCGGTTTTTCGATCGGTAGCAAGCTACTTTACGGGAGGTGTAGGATAACCATGAGTACGCTGGCAGCGGACTATGAGAAAACAGACATGGGCACTATTCAAATCGCACCCGAAGTCATTGAAGTGATTGCAGGACTTGCGACAATTGAGGTTCGTGGCGTGGCAGGCATGAGCGGCGGTTTTGCCGGGGGCATCGCTGAGCTATTGGGCCGTAAAAATTTGTCCAAGGGCGTTAAAGTTGAGGTAGGTCAACGCGAGGCGGCAGTCGATGTGTCCATCATTGTAGAATATGGTCACAGGATTCCGGAAATTGCGGCAGACATCCAAAACAACGTCAAACGTTCCATCGAGATGATGACTGGCTTGCATGTCGTTGAAGTGAATGTTCATATTCATGACGTTCATTTCAAAACGGTTGAGAAGCCGGAAGAAGAAGAGATCCAACTGCGAGTCAAATAACGGATCAAGCGTGAATGAATGACGACATACCCCCTAGTGGTTGGGCTTGCCGCTCGGCGCTAGGGGGTTTTATCTAGTCCGCCCCGAGGAGGAACTCTCGTTGATAAGAGTGTTGGACAAGCTTCTGCTGTTTCTATACAGCATCGCGATCGGCGCTGTAGCCGTAATCGCGTTTAGTGCAGGCGTATACTGGTTTCCGGAAGATTGGCTGAACAACCTGGTACATAATTTGTACAGCGGCGATTACCGCTGGCTGCAAGCGACGGTTATTATAGTTTCCACGATTGTGTTATTAATCAGCCTTCGTTTCCTTTACGTATCGCTTCGTCGCAGCAACGCCTCGGCACCTTCTATTGACCAACGGACGGAATTCGGTGATATTCGGATCTCGCTGGAAACGGTGGAGAACTTAGCGCTTAAAGCAGCGAGCCGTCAGAAGGGTGTCAAAGATTTAAAGGCGCGGATCAGAATCAGTGAAGCGGGTATCGAAGTTTCGCTTCGTGCAATTGCAGATGGTGAGAGCTCTATTCCGACATTGACGGAAGAAATACAACGTGCTGTCAAATCCCATGTGGAAGAGATTACAGGAATTCCTGTAGCGGGCGTGTCCGTATTTGTAGCTAACATCATCCAAACCGCGAACTTTAAAAGTCGCGTAGAATAGGGGTGATGCCGATGTGGAAGGAAATCTGGACAACCTATGGTGGACGGATCGCCGGTGTGTCAGTAGGTATCATTCTCGGAATACTTTATTTTATCGTTGGATTTTGGGATATGTTATTTTTCGGCTTACTGCTTTGGATCGGCTACACGATCGGGAAAGTTAAAGACGAGCAAAGCGGCCCTATTATTCCGTGGCATCGGGTAACCGAATGGCTCATGGAGAGATGGCGGCCGTTCAAATAGTACTATGGTCTCCTCCGTACCCCGGACATTGCATGATGAATGTTCGGGGCAGGGAGGAGATCATATTTTGTAGATCGAATCTGTGCGAAATTGTCAGGAGGCCCCATGAAACGTAGGTTAGCGCGGGAGATTGTGGTACAGAGCTTGTACCAAATGGAAATGAATGAAGAAGCTACGGCAGCGTCAGCTGTAGATATGCTTGTTAACGAAGTGAACGACGAGAATGAAATTGAGGCCGATGCGGCGGATGTGGAACGGATTGATGTGTATGTCCGTGAAATGGTTCAAGGTGTCATTGAACGCAAGACCGCGATTGACGACATGCTGCAGCATTATTTAACGGGCTGGCAGGTAGATCGTTTATCGCGCGTTGACCGTCAAATATTGCGTCTGGCTTGCTACGAGCTGGTGTTCCGCGATGATGTTCCGCCGAAGGCGATTATCAACGAGGCCATCGAGCTTGCGAAGCATTTTGGAACCGATGAATCCGGCAAGTTTGTCAACGGTGTTCTGGGACGGCTGCTTCAAGCATTGGACGAGCTAAAGCCGAAAGCATAATGGTTGGAATACGCCATGGCCATGTAGCCGTTTAGCTTCATAACGAGTAGTACGAGCCCCTTAGAGCCCTCCATCATGAGGGATTTAAGGGGCTTACGAAAATTTATAATAAAGACACGATTGGGAGTGATTGCATGTCTGCACAACGTATTGAGGGAAAAGTGATTTCAGATGCAATTCGTTTGGAGATTAGGGAAGCTGCGGTGAAGCTTGCCGAGAGAGACATTAAACCCGGCTTGGCTGTAGTTTTGGTTGGCGAAGATCCGGCTTCCAAGGTATATGTGGGAAGCAAAGAGAAGGCATGCCAGCAGCTCGGCTTTTACTCGGAAGTACATAGACTGGATGCAGCGACATCGCAAGAAGAGCTGCTCGCTCTTATCGATAAATTGAACAACCAAGCAAACATTCATGGTATCCTCGTGCAGTTGCCGCTTCCTAAGCACATTGATGAGAAATCGGTTATCGATGCCATCAGTACGGCTAAAGATGTGGATGGCTTCCATCCTGAAAGCGTAGGTAATCTCGTAATTGGCGATGACAGCCTGCTGCCATGTACGCCGGCTGGCGTCATAGAGATGATTAAACGGACAGGACTTACAATTGCAGGGAAACATGCCGTTGTTATCGGCCGTAGCAACATTGTCGGTAAACCGGTTTCGATGCTGCTTCTTAGAGAGCATGCGACTGTGACAATTTGCCATTCCAGAACGGCGAACATGGAGGAAATCGCACGTACTGCCGATATTCTCGTAGTCGCCATCGGTAAAGCCAAAGCGATCGGACGACAATTCGTTAAGCCGGGTGCAATCGTAATCGATGTGGGTATTAACCGCCTTGAAGACGGCAAGCTTGCCGGAGACGTTGATTATGATGATGTTTTGGAAACAGCCGGATATATCACTCCGGTACCTGGCGGCGTTGGCCCTATGACCATTACTATGCTGATGCAGAACACGCTTAAAGCGGCAAAACAACAACATGCAATCAAGGAGTGAGTAATCCGAAGATGGCTGAACCGGCGCGTATACTTTCGATTAAAGAAATAAACCGCTATATCGGGATGAAGCTGGAATCGGACGAGCTGCTCAGCGACGTTTGGCTGCGCGGCGAAATATCAAACTTTACGCATCATTCCAGCGGACATATGTATTTCACCTTGAAGGACAAAGACAGCCGGCTGAAATGCATTATGTTTGCCTCTTATAATCAGAGACTTCCGTTCATCCCGAAGGAAGGTGCCAAGGTATTGGCACGCGGTAATATATCCGTCTATGAACGAGATGGCAATTATCAATTTTATTGTACAGCGATGCAGCCCGATGGAATCGGCAGTCTTTATCTTGCTTATGAGCAGTTAAAGCGGAAGCTTCAAGACGAAGGGCTTTTTAATGGGGCAAGGAAAAGGCCGATTCCGCGTTTTCCGAAAGCAATCGGTATCATTACGTCGCCGACCGGCGCTGCCGTAAGAGACATAATCATTACGCTGCAGCGCCGTCACCCTTCTGTGCCGGTGCTGCTTTTTCCCGTACTGGTTCAAGGGACTGGCGCTGCACCTTCGATCGTGAAGGCGATTGAAACAATGAACCGTTTAGCCGAAGTTGACGTATTAATAATTGGCCGGGGCGGAGGCTCTTTGGAAGAGCTTTGGGCCTTCAATGAAGAATCTGTTGCAAGAAGCATCGCGAAGTCATCGATCCCCATTATATCCGCCGTCGGTCACGAGACGGATTTTACGATTGCTGACTTTGTAGCGGATCTTCGTGCCGCAACCCCTACAGCTGCAGCTGAGCTGGCTGTTACGAGTATGCAAGAGATGAAAACCAGACTTGCGCAAGTGGAGTCCAGGCTCGTGCAGAATCTTCGGATGACGCTGCAGAACCGCAAGGATCGGCTTGCAAGACTGCGGAAATCGCCGCTTTTCTTGAACCCGCGTAAGTATCTGCTCCAGCATGCCGAACGGCTTGATCGTACGGAGGAGAGATTGAGGGCGCGAGCCATTCGTTTCGCGGAGAAACACCGGGAGCGGTACGCAGCACTGAATCATGCTTTGACACGTGTTCATCCCGGAGCGCAGGCCACCTTGGCTGCTAAACAATTGGAACGTCTAACCGTTCGATTAGAGTCAAACATGCAGCAAGGCTTGAAGTCGCGGCGGGTACAGCTGCTGGCTTCTATCCGTCAACTGGATGCACTGAGTCCTCTTAAAGTAATGTCTAGGGGTTATAGCTTAGTTTACGATGATAAAGATCAAAGGCTCATTAAATCAATTTCGGATGTACAGCTTGGCGATTTGCTCCACGTTAAGGTGGCCGATGGTCAGCTGGAATGTCACGTTTGGGGAATGAAAGGGGAGGCCTAGCAGATGGCAGCAGCTAAAGAACAAGAAGCGATGAGCTTTGAAGCGGCGATGGAGCGTTTAGAGTCGATCGTAAGTAAGCTGGAGAGCGGCGATGTTCCTCTGGAAACGGCAATCGAGCTTTTTCAAGAAGGAATGAAGCTGTCTTCCTTGTGCGGCTCCAAGCTTGAACAAGTGGAACGAAAGATCGAGGTTCTGATTGAAACCGAAAATGGGTTACATAAAAAACCGTTTGCGCAAGCAAACGAAGATAGAGGGGAATAACAGTGAAAACTTCGGTTTCTACTGCAGATTATTTAACACGCTCCGTTCTGGAAATCGAAGAGGCGCTGCAGTCCTCATTGCCGCAGGGCTGGGATATTCCGCCGAAGCTTCGTGAGGCTATGATGTATTCCCTTGAAGCGGGCGGTAAGCGTCTTCGTCCGATTCTTGTACTCACAGCTGCCGAGGCGGTTGGCCAAGATCTAAAGGCGCGTAAACAAGCGATGCCCATTGCTTGCGCGATTGAGATGATCCACACGTATTCGCTCGTTCATGATGATTTGCCTGCGATGGATAATGATGATTATCGCCGAGGCAAACTAACGAATCATAAAGTATTCGGCGAAGCCATGGCTATTCTGGCCGGTGACGGCTTGCTCACACATGCTTTCTACTCCGTAACGCAAGCTTCTGCCCTAGGTGCATCGCCGGAGACAACTCTTGCGATTGTGGCTGACCTCGCTAAACTGGCGGGAGCTGCCGGGATGGTCGGCGGGCAAGTGGCTGATATTTTGGGCGAGCAAGGTGTTACTTCTCTAGAAGAGCTCGAATATATCCATCTTCACAAAACAAGCGATTTGATCGTATTCTCTGTGCTGGCCGGCGCTCGGATCGGCGGAGCAAGTCAGCAACAGCTGGAATCACTGCAGCAATTTGCTCGAAAGCTTGGTCTTGCTTTTCAAATTCAGGATGATATTCTCGATTTGATCGGTGATGAATCAAAGCTCGGCAAGCCGGTCCAAAGTGATGTGGAGCAGCAGAAGGTAACTTATCCTTATCTGATTGGGATGGATGAAAGCCTTGCACTCGTAGAGCGATTGACCCAAGATGCGAAGCAAGCACTTGCAGAATCGAAGCTTGCAATGCCTGATTACTTGCTTGCGATTGCCGATTATTTAATGCGCAGGGATCATTAATAAGCGAGACTTGGGATTTTTGCGTCGTTCTATGTTATAATTTAGCCACATTTGGAGTTTATTGGACAACGGGGATTGCCCACCGGGAAAGCGAGGAAATACCGTGTTACTGGAACACATTCATGACCCTAAAGATTTGAAATCTCTCTCAGTTGCACAATTGGAACAGCTCGCAGCTGAAATTCGTGCTTTTCTCATTGAGAAGCTTTCGGAGACGGGAGGTCATCTTGCGCCGAATTTAGGCGTTGTCGAGCTTACTTTGGCGCTGCATTATTTATTTGACAGCCCGAAGGATAAGTTTCTTTTTGACGTAGGCCATCAATCATACGTTCATAAAATTTTAACGGGTCGCATGGACCAATTCGATACACTTCGTAAATATAAAGGACTGTGCGGTTTCGTTAAACGCTCAGAAAGCCCGCACGATGTATGGGAAGCTGGACATAGCAGCACATCGCTGTCTGCCGCAATGGGAATGGCGCTCGCGCGTGACTTGAAAGGCGAGAAGAACAAGGTAGTCGCGATTATTGGCGATGGCGCCTTAACGGGCGGTATGGCTCTGGAAGCGCTCAACCACATCGGTCATGAGAAGAAGAATTTGATGGTCATTCTTAATGACAACGAAATGTCGATTGCGCCGAATGTCGGTGCCTTACATCATTACCTCGGAAAGATCCGAACAGATCGCCATTATCAGAAGGCGAAGGAAGAGCTGAATCAACTGCTGAACAAAATTCCGGCAATCGGCGGCAAACTTGCCAAGACTGCTGAGCGCTTGAAGGACAGCGTGAAGTACTTGCTTATGAGCGGTATTTTGTTTGAACAGTTTGGTTTCACCTATTTCGGACCGGTTGACGGTCACGATTTGGAGCAATTGACGGAGCTGCTTGAACAGGCGAGCCATGTACCTGGGCCGGTTCTTGTACACGTTATTACGACTAAAGGCAAAGGCTATTCGCCGGCGGAAGCCGATTCCCATAAATGGCATGGCATTACTCCGTACAAAATCGAGTCCGGTCAAGTGCTTAAAGCTGTAGGACCCCCGATGTACACTGAAGTATTCAGCGATGCATTGATGGACCTGGCTGATGAAGATAGCCGCATTGTAGCGGTGACGCCGGCAATGCCGGGTGGATCCGGGTTAATTAAATTCGCCGCTAAGTATCCCAATCGGATGATCGATGTAGGGATCGCCGAGCAGCATGCTGCAACGATGTGCGCAGCGATGGCTCTGGAAGGTCTTAAACCGGTTTATGCGGTCTATTCCACCTTCCTGCAGCGCGCATACGACCAAGTCGTTCATGATATTTGCCGTCAAAATACGAATGTCGTATTTGCAATTGACCGTGCAGGTTTCGTCGGGCCGGATGGTGAGACACATCAAGGGGTATATGATATTCCTTTCCTGCGCCACATTCCGAATATGGTGCTGATGATGCCTAAGGATGAGAATGAGCTGCGCCGGATGATGAAGACGGCGATCGATTATAATGAGGGGCCAATCGCGATTCGATACCCTCGGATTAACGGGCTAGGCGTGCAGATCGAGAAAGAAATGAAGCCGATTCCGTTTGGAACATGGGAAACGGTGCGTGAAGGGGATTCAGCGGTTATTGCTGCAATCGGGCCGATGATTCCAGTGGCGGAAGAAGCCGCTGAACTGTTGAAACGCGAAGGACTCAATGTACGCGTAGTTAACGCGCGATTCATTAAACCGATGGATGAAGCGATGCTGCTGCAGATCGCCAAAGAAGGCTTGAATATGCTTGTACTGGAGGAAAGTGCCGTACAAGGCGGTCTTGGCAGTGCAGTGTTGGAATTCTACTCCTTGCATAACGAGCATAATATTTCGGTACGCATTATGGGTGTGCCGGACGTCTTCGTGGAACATGGAACGATTAAAGAACAGCGGCAGGAAGTCGGCCTTACTGCGGAACATGTGGCAGTTGAACTTAAGACGCTGCTGCCACGACTTCGTAAGCGCGTAACAGGCCAAGTGTAGAAGAGCGGGAGAAACCGATGACGATTGCGAAAGAACGAATTGATATTTTGTTAGTCGAGCAAGGCTTCTATGACAGCCGCGTGAAGGCGAAGGCGGCACTGATGGCAGGACTCGTTATCGTCGACGGTGAGCGGATCGAGAAGAGCGGCATGAAAGTGCCCAGATCAGCTTCCATAGTCGTAAAAGGAGCTCTCCATCCGTATGTCAGCCGCGGAGGTTTGAAGCTGGAGAAGGCGATCAAGCAATTTCAGCTGCAGCTGGATGGAGCGGTCATGCTGGATATCGGAGCTTCCACCGGCGGATTCACTGACTGTGCGCTGCAGAACGGGGCGGCATATGTATATGCCATTGATGTTGGCTACAACCAATTAGATTGGTCGCTGCGCCAGGATGAACGCGTCAATGTGATGGAGCGTACCAATTTCAGATATACCGTGCCGGAAGATTTGAAAGGGCCACAGCCGACATTCGCGACAATTGACGTCTCCTTCATCTCGCTGAAGCTCATTCTGCCGACGCTTGGCACGCTGCTTAAGCAAGGTGCGGGAATTGTAGCGTTGATTAAACCGCAATTCGAAGCAGGCCGTGAGAAGGTGCCTAAAACCGGAGTGGTGCGGGAGTCTGCTGTACATCGGGAAGTGCTTGGGCAAGTGCTAAGCATGGCAGCTTCGGAAGGTTATGTGCTGGAACAGCTCACGTTCTCTCCGATTACCGGGGGAGAAGGGAATATTGAATTTCTGGCTTATTGGCGGTGGGAACCGGGCAGTCAGTCAGAGCCTCCGGGTGAAGAAGCTATTGCGGCTGTCGTGAAAGAAGCTGCAGGAACATTCTCGCTATAGAGTAAAGGGTAACGAATGAAAGCCTTTCTTCATGGCTGCGGCCGTGTTGAAGGGCTTTTTATGTTTTTTTAGGCGGCCCCTCTTTGCAGGATGGACATTATTTGGTACACTAGGAACGAAACCAAACAAACGTTCGGTACTGGGCCGAAACCTCTGGCAGATGGCGTCCTCTTGTTAGAGGAAAAGCATCTGGAGAAGCGAAATGAATAGGGTATGCCTAATCATGGTGCTGGAGGGATCCTGATGGGAAACTACGGGGACTGGCTGGTTATGGTTGTTGCCGGCGGGTTGATCTTGTTCTGGCTTTATCGCATGTTTTACCGCTGGCTTCACGAACCGCCTGGAATGAATACGAAGCTTCTTCTAAGCGATGCCGAGGATGTGCGCGATGATGATATTAACGTGCAGTTTCTGGAGAAAGCAGGCTATGAGGTTACGCATGGCAAGTACCGAGTTCCGATTACGATCGACTTAGATGGCACTACTTTGCAGAGCAGATTATTTATCGATTTATTTGCAGAGAAAGATGGCAAACATTATATTGTAAAAACAGCGCGCGAACGGATGCCGATTGATTGGACAGGCAGTGGCGTTCGAGATCGATTGCTTGTCTACGCGCTGCTGCTGCCAGAGTGCGAAGGGATCCTGTTTGTAGATCATAAGGAGCTTACCATTCGCACGATCACATTTCGATTCGGTTCCTAACAATTGAATGGCTCAAGATCGAATTCGATTCATGAATTCAAAATCTTGATCCTACAGGAGGATATTATGAAGAGTGTAAGACAAATGAAAATACGTGAACTGATCACAAGTCAAATCGTGGAGACGCAGGACGAGCTCGTCGATACGTTGCGATCGGAAGGCTTGCAGGTCACGCAAGCGACTATCTCTAGGGATATCAAGGAAATGCAGCTGATCAAGGTTCCTATCGAGGATGGACGCTACAAATACTCACTGCCGCAGGAGACTAGATCCAATTCCATTCACAAGCTGAAGCGGACGTTATCCGATCACTTTCTGCATATTGACTACACGGATAATCTGGTTGTGATGAAGTGTTTACCGGGAACGGCGAACGCGATTGGAGCCATGATTGACAATATGGAATGGTCTGAGGTTATGGGGACGATCTGCGGGGATGATACGATTCTGTTGATTTGCCGGACGAAACCTCAGAGCGGGGAAATTGTAGAACGATTACTCGGTTTGATGAACTAAAGACGTAATGAAAGTAAAAATACCAATGGGTGCGGAGAATCTTTAAGGAGGAGAGCAACTATGCTAAGCGAGCTGTCTATACGTAATTTGGCTGTTATTGAGTATGTTTCGGTGAAATTCCACGATGGGTTTCATGTATTAACGGGCGAAACCGGAGCGGGGAAATCCATTCTAATCGATGCGCTGAGCCTTGTGGTCGGAGGAAGAGGCGCATCAGACATGGTCAGGTATGGCTGTGACAAAGCTGAAATCGAAGCTATGTTCGAGCTGCCGGCTTCGCATCCGGTTTGGTACACGCTGAAAACCTTCGGCATCCATGTTTCGCCGGAAGAAGGGCTCGTCATTAGACGGGAACTCTCCTCCCAAGGCAAGAGCATCAGCCGCGTCAATGGACATATCGTAACCTTATCGATGCTTCGTGAAACCGGGGAATGTTTAGTCAATATTCACGGTCAGCATGAGCATCAGTCTCTCCTTCGTACGGAGAAGCATTTGGAATGGCTGGATTTATATGCTGGAGAAACCGTTGCTGAAACTTTGAATGCATATCGAGCTATTTACAGAGAATATGAGAAAGTACGCATTCAGCTTAAAGAGCTGGAGGATACTTCGCGTCAGAATATGCAGATGCTGGACTTATTCCGCTTCCAAATCGAAGAGATCGCATCTGCTCGGTTGAAGGCGGGGGAAGACGAATCATTGGCGGAAGAGAAACAGAAACTCATGTATGCGGTCAAACGCAGAGATTCGGCTTCCGAAGCGTATGCACTGCTGCATGGCAATAAAGGTTTAGATGCCATTAGTCGTGCCGTCAGCCGGGTATCGGACATTCGCGAATATGACCCAGCGATTCTGGAACCGCTGCTCGAGCAGCTGCAATCGGCTTTTTATCAGCTTGAAGATGCGGCGTTCCAGCTAAGGGATTACCGTGATTCCGTTGAGTCTGACCCGGAACGTTTAACGCATATTGAAGATCGCCTTGATTTGATTCACAGCTTGAAACGGAAGTACGGGGAAACAATCCCTGATATTTTGTCCTATTTGAGCGGAATCAAATCGGAAGCAGATAAGATCGAGAATCGTGACGAGCATTTGGCGCGTCTACAAGCAGAGCAGTCCCATTTGTTCGCAGAAGCTGTTGTCCTTGGCAACACACTATCCGTATACCGCAGAGAAGCCGCTGATAAGCTGTCGGGAGCGATCGAGAGCGAGCTGCGTCAACTACAGATGGAGCGTACAACGTTCCATGTTCAGCTGCAGCAAAGTAAGGATGGCGATTCGTACAAGCTGCACGCAAACGGAATCGACGAAGCAGCATTCCTAATTGCACCGAATCCGGGCGAACCGTTGAAACCAATCAGCAAAATTGCCTCCGGCGGTGAAATGTCGCGTATTATGCTTGCACTCAAAACCATTTTTGCCTCTATAGATGAAGTGCCCGTGCTTGTTTTTGACGAGGTGGACACTGGCGTTAGCGGTCGTGCCGCTCAAGCTATTGCCGAGAAGATGTCAAGACTGTCAACGCATTGTCAGGTGTTCTCCATCACTCATCTGCCTCAGGTTGCTTGTATGGCAGATCATCATTATGAAATCAAGAAAACGATTGTTGCTGAACGGACATCAACAATGGTAACCGAGCTTGGTTCGTCGACGCGCATCGAGGAACTTGCCCGAATGCTGGGAGGCGTGGAAGTAACGGAAAAAACCCGCCATCATGCACAAGAAATGCTTGACTTGGCAGATAGACAAAAGGGAGCGTAATGGAAGGCAATCAGGGAATGTTTTTGGCGACATAAAACTGTTGGGGCGGGGAACCTTAAAGGTACGCAAATGGCGAACCACCTTTCTCGTCAAGCGATTTTGCAACAGGGAGCGTGAAGTCATTGAATGCCAATCAGCGGAAGCGGTGGCTGGGTTTACTTCTCGTTATCATCGTTTGCATGCTTGGTCTATCCTCTCCAATTCAACATTTCGCCGCATTTCCGAACGAAGTTCGTTTGTTCTCCGGCCAGTTGAAACAATTAGACTATGGTATGCCTGTACATGCTCAAGTTACCGTTGATCCGCACATGCTGCAAGTCAACGGTTCATCTGACCGTTCACTGTCCATCAATTTGAACAAACCGCTCTCCATTCAGTCGTCACACAGCGGAAAGACTACAATGAAATTGAAATTATTTGGAAAAATTCCGTTTAAGACTGTCAAAGTTAATGTTGTACCTGATTTACGTGTCATTCCCGGTGGACAAACCATCGGCGTCAAAGTGAAATCAGCCGGTATTATGGTTGTAGGTCATCATCAGGTAACCGATGCTAAAGGCGCTCGGGTATCACCCGGCGAACAAGCGAATTTACAGCTTGGCGATCTTATTATCCGAATTAATGGGAAGTACATTAACGAGGTGCATAAAGTTGCCCAGATGGCAGAGGAAGCGGGCGACGCGAAGCAGGCGCTGCAATTAACGGTTAAACGCGGAACACGTTTGTTTGAAACGAAGCTTTCACCTGTATTTGACTCGGAGGACCGTGCATGGCGGTTAGGACTGTACATTCGAGATTCTGCTGCAGGTGTTGGGACATTAACTTTCTATGCTCCGGATCAGGGCGTTTACGGTGCACTCGGACATGTCATTACCGATATGGATACTCAAACTCCGATTGAAGTTGGTGAAGGTCAGATTTTGCAGTCCAATGTGACGTCCATCAACAAGAGCCAAAATGGCGAACCCGGGGAAAAAAGAGCACATTTCATTAAAGAAAGTAAAGTGCTTGGCAATATTGAGCGCAATACGTCGTTTGGCATCTTCGGCAAAATGAAGGAACTGCCGTCACATAGCTACAATCAGCAGTCGCTTCCTGTTGCATTTGCAGAAGAAGTAAAGGAAGGTCCGGCTCAACTGCTCACTGTTGTAAATGGTCAGAAGGTGGAACGTTTTAATGTAGAGATCGTTCATGTCACAAGGCAGCAATCACCGGCAACGAAGGGTATGGTTATCAAAATTACGGACAAGCGTTTGCTGGAACAAACTGGCGGCATTGTGCAGGGGATGAGCGGCAGTCCAATTATTCAAGATGGCAAGCTGATCGGTGCGGTTACTCATGTATTTGTTAATGATCCGACATCCGGGTATGGCTGCTTTATCGAGTGGATGCTGCAAGATGCGGGCGTTCTCCTCAAACCAGCAAGCTTAAATCTTAAGGCGGCCTAGCCACCTTAAGATTTTTATTTTTTGTCGAATTAGTACGAATTCTGATAAATGTTGTAGTAAATTATCCATTATAAATCAGATCAATTTAATAATAAAGAAAAATATTATTCGACAGAAGGAATTTCATTGGTCATGTCGAAAATGTTAGTTAGACAAGCTAAGATACGCACAGAGGGCTTTTAAGCGTTAACGACAATAGAGTGAATTACTAGTCTAAGGAGGACTTTACCTTGCAAAGAATTGAAGTGTTGTTGGCTGATGACAATCGGGAATTTACAAATTTGTTGTCCGAGTATATTTCTGAACAAAACGATATGGTCGTTACCGGTGTCGCCTATAACGGCGAGGAAGTGCTTCGCTTATTGGAAGAAACGCGGGAAGTACCGGATGTTCTGATTTTGGATATTATTATGCCGCATCTTGATGGTCTTGGCGTGTTGGAACGGCTTCGTGAAATGAATTTGCCGCAAATGCCCAAAATCATTATGTTAACAGCATTTGGTCAAGAGAATATTACTCAAAAGGCTGTACAGCTTGGCGCATCTTACTACATATTGAAGCCATTTGACATGGAAATACTTGCGAACCGCATTCGCCAGTTGGTTGGTAATCCAACCGTCATTTCATCATCTTATTCGTCATCCGCTTCTTCATCCATTTCGAATAAATCCAATGTTGTTCCGATTGCAAAAGGTAAAAACCTGGATGCAAACATTACGAGCATTATTCATGAAATCGGAGTGCCTGCACACATTAAAGGGTATCAATATTTGCGTGAAGCCATTACGATGGTGTACAACAATATTGAAATTCTTGGCGCGATTACAAAGACGCTTTATCCTGCGATTGCCGAGAAGTTTAAGACGACGCCTTCGCGTGTTGAACGTGCTATCCGTCATGCTATCGAAGTGGCATGGACGCGCGGCAATATTGACAGCATCAGTCACCTCTTCGGCTATACAATTAATATCAGTAAATCGAAGCCGACAAACAGCGAGTTTATCGCGATGGTAGCCGACAAGCTGCGAATCGAGCATAAGGTTTCCTGAGAGCCCCCGAAATGATGCTAATGATTATGAATACATGATATGCGCCACTTTCGTGCAAGCTGCGAATGTGGCGTTTTTCTTGGTTTGATTAAACATGTCAGAGGAATATATTCAGGAGGATTGTTTTGTCACCTATAGAATTAACTGCTGCTCCTTCGCGGAAGCGATTATTTATTTTGTTATCAGTCACACTTGTCTCGGGTTTCAATCAAGGGTTGATCCTGCCACTTCTGTCAATCTTGCTGGACCGGCAAGGCGTATCATCGGATGTAAATGGGATTAATTCCATGGCGTTATATATCGGAACGTTCAGCACGATGTTCTTTATCGAGAAGCCGATTCGCAGCATGGGCTATAAGAAAGGCATTATTATCGGCATTATACTCGCAGCACTTGGCACGCTGCTGTTTCCTTTTCTCACGTCGATTGGGGTATGGTTCGTGCTTCGCATTATCGTTGGCGTCGGTGACAGTGCCCTTCATTATTGCACACAGCTCTGGATCGTAAGCAGCAGCCCTGCAGAGAGCAGAGGCCGATATATTTCACTTTACGGAATGGCTTACGGAATCGGGTTTAGCTTAGGACCAACCGGCATCAATTTATTGTCCATTGGGGATTGGGTTCCATTTTGTTTGAATACGGTTCTGTTCGTGCTCATTCTACTGTTTGTCAGAACGCTTCATCCGGAATATCCAGAGCATTCGGCTAAGCTTGCCAATTCTTCATCGAATCGATACGCAAGGGTATATCGCATTGCATGGTTTGCGCTGCTGCCGGCAATTTTGTACGGTTTGATGGAAGCGACGATGAACAGTAATTTTCCATTGTATGGTTTGCGTATTCACCTAAGTCAAGCATCGATCTCATTACTGCTTCCGGCTTTAGGTGTAGGCAGCTTGCTGCTCATGTTCCCGCTCGGGATGCTCAGTGACCGAATTGGTCGTAAGCCGGTTCTGATGGGATGTGCTTGTATCGCTGGCCTAATGTTTCTCTCTGTTCCGCTTGCAGGCGATCATGTAGCGGTATTATTCATACTGCTTGCGATGATTGGCGGATTTATCGGCTCATTCTTCTCGCTTGGCCTTGCCTACGCAGCAGATTTGCTGCCGCGCGAATTGCTGCCATCCGCGAATGTAACGGCATCTATCCATTTCAGCATCGGCAGTTTGCTCGGTCCCGGCATCAGCGGGTTCGGCATACAATATGTATCAACGAATAGTATGTTTATCATGCTCGGCAGTGCATTTACTCTGTTTGCGCTCATCGGACTCTTCACTCGAGAGGCGCGCCATCAAAAATTGCAATCGAATCCATAATTAATTTTTAAACACGGAGTATCTTTTTGACACATTCATTCGTTTACGTCATGAATCTACGCTAACAGATGAGGAGGTGCCATGATGACAATACAACCGACTGTCGATGAAATGCGGCTCACCTTGTACCGCTACTGCTTATCGCTTACGCGCTCCACCTGGGATGCGGAGGATCTTGTACAGGAGACTTGTTTACGGGCGCTGCCGGTCATGAACGGCGCGCTTGTACATCCTAATCCAACGGCTTATTTGCTGCGTATCGCGAAGAACATCTCGGTCGATCAAGCACGGCGAATGAAACGAGCCAGACGCGTGCTGGAACAGCAAGAAACGGTGCTGGACCGTTTATTCGGCGAATCGCATGAGCTTGAATATGCGCTGAAGCTGCTTATTTATCATTTATCCCCATTGCAGCGGACAGTTTTTCTGCTTAAAGAAGTATTCGGCTATAAAGGCCACGATGTGGCCGCTAAGCTTACCATGTCTGAGGGGGCTGTAAAAGCAGCTCTGCACAGAGCGAGAGCTGCCATAGCTAAGCTCAAACAGCAATCGGATCTTGCGCAAGTTTCGAAGCTGGCGGAGCGAAAAGTCGAGGAAAGTCAGCTTTATGCTTACGTTCATGCCGTTCGTGCAGGTGATGCTCAGGCGTTAGTTGTGCTGGCTAACGTGGAGGAGCAGCTTATGGATCCGGTACAGGCAATTGGTCAGCTTCATAGTTCACAAGGCAACCGCTCATCCGTTAGCATGATGCATGCTGCCTAACGGCAACGAATGAGGAGGTTTCCGGCAATGAGTTTAGTGCCTTATATTGTGGAATCAACCAATCGGGGAGAGCGCAGCTATGATATCTATTCAAGGCTGCTCAAAGACCGTATCGTCATGGTAAGCGGTGAAATTGAAGATCAAATGGCTAATGCGGTCGTGGCTCAGCTGCTCTTTCTTGCTGCTGATGATCCGGATAAAGACATTCAGCTGTATATCAATAGCCCCGGCGGCTCGGTAACGGCGGGTTTCTCCATTTTTGACACGATGCAGTTTATTAAACCGGAGGTTTCGACGATTTGTACAGGGTTTGCGGCGAGCTTCGGCGCGATTCTGTTAGCGGGCGGAGCCAAAGGGAAACGTTACGTACTTCCTAACAGTGAAGTGATGATTCACCAGCCGCTCGGTGGTGCAAGAGGGCAGGCTTCCGATATCCAGATTCATGCCAGCTGGATCTTGAAGACGAGGGAGAAGATCAACACGCTGCTTGCGCTGCATACGGGGCAATCGAAAGAACAGATCGAACGAGATTCCGACAGAGATCGGTTCATGAGTGCGGAAGAAGCGGTGGCTTACGGGATTGTAGATAAGATTCTTTAACCTAAAAAGGCGAGCATCTCCATCACCGGAGGGCTCGCCTTCTTCACCTTGTCATGCTACTACTTTAAGATTAAACACCCGGCCGAGGAGGACGAGGCCGTTTCTCACGAAAACGGGATGCGACATAATTGCGTTTGCGATCGCGGAAGAAAGTCCATCCTCCGATAAAACCGACCCCAAGCAGGAACAGCACCATGCCAAGAATAAAGGTCCACCATTCAAAATTATGGACAGCGGCTTCGTTGCCGAAGGATGAGAAATAATGAAAGATAGCATCCTTCATGAGAAGAAATCCATAAGTTGCGGCGATTCCCGGAATAACGAGCAGTAAAACGGCAATAAAACGAATAGTAACTTGCTTCATGCGAATAAATCCTCCTGTACAGAAACAACGACAATGATGCTATAATCATACCTTTTTCGGGGGAGGCTGTCCATTTCATCCCTTGTGGCAGTTTCAAGGAGCTTTGAAAAAAGGTACAATAGACATGAAACGGCTTTACGATCTGGAGAGGAGCAACAGGAATGACAATTCAATGCGATTTGGCCATCATCGGCGGAGGCATTGCAGGATATACAGCTGCGATCAGAGCGGCACAAGCAGGGAAGAATGTGATTATCGTGGAAAGAGAGAAGCTGGGTGGAACTTGTTTACATAAAGGCTGTATACCTAGTAAAGCGCTGCTCCGCAGTGCTGAAGTATACACCACGATGCGCAAGGCGGATACATATGGCATTCATGTGACTGAGGGAGCGATTTCACTTGATTTCCCTAAAGTACAGCGCCGGAAAGAAAGTACGGTAGAAGGGCTATACAAAGGGCTCCAATATTTGATGCGTAAGCATAACATCACCGTCATGCAGGGCAGCGGAAGAGTAATCGGTCCTTCTATCTTCTCGCCGAAGAGCGGCAGCGTAGCAATTGAGCTCCCCGATGGCGAAATGGAAACCATCGTACCGACGAATCTTATCATTGCAACGGGCTCGCGTCCGCGGTCACTACCGGGTCTGGAACCAAAGCCAGGTGAGATCATGTCGAGCGACGAAGCACTGACGATGGACGAGCTGCCGAAATCCATCTTGATCGTCGGCGGTGGCGTCATTGGCGTAGAGTGGGCATCCATGCTCGTCGACTTCGGCGTTGACGTTACGTTGATCGAAGCGGCATCAAGACTACTGCCGGGCGAAGATGTTGAAGCATCTGCTGAACTGTCGAAGCAACTGCGCCGCAGAGGTGTACGTATATTGACAGGTATTCAATTGAAGCTTGAAACGTATACCTATAATGACGGACAAGCCTCGATAACAGCAGATACAGCAGATGGTCCGGTTATCTTGAATGCCGAGCGGCTGCTTGTTTCGGTAGGCCGTCAAGCGAATGTCGAGGAGATCGGTCTCGAGAATACGGATGTTCGCGTCGAGAAAGGCGTTATCCGCGTGAACGGGTATTTTCAAACGAATGAACCTCATATTTATGCGATCGGCGATGTGAACGGCGGCTTGCAGCTGGCACATGCGGCGGCCCATGAAGCGATTGTTGCTGTTGATCATATACTCGGCGGGAAAGAACAGGCGCCTGATCACTCGCGAGTGCCAAGAGCGATCTATTCCAAGCCGGAGCTAGCTTCCATCGGACTGACGGAAGACGAAGCGCGCAAACAAGGGCATGATATCAAAGTCGGCAAAGTTCCGTTCCAAGCGATTGGCAAGGCACATGTGCTGGGAGAAACGGATGGTTTTGCGAAAGTTATTGCGGATGCGAAGACGAATGATGTACTTGGCGTTCATCTAATCGGGCCGCATGCGACGGATTTATTATCTGAGGCATCGCTCGCTATGTTGCTGAATGCGACTCCTTGGGAAGTTGGACAGCTCATTCACCCGCATCCTACGCTTTCCGAAGTGCTGGGCGAAGCTATGCTGGCAGTTAATGGCAAATCATTGGCATTTTAGATCGAAGCTGCATCTTTATATAGTAAGCAACAACACAATTCGCAGCAATGGACGGAGCATTTCTTTTTCGGTAAAAGTCGGTTATAATGGGTATAGGCAAGTCTTAGTACCTGGTTATAATAGCAGCTAAAAGGAGGGCATCCCTCATGACACAATCCGAATCTGCCGTGCAGCAATCCAAACATGCTGCGCTTGGGCTAACGGACGATCAAGCCATTGAAATGTATATGTTAATGACAACCGCTCGTCGGTATGATGAGCGCTGTCTGCTGCTTCAACGGGCAGGCAAAATCAAGTTCCACGTATCCGGTATCGGGCAAGAAGCCGCACAGGTTGGCGCAGCTTTCGCGCTGGACCGGAATCAAGATTATTACCTGCCTTATTATCGCGACTACGCATTTGTGCTTGCAGTAGGTATGACATTGCGCGAGCTTATGCTTTCCCTATTCTCTAAAGCGGCTGACCCGAATAGCGGCGGTCGCCAAATGCCGGGACACTTCGGTTCGAAGCGTTTGCGCATCGTTACGGGCTCAAGCCCTGTTACAACGCAAGTGCCGCATGCCGTTGGTTTTGCACTGGCTGCCAAGATGAAGAAGAAAAATTTCGTATCCTTTGTTACCTTCGGCGACGGCTCCAGCAATCAGGGAGATTTCCACGAAGGTGCAAACTTTGCCGGAGTGCATAAACTGCCGGTTATTTTCATGTGCGAAAACAATCAATATGCGATTTCGGTTCCGCTTCATAAGCAAATCGGCGGAAAAATCGCTGACCGTGCCATTGGATACGGTTTCCCTGGCTATAGCGTAGATGGGAACGACCCGCTGGAAGTGTATCGCGTCGTCAAAGAAGCACGTGAGCGCGCAGCAAACGGCGAAGGACCAACACTGGTAGAAGCCGTGATGTACCGTTTATCGCCGCATTCCACATCGGATGAGGATCTTGCTTACCGGACGAAGGAAGAAGTCGACTCGCATCGCGACAAAGACGGCTTGCCGAAGTTCAAGCAATATTTGATTGACAGCGGAATTTGGGATGAAGAACGGGACGCAGCCTTAATGCAGCAGATTAAAGCGGCTCTGGATGATGCGACCTCCTATGGAGATCAAGCAGCTTTCCCAGAACCTGAAGATATATTGAAACATGTTTACGCCGATGATCATCATGGCGAAGGAGGACGCTAACATGTCGAAAATGGACTATATTGATGCGATCCGCTTGGCCATGAAAGAGGAAATGGAACGCGATGAGGATGTATTCGTGCTCGGAGAAGACGTCGGCCACAAAGGCGGCGTATTCACGACGACGAAAGGGCTTATCGGCCAGTTTGGCGAGGAACGCGTACTAGATACTCCGCTTGCGGAATCCGCAATTGTAGGCGCTGCAATCGGTGCGGCTATGTATGGCATGAAGCCGATTGCCGAAATGCAATATTCGGACTTCATGTTCCCGGCTACCAATCAAATTATTAGCGAAGCGGCCAAGATCCGTTATCGCTCCAATAATGACTGGACATGCCCGCTTGTAATCCGTGCGCCGATCGGCGGCGGTATCTTCGGCGGGTTGTACCATTCTCAGTGCCCCGAGTCCGTATTCTTCGGAACACCCGGTCTTAAGATCGTAGCGCCTTACACGGCATACGATGCGAAAGGGCTTCTGAAAGCAGCTGTTCGCGATCCGGATCCGGTTATTTATTTTGAAAACAAGAAATGCTACAAGCTTGTGACCGGCGATGTTCCGGAAGGCGATTATATCGTTCCAATCGGGGAGTCCAATGTCCTTCGCGAAGGCGACGACATTACGGTCATCAGCTACAGCCTGCCGCTTCACTTCGTGCTCGAAGCAGCCGAGGAGCTTGCAGAAGAAGGCGTGTCGACACATGTGCTCGACTTGCGGACGCTCCAGCCGCTTGACAAAGAAGGCGTTCTGGAAGCCGCCCGTCGTACCGGTAAAGTGCTCATCATTCATGAAGATAACAAATTCGGAGGCATTGGCGCAGAAGTGTCCGCTATCATAGCAGAAGAAATGCTTTACGAGCTGGATGCTCCAATTATGCGGCTATGCGGTCCGGACGTTCCGGCAATGCCGATCAATCCACCGGGCGAGAAATTCTTTATGCTGAATAAAGATAAAGTGAAAGAAGCGATGAAGAAGCTGGCATTATTCTAAGATCGAAGTCGCTTCGCAAAACATTTAGGAGTGGTCGGAATGAAGAAATTGACGGAAGTCGTCATGCCACAACTCGCAGAATCGCTTGTCTCCGCAACGATCGATAAATGGCTTAAGCAGCCTGGCGATTCGATCGAGATGTATGAGCCAATCTGTGAAATTCTTACTGACAAAGTAAATGCAGAACTACCCGCGACCATTCAAGGGACGCTGATTCGAATATTAGTCGGTGCAGGCGAGACCGTACCTGTAGGTACGCCGCTTTGCCTTATCGAGGTTGATGAGGAGGGAGCGGGTACTGCTGCTCCGACTGCGTCATCTCACGCAGGAAGCGGCAATACCCTTGGAGCGTCGTCCGGCGCTCCGACTCGCGGCAACGAGCGAGCAGCGGTTCGTGCACAAGGTGCAGCAGCTGAAGCAGGCGGGGATGGCAATGATCATATGCGTCATCGCTACTCTCCTGCGGTTCAGTCTCTTGCAGCAGAACATAATGTAAACCTGTCTGGAATTGAAGGAACAGGGCTTGGCGGACGAATCACTCGTAAAGACGTGCTTGCTTTCGTGGAGTCCGGACGCGGGGCTAAAGCTACTGGAACAGCAGCCGGACATGTAGGCAGCGCTCAACAAACACAGCAGTCCAATAAGAGCGGCGGGGAGCAGGTTCGTTCCTCCGGCCTTCATTTGTCTGAAACGCCTCGTATTCCGGGTGTTGAAGTGGAGGGGCAGCAAGTGCCGGGCAGAAGCGAATATTTTATCGATGTTACGCCTGTCCGTAATGCTATCGCACGTAATATGCGCCAAAGCGTTACTGAAATTCCACATGCTTGGATGATGATGGAAGTGGATGTGACCAACCTCGTCTCCCTGCGCAACAAATTGAAGGATGACTTCAAGAAGCGTGAAGGCGTGAATCTTACTTATCTCGCATTCTGGGTGAAAGCCGTCGTTAATGCGATCAAAGATTTCCCGATTATGAACTCGGTGTGGGCCGTAGACAAAATCATCGTGAAGCGCGATATCCACATCGGTCTTGCGGTGGGTACAGAGGATGCGGTTAAAGTACCCGTCATCAAAAACGCGGATCAGAAAAATATTGCCGGCCTCGCCAGGGAGATTGAAGATCTAGCCCGCAAAACGCGCGAAGGCAAGCTAACGCTCGCAGACATGGAAGGCGGAACGTTCACCGTAAACAATACGGGGTCGTTTGGCTCGATCTTGTCATACCCAATCATCAACTATCCGCAAGCGGCAATCGTTACCTGCGAATCCATCGTGAAGCGTCCTGTCGTCATTAATGATATGATTGCGGTTCGTTCGATGGCCAATATTTGTTTGTCGCTGGATCACCGGATTCTCGATGGCGTCATTTGCGGACGTTTCTTGCAGCGGGTGAAAGAAAATTTGGAAAGCTTCAATCTAGATACGAAGCTGTATTGAAACGGGGCTTACATGTTATGACAACGAACGTGAAAGCGATCGATGTTCATTATACGCCTATGCTCGGTTATGCAGAAGCATGGGATTTACAGAAGGCATACGTCAAACAAATCGACAAGGAGGAGCGACGTGAAACGCTGCTCCTTCTTCAGCATCCGCCGACCTATACAGTCGGTTCGCAGCGCCATCCCGAGCATTTGCTCTATTCGGAAGAAGAATTAGCCGCTCGCGGCATCGGTGTGTTTCAAATCGACCGCGGCGGGGATATTACGTATCATGGACCGGGTCAGCTTGTCGGGTACCCGTTGCTTTATTTGGATGGAGCGGGCCTTGATCTGCACGGTTACTTGCGTCAGCTGGAGCAGGCCATTATGGACTGGCTGGCTGGGTATGGAATCGAAACGAATCGGAAGTCGGAGTATACCGGTGTTTGGGTTGGCGACGCCAAAATTGCGGCGATCGGCGTGAAGTTTAATAAAGCCAGGACTCGCCGCGGATTCGTGACGAGCCATGGCTTTGCGCTTAATATTAAAGCGGGCATTGCGCAGGATGGATTTCGAGGCATCATTCCTTGCGGGATCCAGGAATATGCGGTAACTTCTTTTGCCGACGTAACAGGCATCAACTTAAGTGTGGAACAAGCGGCGCGCGAGCTGCTGCCGCATTTCTGCAAACAGTTTGGCTGTGAAGTGGAAGAAGAAACCGGACTATTCGAAGATCCAGCCGATACCCATCAATAAAGTGGAGATCAGCAGCGAGGCGATGAGCAGCCAGATGAACACTTTCATCAATTGGTTCTGACGCACGAGAGCATGCTCCTTTCGTAAATAAGATGTACAAGTATGAGACTATTGTAAACGAAATCCATGAACGGAGGAAAGCCGATGATTAATAACCAACGAATAATCGATGAATTTATGGCGCTTGTCCAGGTGGACAGCGAAACGAAATATGAGCGTGACATTTGTGATGTGCTTACCGGAAAGCTGAAAGAGCTTGGCTTCTCAGTAGAAGAAGACGATGCGGCAAGTATTACGGGGCACGGGGCAGGCAATCTGTTCGCGATGCTTGAAGCAAACGGCAGCGAGCAGGCACCGACGATTTTCTTTACTTCCCACATGGATACGGTAGTGCCGGGAAAAGGAATTAAACCGCGTCTGGATGCAGACGGCTACATAAGAAGTGACGGCACGACAATTCTTGGAGCCGACGATAAAGCCGGACTCGCAGCCATGTTCGAAGCCATTCGCGTAATCAAGGAACAGAATCGTGCTCATGGTCCGATTCAGCTTGTTATTACGGTTGGAGAAGAAAGCGGGCTTGTAGGCGCGGCAGCGATCGATCCGAAGAAGCTGAAAGCGAAGTTCGGTTACGCGCTGGATTCCAATGGTCCGATCGGCGATATTGCCGTTGCTGCGCCGTCCCAAGCGAAGATTACGATCAAAATCCACGGTAAATCGGCACATGCAGGCGTTAATCCGGAGGATGGCATCAGTGCCATTCAAGTGGCAGGCAAAGCGATCTCCCGTATGTCGCTTGGAAGAATCGATCACGAAACAACGGCTAACATCGGACGTTTCGAGGGCGGCGGTGCAACGAACATCGTTTGTGATTTCGTAAAACTAGACGCGGAAGCCCGCAGCATTGTGCAGGATAAACTCGACAAGCAGGTCGAATCGATGCGCGAAACCGTCCTTGCGGTTGCAGCTGAGTTCGGTGCAAAGGCGGAGTTTGAAAGCAAGCTGATTTATCCGGCGTTCAACTTTACCGACGGAGATCCGGTTGTGGAGCTGGCGAAGGCTGCGATTGAGAAAATCGGCAGAACACCGAAGCTGTTTCACTCCGGCGGCGGAAGCGACGCGAATATTTTCAACGGGCATGGCGTCCCAACCGTGAACCTTGCGATTGGGTATGAACATATCCATACGACGAATGAGCAAATTAAGGCAGAGGATTTAGTGAAAACGGCTGAGCTGGTTGTAGCAATTATCGAACAGGCGGCGGAACAGACGGAATAACGGCTTGCCTATACGAATAAGGGTTGCCGGCTGTAGAGTGATCTACGGCGGCAACCCTTTCTATTGTTTGAGCGTGAATGCATCCTACGCCGTTCAGCGTGTCGACTGTAAATATTCGCCAAGCGTGCGACCGGATTTGCCGTTAATCGGGCTTGTCTTCGCGCTCGCTTTGGCAAGCAGCTTCAGTTGGTGCCGGATTTCCCAGGCTTTTCCCACAAGTGTCATCGAGCTTTTTACCGTGTATTGTTTCATGAATGATCTCCCCTTTTGCTATACTGATAGATAGATATGAGAGAGTTAGAGAACATATGCCTGCTGAATTGCCGATTTGCCGAATTGCCATCAAAGGAGCCGATGAGAGATGTTAGAGAAAACCGATCAATTCCGAGAGAAAACAATTAAGACTGAACCGATTTTCGATGGGAAAATAATTTCGCTGCAGGTCGATACGATCGAGCTGCCTGATGGCAAAACAGCCACGCGCGAAATTGTGAGACATCCCGGTGCGGCAGCCGTTCTTGCCCTAATCGATGATAAAATGCTGGTCGTGGAGCAGTATCGTAAGCCGATGGAAAAGTTCCAGATCGAGATTCCGGCTGGGAAGCTGGATGCCGGTGAAGATCCGATGGTTGCTGCAGCGCGTGAGCTTGAAGAGGAAACCGGCTACCGTGCCGGGAAGCTTCGTCCGCTAAGTGCGTTCTATACGTCACCTGGATTCGCCGACGAGAAGCTGTACGTGTATCTCGCAGAGGAGCTTGTGAAAGGGGAAAGCGCGCCGGATGAGGATGAGTTTCTGGCTGTAGAAGCGATTACGTTCGAGCAGGCGCAGCAATATATGAAAGAAGAGCGGATCAGCGATGCGAAGACCATTCTGGCCGTCTATGCATGGCATATTTACAGGCTTACGGGAGAGATCTAGAGGTGACGACTGTGAAAGCGGCTGTACAAGAAGGGAAGCTGGGCCGTGTATTTGCCGATCTTCATTTGCATATTGGACTGACGGAGCGGGGAGAACCGGTTAAGATCAGCGGCAGCAAAGATCTAACCTTCCGAAACATTGCACATGAGGCGGCGGTTCGCAAAGGAATCGGTCTGCTTGGCGTGATCGACTGCCACTCTCCCGGTGTTCAGCGAGATATAGAGTCCTTGCTTGATTCCGGGGAAATGACCGAAATTAGCGGTGGAGGCATTCGCTACAAGAATACGACGATTCTTCTCGGGTCCGAAATTGAGGTTCGCGATGCCGGTTTCGGCACGGCACATCATCTGATCTATCTGCCCGATTTTGCAGAGATGCAATCGTTCACGAAGTGGATGTCCCGCTCGATGCGCAATGTACAGCTCAGCTCACAGCGTTTATATGTGCCATCCCGAGAGCTGCAAGCGGAAGTGAAGGGACGAGGCGGGCTGTTCATCCCTGCCCATATTTTCACGCCGCATAAGAGCTTGTTCGGGAGCTGCTCCGATCTGCTAAGCGATACGCTGGATCCGAGTCTCGTAGATGCCGTCGAGCTCGGACTAAGCTCGGACAGCGAGATGGCAGGGCTCATTCCTGAGCTTGATACGCTGCCGTTTCTGACGAATTCAGATGCGCACTCCTTAGCGAAGATCGGTCGTGAGTACAATGAGCTGTATCTTCAAGAGCCGTCATATAGGGAACTGAAGCTGGCACTTGAAGGGGCAGAAGGACGAGCAATAACGGCCAATTATGGGCTGAATCCGGTGCTCGGAAAGTATCATCGCACGTACTGTGTGAATTGCGGTTCACTCGTGGAGGACAAGCAGGATGCCGAGCGCTGCTTGCAATGCGGTAGTCTCAAGCAAGTACGAGGTGTATTGGACCGGATTATGGAGCTAGGGGCTAAAGCGGGGCGAAGCGAGCCGGTAGTGCCGCAAAATCGTCCTCGTTATATCTATCAAGTACCGCTGGAATTTATCCCGGGGATCGGCCCGAAGACGTTGTCCAAGCTGCTGGATCAGTTTGGAACGGAGATGAACATTCTTCATGATGTACCGACAGCGGCGATTGCAGAGCTTGCAGGAGAATCGGCGGCATCGATTATAGCTGAAGCCCGTACTGGTTCATTAAAGCTGCAAGCAGGCGGCGGAGGCAACTACGGCAAAGTCGCAAGCAAGTCGTAAGCAGACCGTCATAGCTGCGGGGGCTTGGACATACACTGAACCATCTGGGTTTAGGGGGATATGCCATGCGATCATCCGCGCTTCAGCCGAATGTGAAGGATCAGCTGACGCTTTATGTATTTGTTTCTGTTTTATTTGTCGTAGGGGTAGTTTTCGGTGCGCTTCTCGTTAATGCATTGACACTGGATCAGCAGCAAAATTTGGCGGGGGATGTACAGCAATTCATCCATCATATCCAGGAAGGTGTCTTGCAGAGCGGCGGCGAGTCGTTCTGGGATCGGGCTTGGTTCCATGCCAAATGGCTGATCCTCATCTGGGTACTAGGGCTGACTGTCGTTGGGATGCCGCTTGTGCTGGCGCTTGATTTTCTGAAAGGCGTATTGGTAGGCTTCGCGATCGGTACGCTGGTGCGGCAATTTGCGTGGAAGGGTCTGATCTTCTCGCTAGCTTCTGTCGCCCCGCCAAATTTACTGGCTGTACCGGCCTTTCTCATCATTAGCGTGTCGGCGGTTTCTTTCGGACTCTATGTGATTAAGAACCGGCTCTTAGGCCGTTTCGGCACGCTTAGCCAGCCATTATTCACTTTCACATCCAGCGCTGTCATGATGCTGATCATCATTCTGGGAGCTGCTGCCGTGGAGTGTTATGTCACCCCGATGCTGCTAAAATGGGCCGCTCCGCTTATCGTAGGTGTCAGCGGTGGATTGTAATGATTCTAAAAAAAATTGACTTTGTTCGTAATGAGCACCTATAATAAAAGCAAACCGATTCCGTGATAATGGCACAAGTCAGGTATGAGGGGGGAAGCCATGGAATCCCGGATTGATAAGATTAAGCAGCAGCTGCAGTCGCAGGGGTACAAGCTCACCCCACAGCGAGAAGCTACAGTTCGTGTGCTTCTGGAGAACGAAGAGGATCATCTTAGCGCGGAAGACGTGTTCATGCTCGTCAAGGACATCGCGCCTGAGATCGGATTAGCAACAGTATATCGAACATTGGAACTGCTGAGCGAGCTGCATGTCGTGGAGAAGATGAATTTTGGGGATGGCGTTGCGCGTTACGATTTACGGGCAGACAACAACAAACATCATCATCATCACCTCATCTGCGTGCAATGTGGAACCATGAGTGAAATATTGGAAGATTGGCTTGGGTCGCTTGAAGAGCGACTCGAGCGGGAATACGGTTTTATGGTACTAGACCATCGCCTTGATTTTCAAGGAGTATGCGTCAATTGCAAAGCGAAGAACGATGCTCTCAAGGTCGAAAACTAAACACTCCCTTCTGCAGTGTTCTCAGCACTAGTGCTGAGCAACACTGTTAAAGGGAGTTTTTTGTGCGCTTTTAGGGTCTCTTCCTTCTTGACTTGTGACCGGATTTGGACTTGCGAGAAGCTGCCTCAGTCGATTGATCGGAGGAGGAGTAAGCTGCTGCCCCTCCAAGCTGCATAATCCCATAGCCCTGCGCTTTAGAGGAATAGCTCGAGATTCGCTTGGCTGAAGCGCGCAGCCGCTTCGTAATCGTCGAGGGACTGAGCGAGGGATCTAGTGACTTCAATAGCGCAACGCCGCCGGCCACATGAGGGCTGGACATGCTCGTGCCGGATAACACTTGATAACCGCCGCCCAGCGATGTCGATTTAATATAGCTGCCCGGGGCAGTGACGTCGATGCCATAGCCGCGGCTGCTATAATTAGCGACCTTTCCTTTACGAGTAGATGCTGCAACGGCAATCGCTGTAGAGTACCGGGCAGGCTGATCAATACGGCCGGTGCTAGATCCGCTGTTTCCCGCTGAGGCCACGACAATAATACCGTTCTGTCTGGCACGCTGAACGGCTTCCTTCAGCGCGCTGCTCGTTTCCCCTTCGAGTCCAAGGCTCATATTGATGATGGGAATCTTCTTGGAGATACACCAGTCGATGCCTTTAATAATATCAGAGACGTAACCTGCACCGCTCGCATCGAGCGCTTTGACGGCGTACAGCCTCGCGCGAGGTGCTACGCCTTGCAGCACGCCGTTTGAACCGGCTGCCGCCGCTATGCCTGCTACATGGGTGCCATGGCCGTTGTCGTCTTTGTAAGACGAACCGCCCATCGTATTGACGCCTCCGTATATGCGAAGGTCAGAATGTTTGGCGATGCCTGTATCGATAATGGCGATTCCTGCGCCTTTGCCTTTCGTGGACGACCATACTTTATTCGCTTCTATTTGCGAGTGATTCCAGCCTACATTGCTTGAGGACGAATCCGAGTGCAGCTTTCCTTTGCCTGCGCCGCGCGTGCGCAAGTTTTTTCTCATGTAAAGGGAAGCCTTTGCGCTGATGCGGACTTTTGCGTTCTTCGCTTTGGACTGCACCGGGAAACCATGCGCATGGAGCTTGAAATCGGGCTCCACATAGCTGACATTCGGATGCTCGGCTAATGATTGCAGCTGCTGAGTACGACGGCTGTCGACGTGACAGCAGATGACGCGGTTGCGACGAATGCTCTTAACCGGTCGTATGCCGTATTTGGCAAGCTCCTTAAGACATTGCGTATATTGTGATTGCGATTTGAAGCCGATTAATTTACGCGTCGTATGACCTGATGATCTGCCTTTTGAGCAGCTGAGCAGCAGCCGTTCAACATTTGGCAAAGATGCTCCTCCTTTAACGATAGACTGAACTTCCAATCGGTGCAGGAACCAATACTCCAGTGTATGGAGACATTCGTACAAGGGCATGGGTAGATGCTGATACACGGGTACATATTTTCCGTTCCGCGAGAGAAAGTATCAGGGAGGACTGTCAACCCGTCCTCTGCCTGCATATGAAGAATCAAGGAGACGGAGAGGGAGATGCATATGATTATCGGCGTGCCGAAAGAAATCAAAGCAAGCGAGTATCGAGTTGCGCTTACCCCTGCAGGAGCGGGAATGTTGAAGGCTGCCGGTCATGAGGTCGTGGTCGAAAGCGGTGCCGGAGAAGGAAGCAGCTTTACAGATGAGGCCTATATAGCGGAAGGAGCTGCCATCTTACCAACGGCGAAGGAAGTCTGGGCGAAGGCAGAAATGATTATGAAGGTGAAGGAGCCTTTGCCGGAAGAGTTTGGTTATTTCCGCGAAGGGCTGCTCCTGTTCACGTACTTGCACCTAGCTGCTGCGCCTGAACTTACAAAGGCACTCATCGAGAAGGATGTCTCGGGAGTCGCCTATGAAACGATTCAGATGCCTAATGGCAGCTTGCCGCTGCTCACTCCGATGAGCGAGGTAGCGGGCAGGATGGCGGTGCAGGTTGGGTCTCAATTCTTGGAAGCCTTCTACGGCGGACGCGGGATATTGCTTGGCGGCGTACCGGGCGTTCCTCCTGCCGAGGTTATTATCCTTGGCGGCGGCATCGTGGGTACGAATGCGGCTCGTATTGCGCTTGGCATGGGAGCAAGCGTCGTTATTCTGGAACGCAGCGCGGATCGCATGCGTTATATAGATGAAGTGTTTGAAGGCCGCATTCGTACATTAATGTCGAACCCCTATAACATTGCAAGCGCGGTGAAGAAAGCAGACCTGTTGATCGGAGCGGTTCTCATTCCAGGAGCCAGAGCACCGCACTTGGTGACCGAAGATATGGTGAAGACGATGAAGAAAGGTGCCGTCATCGTGGACGTTGCCGTTGACCAAGGGGGAACCATTGCGACAATCGACCGAGTAACTACGCATAAGGATCCGGTTTATGAGAAACATGGCGTCCTCCATTATGCCGTTGCGAATATGCCCGGAGCCGTTCCGAGAACCTCTACACTGGCCTTGACGAACGTGACAATGCCGTATGCGCTGGAGCTTGCCGGCAAAGGGCTGGAGGAAGCCGTGCGGGCGAACGAGCCGCTTCGTAAAGGTGTGAACACGTACAAAGGCCGCGTTACGCATCCACAGGTAGCTGAGGCTGTAAATATGCCGTACATCAGCATGACTCAATTGCTTGAGAGCGTAGCTTTCGATAAACTAAGCTAGCTGGGCGCTTATGCATGATTCGTCGTCCCTGCTCATAAGGTGTTGTAAAGGACAACCATTTGCCCGTCTGCAAACGGGAAAGGCTGCCCATTCTTCGCTTTAGGAAAAGGGGGATATGCGATGGTGGTGTCGGTTCGCAGGTGGCTGAGACGGATATTTTTTGTGCTGCTGCTCTGCTTTTTTACAATTACGATGTACGGCGGCTGCCGGTTTATCGCCGTTTGGATTACGCCCGAGGATCCGTATCGCGTACCGCAGGGTCAAGCATTGAAGGTATTCAAGGAAGAACCGTTTCAGGTGGATGCAAGCAGCATTTATGACAAGCTTCGGTTATTTTACTGGTATGGCGAATAGGATGCAGGTGTTTTGGTTTCCTTTGGCAGGATATTAAGCAGCTTTGTGGAATATAGCAGGGATACCTGCTGAAGCTGTTTATCCGGGAAAGGAACGACCCATGAGAGTGCATCTGCGAACATTTATACAGTATTTACAGGAAGGGCGGAGGCTGTCTGCCAATACATTGTCGTCCTATGAACGGGATTTATCCTTATTTCTGGATTACGCAGAAAGTCAGGGCATTTCGTACGTGGACGGCATCCAAAAGCACCACCTCTCTCTCTACATGCTTCAGCTGAAGCAGCAGGGACGGGCGGTTGCGACTGTTTCCAGGCATATGGTCTCGTTACGTGCTTTTTTCCATTATTTAATTATGCAGCGGCATATGCAAAGCGATCCGACGATTCATTTGGAGATGCCTAAGCAAGAGAAGCGGTTGCCCAAAATAGTTACGATTACAGATGTGGAGAGACTGCTCGCCGCACCAGATCCCGAAACGAATGCCGGTATACGCGATCTCGCCATGCTGGAGGTTCTCTATGCAACAGGGATCCGTGTATCTGAACTTATCTCTTTAGATGATGAGCATATTAACTTGCCGATGGGCTTCATTCGTTGTATCGGCTCCGCGACCAAAGAGCGAATCATTCCACTTGGCAGTGTTGCGACTGAGGCACTGGCCGTGTATCTGAAGCAGGTGCGGGTGAAGCTGCGTAAGCATGACGAAACGGCTCTGTTTCTCAATCAGCAAGGGGCCAGAATGACCCGGCAAGGCTTTTGGAAAATTTTGAAGAAGTACGCTGCAGAAGCAGGCATCGAGGGCGAAATGACACCGCATACGCTGCGGCATTCCTTCGCTGCTCATCTGCTCGAGAACGGCGCGGATTTGCGTGCCGTGCAAGAAATGCTCGGCCATGCCGATATTTCCACAACCCAGGTGTATGTGCAGGTGACCAAGCCGCGCATTAAAGAGGTGTACAACCTGGCACATCCGCGGGCCAGAAGTAAACATACGAATTCGGAGTGATCAGGCTATGAAGTTTGACCGTATTACAGTAATCGTGCTCGACAGCGTCGGAATCGGCGAGCTTCAGGATGCACCGGCTTTCGGCGACGTAGGTTCCCATACATTGGGTCATATTTTGCAAGAGGTGCCGGAGCTTCAAATGCCGCATCTTCGCAGCTGGGGACTTGATCGAATCGCTCCCCTTGGCGGTTGGAAGCCGGATGCAGACGCCTTAGCTTACTATGGCAAAATGGCTGAGGTATCCGTGGGTAAAGATACGATGACCGGCCACTGGGAAATCGCAGGCTTGAAGGTGACCGTACCCTTCCGGACGTTCCCGGACGGATTCCCGGACGAGCTGCTCAGCGAGTTTGAGACTCGAACTGGCCGCGGCGTGCTTGGCAACAAATCAGCCAGCGGTACCGATATTATGGACGAACTGGGCGAAGAGCAGCTGAATACAGGGAAATGGATCGTTTACACGAGTGCGGACAGTGTATTCCAAATTGCTGCAAACGAAGACATCATTCCGTTAGAGGAGCTGTACCGTGCCTGTGAAATCGCGCGTGAGCTTACGCTGGACGAGCGCTATGCCGTTGGACGTGTCATCGCGAGGCCATTCGTGGGCAAGCCAGGCTCTTTCAAACGGACGGCGAATCGGCATGATTACGCGGTGAAGCCGCCGGCACCGACCGTTCTGAACGCGCTGAAGGACGGCGGATTCGATGTCATTGCTGTCGGCAAGATCGATGATATCTTCGTCAGCGAAGGGATTACCGAGGCACTTCATACGAAGAGCAACGAGGATGGCGTGAATAAAACCATCGCAGCGCTGGATCGTCCTTTTAAAGGCATGCTCTTCACGAATCTGGTCGATTTCGATTCGCTATATGGTCATCGTCGCGACCCTCAAGGTTACGCCGGCGCGCTTGAAGCGTTCGACCGCAGTGTGCCGGAGCTGACGAAGCGTCTCGGAGAGCGGGATCTGCTCATCGTGACAGCCGATCATGGCAACGATCCAACCTATTCCGGCACCGACCATACGAGAGAGTATGTGCCCTTGCTGGTATACGGACCGGCTTTGAAGACGCCGGGATCGCTTGGCATTCGTTCAACGTTTGCGGATGTCGCTGCCACCATCGCCGATAATTTTGGCGTGGCGCGTCCCGATCATGGTGTGTCATTTTTGAATGAGCTAAACTGATTAAGTTATACCTGCGCTAAATGCACGTCAACAACAATTACAGGAGGTTCATCAACGTGAACACACTTAAAGCATCCCATATTCAAGAAGCGGCAGCCTATATCAATTCGAAAATTTCCATCCAGCCGGAGGTCGGCCTTATTATGGGTTCCGGACTTGGCATTCTTGGCGATTACATCGAAGAGGCTGTCGTCATTCCTTATCACGAAATCCCGCATTTCCCGATCTCCACTGTAGAAGGTCATGCCGGCGAGCTGATGATCGGCAAACTATCCGGTCGTCCGGTTGTCCTCATGCGCGGACGGTTCCACCTGTATGAAGGATACGGCCCAGATCTGACCGCTTTCCCGGTACGCGTAATGAAAGCAATCGGCGCTTCGAAGCTTGTGGTTACGAATGCGGCCGGCGGCGTGAATACGACCTACAATCCGGGCGATCTTATGCTGATCAGCGATCACATTAACTTCCAAGGCCATAACCCGCTTGTCGGGCCTAATGACAAGGAGCTTGGCGTTCGTTTCCCGGATATGTCCCAGCCTTACAGCAAACGTTTGCGCGAACTGGCAAGAGGCGTAGCGCTGGATCAAGGGTTCACACTTCAAGAAGGCGTGTATATCGCGGTGCTTGGCCCCTCTTACGAGACCCCTGCGGAAATTCGCATGATGCGTATATTAGGAGCGGATGCTGTCGGCATGTCGACGGTTTCCGAGGTTATTGCGGCAAGCCATTCCGGCATTGAAGTGCTCGGCATCTCTTGTATCAGCAACATGGCATCGGGTATTTTGGATCAGCCGCTGTCGCATGATGAAGTCATGGAAACGACGGAACGTGTAAAATCCAGGTTCCTTGGCCTAGTAAACGGCGTTATTCCGCTTATGTAGGCTGTAACAAAAATGTAATAAAGGCCTCGACTGATTGTGACATTCTTTGTCCGCTTGTCGTCGTATAATGTCCGTGACAGATAGTACACAATAAAGTGGGGATTGCGATTTCATGGACAATCAAAGTTATCGTCGACTGGAACGACTGCGAGGACAATTGGTGGCGGCTGCGATGCGTAAGGAAACATTTCTTCACCGAGATGTGATCCAGCTCAGCCAGACGCTTGACCAATTGATCGTCAAAGTGCAGGCAGAGAAAAGCAAATCGTCGAGTGCCCAAAGGTGACCTGATGCAAGTTACGAACATGGTTTATACATAAGGAGGCTCATCCGCTTGCGAGCAGTCGATATCATTCAAAAGAAACGAAATGGCGGAGTGCTGTCTAAGGACGAGCTGTCATTTCTTATAAAAGGCTATAGCCAAGGCGACATCCCGGATTATCAGCTTTCCGCCTGGGCTATGGCTGTTTTTTTTCGCGGTATGAACGCGGAAGAAACGGCTAACTTAACGATGGCTATGGCAGAATCGGGCGATCAAGTCGATCTGTCGCCGATTCGCGGCATTAAAGTAGATAAACACAGCACCGGCGGTGTTGGTGATAAAACGAGTCTGATTATCGGCCCTCTTGTCGCCTCATGCGGTGTACCGGTGGCGAAGATGTCAGGTCGCGGACTTGGACATACGGGCGGCACAATCGACAAAATGGAAGCGATGGCAGGGTTCCGTACCGAACTGACGAGCGAGGAATTTATTGCGCAGATGAACGAAATCGGGCTTGCCATCGTCGGCCAAAGCGGCAATATGACGCCTGCTGACAAGAAGCTCTATGCGCTCCGAGACGTAACGGCAACCGTAGAGTCGATCCCGCTGATTGCGAGCTCAGTTATGAGCAAGAAGATTGCAGCCGGTGCGGATGCAATCGTGCTCGACGTGAAAACAGGAAGCGGCGCTTTCATGAAGACGCTGGAGGATTCGGAGGAATTGGCCAAAGCGATGGTAGCGATCGGGACAGAGGTTGGCCGAAAAACGGCGGCGCTGATCAGCGATATGGATCAGCCGCTTGGTTATGCGATCGGCAATGCGCTTGAAGTACAAGAAGCGATTGATACGCTGCATGGTAAAGGGCCTGAGGATTTGACAGCTCTATGTCTGGCGCTCAGCTCACACATGGTTGTGCTTGGCGGTCAAGCCGGCAGTCTGGCGGAAGCCGAGGCCATGCTGCGCGACCGTCTCACTTCCGGCGCGGCTCTGGAGAAGTTTAAAGTCTTCGTAGCGGCACAAGGCGGTAATCCGCAGGTGGCTGAAGACCGGTCATTGCTGCCGCAAGCGCCGCTTGTGCTTGAGGTTCCGGCAGAGCAGGATGGCTACGTGAGTGCTATTCAAGCGGAGGAACTTGGTCTTGCCGCGATGCTGCTTGGCGCAGGTCGTGCAACGAAGGAATCGGTCATCGATTATGCGGTTGGCGTTGTCATGCAGCGCAAAGTCGGCGACAAGGTGAAGAAAGGCGATTGTCTTGCGCTGCTGCATGTGCGCGAGGACAACGCGTCTGTTCGTGACGTTGTCAAGCGCGTGCAGGAGGCGTATACGTTCAGCAGTGAACCGGTAGCACCTTCGCCGCTTCTTCTGTCTGTAGTGACGGAGGAAGGCGTACAGCGGTTTTAGTAAGGCGTTAGTTGGAGGATCAGAGCGGCTATTCGGGGTATATCCCGAATGGCCGCTTTTTTTTGCAGGATAGTTTTGATTTTCAATCTAAAAAATGGAATATTTTACTGTTCACTCGTCCACACTAGGAATGAGATTTTAGCCGAATTGCGGCCATAGCTATGCCGCGGGCATCATTCAGGAGGAGAACAACCTATGATTAGCAAATGGAAGCAATTGCTCGCCATGAGTTTAACGGCGATATTCGTTCTATCGGCACCTGCAGCTGCCTTGGCGAAAGAAGGCGCAGCGCCGAATGCCGCACCTGCCGGCGCAGCGGATTTGGCACCGTCTGCTCGCTCCGCCATTCTGATGGACGCAGACAGCGGTACGATTATTTATGAGAAGAACAGCCATGCTGCCTTGCCGCCTGCCAGCATCACGAAGGTCATGACGATGCTGCTCATTATGGAGTCGCTGGACGAAGGCCGTATCAAGCTGACAGACAAAGTTTCCACGAGTGATTATGCCGCTTCTATGGGAGGCTCGCAAATTTTCCTGGAGCCGGGCGAGCAAATGAGCGTCGACGAGATGCTGAAGGGCATCGCGCTGGCATCAGGCAATGACGCCTCTGTGGCCATGGCCGAGAAGATCGCCGGAACGGAAGCCGCTTTTGTCGACATGATGAATAAGCGTGCAGCTGAGCTTGGCCTCAAGAACACCCATTTTAACAATTGCAATGGGCTTCCGGCTACCGATCACTACTCATCTGCCCATGATATTGCAGTGATGTCCAGAGAGCTGCTCAAGCATGCCGAAATTACGAAATATACAGGGCTGTACCAGGATTATCTGCGTAAATCCAGCGAGAAGCCGTTTTGGCTCGTGAACACCAATAAACTAGTCCGGTTCTATACAGGTGCAGACGGCCTCAAAACCGGGTTTACAAGTGAAGCGAAGTTTTGCCTGACAGCTACTGCTCGTCGTGACAATCTGCGTGTAATCGCGGTTGTTATGGGAGAGCCAAACACGAAAACGCGTAATGCCGAAGTTTCCCAGATGTTCGATTATTCGTTCGCGCAGTACATGAACCATACGATCTTCCAGAAGGGGGACGAAATGGGAGTCGTGTCTGTTGAGAAAGGTGTACTGCCTGAGCTGAAGCTGACGGCTAAACACTCGTATAGCGTGCTGCTCAAGAAAGGCAGCTCGGTGAAAGATATCCGCTACCAACTGCAGCTGAATCCGCTGAAGGCGCCGGTGACGATCAACGAACCCATCGGGAAGCTGATCGTATTCCAAGGCGACCAGGTGCTGACTGAGTTCGCGGTGGATTCCCCCGCTACGGTGGAGCGTGCCGGCTGGTGGACGTTGTTCAAACGGTCCTGCGGCAGTTTATTTAAATAATTTTGTCGTCAAATGATACAGCTCCCGCGCGGTATTTGTCTGCTTCTAGCGCTCTGCTTCTAGTTTTGTCGGGGGGCAGGAAATGAAAGCTGAAGCGTAGAATTGCTTGTTCAACACTAACTTATCCATCGTCTGCTTTACGCTGGCAGATGGATAGCTTGTGCTCCGCAATAGCAGGGCAATAATCGTTAGGAGTGAACAACAGTATGAGTCTTCAGATCGAATTGGAGCATTATCGAAATGTACTGATCGTTAGACTGCGGGGCGAGCTTGATCACCATACCGCGGATGTTGTCCGGTTCAAGATGGAAGAAGCGATTCTGCATGGCAACAGCGCCCACATCATTCTCAGCCTGAAGGATCTGCTGTTCATGGACAGCTCAGGACTTGGCGTTATTCTCGGCAGGTATAAGCAGCTCAAAGCCAGAGGCGGCAAGATGGTAGTATGCGATGTCAATCAGAGCGTCTACCGGCTGTTCGAACTGTCGGGATTGTTCAAAATATTGCCGATTCACGAGAACGAGCGGCTCGCGCTCACAAGTTTGGAGGTCGTTTCATGAACGGAAGAAATGAGATGACACTTTCATTCTCCGCACGTTCGGAGAATGAAGCGTTCGCGCGTGTTGCGGTTGCGGCTTTCGTATCTCAGCTGGACCCGACAATGGAAGAATTGAACGATTTGAAGACGGCTATCTCCGAAGCGGTAACCAATGCGATTATTCACGGCTATGACAGCGACCCGAACGGCGTCGTTACGATCGAAGGCTTCATTGACGGGGATGTCGTTAAGCTTACCGTCCTTGACAAGGGCAGAGGCATTGAGGATCTGGACCTTGCACGCCAGCCGCTTTATACCTCTAAACCGGAAATGGAGCGCTCCGGCATGGGATTTACCATTATGGAGAACTTCATGGATGGCTTCGATGTGTTTAGCGAGCCGGGCAACGGGACGTCGATCGCGATGACAAAGCGCATTGAATCGAAAAAAGCGCTGTTTAATTAGGCGCATAGGGGTTGGACCGCATGAATGTCGATATGAAACAAACGGCGCAGCCTTATTTGGATGACTCCGAGGTCAAGCGGCTCATTGCGCTTAGTCAATCCGGAGATACGCTCGCGCGCGATACGCTCGTGCAATGCAACATCCGGCTCGTATGGTCCGTAGTTCAGCGGTTTATGGGGCGTGGCTATGAACCGGAAGATTTGTTCCAGATCGGCTGCATCGGCTTGCTCAAATCGGTCGATAAGTTCGATCTCTCCTATGAAGTGAAGTTTTCCACTTATGCAGTGCCGATGATTATCGGCGAAATTCAGCGTTTCCTACGGGATGACGGAACGCTTAAGGTAAGCCGCTCGTTGAAAGAGACGGCCAATAAGGTGCGTAAGACCAAGGATGAGCTGTCCAAGGTACTGGGCCGACTCCCGACGATTAAAGAAGTGGCGGAACGGCTCGGCATCACTCCTGAGGATGTCGTCTTCGCTCAGGAGGCGAATAAGCCGCCGACGTCTATTCATGAGACCGTGTTTGAGAATGACGGTGATCCGATAACGCTGATGGACCAAATCGCGGATGATTCCCAAGATCGCTGGTTTGACAAGCTGGCGCTGAATGAAGCGATCGGCGGCTTGTCGGAGCGGGAGCGGCTCATCGTATTTCTCAGGTATTATCGGGACCAAACGCAGTCGGAGGTCGCCGCAAGGCTGGGTATCTCGCAGGTACAGGTATCCCGGCTGGAGAAAAAAATATTGCAGCTGATTCGCAATCAAATTGCGCAATGAGCGCTGCTCACCAAAGCCAAATTGCCCGAAGGGGCAATTTGGCTTTTTTTGCTGTGTTTGTTCCGATTATCCTGCCCCTCCTTTAATCATACTAACAAGGAAATCCTGACTGGAAAGGGGGTGCCGGCATGAACGCTGACATGCAGCCCAACTTGTATTTGCGCCTTCGCAAGCGGATAGGCATACGACCGGGCGAGCACGTGACGCTGGGTCATGCCGCCCGCTTATTCTCGAGTGATGCCGAGCTGGAACGAAGGCTTACGTCGCTGGTGCTTCACCGCCATTCAAGGAAGGACGGCAATCGTGTCGTCATTGATTTGCTTCAAATCGTCAAACTGATCCGAGAAGCAGAACCCGGAACACTCGTTGATTCGTTTGGTGATCCGCAGGTGCTAGTCATTGTCGCAGATGCACCGAGAAAACCTCGTATCGTCATCCTTATCGTCACTTGGCTGCTGCTGTTCTTTGGCTCCGGATTGGCGATTATGAATTTCCATACGGATGTCAGCATGAAGGAAGTCCATTCTCGCATCACCGAGATGGTGACCGGTAAGAAAACGGAGCATCCGCTGTGGTTCCAGGTGCCTTACTCGATCGGGATCGGCATTGGGATGCTGGTGTTCTTCAATCATCTGTTCCGCAAACGGTTCAATGAAGAACCCAATCCGCTCGAGGTTGAGCTCTATATGTATGAGGAGAATGTCAATGCTTACGTCATTGCCGATGAGATGCGAAAGAAAAGCGAGGCCGGCTCAGCGTTAAAGCAGCCGAGAACGGGGATTGACGATGGCTAGTGCAGCAGCGAATCTGTTTGTCGCGATACTGGGCTTTGCAGGGGGACTTGGGGTAGGCAGCGCGCTTGTCGCCCTGTTGATCGTGCTGGATGTGATCCCAAGGCTGGCACAGCTGGCCTATGCGTACCGGAAGTCCATTTGGTTCGAAACGGCGGTCGTTTGCGGCGCCGTATTCTGGTCGCTTGCCGATTTCCTGGATTGGCGGCTGATGCTTCCAAGGACCGGGACATTAGCATTTATCGGCACGTTTGACGGTATTTTCGTCGGGATGCTCGGCGCTGCTCTGACTGAGGTCATGAATGTGATTCCGATTCTGGCCAAACGAATGAGGCTCAGCCGCTATATGGTTAGTTTGGTGATGGCGATGATGCTTGGCAAAGTAACCGGCTCCTTATTTGATTGGCTCATTTTTCAATGGATGGATGATGCATCGTAATACCGATTGGAAGGGAAGGAAGGGTTCGATATGAGTGGACGTGAGACTGGCGACAATGAAGAACAAACGGGTTCAGGCTTCAAGAAGCCCGTTCATGTTTTCTGGTATGACAGTGAAGGCAAATTGAAAGAAAATGAGGAGGAAGAAAAGGCGAGGGGGGAATCGGGTACCGGCGCCGAAATGCATCAGGATGAGGGTGGGGATGGGGAGGGGATACAGTTTTCTGAGCCTCCGTTTGCAGAAGAAGATCAGCCGATTATCAGTCATCGCAAACGGCTGAAGTCGCAGACCGAGAAGCCCAAAGTTCCGATTCCTCTGAAGATGGAGGATTTCCTGCAGAAGCTGGAGGATGAGGTTGGCTATAAGATGAGCTTCGATATTGTTGTCCGTGAGATGACCTTCGGCAACAAACGAACCGCCTTCTTCTTCCTGAATGGCTTTGCGAAGGATACGGTGCTGACGGAAGTTATTAAGCGGTTGACTTACTTAGAGTCGGAGGACCTCTCCACAGATGTACTGCATGATTTTCTCGATCTCTATGTGTCTGCCGTACAGGTGGCACAGGAGAATGACTGGGAATTGATGTTGAACAATGTACTCGCAGGCGGAACTGCGATGTATATCGAAGGTCAACTGACCGTGCTGCTCATCGATGCGAAAGCTTTCCCGGCGCGAAATCCCGAGGAGCCTTCCTTAGAGCGGGTCGTCCGTGGAGCAAGGGATGGATTCGTCGAGACCATGCTCGTCAATGTGACGCTTGTCCGTCGACGTCTGCGGGATAAGAAGCTGCGCTATGAGATTATGCGTGTCGGGGAACGAACGCAGACCGATGTTTGTATCGCGTACATCGACGATATAGTCGATAAAGAGATGCTCGAGTCCATCAAGGATAAAATCAAAAACATCAAGATCGATGGCTTGCCGCTTGCCGATAAGCAGCTGGAGGAGGCCACAGTGAAGCGGGGCTGGAACCCGTTCCCGCTCGTCCGTTATTCGGAGCGTCCGGATACGGTAGCCGTCCATCTGATGGAGGGGCATATCGCGCTGTTTGTGGATACAACGCCGAGCGTTATGATTTTGCCCACGACATTCTTTGATCTCGTACAGCATGCGGAAGAGAATCGGCAAACGCCGTTTATCGGCACCTATTTGCGCTGGGTCCGTTTCTTCGGGATTGCAGCCTCTTTGTTCCTGCTTCCCTTGTGGTTCCTCTTCACGCTCAAGCCGGAGCTTAAGCCGCCGGCGCTTGATTTCATCGGGGCGCAGAAGCCGGGGAAACTGCCGATGGTCGCCCAATTTCTGCTCGCTGAGGTCGGGGTCGATTTGATGCGAATGGCATCCATTCATACGCCTACGCCGCTTGCTACGGCGATGTCGTTGATTGCGGCTATCTTGATCGGCGATATCGCGGTCAAGACGGGATTGTTCGTCAACGAGGTCGTTTTGTATATGGCGATTGCCTCGATCGGAATGTTTGCGACGCCAAGTTATGAGCTAGGCCTTGCCAACCGAATAATCAGGCTGCTTCTTATCGTCGCCGTTGCGATATTCAAGGTGCCGGGATTTATGATCGCAACGACAGTCACATTTATTATGCTGGTCCTGAGTCGTTCCTTCAACAGACCCTATATGTGGCCGCTTATCCCGTTTGACGCCAAGGGATTGATGAGTATAATCATCCGCGTGCCGGTGCTTTCGAACCGGACAAGGCCGAATTTGCTGAAGCCGCAGCAGCGGGATCGGATGCCTACTGGCAAGCATCGCTGAGTGCTTTTGCAAAAAATGCAAATCAAATGTGGATTTATCCATTTCGGCCATTGACCGAATACGCTATACTGATGTTAAATGGTGCAAACATAATCATTGGGAATTTCATGGGAGAAAACGGAGGAGAACTACATGTACTTACACGGTACTAGCAAAATTAATGCACAAGGCCATCTGGAAATCGGCGGCTGCGATACGGCTGATTTGGCCGCACAATTCGGAACACCCCTTTATATTGTCGACGAGGCGCTCGTTCGTCAGAGAGCTCGTGAGTACGTCGAATCTTTCCGCGCTTCAGGCCTTAAATTCCAAGTGGCCTACGCAAGTAAAGCATTCAGCGTAATGGCTATGTGCACGATCGCTGAACAAGAAGGTCTGTCGCTGGACGTTGTTTCCGACGGCGAGCTGTATACAGCGATTAAAGCAGGTTTCCCTGCTGCGCGCATCCACTTCCACGGCAACAACAAAACGCCGGAAGAGATCAACATGGCGCTTGATGCGAACATCGGCTGCTTCGTAGTCGATAACTTTAACGAATTGTACCTGCTTAACGCTTTGGCAGGCGACAAAGGCAAGAAAGTAAACGTATTGCTTCGTATTACACCAGGTGTTGAAGCACATACACATGAATATATCACCACAGGCCAAACCGATTCCAAATTCGGCTTCGACCTTGGTAACGGCACAGCTTACAAAGCCATTCAAGAAGCTGACGCGCAGCCTAACCTGGAGCTGCTTGGCGTTCACTCCCACATCGGCTCGCAAATATTCGAGGTTGAAGGTTTTACGATGGCGGTTGATAAAGTTGCCGGCTTCGCTGTGAAAGTGCGCGAAGAGCTGAACATCACGTTCCGCGTCATCAACCTTGGCGGCGGCTTCGGTATCCGCTATGTCGAAGGCGATACTCCGCTACCGATTTCGCAATACGTGAATGCTATTACGGATTCCATCAAAACGAACTTCTCGGAAGCCGGTTATCCGCTTCCTGAGATCTGGGTTGAGCCCGGCCGCAGTATGGTTGGCGATGCAGGTACGACGCTGTATACGGTTGGGACAAGCAAAGATATCCCTGGCGTACGCAAGTACATTGCCGTCGATGGCGGTATGACAGACAATCCGCGCCCTGCGCTGTATGAGTCCAAATACGAAGCGGTTCTAGCTAACCGTGCCAATGATGCCCTCGAAGAAACGGTTACAGTTGCAGGGAAATGCTGCGAGAGCGGCGACAAATTGATCATCGATTTGGAGCTTCCTAAAGCGAATAGCGGTGACTTACTTGCTGTATTCTGCACAGGCGCGTACAATTATGCTATGGCGAGTAACTACAATCGCATTCGCCGCCCAGCAGTCGTCTTTGTAAAAGACGGTGCAGCTGACGTAGCTGTCAAACGGGAATCGCTTGACGATATTATCGGCAATGACGTCATTCCTGCGCGTATGCAGCAAACGTCGGCAGCTAAATAATAGGGTTTTGAGGAGGCAGCAATACAATGGCAAAACAAGCAAAAATCACGATGGAAAACGGTGCAGAGGTTCATATTGACCTGTTCGAGAAGGACGCACCGAGAACGGTAGCAAACTTTGAGAAGCTGACAAACGAAGGCTTCTACAACGGTTTGACGTTTCACCGCGTAATCCCGGGCTTCGTCGCTCAAGGCGGATGCCCGAACGGCACGGGCACTGGCGGCCCAGGCTACCAAATCGATTGCGAAATCAATCCGAACAAACATGAGCGTGGAACGCTCGCTATGGCGCATGCGGGCCGTAACACTGGCGGAAGCCAGTTCTACATCGCGTACCAGCCACAGCCGCACCTTGACGGTGGACATACTGTATTCGGTAAGGTGTCCAAAGGCATGGAGCATGTCGATGCTTTCAAAGGCCGCGACAAAATGAGCAAGGTTGAAATCGTAGAAGTGTAAGAAGTGAAGGGGTTGTCCGTTGTGTCATCTGATGATGGCAGGGGCAACTCCTTTTTTTTTGTTTCCGCACCTGTAGAGGTTACGTCGAAAACGAAAACGAGCTTTAATCAAGCATTTAGCCGGAAACGAAAACATGGAAAATAGGAGCTGCCAACTCTTATAAGAAACACGTGGCGGAAACAAGTTGCAATTTCCATGGTGAAGTGGTAACATTTCTACAAAGTATTTGCGTTTTTCCTTCGGGGTAGGGTGAAATTCCCAACCGGCGGTGATCAAAGGGCTGTGCTGCTCGATAATCGAATGGCAGCCGATAACTTTGTCAGTCCGTGACCCGGGTCACATTGTTCCAGACGCCGAGTGGCATGGGGCATGTGAAACGGTGGACCTGGTGTAAATCCGGGACCGACAGTAAAGTCTGGATGGGAGAAGGAGACTGTACGCGAATTCCATTTTTTCATTTCTCGCCAACTTTGTTCTTTTTTTCACAATGTTGATGAGTTTGTTTGAATGTGTCTTCGAATACGTCCCTTTATGGTTTTTTCAACCCATCACCCCGTTGGCCGACTGCCAAGGGGTGATTTTTTTATGTCAATCGCAGTATTGAACGTCGAAATGTATATGCGGCTTGCACTGGATATGGCGTCAAAAGCACAAGGGCAGACGGATATTAATCCGGTTGTCGGCTGTGTGATCGTCAAGGATGGACGTATCGTTGGACTTGGCGCTCATCTTCGGCGAGGCGAGGGTCATGCAGAAGTGCATGCACTCAACATGGCCGGAGATCAAGCAGAAGGTGCGACCGCATACGTAACACTGGAGCCGTGCAGCCATCATGGCCGAACACCGCCATGCTGCGACCGATTGATTGCAGCTAATGTTGCAAGAGTAGTCGTAGCGTGCACTGATCCGAATCCGCAGGTTGCAGGCCGAGGAATTGCGAAACTGCAGCAGGCGGGGATTGAGGTAGAGGTTGGCATTCTCGGCGCAGAATCTACACGCATGAATGAAATGTTTAATAAATTTATCGTCACTCGGCTCCCGTTTGTCACCATGAAATCGGCGATGACCTTGGATGGGAAGCTGGCGGCCAAGACCGGCGACAGCAGATACGTCAGCGGTGCGGGGGCCAGAGAGCTGACACATACGCTGCGGCATCGGCACATGGGCATTATGGTCGGCGTCGAGACGGCGCTGGCCGACGATCCTGAGCTTACGACTCGTCTGACCGTGCCTGCCGTACATCCTGCTCGCATCATAGTGGATTCAACGCTTCGACTGCCGCTTGGGGCAAGAGTGATTCAAGATCGCTCCTCACGTGTCATTGTGCTTACGACTGAAGGTGCTGATCCGGTAAAAGAAGCCTCACTCACAGAAGCGGGCGTTGAAGTGATCCGCTGCGGAAGCGGAGGCCGAGTAGATCTCAAGCTTGCCATGCGTAAGCTGGGTGAACTAGAGATCGGCTCCATCCTGCTGGAAGGCGGCGGCAAGCTGAACGGGGCTATGCTGGAGCTTGGGTTAATCGATAAGCTGCTTCTGTTTATTGCACCGAAGCTTATTGGCGGCTCCGGCGCACCGGGCGTCTTCCAATTCGAAGGCTTTGACAAAATGTCCGATGCCATTAGCTTGGAGGAGATGGCCATGGAACGAGTCGGAGACGATGTTCTGATCAGTGGCTATCTGCGCAATGGAAATGAAGAACGTGCAAACTAAAGGGAGAGGGGGAGAGAACGTTGTTCACGGGACTTATTGAAGAAGTCGGCACGCTTAAGAAGACCCATAAGCAGGGGGAAGCGATGGTTCTGACGATCGAAGCCCCTCGCATCCTGAAGGACGCCGCCATCGGCGACAGTATTTCCGTCAATGGCGTATGTTTGACGGTCACGGAGCTCAGTACCACTATATTCACTGCAGACGTCATGCCGCAGACGTTCCGGCACACGAATCTAAAGGATATAAGACCTGGCGAGCGTGTCAATCTGGAGCGGGCTATGCAGGCAGGCGGTCGTTTCGGCGGTCATATTGTACAGGGGCATGTTGATGGGACAGGCGAAGTGCTTAGCCGAGAGAATAATGTGAACGCGGTTGTGTTTACAATCCGTCCCCATGATTCCGGACTTATGCGCTATGTCGTTCCTCAAGGCTCCATTACGCTTGATGGCATCAGCTTGACGGTAGTGACTGCGAGCACAGACAGCTTCTCCGTCTCCATCATTCCGCACACGCTTCGCGAGACCGCGCTGCAACTGAAGCAAGCCGGCAGTGTAATCAATGTAGAATGCGACGTGCTGGGCAAGTATGTCGATCATCTGCTTCATTTTAAAGGCGAACGTCCACAAACGGACGCAAGAGGCAACAACAAAGCTTCGGAGCCGAAGAGCAGCATAACGGCAGCTTTTCTGGCAGAGAACGGTTTTATGTAAATAGAGACAGACAGCCTTGATAAGGAGAGTGAGAAATGATGAGTACCCCCCCATTTGATACAATCGAGGAAGCCATTTATGATTTGATCTTAGGCAAAGCGATTATTGTCACGGATGACGAAGACCGAGAGAACGAAGGCGATCTAATTGCACTTGCCAGTAAAGCAACTCCCGAGATTATCAACTTTATGATTACGGAAGCCCGCGGACTCGTATGCGTACCAATTACAGCTGAACGCGCCGAGGAGCTGGATCTTCCGCCGATGGTGCAGCGTAACACGGACTATCACGGGACGGCCTTCACGGTTTCTGTTGACCATGCTTCAACGACAACTGGCATTTCAGCCTATGAGCGTTCGCAAACCATTCAAGCGCTGATGGACGATTCCGGCGCGAAAGCAGACGATTTCAGACGCCCGGGTCATATTTTCCCTCTTATTGCGAAGAAGGGCGGCGTACTGCGCCGTGCCGGTCATACGGAAGCGGCAATCGATTTGGCTCGTATGTGCGGTTCCAAACCCGCAGCAGTCATCTGTGAGATTATTAAAGAAGACGGCTCCATGGCTCGCCTGCCGGATCTTATCGAATTCAAAGCGAAACACAATTTGAAACTGATTTCCATTCAGTCGCTGATCCACTACCGCAATGAGAAAGAAAAGCTGGTTGAACGTGTCGTGGATGTGAAGATGCCAACGGATTACGGCGTGTTCCGCGCAGTTGCCTACACGAACGAAGTAGATAACAAGGAGCATGTTGCCCTGGTTAAAGGCGAAATCGATCCGGCCCAGCCAACGCTTGTACGTGTTCACTCCGAATGTTTAACCGGCGATGTGTTTCATTCACATCGTTGCGACTGCGGTCCTCAGCTTGAAGCGGCACTGCGTCAAATCAACGAAGCCGGCAATGGCGTACTGCTTTATATGCGCCAAGAAGGCCGCGGTATTGGCTTGATCAACAAATTGAAAGCCTATCAGCTGCAGGAGCAGGGATTAGATACCGTCGACGCGAATATTAAACTGGGCTTTGCCCCGGACTTGCGCGAATACGGCATCGGAGCTCAGATTCTTAAAGATCTCGGTATCCGCAAGATGCGTCTTCTGACGAACAATCCGCGCAAAATTCGCGGTTTGGAAGGCTACGGGATTGAAGTGGTCGAACGTGTTCCGATTCAAATGGACGCGAACGAAGACAACAACAGCTATTTGCACACCAAAAAGTCAAAGCTCGGCCATTTGCTGAATTTTGATGAATTGCCACAATAAATCACAACAAACTAACTAACCTTGCTAACAAGGAAAACCGAGAGGATGAATAATCAATGCCGCAAGTTTTTGAAGGACATTTAATTTCTGAGGGAATGCGATATGGTGTAGTTGTAGGACGTTTTAACGAGTTTATTTCCAGCAAGCTGCTAGGCGGAGCACTCGATGCATTCAAACGTCACGGCGCTGCGGACAGTGAAGTGGATGTAGCTTGGGTACCGGGGGCATTCGAAATTCCGCTTATCGCGCAAAAGATGGCCGAGAGCGGCAAATACGACGCTGTTATCACGCTTGGTGCCGTTATTCGGGGGTCAACACCTCACTTCGATTACGTATGTAACGAAGCGGCTAAAGGCGTTTCCGCAATCGCACTGAAAACCGGCGTTCCAACGATCTTCGGCGTATTGACGGTAGACTCGATTGAACAAGCCATTGAACGTGCAGGTACGAAAGCCGGCAATAAGGGCTGGGAAGCCGCGGTTACGGCCATCGAAATGGCGAACCTGACTAAAGTGCTGCAAGGCTAGGCTAAGACGAGAATAGTGTAGGAGTTGGCTTTCACCATGGCGGTGACGTATAAGCTGGAATCGTTCGAAGGACCGCTCGATCTTCTGCTTCATCTCATCGATAAAGCGGAAATCGACATTCACGAGGTGTCCATCAGCGAAATAACGGATCAATATATGGACTACTTGAATGCGATGCAAGAGCTGGAGCTGGAGGTCACGAGCGAATTTCTCGTCATGGCGGCCACGCTGCTTTCCATCAAAAGCAAACAGCTGCTGCCGAAACCGCCGGTCATCGATCACGACGACTTTGACGACGAGTGGCCCGATGACGGGCTTGATCCTCGTGATGAGCTCATCGCGAAGCTGGTGGAATACCGGAAGTATAAGCAAATCGCCGAGCAGCTCCGCGAACAAGAATTCGAGCGGAGTCTTGTCTACACGAAGGAGCCGGAGGATTTGACGCCTTTCATGAAGGCTATTCCGGAGAATCCGGTCAAAGGACTGAATGTCGGCGATCTCATCGCAGCCTTTCAGAAAGCGCTCCGCAAAGCGGCAAGACGCAATGTCATCGCGACCATTCAGCGAGACGAAATTTCGGTCAAAGACCGTATACGCGATATTATCGAGGTGCTCCGCGAATTCGAAACGGTCCGCTTCTCTAAGCTGATCCGTGACGATATGAGCCGGCACGAGGTAGTCGTTACCTTCCTGGCGCTTCTTGAGCTGATGAAAATGAAGCATATTCGTTGTTATCAGCACAGCCTGTTTGATGATATCGTCGTGCATTGGAGAGGAGAAGCAGTCGAAGGTGGATTTCTCGAAACTGAAGTCGATTATTGAGGGTCTGCTGTTCATGGCCGGGGATGAAGGGCTGACGACAAAGCAGCTATCAGAAATTCTAGAGCTGGATGCAGCTGTGGCGGCAGACATCGCGAAAGATCTTACGAAGGATTTGAAAAGCAAGAAGCGCGGCATTCAGGTTTCCTTCGTAGCCGGTGCCTATCGGCTTACGACCAACCCTGCGCATGCAGCCTATTTCGAGCGAATGGCTTATTCGCCGACTCGTTCCAGTTTGTCGCAGGCGGCGCTTGAGACATTATCTATCGTGGCTTACAGACAACCGATAACGCGAGTAGATATTGAGGAAATCCGCGGCGTGAAGAGCGACCGGGCCATTGCTTCACTGGTGAACAAGGACTTAATCGAAGAGATCGGCCGCGCCGAGCAAATCGGCAGACCGATTCTGTATGGAACGACGAAGTCGTTCCTCGATTATTTCGGACTGGCAGGTCTTGATGCGCTGCCGGAGCCTTCGGCAGTGATCGACGATTCCTTGGACGAGCAGACGCAAGCGCTGTTCGAAAGGCTGGAAGGCCGTCAAATGACGCTCGAAGAAATGCCTACTCCAATAGAAGAAAGCTAGAAACAAGAATGAGATTTGTCCGCTAGGTCATACTATATCCGACCAATTAAGGGAAACGGGGGAAACGCCATGTTAGGCTACCCGCTCGGATGGATGATCGGGACAGGTCTCTTTTTTTTGCTCTTGATCATTGCGCTATCGTCTCCCGTTGTGATTCGCGGCCATATGAAACGGATCGGCAGCGATGATGATGCGGAATTGCGCATTCGGGCACTTTTCGGTTTGATCCATTATCATTGGCAGCTGCCGATTGTGAAATTCAAAGGGATGAGCATCGAATTGAAACAGGAAATGACAGCGGAGAACGCAGGCGGGGTTGATCTGGATGCCAAAATGAACAAAGTGAATGCGAATTCGATTATGAGTTCCATCGACAAAGCGTATTTGCTGCTTAAGCATACGGACGACATGCTCGGCTGGGTTCGCATCACGCTAGGACATGTCAGACTGACAGAATGGCAATGGCGGACTGCGGTTGGCACGGATGACGCCATGTGGACGGCCATGCTGACCGGCATGGTCTGGTCGGTGAAGACAACGACAATTGGCGTCTTATCGCAGCTGGTTCGGTTAACCGCGGAACCGAGCTTTGTGGTTGAACCGGTGTACCAGAAACCGCATTTCTCAACGGAGGGCCAATTTACGGCAAAGGTGCCGTTCGGTTATGCGATTTTTGCCATTGTGCGGTTATTCGTTCGGATTAAGAAAGCACACGGACTTCCGGGCGGCTTGCTCGGCTTACAGCGTATTCTGCTTCGCGGCTGATTACATAATGCTCCTTCTGCGGGGGAACGATATGAACGGCAAGGTGCAGCTACCGACTTTGAACCAAGGAGGACTTTTTTGAGATGACAGACCATCCGATACAAGGGTTAATGCAGACAGCAATGGAAAATATTAAGGAAATGGTGGATGTAAATACCATCGTTGGAGATCCTGTCCAAACTCCGGACGGCAGCGTCATCATGCCGATATCGAAAGTGGGCTTCGGCTTTGTCGCGGGGGGCAGTGATATCCGGTTCGACGAGCATAAGCACGGAGAAGCGCATAACGCGGCCGTGCAATTGCCATTTGGCGGCGGAAGCGGCGGCGGGGTATCCATAACGCCAATCGCTTTCCTTGTCGTAGGCACGCAGGGGGTACGCATTGTACCGCTGGATAATCAGACTCATTTGATGGAAAAGGTCATTGATTCTGCGCCGCAAGTGTTCGAGAAAATCCAGAGTATGTTCAAAAAAGGAACGACAAGCAGTGACAGCGGGCTGGAATCAGTCCTCATCGAAAGTATGGATGGCCACTAATTGCATATGGAACCGTCCCTGCGGGGCGGTTTCTTTTTTTTCAGGACGGGCTTGGTAGTATATCTCATGGACCGGTTCATATACTGGTACAAGACCATGTTCTTGCCCGCCAGTTTCGAAGGAGGAAGTGTATGAGGTCGAGATTCACCCGAAAATGGTACAAACTGATCCTGCTTGCAACCGCGGCTTTACTTTCCCTGTCCGGAATAACGACAGCTGCCGCTGCTCCGAAACAGACCGTTTCGACTCATGCCAAAGGCGCTGCGCTGATCGATGTGGAGTCAGGGCGTATTCTTTACAGCTATAACGGGGACAAGCCCATGCTTATTGCAAGCTTAACGAAAATCATGACAGCGATTGTAGCCATCGAGCACGGCAAGCTCACGGATAAAGTGAAGACGAGTATACGGGCGGCAGGGAAAGAAGGGTCGTCCATCTATTTGCAGCGCGGTGAGGAAATGAGCTTGCAAAATATGCTTTACGGACTGATGCTTCGATCCGGCAATGATGCAGCAACAGCCATTGCAGAGCATGTCGGCGGTACGGAGGAAGGTTTCGTCCATATGATGAATGAAAAGGCGCAAATGCTCGGCCTGTCTAATTCCCAGTTCATGAATCCGAGCGGTCTGGATGCCGAGGGACACTATTCATCTGCGAACGATTTAGCCAAGCTCACTGCCTACGCCTTGAAGAACCCGGTGTTCAAAGAAATCGTGAAGACAAAGGAGAAGAAGGCTCCGAATCCAAACGATAGCTGGGACTACCTATGGCGGAATAAAAATAAAATGCTGTCGATGTACGAAGGGGCAGACGGGGTTAAAACGGGCTATACGAAGAAATCGCTTCGTACTTTAGTCAGCTCCGCTACGCGCAATGGCCAGCAGCTTGTCGCCGTCACCTTAAATGATGGTGATGACTGGCAGGATCACCGAAAGCTGCTCGACTTCGGATTTGACAATTTCCACTTAACCGAAGTGACGCATAAAGGCCAGTCGATCAACGGGTATCCGCTTGCAGTCGGACGAACGCTCCTCTATCCGTTCGCTGACGGTGAGCAACAGCAGCTTCGCTCGAAGCTGACGTTAATTGATGCGAACTCTACAGCGTATAAACTTGGTGAGCGCGGAAAGCTGGAATGGTTTGTCGGTGAGGAGAGAATCGGCTCGACCCCGGTGTTTGATCCTCAGAGTCAGCGCATTAAACTGCCGGAGAAACCGGCTTGGGTAATCGGTGATGAATCGGAATCAGCCTATGGCGGATTATCGTCTGCTTCCTTCCGCCGGGCGCTGACTGTCACGCTATCGACTTTGTTTGGAGGGAAGGAGGCCGGGGGATGGTAAATTTCATTTGGCTTTTCTTTATTGCGGTCAGCTTCATTGCAGCAATTGTGAATGGTCGAATGGAAGCCTTGACCGAGGCCGCGTTCGAAGGGGCGAAGAGCGGAGTCACAGTCAGCTTCGGGCTCATCAGCGTTATGGTATTCTGGCTGGGGCTCATGCGTATTGGCGAGGATGCCGGTCTGCTCCGCAAAATTGCTGCCTTGCTGCAGCCGGTTGTCCGGTTTCTATTCCCAGACGTGCCGAAGGGTCACCCGGCCCTCGGTTACATAATGAGCAACATGAGTGCAAACATACTTGGGCTTGGCAATGCGGCAACACCAATGGGAATCAAGGCGATGCAGGAGCTTCAGAAGCTGAATCCGGACAAAGAGACTGCATCCGCAGCCATGTGTACGTTGCTTGCGCTCAATACCTCCAGCATTACGCTGGTACCTACAACGCTGATCGCCATTCGCATGACGTACAGCTCAGCGCATCCCGCGGAGATTGTGGGGACGACGTTAGCCGCTACTTTAATCGCGACAGCCGCAGCCATTGTTGCCGACCGCTGGTATCGGAAACGATATCGCAATAAGCCGCCCCGCTGGACAAGTCGTGATGGAACGGGGGCACCTCCTCGAAGCGTGGAGTCGCTAACCGCAGACGGACAAGGAAAGGGTGAGGCCGTTGTATGAATGGATAACGGCCATCTCTGCCTGGATCATCCCGTTCATGATCGTGTTTATCCCGCTCTATGCCGCTTTTAAACGCGTGCCGGTGTATGAAACGTTTATTGAAGGCGCTAAGGATGGTTTCGGTACGGCCATAAACATAATTCCGCATTTGGTCGGTATGATGGTGGCGATCAGTATGTTCCGAGCATCAGGCGCGATGGACATGATGGCTGCGCTGATACGGCCTTTGTTCGATGGCTTAGGCATACCAAGTGAGGTATTGCCGCTTGGGCTGCTCAGGCCGCTTACCGGAGCAGGCTCGCTGGCTTTCACGACGGAGCTTATTAAAACGTACGGACCCGATTCCATGATTGGACGAATATCGTCAACGATTCAAGGCAGTACGGATACGACGCTATACGTGCTCACGGTTTATTTTGGAGCAGTAGGCATCAGGCGCAGTAAATATGCGCTTAAAGTTGGTTTATTTTCAGATTTCGTAGGGTTCTTCGCTGCTATTATTATATGTATAATGGTATTTGGCTAACTTGTCCGGATAAAGCCCATAGGAGTGCGGCACTTACGGTGCATCGCTCTCGTGGGCTTATTTCTTGTCCACTTTCTTTCCACCTGTCTTTTAGGGTATGATGGTGGGTGAGGTGAAATCATTGGAACGTTTACAGAAGATTTTAGCGCAGGCGGGCGTCGCATCACGCCGCAAATGCGAGGAGCTCATTTTGTCCGGTCAAGTACAGGTCAATGAGGAGACAGTTACCACACTGGGGGTCAAAGCAGACCCGGCCGTTGATATCATTACGGTTAAGGGCCGCAGAATCCAGAGTGAAAGCAAGCTTTACTTAATGCTTCATAAGCCCAAAGGCGTCATTACAAGTGCGAGTGACCCGCAGGGACGTAAGATTGTGGCGGACTATCTGCCTGGCATAACAGAGCGTGTCTATCCTGTTGGCCGGCTTGATTATGATACGGAAGGTTTGCTGCTGCTTACGAATGACGGCGAGTTTGCGAACTTATTGACGCATCCAAGCCATCACGTACCGAAGACCTATTGGGCCACTGTAAAAGGGGTGCCGCATGGCACGGCGCTGGAGCGGCTGCAGCAGGGCATTCTGCTTGAGGACGGAATGACAGCACCTGCAGAGGTAGAGTATCACGATGTAAATACAGAGAAGAATCAGGCGACGATTACGATCACGATCTACGAGGGCCGTAACAGACAGGTCCGTCGGATGTTCGATGCCATTAACCATCCGGTATTGCTGCTTCGCCGCGTACGATTCGGTGAATTGGGCTTACATGGACTGGCGCGTGGAAAGTTCCGCCATTTAACACCTAAAGAGGTCCAAGAGCTGCGCGCAGCGGCTGTCAAGACACATAAAATTCAAAAATAACGAGCGACGGCAACCTCAATTGCCGTCGAATTTTCGTTATAATGATAGTATTCGATTGAAGTAAAATGCAGCATAAGAACGGGCGGTGACTAACGAACATTTATGAAATCGAACCGCAGACTCATTCAACTGGTTATTTTTCTGGGCGTACTGCTTCTTGGGGGCTATGCGATCGGCAATGCCCTGTTTAGTTCGCACGACGGGCTTCCGCGGAAAGGCTCTAAACCGCCGGATTTCGCTCTGCTCGGCATGGACGGCCAAACACACCGGCTCGCAGACTACAAAGGCAAAGCGCTTGTCATTAATTTCTGGGGTACATACTGCCCGGGCTGTGTAACGGAGACTCCGGACTTGGTTGCTCAATACGCTAAGCATAAAGACAAGCCGTTTGAAGTTGTCGGGATTAATCTTGGCGAGGACAAATTGACCGTTTCTAATTTTGCAAAGCAGTTTGATGTCAGCTATTCAATTCTTCTTAACGAGAACAATGACGTACAGCGAAAGTACGGTTTGAAGTCGTATCCCACTACCTTCTTTGTGAAGCCGGATGGAACGATTCAAGACATCTTTGTCGGACCGATGGCGGAAGCGGACATGGACAAGCGCATCGAGAAATTGCTTCAGTCCTAGTCGAAGGAGGTTTTTTGCATGTTGACTTTTGAAAATACGAAATGCGAATGCGGTCACCAGAATCCGGTCGGAACCGTACTTTGCGAGCATTGCGGTAATCCGCTGGACGGCGAAGAGGCGGAGAGCGAAGCGCCGCTTGAGATGCGCTACGACGGCATTGCCCGTCGCTCGCAGAAGTCGAATCCATCACCGATTGACCGCGTTTGGAACTTTTTCTCTTCGGTTAAGATCGCTGTCCGATTGATCGTAATTACACTGATTGCGGCTATGGTCGGCACGATTTTCACGCAAGAGAATGCTTTTATCTCATTTGATCCTACGACGTATTACGAAGAGCGTTACGGTTGGATCGGCAAATGGTATTATAAGCTCGGCTTGTCCAATACGTACGAGTCGTGGTGGTTTATCGGATTATTGGTTATGATCGGAACTTCGCTTGTTATTTGCAGTCTTGACCGTGTGCTGCCGCTCTATCGGGCATTGAACAAGCAGCAAATTCGCAAGCATAACAATTTCTTGACCAGACAGAAGACCGTCTATACCAGCGATATTGAGGGCTCTGCAGAGAATTGGACCGCGGCTATGGCTAAGGAGCTGAAGCGCAAGCATTATAAGGTTCATCATGAAGGCGACGCGCTGCTGGCGGAGAAATATCGGTTCAGCCGCTGGGGACCCTATATTAATCATATCGGCTTGATTATCTTCTTGCTCGCGGTATTGCTTCGGACGCTTCCCGGTTGGGCGATGGACAACTACGTAACGGTGACGGAAGGGGAAACGGTTCAAATCCCCGAAACGAATTATTACGTGAAGAACGAGAAGTTCACGATCAACTATTATACGGATGCAGAGCTTCCGGAATCGCTGAAAGGGACAGCCCGGGCTAAGCTCTATGAGACGAAGGCCGTGTTGTATGAATGCGAGGCGGATTGCGATGACCCATCTAAACAGCCGCAGCTGAAGGAAGTGAAGCGTCACAATATTATTGTGAACGATCCGCTTTCCTACAAAGGCATCAAGGCATATCAGTTCGGCTTTGACGATACACCGAAGCTGAAGGCTGTACATCCCGTTCTGATCGATCATAAGACGGGGAAAACCTATGGACCATTCGATCTCGTTATGCGAAATCCGGAATTAACCTACACGCTTGGACCGTACACGCTTGAACTCCGCCAGACGTACATGGATTTTGCGCTGGACGCGGAAGGCAAGCCGACAACGAAATCCAAGGAGCCGAATGCTCCGGCTTTTGTGTTCGTCATGAAAGGCCCGGATTTGGCGGCAGACGGCGAGCCGTATATGTACTTCCCGAAACAGACGGACAAAGCGAGATTCAGTCAAGACCTCATCAATGGGGAGTTGGCTAAACGATTCGAGCTGAAAGTGCCGGCTATGGAAGGCGTTGAGTTCGCAGGTGTAATGACCTCGCTCAACATTCGCTCGGATCGGGCGATGCCCTATATTTGGGTAGGGGCCGGCATCTCGATGTTCGGACTGCTGCTGGGTTCTTATTGGCATCACCGCAGAATTTGGCTTCGCATAGACGGCGGCCGCGTCACGTTAGGCGCACATACGAACAAGAATAATTACGGCATGCGTGCCGAGGTCGCTTCCGCGTTGCGCGGTTTAGGCGTCGTCGTAGAGCCGAAGTCGCTCGATAACGGGAGGAACAAATCGTGAGTTTGCTTGATTTTAGCAGCGACGCCTTTATAGTCGCATTTTTCTTGTATTGCTTCGGATTTATGTTTTATGGCGTTTCGGCGCTGGGCCGCAAATGGAGTAACCGCAGCCCGGAAGAGCATGTTCGCCGCTGGGGCCGTATCGCTTACGTGGTATCGATCCTCGGATTCGCTTCGCATCTTACGTTCTTTATTACACGCTGGATCGGCGGAGGTCATATCCCGACCAGTAACATGTATGAGTTTATGACTTTCTTGGCCATGGCGATCATGTTTGCTTTTATCGTCGTCAATGCCATTTACCGCAAACCGCTGCTTGGTTTGTTTACACTCCCGCTGACGGTTGTTATCGTTGCGTACGCGGCGGTATTCCCGCAAGAGGTACAGCCGCTTATCCCGGCGCTGCAATCCATCTGGCTTAAAGTTCACGTTACGACAGCGGCAACGGGCGAAGCGTTCTTCGCAGTCGGTTTTGCAGCCGGACTTATGTACTTGCTACGTACGGTCGACTTCAAGAAAACGAGTCCTCAAGCAAGACGCGAACAACGCTGGGTCGAATTTACACTCTTTGTTATCGTACTCATCATTGCCTTTATCGGTTCGGTCTTTGCCTTCCGCGGTGCAGGCTACGAAGCGTCATTCAAGCAAGAGAATGTGGTTATCGATGATAAAGGGATTGAAAGCACGACGACCGAAACGGTTGAATACTCCCTTCCACCGATCTTTAAACCGTTCAACAGCCAGGATGTATCGGTTGATCCTTTCCTCGGCGTGAAGAAACCACTGATGGAGACACCGTCGTGGATGAAAGGTGTCAATGCTGCACGGAAGCTGAATACGATCACGTGGTCCATTATTAACGGGACGATTCTATACGGACTTCTGCGCCTCGCTTTGCGCAAGCGCATTGGGGCCGCGATTCATCCGCTTATGGATGGCATCGACGAAGATGATATCGATGAAATCAGTTATCGCGCCATTGCAATCGGTTATCCGATCTTCATGTTAGGCGCGCTCATATTCGCGATGATCTGGGCTTACATCGCTTGGTCGCGTTTCTGGGGCTGGGATCCGAAAGAGGTGTGGGCGCTTATTACTTGGCTGTACTACACAGCCTACCTGCACTTGCGTCTATCGCGCGGATGGCATGGCTCCAAGTCGGCATGGCTCGCGGTTATCGGGTTTGTCGTTGTTATGTTTACGCTGATTGGGGTTAACTTGGTCCTCGTCGGCTTGCACTCTTACGCAGGCGTTTAAAGATGATTAGCACAGAATTGAAAGGAGACAACGGACATGTCTGAAGAACTTCACCGCATTCTTGTAGTCGATGACGAAGAACGGATTCGCAGGCTGCTCAAAATGTACCTGGAAAAGGAAGGCTATCTCATCGAGGAGGCCGAGGACGGCGAAACGGCATTGCGCCTTGCAACGGCAGGCGAGTTTGACCTGATTCTGCTGGATGTCATGCTGCCGGGTATTGATGGCATAGAGGTCTGTTCCAGACTTCGTCAGGTAAAGGCCACGCCGGTCATTATGTTGACGGCTAAAGGCGAGGAAATGAACCGCGTTCAAGGCTTTGAAGTAGGCGCCGATGACTATGTGGTTAAGCCATTCAGCCCTCGCGAAGTGATTTATCGTGTGAAAGCGATATTGCGCCGTTCGTCGGCGACCGCGTTCTTAACGAAGGAAGCTTTGACGAGCAATAATATCGTGTTCCCGCATCTCATTATCGAGCATGATGCTCATCGTGTGATGGCCGGTGGGCAAGAGGTCAGCTTAACGCCGAAGGAATATGAGCTGCTTCACTACTTGGCGATTTCGCCGGATAAAGTATTCTCCCGCGAGGAACTGCTGAAAGACGTCTGGAACTATGAATTCTTCGGAGATCTTCGTACGGTGGATACCCATGTGAAACGACTTCGCGAGAAGCTGAATAAAGTTTCTCCGGAAGCTGCGATGATGATCACGACGGTTTGGGGCGTAGGCTATAAGCTTGAGGTGCCGAAGTAAGTGATGATCTGGCGCAGTGTTGTCGGGAAGCTATGGATTACTATAATTGCGCTTGTGGCGGTCGTATTGCTGATTCTGGGGATGTTCCTGCTGCAGTATATCGACATTGCCTTTAAGAACTCGCATGATGTCAAGGTGCTGTTTGTTTACACGGCTATCATCGGGTTTCTGTTATCGACGTTCTTTGCGTTTTTCCTATCGACCAAAATCACGCAGCCGCTGCTTCAGCTGAAGAAAGCGGCCGATCTGATCTCCCAAGGCGAGTATCGTACGCGAGTACCGATTCGCTCGACGGATGAGATCGGTGACTTGGCCACCACGTTTAATAACATGGCTTCCGAGCTGGATACGTTGATTCATGACCTGAATCATGAGAAGGATCACCTCGCGAGCGTCCATCGCAGTATGGCGGATGCGGTCGTGACCTTCGATGCGGAAGGCCAGATCATATTGGCCAATCCACATGGTCAGAAGTTAATTGACAAGTGGAATGAGCTGGAATGGACAGAGGATTACATCGGCTCACACACGCAGGTGCCGGAGCCGATGTTTGACCTTTACCGCAAAGTACTTCGGGAAGGTCGGGACTTGTCCGATAAAGTGCATGTGCAAAGCGGCGTATGGTCTGTTGTGATGGCTCCGCTCAAATCCAATCATACCGTTCGCGGTGCGGTTGCGGTGATGCGGGATGTCACGGAGGAGACGAAGCTGGAGAAGCTTCGCCGCGACTTCGTTGCCAATGTCTCGCATGAAATCAGGACGCCACTATCGATGCTGCAAGGCTACAGCGAAGCGTTGCTCGACGATATTGCGGGTTCACCTGAGGAACGTAAGGAGTTAGCACAGGTGATCTACGAGGAGTCGCTGCGAATGGGGCGCCTCGTGAAAGATTTGCTCGATTTGGCCAGAATGGAAGCCGGGCATATTGAGATGAAGCTGGTCGAGACGGATCTGACCGGACTGCTCAAGCGAGTCCATCGCAAGTTCTTAGTGCTGGCGAAGGAGCAGGACATTCACCTCCATATCGAGCTCCCTGCAGAACCGCTCGTCATCGGGCAGGCAGACGAGGATCGAATGGAGCAGGTGCTGACGAACCTGCTCGATAATGCGATTCGCCATACGGCGAAGCAGGCGTCGATCACGCTCGGTGCACGCAATTTGATCGTCGAACAGAAGGCTTTTGTAGAAATTAAAGTAACAGATGAGGGAGAGGGGATCCCGCAAGGTGACCTTCCGTTTATCTTCGAAAGATTCTACAAGGCAGATAAAGCTCGTACACGCGGAACGGGCGGAACAGGTCTCGGCCTTGCCATCGTGAAGAACATTATCGAATCGCATCGCGGTCAAATTAAAGCGGAAAGCGTGATGGGAGCGGGTACTACGTTTACCATTCTATTGCCCGTTGTATAGCATACAGAAGAAGCTGCTCCTTATATGGTGCAGCTTTTTTCTTTGTTTACTTGATGTATGTCCCTTTCAAAAAAAGTTGCAAAAAGAGCTTGGTTGCTATAGAAAGCTATATTGACTGGTCAAATTGTACTAAATTAAACTGAGCTTGCATTCACTTCCACTTCAAAGGAGGATGTTTATGAAAGCCGATCAGATGAAGAAATGGGTTCTGCTATTCTTATCGACGGTTTTGATGACAGGCATGTTTGCAGCAACGGCAACCGCAGGCGCTAACCCATGGGCAGGCGGTGATATCGTTTCGCTCAGTGTGACGAATGACGCCAGCAGCACAGCGAACAAGTATATATACAAACGCATTTCGAACAAAGCGTATACGTTTGTTTCCGGTGATTATATCGAATATGATGTGAAGATTTCGAATGGCATTGACGGTGCCGGCGGCATCGAAATTATAAATGCCGACGGGACATACTTCCGAGATACCGGAACATCGGTCTGGAAGGATCAGAACAATATTAGCGGGCATCCGAATGCCAATATCTCCGCCTATGCCACGAACAAGTGGTACCATCGCAAGCTGGCGGTGCCGGCCTCCATGATCGGTAAAACCTCATCCAAATGGGATATCGTCGGAGAGAACGACAGTCCTTCTCAAACGTATTCCGCGCAGTATGACAACATTAAAGTTACGAGCGGAAGCACGACCACGAAGAGCATAGTATTTGTGAATAGCGCTGATTATAACTCGGCTGCAACAGATATCGGTCCTGCTGCAGTATCCTCAGGAAACGTGGCAACCTCGAATATCGCATCCAACATGTCACATTTGATCGATAATCAGGCCTTTATTAAGCTGGATAAAATCAATCCGTTCATCGGCACCTCGTTTTCGATGCACTTCATATCTACCCTTAAAGTGAACGGCGAGATATGGGCGTATTACATCAAATGGGATGCTTTCGGAAAAGGAGGCGTTGGCTTAGCGAAGTCTACCGACGGAGTTAATTTTACGGATAACGGCTTTGTGTTAACGGCAGGATCGCCCGGACAATGGGATGATTCGTTTGCTACGTTTCCGGGCGTCTGGTACGACAACGGTACCTTCTATCTCGTTTATGAAGGAACGGGTACGGGGTCACCCGGACAGATTGGTTTGGCCACCTCGACGGATGGCGTTAATTTCACGAAACAGGGTCAGATTCTAACACACAACTCTACGGGCTGGGAAAGCGTCAATATTGGAACACCGTCGCTCTATAAAGAAGGCAGCACGTGGTATTTATTCTATCATGGCTATGATGGCTCAGATTGCCGCATAGGCGTTGCAACGGGAACGAGCTTGACGGCATTGACCAAATACTCCGGCAATCCGGTAATCGATACCGTACCCGGTACATGGGAAGCCGGAACGGCAGGGCATCGCGATGTTGTCAAAGTAGGCAGCACCTATTACATGACCTATGAAGGCAGCGAAGATCCACCTTACAACACGGCCAAATGGTCTTCCGGCGTTGCGAGCTCGACGGATCTGTTCCACTGGAGCAAGTTTAGTCAAAATAACATTTTGCCTCAGACGGATAATACGTTCGGAAATGACGGACCTAGTTTCTTATCGGTAGACGGCGAGAATTTCATCTATTATCGGACGAATCCTACAAGCCGGGCGCTTATCGCCAATGAGAATGATGGCGGCTTTGATTTGAAATGGGGGATGGCGGATTCCGGTATCGGTCACGTTATTGGGCGGAGCGACGGTGACGGCTGGTCGGCGTCTACAAGCTTGGACGGCCCAGATTACATGCAATATGGTCCGTATACGACCAATACACCGGTAGGGGATAATATTGCCACTTGGAAAATGATGGTTGACAGCATCAGCGGCACAAACGACGTCATTAGGCTCGAAGTTGTCGATGCGGATGATTCGGGGACCGTGCTCGCGGAGCGGATTCTTCAGCGTAACGACTGGAAGCAAACGAATCGCTATGAATACTTCTCTGTGCCGTTTCATTGGGCTGCCGGCAGAAGCGGTCATCGCATTGAGCTTCGTGCGCATTGGTATGATTCGACCTATGTGAAAATGCAGCTTGTCGGGATTAGCTAACGCTTGAAAGTCGGTTCTTGTTGAAGGAAGTAGAGAAATCTTGTTGGTCGTGAAACATTTTCATGACGGAAGAGTGCATAAAAAAGCTCCGACCCTCGAAAAGGGTCGGAGCTTATTCATTAATAGAGATTAATTTCTTTCGCTTTGTTCAAATCAGGCAGTTGGACCAGCTCGGCGATCACGTCTTTCGACACGCCTTTGTCTACAGTCAATACCATGATCGCGGAACCGCCAACAAGCTCACGACCAACCTGCATCGTTGCGATGTTCACGTTGTTGTTGCCAAGCAGCATGCCGACATTGCCGATAATACCCGGTTTGTCGTTATGCGAGATCAAGATGATGTTGCCTTCTGGCGCAACATCGACAGGGAAACGGTCGATTTGTACAATTCGCGGTCCGTATCCGGTCAACATCGTACCTGTTACGAGGCGAGTCGCCGTTTTAGAACGAAGCGTAACCGTGATGGAGTTCGTGAAGTCACGCGCTTCGTGCGACTTCTGTACGACGATATTGACATGGCGTTCTTTCGCAAGATGCATGGAATTGACGACATTGACTTGATCCGAACCCAGGTGGTGAGAAAGCACTCCGCGTACCACGTAGCGTGTCAGCGGCTGTGTATCGACCTCAGCCAGCTCGCCTGCATAACTGACATTGATTTCTTCCACGGCACCTTCAGTCAGTTGAGCAATAAAGTTACCCAGCTTCTCGCCAAGGCCGAAGTACGGTTGAAGCTTGTTCAGCACGTTCGCCGGAATAGGAGGCATGTTGACCGCGTTCATAAACGGTTTATCGCGAAGAATGTTCAACACTTGCTCCGATACATCAATGGCCACGTTCTCTTGTGCTTCAACAGTAGATGCACCAAGATGAGGGGTTACGATGATTTTCGGATGCTTCAGGAACGGATGATCGGCTGCCGGCGGTTCAACCTCGAATACGTCGAATGCCGCACCTGCTACGATTCCTTGATCGACAGCTTCTACAAGCGCTTGCTCATCAATGATACCGCCGCGTGCGCAGTTCACGATGCGCATGCCTTTCTTCATGACTTCGAATTGCGCACGAGAGATCATGTGGCGCGTTTCCGGTGTAAGCGGCGTATGAACCGTCATAAAGTCCGCATTCCGTACGATGTCATCTACGCTGGAGAGACGAACGCCCAGCTTCTCGGCGCGCTCTTCCGTGAGGAATGGGTCATAACCCCAAATTTCCATGTCGAACGCTTTCGCGCGTTTGGCAACTTCGCTGCCGATACGGCCCATACCGAGTACGCCAAGCACTTTGCCGCGTAGTTCGACGCCGAGGAACGACTTGCGATCCCACTCGCCGCCTACAGTCTTGAGGTAGGCTTGTGGAATGAAACGAGCAACGGACATCATCATGGCAAATGTATGCTCACAAGTTGTGATGGTGTTGCCGTCTGGTGCATTAATAACAATAATTCCGCGTTGTGTAGCTGCTTCCAAGTCGATGTTGTCCACTCCGACGCCGGCGCGACCGATAACCTTAAGCGATTTACCCGCATCCATAATGCGCGCAGTAACGCGCGTCTGACTGCGTACGAGAAGGGCATCGTATTCGCCGATAATGGCTACGAGCTCGTCCTCGCTTAATCCAGGCTTCTTGTCGACAACGACATCCTCTGCATCCATAAGTTTCTGAATGCCTAGATCGCTGATTGGATCTGAGACCAATACTTTAAACATGGTGGGTTGCCTCCTGAGCGTTTGTATGATGGATGTATAGTAGAAGTGAAAGACCCTCGTTAAGATGCCGCACAGCGCAGCAGCTTAGGCGAGGGTCTGTCACACGATCACACGTCAAAGCTATTGTTGTACCGGATGGACCAACAGAACCAGGCTACATTAATGTTTACTATTTTAATGCAAGTAGAACGCAAATTGCAATGATTAAAACTTGCCCAAATGTGAAATTTTCGTTATGATCGACCGTAAAAAGGGGGCATTCTTGTGGAACAATGGAGCAATATCGAACCAGAGCCGTTTATGGCGCTTGTACGCGAGGGAAAGCTCTCGCCTGATCAAATCATTGATGTCAGAGAAATGAATGAATGGAATTATTATCATTTAGATAACAGTACACTCATGCCGCTTTCGACCTTCGAGGAAGACTCGGAAGCTATTCATACAGATAAACCAGTCTATATTATATGCGCACACGGTGTAAGAAGTGCTGCCGTCTGCCGCTATCTAAGTGAAAGAGGATACGGCAACCTCACCAATGTCATTGGCGGAATGGCTGCCGTATCCTCGTTGGATGGCTTTCAATACGATTAAGATCTTATTCTTGCTCTGGGAAGAAGAAGGGCAGCTGCGGAAGCAGTTCCTTGGCATACAGCTGAGCTTTACTATCGCTGAAATCGCCTGATCTCACAGCCTCTGTACTGATAAGCAGGTCGACGATGGAATCGACTGTCTTCATCTTCATGCTGCTGGCTTGACCCGAAACGATAAATTGATCGACGCGGGACGCCAGATCCTGCGGGTAGAATGGAGCTAATGTTTTGCGGGCGTTCAACATATCCGCCATCAGCTTATTCTTAATAGTCAAAGGCAGCGGCTTCCATTGCTGGATGCTTAGCACGGATGCGATATCATAATGATCCGGAATGTTCGGATTGACCGATGCACTCCATTTCAGCATCGCATTATAGTAACTTTGCTGTCCTGCCATTGCGAACTGTACACCTTGTGTATAGTAAGCGTCTTTCATTAAGGCTTTCATTAGATCGGCATTTGTCATGTCTTTGGCTGATCCGGCACCGCGCTGCGCGGCTTCGCTGAACATACGCAAGCTCTTGAGCAGCTGGAGCTGGGCGGTTTCGAGAAGCGGCGAACTCTTCGGCACGGATGCATGTTCAGCCTCGTCGTATTTCTGCTCCGCGATGTTCGATAATTCTTTCATAGCGGAGCTGATGTCCGTTAGCTGCTGAGAGGACAGTTTATGAATGGTTTCAAACCAGTTCGATTGAAATTCACGATAAGGCAAAAATACAGTATGATAGAATGATACCAGGTCCTGCTGTTGATAGGCGCCCGCGCTTGCGTTCTTGCTGCTGCTGAGATGTTTGGCGTTCTCGATTAGTTTCGCTTCGGTCTTGTCAGAGCCTATCTTTACGCCATAGAAAAAGGCTGCCACGGCGAAAACGAGCATGAATAGGAAGCCTAAGCTAAAGAGCATTTCAGTACGAGTCAGTCGTTTCTCCATGTTAATCTCCTTCATCCGATATTTCGCCATAATGCTAGCAAATACAAGGCTTAAATTTAAAATGTTTGTCGAATTCCGGAACTTGATTTGATCGTCCTATTAGTATAGGGGAAAACCTTTGAAAAGGAAATATGCACCTTTCATAGCATAGCAGGGAGTTGGATATGAAAAAATTCGACATTCGCAAATTGAAGATAAAACCGGTCAGCATCGATCAGATTGATGACCGGATGCTTCTTATAAATTTGTATGCCACACAAGCGATTACTTTAGTTATCGGTTTCATATGGTTATTATTTCAGCATCGTAATCCATTATTATTATTTGTTTTGCCCAAAGGGCTTCATTTTCTGTATTTTGGCGCCGGACTGGCTGCTGCGGTCATCGCAATTGATTTCCTTTCGGCCAGATTTGTTCCGGATGAAGTGAATGATGACGGCGGTGTGAATGATCGGATTTTTAAGAATCGTGCAATTTGGCATGTGGTGGTGTTGTCGTTAATCGTATCCATTTGTGAGGAAACGTTATTCCGCGGCGCTATTCAGCATCAATTCGGCCCGTATTGGACAAGCATAATTTTTGCAACCATTCACGTTCGTTATTTGAAGCATTGGATCCCGACAGGGCTTGTATTTGCCATCAGCTATGCGTTAGGCTGGATTTATATCCAAACCGGCACGTTATGGGCGCCGATATTGGCACACTTTCTGATTGATATGATTATGGGCTTCGTAATCCGTTTCCGGAGGGAAGAATGAGCAGAGTTCAGAAATTTGGCAGCAGGAAACCGACCGCAAGTGTTTCGGCAAAGAAACAGGCGGAACTGGCTGCTTCCGAGGTAGCCGCAGGCAGAGAAGTACCGTTGCCGTCCAGAAGGCAAACACATCCTTCTAATAAGCAGCAGATGGCAGGCTGGTTTTACAAAATCATAATTTTTCTATTCGTTCTCTTATTGGTAGGACTACTTCTTTGGGGAAAACAATTTGAATAGCCGATTGGACGACTAATCCGAGGAGAGGGTGGTGCTTCGTTTCCATGACGATTTGGATTTCGGCGGCGGCGGCGGCGGTCTTGGTACTGTTTGTGGCTGCATTAGTAAGGACATCGTATCAATATACATTAGATCAGCAGTCCGTTACATTAGAACGACTGCCCCAGTCTTTCGACAGGACAACCTTGCTGCTAATAACAGATATTCATAGAAGACGTATCTCGGATGAAGTGATTGAAGGGATAATCGCCGGCGGTGGAGCTGATTTGGTGTTGATTGGCGGTGATCTGAGGGAGCGGAGAGTGCCGCTTGCCAGGTCTCGAAGCAACATCAAGCAGCTGGCGCGTATTGCGCCAATTTATATGGTGTACGGCAATCATGATTATGATGAAGATATGAGACCGCTTGAGGTGATGCTGACGGAAGAACGGGTACGCCTGCTCATCAATGAAGCGGTTGTGTTAGAACAGCGAGACGGCAGCGGCATTCGGCTGGCAGGCGTGGATGACCCACGCTTGGAGCGAGACCGTCTGGATTTGGCCTTAAGCGAGCCGGAAGTGGCTGCAGGAAGTAACCACCTGTTTACGATCGTACTGGCGCATGATCCCATACTACTTGACCGTATGAATGCGCAGCAGAAGCAGGAAGTAGATTTGGTTCTCTCCGGCCATACGCACGGCGGCCAGATTGCGCTGCCGTTTATTGGCCCTGTTTTACGCGGATCTGAAGACTCCAATTACTGGCGCGGTTGGTTCGACTTCTCTGCGCAACAAACAACCGGAGCCAGCAGGGGACCCCGGTTGTTCGTCAGTTGTGGCTATGGTACTTCTCGGTTGCCAATTCGGTTGATGGCACCGGCTCAATATCACCGCATTACTTTGCGGTCTGCGGCTGTTCCTCCAGCCCCAAATCAATCGTCGCAGGATCAATGAAGCCATAGCCTTTGCTTTCGAGCTTAGTAAGCAAGGTATCGAGTGCTTCTGTCGTCCAAGGCAGCTCATGCATGAGGATATTCACGCCCGGATGAAGCTGCTCGAGCACATTGGCAATGACTTTGTCCGGCTTATCCTTCGTGCTGCTATCCCAGTCGAGTGAGCCGTCAGACCAGGTCATATAGAGCATGCCGTGATCGCGGACAAGCCCTTTTACATAATCATTGCCGTTGCCGAATGGCGGACGGAAGAACTGCGGCTCGGTGCCGACGACTTCCTTCACGATTTGTTGAACATCCTCGATCTGCTTCTTCACCGATGCTTGCGTTTCTTTCTTCAAATCGATATGATCCCAAGAATGATTGCCGATCGTTTGCCCGCGATCGGCTATTTTTTTGAGCAATTCCGGGTGTTTCTTCACCCGATATCCGTTCACGAAGAAGATCGCTTTCGCTTTATGCTTATCGAGCGTGTCGAGCAGGGAGCTGACCGTTTTATCTTCCTTCGGGCCGTCATCGAAAGTCAGCAGCACCATCTTATTGCTCGTAGTCGCTTTATCAATCGGGACGAAGCTGTACACCTTATTCATTTTATAAAGCTTCTTAACCGGCTGCTGCGGATCCGTTGTGGCAGTGGAATCAGGTTCAGGCGCAGTTGTATTCTCCGAAGGAGTGGGCGAATTTGTAGCATTGTCCGCAGGCTGATTGTTCGTTCCCTGATCGGTTTGGCCGCTGCCCGCATTTCCATCGCCTGCTGCTGGAGCTGTGGAGTTGTTTGCAGGGTCCGGTGCAGGCTCAGTCACTGCAGGTCCACTGTTGGCTGCATTGCCCGTTGTGTTCGAATCTGTGCTGTTAGGCTGGTTTCCGTTGCCGCTGCATCCGGATGTAACCAGCAGGGCCATCATAATGACGATGGAGATGAGGTGAGGTTTACGAATCGGCATGCTGTCGTCCTCCTGTGGCCTTCGAGTTGGTTTCGTCAAAAAACAATGCACTTATTGTATCATATTTCGAAATTGAACCGAACTTTACTACTTCCTTAATTTGTGCAGGGATGACCTTCGCTTGCCGAGGCAAACTAAACGCGAGTCGTAAGCAGCATTCAGCATAGGAGGATTGCCAATGAAATTGTCCGGTTTTCTGATTGGAGGTCTTGCCGGTATGGCAGCGGCGGCTTATATAGCGAAGAAGAGGCCCGGCATGTTTGCCTGGGCGAGCAGCGCAGCTGGCACAGCTGTCAACGGGATGACGAAGAGGGCGATGGGAGCGGTCATTAGTCGGAAATTTGGCGGAGACATGGTGCAGCATGCAGCCCCAAAGCATTCAAACGCTTCCGCAAAAGAGTCCGGCAACGCTTGGGGACAAATTGAGCTGCTGCTCAATAGTGATCCCAGCGTGAAGGAGCAGGTCGATCAAATAAAAGCAGAAGCGAAACCTCACTAAGAGGACCTATGGAAGAAACGGTTGTCACCCTTCATGGTAGGCATCGATCGTTTCTTCGCTTAAACCGTATAGAAATTTATAGACATATTGTTATAAATTCTATAGGGACAAAAAGAATCGTTTTGCCGTTCAATTGCGTATAAACAATTGGCGGCGGAACGATTCTTTTTTTTTGCGTCTGTAGTGCATTCCACCCACAGACATGCTAACATAGCAACATAAACACATTTTAATCACCCAAATAACTGCTGCTTCATACGCTATGTATAACAGATACTATCCGCGTTCAATGTGCTTTCGAAGACGGTTTTTGCTCCGAGAATACGAAGCAGATACTACTCGAGAAGGAGGATCCTATCATGAAAATCGAACGGCTCAATCAAGACAAAATACGAATATTCCTGACGTTCGACGACTTGCTGGAACGGGGGATCCAGAAGGAAGACATGTGGCGCGAAATTCCAAAGGTGCACGAGCTGTTCAGTGAAATGATGGACCAAGCTTACAGCGAGCTCGGCTTTGACGCCAGCGGACCGCTCGCCGTCGAAGTGTTTGCACTTCCAGCCCAAGGTATGGTCGTCATCGTTACACGAGGCAAAGTGAACGGGAAGTCCGAGGATCATATTCAGGAAGAAGACAACGAGGAAGACGTTTACGAGATGGAAGTTACGCTCGAGCAAAGTGACATTGTGCTATACGCGTTCCGAGACATCGAGGATGTCATTTCAGTTTGTAAGCAGCTTAAGAGCGCTGAACTGATTGAGGATGGACGTCTTTATGCCTACAACGGCAAATATATGCTGGCCTTCGAGCCAGTCGGCATTGAGCTTCCACGCTACCACGCAATTATTGCGCTGCTGGCAGAGTACGGAGAGGCGACTTCCATTACGACCGCTATTCTCGAAGAGTACGGTAAAGTAATTGTTCCAGCCAAAGCCGTCATGGAAATTTGCACTCATTTCTAACGCGTTCAATTATTGAGAAGCATCAGCTTACGGCAAATTCCGTAGGTCTGGTGCTTTTTGTTTGTTTCTGCCTGTGCGCGAATGTAAGTTTACCGCATAGCCGATTCGGTAACCGCTCATATTACAAAGGAAAAGGTGGTGAACATTCCTTTGAATGGAATGGAGAGCAGCAACGTACTGACATCGACACAAACCGTGATTGAAGAAGCACTCAAGAAGCTTGGCTACGGTGAAGATATGATTGCCTTATTGAAGGAGCCGATGAGGCTTCTGACCGTTCGCATACCGGTTCGAATGGATGATGGCAAGACACGTGTATTCGTGGGATATAGAGCGCAGCATAACGATGCTGTAGGGCCGACAAAGGGTGGAGTCCGGTTTCATCCGGATGTAGACGAAATCGAAGTGAAGGCGTTATCCATTTGGATGAGTATTAAATGCGGGATAGCCGACTTGCCTTATGGCGGAGGCAAAGGCGGTATTATTTGCGATCCGAGAAAAATGTCATTCCGTGAGCTGGAGCGTCTAAGCCGCGGTTATGTTCGGGCGATTAGTCAAATCGTCGGGCCGACCAAAGATATTCCGGCGCCGGATGTGATGACCAATTCGCAAATTATGGCTTGGATGATGGATGAATACAGCCGAATCCGTGAATTTGATTCGCCTGGTTTTATAACCGGGAAGCCGCTAGTGCTGGGTGGATCGCTTGGCCGTGAGAGTGCCACAGCCCGAGGGGTAGCGATTATGATTGACGAAGCGATGGCGAAGAAAGGCATTCCGCTTAAGGGAGCGCGCGTCGTCATTCAAGGCTTCGGCAATGCAGGCAGCTATCTGGCGAAATTCATGTTTGAAGCCGGCGCGAAGGTTGTGGGTATTTCCGATGTCAACGCTGCGTTGTATAATGATCAAGGGCTCGACATTGAAGATTTGATGGACCGCCGCGATTCGTTCGGTACCGTAACGAATTTGTTCAAAGACACGATCAGCAACGAGGAACTGCTGGCGATCGATTGCGATGTTCTTGTGCCTGCCGCAATAGAGAACCAAATAACGGCAAGCAACGCGAACCAAATTCGTGCTAAAATCATTGTAGAGGCCGCAAACGGTCCAACGACGCTGGAAGCGACGCAGATGATAACCGATCGAGGCATTCTGCTCGTGCCTGATGTCCTGGCCAGTGCCGGCGGCGTTATCGTTTCTTACTTTGAATGGGTACAGAACAATCAGGGCTATTACTGGTCTGAAGCCGAAGTCGATTCCAAGCTGCGCGATATGATGATCCGCGGCTTTAATAGTGTCTATGAACTGCATAAGCTTAAGAAAGTGGATATGAGGCTCGCCGCTTATATGGTGGGCGTCCGCAAAATGGCAGAGGCCGTCCGCCTTAGGGGGTGGGTGTAGCCGAATGCCGATCAAGCGGGCTTTGCCTGCATCCCGCAGGGAAAGCCCGTCTCTCGGAAGGTGACTTCAACGATGCTGCTCTTTTCCATACTGACAGCGGCGGTTGCTCCGGGCATCTCGCTGCTGACTTACTTTTATCTAAAGGATCGATATGATGCAGAGCCGATTCACATGGTCGTCCGTGTGTTCTTGCTCGGTGTCTTAATCGTACTGCCGATTATGGTGATCCAACGCGGCTTACTGCTGTGGCTTGGAGACGGTCCGATCCTGTTCTCGTTCACGGTATCTGCAGGCGTTGAAGAACTGCTGAAATGGTTTGTGCTGTATCATATCATTTTCAACCATACCGAATTCGACGAGCCCTATGACGGGATTGTCTACGCAGTGGCGATTTCACTTGGCTTTGCGACGGTGGAGAATGTGCTCTACGCTGTTTTCCAGCCTGCGTCGGTTGGTTCCTTGCTTATTCGCGCTTTGCTGCCGGTTTCCGGCCATGCCTTGTTTGGCGTAACGATGGGCTATTACGTGGGGAAAGCTAAATTCGCCTCCGAAGCGAATAAGAAACGCAATTACCTCATGCTTGCTGCTGCTGTACCGCTGGTGGAGCATGGTGTATATGACTATATCATGGGCTCCGGCAGCACGTATTGGGTATGGTTTATCGTCCCGTTGATGGGTTACCTGTGGATTAAAGGCGTCCGGAAGATGAATCGCGCCAATGCCAGATCGCCGTTTCGTATGCTTGGTCATGAGGAAGAGATTAAGCTTTAGCATTTCCGTCTATAATAGGAAAAAAGCTGCATCTTACTCACAGGAGGATACGATGATTTCGGCTCGTGTAAAGGTAACCATCCGCTGCAACTTGTGCGGCGAGAAATTCGTCCTGCGCGGACGCAGGGAGAAAGACAAGATCGATACCGGGTTCAAACAGTGCCTATGCAACAATCTCAACGACTTCGACGTCGAAGAGCTGGCATTGTAAGAACAGCCATGTAAGCAAAATCATACCAATAACATGCATAAAGCTCCTTTCCGCAAACCAAACTAACACCAGGTTTTGCATACGAAAGGAGCTTTTGCTATATGTACCGTCGTTTAAGCGCTGTGCTGTTTCCGGTGATGACGCTGTTTTTTATCGGCTCTATCTATTGGGGCTATCAAGAGCATCAAGAGAAAAACTCGATCCTGATTAAAGCAGAGAATCAGTATCAACGTGCGTTCCATGATCTGACCTATCATGTCGAGCAGCTCCATCGTGAGCTCGGAAACACACTTGCCGTGAACAGCGCCTCGCAAGGCTTTCACCGCAAAGGTCTCGTCAACGTATGGCGCTTGACCAGCGAAGCGCAGAATGAAATTAATCAACTCCCGCTTACGCTTCTCCCTTTCAACAAGACAGAAGAGTTTTTGTCGAAAATTGCGAATTTCTCGTACAAAACCTCCGTTCGTGATCTAACAAAGCAGCCGCTTAGCCCGGATGAATATAAAACGTTAAAAACGTTATATTCCGATTCGGAATATATTTCCAAATCTCTCTACGGCGTACAGGATAAAGTCATCGCGAACAATTTGCGCTGGATGGATGTCGAGGTTGCGATTGCTACGGAGAAGTCGACACAGGATAATACGATAATTGACGGCTTCAAAACCGTGGATAAGAAGGTCGGCGAATACCCGGAAATCAACTGGGGGCCTTCAGTAGCAAGCATGTATACGAAGCGTTCGATTAAGATGTTAGGCGGGAAAATGGCAACGCCGGAAGACGTGAAGAAGCTGGCGGCGAAGTTCCTGAAACTGGACAACCCCAATGATATCAAGGTGGTTGAGAACGGGAAAGGTACGGAGTATATGTCGTATTCCGCTACCTATAAAGGGAATAAAGGAGACAACCCGATTGAGCTGGATTACTCGCAGAAAGGCGCTCAATTGATCTGGTTCGAGAATCCGCGCGATATCGGGAAGCCAATCGTTAGCGTGAGCGACGCGAGGAAGAAGGCAGATGAATTCTTGTCCCGCCATGGCTATCCGAAGATGAAAGCTATTACGTATGACCGTGATGACTCGATGGCCGTATTTACTTTTGTAGCCAATCAGAACGGGGTTCTGATTTATCCCGATAAGCTGACAGTCAAGATCGCGCTTGATAACGGAGATGCGGTCGCTTTGCAAGCGTCAGACTTTGTGTATGAGCATCACAAACGGAATATCCCCAAGCCGAAGCTGATGAGCGCGGATGCCAGAGCATCACTCAACCCGGACTTCAAGGTGCAAAGGGAACAGATGGCGCTCATCGATAATGACATGGGCGATGAAGTGCTCTGCTACGAGTTCGTCGGCAAAATCAATGGCGGCGTTTATAAAATTTATGTGAATGCAGACAGCGGCATTGAGGAATCTATCGAGCAGCTACCCGAATAAAAGAGCGAAGGCGTGCATGTTATGCACGTCTTTTCGTGTTCTCCCACCTCTCCCCAAATTTCGACATGCTGTGGTATAATTGAACTATTAGGGGAGGGGGAAGCTAGTATGCTGCCAAAAGTGAATCAGTTTCTATATTTGCATGTAGCTTCGTCCGATGAAGAAGAGGCCGCAATCGAGTATAAATCCAGAATTGCGGACAGTGATAACGATGAGTTGCTTATTGATATTCCGCTTCTTGAAGGCACGGGAAAATATAAAAGGCTGTTTCTTGGGGACGAGCTTTCCGCGCATTTTGTTTCCGAAGACGGTGTGAAGAACTATTTTAATACCCATGTACTGGGTTTTAAAGAAGACGGCGTGAAATTAATCCGAATCCGCAAGCCTGAACCGGAATCGATAACGAAAGTACAGCGCCGTAATTTTCTGCGCGTTGCCGCGGAGCTGGAGATTGCCATTCAATTGGCTGCCAATATTCGATTTATCGGGATGACAGATGATGTGGGCGGCGGCGGGATCTCGTTCCTCATCGATGGCAAATGGCCGATGAAGCAGGGCACGAACTTGGAATGCTGGCTGCTGCTTCCGTATCGGAACGGCTCGGTGGATCATTCCCATTTCAAAGCAGAGGTTGTTCGCGTGAAGTCACTGGAGTCAGGTCGGAATCAAGTGATGGCGAAATTTTCGAGTATTCTCGACAGCGAACGCCAGCGAATTATTCGCTATTGCTTTGAGCGCCAGCTGGATTTCCGTAAAAGATAATTATACATTTAACCTAGTTTGTTCCATGGCTTGATGCATAAGGAATGACAACGTGGAAAAACTACCCTTATCCGAGCAAAGCCGGAACAAGGGGGTTATCCATGGCTAAGAAATCACAGGGACACTATCTGTCCATCTCGGACGAGGTTACACGCGTGCTCATAATTATCTTTCTGCTGCTGCTTGTTGCAGTCATATTAAGCCAGCTCGCACTGCAAATTCCGGCGGTCAGGCTATGGGTAACGGGCGTAGATCGGCTTGAAGGAACTCCCTTCTAGTAGGCCTTTCGTTCTTTGCACTTCATGGGCTGCTGTGGTATAATTCTCACTATCGCAGGCAGAGCCTGCTTTTTTAATGGCGATAAGAGCAACATAGCAGCCGCTTACGACTTTCAAGGAGGGTTTACACCGCTTGGACATGGATGGGGGAAACAACGGCGGCCGCATTAACGTAGCAATCGACGGCCCTGCGGGAGCTGGCAAAAGCACCGTCGCTCGAAGAGTCGCTGAACAGTTAGGGTACATATACATTGATACAGGAGCGATGTATCGAGCGGTCGCACTAGCTGCGAATCGTGCGGGAGTTTTGCCAAGTGACGCGGACAGGCTTGCGGAACTCGTGAAGACAGTGGACATTACATTGGAACCGGGAACCGAAGGTCAGATTGTGCGGCTCGGCGGTGAGAACATCACAACCGACATACGTTCAAGAGAAGTAACGCTTAAGGTTTCGGAGATCGCTTCGCATGAAGCCGTTCGGTTGCGTCTTGTTGAGATGCAGCGGGAACTGGCAGCAGCGAAAGGCGTCGTTATGGATGGCCGCGATATCGGTACGCATGTACTGCCCGGGGCCGAAGTTAAGGTATTTCTAGTCGCAAGCGTTCAAGTTCGCGCGTTGCGCCGATACCAGGAGCTATCTGAAAGTGAGCTTGTGCCGCTTGAGCAATTGGAGCAAGAAATTGCGAATCGCGACCGAAGCGACGAGAGCAGAGAATTTTCTCCGCTGATTCGTGCGAAGGATGCAGAAGTTCTCGACAGCACAGAAATGACGATTGACCAAGTCGTCGCACATATTCTAGACTTATGCCGAACCAAAACGGCGGAGGCGAAGTAAACTATGGTATATAACATTTGCCGAAGCCTGCTGCGAATCATCTACGCCGTACTATTCCGGTTCGAAGCAACCGGATTAGAGAACATTCCGGCCACGGGGCCTGTCGTGCTTTGCTGCAATCATATCAGCTTGCTTGATCCTACAACGGTAGGCACGAAGGTGAACCGCAAAGTACATTACATGGCTAAGGCGGAATTGTTCGAGGTACCTTTGCTTGGGCCGTTTATTCGGACGCTTGGCGCATTCCCGGTGAAACGGGGAGGAGTCAGCAAGGATGCTATTCGCAATGCCATCAACTTGCTGAAAGAAGGCAATGTGATGGGGATTTTCCCGGAGGGCACTCGTAATGCAGGCGATAACAGCGCAGGCAAGAAAGGTGCTGCGATGATTGCGCTTCGAAGCGGAGCCGTAGTCATTCCGGTCGCCATTATCGGGAAGTACCAATTATTCCGTAAGATGCGCATCAAGTATGGCAAGCCCATTGATATGACGGCCTTTATTCAGGATTCATCTTCCGATGTGCTCGAACAAGTAACCGAAACCATTATGGCGAATATTCGTTTGATGGCGAAGCAAGGGTAATTATTTTTGTTTTTTTATATGTTTTAGACGGTGGGCCTGCGAGAGTGTGTTTCATTCTGAGGCTGCACGTTTAAATAAAGTTGGGGTATGATCTGAGGAGGTAATTTTAAATGTCAGAAGAAACAAAAGTACAAGAAACCGCAGCAGCGGAAGTTAGTCAAGATGCGATGGACAATTTCGTGTCCTTGAAAAAAGGGGACACTGTGAATGGTACGATCGTCAAAATTGAAGATAACCAAGTGTTCGTAAGCCTTGGATATAAATATGACGGCGTTATTCCCCTTCGTGAGCTATCATCGGTTCAGCTTGAGAGTGCGCAAAACGCAGTTCAAGTCGGCCAAGAAGTACAACTGAAAGTCGTCAGCATTGACGATGAGAAAGAAAAACTCGTTCTCTCCAAAAAAGTGGTTGACGGTGAGAAAGCATGGGACGGTCTTCAAGCTCGCTTCGATGCCGGCGAAGTATTTGAAGTTACGGTTGCAGACGTCGTTAAAGGCGGCCTAGTTGCTGACGTTGGCGTTCGCGGTTTCATCCCTGCTTCCATGGTTGAGCGTCATTTCGTTGAAGATTTCAGCGACTACAAAGGACGTACGCTTCGCGTTAAAGTGAAAGAAATCGACCGCGAGAACAACAAAGTCATTCTTTCCGCGAAAGAAGTGCTGGACGCTGAGTTTGAGCAAAACAAACAAGCTGTTATCGGCAACCTGCAAGTTGGTCAAGAGCTTGATGGTACCGTTCAACGTTTGACTCCGTTCGGCGCATTCGTTGATATCGGCGGCATCGATGGCTTGGTTCACGTATCCGAGCTTTCCTGGCAGCATGTAGCTCATCCGAAGGATGTTGTTACTGAAGGTCAATCCGTTCGTGTTAAAGTACTTAAAGTGGATCCTGCTGCCGGCAAAATCAGCCTGAGCATCAAAGCTGCTCAACCAGGTCCATGGGAATCGACTAACGGTCAATTCAACGTAGGTGACATCGTGACAGGCACGGTTCGCCGTATCGTGAGCTTCGGTGTATTCGTTGAAATCGCACCGGGCGTTGAAGGACTTGTACACATTTCGCAGCTTGCACACCGTCACGTAGCAACTCCGAACGAAGTTGTGAAAGAAGGCCAAGAAGTGAAAGCGAAAATTCTTGACTTCAACCCAGCTGAGAAACGCGTTTCCCTCAGCATCAAAGAAACAGAAGAAGCTCCTGAGCAAGCGCCTGATCAGAAGAGAGAGCGCAGCGACCGTGGAGAGCGTGCACCTCGCGCGCCTAAAGTCGAGCTTAACAATCCAAACGTCAGCCTAAGCAACGAAAGCATGAGCTTCACGCTTGCTGAACGTTTCGGCGACAAGCTGAGCAAATTGAAATAATCGTAACTACGATGAAATAAGAGCCTGTTACTTTGCACATTCGTGCTTGGTAACAGGCTTTTTTCGTTTGCCTAAAACAGGTCCGGCTGGATTAGGTTCACTCTCCTAAGCGCATAATATAGGCCATAAAGAGGTGAAGCACTGTGAATGATGGGTTTATTGCGTTCTGGCTGTTGTCGATGGCATTCATTCTCTACGCGACAGGCTGGAAAGAGCAAGTTGCGGAAGGGATGCCATTCCGGGTGCTTGGTTTATTTATTATGGGAGCCTTATTGCTTCATGTCGCTGAACTCACGATTGGGGAGAGCATGGTCATTACCGGCAGTGCAGCTCTCGCGATAGCTGTGGCGGTTGTTTTATTGGTAAGGATCGGACATTTTGGAAGCATGCTGTTCGTCTTCTTCTCGGCGCTGCTAACCGGATTTATGTGGATGTGGGTGCGGTACATTTATGGTATGGATCCTGTGTTTATCGCCTTGAATCCGGCATGGGATGGACCGCTGCTTGCGGGTTTATTCGCAGGTTTGCTGGCAGATCGGTTCCGCAGTCAATTTGTGATTGTCGTGTTTGCAGCCGTCATCTCCCAGCTTGATCTGCTAATCAGTCCATTAGTCGTATCCAAATTGCTGACGATTGGCTCACCGGCATGGTGGGATGGCATAGTCATTGCACTTACTGCGGCACGAGTAACCGGTAACGTGAAGAATTGGTTGAAACAGAAAGCTGTCCGTTTAGTAGAAGGTCGATCAGGCGAGAGCGGGGGGAATGTATAGTTCATGTGGGAGCAACTATGGACACAGCTGAAAGCAGGACAGCCGCATCATGTGCTGTATGGCATTATGCTCGGTGTCGTGTTTGGCGTAACGGCAAGATTATTAATGCTGCGGACGGATTATCGGCAATACCCGACCTACCCGCACGGCAGAATCATTCACATTTCGCTTGGCGTCATAGCAGCAGCGCTAGGCGCAGTTGCCGTTCCGGCGCTTTATAAGAAGGATTTCACCGCCATTACATTTCTGACTCTGGCTGCGCAGCAATTTCGCGATGTTCGTAAGATGGAACGGGAGACATTGGACAAAATCGACAGCATGGAGCTTGTTCCTCGCGGTACTACTTATATCGAAGGCATTGCGATGGTATTTGAGGGCCGCAACTACCTCGTGATTTTATCAGCTTTATTGACCAGTCTTGCTTCATTGGCATTGGGGCTGCCGTTTGGGTTAGGGATGGGGATTCTGACATTGGGGCTTGTTTATGCCTTGAAGTCGGGCAAAGCTGTATCCCATATCGCCAAAGCGGAAATTGCAGATGTCAAAGTAGACGGCCCCGATTTGTTTGTTGGGGATATCTACATCATGAATGTGGGTCTCACTTCGAATCAGCAGCTGATTGCCGAACGCGGACTTGGCATTATATTGACACCGTTCAATCCGAATGGGAAAGCGACATTGAGCAATTTAGGACAACGGCAAGCCATCTTGTTTGATTTATCCACCATTCTGGGCGTGTATCGCGATGACGGCGAACCGGCGCTCGTTCCTATGGCGAAGCTCGATATGAAAGACGGCAGACTGGCGATATTTCTGATTCCTCAGGAGAAAGACGCGACAAAGGCGAAGATTATCGTGGAGAAGGTGCCGATTCTGGAATCAGCCGTACGTATGCCGACAGAAGCGAGCGTAAACAAGGAGAAGGGAGAACAGCATGGCTAAAATTGTGGCAATCGTGACGATGCAGCATGAGCAGGTAGGAGGAGGGGCGCCGATCTTCGTGGAACCCGATATTGCCAAACGAGAATCGACCGCTTTTCTACTCGAAAAGATATTGGATGCGAGTGTGCACGATTTGAAGAACGGTTGTTTCATATTGGTAGATCATCACCGAGAATGAAATGTTAGCCAATCCCGTTGTTTTTTGCTATGATGGTAGGCGTGAGTATTTGAGTATGCCCCTCTATTACTTGTTATGCAAGCCCAGTGTTACCAATTTAGTCGGCGATCAGCCGGTTCATTATTGAGGAGTGAAAGATGTGTCTAAACCCATTATTGCCATAGTAGGTCGGCCTAATGTGGGGAAGTCTACGATATTTAACCGCGTTATTGGCGATCGGTTAGCCATTGTAGAAGACAAGCCTGGTGTAACTCGTGACCGTTTGTACGGCACGGGAGAATGGAATGGTCGTGCTTTCAGTATCGTTGATACTGGCGGTATCGAAATTGACGGTGAAGATGAAATCATGAAGTCTGTCCGCATGCAAGCGGAACTGGCTGTTGAAGAAGCTGACGTCATCATTTTCATGGTAGATGCCAAAACCGGGCTGACCCATGCCGACGACGAGGTTGCACAAATGCTGCTTCGTTCGCGCAAACCCATTGTGGTTGCGGTTAATAAAGTCGATAATTTAAATCGGCGCGATGATATTTACGAATTTTATAACCTTGGCTTCGGAGATCCGATTGCGATCTCGGGCTCGCACGGAATGGGAATCGGCGATCTGCTGGATGCAGCGGTCGAGAAGCTTCCTGAAATTGTGGAAGAGCATTATGATGATGACGTTATTCGGGTTGCGTTAATTGGACGGCCGAATGTGGGCAAGTCTTCGCTGGTTAATGCACTGCTTGGTGAAGAACGCGTTATTGTAAGCAATGTTGCTGGTACGACGCGCGACGCCATCGATACGCCGTTTGAACGCGATGGGCAGAAGTACGTGCTGATCGATACAGCGGGTATGCGTAAGCGCGGCAAAGTATACGAGTCGACGGAGAAATACAGCGTGATGCGCGCACTTAAAGCGATTGAACGCGCAGATGTTGTACTTGTGCTGATCAATGGTGAGGAAGGGATCATTGAACAGGATAAACATATCGCAGGCTACGCGCATGAAGCGGGTAAAGCTTCGATCTTTGTCGTGAACAAGTGGGATGCTGTCGAGAAAGACGACAAGACCATGCAGCATTTCGAGAAAGATATCCGCGATCACTTCCTATTTATGACGTATGCGCCGGTCATCTTCTTGTCCGCACTTACCAAGCAACGGCTGCATAAGCTGCTGCCGGTTGTCTGTCACGTTTCCGAGCAGCATGCGCTTCGGATTCAAACTCATCTGCTTAACGATGTGGTGTCTGATGCGATCGCGATTAATCCGCCGCCAACTGACAAGGGCAGACGCCTTCGCATTAACTATGTAACGCAGGTTGCGGTTAAACCGCCAACCATCGTACTGTTTGCGAATGATCCGGACATGATGCACTTCTCGTATGAGCGTTACCTTGAGAACAAAATCAGGGCAGCCTTCCAGTTTGAAGGTACGCCCGTACGCATTTTCACCAGAAAGAAATCCGACGAAGATTAAAAATATGGCTGCTGCTCGATTCTGGTGTCTCTGTTTATCGGGGCACCAGTTTCCTTATCTGAAGAAAGAGGCGAAATTATCGTGTTCACCATACTTGCGGTACTCATCAGTTATTTGCTAGGTTCGCTTTCCTTTAGTATTTTGATTGCCAAATGGGTAAAAGGCATTGATATCCGCAATTTCGGCAGCGGTAATGCCGGTGCAACAAATACGCTGCGGGTGCTCGGCAAAGGCCCGGGCATCACCGTATTTCTGCTTGATATCGCCAAAGGTGTCGTTGCGGTACTGCTTGGCATCTATATGGCCGGCGGTGACTGGGGACCGGTTCTATGCGGTTTAGCGGCGATTGCCGGACATAACTGGCCGGTATGGTTTGGATTTAAAGGCGGCAAAGGCATTGCGACGACTGTCGGCGTAATGGCAACGCTCGCGATTATCCCTGCGTTGATTGCAGGAGCGGTGGCGATCATTTCGATCGCAATAACACGCTTCGTTTCACTTGGATCGCTTCTTTTTGCTGTGCTGATGCCCATCTTCGTATGGAATATCGGCGATAAGCCCTTCTCCTATGTATGGGCGAGTCTGATCATCTGCGTGCTGGCGTTCGTTCGCCACCGTACGAACATTGTGAAGCTGCTGCAGGGGAAAGAGAATAAGCTTGGAGCCAGAAAAGGGTAAGGAGGCGAGTACATGACGAAACGTAAAGCGGCGGTGCTCGTAGGCGGCAGCTGGGGTACTGCACTTGCGGCAGTCTTAGCTGATAATAACTACGAGGTTGCCTTGTGGGCTCGCAGCGAGTCGCAAGTCGATGAAATCAACACGCTACATACCAATAGTCGGTTCTTGAAGGATGCTGTACTGCCGCATCATATTACGGCTACTACCGATATCAAGACGGCTGTTACAGGTGCGGAAATTGTATTGTTCGTTGCGCCGTCCTCTGCGATGCGCGATGTCGCGAAGCTGGCTGCGCCTTATATTGCCGAAGATGCCATCTGTATTCATGCGACGAAGGGCTTTGAATCGGTCACTTACAAACGGATGACCACCGTGCTTCTGGAAGAATTGCCGATCACGGCGAATCGGCTGGTCGTATTGTCTGGCCCAAGCCATGCCGAAGAGGTTGTCCGTAAATTGCCGACAACCGTCGTCGTTGCATCCGCAAACATTGAAGCGGCTGAGAAAGCGCAGGATGCGTTCATTACGCCTTACTTCCGTGTATACACCAATAAAGATGTGATCGGCGTGGAAGTAGCCGGTGCCATCAAGAACATTATTGCGCTCGGAGCGGGACTTACAGATGGACTGGGATTTGGCGATAATGCTAAGGCCGCGCTCCTTACGCGCGGCTTGGCCGAAATTAGCCGGCTAGGTACAGCCATGGGTGCGAATCCCATCACGTTTGCCGGACTTGCAGGCGTAGGCGATCTGGTTGTTACTTGTACGAGTAAGCACAGCCGTAACTGGCGTGCAGGCTCCATGCTGGCAGAAGGCTTGTCGCTGGACGAAGTGCTAAGCCGCATGGGCATGGTAGTCGAAGGTGTGCGTACAACGAGTGCAGCACGTGAGCTGGCTCATGAGTACGGCGTAGAAATGCCTATTACGGAGCAACTGTTTGCTGTATTGTTCCAGAACAAATCGCCGCGCAGTGCCGTTGAGTCCCTGATGGGCAGAGGCCGCACACACGAGACAGAAGACCTGCCGGGCGTATAGTATGGAAGTTCTTTAGCCTACACCAATCCCGTCCTTCCTTCATATGATGCTAGCAGCAGCCTTCGGGGTTGCTCGCGAAGCGAGTTTTTACGATGTAAAAACTTGAAGGAGGGAAACTTTTGAGCGGGAAGAAAGATATCTCTAAAGATGTTCTGAGCGCTGTCAATAAAAAGACGGGCAAGCCGATTACCGAGAATGCAGTTAAGAAGCTGGCCAGCGGCGTTACTTCAGATACGATGCAAAGCGAAGAAGAGCTGCGCAAGCTGATCCAATCCGTCTCCGCCATGGCGAAGGTGCCCGTATCGGAAAAAACGATTAATGACATCGTTGGAGCCGTCAAGAAGAGCGGCATGAATATCAATAACATGGAAATGCTGATGAAGCTGATGCTCAAGAAGTAACAGTGAGGACTTAAGCAAAAAGCGCCCGGCATTGCAAGCTCAACGCCGGTTTTAGCTTTCGCTGAAGTCCTTTTCTTTTTGCACCAAATTCGGTTAATCGCGGCAATAGTAGCTGTTTAAACACGACAAGTGGTATAATAGAACGAATAATTGGTGCACAAGGTGGTTTGAGATCATAATGGATCCAATGATGAAGATGTGGGTTTCATTCGTAGGTATTGGATTAATGGCAATAGCGGCGGTATTGATATCGCTGGCAAGATTCAAGACTAAAGGCGTGCTTCGGCTGCTGTTATCCATGACAGCCTTTTTCTTTCTGGTTATCGGCGGTTTCCTCGGCCTGATCTCCATTTCATAACACGCAACTACTAGACGAACTCGGACATGGAGTGGAAAAGGAGTAACGAACGATGCTGGAATTGAAGGGACGCTCTAAAAGCACGACAGTCTATCCTTTGCAGGGGATGTCGCTGCTCGATATGGCGATGAAGCATGAGATCGACTGGGCTTTCTCGTGTTCGCGGGGGACTTGTGCAAGATGCCGCTGCCTAATTGAAGAAGGTGCGGAGTTTCTTGAGGAAGTTACCGATGCAGAATGGGACCGTCTTGAGCCAAGTGAGCTGGAGGAAGGCTATCGCCTCGGCTGCCAGGCGATCATCAAGAAGAATGCGGGCACAATTAAGGCTGTGAACCGGCCCTACTTCTGATGGAAAGACGTGAGCACATGCATACTGCTGAGCCGTTCTACCGCGCACTTGAAGTCATTGCAAGGGAAGCCGCTCCAACAGGAGCTAAATGGCTGATCGGCGGCAGTGCAGGGCTGCTGCTGCGAGGGCTGGAGCTAAGTGATCTGCCCCGTGACCTGGATCTATACGCAGATGATGCGGCTGCGGCCGTACTTCATAAAGCGCTGCTTCCCTACGCTGTAGATGAACAGCATGAAAGTGTGAGTCCGATCTATCGATCGGTGCTCAGCCATTACCTGATCGAAGGTATTCAGGTCGAACTAGTCGGCGGGTTTATCGTATCTGCCGGAGAGGATCGTTATGCAGTTGAAGTGGAAGAGGTTCTCACTCCACTGCAAGCGCCTGTTACAATTGGTGCCTATAAGCTGGGCATCGTCCCGCTCGCGCACGAGCTCTGGTTTAATGTTCTGCGAGAGCGGGAGGACCGCACCCGGCTCATTGTTACCCAAATACGCCAAGAACCTGCTTTACACATGGAGGCTGTCAGATTGATCGCCTCCAGAAACCGGCTTACAGGAAAGACGAAACAGTATGTACAGCAACTGCTAAACGAATAGATGTATGCATAATGCAGGAAGCGAGGGATTCGCCATGAATGTTCAAATTACATTCCTCCCTTCCGGACGCAGTGTAACGGTACGTGCCGGGACAACAGTCCTGGATGCTGCCAGACGTGCCGGTGTGCCCATTCGAACACGGTGTGACGGGAAAGCTGCATGTCTCATGTGTAAAGTAACAGCGCCGAACAGCTCCTCGGGACTGTCTCCGCTAAATGACAATGAGCGTTATAAGCTCGCAGGTCTAGACCGCTCGGGGACAAGGCTCGCTTGTCAAGCGAGAGTGTTTGGCCGTGCCGTAGTCGAGGTTCCGGAAGATCCGCTTCGCGCAGCAGTCAGAAGACAAATGATGCGCCAAGCGGAAGATGATGAATTATGGTAGGGGGAAGTTAGTGTCATGAAAGGCTTGAGAAAAGCGGCTGCAGCTATGGTGCTTGCACTTATGGCTGCTTTCCTGTCTGGCTGTCTGTATCCCAAGGACCAAATGGGCCAGTATCAGAAGCCGCCAAAAGATGCAATTCTAAATGTACAAACGGTTATCGACCAGTTTCAAAAAGACACGGGCTTGCTTCCGATGCAGAACAGCGACGAAACGACGCCGGTATACGAGAAATTCAAAGTGGATTTTGACAAATTGAAGAGAATGAATTATGTCTCAAGCATCCCGGAAACTGCGTTTGAGCAAGGCGGAAGCTACTATTATCTCATCATTAACGAGGATAAAGATCCTACTATTAAGCTTATGAATCTTGTTCTCTATCAACAAATGAATGATGTACAAGCGGCTGTTAAGGCATACTCTGATTCAAACGGCGGCAAACTTCCTGAAGGCGCAGCGCTGTATCCGGACTTTAAAGCCATTGATTTTGATGCGCTGGACCTGAAGGAGCCGGTACTTCACAGTATGTTCACGGGGGGCATTTTGACCCCAATGATGGACGCCAAAGGCAATGTTTATATTGACTATGGCTCAGATATTATGCAGGCTCTTTCCAAGCAAGGCAGTGCCAATAAACCGGATGAACACGCGGATTTACGCGCACTCCTTGTAGATTCTTCAGACTTTGTACCTGTCAAATCTCCTGTGTACCGTTTAGTAAATGGAGAGCCGAAGGCTGTGCTCAAATAACCCAATCGACTTGTTTGCCCTAAGCTCCTGTCCGTCCTGCGGCAGGAGTTTTTTTGTCGTTCAGGCATAGCTTCGATCTTTCTCTCATATATCTCAATCTTGGAAGGCCGGGAGCGGAGAAGCTCATCGAAATCGAAAGATTTCATGGTTGCAGTCGTCATATTCGGGCTATGGACGCAATAAGCTATTACTAGTCCAAAATCATGTACGAGTTGCGTCGCTTGTTTGCAACTGTGGCAGGCGGGTAGCGGCGAACCCTGACGACGAACAGCAGGAGGAAAGCAGCAGTAACGGTACGTCCATGTACAGGCGAAATACGATTGGGAGGGGATATTCAGTGGAGAAAGTGGACATTTTCAAGGACATTGCCGAACGAACCGGCGGGGATATTTACCTCGGCGTCGTTGGTGCAGTCCGCACAGGCAAATCAACCTTCATCAAGCGGTTCATGGAGACGGTTGTGCTGCCGAACATCACGAACGATGCCGATCGGGTGAGAGCTATCGATGAACTGCCGCAAAGCGCAGCAGGCAAGACGATTATGACAACTGAGCCTAAATTCGTGCCTAACCAAGCTGTTCAGCTTCGTGTGGCCGAAGGGCTTGATGTGAACGTCAGACTCGTTGATTGCGTTGGTTATGCGGTAGTAGGCGCGAAAGGCTATGAGGATGAGAATGGCCCGAGGATGATTACTACGCCGTGGTTCGAGGAGCCAATTCCATTCCAGGAAGCAGCCGAAATCGGAACGCGCAAAGTCATTCAAGAGCATTCCACGCTCGGTGTCGTCGTGACGACAGACGGTACAATTGCGGAAATTCCGCGCAGCTCGTATATCGAGGCTGAAGAACGCGTTGTAAATGAGCTCAAAGAGGTCGGTAAGCCGTTCGTCCTCATTGTGAACTCCACACGGCCGAAGAGCGACGAAGCGCTGGCGCTTCGCAGCGAGCTTCAGGCTAAGTATGACATCCCGGTCATTACGCTCAGCGTAGCGACGATGGGTGAAGAAGAAGTCATGTCAGTGCTTCGTGAAGTACTCTATGAGTTCCCAGTGCATGAAGTGAATGTGAACCTTCCTAGCTGGGTGATGGTGCTGAACGACAACCACTGGCTGCGCAGCAACTACGAGAATTCGGTTCGCGATACGGTCAAAGATATTCGCCGCCTGCGCGATGTTGACCGAGTCGTCTCGCAATTCATGGAATACGAGTTCATCGCCCGCGCCGGACTAAGCGGCATGAACATGGGGCAAGGGGTCGCCGAAATCGACTTGTATGCGCCGGATGAATTGTATGACCAAATCCTGATGGAAGTTGTCGGCGTCGAAATCCGCGGCAAAGACCATCTGCTGCAGCTGATGCAGGAGTTCTCCCATGCGAAGCGGGAATATGACCGGTTTGCAGAAGCGCTTGAAATGGTCAAAACGACCGGTTACGGTATTGCAGCGCCGACATTGGCAGAGATGGCGCTTGATGAGCCTGAGCTCATCCGCCAAGGCTCCCGTTTCGGTGTCCGCTTGAAGGCGACTGCTCCGTCCATCCATATGATCCGCGTGGATGTGGAGTCCGAATTCGCACCGATTATCGGTACCGAGAAACAAAGCGAGGAACTTGTCCGCTACTTGATGCAGGATTTCGAGAACGACCCGATCAAGATTTGGGAATCCGACATCTTCGGTCGCTCGCTCCATTCCATCGTAAGGGAAGGCATCCAAGGCAAAATTGCGATGATGCCGGACAATGCGCGCTATAAACTTCAGGAAACGCTTGGCAGAATTATCAACGAAGGCTCAGGCGGTCTGATTGCCATAATCTTGTAAAGCGAAAGAGACACGCGAACACAGCGTGTCTCTTTTTTGTCGTTTTCAGGGGCATTTCGCGTCAAAAAGCATGAAAAACCTAGAGTAATCCTCGGAAAAACTTGTATAGCCTCTTGAAATTCTATAGCCAACTGTATTACTATAAATCTGTTCATGGTTCAGTATGCAGGATTTGCACATAACGGAATTTCTTTGCACCAAGGCCTGCAGGTATATTTTCTGAGGTTTCGGTAAAACAGAATGATAATGATGTGCTTATGAACTGCCGTCAGGGGAGGTGAAAGAAATGAACAAAACGGAACTGATTGCGAAAGTAGCCGAATTGACTGACCTTTCCAAGAAAGATGCTTCCAAAGCGGTTGATGCCGTTTTTGATGCCATCTCCGACTCGCTGCAAGGCGGGGATAAAGTGCAATTGGTGGGGTTCGGTAACTTCGAGGTGAAAAGCCGCGAAGCCCGTAAAGGTCGCAACCCGCAAACGGGTGAAGAGATCGACATCCCAGCAAGCAAAATCCCGTCTTTCAAAGCGGGTAAATCACTTAAAGATCTTGTCTCCAAATAAGAAACGGTTTAGACCGTTGATGACGTCCGGGTGCTTGCTGCATCCGGACGTTTTTCGTCTCTCAGAACCGGTTCCGTTTCTATTGACAAGGTGAGTTAATTCCAGTAGACTTTTTCTTGCGGTTCTTGGGTTGACTTTGAATCGCAGCGCTAACATACATAACAAGTCATAGCTGCTGTCCTGAGCACGACGTTCGGGAGGCAGTTTTTTGGATTAAAGGCCGAATGATCGAATAGGAGGCAGTGTACATGGAAGATAAGAATGGGGAATATATCGTCATTAAAGCGAAAGCCCAAGGTGTACAAGTCATCGGACTGACTCGCGGACAAGATACAAAGTTTCACCACACCGAGAAGCTCGATAAAGGAGAAATCCTCATCTGCCAGTTTACGGACCACACGTCAGCGATCAAAATTCGCGGAAAAGCAACTGTACTGACTAAATACGGTACCGTCGATACAGAGGATTAAACCGAAAGCAGGCATAGCCTGCTTTTTTAGTTTGTACACTAGAGTAGCAGGACATTCTGTGCGCGAAAGGCGGATGGTAGATGTCGCATTACAAAAGACTACTCTATGCGTGTGCGGTAACAGCAGCTGTTACCTTGTTACTGTCTATACTCCCGTTAACGGATTCACGGATGAAGCAAACCAAAGGCGATATATCAGTCTTTCACCCCGTCCCGATCAAACGGCTGAGCGCAGGGGTGATCGTGGATTCGATGCTGGGACTTCATCTTGGGTTGGACGTTAAACGGGTCGATTGGAAAGGATCGGTGCTGTCGGTCGATTTATCTACAGAGCATTATGGGAATGCTGTAGAGGGATGGATGAGCGATTTGCAGCGACTTTTGGAATTTGCATTTGTACATACGGATAATGTGAGCCGTGTCTTAGTCCGATTCGTTACCCCCATGCAGCCTGAGAACGACGATGAGATTCCGGTTAACAGACTGCTTGCTGCGGTCGATGTCAGGCGGAGCGATACCTGGCTGTCCACAGAACTGTCAAACTTAAGCGCAGCAGAGCCATTTACGGACGAAATTTGGAGGCAGCGCCTGCGTTTGTCCATTTCCCAGTTGTAGCGAAACGTCACACATAGTGCTATAATTATTTAGATTATTAACAGATGATTGGTTTGGGGCAATCTGCGATTGCCACAGCATTCATCTAAGATGATTGGTTTGGGGCAATCTGCGATTGCCACAGCATTCATCTAAGATGATTGGTTTGGGTGGACCTATGGTCAACACAGCATTCATCCAGATGATTGGTTTGGGGCGAAACCGAGGTTGACACAGCATTCATCATAAATTAAGATAATTGGCTCGAGACAGCCTATGGTTGACTCAGCAATCATCTAAGTTTTGTCCGGAGGCTAGGCCAAATGAAACCATATAAAATACCTGAGATCGCAAAAAAGTACCTGGAATACGATATGATTCAAATGCACACCGAGCTGCCCGATTTTCCCGACTCGAGGATCAGGCTGCTCTTCGCATTTCTGGCCAATCAACGCACGCCGCTGTTCCACAGTGAGCTCTTTTCGCTTGTCACTTCCTTGGTACAGATGGGGATGGACACGCATGATCTCATCGACTCCGACAGCGGTCGCCTTCAAGAACGCGAGATGCGCTCCCGTCAATTGAAGGTACTCGCGGGCGACTACTACAGCAGCCGTTTCTATCAGCTGTTGTCGCAAGCCGGCCAGGTCGATATGATTCGCCGGATTAGCAACGGTGTATCTGAGGTCAACAAGCTTAAGGTGAACTTATACCTCCGAATGAAACAACTCAAGCTGACGGCTGAAGAGTATCTGGGCCAGTGTGTACAGTTAAAAACAGAGTTGTTCCAAGCTTTCACTGAAAGTATGGATGAGAAGCTAACACGCGCTTGGACAGAGCTGCTTCAAGGCTTCGGACGATGCGAGGTCGTTATGGATGAGCTGATTCGCAGCGAGAAGCCAGAGCGGTTCACCGGCAGCTGGGCATACTGGCATGTGTGGAACAATGGTACCGACGAAGAGAAGCGCAAGTTATCCGATCTATCCACTGAGCCATCTTATGCACAGTCCTTGATCGCAAAATATGATATTCGCACTCAATTGGCCGAGAAGCTGAAACAATCTGCTCTGCATGTACAATCGGTCGTTTCGTGTCTTGATTCCGATAAGCTCGTCCGCGAGTTGATGGGCATCGCAGAAACGTTTACGCGTCCTCTTGTACCTGCGGCATCGGCCCAAGGCGAGAGAAGGTAAGGTGACTACCATGCAATCCAAATCCAAGGAACAGCATGTGCATGCCGTATTTGAAAGCATTGCACCAACGTACGACCTCATGAATGATTTAATCAGCTTCCGTCGACATAAGGCGTGGAGAAAATTCACGATGCGCAAGATGGATGTAAAACCCGGTGCTACGGCAATTGATTTGTGCTGCGGCACTTGCGACTGGACCATTGCGCTTGCGAAGGCAAGCGAAAGCGGTGAAGTGGTAGGGCTTGATTTCAGCGCTGGTATGCTTGAAGTAGGGAAGAAGAAAGTGAAGAGCGAAGGACTTGATCGTCAAATCTCGCTCGTGCAAGGCAATGCGATGGAGCTTCCATTCGAGGACAATCGTTTCGACTTTGCCACAATCGGATTCGGCCTTCGCAATGTACCGGATCTGGAGCAGGTGCTTCGTGAAATGATGCGCGTGGTGAAACCGGGTGGACAAGTAGTTTGCTTGGAAATGTCCAAGCCTACATGGCAGCCGTTCAAAGCGATCTATTATTTCTACTTCGAACGTGTGATGCCAGCAATTGGGAAGATGGTCGCCAAGCGGTACGAGCAGTACAAATGGCTGCCGGAATCATTGAAAGCATTTCCGGACTCGAAGCAGCTTGCAGCAAAGTACCGTGAAATCGGCCTTCAAAATGTTCGCGTATTTCCGTTAGCAGGCGGAGTCGCGGCATTACACATGGGGACGAAGGGAACGGACAACACATGATTCGCAAATTTCGCATTATTCTAGAAATGATTAAGTTTGAACATACCATTTTCGCATTACCGTTTGCTTTCATGGGTGCACTGCTTGGTGCGATTATCATGGATAACCGGCTGCCGGAATGGAGTGAGATTTGCTGGATTATACTGGCGATGGTCGGTGCCAGAAGCGCCGCGATGGGGCTGAACCGCGTCATTGACCGTGTCATCGATGCCAAGAACCCACGCACCGCGAAACGGGCGATCCCGGCAGGCCTGCTGCGTGCAGGAGAAGTCGGCTTGTTCATTGCGGTGTCCTTTATTGTGTTATTCATTGCTGCATCGCAGCTGGATCCAATTTGTATGAAACTGATGCCGATCGCGGTATTCATGCTTGTGCTCTATTCCTATACAAAACGTTTTACATGGCTTTGTCACGTTGTGCTTGGACTGACAATCGGACTTGCGCCGCTTGGCGGATGGGTAGCAATTGCCGGACATTTCGAGCTGTCGGCTTGGGTGCTCTATGCAACCGTTGCTTGCTGGCTTGCCGGCTTTGATATTATTTATGCTTGCCAAGATTTCGAGTTTGACCGCAAGGAAGGCGTGTACTCGATTCCTTCGCGGTTTGGTATGGCCGGAGCATTGCGGCTATCGCGCGGGTTTCATCTGTTGACGAGTATCGGATTCATTTCATTATATTGGTTAACCCCGCTTAGCTGGCTGTATCTGATTGGCGCCATTATCTCCGTAGGCATGCTGTGTTACGAGCATATCTTGGTGAAACCAAATGATATGAGCCGCGTGCAAACCGCATTCTTCACCATGAACGGAACACTGAGTGTTGTCTTGTTTATCAGTGCGCTGCTCGATTTGGTGGTGCTTCACAAGTGGTAGAACAAGTTGCTGAAGTAACGCGCAAGAGTATGGTTGTCGGAATTACAGGAGCGAGCGGCGCGATCTACGGGATCAGGCTGATCAACAGCCTTCTGGAAGGCGGGCTGAACGTACATCTTGTCGTCACCGAAGCAGGTTGGCGCGTATTGAAGGAAGAGCTGGGATGGGATACAACGAAGCGCCAGCTGGCGCTAGCAGCCGTATTTCAAGAAGCGCTGGAAGCAGGCCGGTTGATCCTGCATCCCAATGCGGATATCGGAGCGTCTATAGCAAGCGGCTCTTTTCGAGTAGAGGGTATGATTATTATGCCCTGCTCGATGGGGACATTAGCCTCAATCGCACATGGCATTTCAGATGATTTGATGACACGTGCTGCGGATGTTATGCTGAAGGAAGGACGCAAGCTGATTCTTGTGCCACGCGAAACGCCGCTGCATGCCATTCATTTGGAGAACATGCTGACACTGGCCAAGCTTGGCGTTAAGCTGATTCCGGCGATGCCGGCCTTCTATCACGGACCGCAAACAATCGACGATATCATAAATTTTCTGGTCGGGAAAGTGCTTGATCAGCTTCCGCTGGATCATGATTTGTACAGAAGATGGGGAGATGAACAGCATGGGGCTAAGTCGCCCGATTACAGTCGGTCGCATTGACTATGCGAACGTTTGGCCTATTTTTCATTATGCGGAGGAGCAGCTGCCGCAGGAACGGTTCCGCATTGAGAAGCGTGTGCCTGCAGCATTGAATAAAGCGCTTCGGCAGGGAGAGATCGACATTACCTCGATGTCCTCGTATGCATATGCGGAAAATGCCAGTGAATATTTGTTGCTGCCGGATTTATCGGTTAGTGCAATGGGGCGCGTCAATTCGATACTTTTGTTTCTAAAGAAACCGCTCGAAGAGGTGCTCCAAGGTCGGATTGCCATGACTGCAACGTCTGCAACATCCGTTAATTTGCTCAAAATTCTAATGAAGCTTTATTATAAAGCGGAACCTTCCTATATAACGATGGAGCCTAACCTGGATACGATGCTGGAAGAGGCGGATGCTGCGCTCTTAATCGGGGATACAGCCATTCATGCTTCGTGGGCGAATAAAGAACGAGGCATGGCCGTTATCGATTTAGGAGAGCTATGGCGAAATTGGACAGGATACGGCATGACTTTCGCGCTGGTAGCAGTCCGCAAAGAAATTGCCGCCGCGGATCCGGAAGCAGTTTCGACAGTTCTGCATGCGCTGACGGCAAGCAAGGAGAAAAGCCTCAGCGATTTGCAGCCTCTTATCGATAAAGCATGCGCATTGCTGGGCGGGGAAGCAGCCTATTGGAAACGATATTTCAAGGAGCTGCACTATAACTTCGGAACGGATGAGCAGGCAGGTTTATCGTTGTATTTTGACTATGCGCATCAATTAGGGTTGTTATCGCGCGAGGTTCAAATGCAATTTTTCGCAGACCAATCTGCCCTCAAGGTGAACAAATGAAACTACTTGATATCTACGCCAAAATGAAAAGCGATTTAGATGCGATCGAAAGCCAGCTGGCGCGCAGCGTTACTTCCGAGCATACGCTGCTCACCGATGCTTCGACTCATCTGCTCAAAGCAGGCGGCAAGCGGATTCGTCCCGTGTTTGTGCTGCTTGCTGGCAAGTTCGGCACATACCGCTTGGATGTGCTGCAGAAAATCGCGGTACCGCTTGAACTCATCCATATGGCTTCCCTTGTGCATGATGATGTGATTGACAATGCCGAGACCCGCCGCGGTCAGCTTACGGTAAAATCCAAATGGGATAATCGAATTGCGATGTACACCGGCGATTATATTTACGGCAAGGCGCTTACCATAGTAACGGAGCTTGAAAATCCGCAAATTCATCAGATTTTATCCAAAGCGATGGTCCAAATGTGTATTGGCGAAATGGAGCAAATCCGTGATTTCTTCAATACCGAGCAATCGGTACGCAACTACTTGCTTCGTATCCGGCGCAAGACGGCACTGTTAATTGCAATCAGTTGCCAGTTAGGCGCTGTAGCGGCCGGTGCGGACCGTATGACGGCAAACTGTCTGTATCGGTTTGGGTATAATGTAGGAATGACCTTTCAAATTCGTGACGATCTGCTCGACTTGCTTGGCACCGAGAAGCAAATCGGCAAACCGCCGGGTTCCGACATTAAACAAGGTAATATGACGCTTCCGGTACTGCTCGCGATGCAAGAGCCATCCATTAAAGATGACTTGCTTGTAGAAATAAATAAAATCCGCGAGTCCAATGGAGCAGGTGAAACAAAAAAAGCGTTGAACATAATACGTAAGAGCGCCGGAATTCACACTGCGGATGCCATGGCGACAAGATATATGAATAAAGCGATTGAAGCTCTAAGCGGGCTGCCGAACATTACGGCCAAGAAAAATTTGACGGATATTGCGCATTTTATTGCAAAACGAAACTACTAAAGCGTTTGGGAGGGAATTCAGATGGAAAGAACATTTCTAATGGTAAAGCCAGATGGTGTACAACGCGGTTTGATCGGTGAAATCGTATCGCGTTTTGAGCGTAAGGGGCTAAAGCTCGTTGGAGCCAAATTCATGATGATCACGCCTGAACTGGCTGAACGTCATTATGCAGAGCACATCGGAAAGCCCTTTTATCCGCCGCTTGTAGCCTTTGTGACGTCAGGTCCAGTATTTGCAATGGTTTGGCAAGGGGATAATGTCATCGGTCTTACACGGGCGATGATTGGCAAGACGAATGCGCTGGAAGCAGCACCGGGAACGATTCGTTCCGATTATGCCGTACATACGAACTTCAACTTGATTCATGGATCGGATTCGCCGGAGAGTGCGGCACGCGAAATCGGCATTTTCTTCGCGCCGTATGAATTGGTGGACTACAATCATACGATTCAACAGTGGATTTAACTAACATCAGGCGGCCAAGTGTCTGCGACATCGGGGGAAAACATGATGGAGGACAAGGACTTTTCGCTTTTCATCAAGAAAATCAAAGAAAAAACGGCTATCGATCTTTCCCAGTACAAAGAAGCGCAGATGAAGCGACGTTTGACGACGCTTAGGCAAAAATACGGCTACAATACATTTGCAGCCTATTGGGATGGCCTTGAGAAGGATAAGAAGCTGATGAACGAATTTCTCGATCGGATGACCATCAACGTGTCGGAGTTTTGGCGTAATCCGAGCCGCTGGGAAGCCATGGAGAAGAAGTTTTTACCCGAAGTAATCAAAGGTAGCCCTCGCGTCAAAATATGGAGTGCCGCTTGTTCGACAGGCGAAGAACCATACACGCTATCCATGATCCTGGCAGAGCTCGGCGCGCAGGATAAGTCATCCATTCTTGCAACCGATCTGGACAATATCGTGCTGCAGAAGGCGGCACAAGGTATTTATCAGGATCGATCGATCCGAGAGGTACCACGCACTTATATGAGTAAATATTTTACGAAGCATGATGAAGACAATGTAGCTGTAGTGAATCAACTCAAGCGAAATATTACGTTTAAACAGCAGAACCTGCTTCATGACACCTTTGACACCGGTTTCGATGTGATCGTATGCCGGAATGTCATGATCTACTTCACAGAAGAAGCGAAACATCTGCTCTACCATAAATTTTCGAAAGCGCTTAAGCCCGGCGGACTGCTGTTTGTAGGCAGTACGGAGCAAATTTTCTCGCCGGCCCAATATGATTTCGATTCGGTTGAAACATTCTTTTATCGCAAACGGGCGTAGAAGGGTATATCGTTTTCCATCTTCTCCAATACTAAAGCTATAGATAGTTTGGCAATGGAGGTGCAGCATGGACAAACGTAAAGTTATTGCAGCGTATAAGCGTGGATTCATCACAGTCCAGGAATGCGCCCAAATTCTCGGCATTGATACCAGGCAAATGAATGGTCTCATGAATGATCCGCAGTTGAATGAGGAACCGGATCGTCTGCGCGGCAATCAATCTGTGAATAGTTAGTTTAAAAGAGCTGAAAGCTGCCCTTGTCATGTCTTCTTCGGAAGGTTTGCAGGGCAGCTTTTTTATTGCGAAGTCCTCTAATAGGGGGCGTTCATTTCCTTGTCAAACCGGCGACGCTATACTATAATGAGCAAAGATATTTGGCAGACATACATAACCGGAATATGCGTTTGCGGTGTTCGGGATGAGGGAGGGCTTTACTGTGAGTTTACGTTATTTGACAGCAGGAGAGACACATGGTCCACAGTTGACAGCAATAATTGAGGGGCTTCCGAGCAATTTGCAGCTTGATTTTCAGGAGCTGAATTTCCAATTGCACCGTAGGCAGAAGGGTCACGGCCGTGGCCGCCGCATGCAAATCGAGAAAGATACCGCTAACATTGTCGGTGGTGTTCGTCATGGTAAAACAACCGGAGCGCCTGTAGCTCTGATTGTGGAGAATAATGACTGGAAGCACTGGACATCGGTTATGAACATCGAGCCGATTGAAGGCAGTGACGAAGAGAAACGCCGCGTTCATCGTCCGCGTCCCGGTCATGCGGATTTGAACGGTGGACTTAAATACAATTTGAAGGATTTGCGTAATGTTCTGGAACGCTCCAGTGCCCGTGAAACGGCAGCTCGCGTAGCGGTAGGGGCAGTTGCTCGCCAATTCTTAGCTGCATTCGGTATTAAAGTGGGCGGACAAGTTATTCGAATCGGCGAGATTGAAGCGCCGGCGAATCAATTGCCGCTGGATGAATTAGTCCGTTTGACAGAAGAATCTCCGGTTCGTGTCGTGGATAAGGAAACCGAAGAGAAAATGACCGCTTATATCGATCAAATTAAGGCTGAAGGCGATTCCATCGGCGGAATCGTGGAATGTATCGTGGAAGGCGTGCCGATCGGACTTGGCAGCCACGTACAATATGACCGCAAGCTTGACGGACGAATCGCGCAAGCGGTTATGTCGATCAATGCGTTCAAAGGCTGCGAAATCGGTATTGGCTTCGAAGCAGGCACAATTCGCGGCTCGCAAGTCCATGATGAAATCATGTACTCCGAAGAGCGCGGCTACTACAGGGCGACTAACCGTCTTGGCGGATTCGAAGGCGGGATGACGAACGGGGAACAAATCGTCGTGCGCGGCGTGATGAAACCAATCCCGACGCTGTACAAACCGCTGCAAAGCGTAGATATCGATACAAGAGAACCGTTCACTGCGCAAGTAGAACGCTCAGACAGCTGCGCCGTTCCGGCTGCTAGTGTTGTCATGGAGCATGTTGTAGCCTGGGAAGTAGCAAGAGCGTTTCTGGAGAAGTTCGGCGGCGACTCCATGGAAGAAATTACGGCGAACTACAACAACTACTTGGCACAGCTGAGGAGCTACTAATGAGCGGCGCTCATCGTGAACTGACAGTCGAGCTCGGCGAGCGCTCCTACCCGATTTATATCGGGGAAGGCGTGTTGGATGAAGCAGGTAATCTGTTTGCCGAGCGCGGCATCAGCAAGAAGTCGCCCCTTATGATTATTACAGATGCTAATGTCGCAGAGCGGCATTTGGGTCATCTGACTAATGTGTTAACTTCGGCTGGTTTTACGGTTGTAACAGCTGTCGTACCGGCAGGAGAGGGATCCAAGTCCCTCACGGAATTGGAAAGATTGATTGGCATTGCGCTGGAGCATGGCCTTGATCGCAAATCGGCCATCGTAGCATTGGGAGGCGGCGTGGTCGGTGATCTCGCCGGCTTCGTTGCAGCTTCTTATATGCGCGGCATTAAATTCGTGCAGGTTCCAACGACGATTCTTGCTCATGACAGCAGCGTCGGAGGGAAGGTTGCGGTTAACCACCCGCTAGCTAAGAATATTATCGGTGCCTTTCATCAACCCGAGCTCGTGCTTTATGATTTGAAAACGCTGCAAACCTTGCCTGAACGCGAAGTAAAGGCTGGTTTGTCGGAAGTTGTAAAACATGGACTGATCTGGGATGCTTCTTTCGTGACCTGGTGTGACGAGAATGCCGATAAACTGACAGCACTAGATGCCGATGCGCTCGGCTATGCGCTCTACAAAGGCTGTAGCGTGAAAGCAGCCGTCGTCTCAAAAGATGAGCGGGAGAATGACCTGCGCGCGATTCTTAATCTTGGGCATACCATCGGTCATGCGCTAGAGGCGGTTGCCGGCTACGGAGAGCTTTTACACGGTGAAGCGATAGCGATTGGCATGGTTGGGGCTGCTAGGCTTGCGGTTCGTCTTGGGGCTTCTGAAGAGGTCTATACGGTGACCAAACATGTGCTGCAGCGAGTTGGTTTGCCGGTGCGGCTGCCCGCTCATCTGGCGACGGATGAAATTATGCGCGCGATGATGCATGATAAGAAGTTCCAAGAAGGTACGATGGTCTTTATCGTGCCGACTGCAATTGGCGTCGTGGAAATCAATAAATCGGTTTCGACCTCTCTCATCCGAGAGATCGTGGAACAATTGAAACAGGAGGCCATCTAGAATGAGTGTACGGGGAATACGCGGAGCGATCACGGTCGAATTGAATGAGGAACAGCCGATTTTACGGGCAACGGAGGAATTGTTACATACGATTGTGGCCTCAAATGCCATCGAGCCCGAGGACATCGCCAGTGTATTTATTACGGTGACCGGTGATTTGGATGCTACATTTCCGGCTAGAGCCATTCGCGTGATGCAAGGCTGGGAGCTGGTTCCGCTGATGTGCGCTGTTGAAGTGCCGGTCAAAGGAAGTCTAGCCATGTGCATCCGCCTGCTGGTTTCGGTCAACACGGAGAAGTCGCAGAAGGAAATCGAGCATGTTTATTTAGGCGGCGCTAAGGCACTGCGTCCGGATTTATCGAAATCATAGTAATCGAACGATTGAGAAGCTCATTTTTAAAGGATTGACGGATCCGTTTACGCTGGTGTATAGTGATTTCATACTTGAAGAATGAGCCGAGTTGAGCAGAGTAGTTAGTGAAGTTAGAAGAGATGAGTAGAGCTGAGCTGAGTTTTTAGTGCAAGATTGAGACGAGTGAAGAGATGACGCAGGTCGTAGTTTAGTGCACCCTCTTGGATGGAATCCAGGCTATAGGTGTATCTATTAAGCTACAATCGACGTGATGTTCTATTGCCGTATCAATGCTCATTTTCCATCTTCTGACATGATCACTCCTGCTGCGGCAGGAGTTTTTTTATTTTCCGACAAGGGAGAGATTGGTTATGAATCAGGAGCTTCAAGGGGTTATTCGATTATCAAGCACCTATAATTTAATTCCAATAGTCAGACATGTGATGGCGGATACAGAGACGCCAATTCGTATATTCCAGCATTTCTACAAGGAGCGCCGGGCCTTCTTACTGGAAAGCGTAGAAGGCGGCGTGAAATGGGCGCGTTATTCCTTCATCGGTACCGATCCATTCATGCTCATTCGGGGCAAGAACGGTGAGATGGTTATCGAAGTGAACGGCAAAGAAGAGATTCTGCGCGAGAAACCAATAGAGCTGCTTAAAGCACATTTGCGCTCTTTCCGCAGTCCTTCAATTCCGGAATTGCCGCCTTTCACAGGCGGGGCGATCGGATTCTTCGGCTATGATCTGCTTCAGTATTATGAGAAGCTGCCGCCGCATCGGATTGATGATCTAAATATGAACGATCTGCAATTTATGTTTTGCGATCAGGTTATCGTCTTCGATCATTTCAAACAGCAAATCCAAGTGATCGGGAATGTACATATCCCGAATGCGGCGACTGACAGTGAAATTCAAGCTGTCTATGAGCAAACGGTCAGCCGAATGGAATCAACCATTGAACGGCTGCAGCAGCCACTGCCATCCACATTGATGGCAGCAGGAAGCATTCCGGCTGATCCCGAGCTAGGCGAGGTTTCCTCGAACCTGACGAAGGAACAATTTCTAGCGAATGTCGACAAATCGAAGGAGTATATCCGCGCAGGCGATATTTTCCAAGTGGTGTTGTCGCAGCGGTTCAACATTGAAACCGAGGTTGATCCTCTTCATGTTTACCGTGTTTTGCGAACTATGAATCCTTCGCCTTATATGTACTATCTGAAAATGGATGACGAGGTCATCGTCGGCACATCGCCGGAAGCATTGGTGAAGGTTGATGGTGAACGAGTGGAGACTCGTCCAATCGCCGGAACGCGTCCGCGCGGCAAGACGCCGGAGCAGGATTTGGCGCTTGAGAAAGAACTGCTGGCGGATGAGAAAGAACGCGCGGAGCACTTGATGCTTGTCGATCTGGGCCGTAATGATATCGGACGCGTATCGGAATTCGGTACGGTTCGCTGCGATTCCTATATGGAGATCGAACGTTACTCCCACGTCATGCATATCGTTTCGAACGTATCGGGCAAGCTGCGCGAGGATAAAGATTTCTTCGATGCTTTCGTATCGTGCATGCCAGCGGGTACGGTATCCGGAGCTCCGAAGCTCAGAGCCATGGAAATTATCGCGGAGCTGGAGAACGAAGCACGCGGCGCCTATGCCGGGGCAATCGGCTATCTCGGTTTTGGCGGCAGCCTCAACACCTGCATTACGATCCGCACACTGATCTTCAAGAATGGTAAGGCCTATGTTCAGGCTGGGGCGGGCATTGTTTGGGATTCCATACCGGAGAATGAGTATATGGAAACCGTTAATAAAGCGATGGCTATGCTCAAAGCGGTTCGAGCTGCGGAGGCAATCTTCGCCGTTCCGGATCGCAAGAGCAGCATGATCAATATGGATTACTATGCGGGAGCGAAAGGATGAGCGGGGGCATGGCAGTTACGAATGAACTCATGACAATGCAACGGGCGCTGAACGTAGTGGTGGGCGGGACGAACCTGACGCGGGAAGAAGCGCGCGGCGTAATGGAGATTATTATGAGCGGCGAAGCTTCCGGTGCACAGATCGGCGCAATCGCTACAGCGCTTCGAATGAAAGGCGAAACCAAAGACGAAATTACAGGCTTCGCAGAAGCGATGCGTTCGTTTTCCAATCATGTTCAAACTGAACGAAACAGTCTTCTGGACACCTGCGGTACCGGTGGCTCCGGTATTCATAAATTCAATATTTCGACTGCATCTGCTATCATAGCTTCAGCAGCGGGCGTCCGGGTTGCCAAACACGGCAACCGGGCGATGTCCGGCAAATCCGGCAGCGCAGACACACTTGAAGCGCTTGGTGTCAACATTACATTGTCACCGGAGCTGGCAGCACGCTGCCTGGATTCCATAGGGATTTGCTTTATGTTTGCCCAGCTATATCATCCATCGCTTAAACACGCAGCAGGTCCAAGACGCGAAATCGGTATCCGCACCATCTTTAATATGCTCGGTCCTTTAACGAACCCGGCAGGCGCTGACCGTCAGCTTCTCGGCATTTATGATAAATCCAGAACCGAGACCATTGCTTCCGTATTGGGTGAGCTTGGCTTGAAACGCGCGATGGTTGTAAGCAGCTTCGATGGATTGGACGAAATCAGCATCTCTTCCCCAACGCAAATTTCGGAGCTGCTGGGCGGCACTGTCCGCACGTATACCATCACGCCGGAGGAGCTTGGTTTGACAACTCGCTCTTTAAGTGAGGTCATCGGCGGCGACGCAGCCGAGAATGCACGTATCATCCGCTCGATCTTTAACGGCGATGACTTCGGCGCTTACCGAGATATTGTACTGGCGAACGCAGGAGCGTGTATCTTCGTCGGTGGCGGCGCGGACTCCTTGCAGGCAGGTGTTGCTGTGGCACGGTCCGTCATTGATTCCGGCAAAGCAGCGATGAAGCTTCGGCAGTTGATTGAAACGACAGGAGAGTTGAGTCATGTTTCTTGATAAAATCGTAGCATCTAAACGGAAAGAAGTAGATGATCTGGCGGCCCATTTTTCTATTAAAACGGCTGAACGTCAGATCGCAGAATTAGCGCCTTGTCGAGGTTTCGAGCGCAGGTTAACGTCCGGAACGAAGCGGGATCTGGGCTTAATCGCCGAAGTGAAGAAAGCTTCGCCTTCGAAAGGGCTGATCCGGCCGGATTTTGACCCAGTCGCGCTTGCCCGTATCTACGAGGATGCAGGCACAGACTGTATCTCCGTGTTGACGGACGAGGATTATTTTCAAGGTAAGAATGAGTATTTGACTGCCGTTTCGAAGGCTGTTCATGTCCCATTATTACGTAAAGATTTTACGATCGATCACCGACAAATTTACGAGGCTCGTTTAATCGGTGCAGATGCAATCCTGCTGATTGCCGCTATTCTTCGTCCTTCACAGCTCGCGGATTTCTATGATACAGCCAAATCGATTGGGCTCGATGTCCTTGTAGAAGTTCATGACGAAGAGGAAATGGAATCTGTCCTTGGATTAGGCAAAGCAACGCTGGTTGGCATTAATAATCGGAATTTGCACACATTTGTTACGGATATTAAGACGACGGAGCGATTGATTGGCGTTGTGCCTCCCGGTGTAACGGTTATTAGCGAAAGCTCGCTCTCTTCGCGTGAGGATATTGCGTTTGTGAAAGCTGCCGGTGCGAAAGGCGTATTGATTGGCGAGCATTTCATGCGTCAGCCGGATGTTGGCGCAGCTGTTGAGCTGCTCATGGGACCGGTGAACGCATAATGTCTGCAGCAGGAACTCAACAAGACCATACCAATACCGGTAAATCCAATCCGACACGCATCAAAATATGCGGTTTGCGAGATGCTGCAACAATCCGCGAGATGAACGGGCTTGCCTTTGACGAGATCGGTTTCGTGTTTGCGCCAAGCAAACGTCAAGTGTCTCCTGAGCTGGCCGGATCGCTAATCGAAGAGGCTCGTAAGCTTCATTTGCAAGAGGGTAAAGCTCCTTTGACGGTTGGCGTGTTCGTTAATCCCAGCTTGCAAGAGCTGCAATCGGTTCTGGCTGTTGCTCCGCTCGACGTTGTTCAGCTTCACGGTGAGGAGTCACCTCAGCTATGCGCACAGGTGAAAGAAACTTTGCACGTTCAAGTGTGGAAAGTGTTCTCCGTTAAGGATATCGAGGGAGATAACTCCGCCGGGGCTTCAAGACTTGAAGGTTACGCGGGAGTAGTAGATGGAATTCTCATCGATACAGCCGGCGGAGGCACCGGACAGACGTTTGCGTGGCATGTCATTGATCGGTATGTAGAAGCTGCATCGGCTATCGGCGTACCGCTTTATGTGGCAGGCGGGCTTCATCCGGATAATGTGGTGGATTTGTTAAGTCAGTATTCCCCGAGCGGTGTGGATGTGTCGAGCGGTGTGGAGACAGACGGCTTGAAGGATATACAGAAAATTCGATTGTTTGTGGAAAGGGTGAGAAGCGTATGAACCAAGTCCCGGACGTAAACGGGCGCTTCGGTAAATTCGGCGGACGTTATGTGCCTGAGACGCTCATGAACGCGCTGCTTGAGTTAGAGGAAGCTTACCAGCACTATTCGAAGGATCCGGAATTTATTGCAGAGGTTCGTTACTTATTGACCAAATATTCGGGCAGACCTACTTCGCTGTATCATGCACAGCGGTTGTCTGATCATCTGGGCGGCGCTCAAATCTATTTGAAACGCGAAGATTTGAACCATACCGGTGCACACAAAATCAACAATACGATTGGTCAAGGCGTGCTTGCCAAACGTATGGGGAAAACGAAGATTATCGCCGAAACAGGAGCTGGCCAGCATGGCGTTGCATCGGCTACGGTAGCAGCGCTTCTGGGCATGGAATGTAAAGTGTTCATGGGTGAGGAAGATACGAAGCGCCAAGAGCTGAATGTATTCCGTATGAAGCTCCTCGGTGCAGAAGTCGTTCCCGTTACTTCTGGAACACGTACACTTAAGGATGCTTGTAACGAAACACTTCGCTACTGGGTCAGCCATGTAGATGACACCTACTATATCCTCGGATCTGTAACAGGACCTCATCCATACCCGATGATGGTTCGTGACTTCCAGCGTATCATCGGCGATGAATCCAGAGAGCAAATTCTCAAAGAAGTCGGTCGTTTGCCGGATTATGTCGTCGCAGCTGTCGGCGGTGGCAGCAATGCAATCGGTATGTTCTATCCGTTCATCGGCGACGATGGCGTGAAGCTGCTCGGTGTTGAAGCTGCCGGCCGCGGCGTGGAAACGGAAGAGCATGCGGCAACGATGACGAAGGGACGTCACGGTGTATTCCAAGGCTCGCTCAGCTACGTGCTGCAGGACGAGCATGGACAAGTACAGCCGGCTCATTCCATTTCCGCTGGCCTTGACTACCCGGGCATTGGACCTGAGCACGCATATCTCAAAGATACTGGACGAGCTAATTATGTGCCGATTACAGATGGGGAAGCACTTGAAGGGCTTCAGCTGCTATCGCGTACAGAAGGTATCATCCCGGCACTGGAATCCGCGCATGCCATCGCTGAAGTTATGAAGCTCGCTCCGACACTCAGCCGCGATCAAATTATCGTGGTCAGCTTGTCAGGACGCGGAGACAAAGACGTACAAGCGATTATGGGCTACTTGGGAGGCGACGAAAACCATGGCCATTAATGAAATAGATGCAGCGTTTCAGCGGCTGCGCGAAGAAGGCCGCACCGCGTTGATTCCGTTCCTCACAATTGGCGACCCTGACCTTGGCACTTCTGTGGACATCATTGGCGCACTGGAACAAGCAGGTGCTGATATGGTGGAGCTGGGCGTTCCTTATTCGGATCCGTTGGCGGACGGTCCCGTTATTCAACGCGCTTCCGAGCGCGCTTTGAAGAATGGTCGCGTGACGCTGGTTGATTGCATTCAGGTTGCCGAGAATGCCCGTCAAGCCGGCATCAAACTGCCCTTCATTCTGTTCTCGTACTATAATCCTATACTGCAATATGGACTCGAACGGTTCTTTGGTCTCGTGACCGAGAAAGGCATCAGCGGTTTGATCATTCCGGATTTGCCGATTGAAGAGGATGCCGAGGTTCGCGCAATGGCAGAGGCGGCGGATATTCATCTCATCCCGCTTGTTGCTCCTACGTCCAATGATCGGGTGAAGCGCATTGCTTCCAAGGCACGCGGATTCGTATATTGCGTATCCTCGCTGGGAGTTACCGGCGTTCGCGCAGACTTCCACAGCGGAATCGACGAGTTTCTTGCAACGGTTCGCGAAGCAACAACAACGCCAATCGCGGTCGGCTTTGGGATTTCCAGCCGTGAGCAGGTGGAACGCTTCGGCAAACAGGCCGATGGCGTCATCGTCGGAAGCGCGATCGTTCGCAAGATCGAAGAGGTCGTACCGTTGCTGCAAGCAGAGGATACGAAGCAAGAAGGCTTAGATCAAATCCGTGCATTTGTTCAAGAGCTGCGAGGCTAGTACTTTAATCCGATACCCTTTGGGCTGCCTCCGGCGGTCCAGAGGGTATTTCTTTTGTGAAACGCTTCTGTACATAAAAGCTTAAAAGCGCGAAAGAAAATGGGGCAAAAAGCTTTTAAATGACCACGACTTGTGAGACAATGTTGAAATAGCAATTCTAAACTACGCCACATATACGAGGTGATTATTGGTGCAACCCAAACAAAGTATCGTTCATTTGCCAGTGTACCAACCAGGCAAGCCGATTGAAGAAGTAAAGAGAGAGCTTGGCCTTAAAGAAGTGATTAAGCTCGCATCCAATGAGAATCCGTTCGGAAGCTCCGAGCACGCCAAGGCTGCGATTCAGAATGAGCTTAACAACATTAGCATTTATCCGGATGGCGGAAGCGTCGAACTGACGAACGATTTAGCACGATATCTCGGCGTGACGCCGAAACAGATTATTTTTGGCGCCGGCTCCGATGAAGTTATTCTCATGCTTGCCCGTGCGTACCTAACACCCGGCGACGAGACGATTATGGCGGACGAGACATTCCCGCAGTACAAACATAACTGCGAAATCGAAGGCGCGACGATCATCGAAGTGCCACTGAATAACGGCACGCATGATTTGCCTGCGATGCTGGCTAAAGTTACGGATAACACGAAGATCATTTGGGTGTGCAACCCGAATAACCCGACAGGTACGATCGTACGTAAAGAAGAGCTAGAAGCATTCGTGCGTCAAGTGCCTTCGAACGTAATCGTTGTGCTCGACGAGGCTTATTTTGAATATGTAATGGATGCCGATTACCCGGATGGCATTACACTGCTTCCTGAATTTAAGAACGTCATTGTGCTGCGTACGTTCTCCAAAGTTTACGGACTCGCATCGCTTCGTATCGGTTATGGTGTCGGTCACGAAGAAGTCATTCGCTCGATTAATCAGGTTCGTGAGCCGTTTAACACATCCCGTTTCGGACAAGCTGCAGCTAAAGCTTCACTTGCTGACTTGGAATTCCTAAACAGCTGCAAGGAACGTAATGCGGCAGGCATCCAGTACATGTATGAGCAATTTGACCGCCTTGGTCTAAGCTATTTCGAAGCGCATGGCAACTTTGTTATGGTGGATGTGAAGCTGCCTTCACAGCAGGTATTCGACGGATTGCTGCGCAAAGGAATTATCTCCCGTGCACGCTGGTCGTACTACCCGAATCATATCCGCATTACGGTAGGCAGCCAGGAGCAGAACGAAGCGTTCGTTCGCGCGCTGGAAGAAGTACTCTCAGAAGCGGCGGTGCTGGGTTAACATCATGACGAAAATTGCGATATTCGGCGTCGGTTTAATCGGCGGCTCGCTCGCGCTTTGTTTTAAAGGCAAACCGGGTATAACGGTCGTCGGTCATTCCATACGTGAATCATCCGCAGCCAAGTACCTCGAGAGAGGCGTTGTCGATCATGCGACAACGTCTCTGCGCGAGGCGGCAGAAGGCGCGGATTTTATTTTTCTATGCGTGCCTGTAGGTTCGCTGGAGCAATATGTGCATGACCTAAGCGGGCTCGACTTAAAGCCGGGTTGTATCATTACAGATGTAGGCAGTACGAAAGCATCTGTGGCGGCAACGGCTCGAAATGCTCAGTTAGGCAACGCCGTATTTATCGGAGGACACCCGATGGCAGGCTCGGAGCGCTCTGGCGTAGAAGCGGCCTCTTCCTATTTATTCGAGAATGCTTTCTACGTGTTGACGCCTGATGCCTCAACCACGCAGCGTGATATCGACAAATTGACTGAGCTGCTCACCTACACCAAAGCCCATATTGTACATGTGGGTCCCGAAGAGCATGATGAAATTGTCGGTGCGATCAGTCATCTTCCTCATATTATAGCGGTGGCACTTGTGAACCTGGTTCGCGGCTATAATGACAGCAATTCGCTATACAGCGTACTGGCAGCCGGAGGTTTCCGCGATATTACGCGCATCGGTTCCAGTGAACCGGTCGTATGGCGCGACATTCTGGTGAACAACCGTGACGTGCTGTTAAAGCTGCTGCAAGAATGGCAGGATGGGACAAGCGCCTTCATCGAAATGCTGCAAAACGAAGATGGAGCGGGTATTGAGCAGGCTTTCCGGCAATCCGGACAATTTCGCAGCAAGCTGCCGGAGCGACGCAAGGGGATGATTCATTCCGTTTATGAATGTTACATTGATGTTCCTGACCATCCCGGCATCATCGGCCATGTTGCAACAGAGCTCGGGAACAGTAATATCAACTTGAGCAATATCCAAATTATCGAGAGCAGAGAAGACGTACCCGGTATACTAAGACTCAGTTTCCGTAAGCAAGAGGACTTGGATCTTGCTGTCCACAAACTGGATCAAATTGGATATTCTGTCCATTTTTAAATGAGCTGGTGCTAAAATGAAAACGCTTATTGACAGAATGAAAACGTATACATATAATAAAGGTACAGTATGGTTTCTCTCCACTCCTATCCAAATCCATCGCATAATTTTGCGGGGCCGCCTTATAGGCGGTCTTTTTTTTTGTGCAGAAACCCATTCTGTTGAAACATTCAGCGCGAACGATTCGTTACTAACAGAGAGAACAGTAACAAATGATGTGGCAGCCTTCAAACAGACACTTTCGCAATGTGTATGGAGAGCCGGCTGGCACCTACTATAATGAAGCCTTACTTCTTCAACTCCCACTCGCAATGACTCCCATTTCACGCGGTTGAATCGGATCTTTGTGAAAATTTTACCCTATCTCTCGGACAGCCATGTTACAATCGGTGTAGATTATGTAAAAAAGTGGGTCTAAGCATTATGTCGAAAGAAGCAGGATTTTCGGTTTATATACCGAAATAATTAATGAATAATGCGAGGAAACATTTTTTTGATGATCGCGCAACTTTTCACTCTCGTATCGGTACAATATATTACCGAACCGGGAGCACTCCTAAGGCCAAGGAGGGTCGCCCGCGATGACGGATTCCCAGCTTATACGCGAAATCAAAGATGGTAACATACAGCTATATTCCGAATTGATGCGGCGCTACCAACGTAAAATCCTTGCCTTCATCTACCACATGTTAAAGAGCGCAAAGCTCGAGCTTCTGGCAGAGGATTTATGCTCGGAAACGTTTTACAAGGCGTACCGTAGTCTGCACTCATTCCGGGAAGTTGATGCTTCCTTCTCTACATGGTTATATACCATTGCACGAAATACGGTACTTAGCGAATTGCGCAAGCAGAAAGCAGGCAGCGTATCCTTTGACGAAGTCGGATACATCCCTATCGCACCGCCGGAAGCCGTTCCGGAGCAGCGTTTGCTGCAAAGCGAGCGGATGTCCATGGTTCGAGATGCGATTAACAGCCTGCCGGAGAAACAGCGATCAGCCCTTATATTACGGGAGTATGACCAATTGGATTATCAGGAAATCGCCAATATCCTCGGTCAAACCGTAAGCTCCGTAAAGTCGCTCCTGTTTCGTGCACGCAGCAGTGTCAAAGTACAGCTTGAACCGTATTTCGGCGAATCGCCAATGCTGGAGGAATACGAGGGGATGAAAATGCGATGAAGTGCCTCGAAGTACAACAATCGTTTGGCGTCTATTGGGATTTATCCGAAGATGATAGCGAACGAAAGTCAGTCAACGAACATCTTCTGACCTGCGAGACTTGCAGGGAAGAATTTCGTGTGTGGGAAGAAAGCGAGCAACTAATCAAGTTCTTCTCCGATCATTCCGATGAAATCGGCCCGATCGATCATTTAAATACCGGGGTCATGGACCGTATTTATACGGAACAATCCTGGTATATGCCTGTTGCTAATCGCAGCTACCAATTCACCAAATCATTCCGCAGGAATGTGACGGCGATTATTGCATGCTGCATGGCGATGTTCGTTTCCGGACTTTTCTACTTGTTGAAGGGAATCGGAGATTCCTCTTCGGTTGAGGTGGCAAAGCTGACAGGATTGCTCGAAACAGCCAACGCTGCCAGCGACAGTTCCGTCATCAGCGCCGACTTCTACGCAGATGTTCCTGTTGCCAGCATTAGCGATCCAATCGTATTGAATATAGTGCCGACGGTACCGCAATACTATGTGGCGTTATCGTTACTCGGCATTATTATTACTCTGCTTATTCTCAATTGGTTCTCCCGTACGCGGAATTAGCCAATACGTCTACATATACGATGACTTCTCAGTGAAAGAGGGAATTAATGTTGCGGATCGGACTCATACGCCATGGTAAGACAGACTGGAATGGACTTGGCAAAATCCAAGGACAAACCGATATTCCGCTAAACAGTGAAGGAATCAGGCAAGCCCAAGCACTGGCTTACCGTTTGCTGCATGAACCGATGAAATGGGATGCTGTCGTTTCCAGCAATCTGTCCCGTGCGGTCGAAACCGCTCGAATCGTTGCTGACACACTGGGTATTCCGTTATTGCCGGGTGATGCGAGACTTCGCGAACGATTCTACGGCGAGATTGAAGGAACGACAGAGCCTGAGCGTCTGGCCAAGTGGGGGCCGAACTGGAAACGATGCGACTGCGGACAAGAAAGTGATGCTTCCGTTCGAGAACGTTCTCTTGCATTCGTTGAGGAAGCCGCAGCTGTGGTACCTGCCAGAAACCTGCTTGTCGTGACTCACGGCAGCCTGCTTGCCCAGTTACTGCAAGCGATGTGTGCTGAACTGGCGGACAAACCGATTCACAATTTATCTTTCTCCATCCTGGAGCGGGAAGGGGCAGCCTGGACACCGCTGCTTCATAACTGCACGCTTCATCTCGAGCAGCTTCAACAAAGCTGACAATATCGATGTAACATGTAAAGACAGCCACTGACCAAGAATTATAAGGTCGGTGGCTTTTTTTATCTCAGGAGGTTATAAATTTCGCCAATGTTCCCATAATGGTAGTAAACCTGCAAGCGGGGCCGGGAACGGAGGTTTGATAGATGAATTTAGCGGACATGCTTAGCTACGCAGACATTGGCCAGCTGAGCCGGATTGCGACAACCTATCAATGTGAGTGCAATGGAAACTCGAAGAATGATTTGATTCAGTCTATTTTGTCCACGGTGAATCGCAGGGATGTATTTGAAGCACAGATCGGGGCTATGAAGCTAGAAGATCTCCGATTTATCAATTCCCTCTTGTTTGATGCTAGAGATGCGTTCAGTTTGGAGGAACTGATTGCACGCGTACAGCAGAGTAGATTCAGCAGCCCAGGAGCAGATACGCAGACGGAAACCGGGACTAGCCAAGCCGTTGCTTCAATTGAAACAGTGGTTGATCCCAAGAAAAGTCGTACTTCCAAAGCCAATGCCAAGGCCAAGCCGACCAGCAAGACCAAAGCAGCCAAAGAGAAACAACTGCCTGAACCTGGGCCGAGAGATACGATTTCGAGGTTTAAACAATACGGGTGGTTGTTTAACGGATATGCCGGACCAGACCGTTATTTATTCCAGGTTCCGAGTGATTTGAAGGAACGGTTTAAAGAAACGATGGAACGCAGGCTTATCTCGCAAGTTACGTATACGGACGAAGAGCCGCATGCTTACCGGGATGAGCAAATGTTAATGGGGGACGATGTCTCTCAGCTTCTGACCTACATTCACTTGAACGAAATCTCGCTGACATCTGAGGGCAACATGTATAAACGGAATGTATTGCAGCTGCTTGAGCTGTTTGGGGTGAAGGAACCACTTCCGGGCAAAGGGGAATGGCGCTTTGGCTACGGACGAAGAATCAAGGAATATCCGAGCCGGATGTCGCTGCTGTACGACTATTGCTACTATAAAGGTTGGATTACAGAAACCGAAACGATGCTTGTATTGACTCCGGCAGGCAAAGAAAGACAAGCAGCGAAAACACCGGAGCCGCCGGACAAGCTATATCAATTCTGGCTTAGACTCTACAAAGGCCCAATTCCTAATATTCGGGCGATCGTACATTGGATTGATAAGCTCGGCAGCCGCTGGGTCAAAGCCGAAACCATCATGAGTACGCTAACCCCTTATATCAAACCTTTCTATTATGATCAGCCCGAAACGATTCTGGAACAGCGGCTGATTAGCATGATGATGCATTTGGGTCTTCTCAGAATTGGGGAGCATGCCGAATTTGGACAAGTGATTCGCATGACTCCGCTGGGCAGGACGATAGTAGCGGGGCAAAGTATTGACGATGAAGCGATTGTTCTGAACCGTTAGCAAGGCAATTGTACGGGAAACGGTAGGCATGAGCACATTCATGACCCGAAGAGGGCCATCGTCCTTAGCGGAGTTCATTGTGATGAATATGATTTAGTAGAGCCGGTTCGCTCAATGATGGGGTTTACACAGATGGAACCCACCTATACGCTTTCACTTATTCGCCTGCGGGAATCGTCACAACTTAAGACAAGAAAGACGATCGGCCTTGATCAGCAATAGACGATGGAGAGCGGCTAACGTAAGGAAAGGAATATAGGATCTCTTAAACGCAGTGTTGGAGGTGTATCCTATGGACAAAATGAAAGTATCGTACGAAGTGATGCTCGGGCTTGCCGCAGAAATGTTACTTGATGAAGCTGTACTCAAATTCCGTAGGGATAAGCTTTATCAAGCTATTGATCAGGCGCTTGCCTCCGGCGACAAGGATAAATTCCGTCGCCTGACCGACGAGCTGAAATCTTTATACGCATAATCAAGCAGCTTTGCATGCTGCCTAAAGCCAAGTCTGCAGTCCGCTTCGGAGATAATCCGATAAGCGGCTTGCGGGCTTTTTTTTGTGGAGGTATGATAGGTTAAATGCTAGAATACCCTAAGTACGTTTGACGCATGCTTATGATGAAGGAATGGTGAGAAGAATGAAATTCAGCGAACTAAGCGCTGAGCAGTGGGCGGAACTGCAGCCTTATCTGGACACAGCAGTGCTGCCTGTTACAGGACTAACGGGAGCCGAAATGCCTTATGAAGCAACCGCTGCACTGGAACGGCTTCGAGATGTGCTAGATTTAATCGAAAACCCGTTCAAAGGAAGAATCGTTACATACCCGGCTTGTCAATACGGCGAATGGACGCCGGCATTCATAACTCAGCTTAAAGGAATTTGTGACAATTTACGCGGAATCGGTTTCAAACATGTCATCATTGTCACTGCATTTCATACCGCAAGTGAGGGTGTTGAAACTGGCGCAGACCTGATCATCCAGCCTGTCGAAAGCGGTCTAATCCCAGGCGCAGCCGCGGTTAGCGACGCTGTTCGTACGCTCTGGCTCGGAAGGGCGTAGCAATCTTATGCTGCTATGGCATCCTATTGCATAAGGTGACAGCTCTTGGGGAAAAACAAATGCCAGACAAGGTCAATTGTGACAAAATGATAACAAATCTAAGAAGCGTTTTTGAACTGAACAGCAAATTGCCCGCCATATTCTTGACGCTCCAAATCACCTAGGCTATTATAGGTAATGTCCTAGTTCATCATATGTTTTGCCTTCTCCGGCAGAACACAAGATATGGCTCAGCAAAGGGGGTAGAACAGAAGATGAGTAACCATGAACAACACAATAATTCGCATCGCCCGGTGAAACAGAGGGGAATGTCAAGACGTCAATTTTTGTCGTATACGCTCGGAGGCGCAGGCGCATTCATGGCTGCAGGCATGTCACTTCCGATGATACGTTTTGCGGTTGACCCGATTTTGAAGAAAAAGGCCGGCGGTACATGGATTAAAGTTGTCGAGGCAAGCAAGCTTACAAACGAACCTCAGGAATTTAAATTCAAAATTCACCAGGTTGACGGATGGTATGTCAGCGACCCGGAATTGACAGCTTGGATTTCCAAGGATGATCAAGGAAAAGCATTCGCGCTTTCTCCGGTATGTAAACATTTGGGCTGCACCATTGGCTGGAACACAGAGAAAAACAATGAATATGTTTGTCCATGTCATGGAGCACACTACACCAAAGACGGTAAAAACTTGGTCGTAGCACCAAAACCACTCGACGAATACGATTTGAAGATCGAGAACGAGTGGGTATATCTTGGACCGGTTAAAGCAAATACACGGGTATAAGGAGGCGTAAGCTCAGATGTTAAAAGGTGTATACAACTGGATCGATGAACGTCTTGATATTACGCCGATGTGGAGGGACGTTGCGGACCATGAGGTTCCGGAGCACGTTAACCCTGCTCATCATTTCTCCGCATTCGTGTACTGCTTTGGCGGATTGACGTTTTTCATCACAGTCATTCAAATTCTGTCAGGTATGTTCCTGACGATGTACTTCGTACCGGATATTATCAATGCCTATAAGAGCGTTGACTATCTCCAGCACAAAGTGGCATTCGGCGGTATCGTTCGCGGTATGCATCACTGGGGTGCATCACTCGTAATCGTCATGATGTTCCTGCATACGCTTCGCGTATTCTTCACAGGTTCATACAAGGCGCCGCGCGAAATGAACTGGGTTGTCGGGATGTTGATTTTCTTCATCATGCTTGGCCTCGGATTCACAGGCTACCTGCTTCCTTGGGATAACAAAGCCTACTTCGCGACGAAGGTTGGTATCCAAATCGCGGAATCCGTACCGTACATCGGTACATATATCAAAGAACTAATGCAAGGCGGCGAGATCGTAGGCGCTGAAACGTTGACGCGCTTCTTCGCTATCCACGTCTTCTTCTTGCCAGGCGCATTGCTTGCGCTTCTTGCGGCACACTTCTTTATGATCCGGAAGCAAGGTATTTCGGGACCACTATAAGCCGAAAGGAGGCATTTTGCGAATGGCACACGGCCACAAATCAAACGAAAAAGTAGTATTCGTTGGTGACTCGCGGGTTCGTAAAAAAGCGGTAACTGGACCGATTACACCACCTGACTATTCCGCTTATCCAGGTAAATCGGAAGCATTTATTCCGAACTTCCTGCTTAAGGAGTGGATGGTTGGTGTTGTCGTACTCGTTGGATTTCTTGTTCTGACGATTTCAGAAGCAGCTCCGCTTGGTTATCCGGCGGATCCTACGAATGCATCTTTTATTCCGATGCCGGACTGGTACTTCCTGTTCCTGTATCAATTCCTTAAATTGCAATACGTATCGAAGGACTATGTCGTTCTCGGTACTGTAGGCGTTCCGGGTATTGCATTCGGTGCGTTAATGCTGGCTCCATTCTTGGATACGGGTAAAGAGCGTCGTTTCTACAGACGTCCGATTACTTCGATTCTAATGTTCATGTCGCTTATTTCTGTCTTCTACTTAACGAAGCAATCGTGGGATCACTACCAGCACGAGCTGAAGCTGACAAACACGATTCCTGAGCATATCATTCGTGAAGAGAAAGCGCGTGAAGCTGCAGAGAAAGCCGCAGAATCCGGCGGTGGCGGCGGAGAAGCAGCGGCTGTCGAAATTCCGCTCGTGGATAAAGACGATCCAGCTGTCGAGCTGACTAAGAAAGCACAATGCGTAGCATGTCATGGTGCGGATCTGAAAGGTAACGAAAGCGCTGGAATCCCATCTTTCCATGGTATCGGCGATGAATTCAGCAAAGAAGAGCTTGTTGATATCGTAACGAACGGTAAAAACAACATGCCTTCATTCAAAGACAAGCTGACAGCTGAAGAAATTGATCAGCTAACCACTTGGCTCTCGAAGCAAAAAGCAAAATAAACATAGCACAAACTAAACCTGATCGTACGTTGCGATCAGGTTTTTTTATAAACTAGGGGTACGATTTTGGTTATACTTGTTACTGTTACCACCTTGTAGGAGAGTGATCTGGTGTTGAAGACTGCGGGATTCTTGTGGATTCGCACTTTGTGGACGAATCGGCTGTTTCTATGGCTGATGGTGTTAACGAATGCAGCAGGAACTGTATACGGTTACATCTGGTACGGCAAGCAAATGGAGTACACCTTGCAATTTCATCCGGTTTGGCGGGTTGTTTTTGTTCCGGACAGTCCGACAGCCAGCTTATTCTTTACTTTATCGCTGTTGTTTCTCATTTTTCCGGTGCTTGCGAAGCCGAATCCACTTTACATAGGACTGCGCTCCATCATTGAAGCACTCGGCGTCGTTACTTCAATAAAATATGGCATATGGGCAGTCACAATGATCGCTGCAGGCGCGGCACAAGGCGATCAGCTCGAATGGCAGCATTACATGCTGATTGTTTCTCACTTGGCTATGGCTGTTGAAGCGCTCATCTATATTCGGTTTATGCTCTTTGGCCGTTTTGCTGCTTTTCTCGCGCTGCTGTGGCTGCTCCTGAACGATACGATGGATTATACCTATTTCATCTATCCGTGGCTTCCAGATGTGCTGGAGAATGATTTGCCGGCGATCCAGTCGTTTACAATGGGCTTATCTGTCGTCAGTTTGCTTGTAACTTGGCTCTTTATCTCATTTCGAAAGGTCTAAGTTTGGACATCCCCCCATACCTTGTTAATGGGGGGGATGAGAGCATGCGTTCATCAACGCTATTCGCGCTGTTATGCAGTGTAGTGATTACCGTGTTGCTTTCCGGCTGCAATCTATATAATTACGCTGCCGGAAATTTGGCCAAGCCTGCATCATCGGCGCCTAGCACGGATCCGAGGTCCAATGCCATCGCACAGCTGAGTACATTGTCTGATCAAATTTACACGGCTGCTTACGGATCTAACCGCCAACTGGTGTATACGCTGCTGCAGCGTCTTGAAACGATTTCGGCAGCACCGATTGTACGCAAAAGCGGGACGGCTGCAGGCTGGACTGCCTTTGACGAAAGTATGGCTCTGGCGAAGGCTGCGCTGTTACAGAAGCAAGCAAGCGGGTTATGGTATACGCAAGCAGCAAGGCTTAAGCTGGCCGCAGATGCGTTGAACAGGCCTAATGTGCCGCTGTGGCTGCAATATGAAGGCATACTGCGAGAAGATGAACAACGGATTCGAACAGCCTGGCAGATGCAGTCTGAGGGGCGTGCTGAAGCGGCAACTGTGACGCTTGGCATTTACAGGGAGCATGTAGAACGTTTCGAGGTAGCTGCGTTGATGCAGCGGGATGAAGCCAGCTTACGTCTATTGAAGGAACAGATGACGTATGCGGAGCAGGTACTTGCAGGGGTTGAAGGGGGTACGGTGAGTCCGGAAGCGGTACAAATTGCGCTGAGTGGGCTGGATCATGCCGCCAATCAATTATTTAGACGTTCGGATGGGGAAGTCGCAATCGCGGAAGTGATTCCGCCGGGAACGACCATTGGCAGTCTTCGCAATGGCCGCGCCCAAATCGCGGAAATGTTTATTGCCGCTTTCGTCATGGCGATTCTGGCTCTGGCCGGCTGGCGCAAATACAGGCAGCAGCCGAACGGGGTTCCTTTTCCACGAGAGCGTTTCAAATAAGTGAGGTTATTCTTCTTTGAACCCTTCACCGAGGACATCATGTACTTCGGATATAACGATAAAAGCAAGCGGGTCTATACTGCGAACGATCGATTTCAACTGTCGGATTTCATGACGGGCGACGACGCAGTAGAGGACCTGTTTTTGTTTGCCTGAGTAAGCGCCTTTCGCCGGGAAGATGGTCACGCCGCGTTCCATTTCTTTCGTTATTTGCAGACCGATCTCATCGCCGGACTCGGTAATGATCGAGAATGCTTTTGCCGCATAGGCACCTTCTTGGATGAAATCGATCATCTTCGATGCAATGAATACGGCTACGAGCGTGTATAACACTTTCTCCTTCGTGATGTACAGAAGTGAGATGCCGATAATGAGAATATCAAGCGATAAAATAACTTGTCCCATGCTCCAGCCCCTCAGCTTAGAGGCAATACGGGCAATGATATCGACGCCGCCTGTGGTACCTCCGAAGCGGAACACGATTCCTAGGCCTGCTCCGAGCGTTACGCCCGCATAAAGTGCTGCTAATATGTAGTCATTGGAAGTTTGAAACGGTACGATCCAACCTGCTGCAATCATTTTTTCCATTAAATAGAGAAACAAGGACAAGGACACGCTGCCGAATATGGTATAGCCGGTATGGGAGCGTCCGAGTACTTTCCAGCCTATGAAGTAGAGCGGGATATTGAGTACAAGTGTTGAGATGGAAAGCGGCCAGTCGAGCGAGTAGTTAAGCAAGATCGCGATCCCGGTGACGCCGCCTTCCATGAGCTGATTCGGGATGAGAAAGTAATGGAGCCCGAATGCATAGATGGCTGTACCCAGCATGACCATCGGAAGCGTGCGAAGCAGCTGTGCATAATTGGTTTTCAAAGGGGAATTCTCTCCTTTCCGCAAGGTCGTAAAATTATGAAGGCTTTAACATAGTATGTCTCTTTGCAGGGATTGTCAAAAGCATTGTTTTCAAAAGCGCTTTGATATAACATATGAAAAGAACCTCATGTCAAGAGAGGATGTTTCATGTGTCAGAGAAATCAATGGCCGAGCTGCAGCGGGAAGTCGACGCGTATATCTCCCAGTTCAAGGAAGGTTACTTTAGTCCGCTGTCCATGCTGGCCAGGATGACGGAAGAAGTAGGCGAGCTTGCGCGCGAGGTCAATCATCAATTCGGCGAGAAACCTAAGAAAAGTGATGAAGCGGACAACTCCATCGAGAATGAGCTGGGTGACATTTTATTTATCGTCATTTGCTTCGCAAACTCATTAGGGATCGATCTTACCGAAGCGCATGACCGTATCATGCATAAGTTTAATACAAGAGATGCCGATCGCTGGACACGAAAAAACGTCGAACCGTAAGTCGTGTCCTTACATATGCTGTACCATCACCTGTGTACAAGGAGGATGGGCGGATGGACGGAGAGAGCAGTATTAAGAAAGCTTACGAAGCCATCCTAAGCGGCGATTTCGAACAGGCAATCCTGTTTTTTGAAGAAGCGATTGCGCTGGATCCGAGTAATGGAGCAGCTTACTATAAATGCTCGATCACTTGTGCCCGCAGCGGAAAATGGCAGAAGGCGCTCCAATATGCAGAACAGGCGGTACAGCTTGAACCTTTGCAAGTGATTTATCAGTTCCACCTGGAAACGGTAAAAGCTAAGGCACTTGTACTGCAAGCAGAAGGATTGTTGTCTCGTTCGTCGACGCATACCGAGGATGCACTTGCCTTGCTTCATGAAGCATCAAGGCTGGATCCCCTCAATATTGAGGCGCTGCTTATGCTAAGCGCGGCCTACGCGACGATCAGCCGGTTTGAAGAGGCTTCCCTCTATGCTCGCGAGGCGGTAAGGCTTGAGCCTGAGCATGCGGCTGCACGCCGGTTATTCGCCGATATGAATCGCAAGCGGCGAATGCTGAGAGCGAACAGTCAACGTACTAAACGGAAAAGGAACAGGTGAAAGCAGGATGTCGACGGAATTGATTCGAGTTGCAGTAATGGGAGCAAGCGGCCGCATGGGTCGTGAGGTCGTGAAAATGGTACTACAAGATGAAATACTTACGCTGGCGGCTGCGGTATCTCCATCAGCAGGTCCGATCGATGCCGGTACATTGGTCGGACTTCAGCCATGCGGCGTTATCGTTAGTGCAGATCTGGACGAAGCTTTGGCAGCAGCAAATGCGGATGTACTCGTTGATTTTACAGTACCAAGTGCCGCATACGGCAATACTACAACGGCAATTGCTCACGGTGTCCGTCCGGTTATCGGAACGACGGGATTAACGCCTGAGCAAATGACTGAATTGGACGAGCTGTGCAAAGAGAGAGGCATTGGTGCTTTGATTGCTCCTAACTTCTCTATTGGCGCGATCCTTATGATGCGTTTTGCTGCCCAAGCAGCTAAGTATATGCCTCATGTTGAAATTATCGAATATCACGGAGATCAGAAGCTCGATGCTCCGTCAGGGACTTCCATCAAGACAGCAGAGCTGATCTCAGCTGCACGTCAAGAGCTGCGTCAAGGGAATCCGAAGGAAGAGGAAATTATCGAAGGCGCACGCGGTGGCTATTACAATGGATTCCGTATACATAGTGTTCGTTTGCCGGGTGTATTCGCTCAACAAGAGGTTGTATTCGGCGGTCATGGGCAAACGCTCAAAATTCGTCATGATTCCTACGAGCGTGCCGGTTATATGCCGGGCGTCAGCGTAGCTTGCAAGAAAGTAATGACTTATACGGGACTCATTTATGGCTTCGAGCATTTGATGGACTAAATAACCTAATAAACCGCGCAAATGACATCACATGCGGATATTCAGGAGAGGAGTGCGGCTGGTAATGAACATCGCGTTTATTGCGCACGATCGAAAGAAAGATGAAATGGTTAACTTTGTCATCGCATACGAGCATGTTTTTCAAGGCCATAAGCTCTATTCGACAGGTACGACGGGCACACGGATTATGGAGCAAACAAAATTGTCGATCCATCGCTTCATGTCCGGTCCGCTTGGCGGCGATCAGCAAATCGGAGCTCTTGTGGCACAAAATGAAATGGATCTCATCATCTTCCTGCGTGATCCCTTGATGGCGCAGCCGCACGAGCCGGACATCATCGCGCTTCTGAGGCTTTGTGACGTACAAGGAATTCCGGTAGCGACGAATGTGGCTACAGGCGAGCTGCTGGTCAGAGCGCTGCAACGCGGCGATTTCGCTTGGCGTGAGCTTGTTCATAAATACAAGCCAGGTGAAGCGGAATGATCGAAGCTGTCGATATTCTTGCATTCGGCGCCCATCCCGATGATGTTGAAATCGGCATGGGGGGCACGATTGCCAAACATACGTCTGAAGGCGTTAAGGTTGCCATTTGCGATTTGACAGAAGCGGAAATGTCATCCAATGGCACCGTCGAAATGAGGCGGCAGGAAGCTGCCGAAGCTTCTAAGGTGCTAGGTTTATCCTATCGTTCGACACTGAAGCTGCCGGACAGGGGCTTAACCGGAGCGGCTGATCAAATCGAGGCCATTGTCGCTGAAATCCGTCGATTGCGCCCGCGTCTAGTCTTTGCACCTTATTGGTCGGACAGGCATCCGGATCATGTCAGCTGCAGCCGACTGATCGAAGAGGCCGTTTTCAATGCCAAGCTTCGCAATTACTTGCCTGAATTGCCGCCTGTACAAGTGGAGCAGCTGTACTTCTATTACATAAACGACAGCAATGAAGTAAGTCTCATCACCGATATCAGCGAGCACATGGATACAAAGATTAAATCGCTCCAGGCATATCGCTCGCAGTTTGCGCCGCCGCAGCCAGGGGAAGACCGTGTACAGACGCCGCTTACCGATCGTTATATTCAGCGTGTTGAAGCGCGGGACATGCTATTGGGACAGACAAGAGGCTGGGCTTATGCGGAAGGATTTGCAATAAAGCGCCCACATACGGTAACTTTATTTTAAAGAATGATCTAAAGTAGCGGAATTCGCCTAATTCGGGCATATAATTGAAAAAACGAGTTCATCCGCTCGAAGGATGGCGATAACCGTTTATTCTTAATAGCGTTGTACAACAGGAGGTGGAAGACATGGCCAAACGCTTGAAAATCGGGATTACTTGTTATCCGACACTCGGCGGCTCCGGCGTTGTTGCAACGGAGCTTGGGAAGCTTCTTGCAGAGAAGGGGCATGAAATTCATTTTATTACACATAGCGTTCCTTTCCGACTTGGGCAATTCCAGAAAAACATCTTTTATCATGAAGTTGAAGTAAACGATTATTATGTGTTCCGTTACCCGCCTTATGATTTATCATTAGCCAGCAAAATGGCGCAGGTCGTCAAAAACCAACAGCTTGATGTGCTTCATGTGCATTATGCGGTTCCGCATGCTGTCTGCGCGTTCCTCGCGAAGCAAATGGTCGGAGATCATCTGAAGACCGTTACGACGCTGCATGGCACGGATATCACCGTGCTTGCGCAAGATGAGTCGCTCAAGGATCTAATCCGGATGGGCATTAACAAAAGCGATGCGGTGACGGCGGTTTCCAATGATCTTATTCATGAAACCCGCGAGCTGCTCGATATTACGAAACCGATTGAGCTTACTTACAACTTTGTCGATAAACGAGTCTATTACCCGCGGGAGTGCAGCTCCTTGCGAAGCGATTTCGCGAGTAAAGACGAGAAGATATTAATGCATATTTCCAACTTCAGACCGGTTAAGCGGCTTAGTGATGTCGTAGATATCTTTGCGAAGGTGGCAAAGGAAGTGCCAAGCCGTTTGCTGCTCGTTGGAGAAGGACCGGATTTACCGAAGGTACAGATGAAAATTCGCCAGCTTGGCCTGCAGGATCGGGTTCATTTCCTTGGCAAACAGGATGATGTCGCACAGGTGATTTCGATTGCGGACGTCATGCTGCTGCCTTCGGAGAAAGAGAGCTTCGGACTGGTTGCACTTGAAGCAATGGCTTGCGGCGTACCGACAATCGGATCGATTGCCGGCGGTATTCCTGAGCTTGTCACGCATGGCGAAACCGGCTACTTATCGCCAATCGGCGATACGGACAGCATGGCTGCCAATGCGATCAAGCTGCTGCGCAATCCTGAACTGTACCGTCAAGTCCGCGAGGCTTGCCTTCACCGGGCTCGCCGCCAGTTCTGCAATGATTTGATCACAGCGGAATACGAGCGGATCTACTACAAGGTGCTCGGCATTGAAGCGGATATTCCGGTACCGGTTTGCGATTAATAAATGCGTAATTTCGATGAAAAATAAACCTCAGGAGGGGAGTGCCGATGTCGTGGAGTGATGCGCTGACAAGGGCGCTCCCTTTGCTTCATACACTTGAAAGCTTAGGGCATGAAACGGTGTTCGTAGGCGGCTGTGTCCGCGATACGATTATGGGACGGACGCTCAAGGATGTTGATATTGCAACCGCAGCATCCCCGGAGCAGGTTATTGCTGCATTTCCGCATACGATTCCTACCGGATTGCAGCATGGAACAGTTACGGTTGTGCATGAACGTGTAACCTACGAGGTGACGACGTTCCGTACGGAATCGGTATACGAGAAATTCAGGCGGCCAGCACAGGTTCAATTCGTAAAGAGCTTAGACGAGGACCTGCTGCGGCGCGATTTCACGATTAACAGCATGGCGATGCGTAGTGATGGATCCATCTATGATCCATTCGGCGGGCAGCGGGATCTGCGAGAAGGCGTTCTTCGCTGCGTTGGTGATCCGGATGCGAGATTGCAGGAGGATGCGCTTCGTATTGTCCGCGCGGTGCGGTTTGCAGCAGCATTTGAACTGCGGATTGCGATGCAGACTTGGCGAGCCGTTCTGCGCCATCGGCATTTGCTTGCGCATATTGCGATGGAACGAATCGGCCTGGAATTCGATAAAATGATCGGGGGCAGCGATCCTGCACGTGCAGCTGCCTATCTTGCGGTAAGCGGACTGCTCAAGCATACGAAAGAACCGTTGCCGCAGCTTATGGTGGAGTCGGCGGAACAATACAGACGTGAACACAATGAGGCTTCATTGCAAGCTCATAGAAACGTCATACAGGACATGATTCGGCTGGAAGCTGACGAGGATCGCTGGGCTGCGCTATGCATGTCGCTTCGATTAGACCAAGGACAAGCCAACGAATTGTTCGCAAGACTCCGTTATGCAACAGCTCGCAGTGGGCAGTTGAAAGCTGTAATAGGCATTCACAACGAACTGCAGAGTGATCTTAGTCTGGACGAATGCGGGCGCCGCAAGTGGGTTCGTCTTATTTTGCAATACGGGAAACAAGCTGCTCAGCAGTGGCTGCGAATCGGCACAGCGATACCTGAGCTTGTTTCGACAGAGGCAGCGATGTCCAATAATATAGTAAAGCAGCTTCACGAGTGGCTGGGTGCCGTTCCGGCTTCTGCGATCCGAGAGCTGGCCGTCAAAGGAACGGATATCCTAGCGTTCTCAAAACAATCATCCGGGCCATGGCTCGGCAATTTGCTAAATAAGCTGTTGCATGCTGTGGCAGCTGGAGATATTCCGAATGACAAACAGGCTTTGCTGAAGGCAGCTGCCGATGCATTGCTCCATAACCATAGATCGGAAGTCCAAGAGGAGTTAACATGAATCGGATACTAGAGCTGTTAGAGCAGCAATCGGCTGGGACGGGTTACCTCTCAGGCGAACTGCTGAGTCAAGAGCTCCAAATCAGCCGTACGGCGGTTTGGAAGCAAATAAAGAAGCTGGAGGCGGCCGGCTACCATATTGAAGCCTCAAGGCGGTTAGGCTATCGTTTGATCGGCCGTCCTTCCAAGCTTACACCGCAGGAATTGACATTGAAGCTGCAAAGCAAAGGAACTTCGATCATACAGAAGATCCGCCTGTTCGACTCCGTTGATTCCACGCAAAATATTGCGCAGCGATTGGCCGAAGAAGGTGCAGCAGAAGGCACGCTGGTCATCGCGGAGCAGCAGACGAGCGGGCGAGGCCGATTAGGACGCAAATGGGTGTCGCCATCAGGAAAAGGCATCTATATGAGCTTTATACTTAGACCGGGAATGCCGCTGCATTTTGCTCCGCAGCTTACGCTGTTAACAGCTGTTGCGCTCTGCCGCGCACTGCGAGCCATTGCTTCGCCGCTCGATATTGGCATCAAATGGCCAAACGACCTGCTGATCGGCGGCAAGAAAATAAGCGGCATTCTGCTGGAATCCACCGCTGAAGAAGAACGGCTGCGTTACGTGATTGCCGGCATTGGCATCAGCGTCAACCTAACGGCGGATGATTTCCCGCAGGAGCTGCTGGATATCGCAACCTCGCTGCAGATCGAGCTTGGCAAGCCGCTTGATCGGGCTGAAATTATTGCCGCGTTCTTCGAACAGTTCGAACAGCTCTATACGATCTATCAGAAGGACGGCTTCGGCCCCATCCGAATGTTATGGGAGGCGCTGTCGGTTACGCTGAATAAACCGACAAGATTGATTCTCTCAAGCGGTGAAACCATCGCCACACCGGTCGGGCTTAATGAGCAAGGGGCTCTGCTTGTCCGGAAGAGCGATGGGACGATCGTACCGATATTTTCGAGTGAACAAGTGCCCCAAGGATAGGCGAAGGGTTCATAGACGCGGCATCGATTTTTTGATATACTCGCCTTACTAGCATGCTCCATTAATGGGTGGTATCGTCGCGTACGAACTGCACCGGAAAGTGGAGCTTCAGTTTGCGGATAGAATTGGATGTATCGTTAAGCAGTGCGCATTCTGCTCTGAGCCGTTAGGGACCGAGACAGAAGGAAGCTCTTCTTGAAACGCTTCTCCGCCAATAGGCCGGTGACAGCCGTTTCACCTTGAAACAGGACGTTCCTTTTTGGATTGGACCTTTGTAGCGGGTGCTAGAAGGTTTTTTTGTGTTGATCACATAGGACGACCCGCGATCGTGAAAGCTTAAACTAAGCTTTACAGATCCACGAGAGGGAGCCGGACCAATCCCTGAAGGAGGACGGAGCAATGAAACAACCGTTGACTATTACGAAGCTTAAGAAAATGAAGCAAAGCGGCGAGCCAATTTCCATGCTTACCGCCTATGATTATCCTTCGGCTAAGCTTGCCGAAGAAGCCGGAATTGATGTGATTCTTGTCGGGGATTCACTCGGCAATGTGGTGCTCGGTTACGACACGACAATTCCGGTAACGTTAGACGACATGGTTTATCATTCCAGAGCAGTAGCTCGTGGTGCAACAAATACATTTATCGTCGCCGATTTGCCGTTCATGACTTACCGGCTTGGCAAGGAAACGACACTCCGCAATGCGGGCCGGTTGCTGCAGGAAGGTTATGCGCATGCCGTGAAATTGGAAGGTGGCGCAGATATCGCGGACGAAGTTGCCGCATGTGTCAGAGCGGGCATTCCAGTTATGGGACATATCGGACTTACACCGCAGTCCGTTCATCAGCTCGGCGGTTATCGTGTGCAAGGCAAGCTAGAGCGCGAAGCGCAGCAGCTCATTGAAGATGCCAAGGCGCTTGAAGCGGCCGGAGCGTTCAGTATCGTGCTCGAGCTTGTGACGGAACCATTGGCTGAAGCGATCTCGTCGGCGCTTTCGATTCCGACCATCGGGATCGGTGCCGGCCGCGGCTGCGATGGTCAAGTGCTCGTGTATCACGATATTTTGCAATATGCATCACCCTATCGGGAGAAGCGTTTCGTCAAAACCTATGCGGACCTTGGAACAACGATCCGTAATGCTATCGGCTCCTACGTTTCCGAAGTGAAGTCCCGCGAATTCCCGCAGGAAGCGCATGCGTTTCCGATGGAGCAGGAACTGTTGAGGCAGCTTTATGGCTCAGGTTCGGAGCCGGCCACAGGATCAGGGGCAGCATCTACCTCCGCTAAAGGAGAAACAACCGCAGCGGCGACATCCAAGCAAGCTGAGAAGCCTGTGGCAGATGCCGTCAAAGGAGGCGGACTGGTGTGATTGTTTGTACCACGATTCAAGAACTCAGAGCTCACCTGGCAGAGCAGCGAAAGAACAAACCGGAAGGTCTTATCGGCATCGTTCCTACAATGGGATTTCTGCACGAAGGTCATGCAAGCCTGATGAAGCGGGCGCGTGAAGAATGCAATTATACGGTTTTAACCATATTCGTAAACCCGCTTCAATTTGGACCGAATGAAGATTTCGACCGCTACCCAAGGGATTTGGAGCGGGATTCCGCTCTTGCGCGGGCTAATGGAATTGACTTACTGTTTGCGCCGACCGTTCAAGAAATGTACCCGACCAAACCGCTGACTAAGGTGCTGATTACTGAAGTGACCGAACGATTGTGCGGCGCTTCGCGTCCGGGTCATTTTGACGGTGTCGGTATTGTCGTCAGTAAGCTGTTTAATCTGGTTCAACCGAATCGTGCCTATTTCGGCATGAAAGACGCGCAGCAGGTTGCAGTTATCGAACAGATGGTACATGATCTCAATATGCCGGTTCGAATCGTGCGCTGTGAAACGGTACGTGAAGCAGATGGTCTCGCCATGAGCTCGCGGAATGTGTATTTAAGCGCCGATCAGCGCAAGCAAGCCGTTATATTGTCAGAGACGCTTAGAGCGGCCGAGAGCTGGCTTAAGCAGCCTGGAATGACGCGTCTGAAGCTGTCTAAGCTCATCGCGGATTCGATTCAATCGGTTCCGCTTGCGGAGATTGATTACGCGGAATTACTTTCATACCCGAATTTATCGCCTTTGGATGCCAATACGGAATTATCAACTTTATCTCAAACCATAATAATTGCGCTTGCGGTTAAATTCGGCAGCACGCGCTTGATTGACAATCGTTTATTTCAACTCGGCGGAGGTGACACAAATGTTCAGAACGATGATGAAATCCAAGCTTCACCGGGCGACCGTCACGGAAGCGAACCTCAATTATGTGGGCAGCATCACCATTGATGAGGACTTGATGGATCTTGCCGATCTTTGGGCTAATGAGAAAGTGCAAATCGTCAATAATAATAACGGTGCCCGTCTGGAGACATACGTCATTACAGGGCCGCGCGGCTCCGGCGTGATCTGTTTGAATGGTGCAGCGGCACGCCTTGTACAGCCTGGAGATAATGTCATTATTATCGGGTACGGCATGATGACCGAGGAAGAGGCTCGGACGTACAAGCCAAAGGTTGTCATCCTCGATGCAGGAAACAAGCCTGTTCAACTGCTTGAGCAGGAATTGCATGCCACTATTTTGTAAACGGCCGTCAACCGCACTTGATGCCAGCGCTGTGAAACGTCTGGGATAGGGTATGAAAAGCAGTGCCGGGGCAAAGAATGAGCATAACAAATTCACTTCTATCCTGGCGTGAAGGTGGGTGCGTACGATATGTTCAAACATGTATTTGCTACCATGCAGGAAATGCTCGAAGAAATTATTATCCATTATCCGCACGCAAACGGCGCACAACGCAAGCAGCTTGATGATCAGTTGTCCTCGCTTAAGCAGTTCAGCGATACGTTTATCGAGGAATGGCTTCAGTTTGAAGAGAAAATGGCGGATTTCCGAGATCTGCAGCTGGCACATTCGAAAGGCAGCTCTGTCGGCCAAATACCGCCGCTTAAGCCGGCAGCACCTGTGCCCGGTTATCCCAAGATCATCTCGGCCGTCCCAGCACCATCCGTCCAGCAGCAGAAGCCTGCTGCAGCAAGCAAAGGAAATCCAAGCGCGGCTGCACCGATCGAGAAGTCAGATCCATTAGATGATGATGCCGCGTTCGAAATGCAGCAGGCGATGTCCAAAGGTCAGGGCTATTTTAAATTATTTATGTTTAAGGATGCGTTCAAGCATTTCCAAGATGCGGTCAGAAGATCGCCGGATGATAATCGTGCACGGCTGTTCCTGGGCATGACCTGCATGCATTTACAGGAATGGCATGAAGCTCAGCGTCACTTCCAGCTGCTGGTCGAGGTTACCGAGCATCCGAAGTGGAAGGCGCTCGGCCTTAATGCACTGGGCTGCATACAAGCGGTTCGCATGAATTTAGAACAGGCGGCCATCTACTTTGAGAAGGCCCATGAAGCGGATCCTAATTTTACCGATCCATTGTCGAATATGAAGTCATGCGAGCAGCATGCAGGCCAGCTATCCTTGTTATTCGGGAGTGGCCAGCTTTAGTTTTTGTGAGAGGATACTTACCGGATGAATTATGCCGTACTGGATTTGGAAACGACCGGTCATAGTGCCGGCGATGAAATGATACAAGTAGGTCTTGTGCTGCTGGATGAAGAATTAAACGTTGTTCATTCCTACAGTACGTTTGTCAAACCGACCATTGCGATTCCGCCGTTCATTACGCAGCTAACCGGCATTGATGAATCGATGGTCGCGGATGCGCCTGAGCTGGATGAAGTGCTGCTTGAGCTTATACCTCTTCTCAGCGATGCCGTGCTCGTTGCGCACAATGTCGCCTTTGATGCGGGTTTCCTTAATTCGGCGCTTGATCGCTGCGGTTATTTGCCTTTTGACGGAAGAAGGCTCGATACAATCGATTTATTGCGTATTCTTTATCCAACCTTAACGACCTATCAGCTGGGCGCGGTGACGGAATTGTTCGGTATTGAACATGACCAGCATCACCGCGCAGACAGCGATGCGATGGCAACTGCAGAGCTGTTCAGCAATTGCTATAACAAGCTGAGAAGCCTGCCGCTGTTAACGCTGCAGCGACTGGCTAATCTGCTCGGCGATGATTTGGATGATCTGGGCTGGTTCGTTTCCCAAATGGCCTTCCTGAAAGAAACGCAAACCTCCATCGATCCGGATGCTTATCATTATTTCCGTCAATTTGCCATGAAAGCAGGCGATTGGTCGGAGGAGCAGCATCCAAGGGAGAACATGGACGAGGAATCCGGAACGTTTGTGACAGACTGGACGTTCCCGCAATTTCTGACGCATATCAAGAATGAAATTGCTGCCCTTATTCCCGGCTATGAAGAACGCGAGCCGCAAAATATGATGTTTCAAGAAGTGATTGACGCGCTGGAAGAAGAGCGTCATTTGCTCATAGAAGCGGGCACAGGCACAGGAAAGTCGCTGGGCTACCTGATCCCGGCTCTATACTATGGTGTCCAGCACAATAAGAAGATAGTCGTCAGCACGCATACCATTAACCTGCAGGAACAACTGCGGGCCCGCGATCTGCCGCTGCTGCAGGCTGTCATGCCTTATCCATTCCGAGCCGCCGTCTTTAAGGGACGCGGCAATTATTTATGTTTACGCAAATTTGAAGGTAAAGTAAATATGCGTGATTTCGCTTCACCGGCGGAAGATCGAATTACGGCTTCGCAGATGGTCGTATGGCTTAGCGAATCGAATCATGGGGATCAGGAAGAGTTGAATTTCGGTAATCGCGGCGCTGATTTCTGGAGTACGGTTGCAAGTGACACCGATTCCTGTCTCAACCGTGCTTGTCCGTGGTTCAAACGCTGCTATTATCACCGGGCCAAGCAGGAAGCGAATATTGCGGATGTCGTGATCACGAATCACTCGATGCTCTTCACGGATATACGGGCTGATCACCGTTTACTTCCGGGTTATGAACATCTCATCTTGGATGAAGCCCATCACTTGGAAGAGGTCGCGGGTAAACATCTGGGTACGCAGGTTTCTTACTATTCCGTTCAGCATCCTGTTATCAGGCTTTGCAAAGATGCGCGCAATGGTCAATTGATTGCACTGAAGAGCAGGCTGGCGAACGAAAACGTCGAAAAGACCCAGAAATGGCGTGAAGAAATTGATGAAGTTGTCCCGGTATTCGGTGATTTGCGCGATGAATGGGATCGTTTGTTTGAAATGCTGTACACCTTAATGGGTAACAGTGCATCCGGTACGAAGAGCTCCGGAGATGCTTCAAGCGGCGAAACCGGACAATTCGTACTCAGACTGCGCAGCGGTAAGCTGCCGGACTATTGGTCAGATGCACAGCTCATTGAGGAAGCGATCAACGGCTATTTGAGCCAGATTATTCGTCCGCTTGATAAGGTGTTCGCCGCTATCAAAGAAGAGATCGATGATCCGGGCATCGCCGCGCTGGTGACAGACTTAAGCGGTACAATCAAGGATTTGTCCAGAGCCAGAGATGATTTGCGTCAGTTTATGAAGGCCGATAAGACGGATACGGTATATTGGCTTGAAGCGAACAGCAACTCAAGAGCGAAATCGATTCAGCTTTACGCTGTCCCTGCGGATGTAAGCAGCCAGCTGCGAACTTATTTCTTCGATATTAAGAAAAGCGTCATTCTGACTTCAGCGACCTTATCCGTTCAGAAATCGTTTCAATATGCCTGTGAGCAGTTAGGACTAACGCAAGATGAGGAGCAGGGACGTCTTAAGACGGTTCAATTGCCTTCACCCTTTAATTACAGAGAGCAAGCGCTGGTCATCATTCCGCGCAACTTCCCTGTACTGAAAGGTGCCGCCGGAGATCCCCAGTTCAATGATATGCTGGTGAAGTCATTGACAGAGGCGGCCATTGAGACCAAAGGACGGATGCTCGTTCTCTTCACGTCTTACAGAATGCTGAAGCAGGTGTATGAACCGCTCAAGGAAGCACTGGCCGCGACCGGTATCCATGTTCTCGGCCAGGGGATCGACAGCAGTAATCGCAGCAAGCTGACCAGAAGATTCCAACAGCAGCAAGCTTCTGTTCTGCTCGGGACAAGCAGCTTCTGGGAAGGCGTAGATATTCCAGGGGATGCGCTGACCTGCCTTGCGATTGTGAGACTTCCTTTCCAGCCGCCTAATCATCCGCTGGTTGAAGCGAAGTCTGAGCTGCTGCAGGAGCAGAAGCAAAACCCGTTTATGAAGCTTTCTATCCCGCAAGCGGTCATTCGCTTTAAGCAAGGATTTGGCCGCCTCGTACGGACTGCAAAGGATCGCGGCATCGTTCTTATTTACGATACTAGAGTGATTGATACGTATTACGGCAAATATTTTCTGTATTCCTTACCGGGGCCGAAGATCGAGCATATGCATTTAGAGCAGATTGTGCCGCGTATACGTGAATGGCTTGCACCAAGTCCAAGTGAAGAAGAGGTGGGAAAATGAAGCCGATGAAAATATCCGAGGCGGTCGTTCGCAGACTACCGGTTTATCTGCAGGTCTTGAACGATCTGAACATGCGGGATGTCCAGACGGTTTCATCACAAGATCTTGGCAATAAGCTGGATCTGAATCCGGCACAAATCCGAAAAGATCTTGCTTATTTTGGTGATTTTGGCCGAAAAGGGATCGGTTATGATGTCACTTATCTCATCGAGAAGATCCGTCAAATTTTAAAGCTGGACCAGCCGCTCAATGTAGGGCTGGTCGGTGCCGGTAATTTAGGCCGAGCGCTGTGCAACTATAATACGTACTTGAAGGATAATATGAAGATTACAGCCGTATTCGATGTTCATCCTTCTATGGTTGGCGCCTCCATAAACGGGTTGACGGTATTGCCGATGGATAAGCTGAAGGAAACGGTAGCGGCGTGTAACATTCGCATAGGGATCATAACCGTGCCTGCGATTGAAGCGCAGAATGTTGCAGATAAGTTCGTGGAAGCGGGCGTGGACGGTATCTTGAATTTTGCCCCGACGATTCTTCGGGTGCAGGAGCATGTACGCATCCATTATGCGAATTTCACCACGGAGCTGCTGAGCTTAGCGTATTACTTGGACGAAGAAGGGGACGACGAGAATGAAACGGTTGTGGATTGAGAATGGTACTTTCGTCACGATGGACGAGCAGCGTCCCGTATTAAAGGGGCATATGGTCGTCGAAGGCGATACCATTCTGTATTTGGACGAATTAACGCCGGATCCGGCTCCTGAAGGAGCGGAACGTATAGACGGTCAAGGGCTTGTGTTCATGCCCGGCTTAATTAATACACACGGACATGCTGCGATGTCTTTGCTTCGCGGTTATTCCGATGATGAAGCGCTGCAAGTGTGGCTGGAGCAGAAGATGTGGCCGATGGAAGGCAAATATACGGATGAAGATGCACGCTGGGGAACAGCGCTCGCCATAGCTGAGATGCTGAAGTCCGGAACGACAACTTTCGTAGACATGTACGACCGGATGCATATCGTAGCGGAAGTTGTAGAACAATCCGGCATGCGCGGACTGCTGACGCGGGGCGTAATCGGTCTTTGCCCGCCGGATGTCCAAACAGCGAAGCTGGATGAAGCGAAGAAATTTGCTCAAGAGTGGAACGGAAGAGCTAACGGTCGTATTCGGACGATGCTTTCACCGCATGCCCCATACACATGCCCACCAGACTATATTGCTCGTATCGTAGAGGCCGCCAATGAGTTAGATTTGCCATTGCATACGCATATGTCGGAAACGGCTGCAGAAGTGCAATTCAACGTCAATGATTATGGCTGCCGTCCTGTCGAGCATCTGGACAAGCTTGGTTTCTTCTCTCGTCCGGCTTTGGTTGCGCATGCCGTACACTTGACGGATGAAGAGATCGCGCTCCTTGCTGAACGCGGCGTAAGCGTCTCCCATAATCCTGCAAGCAATCTGAAGCTCGCGAGCGGTATTGCCCGTGTACCGGATATGCTGAAAGCCGGCGTAACGGTATCACTTGGTACGGACAGTGCGGCAAGCAACAACAATCTGGATCTGTTCGATGAAATTCGGTTGGCAGCACTTATCCACAAAGGAATTTCGGGCGATCCTACAGCCGTTCCGGCCTGGGAAGCACTCAAGCTCGCTACTGTATATGGTGCGCGTGCGATCTGGCAGGAAGAGCGTCTAGGTGCGCTTAAACCGGGTATGAAGGCGGATTTTATCGCCTTGAATATGGAACAGCCGCATTTCTATCCAAAGACGGAGATTGTCTCGCATCTTGTCTATTCCGGATCCGGACGCGACGTTGTACATGTTTGGGTAGATGGCGTTCAAGTGGTGAAGCAAGGCGAATGTGTCTTCTTGGATGAAGCGCAAATTCGCGCTGAAGCGCAGCGCTGCTTCGAAAGGCTGCTCTCCAGCTAATGCGTGCCAATCGACGCAAAAGACCGCCGGTAATGACAGCAGGCCGATGGATTGCGCTTAGTGCGACCTTGATCATCCTAATCTTAATTGCGCTAAATTGGTATTATCGGTCTGTGCAGTCTCCTGTCTGGAAAGAAGAACAAGCGGTAGAAGCCGAGGCCAAGGATCGAGGCAGTTTAAGCAGTGTGGACAGTTCTTATCATTATGTTTGGGACGAACCGGTCTGGATCGTGAAAGGGAAGGACCATAACGGTGAAACTACATATGTATGGTTAAAGCCAAACGAGTCGTCCATTACACTGCGCGCGGATGAAGGTGTTGCTAAAGACGATATAAAGGAACGGTTTCTGCTCGGGAAGCCGGATGCCTACATCTCTCACTTGAAGCTAGGTTTATTCGGCGGTGAGCCGGTTTGGGAAGTATTCTATTCTCGGAATCAAGCCGGTGTTACGAATCATTATTACGAATTTTACCGTTTCCGGGATGGCACGTTCCTGATTACGTATAAGCTGCCTGCCAGGTAGCGTACGGTAAACGAAGCAATTGAACAGGCAGTAAGTTTGACCATAGTTCCCTTTTATTACACGCCCTCTACATCAGCAGGTTGTGATATACTTTCGTATAGCAGCAAGTGATAGACGAAAGTGCAGCGCAAATTGTTCGATGAAGGGGGCTTTTTGCTATGAAAATACGTTTGCTTCCAGCCATTATAACCGCAGTTATTTCCGCCGGTCTGTTAGTTGGCGGCTGGTATATACACCGTAATGTGGCGACCATTGGTCCACTGGAACGAATCGTTGCTGAAACACCCGGCGTCATAGAAGGCGAGCCGGTTATTAACCGCAGCTCGGTTACGATAGCATTGAAACTGGATCGCGATGCGAGTTTGAGGGACGTTTATGATACCATTGCAACGAAAGGCGATAACATGATCGGAAAGCGCGAGCTGAAGCTTGATTTCCGAAATGATCAACCGACAAAGCAGCTGGATGAGGTTTGGTCTTCGATGCTCTTTGATGTCGCACAGGCGATGGAGCATCGCAATTATGCAGATATCCCGGCAACCTTAAAGCAAGTTCAGAACAAATTCGCCGGTGTTACAGCGGAATCCGAGATGGACGATGTGAATGTTTATATAACGCTGAAAGACAGCAAATCCGAGAAGCATATCGTACTGCCCCGTACGCCAAATACGTTGGGAGCGTGGCCGAATGTTTAAGTATGGGAAAGAAATGGCGATCGGCTTCGTGCCGGTCTTTATCTTATTCTTACAGTTTTACGTTGGTGTGAACACTATCCCGCTCGTATTGCTTGCGGTTATTGTTGGCGGATTGCTCTATATGGCAAAGACGCGCGGCAATTTAGCCACAGTAGGCGGCGGGAGCAGAGGGAAGACAAGACCGACGAAGCCGTTTTCGTTTGAGCAAATAGGCGGACAGGATCGGGCGAAGCAGGAGCTCGTCGAAGCGCTGGATTTTCTAATCCATGTCGATCAAATTTCGAAATTCGGTATTCGTCCGCTTAAGGGTATTCTGCTCACGGGTCCTCCGGGAACAGGCAAAACACTGCTGGCGAAAGCGGCAGCCCATTATACGGATTCGGTTTATGTGGCTGCGTCGGGCTCTGAGTTTGTAGAAATGTATGTCGGTGTCGGCGCAAGCCGTATTCGTGAATTGTTTAAGGAAGCTCGTCAGAAAGCGGCTAAGCAGAACAAGGAAAGTGCTGTTATTTTCATCGATGAGATTGATGTTATCGGCGGTAAACGCGACGGCGGACAACAGCGCGAGTATGATCAAACGCTAAATCAGTTGTTAACGGAGCTAGACGGGATTCATACGTCGGATACACCGCGTATTCTGCTAATCGGCGCAACGAACCGCAAAGAAATGCTGGATAGCGCACTGCTTCGTCCAGGGCGATTCGACCGTCATATCGCCGTTGATTTGCCGGATAAGAAAGGCCGCGCGCATATTCTCAATATTCATGCGGAGAACAAACCGCTTAATGCCGAGGATGTAAATCTAGACAAAATTGCGGAAGAATCGTTCGGTTTCTCCGGTGCGCAACTGGAGAGCGTCATGAATGAAGCCGCCATCTATGCGATGCGCGAAGAAGGCGAAATGATTAGCCAGCGTCATCTGTCCATGGCGATTGATAAAGTGATGATGGGTGAACGCACGGATCGTGAAGCGACGAGCGAAGAGCGTGAGCGTGTTGCTTTACACGAATTGGGCCATGCGATTGCAGCAGAGCTTATTCGTCCGGGAAGTGTCTCTCAGGTAGCTCTGCTGCCTAGGGGACAAGCGCTGGGCTATGTTCGACACAATCCGCAGCAGGATAAATATTTGTATACGAAGCCATTCCTGGAAGGTCAGATTATGATTGCCCTTGGCGGAGCTGCCGCGGAAGAGATGTTTTATGGCGGACGCAGCACAGGCTCAAGAGGTGACTTCGATCAGGCTATGAGCATCGTTCGTTCTATGGTGGAATCAGGTCTTACCGACCTTGGCATTATCGACAGTTCGATGATGACGCCTGACAAATGGGCCGACGTGAACGGTCGTATCCTGAATGAGCTGATGGAACGCGTGAAGCGCATGCTGGAGAGCAATCGCGAAGTGTTTACGTCTTCTTTGAGCGTACTGACTACGGAAGAAACTCTAAGCGGTGACCGCTTCCGTTCATTGCTGGGCAATGCGGTTCAGGAAGAGCAATTGCTTGTCGCACAATAACTGATAGGACGAAGAAGGCGGAGCTCATCCGCCTTCTTTTTTGTCATTTTCTATGACGGCTATGCGAAGAAACGTACTGTACTTCAAAGGACGATGACAGTCGTTTCTTCTTGGTTTAAAAAAATGTATAATAGACGCAGAACTGTGGAGGTGTGAAAGTTGACAGCGGTACGTAAAGCAGGCGTCGTTGGCGCCGGTACGATGGGGCAGGGCATTTGTGAAATGCTGGCCTTTAATGGTCTTGAGGTCTACATGGTAGAACAAGACAATGCACGGCTGAATCATGCGATCGGCATGATTGAGCAAAGCTTAGACAAGCAGATGGAGCGTTGGGCGCTTACGTCAGCGGAGAAGAAGCTGGTGATGAACCGGATACATCCGATGGCGCAACTCAGCGATTTAGCGGAGTGCGAGCTTGTCATTGAAACGATTACCGAGGATTTGGACAGCAAGCTGGACATCTTCAGACAGCTGGATCAAATTTGCGAGCCGCATGTTATTCTGGCGAGCAATACGTCAACACTAAGCTTAACGGAGCTTGCAAGTGTGACGAATCATCCGGAACGCGTAATCGGCATGCATTTCGTCTATCCGGTCAGCAAGACGGATTTGGTAGAGATCGTGCGCGGTCTAAGAACATCGGATGAAACCTTCGAGCTAACCAAACATTTTGTTGAGGAAACGATACATAAGAAGGGCGTTATGGTGTTTGAGTCGCCCGGATTCGTCACCACGCGGCTCATTTGCCTGTTCATAAATGAGGCGCTTCATGTGCTTGAGGAAGGCGTGGCCTCGGCGGACGATATCGACAGCGCCATGCGGATCGGCTACTCGTTCCAGCATGGGCCATTTGAAATGGCGGACCGATTCGGTCTGGATGCGGTACTCGCGGCGCTTGAGCGGATGTTCCGAGAGTACGGGGAGCTTAAATACCGGCCATCCTTCATTCTGAAGAAAATGGTACGAGGCGGGCAGCTCGGCGTGAAGAGCGGTGCCGGCTTCTTCAGCTACGATAAAGATGGAGGCCGAGTATGATTGTTCTCGTAATGAATGCAGGCAGCTCTTCTCTGAAGTATCAGCTGTACAATATGGAGGATGAATCGGTCCTCGCCCAAGGCCGCGTGGAGCGAATCGGCATGGATGATTCGATTCTGACGCATGAGCCTACTGGCGGCATTGAAGTGAACCGGGTTAGCGAAAATCTCGATCATAATGAAGCTGTGCGCAAAGTCATTAACATGCTGACGCACCGTCAGCACGGCGTATTGAAAGCGATCGAGGAAATCAAAGCCGTCGGACACCGGGTCGTCCATGGCGGTGAAAGCTTCAAGCAATCCACGCTTGTCACCGTGGATGTGAAGAAAGAAATCAGGCGTCTGTTCGACTTGGCACCGCTTCATAATCCACCGGCGATGATGGGGATTACAGCGGTTGAGCTCAACCTGCCGGATGTGCCGCAGGTTGTTGTATTCGATACGGCTTTCCACCAATCGATGCCGATGGAGACGTTTCTGTATCCGATCCCAATGGTGCTGTACAGGCGCCACAAAATCAGACGTTACGGCTTCCACGGCACCTCGCATAACTATGTGAGCAAGCTGGCCGCTCAGAAGCTGGGAAAGCCGCTGAATGAGCTCAAAATGGTCACCTGCCACATCGGCAACGGCGCCAGCTGCGCGGCAATCCTGAACGGGGAGTCTTATGACACCAGTATGGGGTTGACGCCTCTGGAAGGGCTTATGATGGGCACGCGGAGCGGGGATTTGGATCCGGCGATCGTACCGTTTACGATGAACAAAGAAGAGCTGACGCTGAACGAAGTCAACTCTATGCTCAATAAGCATAGCGGCCTTATGGCAATAAGCGGCATCAGCAGCGATATGCGTGAAATCGTAACCGCGATGGATGATGGCGATAAGCATGCGAAGCTCGCTTTTGATATGTACACGTACCGCCTTCGCAAGTATATCGGTGCTTATGCCGCCGGTATGAATGGTTTGGATGCAGTCGTATTTACAGCAGGGGTAGGCGAAAATTCCGTTGCTGTCCGTAAAGCAGTCTGCGAACAGCTGACGTTCCTTGGCATCGAGCTGGACGAAGAACGTAACGCGGAGCGATCCAAGGAAGCTCGCTACATCACGAAGGACGGCTCACGCGTCAGTGTGCTTGTTATTCCGACGAATGAAGAGCTGTTAATTGCAAGAGATACGTATGAGATCGTGAAAGAATAGATAATACCCGAATACTAAGATCCGTATAGACGGAAAGGACGGAATGAACGATGAAAACATTAACGACGATCGCACAACTGAAGGATTTTGCCGGGCAATCGGTATGGATTGGCTGCTGGCTGAACGGTAAACGCTCTAGCGGTAAAATCCAATTTCTACAGCTCCGCGATGGAACAGGCTATGTGCAAGGTGTTGTCGTGAAAAGTGAAATTGAGGAAACGATTTGGAACTCGGCGAAGGAATTGACGCAGGAGAGCTCCCTTTATGTAAAAGGGATCGTGCGTGAAGAGCCGCGCAGCCAGTCCGGCTACGAGCTGACAGTCGAAGATATCGAAGTCATTCAAATCGCGCAGGACTACCCGATTACACCAAAGGAGCATGGCGTCGACTTCTTGATGGATCGTCGTCACCTCTGGCTGCGTTCGCCGAAGCAGCGGGCGATTCTCGTCATTCGTGCAGAGATTATCCGCTCCATTCAGCAGTTCTTTGATGATCGTAACTTTACGCTCGTGGATCCGCCGATTTTGACGCCATCCTCCTGCGAAGGTACGACGAACCTGTTCCACACGAAATATTTTGACGAAGATGCTTACTTGACGCAAAGCGGTCAGCTGTACATGGAAGCGGCAGCGATGGCGCTGGGCAAAGTGTATTCCTTCGGGCCGACATTCCGTGCGGAGAAGTCGAAGACTCGCCGTCACTTGATCGAGTTCTGGATGATCGAGCCGGAAATGGCGTTTGTGGATCATGAGGAAAATCTGCGCGTGCAGGAGCAGTTCGTATCCTTCGTGGTGCAAAATGTCGTCAAAAATTGCCGTAAAGAGCTTGAAACGATCGGCCGCGATATTAGCAAGCTGGAGAACATCGTAGCGCCGTTCCCGCGTATTACGTACGATCAAGCGATTGAGTTCTTGCAGGAGAACAAGCATGAAATTCAGTGGGGCGAAGATTTCGGTGCGCCTCACGAAACGGCGATTGCGGAGAAATACGATCGTCCGGTGTTCATCACGCATTATCCGGCATCGTTCAAAGCGTTCTATATGAAGCCGGACCCGAACCGTCCGGAGGTTGTACTTTGCGCGGATATGATTGCGCCTGAAGGCTATGGCGAAATTATCGGCGGCTCGCAGCGGATCGACGATCCGGAGCTGCTGGCGGAGCGGTTTGCCGAACATGAATTGTCTACGGAAGCGTACCAATGGTACTTGGACCTGCGTAAATACGGCACAGTGCCGCATTCCGGCTTCGGTTTGGGGCTAGAGCGCACGGTGGCCTGGATTTGCGGCTTGGAGCATGTACGTGAAACGATTCCGTTCCCTCGTTTGCTGTACCGTTTGTATCCGTAAGCGCAAGGGAAGGGAGGACGAACGGTGAAAACCGAAATGTGGAAGGCCTATGCACGCGGAATGGCTGCCGCCATGAACGGCGGCGGCGTCGTGGTGCCGGCCGGTCTGCTCCGTGCCTATCGCGGCGTCGGATTAACGGATACGGAGATGCTGCTAATGCTGCAGCTGATGACGTACCGGCAGGTCGAGGGCGTCGACTTTCCGACGCCGGAGCAGCTGGCAGAGCGGCTTGGCATTCTGCCTAACGCAGCCCATCAGCTGCTTAGCCGCTTGATGAAAGAAGAGCTGCTCGCCATCGATGAGGAAGTCGATCCGGTGAGCGGCATGCAATTCGAACGCTACAATTGGAACGGCTTCATCATCCGCAGCGCGGAATGGCTGGCCGAAGAAGCACGGTTGTCGTTCGAGAGCGAACGAGAGCTGCAGCGGGCCGGTGCAGGGACTGCAGGGGTTGGAGTCGGTTCCGGTGGGGGAGCGAGTTTTGGAGCAATTACAGGAGCGAGCGGTGGGGCCGGTACAGGAGCGGGAAGTGGAGCCGGTACGGGAGCGACTAACACGCGGAACTCGCATGGAAGCGTTGGTATCGAAGGAGAGTGGCCGAAGCAATCGGATTTATTTTCTGTATTCGAGCAAGAATTCGGCCGCCCGCTATCCCCGATGGAATGCGAAACGATCAGCGCATGGGTCGATCAAGATCGTTATCCGGACGAGCTGATTCGTTTTGCGTTGAAGGAAGCCGTTTTCGCAGGCAAGCTGCATTTCCGCTACATCGACCGCATTCTCATCGAATGGAGCCGAAACCGAGTTACCAACACCGATGAAGCCAAAGCGCATACTCAGAAATTTCGCGGTGGCCGCGGGTCTTGATGACCTGCGGTTTTTTTTGTGTTTGGGTGCTGAGAATCGTGCATGCTTGTCCGCAAACGAAATAGGGCGAAGTTGCATAAGCTGTTGTCATAGTTGTGTGAGTAGGCTTCACCCTAGGAAAGCGGAGAGGATGACTGGACAGCAATGCCGGATTATTCGTTTTGGCAAGGTAAACAGGTGTTTGTGACGGGGCATACCGGTTTTGTGGGAACATGGCTTTGCTTATGGCTGCACCGCTTAGGTGCTGTTGTTACAGGATACAGCGATGAATTGCCGACTACGCCATCGATGTACCGGCTGTGTGGACTAGAGCACATTATACCGTGGACACGAGGCGATATCAGGGATTCCGCGAAGCTGACAGCTGCACTGCGGGATGCAAAGCCGGAGGTGGTTTTTCATCTGGCGGGGCAGTCGGAACATCAAGGCAAGCATCAAACGGTTGAAATCTTCGATGTGAATGTCGCGGGGATGGCTGCGCTGCTGGATGCGGTGCGTACGGTGCACGAGGATCACCCGATCCGTGCCGTCGTCGCGATAACCGCGGCGGATTGTTACGCGCCGCGGGATTGGGTGCTCGGCTACCGCGAAGCCGACGGCCTCGGCGGAGCGGAGCCCGGCTCCGCGAGCAAAGCCTGCGCGGAGCTTGTCGTGTCCTCCTTCCGGCGCGCATACTTCGCCGGAAGCGCTGATGGGCCCGCGGTTGCGACCGTCCGCGCGGGCCATCTCATCGGCGGCGGCGACTTCGCAAGCGGCCGCCTCGTCCCGGACTGCGTGCGCGCCGCTGCCGGCGAGCGCGCAGCGCAGCAGGGCCAGCAGCCATGGCCGAGCGGCTTCCGGCCATGGCTGCACGTGCTTGAAGCGCTCGCGGGCTGCCTCGCGCTCGCGCAGCGGCTGTTCCCGCCCGGCGGCGGCGGCGACTTCGCCGAGGCGTGGAACCTGGGTCCGCGCACATGCGAAGCGCGGACCTCGGCCTGGCTGGCCGAGGCGCTGCGCGCTCGCCTCGGCGGCCAGCAGCTGGCTGCGCCGGGGCCGGCTGGCGCGGCGGCAGCGGCTGCGGCGCCGATGCTGCTGGACACGACGAAGGCGGCCTCGCGACTTGGCTGGCGGCCACGGTGGGATGCGCAGCAAACGGCGCAGCATACGGCCGACTGGTACGCGGCCTGGATGCAAGGCGCACCGATGCGTGACATCAGCGTTTCGCAAATTGTCCATTATGAAACGTGAATATACGCAGCAAAGAGCAGCCGCAGGGCCGCCCTTTGCTGCTGGGTCATGCCAGCGAATGGATGAAATTGCGCAAACGGGATGAAATTCGAGAGAAATATGCTAAACTAAGGGTATCACTTCCGAAAATGCAGCTGTAGGCAGCGTGAACCTTCGGAATATTGGAAGGACGTTTATCGATGTCAGAACTTCATTCCCATGCCCATACGGATACACATAAATCGCAAGATACGGTCAAGCAAATGATTGAAATCATGTCGCAAAGCGGCTGGCGCATTACAGAGCAGCGCCGAGAGCTGGCTGAGATTTTCGCCAAGACAGAAGGGTATTTGTCTCCGAAAGACGTATACGATCATATGTCACGCGCTTATCCCAGTGTGAGTTTCGATACGGTTTATCGGAATTTGCGTCTGCTGAGTGAGATGGGGGCGCTGGAGCAGTTTTATTTTATGGACGGGGGCTTGAAGTTCCGGGTGAGCTGCCTGTCGCACCATCATCATCACTTAATTTGCATCAATTGCGAGAAGACGCTGACGTTCGAATATTGTCCGATGGACCAGTCTCTCGATTTGCCGGGTTCGTTCAAAATTATGAATCACCGATTTGAAGTGTATGGCGTATGTGAAGCTTGCCAGCGGGAATCGAGTACATGAAATTCATGTATCCGATTCCCGTTTTTAATTGGAGCTAAGCAGCGCTTGAAGCTGGGCTTGGACATCCCCGCGGAACAGGCCGCCATGGTAGCAAATGACCTGGTCGATCGGATACGAAGCTAATTGCTCCAAGGAGCGAAGAGCTGCGGCATTGTCAGCGTTTAAACGGGAATCCGCCATCCGCAGCGCGCCTTCATGAAGAATGAGGGCATCCCCTGCAATCAAAGTGCGGCTCGGTTTATGGTACAGACTGATGTGGCCGGGCGTATGGCCGGGCGTGTCAAGGATGATCAGACCGTCGAATGAAGATAAACGGTCACCATCGTCATAGCCAATAAGACGCGTAACATTTGCTTTAGGAGGATGCTCAAGTGCGTACCGAAAGGCTTGACGTTTCTCTTCAGACACCTCGGGCGGGAGAGAACGAACTGCTTGATCAATGGCATCCGCAGAGATCTTGATCAGCATCTTATCCCCTTGAATATAGGGCTGCTCAATCCGCGATGCCCACACTTCGATTGTGGATTCGGAGGTCTGAAGAATGGAAGGCAAACTGCCGATATGATCGATATCTTGGTGCGTAATGATGATGTCGGTTAGCTGATTAAGCGAAAAATCGTCCGCCTTCAATGCTTCTTGAATAAGTGGCAGCTGGCCTGGATAACAGGTGTCGATTAAGACTGCTTTGGACTCGTTCCATATCAAAGTTGGATGTAAGGTGTCCTGCCTTCCCATGACGATTGCGGTGATTTCGAGCATTGCAATTCCTTTATCGATAAGCAATGTTATCCCTCCAATAGGTTGGTAACGAGTATCATATCGGAAGGAAAACTATTTGTAAATAAAATATTTAATTATATCACATAATATTAAAAATGTCAACATAAATATTTTTTGAGAGTAAAATGAGCAGATTATTAGTCAAAATACGACTACACAAAAAAGGCATAACCGGCGCATCATCAGCCGGTTATGCCTTTTTCACGATAAGCTCGCTGCGCTTTACACAATAAACATCGCAACGACTGTTGTCACGGCCAGCCCGAACAAAACCGGCTTTAAGTTGCGGCGGGCGAGCTCGAACGGATCAACGCCGCATATGGCAGCGGCGGGAATGAGTGCCCATGGAATCAAGGTGCCTCCGCCGACCCAGATCGCAGCAACTTGCCCGAGCGCTGTAAGCGTTGCCGCACCGGATCCGATTGCGGACGCGAAGAGCTGGGCGATGGAGCCGGCAAGCGATATCCCCGAGAAACCGGAGCCATCAAGCCCGGTAATAGCGCCGGTAACGGCCAAAGTCACGGCTCCGACCGCTTGGTTAAGCGGCACGTGATTGGCGAGCGCAACGCCTAAGTCATTCACGATCCCATGAGAGCCTTCCGGCAGCCCGCTGCCGAACAGTTCTGTAAACGCCGAATCTCCCAAGTAGAAGAATGCGGCGATCGGAATAACTGGACCGAATACTTTAAAACCAAACTGAAAGCCCTCGATGAGGTAGGCTGTCGTCTGCTCCAACCCTTTGTTCCGATGTGCCAGCATCGTAACGAGGATCAGAATAAACACGGCTGTGCCTCCGATTAACGCCGTCGCATCGCCTCCCTGAAGGTTGAGTACGAACATCGCGACGACATCGACGATAAACAAAAGCGGAATCAGAATGGCAAGCGTTTTCTTCCATTTCATCGGCAAGCTGACCCGATCCTCCGCTATAGAATTGACGGGATTCGTACTTGCTGCAATTAGGCCGTCTCTCCACTTGCCTGTACGCATATCTCTGCGCATCATCCAGAAGGCTGTAAGCGTGGTTACGACCCCCATTACAATGACGAGAGGCACGCTTGCCTGCATGACGCTGGTAACGGATAATCCGGCTGCATCAGCGGTCAGCTTTGGCGCGCCTTGAATGATGTAGTCACCGGATAATGCGATGCCATGGCCGAACAGGTTCATCGCCATTGCAGCGCCAAGCGCCGGAAGCCCGACTCTGACGGCAACCGGCAACAGGACGGCTCCAATTAATGCGACACCTGGAGAGGGCCAGAAAAACCATGAGGTTACCATCATAATCAATCCAATTCCCCAGAAAGCCAGCGGCGGTGTGCGCAAGAAACGGGTAAGAGGTTGAACCATCACTTCGTTGATACCTGTAATGATCAAGATACGGCTCATCGCAACGATAATCGAGATGATGAAGATTGTACCCAGAAGTTCCTTCGTTGCATAGATGAAGCTGTTAAAAACACCGCTCACCGAATCGCTTAAGCTTTCTGTTGCGATTAGGCCAAGCGCAAAAATGCCGACCACACAAACGAGCGTCGTATCCCGTCTTTTGATCAGCACTCCCATAATAAATACGATAAAGGCAAGATACACCCAGTGCAAGGGAACTAACTGCAATTCCACCAACCATCACCCTTTCCAGCGACTGTTGCATTTATCGTATGCAAGCCGTGAACTGGGCGTTCGTCATGGTTGTTTCATCACGCTGGGACGATTGTCGGCTGCCAAGCTGTTGCAATTTTCATATACATGAATATAGATTGCGAGTTCGAAACGGTAGGGAGGTGTCGTGTGAAAATGGACAAACAATCCTTTTTTGACCTGCTGCTCCCATTTGCGAAACAGCTGTATGCGGAAGGCTCGCCTATTTTTCCATCCGTACGTTTAGCCCAGAGCTGGCTGGAGACGGGCGGCACTATTCCGTACTGGAATAACCTCGCTGGTTATAAAGTCGGGAGCGGGGTACCCAACGGCTATTGGAAAGGCGCGGTAGTAGACAAACGCACTTGGGAAGTCATTAACGGTAAACGAGTTACGGTCACGGCAACATTCCGGGCTTATGATAGCATTTATGCATTCTATAAAGACCAGGATTTATTGTTTGCGCGCAGTCTTTATAAACCCGTACGTATGGCTAAGACACCGTTCGAACAGGTTCAAAAGCTGCTTGAGTGCGGTTACGCAACGGATCCTGCATATGCGGATAAATTGACAGCTATCATCCAAGGAAGCGACTTAACGCAATATGACATCAAGAACAAAGGGGATGAACCGATGACTGCAGAGGAGAAGAAAGCATTCGATGACCTGCAGAAGCTGACCTTGAAGCTGAAAGCGGACAATGATCAACTTAAAGTATCGCTGCAAGACCAGACGAATGCATTAAAAGAGCTGCAATTATGGGCGCTTAAAATCGATGCCAACAACGAAATGGATACGGTGCCTGCATGGGCGAAAAATGCGGTGGATGCTGCGGTGAAGGCACAACTGATCGATACGCCAAATGGCGGCAGCTATGATTTTTACCGCTTATTATTGGTGCTATACAGGAAGAAATTGATTTGACGATGTATATATCCTCCTGAACTGGGCATTCTTAAGATATCGGCGTCGCGAGATGCCGTAGACAACCGCGGAGAAGACTTACGTTTCCCCATAAGCTCTTCGTCCGGTTTCTCCTCTCCCATGAAAGGGGCCCCAGCAATGGGGCCCCGGATTTTTTTTGCCCAGTAAAATCAACGTATTTAAACGAAAGCCGCGATGCTTATTGTTCGCGGCTTTTTATTTTTATCAAAGGCAACGTCCTCGTTTTCAACTAAATGGATAAAATACCTAGAAACTGCATGTAATTTTCCCTTGATTAAAATAAAGCCTAATGTTAGGATAATATTAATCCTAATATTAAATTAAATAATAATAGGATAAAAACAGGAGGTAAGGGGAGAGATTTATAGTGTTGTCCATTATTCTGCAAGTTGTATTAGGTTTAGGGTTTCTGCTGTTTGGTTTTATGAAGTTTGGTTCAAAAATGGTGGATGAATTTAAGCGATATGGGTATTCAGGAGGCTTTAGAGTCTTTACGGGCTTAGTGGAAGTTATTGCAGCAGCATTAGTCATTTCGGGTATTTGGAATGATACACTAGCGGCATGGGGTGCTTTAGTAGTTGTTGTAACCATGCTTGGTGCAATTGGAACCCATATGAAAGTTAAGGACCCTGCAAAAAATACGGTGGTACCAGTGGTACTGCTGATTATTGGAATCATTGTATTGCTTATCAATATCGGGTCCTTGTTTGGATAATGAAACCCTCCGCGCGGAATCATGGTTTACTTAGAAAAAACAGGCTGTACTATTTTATAGTGCAGCCTGTTTTTTGTTGCAATTCTCCTGGATCCAGTTCAGCATTGCACGGCTCCCTATATTAGGAGCCTACTTCGTTGATTTACGTGACACTTGGCAAATAGGAGTTAAAGGACGCTGCTTAACATGCAAAAAAAGCTATATATAATGAAGAAACTTTTTTGGCAAGACGCGTTACAGCAATAAAGCTCCACTCCGTATATGCGTTAAAGTAGTAAAGCTAAGTAAAAAGTCGCTGAAATCCGGTAAAATTTGTTCGCATCACAGCCCGAATGCGGTATGATCAAATTAGCCGCATGCCTAGGAAATACTCCGAATAATGCAGGATGAAGGGGGAGCATTAAGCAATGAAAATTGTAGTCTTGGATGGATTTACGCTAAATCCCGGAGATCTGGATTGGGGCGAGTTTAACAAGCTCGGCGAGCTGATCGTTTATGAACGGACAGCACGCGAGGATATCGTAAACCGAGCGATGAGGGCCGATGTCGTGCTCACGAACAAAACGCCGATTTCAGCAGAAATAATCGCCAAGTTACCGGAGCTTCAATATATCGGCGTACTGGCAACCGGCTACAACATCGTGGATATTCAAGCGGCTGAAGCGCATGACATTGTGGTAACGAACGTACCGGATTACAGTACGCATTCCGTTGTGCAATTAGTCTTCGCGCTCATGCTGGAACTGACTTATCATGTGACTGCGCACAGCAGTGCCGTACATAGCGGTCGTTGGTCTGCAGGGCCGGATTTTACATTCTCGCTGCATCCTCTGATGGAGCTCTCAGGCAAAACAATGGGGATTGTAGGTTACGGTCAAATCGGTCAGCAGGTCGCAAGAGTAGCGTTAGCATTTGGCATGAATGTTGTGGTACATACACGTACACCGAGAGAGGTTCCGGGCCTTGAAGCCGTTACCTTTGTTTCAAACAGTGACTTGTTCCGTTCTGCTGATGTTGTCTCCCTGCACTGCCCGCTGACGCAGGACACGACCGGACTCGTGAACCAACGTACGCTGGGTCTCATGAAACGTTCGGCGATTCTTATCAACACGGCAAGGGGCGGTCATATCGTGGAGCAGGATTTGGCGAATGCACTAAACAGCGGCCGGATTGCCGGAGCGGGTCTGGATGTACTGAGCGTGGAGCCGCCGGCTGTCGATCATCCGCTGCTGCATGCCGCTAATTGCACGATTACTCCGCATATCGGCTGGGCAACTGTCGAAGCACGAAGAAGGCTGATGGGGATTGCAGCGGATAATTTGCGTTCGTTTATTCAAGGCGATGTTAGCAATCAGGTGAACTGAGACGATGCGCGGGTTTTGCATCATTATCGGGTTTGACGGACTGGGCTGGCTGCTGCATCAGTTTGCATCCGTTCCGCTTCCCTCACATGTATTAGGGCTGCTGCTTCTGTCAGCAGCTTTATTTATGGGAATCGTGAAGCTGGAGTGGGTGGAACAAAGCGCTGGATTTCTTAACAGGCATATGATGCTGTTCTTTGTCCCGCTGCTGGCCGGTGCAGCTGCCTTCGGACCACAAATCGGATCATCCTGGTTAGCTGCGATTGTTAGTCTTACCGCTGGGACTTTAACGATCGTAATTACGACTGGACTTATAACCAAGAAGCTGGTTAAGCGGAAGGAGCACGCCGCTAATGAGAAGTGAGCTATTCGCAGATCCGATGTTTGGCATCGTGCTGACGCTGGCCGCCTATGCTTCCGCTGTGCTGATACGTCGTCGATGGAGCTGGCTGCATCCGCTGCTCAGCGCACCGATTATCGTTTATTTGGTTTTACAGCTTGGCGATATCTCCTATCCTGACTATCGAGCAGGGGGAGATATCGTCACCTTTTTTCTCGGCCCTGCAACGGTGGCGATGGCTATCCCGCTGTACAAGCATGCCATGCGGCTCCGCCGCATGCTTCCGTCCTTATTGCTTGGTGCTCTTGTCGGAAGCGCGATTGGTCTGCTGGTGAATACGTTATGTGTCTTGCTGTTTGGCGGAACGGAAACCTTTCTTCGTTCGGCGCTGCCAAAGTCCGTGACAGCTGCGGTGGCCGTTGATTTATCCAGCTGGCTGGGCGGATCACCGGAATTGACTGCTGCACTGACTGTGTTGACCGGCCTTGTCGGCAGTATTGCAGGTCCTCCGCTGCTGCGGTTATGCGGCGTAATAGACAACATCGCATCGTCCATTGCAATAGGTGCAGCCGCACACGGAATAGGGTCGGCCAAACTGCTGTCAGAGTCGGAAGAGCAGGGAGGTTTAAGCGGCTTCTCTATGGCTGCTTGCGCCGTGTTTACACCTGTACTTTTGCTGCCTATACACGCATGGCTATTTTGACGAATTTTCGATTATTTCGTCATATTTCATGTTATCTTAAGGTTTACGCGGGTTATACATGATATAGTGACACAGTAATGTTAAAACTGATTGCAAATGCCGGAAGGGAGTTTTCAAGTTGACCGAGAAAGATAAAGAGAAGCATTTAAATGAGAATGAGCTTGAGGCAGTAGAGCAAGAAACGAAAGAGCAAGGAACGACAGAGCAAGAAGTTGCGGAGCAGGAATTGATAGAGGAAGTCTCCTCGGATGAAGCAGCAGAAGTTGAAGAGGATAAACAAGTAAATGCAGTCGTGCAGCCTGTATCAGAGGTAGAGGCAGCACCTGCACCAAAGAATAACGGCAAGGCATGGATGTACATTTCCATTGGACTAGCTGTTGTTTTGATCTTCACGCTCGTGAAAATGCCACTAGGCGGCAGCAGCGATACGGTGGGCTCCGTTAACGGTGTAGCGATAACGAAGGATCAATTGTACGACGAGATGGCGAAGGTTGGCGGCGAGCAAACGCTGGACAACATGATTCAGGACGAGCTTATTAAGCAAGAAGCAGATAAAGCAGGGATCGTTGTTGGCGATGCTGAAGTAACGCAAGAAATCGACAACATCAAGAAACGTTTCCCATCCGAAGCGGAATTTGAGTCTGCGCTTCAGCAAGCGGGCATGACGCTTGACGATTTGAAGAAACAAACGCCAATGCAGCTTCGTATCCGCAAAATTCTTGAGCCGCAGGCGAAAGTAACGGACGCGGATATTAAAACTTATTTCGACCAAAATAAAGCGCAATTCGATCAGCCTGAACAGGTGAAGGCATCGCATATTCTCGTGGCAACGAAAGCAGAAGCGGATGCAATTGAGAAGCAGCTTAAAGAAGGCGCAGACTTTGCTACGCTGGCTAAAGAGAAATCAACAGATCCAGGCAGCAAAGATCAAGGCGGCGACCTTGGATTCTTCGGCAAAGGCGCAATGGATCCAGCATTCGAAGCAGCTGCATTCAAGCTGAAGAAAGACGAAATCAGCGAACCGATTCAAACCCAATACGGCTATCACATCATCAAAGCTACCGATCACAAAGATGCGAAAGCGGCAACGCTTGATGAGAAGAAAGCAGATATTAAAGAGCAGTTGATCGCGCAGAAGGTACAAGAGCTTTCGCCGACTTGGTTGGAGGACCTGAAAACCAAATCGCAAATCACGAATACGCTCAAGGACGCAGCTGCGGACGATGCGGCGCAAGAACCGGCTACGGGCAACGCGGGAACAAACACTTCGACGAACGCGAAGTAATCCCAAATCCTAATTTAATAAGACGACCGCTACAGGTAAAATTTGGCCTGTGGCGGTCGTCTTATTTTGTGGCACAATAAGTTCGTAAAAGCTAGTGTGTACAAGGACTGAATGCGCTACCAGTCAAGTTCTTGTTAACTAATATGACATGTATGGATAGTAAATCTTTACAATTGTTCAAATTGTGTTTTACAAATTGTTAAATTCGTTGTATTATTGGCTCTGGGTTTAAAAAATTACACTTATCAACATGGAGGCGGGTTCTAAGAATGAAAAAGAAAATGCTAGTTCTAGTTTCACTCATGCTCGTTCTAACAGGCGTATTGTCTGCCTGCGGGAAAAGCGGATCGGGCAGCGATCAAACGTTCCGGATGAACCTTACATCCGAGCCGCCTAGTCTCGATGTTGCACAAGCACAGGATCAAGTATCCTTCACTGTGCTGAGCGGACTCTTCGAGGGTCTGACACGTATGGACGACAAAGGTAACATCGTTCCAGGCGTAGCTGAAAAATGGGATATCTCTGAAGACGGCAAGAAATTCACGTTCCACCTTCGCGATAACGCGAAATGGTCCAATGGTGACCCAGTCACTGCAGGCGATTTCGAATACTCCTGGAAACGTACTTTGGATCCTAAGCTAAACCCACCGGCTCCATATGCTTACCAGCTCTACTACATCAAAAATGCGCAAAACTATAACATCGAGCAAGACAACCCAGATCACATTTCTGATCCGGCACAAGTAGGCGTTAAAGCCATCGATGATAAAACGCTTGAAGTTCAGTTGGAAAACCCAACACCATACTTCCTGAATATCGCAGCGTTCTTCACTTCCTTCCCGGTTCACAAATCGGCGAAAGACAACGCAAACTGGGCTGCTGAGTCGAAAGACTACATCAGCAACGGTCCTTTCAAAATGGCATCGTGGAAGCACGGCGATTCCATTGAGCTTGTACCAAACGAGAACTACTGGGCTAAAGATGAAATCAAATTGTCCAGCGTTAAATTCTCCATGGTTAAAGACGCTAACACTGAGCTTAACATGTACAAAACCGGTCAACTTGACTGGGCAGGCGCTCCAACAGGAAGCATTCCGCCAGAGCAACTTGACAAGTTCCGCAAAGAAAACAACAAAGAGCTTTCTGTAAAAGGTATTGCAAGCACATACTACTACAACTTCAACAACCAAAAGAAACCTTTCAACAACGCAAAAGTTCGTAAAGCTCTTTCGATGGCTGTAGACCGTCAAGCAATCGTTGATAACGTAACTAAAGCCGGTCAAGTTCCTGCTTACGGTTTCGTATCCACTGGTATCCACGGCGTGAACGGCGAATACCGTGCCGAAGTGAAAGACGACTACTTCAAAGAAGATGTAACGGAAGCTAAGAAATTGCTTGCTGAAGGTTTGGCTGAAGAAGGCATGACTTCGATGCCGGAATTCTCGCTTTCCTTCAACGAAGGTCTTCACAAGAACGTTGCTGAGGCAATCGCTGACATGTGGAAAACAAACCTTGGCATCACAGTTAAACTGGAGCTTCAAGAGTGGAAAGTATTCTTGAAAAACCGTCAAAGCTTGAACTATGATGTTGCACGCGCTGGTTGGGGTGCTGACTACAATGACCCGATGACATTCATCGACATGTTCACATCCAAAGGCGGTAACAACGATATCGGCTTCGCAAACCCAGAGTACGATGCACTGGTAAAAGAAGCTTACAGCACAAACGATCAACAAAAACGTGTAGACGCTATGGCTAAAGCAGAGAAATTGCTGATTGGCGACAATCAAGCTCTTATGCCGCTTTACTACTACTCGTCCGCACAACTGGTTAAACCGTACGTGAAAAACTATGTAGTTGATTACAGCGGTAACGTGGATTACACTCGTATCTCGATCGAAAAATAATAACAGCAAGAAAAAACTAAGGGGTATAGGGATATATGTGGGTTCCCCATATATATCCCTTCTCTTTGATTGGGGGGGCTTGGGATGGCTCGGTATTTAGGTGGTAAGTTCGTTAATATTGTGATTTCGTTGCTAATTCTAGCCACCGCAACCTTTTTCTTGATGAAGGCTGTCCCAGGGGACCCTTTCACACAAGAAAAAGCAATTCCGCCGGAGATTAAAGCGCAAATTATGGCGCATTACGGCTTGGATAAACCGATTGGCACGCAGTACGCGATTTACATGAAGAACCTGTTCCAACTTGATCTTGGTGAATCCATGAGAAGTCAGAATCGGACAGTAACAAGCATTATTACGGATTCCTTCGGCACATCGCTTAAAATTGGTTTGATTGCAGTAGTTGTTTCGGTTATTGTCGGGATTTACCTCGGTATGATGGCAGCGCTAAGACATAAGAAATTGATTGATAACCTGGCGATGTTTATTGCGGTTATCGGTATTTCGGTTCCAAACTTCGTTATCGGTGCCATGATCCAATATTACCTTGCAGTTAAGGTGCCGATATTTAATGTTGCAGGGTTGGAAAGCCCGATTGATTACGTGCTTCCTGTAATTACCTTGTCGACACTCCCTATTGCATTCATCGCGAGATTAACGCGTTCAACAATGCTCGAGGTATTGACCTCGGACTATATTCGTACTGCTAAGGCAAAAGGGTTGACTCCGTCAGCTATTCTGTGGCAGCACGGACTTCGTAACGGTATTTTGCCGGTTGTTACCTACCTTGGTCCAATGACGGCGAACATCATTACAGGTTCCGTCGTAGTTGAGCAAATTTTCGGTCTTCCGGGTTTGGGTGCTCACTTCGTGGACAGTATCACTAACCGTGATTACACGCTCATCATGGGCATTACGATTTTCTACGCCGTCATTCTAATGGCAGCACGCTTCTTGACAGATGTTGCTTACATTCTTGTCGATCCGCGTATCAAAGTCAGCGGAGGTGTCGTTAAAAAATGAGTACGCGTCTGAATGAATTGAAGCTTGAAGAGCAAATTGCTAATGCGCCATTTGAGAAATTGAAGCAAAGACATACAGAAGCTGAAGTGATTACGGCTCCGAGTCGTTCCACGTTCCAAGAGAACTGGGCAAGACTTCAGAAGAACAAATGGGCTATGACAGGGATGTACGTTTTGATCGCCATGATAATTTTGGCGGTTGTATGTCCGATGTTTTCGCCTTATGATTCATCTACGAACGATTTGAAGAATACCTTTGCTTCGCCATCGGGCAAGCACTGGTTTGGAACCGATAACCTGGGCCGTGATCTCTTTACGAGAACATGGATGGGCGTTCGTATCTCGCTTCTCGTTGGTTTTACCGCTGCTTTTATCGACCTTGTAATTGGTGTTGCTTACGGCGGTGTTATGGGCTTTGCAGGTAAACGTGTTGGCGATTCTTTGAACAAGCTTGCAGAAGTGCTTTATGCGATTCCGCATCTGCTTGTTGTTATTTTGCTTTCCGTTGTCATGGGCTCAGGTCTTTCGACCATCATTATCGCGTTATCCATCACCGGTTGGATTACGATGTCGTGGATCGTTCGTGGTCAAATTCTGCAACTGAAAAACCATGAATATGTTCTTGCGGCACAATCAATGGGCGCAAGCGGTTCCCGCATTTTGTTCCGTCATTTGATTCCGAACACACTCGGTCCGATCATCGTTACGGTAACGTTGTCGGTTCCGTCCGCTATATTTGCAGAAGCATTCTTAAGCTTCTTGGGTCTGGGCGTTCAATCACCGGCGGCATCGCTTGGTACATTGATCGGCGAAGCAATGTCCTCTTGGACACTGTACCCTTGGCTGATGCTGATTCCTGCATCCTTATTGAGCATTACAATGCTTGCCTTCAACATTTTCGGTGACGGTCTACAAGATGCGTTCGATCCGAAAATGAAAAAATAAACAGCGCAGGGAGTGAGCTTATGAGTGATCCGATTCTAAGTATTTCTGATTTGCATATCTCGTTTCACGTGCGCGGTGGAGAGGTTCAGGCTGTTCGCGGGGTTGATTTGGAAATCCATCCCGGGGAGTCTGTTGCCATTGTCGGCGAGTCCGGCAGCGGCAAGAGCGTTACCGCTCAATCTATTCTTCGTCTGATCCCTACACCTCCGGGTGTGTACAAGAAGGGTTCCATTGAATTTATGGGCGAAGATCTTCTAAGCAAAACCGAGAAAGAGATGGAGTCCATTCGCGGCAAGGAGATCGGCATGATCTTCCAGGATCCGATGACTTCGCTTAATCCAACACTTACTGTAGGTCGCCAAATTACGGAAGTCCTCATCAAACATCAGAAAATGAGCTCATCGGATGCAACTAGCCGTGCGGTCGAATTGCTGAATTTGGTTGGTATTCCGAATGCAGGAGAACGCGTAAAGCAGTTCCCGCATCAATTCTCCGGCGGTATGCGTCAGCGTGTAATGATCGCCATCGCGCTTGCTTGTAACCCGACATTGCTGATTGCGGATGAGCCGACAACAGCGCTCGATGTGACGATTCAAGCGCAAATCATGACGTTGATGAAGGATTTGCAGAAGCAAACCGGCACTTCGATCATCCTGATTACACATGACCTTGGTATCGTTGCCGACATGTGTGACCGCGTTGTTGTTATGTACGCGGGTAAAGTTGTAGAAACCGGCACGAAACAAGAGATTTTCAAAAATCCACAACATCCATACACGAGAGGGCTGCTTCGTTCCCTTCCTCGTCTGGATCACGATAAGAACGAGCCGCTTATTCCGATTATCGGAACACCGCCGGATATGTCATCGCCGCCACCTGGCTGTGCGTTCTGCGCGCGTTGTGATGAAGCGATGCGGATCTGTGTAGACAACGATCCGATTTCGTACACAATCAGCGAAACGCAAGCAGCGAAGTGCTGGTTGCATGACGCGGCCCTCAAAGGGGGAGAAAGTGCATGAAGTCAAACAATGAAATGCTGATCGAAGTCGATCACCTGATGAAGCACTTCGACATTGGCAATGGGAAAACGCTAAAAGCAGTAAACGATATATCGTTTGGCATTCGCAAAGGTGAAACACTTGGTATGGTGGGCGAGTCCGGCTGCGGTAAGTCAACAGCTGGCCGTACGCTTCTCCGGTTGTACGAACCGACTGCAGGATCCGTGAGATTCCAAGGTCAAGACATTATGACTGCTAAAGGAGCTAACCTGAAGGCGCTGAGACGTGAAATGCAAATGGTTTTCCAAGATCCATATGCTTCGCTTAATCCACGCTGGAAGGTTGAAAACCTCATTGCTGAACCGCTTGATATTCATGGTTTGGCTGGCAGTTCTAAGGAAAGAAAGCTGCAAGTTGAGCGACTGCTTGACCGTGTAGGCCTTCGTTCGGATCACGCCAAACGTTATCCGCATGAATTCTCCGGCGGTCAGCGTCAGCGGATCGGGATTGCTCGCGCACTTGCGCTAAATCCGAAGTTCATCGTTTGCGATGAGCCGATCTCAGCGCTTGACGTTTCCATTCAAGCACAAGTAGTCAATTTGCTGCAGGATCTGCAACGTGATTACGGCTTGACGTACTTGTTTATCGCGCATGACCTTGCGATGGTTAAACATATCAGTGACCGCGTAGCGGTAATGTATTTGGGTAAAATGGTTGAGCTTGCTGATAGTGAAGAGCTCTACTCCAATCCGAAGCATCCGTATACCAAAGCGCTGATGTCCGCGATTCCGGTACCGGATCCGGATGTAGAAGAGAACAAAGAGCGTATCGTTCTGACAGGCGAGCTGCCGAGCCCGGTTAACCCGCCTAGCGGTTGTCATTTCCGGACACGCTGTCCGTTTGCAACAGAGAAATGCGCTGCAGAAGTGCCTGCATTCCGTGAGGTTGAACCTAACCATTGGGCTGCCTGCCATTATGCTTAAATAAACGAGAAGGACGGTTCGCTACATGCGAATCGTCCTTTTTTTGCCTATTTAGGAAACCTGTCTCTTCTATAATATACGTTCTCCGAGCAGCGAGCCGATGAGCTCTACGGCTAGCCTAGCTGTCCGCCCGTTTGTATCCAGGAGCGGATTCACTTCAACGATATCGGCAGAGGTCACCATGCCGCAATCAAACAACATCTCCATGGCCAAATGCGCCTCTCTGTAATTGAGGCCGCCACGCACCGGCGTACCCGTTCCCGGCGCTTCCCCCGGATCCACGCTGTCGATGTCGAAGCTGACGTGAACACCTTCGGAGCCATATGAAGCGATCGCGATGGCTTTTTCCATTACGCGACCCATCCCGAGCCGATCAATATCATGCATGGTGAAACAAGTTATGCCCGTGTCGTATATATTTCTTTTCTCCCCTTCATCCAGCTCTCTGACACCTACGAGAACGACGCGTTTGGCTTGCAATTTAGGTGATCGCCCTAGCAGATCCGTAAATCTCGGATCGCCAAGTCCGAGACTCGCAGCCAAAGCCATCCCGTGAATGTTGCCTGTCAGCGATGTGTCCGGTGTGTTCATGTCGGCATGCGCGTCGATCCAGATGACGCCTAACTGCTGAATATGCTCCGTTATGCCGGCGATGGAGCCGATCGCGATGCTGTGATCTCCTCCTATTGTGAGTGGGAACGTTTCGTTTTCCATAGCCAAATGAACGGATTGTGCGAGAGCTTCACTCATCGCAAGCACGCGTCCCCAATTGCGCAACCGATCTAATGTTCGGCGTTCGATCGCGGATTCAGCGGTTTCTTTCCAAGGTAATATAGAGTAGTTCTGATTTAACAGCTGAAGCTTCTCTGGTAAGCCCGCTTGCAGGACAGCCTCTGGACCGCCGCTTGCACCGGGTCTGCTGGCTCCGAAATGAAAGGGGACGGGAAGGACTGTTACGGGTTGCCGATCTTTGTTCATGGGAATCCCTCCTATGGAATGTGTTGCGCTGCATGGTTATATATAGACGCGAAGGAGCGAAGTCATGACAAACCGGAGGCAATCCTTTAACATGCCGGCCCAATTGTGGTACGATACAAGCAGCAGTAAGGATGGATAAGGCGAAAGGGGCAAGAGCGGCTTTGAGAGTAATAGCAGGCACGGCTAAGGGCCGGACCTTAAAGGCGGTACCGGGCAAAAACACGCGTCCGACAACCGATAAAGTTAAAGAAGCGATTTTCAGCATGATTGGGCCATTCTTCGAAGGCGGACTCGTGCTTGATCTCTTTGCAGGTACCGGAGGTCTGGGCATTGAGTCGCTCAGCAGAGGAATGGATCGTGCGGTTTTTGTCGATTTGGACGGAGGAAGCATCGATATCATCAAGCAAAATGTGCAGGCTGCCGGGGTTGCGGAACACTCGGAGATTTACCGTACGGAGGCTGTGCGAGCGGTGAAGGCACTGGCGAAGCGCGGGCTAAAGTTTCAGCTCGTTTTTCTGGACCCGCCTTACCGGATGAAAGAAATGGACAGTTTAATGAATGAGCTGGCAGAACGCGACCTGCTCGGAACGGACGCGACGATAGTCGTCGAGCATGATGCTGACCATGTATATCCGGAGACGATGGATGTATTCCGGCAGATCAGACATTCGAAATATGGCGACACGGCAGTGACTATTTATAGGTACGACAAGGCTGCAGAGCCAAACGTACATATGGAGGCGTAAGCATGACAACACCAACAGGAATGCCAAGACAGCGTGTTGCCGTATATCCGGGCAGCTTTGATCCAGTCACTTGCGGGCATTTGGATATTATTAAACGCGCGGCCAAGCAATTTGATCATGTAATCGTTGCAGTGCTCAATAATTCCAGCAAAAATCCGCTGTTTACGGTGGAAGAGCGTAAAGCGCTGTTGACGGAAATCACCAAAGAGCTGCCGAATGTGACGATCGACAGCTTCCGTGATCTGCTCGTTAACTTCATGCGCTCGCGCAATGCGGATTGTATTGTTCGCGGAATTCGTTCGGTTACCGACTTTGAATATGAGCTGCAAATGGCTTCGACCAATCACCAGCTGGACGGCGAGATTGAGACTATATTTATGATGACGAATCCCAAATACTCCTATTTGAGCTCCAGCATCGTGAAGGAAATCGCCAAGTTTAAAGGAAACGTGCAGGATCTAGTGCCTGATGAGGTGCGAGAAGCGCTGATCGCCAAATATGCGGATCAGGCTTAATTCGACTTCGATTGTGGTGCGGCCAGCATAGAGGCGGATAGAAGTGCCAGCAGCATGAGGAGGAATAGAAGCAGCAGGACAGGTGTATATGGCCACAGTGAATGTAAATCACCCGCGTGGATGATTGCATTCGAGGCGGCGCCTGTCTTTTCTGTTTGTTCCATTGCTGGAGCCGCAGTTGGGACGATGCGGCTTATCAGTGATGTCATTGGCTTCCACGCAGCAAGGGTAAGGAAGAACGCGAGCGCGCCTTGAATGAGCCGTGCAGCGGCGAGCCGATTCAGCGATAAACCAGTGCCGGAGATGGCGCTGCCGGCTTGGAGAAGGGCGCTTAAGCCGCCAAAGCTGAGCACAGCTGCGATAGCTGCCGCGTTCCAAGGCAGGCCGCCGGTGAAGGTCGATGAAGCCGCCGCATAGGTGCCGATATGGCTTTCGACGAGTCCCGGCAGCAGGAAGGCAGGTGTGCCTTCCGGCAGCAGCGGCTGTGTAAGTTTGACGAGAACGGCGCCGAACATCATGAAACCGCCGACGGCCATCAGCTTGTAGACGGACACGGTAACGGAATCGCCAAGCACTTTGCCGAAGGTTCGGCCATCGCGGTTTCTGGCAGCAACCATGGCGACAGCCGCTTGTTTCAGCAAAGTGGGCAGGGATGTAGATGCAGTTGCAGTTGGCTTAGCTTGCTTGCTTGCGCCGGTAGGTATCTTTTTGCTGAATCGGGCATTTAAGAAAGCTGTTAGCAGTGCGGAGACCCATACGGCTGCGGCGATCGCAGCGCCAACTGCAGGACGTTCTAAGAAGCCTGCACCAACAACGAGCAGCATGAACAGAGGGCTTGGCATATGTGCCAGCGCGAGCAGTCTTTGTCCTTCGGGAGCGGATACCGTTTCGCTGCGGCGAAGGGCCGCCGTGGTTTCCGCTCCACAGGGGAAACCTCCGGACCATCCCAAAGCAATCGCAATGCCGGCTTCACCCGGCAGGCGGAACAGCTTGCGCATAAGCGGCTGCAGCAGCGCCCCGAAACCGTGAATGGCACCGAAGGCGAGCATCAGCTCAAGCAAAGTAAGGAATGGCAGCAGACCGGGGAAGACTAGATTCCACCAGACAGTCAGCCCTTGCAAGGACGCTTGAAACGCCTCGTCGGGCCGCGTAATAATAGAAGCGACGAGCAATATCGACAAGCATGCGAGCATGATGGTTCGCGTCATGGGATTCACTCCAATGCTTCATGTAGGGGCTGGGACAAACACAGCCACTACATTTTTACGCTTGTCTACGAGAGTATAGACCTAACTGGTGCAATCCGAATTAGATTGTGATCGGTTTCTCGTAATAGTCGCGGAAGAGATCGCGCGGGCTTGCATCCGGCCAACCGAGCGCATAGGCCGAAGTAGCTTGGATATCAAGCTCTAAATACGGATCTGCTTGCTGTGAACGGGCAGCGCTGTTTAAGATGGGGAGCTTAGCCGTCTTGCGCATTCGTTTAAGAATTTCTTGCCCTCGAGGGCTGTATCCGAGTATTCTTATGTACTGGACACCTTTGCGCAGCCGCTCCGGTGCTAGAAGCTCCTTCGAATGCCCGAGCAGCACGGAGAGCAGCGCGCGCTGAAGCTTCGTACGGGTGTAGCGTTTCGTTTTAAGTTTGTCGAGCAACGGTTCGAAGGCAAGTGTATCGAGCGTAGGGAGTGTCTTCTTCAGCCGATATTCCAAGCCTTCAGTCATTTCGTGATAGCTGCCAAGGGTGTCTGCCGACTCGCTGGCGAGCTTATGAAACAGCTGTGTCGTATATTGCTCCCAGCTGTTACGCCCTCTGCCGGTCGCATGATCGCGCAAGAGCAGCTCAAGCGTGGAACGAGGCACGAAAGGCGCTGCGCCTTCAGGGGAGGCAGCTTCGAGCGTGAGCTTGCGAATGGCCGTTGCACTCGCGATTTGCGCATCCGTAATCGTCGTCTGCGAGTAGCCGGCCTTCTCGCGCTTCAAAGAGAAGGGCTCGATTGCGCTGCCAAGCCGCTCGAGCGCAAGCAAATAATGCAGGCCCAGCGTATTGTTCGGCTGGGCGAGCGGGAAGGCAGCCGCTTCAGCGTCACCGGCCGCTTCCATATACAAGCGAACAGCTTCGCTGTAGGCTGCGGGGTAGCTGGCGCCGCTCCGCAGGCAATCCGCCATGAGCGCGCTGAAGGCCGCTGGCTCATGCGCGAGCAGCCGAGCAACCCGGCGCAGCGGATCGATCTCGCCGGCCTCGCTGCCGAAGCAGAGCGCGTCTACGACGCCTGTCGCTTCAAGGAGCGCGACAGCGCCGTAGCCGAACCATTCCGCCGCCTGCGTAGAATAGGCGACAGGCAGCTCGATGACGACGTCGCAGCCTCCGCGCAGCGCCATCTCGGTGCGCGTCCATTTATTGAGCAGCGCGGGTTCGCCGCGCTGCAGGAAGTGGCCGCTCATGACGGCGATGACGGCGTCGCTTTCCGTTATTTTGAGCGATTGCTGCAAATGATAGTGATGACCGTTATGAAATGGGTTATACTCGACAATGAGCCCGACGGTTCGCATGTATTTAAGCCTCCAAAAGGGGATAGGGTATTTTTTCACTATATCACGGCGTGAAAATGTTGACAAAACGATTCAATAGTCGATATAATAAACTTTGTTTGTTTGGAGTGATGGTATGGAGATTTATGTCCGAGAATTAATAGCCAAAGGATTGAAAGTTCCCACTCAGTCAAGCTTAAACACGGATTGGCTGCTGCAAGTTCGTAAAGACGTATTACATGCAGACCCAATGAACGTCAACATGACGGCGTGGGGCGAAGATGGTATTGCTCATGTGGAGGGCGAACTGTCCGTTGATGTCGATCTTGCATGCTCGCGGTGTTTGGAGTCGACGAAAGAACATGTTGTCGTTCCATTTCACGAGCGTTTCAAGCCGAAAGCCGCTTTAAACGGATCTGAGGAAGAAGAAATCATTCCGGTGGAGGAGGACAAGCTTGAGTTTGAGCCATTTCTTGAAGAAATGCTGATGCTCGCTTTGCCTTTCGTACCGCTTTGTGAAGAGGACTGCAAAGGACTTTGCCACACATGCGGCACCAACTTAAATGAGACAAATTGCGGATGCCAAAAGGACGATATCGATCCCAGACTAGCCGCGTTGAAAGATTTGTTTAAGTCGGAACAATAGAGGATTCCTTGGAAACCGCTATTGTTTCAAGGATCAAAAGGAGAGTATTCTATTCCATTTGATCCGGGAGTACGGAATTCTGTTAAGGAGGTGGGAAACATGGCAGTACCACAACGTAGAACATCTAAAACACGTCGTGACAAACGTCGTACGCACTTCAAACTCGCGGTGCCGGGTATGATTAAATGCGATCAATGCGGAGAGTTGAAATTGGCTCACCGGGTATGCAAAGTGTGCGGAACTTACAAATCAAGAGAGATCATCAAACAATAGTTTAAAGCGTAGCAATAGTACTTCATCCCGTGATGAGGTGCTATTTTTTTGCCCGAAAGTGCGGTTGAACATTGCGCTCGGCAGCTTTCTTTACTATACTATTAGTACCTGGTTATAATAGCTGATTGTAATCAGTGTGCTCAAACATGGTGTATGATAATCAGCCGAGGTACATACTTAGAACATTAGGCAAAGGTGGTGCGGACCATCGAACGTCTTCCGAAAAGACAAAGGCATCAGCTGCTGACTGGACTTATTGAAGATAATCCGTTCATAACGGATCAGGAGCTGACACGTCAGTTGAAAGTAAGCATCCAAACGGTGCGGCTTGACCGGCTGGAGCTTGGCATACCTGAACTGCGGGAGAGAATGAAGCTGATGGCGGAGCGTTCGTATGACGCCGTCCGATCACTGCCGCTGCATGAGGTAATCGGGGATATAGTGGATTTGCAGCTGGACAACAGCGGTATTTCTATTTTTGAAATTAAGGAAGAGCATGTATTTTCAAGAACCGGCATCGCTCGCGGTCATCATGTCTTTGCACAAGCGAATTCACTCGCGGTAGCGGTGATTAACGATGAAATTGCTTTAACGGCAACAGCTGACATAAGATTCGTACGATCCGTGAAGCTTGGCGAGAAATGCATCGCTAAAGCTTACGTTCGTTCCGGCGGCCGCAGCAAAGCAAAGGTTGAGGTTTGCTCGTACGTAGGTGACGAATTGGTGTTCCAAGGCCATTTTGTCATCTATCGTTCCGCAGGCGCAGGCGAACCGGGTATCGAAGGAGGAATGGACGGTGCGGATCGCAATTGACGCGATGGGGGGCGACCACGCTCCTTCTCTGATTGTGCAGGGAGCGTTGGAAGCAGCACTTGAATGGCCGTCAGTACACTTGATTCTAGTTGGTGATACGGCTCAGATTGAAACGCATCTGGGCTCCAAGCGGCCCTCAAACATTGAGATTTTACACGCGGAGGATGTAATCGGTCCTGATGATGAACCGGTTAAAGCCGTTCGCCGGAAGAAAAATTCGTCGATGGTTATGGCCGGACAGCTCGTGCGTGAAGGCAAAGCGGAAGCGATGCTCTCAGCCGGGAATACCGGTGCGCTGATGACGACAGGACTGCTGGTAGTCGGACGCATGGAAGGCATTGAGCGTCCCGCGCTCGTTACGATGCTGCCGACTATGGATGATAAAGGCGTTCTTGCGCTTGATCTTGGCGCGAATATGGATGCTAAACCGGAGCATTTGCTGCAGTATGCCATTATGGGCAGCATCTACCGCAGCAAGATGAACGGCATGGATAAACCTCGCGTCGGTCTGCTCAATGTAGGGACAGAGGCGATGAAAGGCAATGAGCTTACGAAAGCGGCATATGAGCTGCTGGAGACGGCACCGATTCATTTTATCGGGAATGTCGAAGCGCGCGATGTTCTTCTGCGTAATTGCGATGTGCTGATCTGCGACGGGTTTGCCGGTAATATCATGCTCAAGGCAATGGAAGGTACGGCAGGCACATTATTCAAAACGATGCGTGATGTGTTCACCAGCTCGCTGTTATCCAAACTTGCGGCAGCGATCGTACAGCCGAAGCTCAGAGCGCTTCGCAACAAAATGGATTATAAGGAACACGGCGGTGCGCCGCTTCTCGGTGTGAACGGTCTGGTCGTTAAATGTCACGGCTCCTCGGATGTGAAGGCGGTTAAGAACGCTGTGCGTCAAGCGAAATTAGCAATCGAGAGCAATTTAATATCATCTATCGCAGCGGAAATCAGCAGGAAGTGAGTGGGACTATGCAGCTACATCCCGTAGGCATTATCGGTACAGGCAAGTATGTGCCGGAACGCATTTTGACGAATAAAGATTTGGAACAAATGGTGGAAACCAATGACGAATGGATCGTAACGCGGACCGGTATGCGTGAGCGCCGTATTGCTGCTCCGGATCAAGCGACATCAGACTTGGCGCTGCAAGCTTCCAAGAAGGCGCTCGAAGCAGCAGGCATTTCGGCAGAAGAGCTGGACTTGATCATCGTAGCGACCATTACGCCGGATATGTTCTTCCCTTCAACGGCTTGTCTGCTGCAAGAGAAGCTCGGTGCTAAGAAAGCAGCGGCCTTTGATTTATCGGCGGCATGCTCCGGTTTCATCTATGGCCTGGCTACAGCTTCAAATATGATTGCAACGGGTATGTACAAGCATGTTCTGGTCGTTGGAGCGGAATGTCTATCCCGAATTACGGATTACACGGACCGGAATACATGCATTTTGTTCGGTGACGGTGCAGGTGCAGTTGTTCTCGGTCAAGTGGCTGAAGGCCGCGGCTTCCGTTCATTCGAGCTTGGCGCTGATGGCGCCGGCGGCGAATTGCTGAAAGTATGTGCAGGCGGTTCCCGTACTCCATCTTCAGCGGAGAGCATCGAGAACAAACAGCATTATATTTATATGGCCGGTAATGAGGTCTATAAATTTGCGGTACGGATCATGGGCAACGCAGCTGAAGAGGCGCTTCGCAAAGCAGGCCTCGACAAAAGCAAAATTGACCTGCTTATTCCGCATCAAGCGAACATCCGTATCATTCAATCGGCCCTCAACCGTCTGGATTTGTCGGAAGAGAAATGCATGATCAATTTGGATAAGTACGGCAACGTGTCGGCGGCATCGATTCCGATTGCACTTGCTGAGGCGGTTGAACAGAACCGTGTGAAGGAAGGCGATCACCTCGTGCTGGTCGGCTTCGGAGGCGGCTTAACTTGGGGCGCTTCGGTGCTGGTTTGGTAATTCGGCAACGCCATTATATATGCATAATAAGATTCATTGAAAAGCACGGAGGTGCAGTGAAGCTTGGGTAAAATCGCATTTGTTTTTCCCGGTCAGGGGGCGCAGGCCGTCGGCATGGGAAAAGACGTATATGAAGCATTCGAAGCATCGAAAACGGTCATTGACGCTGCGGACGAAGCGCTCGGCTTTAAATTGAGCGATATTATTTTCAACGGTCCCGAAGAGCAATTGAAACAAACCGCAAACACGCAGCCGGCGCTGCTGGCAGTAAGCATCGCTCTGCTGGAAGCGTTGGAAGACCGCGGCTTGAAGCCTGACTTCGTTGCAGGCCACAGCTTAGGCGAATACAGCGCACTCGTTGCAGCCGGCACATTGTCTTACCAAGACGCAGTGCGTACTGTACGCGCTCGCGGCGAGTTCATGGAACAAGCCGTGCCAAGCGGTCAAGGCGCAATGGCTGCCGTATTAGGCGCAGAACGTGAAGCTCTTGCAGCACTTTGTGCAGCTGTATCTTCCGATGTTGGCGCAGTGGAGCTGGCTAACGTCAACTGCCCCGGCCAAATCGTAGTCTCCGGCACAGCCGCTGGGGTACAGGGCGTAGTCGAACGCGGCAAAGAAGCTGGCGCGAAACGCGTCATTCCGCTGGAAGTAAGCGGACCGTTCCACTCCTCGCTAATGAAACCAGCAGCCGAACGCCTTGAAGGCACGCTGGCAGCTATTTCGCTTAGCGATGCTTCAGTACCTGTCATTGCCAATGTAACGGCGCAGCCGGTAACAAACGCAGACGAAATCCGCAAACTCCTGGCAGAGCAAGTTTACTCGCCGGTGCTATGGGAAGACAGCGTACGCTATTTGATCGAGCAAGGTGTCGACACCTTCGTCGAAATCGGATCAGGCTCCGTACTAGCCGGCCTAATCAAGAAAATCGACAAAACCGTCAACATCATCTCGATCAACAGCCTAGACTCGCTCAAAGCAGCCGTACTTTAATAAGCCGCTTGCATCTTTTGATTTGATCATCGGGTTTGGCCTTGGGGGTTTGGTCGGTCTAATTCGCCAATCAGGCGAACAGCCCTGTGGTACCGCAGGTGCCATGCCCCTGACCTGTCGGCGAAGATGAAGTCGCCGACCGATTAAGCAAGCCGCAGGCGCAGGCTGACAACGCCCGCACCAAATGTAAAGCGTGTCCCGCAAAAGGGACGAAAGCGAGCATAAGCACGAACCTCCACCCACGCGACTCTGAAGCAGTCCACGTTACCATGTGTCCCGAAAGGGACAACAGGTAGCTAAACGGCGCCAAATGAGAAGCGTGTCCCGAATGGGACGAAAGCGAGGATCTGCACGTACAACTCACGCGAGCGGTACTCTGTAACTCCTACGTTACCTCATTCCGGGTGTACAGAGGGTCGGAGACCCTTTGGGGTCCCCCTTCCAGGGGGATTTAGGGGGTCATTATAACGTTGAAAGTAGGTGTCCCACTTTGACCTTTGCAGATCTCTCAGGCAAAATCGCCCTGGTAACAGGAGCATCCCGCGGAATCGGCCGTTCCATTGCAATCGCACTGGCAGAAGCCGGCGCGGATGTGGCGATCAACTATTCCGGCAGCGAAGCAGCCGCGGCAGAAACAGCTGAAACGATTTCTGCGCTAGGCCGCCGTACGCTGGTGCTGAAAGCAAACGTTGGCAAAACCGACGAGTTCGACGGCATGGTGAAACAAGTCGTGGAAACTTTCGGCGCCATCGATATTTTGGTGAATAACGCTGGCATTACGCGCGACAATCTCATTATGCGGATGAAGGAAGAGGAGTTCGACCAAGTCATCGAAACGAACCTCAAAGGCGTGTTCAATGGCATTAAAGCCGTAACTCGTCAAATGATGAAGCAGCGTTCCGGCCGCATCATCAATATTTCGTCCGTTGTTGGTGTTCTGGGCAATCCGGGGCAGGCTAACTATGTGGCTGCGAAAGCAGGCGTAATCGGTCTCACGAAAGCATCAGCTCGCGAGCTGGCTTCCCGTGGAATCACGGTTAACTGTGTCGCACCGGGCTTTATTCAAACCGATATGACCGACAAATTGCCGCAAGAAATGCGTGAGAAGCTTGCTGCGGACATTCCGCTTGCAAGGCTTGGAGATCCGAAGGATATTGCTGCCGCGGTTCGTTTCCTTGCGTCTAACGCAGCCGGATACATGACTGGACAGACCATTCATGTGGACGGCGGCATGTACATGTAATCATGGCGAAACGTCCGTAGCAACGCCGCTGGGACATGGTCGGTATGGCAATTTGTCCGCAATTCTCGTATAATACCATGGAGGAGGTGAACCGGATGTCCGATGTATTTGATCGTGTAAAGCGCATCGTTGTCGACCGCCTTGGCGTTGACGAGTCGGAGGTGTCTCTTGAGGCTTCTTTCAAAGAAGATCTTGGAGCTGACTCTCTTGATGTCGTTGAACTTGTCATGGAGCTGGAAGATGAATTCGATATGGAAATCTCTGATGAAGATGCAGAGAAAATTACCAGTGTGGGAGAAGTAGTGAACTACATATCTTCTCTGGCTAAGTAATACAAATGATTAGTCCCGTTGTTACAGGCGGGACTTCTCTCCATATCCGTGTGCCTTGCCATAATAACAGCTGTAAGCGCATTAGCGTTTTTATAGATAGATTAACCAATTGGGTTTCCCATCAGAGGTGAATAGGTATGAAACAGAGAGTAGTCGTTACGGGCATGGGGGTTATGACTTCGCTCGGTTCCGATTTGAATACGTTTTGGGGTAATTTAATGGAAGGGAAATCAGGCGTCTCGTTAGTGGAAGCTTTCGACGTTTCTGAATATCCGACAAGAATTGCCGCAGAAATCAAGAACTTCAATCCCGAAGATTATCAAATTGATAAAAAAGAAGCGCGTCGTATGGACCGTTTCGTGCAATTCGCAGTTGTTGCGAGCACACTGGCTGTAAAGGATGCCGCACTGAACATCGGTGAAGAAGTGGATGCAGAGCGCGTAGGCGTTATGATCGGCTCGGGTATCGGCGGTTTGGGTACTTGGGAAGACCAGCATAATATTTTGCTGGAGAAGGGTCCTAAGCGCGTTAGCCCATTCTTCATTCCGATGATGATTGCGAACATGGCTTCCGGCCAAGTTTCCATGATTACAGGAGCGAAAGGTCCGAACAGCACAGCGGTTACGGCTTGTGCAACCGGAACGCACTCCATTGGTGATTCCTACAAAATGATTCAACGCGGCGACGCCGATGTCATGATTTGCGGCGGCGCAGAGGCGACAATTCGTCCGACAGGTATGGCGGGCTTCTGCTCCCTGCGTGCAATGTCGACAAGAAACGACGAGCCGACCAAGGCTTCCCGTCCTTTCGACGTGGACCGCGACGGATTCGTCATGGGCGAAGGCTCGGGTGTGTTGATTCTGGAATCGCTTGAACATGCACAGAAGCGCGGCGCTCGCATTTATGCGGAAATCGTCGGCTATGGCATGAGCGGCGACGCTTATCATATGACAGAGCCGGATCCGGATGGAGCAGCTCGTTGTATGGTGAAAGCTCTTCGCGACGGTGGAATCGAGCCGTCCCAAATCGATTATATTAACGCACACGGCACATCAACTCCGGTTGGTGACAAGTCCGAAACAACGGCCATCAAGAAAACGTTCGGTGAGCATGCCTACAAGCTGGCAGTAAGCTCCACGAAGTCGATGACCGGGCATTTGCTTGGCGCAGCCGGCGGCGTGGAAGCCGTTATTCTGGGACTTTCCCTGCAGAACGGCGTAATTCCTCCGACGATTAACCTTGAGAATCAAGATCCGGAATGTGATCTCGATTATGTGCCGAATACTCCGCGTAAAGCCGATCTGACTTATGCATTGTCCAATTCCTTCGGGTTCGGCGGTCATAACGCAACGATCGTGATGAGAAAATATGAAGCATGATAAGTTCGAAGAGCTGCAGCAGCGTCTGCAGCTCCATTTTCGTACCATCCGACTTCTTAGACAAGCATTTACACATACCTCTTATGTAAACGAACACCGTCAAACGGCAATGGAGCACAATGAGCGGCTGGAGTTCCTCGGCGATGCGATTTTACAGTTAACCGTTTCCGAGTTTCTGTACAAGACATTTCCGGAACGGCCTGAAGGTCAGCTAACTCGTATGCGAGCTTCAATTGTATGTGAGCCATCGCTTGCACGGTTTGCGGATTTGCTGGATTTAGGCTCTCATGTTCTTCTTGGACGCGGTGAGGAGCAGTTAGGCGGACGTCAACGTCCTGCGCTGCTTGCAGATTTGTTCGAAGCATTCGTAGGCGCGATTTATTTGGATCAGGGCTTGGATGCGGTTCGTGCGTTCCTGACTGGACATATGTTTCCGCATATCGACAGCGACGGCGGCTTGCTGGTGAAGGATTTCAAATCGAACCTGCAGGAGAAAGCACAGCATGCCGGGATGGGCACGATCGAATATCGCATTGTGGAAGAGCGCGGTCCGGCGCATGACCGAGAGTTCATTGTTGAAGTCTATATCGGGGATACCAGTTACGGTTCCGGTACAGGCAGAACGAAGAAGGAAGCCGAACAGCAGGCAGCCGCAGAAGCATGGCGAAAGCTGGTATAGCATCGATGTGAAACAAAATTCTGGTCGCCACTGGTAACCGGGATTTTTTGCATTTACAGGGCAAGGCAGGTGCATACTTGGAAACGCCTTCCTCTATCAGGCGCTAAAGACCTGCAATAAGCGGGATTTCGGGCATTTTCGACGTTTTTCGACCTGACCTTTTGGAACAGTTATGGTACAATAATCGTTGAGGTGAAGGTAAGCGATGTTCCTGAAAAGGATTGAATTAGCAGGGTTTAAGTCGTTTGCCGACAAGACGGAAATGGAATTCGTCCGCGGTATCACGGCGGTCGTTGGCCCCAACGGCAGTGGTAAGAGCAATATTAGCGACAGTATTCGCTGGGTATTAGGGGAACAAAGCGCGAAGAGTCTTCGCGGCGGCAAGATGGAGGACATTATTTTCGCAGGAAGCGATGCGCGTAAAGCGGTCAATTTCGGCGAAGTATCGTTGACGCTGGATAATTCCGATGGCGCCCTTCCTCTTGATTTTAACGAAGTAACGGTCACGCGCCGTGTACATCGCAGCGGTGACAGCGAATATTTGATTAATAAGCAGTCATGCCGACTGAAAGATATTACTGAACTGTTTATGGATACGGGGATAGGTAAAGAGGCTTATTCCATTATCGGACAAGGCCGTATTGAAGAAATTCTAAGTACGCGCTCCGAGGATCGACGGGGAATCTTCGAAGAAGCTTCCGGTATCGTCAAATATAAATCGCGTAAGCGCGAAGCCCAGAAGAAGCTGGAGGAAACGGAAACGAACCTGCTGCGGATTCACGATTTGGTCACAGAGCTTGAGGATCAGGTTGAGCCGCTGCGCGTGCAATCCGAGAAAGCCAAGCAATTCAAGCTGCTGCGTGAACAGCTGAAGCAAACCGAAATTTCGATGTATGTACATAACATTGAAACCGTTCATCATTCATGGAGCGATTCCAATACGCGAATGGGCAAGCTGCAAGAAGAGCAATTGTCCTTGTCTACAGTGGTCAGCAAGCATGATGCGGTACTGGAGAAAGATCGGTTCAAGCTTCGCGAGCTGGAGGAAGCTCTTGATCGTTTGCACGAATCGATGCTGCAATACAGCGAAGAGTATGAGAAATGCGAAGGCTATGGTGAAGTTCTCAAAGAACGGAAACGCAACCTGGAGCAAAATCGTACACAGCTGGAGGCAACGATTGCTGCGCAAAACGAGCGGATCGGTGCGTTAACGAAGGAAGAAGCGGAGTTCCGCGGCAAAGCGGCCTCGCTGGAGAATGATTTGAATACGCTTCGCTTCAAGCTTTCCGAAGAAGAAGCACAGCTGCTTGGTACGTCGGCCTCCGCTTCCGGAGATGCTGAGGAATCACTCAAAGGCGAGCTGCTGGATGTGTTGAGCACGATGGCACAGCTGCGTAACGAGATCCGTTATGCGCACCAGCAGGAAGAAGCGCTTCAGCGCAGAATGGAACGGCTTGGCGATGAGCATTCCAAGTGGCAGGAGCAGCATGAGCGTGTCAGCGCCAGACGAATGGAGCTTAAGCAGCGACTGGAAGCTACGCTGGCTGAGATCAATAAAGTGCGGAATCGCTACATTACCGAAGCGGAGCATCTCCAGAACGGACAGAAGCTGCTTGAAGAAGCACAATCCGCTGTTCGCAAATGGGAGCAGAAGCTTGAGGCGCTTACGTCAAGACGCGATACGATGAAGGAAATGCAGGATGACTTGGACGGCTTCATGCAGGGCGTCAAAGAAATTCTGAAAGCTTCGCGTCGTACAAGCGGCGGCGTTGAAGGTGTACATGGCGCGGTTGCAGAGCTGATTCGCGTTCCTGAGAAAGTGGAGCTTGCGATTGAGACTGCGCTTGGCGGAGCACTCCAGCATGTCGTGATGAATGACGAACGCAGCGCTCGCGCAGCCATTGCTTTCTTGAAGCAGCGTCAACTGGGACGTGCAACGTTCTTGCCGCTTGATGTAATCCGCGGACGTAATATTCAGGAGCATGATAAGCGCACGATCGCGGGTATGGATGGTTTCGTAGGCGTGGCCGCAGAACTGATCTCATGTGATGCGAAGTACGCTCATATCGTTGAGAATTTGCTTGGCAACGTGCTCATTTCCGAAACGTTGGAGCATGCCAACCGGATCGCGGCGAAATGCCAATATCGGTTCCGTGTCGTGACGCTTGAAGGGGATGTCGTTAACGCCGGCGGTTCCATGACAGGGGGAAGCATCCAGAAGAAAGGTGCCAACCTGCTGGGAAGACAGCGTCAAATCGAACAATTGGACGAAGAGATTCGTTCCACTGATTTGCAGCTCGTTAAACTTCGCGACAAAATCAGCGATTTGCGCAAGGAGCAATCCATCCGTAATCAGAACGTGGATGATTTGCGGGAGCAGGGCGAGAAGCAGCGGATCGAGGAGCAGCATATCCGTGCAGAGCTTCAGCAGCTGGATAATGAGAAGCGCCACCTGGATGACCAAGCGCAGCTGTTCCAAGCCGACAGCGCGGGTCATAAGTCCGAGCAGCAGCAGATCAGCGAATCCGCGAAGGATGCAGTGACGCGCCTTGAAGTGTTGACGAAGGAAGAGGCTCGCTTGCAGGAAGAGATTCGAAACGCGGAAGATCGCCGGAAAGCCGGTGAATCGGCGAAGGAGCAGCTGCAGGATCAACTGACGGATTTGAAGATCGCGCTCGCAAAGACGGATCAGGAGAAAATGTCGTTCGAGGATCAAGCGTCACGTGTTCGATCGGATATCGGACGTGCCAAGCAGGAGCTCGCCGGGCTTCGTGAAATGCTGCAGCGCCAGGAGGAAGAGGCAGAGCAGCATCTTACGGAAAGTGTGAAGCAGGTCGAGCAACTGAACGCATTGAAGCTCAAGAAGGACGGCTGCTCCGAGCAGACGGACCTCAAACGTGCACAGCGTGCAGAGCTTACTCGTGATCTGGAGCTGGGCGAGAGTGAAACGAAGGAGCAGCGTGCTCAGCTTCGCAGCATTGAGGATCAACTGCGCCAGATCGAGATTGCTGCGAATCGTCTCGATGTCGAGCTGGACAACCTGCTTCGCAAGCTGAGCGAGGAATATGAACTCAGCTATGAGCTTGCGAAAGAGCGTTACCCTGTTCCTGAAGATGTGCTGGCTGCACAGAATGAGGTTCGTGATCTCAAGCGCCGGATCTCAAGCTTAGGCGAAGTGAGCCTTGGTGCGATTGATGAGTACGAGCGCGTGAAAGAACGGTACACCTTCTTGGATGATCAGAAGAACGACCTTATCGAAGCCAAAACAACGCTCTATCAAGTTATCCGCGAGATGGATGAAGAGATGAGCAAACGATTCCGTACCACGTTCGAAGCCATTCGCGGCCATTTCGTAGTCGTCTTCTCGAAGCTGTTTGGCGGCGGACGCGCGGATCTCATAATGGTCGATCCGGATCGGGTGCTCGACAGCGGTATCGATATCGTTGCTCAACCTCCGGGCAAGAAATTGCAGAATTTGCAGCTTCTCTCCGGCGGCGAGCGTGCGTTAACGGCGATTGCTTTGCTCTTCGCAATCCTGCAAGTGAAGCCCGTTCCGTTCTGCGTGCTCGATGAGGTTGAAGCAGCGCTTGATGAAGCGAACGTTGCGCGTTTTGCACAATACTTACGCGAGTTCTCGCAATTGACGCAATTTATCGTCGTTACCCACCGGAAAGGGACGATGGAAGAAGCAGACGTCCTTTACGGGGTAACAATGGAAGAGGGCGGCGTTTCGAAGCTGGTATCGGTACGACTCGAGGATGAGGACGAAGCATACTCCGCATAAAAAAGAATCAAATTCACGTATACACACGTACTATGAGAAGCCGGAGCTTGGCGCACCCAGCGTCACAGCCCGGCTTTTGCAAGTAAAGGATGGAGGACAATAAGATGAGCTTCTTTAAACGCTTGAAAGAAAGCATTGCACAGAAAACCGAAGCCGTAACATCCAAGTTCAAAGAAGGGCTGACGAAAACCAGAACGGCATTCGTTGGTAAAATCGAGGAGCTAATCACACGCCGCAAAAAAATCGATGAAGCCTTCTACGAGGAGCTTGAAGAAATTCTGATCGGCGCCGATGTAGGCGTGAATACGGTGATGCAGCTCATCGATGATCTGCGTGCTGAAGTGAAGAAACGCAAAATCGAAAATGCAGCGGATTTGCAGCCTGTCCTATCGGAGAAGCTGGTGGAGCTGCTTAAAGGCGATGCGAAAGCGGAGCTGCGAATGGCTGATCAAGGCATGACGGTCATCTTGTTTGTTGGCGTCAATGGCGTCGGTAAAACAACAACGATCGGTAAGCTGGCTCATAAGTTCAAGAACGAAGGCAAAAGCGTATTGCTTGCAGCAGGGGATACTTTCCGTGCCGGTGCGATTGAGCAGCTTGAGGTTTGGGGCAAACGCGTCGGCGTAGACGTCATTAAACAAGAGTCCGGCGCAGATCCTGCGGCTGTTATGTACGATGCCGTTCACGCGGCTAAGCAGCGCGGCGTTGACGTTCTGCTGTGCGATACAGCAGGCCGATTGCAGAATAAGCACAATCTAATGGAAGAGTTGAACAAAATCTTCCGCGTCATTCAGCGTGAAGTGCCAAGCGCGCCTCATGAAGTGCTATTAGTGCTCGACGCGACAACCGGTCAGAACGCGCTTAGTCAAGCGAAGCTGTTCGGTGAGAAGAGCGGTGTAACCGGTCTTGTGCTAACGAAGCTTGATGGAACAGCTAAGGGCGGTATCGTCATTGCGATCCGCAATGAGCTTGATCTTCCTGTGAAGCTTGTCGGTCTTGGCGAGAAGATGGATGATTTGCAGGAGTTTGACTCCGAGCAATTCGTACATGCACTGTTTGGCGGCCTTCTGCAAAGCACGGAAGAAGAGAATGAAGATGGTGACAAGTAAAATTACTTGACAGTCCATAGGCAGCTGAGCTATGATAAACGTCGTGGAATTGATGTAAAGGTAATTGCCTTGACGTAAAGGAGTGGCTGGCATGAAGACGGTCCATGAAGCTGACGCCTCGGCGAAGAAAACTCACTTACCTGAAACGGATGCCCTGGCGAAGACAAACCGAATTAATATGCTGTTTGACTTCTACGAGAAGCTGCTTACTGAGAAACAGCAAACCTTTCTGAAATATTATTTTCATGACGATTATTCACTTGGCGAAATTGCGGCTGAGTTCGATATTAGCAGGCAGGCCGTTTATGAGCATGTGAAACGTGCTGAGACGGTTCTGGAGAGTTACGAAGGCAAACTGCAATTGCTTGCCAAGCATGAAGCTGCAGCGCGAATGCTTTCCCAGCTCGAAGAGCTTGTGGAACAGGTTGTGACGCAGAAGGAATTAAGCATGGAGCTGCACAAGCTCACCCAGAGCTTTCGTGCTCATATACAAGGAGTTACATAGTAGCGACTAGGAGGTGACGATCATGGCATTTGAAGGGTTGTCCAGCAGACTGCAGAATGTATTCGGCAAACTGCGCGGCAAAGGCAAAGTGTCTGAGGATGATGTTAACGAAGCGATGCGCGAAGTACGATTGGCGCTTCTGGAAGCCGACGTTAACTTCAAAGTCGTCAAGGATTTCATCGCAAAGGTGAAGGAACAGGCTGTCGGACTTGAAGTAATGAAGAGCTTCACGCCCGGCATGGTCGTCGTCGACATCGTAAATAAAGAACTAACCGAGCTTATGGGCGGTACGCAGTCGAAGCTTGCGAAGTCTAACAAGCCGCCAACTGTCATTCTAATGGCGGGTTTGCAAGGTGCTGGTAAGACAACGTCCACGGCAAAGCTGGCGAAACTTCTACTCAAGGACAAGCATAAGCCGCTTATGATTGCAGGCGATATTTATCGCCCCGCAGCCATAAAGCAGCTGCAAGTATTGGGTGAACAGATCGGTGTTCCGGTCTTTACGCTCGGTGATCAAACATCACCGGTTGAGATTGCCCGTGCAGGTCTGCAATTCGCTAAAGATAACGGTCATGATTATGTGATCGTGGATACAGCCGGCCGACTTCATATCGATGAGGCACTCATGGGCGAGATTCGTCAAATCCATGAAGTAACAAAGCCGGATGAAGTTCTGCTAGTCGTGGATGCGATGACAGGTCAAGAAGCGGTGAACGTGGCGCAAAGCTTCCACAGCCAGCTTGAACTGACAGGCGTCATTCTGACAAAGCTTGACGGAGATACTCGCGGTGGTGCCGCGTTGTCCGTCAAAGCCGTTACAGGCTGCCCAATTAAGTTTGCGGCAACCGGTGAGAAGATTGAGCCGCTTGAGCCGTTCCATCCGGAACGTATGGCTTCGCGTATTCTCGGAATGGGCGATATGTTGTCCCTGATCGAGAAAGCACATTCCACAATCGACGCTGAGAAAGCGGCCGAGATGGAACGCAAAATGCGTACGGCGGAATTTACCTTTGAGGATTTCCTTGAGCAAATGGAACAGGTTCGCAAACTTGGACCGCTGGATCAATTGCTTGACATGATGCCTGGTATGGGCAAGATGAAGGATATGAAGAACCTCAAGGTGGATGAGAAGCAAATCGGACGTGTCGAAGCGATTGTGAAATCAATGACGAAGGCCGAGAAGCAGAAACCCGAAATTCTCAATCACAGCAGACGCAAACGGATTGCAACAGGGAGCGGAACTTCCATTGCGGAAGTAAACCGACTCATTAAGCAATTCGATGATATGAAGAAGATGATGAAGCAGTTCTCGTCGATGATGGGTCCTAAAGGACCTAAAGGCGGAATGAAGGGTCTTAAAGGGATGCTTCCTAAAGGAATGAAATTCCCGTTCTAATATAGAGCAAAGAAATTTTTTGAAGGAGGTGAATTATCATGGCAGTACGTATTCGTTTGAAACGTATCGGTGCGCACAAAGCGCCTTTCTACCGTGTGGTTGTATCGGACTCCCGTTCCCCACGTGACGGTCGCTTCATTGAAGAAATCGGCACTTATAACCCGGTTGCACAACCGGCACAAGTGAACATTGATGAAGAGAAAGCTCTTAAATGGCTTCAAGACGGAGCACAAGCTTCTGACACAGTTCGCAACTTGCTTTCCAAAGCAGGTGTAATGACTAAGCTTCATGAGCTGAAGCTTCAAAAATAACTACTCGATGCGGGGGGCCTATTGTGATGAAAGATTTGATTCTTGTCATAGCGAAGGCTTTAGTGGATTACCCGGAGGACGTACGTGTCGACGTGAAAGAAGACGATCGCGGCACCGTCTATCTGTTATCCGTGAATCCTGACGATGTTGGGAAGGTCATTGGCAAACAGGGACGGATTGCTAAAGCGTTGCGGACGGTTGTCACATCGGCAGCCGTCAAAACGCAAAAGCGTGTCATGGTCGATATTATTTCGTAGCGATCGTACATCGAAGCAGGGTTAGGATACGAAGGTATCCTAGCCCTTTTTCGATGGTAAATTACGAAAAAGATAGGAGAACACAATGGATCAATGGCTATCTGTAGGTAAACTGGTGAATACACACGGTATTCGCGGTGAAGTAAAGATCTTCTCGCAAACGGATTTTCCCGAGGAGCGTTTCGCTCCACGTAAGAAGCTTACATTAATTAACCCTGAGAACAAGCAGCAGCTTGAGCTTGAAGTACAATCCGCAAGATTTCATAAAAATATGTATATCGTAAAGTTCAAGGGCTTCGAGGATATTAATCAAGTCGAGAAGTACAAAGGCTGGGAGCTTAAAGTGTCCAAGGATGATCTTGTCGAGCTTGAAGACGGCGAATATTATCAGCATCAAATTATCGGCTGTACCGTAGTTACGGACGAAGGCTCGATTCTTGGTACAATTACCGAAATCCTCGTTCCGGGTGCGAACGATGTTTGGGTCATTCAACAGCCAAAGGGCAAACAAATCTTAATTCCTGTCATCGATGAAGTTGTGCTTCATGTCAATGTAAAAGACAAAGTCGTTAAGGTTCACCTGATGGAAGGGCTGATCTAACGGTATGCGCATCGACGTATTGACGCTATTTCCTGAAATGTTCCACGGTGTATTCGGAGCAAGCATTCTTGGAAAAGCGAAGGATAAAGGAATTGTCAGCCTGAACGCGGTTAACTTTCGTGATTATGCAAATAATAAGCATAATACGGTTGATGACTATCCTTATGGCGGTGGCGGGGGAATGGTCCTTAAGCCGGAGCCGTTGTTCGCCGCCGTAGAGGACTTGATGCCGGAAGGCGCAGAGCGTCCTCGCGTAATACTGCTTTGCCCGCAAGGGGAGCCATATACGCAGAAGAAAGCCGAAGAGCTGTCTGCTCACAAACATCTTGTGTTTGTGTGCGGTCATTATGAGGGGTACGATGAGCGAATCCGTCAGCATTTGGTGACAGATGAAATCTCATTAGGAGATTATGTGCTGACCGGCGGTGAGCTTCCCGCAATGGTCATGATTGATAGTATTGTTCGGCTTCTGCCCGGCGTTCTCGGCAATGAGAACTCAGCTGTGACGGATTCTTTCAGCACTGGTTTGCTGGAGCACCCGCACTATACACGTCCAGCGGTTTTCCGTGATTGGGAAGTGCCGGAGGTGCTGATGTCCGGCCATCATGCCAATGTCGAAGTGTGGCGTCGTCAGCAGTCTATATTACGGACATTGGAACGTCGTCCTGAACTGCTTGAGACCGCTGAGCTCACGAAGAAAGAACGGCAATGGCTGAATGAACAGATCCGTTCCCGCGAACAAAACAGCAACAACTAGCTCTGATGCTCCTACTCAAAAAGTTTATGATAGGTTATTGTGTACTGGGCTTGGATGTGTTATAATTTCAGATGTTGCTTTTGCAAAGTCGGACGGTCCGCTATGAAGCCATGATCCGGTTTTCTATCTGTTTCCGGTTAGCTTATAAGAACGTCTATGGTGGAAGGAGTGAAACTACAATGAATCTTTTACAAATCATTGCACAAGAAAATCTTCGTACAGACCTTCCTAACTTTCGTCCAGGCGATACGTTAAAGGTGCATGTAAAGGTTATCGAGGGATCTCGTGAGCGTGTACAGTTGTTCGAAGGCGTTGTTATTAAACGTCGCGGCGGCGGTATCAGTGCTACTTTTACAGTACGTAAAATCTCGTATGGCGTTGGTGTGGAAAGAACTTTCCCACTGAACTCGCCGAAGATCGAGAAGATCGAAGTTGCTCGTCGTGGTAAAGTTCGCCGCGCGAAACTGTACTATCTTCGCGAACTTCGCGGTAAAGCTGCGAGAATCAAAGAAATTCGTTAATTATCGACAAGAGAGGGGACTTGCGCAAACAAGTCCCTTTTCGTTTTTTTTAAATACTAGATTATTTACATATCTATAGTCCCAGCATAGAAGAGGGTGGAATTTGTGGATCAACAGAACCGCACAGAAGAGAATGGACAAGAGTCGAACGAATTGAATCAACGTGATCATGTACATGCTGCAGCAGATGGTGTTGATCCTTCAATCAACGAGTCCAGATCTAAACGATCGAACGGCAACCGCGCTCAGAAAGAGGTATTCGAGTGGGTTAAAGCACTCGCAATTGCAGCTTTATTAGTGCTTGTAATCCGGTATTTCCTGTTTGCTCCGTTCATTGTAGATGGACCGTCGATGGAACCAACCTTCTATACAGGGGAACGTCTTATCGTAAACAAAGTGATATATGACATTCGTGAGCCGCATCATGGCGAAGTAGTTGTCTTTCATGTCCCGGAAGAGGGCAGAGATTTTATTAAACGGGTCATTGGCGTCCCTGGCGATAAAGTCAAATATCAAGATGATGATTTGTTCATTAATGGCAAAAAGGTCGATGAGCCGTATCTCAAAGAATCGATCGAGAATGCTAAAGCAAACGGCGAAATCTTCAACAATCAAGGGACAGACCGTAATTTCCCGAATGCTAATTTTACAACCGACGTTGTTCCTGAAGGGATGATCCTTGCGTTCGGTGATAACCGCCGCAACAGTAAGGACAGCCGGATGATCGGGTATGTATCGATGAAGGAGATCGTCGGCCGTGCGGATATTATTTTCTGGCCGATGGACAAAATTTCTTTCGTGAAACACAAATGAGGTGAAGTAGTAACATGACGATTCAATGGTTCCCCGGCCACATGACGAGAGCAAGAAGGGAAATTCAAGAGAAGCTCAAACTGATTGATATTGCGATTGAGCTGCTGGATGCCCGTGTACCGCTTTCGAGCCGGAACCCGATGATTGACGATATTTTATTGAATAAGCCGAGACTGATTTTGCTGAATAAATCGGATTTGGCGGATGCGCGTACGACTGAGAAGTGGATGGCTTATTTTGCAGACCTCGGTTATACAAGCTTGGCTATCGACTCTTCTACAGGAACGCGCGTCAATGAAATTCCGGTTAAGGTAAGGCAGCTGCTCCATGACAAAATCGAACGACAGATATCCAAAGGGATTACACCGAGAGCTGTTCGTGGGCTGATCGTTGGAATACCGAACGTTGGCAAATCTACGCTTATCAATCGTCTGGCTGGTCGAAGCATTGCGGCTACCGGCGATCGTCCGGGTGTTACGAAAGGCCAACAATGGATTAAAGTCGGCACGGAAATGGAGCTGCTCGATACGCCGGGTATTTTATGGCCGAAATTTGAAGACCAGCTCGTTGGCCAACGACTGGCTATGACCGGTGCCATACGTGAGCAAGTTCTAAACATTGAGGATGTAGCTTTCTTCACGGTGAGAGAACTGGCGAAACGCTACTGGCCGATGCTGTCGGAACGTTTTGGCTTGAAGGACCCTCCAAAGGACTACGAAGACAATGACGAAATCGTACGTTTGATGGAGGATATCGGTCGTAAGCGGGGCTGCTTGGTTAGCGGAGGCCGCGTTGACTTGGAGAAAACATCCGGCATTATTTTGCGTGAGATGCGGGCAGGTAATCTGGGCCGTCTTTCGCTTGAATCCCCGGATGATTTTATGTAATGCGCGGATGGTTATGCGAATGAAGCCGAGGCTTCAAATGCAGTAATCCGCTGCTATGAACGGCTGCCTTGATCATGAGGGAGCCGTTTGTTTTGTATATATGGGCATTTTGTGGTACGGGGAGCGGGATTGTTATGTTAGAGTTTGAGAAACCGTTATGGGAGCAAGGGTATCGGAGCATTGCCGGCATCGATGAGGTAGGACGCGGCTGTTTGTTTGGGGATGTGGTCGCAGCTGCTGTTATTTTGCCGGAGGGATTGATACTTGATGGCGTTGACGATTCCAAGAAGCTTTCGGAGAAGAAACGTGAGGAACTTTACGAGCTCATCATTGATCAGGCGGAAGCTTGGGCAGTAGCTTGCGTGAATGCCGCAGTAGTGGATTCCATTAATATTAAGCAAGCTGCTCGACTTGCGATGAAGCAAGCGGTGGAATTGCTTACCGTTCCGGCTGAATATTTGCTGGTGGATGCGGAGAAAGTGGATCTTGATCTCCCCCAGGAGTCTATCATTAAAGGGGATGCGAGAAGTCAGTCTATCGCAGCTGCTTCCATTATTGCGAAAGTAACTCGCGACCGGCTGTGCAAAGGGGAATGGGATCCGCTGTATCCGGAGTATGGGATTGCAATACATAAGGGGTACGCGACAAAGCTGCATCGGGAGAAGCTGCTGGAGCTAGGAGCTACTCCAATGCACCGTCAGAGCTTCTTAGGGAAGCTGTTTATGGAGCAGCAGGTGTTGTTTTAAGGTGATTGAAGATAGCGAGATATTGGAAGAGCAAAGTGCATGAAGTGAGAGAAGAATAGCTGCGCTTGGACCGTTCGTTCCTATATAATTGGGGATGTTCGGTTTTTTTATTAGGGATGCGTTAATCTGCGTCTCTTCGGAGCCGATAATAACGATATAGGATAGCTGCAGGTACAAACGGTACGTTACAGGAAGTACGGTAGGAAGGAAGCGGTCGCGATATGACATTATCGATCGGGCAATTGATGAAGGGACTGCTTGGCGATGTGCAGCCCGGCGATAGTAAGGCTTTAGAACTTAAGGTCGGGCAAATTGTGCGTGGCGTTCTGGTTAAGATGTTAAACGATCAGGAAGCGGTCATTCAAATAAATGGGACTCAGGTGCAAGCTAAATTGGAAACGCCGCTGCAGCCGGGGCAATCCACCTTGCTTCAAGTGCAGCCGCAGTCAGTCGATGGCACGCTTGTCCTGAAGCTGGTGGATCAGCAAACGGCAACTTTGAATGAAGCGAGCTTGAAAGATTGGCTGAAAGCGTCAGGTTTGCCTGAACAGAAATGGACGCAAGAGCTTGTGCGCGATTTGCGTCGTGAGGGCGGTGCTCTGACTCGCGAGACAGCGAGTCAATTTAAGCAGGCGCTGGCTGTTATGCCGCAAGGCGGCGACGCGCAGGTTTGGGCAAAGTCAGCCGCGCTCGCGAATAAGCGCGGCCTGCCGATGACAAGCGCGACGATCGGAGCGCTTGCACAGACGATCTCCGGCACTCCGGCGCATACGCTGCTGGAGTCGCTGGAGCGGGGGCTTGCCGCTTGGAGCGGCGCCTCGTCCGCCGATGATGGTGCGGCGGGCGAAGCCGCGCAGCCGCCGCAGTCGGCGGCGCAAGCGGCTGCGGCGAAGCTGCAAACGCTGCTGCGCGAAGGCGCAGCGTTTATGCGCGCAGCGCCGGGCGGGGCCGGGGCGCAGCCGGCGGTTTCGAGCGCCGAAGGCGCGCTTGGCGCCGCAGCGCAGCCGGCGCCGGCGCCGGCGGGAGCAGCGGGTTCCGCTGCTGCTCCCGCCGCCGCTGCGCGCAGCGCAGCGGGCGAAGGCGCGGCGGCTGGCACAGCCGCGCCGAGCACCGGAGGCGCAGCTGCGGCGAGCGCGCAGCCCGCGGCTCCGCCAACAGCAGCCCCGCCTATCACAACAGGCGGCGGGGCTGCAAAGTCGGCTTCGCCGGAAACAACCATGCACAATCATGCCGCAGACGCTGGCACGACAACCCCATCGCCGCAGCCGGCAGGATCATCATCGAACTGGGTGGGCCAGATGATGAAATGGCTGGGCGTAGATCATGAGCGTCTGCTTGCTGCTGCAGTGACGGAAGATCAGCAGCAAGCGTCGAAGCAGCCAGAGCTGCAGAAACAATCAACGGACCCTGCGGTTCAGAACGGACAAGAAAATAAATCAACGCTGTCGACCCATCAGTCCCCGAAGGAAAGCTTGGAACGGAATGTCGCAACCTTGATTAATGATCGAGCTCAGCTGCAGCAAGGAAACAATCAGCTTCCGAACGTGATACCTTCTTCGGATTCGCTTGATTCCATGAAGAACGCTGCCGATGATTCACTGAAGAGCGCATTAATGACGCTTGCTTCCTCGGATGATGTGCCACCGACGCTTCGGGATACGGCGCAACAGCTCGTTTCGCATATTACAGGGCAGCAATTGCTATTATCTCCTGAGAAATCAAGCGCATTGTTATCCCATGTGACGATGTTTATTCCGATGCACAGTCAAGATGGGGGACAGACGGCTTCGGTACATATTCAAACAAGACGTGGCCGTAAAGGTGAACTCGATGCCGATAATTGTAGGCTTTTGTTTGATCTACGCATGAAGTCGTTAGGTGATACTGTCGTAGATGTACAGGTCGTTGATAAGATCGTCAGCCTTAACTTGTGGAATGACCATCCGATGGCGGGTTCACTGATAGAGACTTCCCGAGCTGAGTTGTCGGAGGCGCTTCAGCGTGCCGGATATCAGTTACTCACATTGAAAGCGACTCCGATGCCGGAACGAATGGCAGAGCGAATGAATGCTTCTGATGCAGCAACAGTGGGAATAGGAACGACGGAGTGGTCGACGAAGCCTTACAAGGGAGTAGACTATCGCGTATGAACCGGAGAGATAAGAAGGAACCAACCCAAGATGGTCTCATGCAGAATAAAAAAGCGGTTGCGCTCAAATATGAGCCGGGAGAACGAAATGCTCCGGTCGTGGTAGCAAAAGGCCGCGGTAAGATGGCAGAAGCTATACTCGATAAAGCCGCTGAAAGCGGGGTTCCGATTCAACAGGATTCCTCGCTTGTCGAAGTGCTTTCGAAGCTTGATTTGGATCAAGAGGTGCCGCCTGAGCTGTATACACTGGTGGCTGAGATATTGTCGTTTGTTTATCGGTCGGATCGTAAGGCGGGAGGAAGTAAAGATTGAAACCGGATAGCCGCACTACCAAAACCGACACCAGACAAGCGATTGGCAAGTTCGGAGAAGAGGAAGCCGCTCGCTACTTAAGAGAACACGGTTATATGATCGTTCATCGGAACTGGCGATGTCGTATGGGAGAACTGGACATTGTAGCAAAAACAGATTCCAACATCATCATAGTTGAGGTACGGACGCGCAGATCAGGCGGTAGATTCGGTACTGCTGCGGAATCGGTCGATATTCGTAAGCAGCTGCAGGTCAGGTCTATTACCGAGGTTTATCTGTCCATGAATAAGCTGCATCATATTCCGGTACGCTTTGATGTTATTGCAATCACAGTTGTAGCTGTTCATGGAGAACCACTCGAACCCTATCGTGTCACCGAACTCAAACATATTGAATCCGCGTTCTAATTCATCGGTTACATAGTACATAACTAGAGAAAGAGATGGCCCAATGGCCATCTCTTTCTCTAGTTATGACTAAATGACATGAAGCTTTCGATCCAAACTACGATAACCGATCGCTTCAGCAACATGCTGACTGTCTACAAGGTCGCTCGATTCTAAATCAGCGATCGTACGAGACAGCTTTAGTATCCGATCATGTGCACGTAAACTGACGCCAAGTGTATCGAACGCTACGCGAAGCAGCTGTTCGGCTTCTCGGGATAATACAACTGCTTTACGAAGAGATGCACCAGCCAGTTCAGTTATCGAACGACGGGAGAGGCTGGCAGATGTTCGAGCCTGCTGGCGCTCCGTTGCCGCTAGTACTATTGCTTTCATTTGATCAGATGACATGCCGATTGTCAGACCTTCGGTCGTCGGCGGCCGAGGTACTTCAATGTGCATATCTATACGGTCCAGTAGCGGACCGGAAATCTTCGCTCGGTAACGTGCGAGTGCTAACTCGCTGCAAACACAGCGATGCTCGTCAGAGTCATGTCCATAGTAGCCGCACGGGCAAGGGTTCATGGAAGCGGCTAGTAGAAAAGAGGCCGGAAATCGAAATACAGCTCGCGATCTGGCGATGGTAACTTCCTTGTCCTCCAAAGGCTGTCTCAACACCTCCAGTGCAGCTCTCGAAAACTCTGGCAGTTCATCCAGAAACAGCAGTCCCCGATGAGCAAGTGTAACTTCACCGGGTCTGGGGATGGACCCGCCGCCAATTAACCCAGCGGCGGAGATCGTATGATGCGGACTGCGAAATGGGCGCTCCCTCATTAATGAAGGAATACCGCCCGGCAGTTTACCGGCAGCACTATAAATCTTCGTTACCTGGAGTGCTTCTTCTTCATCTAGCGGAGGCATAATGCCCGGAAGCCTTCTTGCGAGCATAGTCTTACCTGTCCCTGGCGGGCCAGAAAGAAGAACATTGTGTTTGCCAATAGCAGATATAAGCAAAGCACGCTTCGCATGCTGCTGTCCCAGCACATCCCCGTAATCTCCATATGATACTCCATAATTCCTTGTACCGGATACAATGTTCTGTTCTGCATGAACATCATATCGAAGCTGTTCCCATGTACGATCATCGGTATTCGCATCACCTAGCTCGCGCAAATGAGAAACGGCAAATAACTGCATGCCTTCTATACATGCCGCTTCTGCGGCGTTGGCCTTCGGCAGCAGCACCTGGGTAATGCCGCTCAAGCGAGCTTGCTCGACCATAGCCAGCACACCCGGAATGGCTCGGAGTTCACCATTTAGCGCCAGTTCTCCCAGCACCAACACGTTTTCAAACATCTTGCTCTTCAGCTGTCCGCTTGAGGTCAGAACGCCTGCAGCAATGGCCAAATCAAAAGCAGTGCCTTCTTTCCGAAGATCTGCCGGTGCAAGATTAACGGTAATCCGTTCCATCGGAAATGTGAATCCGCAGTTCTTGACTGCTGCTCGGACGCGTTCAATCGATTCCCTTACGGCCGGGTCTGGGAGTCCGACCACATTGACTTGGGGAAGACCATTCGAAATATCGACTTCGACGGCAATCGATTTACCTTCCACACCATAAACGCTGCCGCTGCAAATTTGCGTATACAAAACAAAAAACACCTCCACCGAATAAGTCGGATGAAGGTGCTTCCTCACAGGTCCGTATGTGCTCTATTTGAATCATAACTTAGCTGCAAAACAGCTGTCAACGCGTTCCCGTTAACCTGCGATAAACCGATCGATTTCATCTAGATGATGCCGATCATGAGAGACGAAGTCATCTAAATAATGATGGATCGTAAAAGGGTTCCCATCCGCATCCGTGTAGTTCATTTCTCGTCTCTCTTCAGATAGGGAATTCAGTAGCTTCCATAGCTCTTCTCGAACGGACATGCATTCTTCGAGCAGCTGCTCTTTACTGATTGACTCCGCATAGGCGGCTGCATGGCGATTGAAAGCATCGAAATCTGAATGTCTCAATGTCAACGGTCTGCCTTCGGCAATAGGCAGAATCGCTTCTTGCAGGAAATGACGATCCCAAAGCATAATATGACCGATTACGGAGCGGGTGGACCATTTGTCAGGTTTAAGCGGAGCATTCCACATCTCATCAGATAAAGTGCGAAGAGAGCCCGCGAATGGAATCAAGGATTGGAATGTTGATAATAGTCCGGAATAGGTGTTCATCCAGTAACCTCCTAATAAATGCTTAATCACAGGATACTGGAACATATGTTTGGTGTCAATAATTTGTTAAACTTAGGCAATACTAGTCAAGTAATCCTTATTTTAGCCTTTGCATCTCCAAGATGAGTACATTTCATGAATTCCATATCGATATGAGATGAAACTAATATCAAAAAAGGTGGCTTTTTAGGCTAAAAAAATAGGAAACACATGACGAAACGTGTTACAATACTTATGGTTTTGTGTACATACGTAGGATTTGACTGCGGATAGGAGGATTTTCGTCAATGAATATCCATGAGTATCAGGGTAAACAACTGCTTAAGCAGTATGGGGTTGCCGTACCGGAAGGTAAAGTGGCGTTCTCTGTCGATGAAGCGGTGGCAGCAGCAGAAGCGCTGGGCACACCGGTTGTCGTTGTAAAAGCGCAAATTCATGCAGGCGGCCGCGGTAAAGCGGGCGGCGTTAAAGTTGCCAAAAATTTGGATGAGGTTCGCACTTATGCCAGCCAAATTCTGGGCAAAGTTCTCGTAACCCACCAAACGGGTCCTGAAGGTAAAGAAGTTAAGCGCCTGCTTATCGAGCAAGGCTGCGACATCAAGAAAGAGTACTACATCGGTCTAGTTGTTGACCGCGTGACCGGACGGATCGTCATGATGGCATCCGAAGAGGGCGGCACGGAGATCGAAGAAGTAGCTGAGCACTCGCCGGAGAAGATTTTCAAAGAAGTTATCGACCCTGCTGTCGGCCTTCAAGTATTCCAAGCGCGTAAGCTGGCTTACTCCATCAACATTCCGAACGAATTGGTCGGCAAAGCAGCTAAATTCATGCTGTCTCTGTATGCGGCTTTCGTAGAGAAGGACTGCTCCATTGCAGAAATCAATCCGCTCGTCGTAACAGGCGACGGCAACGTTATGGCGCTTGACGCCAAGCTGAACTTCGATTCCAATGCCTTGTACCGTCATAAAGACATCTTAGAGCTTCGTGATTTGGATGAAGAGGATGAGAAGGAAATTCAAGCGTCCAAGTTTGATCTGAGCTACATCGCACTCGATGGCAACATCGGTTGTATGGTTAACGGCGCAGGTCTTGCAATGGCGACAATGGATATTATCAAGTACTACGGCGGCGACCCTGCTAACTTCCTGGACGTAGGGGGCGGTGCGACCAAAGAGAAAGTTACGGAAGCGTTCAAAATCATCCTCTCCGATGAGAAGGTGAAGGGCATTTTCGTTAACATTTTCGGCGGTATCATGAAATGCGATATTATCGCAGACGGTGTTATTTCAGCGGCTAAAGAGCTCGGTCTTGACCGTCCGCTTGTTGTTCGCTTGGAAGGCACTAACGTTGAACTGGGCAAGAAAATGTTGAACGAATCCGGACTAAACATCGTGGCTGCAGACTCTATGGCCGACGGTGCACAAAAAATCGTCGCGCTTGTAAAGTAAGACTTAATTGTCGCACTTTACGCGGCATACGAATTCATTTAGGGGATGTGAGTTTCGATGAGCATTTTGGTAGGCAAAAACACAAAAGTCATTACCCAGGGTATTACTGGTGCCACAGGGTTGTTTCATGCGAAGGGCGCCCTGGAATACGGTACCCAAATGGTTGGCGGAGTTACGCCCGGTAAAGGCGGAAGCAATGTTGACATTACACTAGATAACGGAACAGTAGTTTCGCTTCCTGTATTCAATACGGTAGCAGACGCTGTTGCCAAAACAGGCGCTACAGCGTCCGTTATTTATGTTCCGCCTGCATTCGCGGCAGACTCCATTTTGGAAGCTGTTGATGCGGAGCTAGACCTGGTTATCTGTATTACAGAAGGTATTCCGGTTATCGACATGATTAAAGTAACACGGTACATGGAAGGCCGTAAAACGCGCCTGATCGGACCGAACTGCCCAGGCGTTATTACGCCGGGTGAATGCAAAATCGGCATCATGCCGGGCTATATTCATACAAAAGGCCATGTAGGCGTTGTTTCCCGCAGCGGAACGCTCACTTACGAGGCTGTTCATCAGCTGACTACTCGCGGAATCGGTCAATCCTCCGCGGTAGGTATCGGCGGCGACCCTGTTAAAGGCTCGGAATTCATTGATATCTTGAACATGTTCAATGAAGATCCGGATACTTACGCTGTCATCATGATCGGTGAAATCGGCGGCTCTGCTGAAGAAGAAGCGGCGGAGTGGGTTAAAGCGAACATGAAGAAACCGGTTGTTGGCTTCATCGGCGGCGCAACTGCACCTCCGGGCAAACGGATGGGACATGCAGGCGCGATTATTTCCGGCGGTAAAGGAACAGCAGCTGAGAAAATCGCAACGCTTGAGAAATGCGGCATTCGCGTAGCACCAACGCCTTCCGAAATGGGTTCTACCCTTGTAAGTGTTCTGGAAGAGCGCGGCATGCTCGAGAAATGCAAAACGCACTAAGAGCTTCTTAACACAATAGCTTCAAATAAAGGTAAGCAACCTTTCGATTTGCCCGCTATGGGCTTTCGGAGGGTTGCTTTTTTTCATTTATCAGACCGGTTGGCTTGCATTCTCCTTGCAGCAGGGTCACAATAAGGAAGAATGCGGGCCGTCATTCGAAAGGACGGTGCATTATTAATGAAGGAATATATTCAAGAGCGCGAAATCCTGCTTACGTTACATGAAACACCAGGCATAGGCTGGCAGTCAGTACGTAAAGCTGTGGAGTATGGAGAATGGCGGTTATACGAGCGATTTTCGCCCGAAGCTTGGGTGTCATCAGTCGGGTTAAAGCCGGATCAGGCTAAAGCGATTTCGAATGCGTTTGCAACGGTTAAGCCGGAAGAACGTAAGGAGAGGATGTCGAAGCTCGGCATTCAAGTGATTACGTGGTTCGATGAAAACTATCCCAAACTACTGCGTGAGATACCTCAGCCTCCTTGGGTCCTATACGCAATTGGTCGAATGGAGCTCTTGAATCAGCATGCAATTGCCATTGTAGGAACAAGAGGACCGACAGCTTATGGCCGCAAAACAGCTTTTGACCTAGCTAGGAAGCTCTCTGAGCGAGGATTAACCGTCGTTAGCGGAATGGCGAGGGGAATAGATGCATTAGCCCATGAAGGCGCGCTGGAGGCCGTTGGAAGCACGGTTGCAGTTTTAGGCACCCCCGTGGATCGAATATATCCTTTAGATAACCGCGGGCTCTACGAGCAAATTGTGAGAAATGGCGTCGTTATTTCGGAAGTTTCCCCGGGTACGCCCTTTCATCCTGGATTGTTTCCGCTGCGAAATCGCATTATAGCCGGACTTTCATTAGGGACCGTAGTAGTAGAAGCGGCTGAGCGGAGCGGGTCATTGATAACAGCCGACCAGGCGCTCGACATGTCGCGGGACGTATTTGCCGTTCCGGGTCCGATCTCTTCGCCGAAGAGTGCGGGGACAAACGGGCTGATTCGCCAAGGGGCTAAGCTTATCTCATCAGTCCAAGATATTTTGGAGGACTATGAAGGACTGCTCCCGCTACTTGAAATATCGAAGGCGCAACTAGGGTTAAAATCTGAATTGCAAGACGTGAATTTGGATGAGAATGAAGTCGTTTTACTTCAATTCTTACAGGATGGTCCTCTATCTATTGACCGTCTGCATGAGCTTTCATCCTTTCCTTTTGGACTTTTGCATTCAGTTCTGATAAATTTATCTATAAAACGGAAGATTGAACAGCATCCAGGTTCCATATATAGTGTAATGTAGCATGCATTGGAGAGGAGGGCGCATCTATGGCAGATTCACTTGTCATCGTCGAGTCACCGGCAAAGGCGAAAACAATCGGCAAATATCTAGGAAGCAAATTCATCGTTAAAGCATCGATGGGTCATATCCGAGATTTGCCGAAGAGCCAAATCGGTGTAGAAGTCGAGAATGATTTTAACCCCAAATATATAACCATTCGTGGAAAAGGGAGCGTCCTGAAAGAATTAAAAGACGCCTCCAAAAAAGTGAAAAAAGTCTATCTCGCAGCTGACCCGGATCGCGAGGGTGAAGCGATTGCGTGGCATTTGGCACACTATCTGGAGATAGATGAGAGCGACTCCTGCCGAGTCGTATTTAATGAGATTACGAAACAGGCAGTGAAAGACGCCTTTAAAACACCAAGACCGATTAATATGGATCTGGTAAATGCCCAACAGGCGCGCCGGATACTTGATCGTCTGGTCGGATATAAGATCAGCCCGCTGCTGTGGAAGAAAGTGAAGAAGGGGCTGTCTGCGGGACGGGTGCAGTCCGTTGCCGTAAAGCTGATTATCGATCGGGAGAATGAGATTGATGCCTTTGTTCCCGAAGAATATTGGTCGATTACAGCTCAACTGAAACAAGGCTCCACGACTTTCGAAGCGAAGTATCATTCTCTTAATGGCGGCAAGCGCGAGCTTGGCAACGAAGCGGATGTGCAAGAAGTACTGCAAGCTATGGGCTCTTCCGCGTTCACGGTCAGTGAAGTGAAAGAGAAGGAGCGCCAGCGCAATCCGGCAGCTCCGTTCATTACAAGCTCGCTTCAACAGGAAGCTGCGCGTAAGCTAGGTTTCCGTGCTTCCAAGACGATGTCAGTTGCCCAGCAGCTTTATGAAGGGGTTGACCTCGGTAAAGAAGGGACAGTCGGTCTCATCACTTATATGAGAACGGATTCTACTCGAATTTCGACGATCGCCCAAGAGGAAGCGAAAGCTTATATAGAAGAGAAATATGGAGCTGCATTCGCGCCAGAGCAACCACGCGTTTATGTGAAGAAGAACAGCAATGCTCAGGATGCGCATGAGGCGGTTCGTCCGACATCAGTGCTCCGCGATCCGGACTCGATGAAAGAGTTTTTGAGCCGTGATCAATTCCGATTGTATAAGCTTGTTTGGGAACGTTTTGTAGCGAGTCAAATGTCTTCTGCCGTGCTGGATACGATGACAGTCGACTTTAACGTCGGTAATGGCGCCGTGTTCCGGGCCGTAGGATCCAAAGTGAAATTCCATGGTTTTATGAAAATCTATGTCGAAGGCAACGATGATGGCACGACGGATGAAGAGAAGTTTCTTCCGCCACTGTCAGCAGGCAATGTCGTCGGTACGGAATCCGTAGAACAGAAGCAGCATTTCACGCAGCCGCCTCCGCGTTATTCGGAAGCACGTCTTGTGCGGATGATGGAGGAAGTGGGCATCGGACGCCCAAGTACGTATGCGCCAACGCTTGAAACGATCCAGAAGCGCGGCTATGTGGCCATCGAAGAGAAGAAATTCATTCCGACGGAACTGGGCGAACTGGTCATTCAGATGATGGAAGAGTTCTTCCCGGAAATTCTGGATGCAGAGTTTACGGCGCACATGGAAGATGACCTTGACCATGTGGAAGACGGGAAAGAAGACTGGGTGAAAGTGCTGGCTAATTTCTACACCTCGTTCGAGAAGCGGCTTGAGGTTGCTGAAGAAGAGATGAAGGAAGTTGAGCTGCAAGATGAAATATCTGATGAGCTTTGCGAGAAATGCGGCCGTCATTTGGTTTACAAAATGGGCCGATTCGGCAAGTTCCTGGCTTGCTCCGGATTCCCGGATTGCCGCAATACGAAGCCGATCGTCAAAGATATCGGTGTTGCTTGTCCCAAATGTGCGGAAGGGAAAATTATTGAACGCCGCAGTAAGAAGGGACGTTACTTTTACGGCTGCGATCAGTACCCTGGCTGCGATTACGTGTCATGGGATAAACCGACTACAAAGCCATGTCCGCAATGCAACAGCTTGATGGTAGAGAAGCGGAATCGCAGCGGTGCGAAGCTAGCTTGCACGCAGTGTGAATATAATGAAGAGGTACCTGAGGAGCAAGAACCGGCTGAGGGTTAAGATTGAAAGGATGGTAAGTTCATTGTCAGAATTACAACGTGTGACAGTCATCGGCGCAGGTCTTGCAGGCAGCGAGGCTGCTTGGCAAATTGCTTCGCAAGGAGTGCCTGTTACGCTTTACGAGATGAGACCGGCGACGAAAACGCCGGCTCACCATACGAATAACTTTGCCGAACTGGTATGCAGCAACAGCTTGCGTGCAAACGGGCTGGCAAACGCAGTTGGCGTACTTAAAGAAGAAATGCGCAGAATGAATTCTTTGATCCTGGATTGCGCGGATCGCAATGCGGTTCCTGCAGGCGGAGCGCTTGCCGTTGACCGTGACGGCTTCTCAGGCGATGTGACAAGGATTTTGAAAGAGCATCCGCTGATTGATGTGCGGACGGAAGAAATGACGGAAATTCCGACGGAGGGTATCGTTTTAATTGCGACAGGACCTCTGACGGCACCGCGTTTATCCGCTCAAATTCAAGAGCTGTTAGGTCAAGAATATTTCTATTTCTATGATGCAGCAGCTCCGATCGTGGAGAAAGATTCTATCGACATGTCGAAGGTTTATCTTGCTTCCCGTTATGATAAGGGAGAAGCGGCTTATCTCAATTGTCCAATGACAGAAGAGGAGTTTGAGCGTTTCCACGAAGCTCTGACAACCGCTGAGACCGCCGAAGTAAAGGAATTTGAGAAAGAGCAGTATTTCGAAGGCTGCATGCCGATTGAGGTTATGGCTAGCCGGGGCAAGCAAACGGTATTATTCGGTCCTATGAAACCAGTGGGTCTAATAAACCCGCATACAGGCAAGCTGCCTCACGCTGTTGTTCAACTGCGTCAAGATAACGCAGCGGGCACACTGTACAACTTGGTTGGTTTCCAAACTCATCTTAAGTGGGGCGAGCAGAAGCGTGTGCTTTCCTTGATACCGGGATTGGAGAATGCGGAATTTGTTCGTTTCGGCGTCATGCACCGCAATACGTTCATCAATTCACCGAAATTGCTTCGTTCGACCTATCAAACGATCAGCCGCGACAATTTATTCTTTGCCGGTCAAATGACCGGAGTTGAAGGATATGTTGAATCTGCTGCTTCAGGTCTGATCGCGGGGTTAAATGCCGGTAGAGTAGCTCGCGGCTTAGAACCGCTAGTCTTCCCAGCAGATACTACGCTCGGCAGTATGGCGCAGTACATCACGACGGCAGACTTTAAGCATTTCCAGCCTATGAATGCGAACTTCGGCTTATTTCCGCCGCTTGAGAAGCGGATGCGCAGCAAGAAGGATAAGAACGATGCGATTGCTAATCGCGCGCTGGAGCAGCTTGCTCGTTTCAAAGAAGAGCAGCTGGGCTATCCGGCCGAGCCTGTGCAAGTTGAGGCAGAAACGGTCATAGAGTAAACCATACAACCAGAACAGGCAAAAGAGCAGCGGCTTCGATCGATTCCTCGGCCGCTGCTTCCTTTTTGCATCTATAGGTTTCACGGGAATTTTTGCAAAACTCAAGCTATTCTAACGAAGTAGTTTTGTTATCGTTATCTGAAAGATTATGTCTTCGCGAAACGTATGCCTATCCTTATGAAGCAGTTTCGCGTATGCGAGACTTTTAGGAGGTTGTTACTAATGGAAATGCAATTTCATGCGACAACGATCTGTGCAGTTCGGCACAATGGAAAAGGTGCTATTGCCGGCGACGGACAAGTCACGTTTGGTAATAGTATGGTCATGAAGCACCATGCGAAGAAGGTTCGCCGTCTGTATCGCGGGCAAGTTATTGCTGGTTTTGCCGGATCGGTTGCTGACGCGATTGCCCTCTTCGAGAAGTTTGAAGGGAAGCTGGAGGAGCATCACGGAAACCTACAACGGGCTGCTGTAGAGCTTGCGAAGGATTGGCGCTCTGACCGCGTGCTGCGTAAACTGGAAGCCATGATGATCGTGATGGATGCGACGGGTTTGCTGCTCATTTCGGGCGGCGGGGAGATTATTGAGCCGGATGATGGTATTTTGGCTATTGGCTCAGGCGGTAGTTTTGCGCTTGCAGCAGCTAGAGCACTCTATCAGCATGCACCTCAGCTCGAGGCAAAGGATATGGTTAAATCAGCGCTTGAGATCGCAGCTGATATTTGCGTGTTCACAAACCGGAATATTATTGTGGAAGAAATAGGCTAATTTACGCGTTCATTACGGACTCATTTGGAGGGATCGGAAATGTCAAATGAAGCTATGACACCGAAGCAAATTGTGACGGAGCTTGATAAATATATCGTAGGTCAGAAGCCGGCCAAACGGTCAGTGGCAGTAGCGCTGCGTAACCGTTACCGGAGAAGTCGTCTGGATGAAGCGATTAGAGACGAAATCGTGCCGAAGAATATTTTGATGATCGGACCTACCGGCGTTGGTAAAACTGAGATTGCAAGACGATTAGCGAAGCTGGTCAATGCACCGTTCGTTAAAGTGGAAGCAACGAAATTCACAGAAGTCGGCTATGTGGGGCGCGACGTAGAATCCATGGTCCGCGATCTCGTGGAAACCGCGATTCGGATGGTGAAGCAAGAAAGAACCGAGAAGGTAAAGGATAAAGCGGAGAAGCAGGCTAACGAGCGTATTGTCACTTTGCTTGTGCCGTCCGCGGCAAAACCTAAAAGCCAGAAGAATCCGCTGGAAATGCTATTTGGCAGCACCCAAGGCGCGAAAGAGCCGGAGGTCGAGCCGGAAGAATCTGCTTCGGTAATCGAAAGACGTAAGCAAGTAAAAGAACAACTGGCAGCCGGCAAACTTGAGAATGAGATGATTGAAATTGAGGTAGAGGATAACTCGCCGAATATGCTGGATATGCTTGCAGGGCAAGGTAACGAAGGCATGGGCATGGGCGCGAACATGCAGGAGCTGTTCGGGCAGCTGATGCCGAAGAAATCAAAGAAACGGAAGCTGCCTGTTAAGGAAGCCCGCAAGGCACTCACGCAGGAAGAAGCCAATAAACTAATCGATATGGACGACGTAATCACCGAATCGGTCAGCAGGGCAGAGCAGTCGGGCATTATTTTCATAGACGAAATTGACAAAATAGCGAGCTCCTCGCGAGGCTCAGGACCTGACGTGTCCCGGGAAGGCGTGCAGCGAGATATATTGCCGATTGTCGAAGGATCTACTGTGATGACAAAGTATGGCCCGGTGAAAACCGACTATGTGCTGTTTATTGCGGCAGGTGCTTTCCACATGGCTAAACCATCGGATTTAATTCCGGAACTTCAAGGGCGATTCCCGATTCGGGTTGAATTGACGAATCTAACCTTGGAAGATTTTGTTAAGATTTTAACTGAACCCAAAAACGCATTGACCAAACAATATACGGCCCTCTTGGAGACAGAAGGCATTACGATTACTTTCTCTGAGGAAGCGATTCGTGAGCTTGCATCGATTGCGGCTGAAGTAAATAAAAACACAGAAAATATTGGCGCGCGCCGACTTCATACGATTTTGGAGAAGCTGCTTGAAGATTTATCCTTTGAAGCGCCTGAGCTCTCTCTGGAGGAGCTGGTTATCACACCGGAGTATGTCCGTGAGAAATTAGGCAGCATTGCGAAAAATCGCGATTTAAGTCAATATATACTGTAAAGGACCGGTAAGGAAAGTAGGGGGCATAAGTTAATGATTTTATTGGCAAAAACAAGAACGCTTAATCGCCTGCTGCAGCGTGCGGCAGGCGGAGCGCTCAATTTTCGTGAAATGGCAGAGGTGCTCTGCACAACGATTCAAGCCGACGTGTTCGTCGTAAGCCGTAAAGGGAAAGTATTGGGCTGCGCGGCGGTAGGTCCATTCCAACATGAACAGCTGCGTGCACTACCAGTCGCAGATTTGCGGTTCTCTCTGGAAAGCAATGAACGATTCATGAATATGCAAGAAACGGTTAATAATGTGGCTCCGGATGAAGGCATCAGCGAGACTTTCCCAATGATGTCGGGTCAACGTAAGATGACCGTGGTTCCGATTGTTGGCGGACGTGAGCGCATCGGTACGCTGATTTTGCTGCGCAATGCTGAACCATTCGGTGATGACGAGTTAATTTTGGCAGAATACGGAAGTACGATAGTAGGCATGGAGATTTTGCGTGAGCGTGCAGAGGAAATCGAGCAGGAGGCCAGAAGCCGAACCGTTGTTGCTGTGGCAGTCGGTTCTCTTTCATTCAGTGAGCTTGAGGCTGTTGAACATATTTTCGAAGAATTGGATGGTAAAGAAGGTCTTCTTGTCGCTTCCAAAATTGCAGATCGTGTCGGAATCACACGTTCGGTGATCGTCAACGCACTTCGCAAATTGGAGAGTGCCGGCGTAATCGAAACACGTTCATTGGGAATGAAAGGTACTTACATTCGAATACTAAATACCCAGCTTCTCCAGGAGCTAAAAAAGAACAAAAATTAAAATATTAGACAGTTCCATTACAAATTCATTCATAAACCAGTACAATAATCCCAAATTAAGGTCCTATCTTCGACAAAGATAGGGCTTTTTTCTTATTGTAATAAATTAGGAAAGTGAGGAAGATTAACATGACGGAAAACTTCGACACAACTCTCTCATATTTTTAATAATTCTTTGTCGAATGAAGGAGGAATGAGAGGGATTCTGTTGAATTAAATATATTACACAAGATGGAAAGTGGGGTTTTTCAGTGAACCTGTTGAATGGCCCGGAATTCAGTCGATTACAGGGTGCTATGAATGCTGCAGAAATGCGCCAACGCATCATCTCCAACAATATAGCGAATGTAGATACGCCGAAATTCAAACGCTCTGAGGTTGTTTTCGAACAAATACTAGAGCAAAGCATGGGTGGTAATAAATTCCAGATTTCTGGAAAAAGAACAGATGTTCGTCACATTGCCATTGGTGCTTCATCCGCCGTTCCCGAAGCAAGAGTGATTACGGACGAATCGAGCGTGATGAACAACGACATAAACAATGTCGACATTGATCGAGAAATGTCGCTTCTTGCAAAAAATCAATTGAACTACAATTATTACGTTCAACAGATCAATCATGAAGTGAAAATGATGAGATTGGGCATCGAAGGGAGAGCTTGAGTATGAGGTTAACTAACGGATTTGATGCCAGTGCATCAGCATTAACTGCTCAGCGGCTCCGAATGGATGTCATTTCCTCGAATATTGCGAATGCGGAAACAACGAGAGCGAATTTTGTGAATGGTCGTTACGAACCTTACAAACGTAAACTGGTCGTGCTGGAACCGACTTCCCAATCGTTCGCGGATGTTCTAAACGGACAATTAAACGGTAGTAATTCATCCCCCGGTGTTAAGGCTTCTCGGATTATTGAAGATCAGACGCCATCAAAGCTGGTATACAATCCAAGCCATCCGGATGCGGATGAGAACGGATATGTGAAAATGCCAAACGTTGATGTGCTGAAAGAGATGGTGGATATGATCTCTGCCTCACGGTCATATGAAGCCAATGTAACCGCATTGAATGCCACAAAAGGTATGTTTATCAAAGCGCTTGAAATCGGTAAATAAACAGAGATAAAGCGGAGGGATACCATTGATTAACCCATTGTCGTTGAATATGCTGCAATCGCAAAATGTTAAACTCTTTGACTCAGGAATAGAGAAGAATGATGCAATTGCCCCATCTTCTGCTTCTGCTTCGGACATGACGAAATCGTTTAGTGATTTCCTGAAGAATGCATTGGATGGTGTAGGTGAACAAGAGAAGAACGTACATACAATGACTGATCAATACATGCTGGGTAATGTGGATATATCGCAAGTTATGGTTGCTTCACAGCAGGCTGAACTCGGCTTGCAGCTCACCTCACAAGTCCGCAACAAAGTGATTGAAGCCTATCAAGAGATTATGCGGATGCAAATCTAATAGCAGCACAATTGGCATTAGAGGATAACAGTGAGGTGAAATCGTGAGCGAGAAATTTGCCCAGTATCGAGCTAAGGTTGCTCAATATTGGAATGCAATGGAGAAGAGACAGAAGATTTGGCTGGGAGCCTCGGTTGGCGTACTTGTCCTAACAATTGTATTACTAACTATGATTTTCTCGAGAGTGAGTTATGAAGTCGCGTTTCGCGATTTGGATAGTACGGATGCCGCGGCTGTTATGGAATATTTGGACACGAACAAAATTCCTTACAAGCTTGAGAACGCCGGACAGAGTATCCTAGTTCCTGCTGCGGATGCCGCGAAGGTTAAAATCGAAGCAGGCTCGCAGGGGATTGTTCGTAACGGTTCAATCGGACTCGACATTTTCAATGATTCGAATCCATTTGGCGCTACGGATCGTGAATTTGATGTCAAATTAAGAAACGCATTGAACGGAGAAATTCAGCAGCTTCTTAACGGGATGCAAGGCGTTCAGAAATCGAATGTTCTTGTGACGATACCGAACGAATCTCCATTCATGACAGAAGAAGAGAAAGAGCAGTCTTCTGCAGCAATAACAATGACTTTCCGTCCGGGCTATCGACCGAGTCAGAAAGAAGTTGACGGCTACTACAATTTGGTGAAAAGCTCGATTCCTAATATCAAGATCGACAACATTACCATTTCAAGCCCCGAAGGCGAGCTTCTTGCATCGGATGAGATCGGCGGCGCAGCTTCAGGTGGAGATCTAATTGAGACACACTACCAGCTGCAGCGCAAATACGAGAATGATCTTAAACAAAAGATTCAAACATTCCTAGCTCCGATGGTCGGGATGGAAGATCTCGTAGTTAATGTTTCCAGCTCACTGAACTTCGAGAAGAAGGTTTCGGATCAGAATCTAGTGAGACCACTGGAGAACAATAATAATAACGGCATTGTTTTAAGTGAAACGGAGAATAACAAAACCGCGACCGGCGCAGGAGGAGCAGGCGGGGTTGCGGGGACCGGCGAAACGGATGTTCCGGGGTACACAGCAGATCAAGGAGCTGGCGGCACCTCAGAAGAAAACAATCGGATAACAAACTATGATTATGATAAGATACATAACCAAATCGAATCTGGGCCGTATGCCATTAAGGACTTATCTATTAGTATCGGCGTAGAGAAGAGTAAACTTAATGACGATTCGAAAAATGATATTAATAATTTCCTAACAAATTTGGTTCGTTCCCAATTGGTAGAGTCAGGCCAAGATGTAAATGATGACGTGTTAATGGCCAAAAAGGTTTCCATTATGGCGCAGACATTTGTTGACAATGGCAGTGCTTCTACTTCTGCAATCTTATCAACAGGTTGGTTAACTGCAATCGGACTTGCTGCACTAGCTATCATTGGCGGACTTGGTTATGTCGTTGTAAGACGCCGCAAACAAGCAGCACAAGCAGAAGAACTTGCAGCCAATCAGGCGAAAGTCGAATATCCGACAATCGATTTGGAAAGTGTCCAAAACGAAAGTCAAGTACGCAAGCAGCTTGAAACACTTGCCAAGCGCAAGCCTGAGGAATTTGTTAATTTGCTCCGGACTTGGCTTGTTGATGAATAGAGGTGGCCAGGGTGGCAAGGATGCATGGATTCAGCGGTCGTCAGAAAGCGGCAATTTTATTAATCTCGCTCGGGCCTGAAGTTTCCGCTCAAATCTTCAAACATTTGAGAGAAGAAGAAATTGAACAGCTGACGCTGGAAATCGCGAATGTTCGCAAGGTTGATACGCTGGACAAAGAAACGATTTTAAACGATTTTCATCAAATCTGTGTTGCTCAAGAATATATTTCGCAAGGCGGCATTACCTATGCTCGAGAAATTCTGGAGAAGGCGCTTGGCGAAAGCAAGGCAATGGAAGTTATCAACCGCTTAACTGCCACATTGCAAGTTCGTCCGTTCGATTTTGCCCGCAAGGCGGAGGCGAGCCAAATTCTCAACTTCATTCAGAACGAGAATTCGCAAACAATCGCTTTGGTGCTTTCTTATTTGCAAGCAGAGCAAGCTTCACAGATTCTATCTTCGTTACCGCAAGAGAAGCAAGCTGAAGTTGCTCGTCGTGTCGCACTTATGGATAGCACTTCGCCAGAAGTCATTTCGCAAGTGGAACGCATACTCGAACAGAAACTATCAGCTACCGTTACTCAAGATTACACAAGTGCAGGCGGTATTGAATCAATTGTTCAAATATTAAATGGCGTCGATCGGGGTACCGAGCGTACCATCTTGGATGCGCTTGAGATTCAAGATCCGGAACTTGCGGAAGAAATCAAGAAAAGAATGTTTGTCTTCGAAGATATCGTCAATATCGACAATCGCTCCATCCAGCGTATTATCCGTGATATCGAGAATGCCGACCTACAGCTTGCGCTTAAAGTTGCGAGCGAAGAAGTACGTGAAGCTATCTTCCGGAACATGTCCAAACGAATGGCTGAGACATTCAAGGAAGAGATGGAATACATGGGACCTGTCCGGCTGCGTGACGTTGAGGAAGCTCAAACGCGCATCGTAGCAACGATCCGCAGACTCGAAGAGTCCGGTGAAATCATCATCGCCCGCGGTGGAGGGGATGATATCATTGTCTAAGTTGTACAAATCTTCGCATGTCATTTCCGTAGAAGACTTAAAGCGGCTTGAATGGTATAACAAGTATATTCAAACGCCGGCTCCTGACGAACAGCAAAGCGAGCCTGCAGGGCCAAGTGTGGAAACACTTACCATGCGAGATCAAATCCTTGACGATGCTGAACAATTCGCTAAGCAGCGAATTCAAGAGACTGGCGAGCAAATTGAGATCATGCACGCAGAGGCTAACGCTCAAATCGACCAGTGGTGGTTGGAACGTCGTCTGCAGGACGAACAGCTGATGGAACAAATCCATCATGAAGGTTTTCAGCAGGGTTACCAGGAAGGCAAGGCACAAGCCGAAGCGGATGTGCAAGCGCACTGGGAAGTGATGCTGACTGAAGCCAGATCGATTCTCGATTCTGCCTATGACACAAAAGAACAAATCATTCAAGAAGCGGAACCGTTCGTCGTTGCGCTCAGCACGGCAATTGCAGAGAAGATCATTCAGAAGCAATTGACGATTGATCCGAACTGGTCACTTGATATTATTCGTAAGTCGCTCGAACGTCGCAGAGAGCAAGGTGTGATCACATTGTGCGTGTCACCTCTTCAGCTAACGTTCGTACAAGCCGCTCGTGAAGAATTATCGCTAGTGATAGATTCTCAAGCTGAATTACAAATTGTGCCGGATGTTTCGGTCAAGGAATTCGGTTGTGTGATCCGTTCTTCCTTTGGCAGCATCGATGCACGAATTGATACACAGTTGACCGAAATAAAACGTGAACTCATCCAATTAGCGCATCAAGCGGATGAACAAGGAGCGGCTGATGACTACTAATAGGTTGGATGTAGAGCGCTACATTGAACATTTACGTCCAATTGATCCTGTTCGCGTCAATGGTAAGGTCACACAGGTTATCGGGTTGACCGTAGAATCAGAAGGTCCGGATGCCAGCATCGGTGATGTTTGCTTGATCTATCCGGCAAAGTCTACTAAACCACTTAAGGCTGAGGTAGTAGGTTTCCGTAATAACAAGGTTATTCTAATGCCGCTGGGAGAGCTCCAATCCATTGGACCCGGCTGCGATGTAGTGGGTACAGGTAAACCTTTAACGGTGCAGGTCGGTTCCGATTTGCTAGGCAAAGTGTTAGATGGTCTCGGACAGCCGTTAGACGGTTCTTATATCTCGAGCCGAATGCCTCATCACTCTACTCATAATCTGCCGAGCAATCCACTTTCGAGACCGAGAGTAAAAGATCCGCTCAGCATTGGTGTTCGAGCGATCGACGGCTTGTTAACCGTAGGTCAAGGCCAGCGTGTCGGTATTTTTGCAGGCTCCGGCGTAGGGAAGAGCACGCTTCTCGGCATGGTCGCAAGAAACACTTCGGCTGACGTCAACGTAATTGCATTGATCGGTGAGCGTGGACGCGAAGTACTCGAGTTCATGGAGAAGGATCTTGGTCCAGAGGGACTCGCTCGTTCTGTAGTCATTGTTGCTACTTCAGATCAACCGGCACTCATCCGAATCAAAGGCGCGCTTATTGCGACGACCATTGCGGAATATTTCCGTGACCGAGGTCTGAATGTAATGCTCATGATGGATTCCGTCACCCGGTATGCAATGGCATTACGTGAGGTCGGACTAGCCATCGGCGAACCGCCTGCAACGAGAGGCTACACGCCGTCGGTGTTTGCAAACCTGCCTAAGCTGCTAGAACGTGCTGGAACAGGTGAACGAGGCTCCATTACAGCATTCTATACCGTCCTCGTTGATGGTGACGATATGAATGAGCCTATTGCCGACGCTGTTCGCGGTATTCTGGACGGTCATATCGTACTCAGCCGTGCTTTAGCACATAAAGGTCATTTTCCTGCGATCGACGTACTTCAATCGATTAGCCGGGTTATGAAGGAAATTGTGCCCGAAGAGCAGCAAGAGGCAGCTAATGAACTGAAACGTTTGCTCTCAATTTATAAAGATTCGGAAGACTTGATCAATATTGGGGCGTACCAACGAGGTTCTAACGAAAAAATTGATCAAGCCATCGATTCAATCGACAATATCTGGTCTTTTACGCGTCAGAAAACGAACGAAAAGGTTGGCTATGAGGAATCAAAAGAGAGGCTCATTCACGAATTTCATGCCTCAAACGGGAGATGAACTAGCTAGATGGCACGATTTCTTTACGCCTATCAAAAAATCGTCGACTTAAAAACAAGCGAGAAATCGCAAGCGGAATGGCAATTATCCGTTGTCGTCGGTGAGCTTCAGCATGAGGAACAATCACTCTTAAAGCTTCATCAGGATCGAGCAGAATGGAGCGACCGTTTGCAGCTTTCATCGAATCAGGCGGTGACGCTCTCGGAGCTTATGGTAATCCAAGAGTACATCGATTATCTGGATCTTTGCATTAAACAGAAAATGATGGATATCAAGAAAGCTGAAGCTGCCGTCGAAGTCAAACGGAATGAATTGTCTGAGCGAATGAAAGACGAGAAGGTATGGCAGAAATCGAAGGATAATGCGCGTCAGCGTTTCCAAGCCGATATGTTGCTTATCGAGCAGAATGAGCTTGATGAAATGGCATCTGTTCGTTTCATGTACGCAGCGCACTAACAGTTGAGACGTTTTGCGAATCGGGAGCCAATACCCGAGGGAGGGACTTATTTTGGCGGATTTGGATATGGAGAAGCAGGGCTACAGCGGGTTTGAACGGTTTATGTTTTTTGTCACACCGATCTTGTTTACGCTCATACTGCTTGGCGTACTGGTCACGCTGTTTAATTTCGACTTGCGAAATAAGGCACTTGAAATTGGGAATACGGTTCCCTTTTTGAACAAAGTGCTGCCGGAGCCTGCTACTGATGAGAATTCAGCTGTTGTGGATGAAGGTAAAATCAAATCGGAAAATACGACAGCTAAGATTAGCGAGCTGAGAGCGCAATTGACCGTGAAAGAAACCGAGCTTAGCAAGGCAGCGGATGAGAAAACGAGATTATCGTTGCAGCTTAAAGATTTACAAGCTCAAGTAGAGCAGCTTAAGCAAGAGGGTACGAAGAAGGCGCTGGACGATGCAGAGTACCAGAACAAAATCAATGAGCTTGCAGCCATGTATGGCAAGATTACGCCAAGCAAAGCGGCCCCAATCCTCGAAAGCATGGAGATGGATGAAGCCGTGCTCGTGATGGATGCTATGAAACCGGATGATCGCGTTCGAGTACTAGAGAAGATGAATCCGAAGAAAGCGGCTGAGGCAACGGTCAAGCTGAAAGATGTGAAGACCGCAAAGGATCGTCAGATCGCCGCGCTTCAAGCCAGAATCAAGAAACAAGATTCTGCAGTCGCTCAACCAGAGATCGTACTTAGCAAAGCACAGCTCAACACTACTTTCTCAACTATGGATCCGGCAAGTGCCGGAGAGTTGCTGCTTAAGATGGCAGATGTGAGCCCAAGTAAAGTGCTTCGTATTCTAAATGCGGTAGATGATGCGTCACGCTCTAAGATTATTGCGGAGATGTCGGGATTGAACAAAGACATTACGGCACAATTGGTTTCAAAGCTAATGCTAGGCAAATAATGCTGTTTGCCGAAGGAGGTGAAATACATAATGCAAATGCCAGTATCAAATGCTTCTTCCAGCGTTAATGCTCCAACTGCGGTATCAGGTACAGCGTCTGGTAAAGGGACTGAAGGCAATGAGTTTAACCAGACCTTAGTTCAGACGCTTGCCGGTAATGGAGCAGGTTCGACTTCTGCACAACCTTCCAAAGATGCCGCCGTTGTTTCGCAGTTACCGGTAAATACCCTAGCATCTCTATTAGGCGACAATGTATCGTCTACCGAGTTGCTTGCAGCCATTGAAGAGCTTCTAAAGAAGCTTGATGATGCAGACAGTGAAGATTTGGCTCAAACGACAACGGAAAGCAGTTTGGGCGATGCTTTGGTGCAGTTAGACAATCTGTTGAGCATGCTTTCCGGTATGCCATCCGTACAGCCCGTACTTCCGCTTACAGGAAATCAAACTGCGGACATTGATAATCAAGTCGAAGGCGATTCAGCTGGTGGGATCAACCAACTGCTTAGTATCATGGCAGGCATGATGAATGGTCAAGCGTTAGCTGCCAACATGCAAGGTCAAGCAGCACAAACGACCTCAGCTGCTTCTAGCAAAGAGTCTGTGAATGTTGAAGCGATCTCCGCATTGAAATCAGGCTTACAAGATGCATTATCTGACCTGCGGTCACTCTTGCAAAAGCAAAAAGGGAACGCGGCAGATCGTGAACAAAACGTAGTGGTTAGCAAGCAGCTGATTGCAATCGAACAATTAATCAATGGGAAGAAATCGGAGTCGGCAACGGTCTCGGGAACACAACCATCCGAGCAATCGAACGAGATTGATTCCATCCGTGCGCTGCAAACGCCCCCTGTAACCAACAATCATCTTCAGCGCATGGCACACCAATTACTACATGTAGGATTGGTGAAAGCAACGGCAAAACCTGAAGCAACACAGGGTGAGGTTGAGTCATCGCAGCCGCTTACAGAGCCAAGCAACATCAATCTAGCTCTATTAGCTGGTAATCAAGAGTTGCAGCGCCAAGCGATAACGGCTTCGAAGCAACAGATTCAACAGCCTGTTCCCATCCAGCAGTTCGTTTCAACCATTCAAAAGATGGTTGTGGGACAGTTTAATGTAACGGCAAGCAATGGCATGTCCAATGCGCAATTGACGCTATTCCCGGAGCATCTCGGCCAAGTGAATGTCAATATATCGATGCATAACGGTACACTCACGGCTCAGTTCATAGCAGATACTGTAACTGCCAAGGATATGCTGGAAAATCAAATGGCACAGCTTCGTTCCACGCTGCAAGCGCAGGGGATGCAAGTTGAGAAGCTCGAGGTAACGCAATCATCTGTACTGCCGAACATGTTCCAAGACCGTCAAGGGCAAAGCGGAAGAGAGCAAGGAACTTCCAAACGTCAATCCAGCGATGAAACGATCGGAGAGATCGACTTTGATTCAGGGTTGGAAGAAGTAACGATGGAACAAGCGGTTGACCGTGATCTAGGCCTAGGCCGAGGTATTCATACGAGAGCATAACCTACGGTTATGTATGATTACGATGAACCTACAGATCGGAGGTGACGAGAAAAATGTCCGGTGATAATATTTCTACCCGCAACGTTTGGCCTTATTACAGTGCCAGCAATGTCCAAGCAGCAGCTGAGAAGAAAGCGGACACATCGCTTGGCAAAGATGATTTTCTGCGGATTCTTGTAACGCAGCTGCAAAATCAGGACCCCATGCAGCCTTTACAGGATAAGGATTTCATCGCGCAGATGGCGCAATTCTCTTCTGTCGAGCAGCTGGTAAACATGTCAGATCAATTAACGATGCTCCGTCAAAACCTGGGCATGGCCTCCAGCATGATCGGCAAGGAAGTTCAGTGGTATGAATATGCCAATACCGGTGAGATGCTTGCTGTAACTGGAAAAGTGGATTCAATTATTATTAAAGATAAAGCGCAATATGCAAGAATCGGCGATAAAGATATAAAGCTGGATGACATCGTATCGATCGCTGATCAAGGCGGTGAAAATACGAATGGATGATATCTTGAAGATCGGCCATTTACGCCTTACCGGGAATAGCCAGCTTCGTAAACCGAACCAGCAAGAGAGCGCAGCAGCGAGTACAGCATCGTTTAAAGAAGTGTTGGACCGCAATGTGCTTAAATTCAGCAATCACGCCGAGTTACGCATGGCGCAGCGCGGCATAACGTTCAAACCCGAAACGCTATCCAAAATCGTGAACGCAATCGATCAGGCTGCCGCAAAAGGTGCGAAAGATTCGCTGGTTGTATATCGCGACATCGCGATGATTGTCAATGTTCCAACTCGTACTGTCATCACTGCAATGGACGGTAATTCACTCCAAGGCAATGTATTCACCCAAATTGACAGTGCAGTTATTGTTTCTTAATCGGCTGGACCTTCATATTGGAAGCCGAAGAGTCGTGGATCGACTGAAGCGACTCACACGATTGACTTCTTCGCAAGGCAGATTAACTGTACTTACACCACTAGGAGGTTAACAATTCATGTTAAGATCAATGTACTCCGGCGTTTCCGGCATGCGTGGTTTTCAAACGAAGCTTGACGTCATCGGTAACAATATTGCGAACGTAAATACGGTAGGCTTTAAAGCAGGCCGTGTCATGTTCAAGGATATTCTAAGCCAAACGGTCTCCGGCGTAACGCGTCCGGAAGAAGGAACGACTGGCGGCGTCAATGCAAAGCAAGTGGGCCTCGGTGTTGCGATTGCATCCATTGATACAATTCACACACCGGGTAGTGCAATGACAACAAACGTGCCTACCGATGTTCGTATTGATGGTGATGGATTCTTCGCGGTTTCTCCATCGGCAGACGGTGCTGAAGCGCCTTATCTGACTCGCGCAGGTAACTTCACGCTCGATGCAGCAGGCCAACTTGTTAATGGCGATGGCATGTTTGTACTAGATTCTAATGGCGGCCCGATTGTACTAGATCCAGGTGAGGTTAAATCCTTTACAATCTCACAGGATGGTTCGATCATTTCGGTTGGAGCGGACGGTCAAAGCCAGCCATCAAGTTTCCAACTCGGCGTCGTGAAAGTTACGAACCCGAACGGACTTGAGAAAATCGGAGGCAACCTTTACCGGATGACGCCAAACGCGAATGTTGACGGTGAAGTGGTCATGACTACAGCCGGCGACGCTGAGGCAGGTACCGGCGCAATTATCGCAGGTCAACTCGAGATGTCGAATGTTGATTTAACCTCTGAATTTACCGAAATGATTGTCGCACAACGTGGATTCCAAGCTAACTCACGGATCATTACAACTTCTGATGAGATTTTGCAAGAGGTTGTTAACTTGAAACACTAGTGAATAACCGTAGGGGAGGCCTACCTGCCTCCCTGCTAGTTTAAGGAGGAAGTCCATGATCGCAGTAAAGCGTTTGAATGGAAAGACATTACATATTAACGCGCTCTTGATCGAGCAAGTTGAAGAAACACCGGATACATTGATTACCTTAACAACCGGAAAAAAATTACTGGTATTGGATAAGGCCGATGAAGTTATTGCCTCCATACAGTCGTATCTTCGCAGTATAGGCGTTTATGCGGCTACCATAAAGAGTGAACATTCGGAGGGACCCTCGACATGAAAAAAATGCTGCCCTGGCTGATTACCATTTTACTAGCGATCACACTAATTGCTATCGTAGCTGTTATTTTGTACAACTCACTTATGGGTGGGGATGATCCGAAGGACGCTGTTGGCAAAGCGGCAAATAATGCAGAAGCCGTAAAGGTGGTCAAGCTTACTGCGGATGAACGGGTTAAATTGACCAGTGAAATTGCGGATATTAAAACAAACCTGGCGGACCCGGAATACATCGCGGTACTTGGGCTTGCTTTTCAATTAGATGAGAAATCGACGAAAGAAGATTTCGATAAAATTAAAGATATCCAAATCAAACCGATCATTATTCGCACATTATCTGACATGAAGCCGGATCAAGTTAAAGGTTCTGCCGGTAAAGACGAGCTGTGCGCGAAGCTGCTGAATTTGATCAATCAGGAGCTGCCGGAAGGCAAGCTCATTAAGGTAGAGGTAACAAACTTTATCGTGACGACGCTGTAGTCATTAGTTTGCAACATGACGCATTCCTTGAAGGGGGTGAAATAATTGGTTGATGTTCTGTCGCAGAACGAGATTGATGCGTTGCTCGCTGCTTTATCATCCGGTGAAATGGATGCTGAAGAATTAAAAAAGGAAGAGACGCAGAAGAAAATTCGTGTATATGAATTCAAACGTGCGGTCCGTTTCTCGAAGGATCATATCCGAAGCTTAACTCGGATACACGAAAACTTCGCGCGATACTTGACCACCTATTTCTCAGCACAGCTTCGTACATTCGTACAAATTAGTGTTGTTCAAGTTGAACAGCTGCCCTATGACGAATTTATCCGCTCCATTCCCAAGATGACGATTCTGAACATTTTCGAAGCGGAGCCGTTAGAAGGCCGGATGGTGCTTGAGGTTCATCCGAACGTTGCCTATGCGATGTTGGATCGATTACTGGGAGGGCAAGGTCTGGCGCCTTCCAAGATCAACGCACTGACTGAAATCGAAACGAACATTATGGAGCGAATATTCAGCAGGGCGTTTGAGAGCTTACAAGAGGCTTGGAAGACAATTATTGATATTTCACCTCGGATGGAAGCACTTGAAACGAATCCACAGTTCATGCAGATCGTTTCACCGAACGAAACCATCGCGCTCATATCGCTGAGTACGAAGATTGGCGATACTACCGGGATGATTAACTTATGTATCCCGCACGTCGTAATCGAACCGATCATGCCTAGACTGTCCGTACACCATTGGTTCGTGTCGCAGAAGAAGACAAGGGCTCCTGAGGAAGTAGAGGTCCTGAAGCAGCGTGTGAGCAAAGCTAGGCTGCCAATCGTATGTGAGCTTGGTCAGTCCAGCATTTCGATTCGAGAGTTTTTGGGACTTTCGGTGGGAGATGTCATATCGCTCAGTAAACCAATAGATCAAGGACTTGATATTAAAGTCGGGGATAAGCTGAAATTTATCGGCAGCCCAGGATCGATTAAAGATCGTATGGCCGTTCAAATTGATGAAATCCTCACTGAAGGAGTGGAAGAAGAGTATGACGAGTAAAGATTACTTATCTCAAGAAGAAATCGATGCCTTGCTGCGTCAGACTTCCGATGAGGCTGAGATGCCGGAGTCGTTTAACCGGGAGCAGGAATTAAATAATTATCTGAGCTCAATCGAGCAGGATGCACTTGGTGAAATCGGCAATATAACATTCGGAAGCGCAGCAACAGCTCTTTCGACACTGCTTGGTAGAAAAGTAGATATTACAACTCCAAAAGTATCTTTGATCAAACGCAGTGAACTGGATAATGAGTTCCCTAAACCGCACGTAGCCGTATCTGTAAGCTATGTTGATGGTTTCCAAGGAATCAACTCACTCGTTATTAAAACAAAAGATGCACAGACCATTGCGGATTTAATGCTTGGCGGTGAAGGAAAGCTGCTTGGTTCAGAGCTGAATGAGATCCATATCAGCGCTGTGCAAGAAGCGATGAATCAAATGATGGGCTCATCTGCGACATCGATGTCTACCATCTTCAACCGCTTTGTAAACATCTCACCACCGGGTATCGATATTTTGGATATTCATAGCGGTTCAGGCGTAGAGAAGCTCCCGCCGGACGATCTCTTCATTAAAGTATCGTTCCGTTTGGCTATCGGCGACTTGATTGATTCAACCATCATGCAGCTCCTGCCTATTTCTTTTGCAAAAGAGATGGTAGACACGCTGATGGGCGGAACTTCAGCTTCTGAACCTACACCGGCCCCAACACCTGTTCAAGCGCCTATACATACAACTGTAGCAGCTGCTCCGGCAGCTGCTCCGGCACCTGTGCATACACCTCCTCCGGCCTATATACCGGAACCGCCGGCAGCTCATATGCCGCCTCCGGCAGCTTACATGCAGCCACCGATGCCGCAGTATGCAGCAGCACCTGTTGGGCCTCAAACTTATGGTGCCGCAGCGAACCGCAATGTGAATGTACAACCTGTACAATTCGCTAATTTCCAAGGCGCGCCGTATGTGCAGACAGATGATTCAAATTTAAATTTATTACTCGACATACCGCTTAAGGTCACAGTAGAATTAGGGAGAACTCAGAAGCAAATTAAGGATATTCTTGAGTTGTCTCAGGGGTCAATCATTGAGCTGGACAAGCTGGCAGGGGAACCGGTTGATATTTTGGTCAATAACAAGTTAATCGCCAAAGGCGAGGTAGTGGTTATCGATGAGAATTTCGGTGTTCGTGTCACTGATATCGTAAGCCAATGGGACCGTATTTCAAAATTACAATAACACCTTAGGGGGAAGAAACGATGGCAAATCGCATTTTAATCGTAGACGACGCAGCATTTATGAGAATGATGATCCGCGACATACTTACAAAAAACGGATATGAAGTCGTAGGGGAAGCACAAGACGGTGCTCAAGCAATCGAGAAATACAAAGAATTGAAACCGGATCTTATTACAATGGATATTACGATGCCGGAGATGGATGGTATCGTAGCTTTGAAAGAAATCAAGAAAATCGATGGCAATGCAAAAGTGATTATGTGCTCCGCAATGGGACAACAAGCTATGGTTATCGATGCTATTCAAGCCGGCGCAAAAGACTTTATCGTTAAACCATTCCAGGCTGACCGCGTAATTGAAGCGATCAAGAAAACGCTAGGGTAATAGAATGAAGGTTTTAAAGAGTGTTCGACTTGCTGCTATGGCTGTCTCCGGCTGGCTTTTGACAGCAAGTCTCGCGTCAGCAGAGATTAGCGGTGATGAGGATAAACCGGTAATCGGGACGAGTATCGGGTATTACATCTGGGTCATCATTGCGCTCATGCTGGTCATCGGACTTATCATCCTCGTTATTAAGTGGCTTTCCAGTCGTAATCGTGGTTGGGGGACCAATCGAGCGCTTCGTTCATTAGGCGGCATTCCGCTTGGTCAGAATAAATCGCTGCAAGTGGTAGAGCTCTCCGGCAGAGTTTACGTTGTTGGTGTTGGTGAAGATATCACCCTGCTCGATAAAATCGATGATCCGGAAGCGGCATCAGCAATCTTGGAAGCTATTGAACAACAGAACGGTCGTAATTGGAACACACCGACATTGACGGATGTTATCAGTCGATTCCGTAGAAGCAACAAAGCTGATGAGCCTACTAGCGAGCCTTGGCAAACTGCAACCTCATTCAAGGAACTGCTCAATAACGGGATGATGCGTCAGTCAGATCAGAAGCAGAAGGTTGAGGAACTGCTTAAAGAGCAAAATCAAAATGATCGGTTGTTGGATGAATGAACAAGAAACTATTACTAGCAGTTGCTGCTTTTCAAGTGTTTACCCTATTGTTTCACGCTCATGCCTTTGCAGAGCCGCTGCCAAATGTAAGCGTAAGTATTGGAGACAGCGGCAGTGAAACCCCTGGTACGAGCGCGCTTTCCCTCTTATTGATGATAACCGTTCTAAGTGTGGCTCCGGCCATTCTCGTATTAATGACCAGCTTCACTAGAATCGTAATCGTTCTGGGTTTCGTCCGTACATCACTCGGAACGCAGCAAATGCCTCCGAATCAAGTATTGATCGGACTTGCAATGTTTCTCACCTTCTTCATCATGTCGCCGACTTTAGGGGTAGTTAATCAAGTGGCTCTTCAACCTTATCTCAAAGGTGAATTAACGCAAACTGAAGCGCTTAACAAGGCCGCTGTTCCAATGAAGACATTCATGATGAAGCAAACGAGAGATAAAGACTTACTTCTGTTTTTGAAATATACGAAGACAGAGAAGCCGAAGTCCATAGAGGATGTTCCAATTACGATTATGGTTCCGGCTTACGCGCTAAGCGAGCTTCGAACGTCATTTCAGATGGGCTTCATGATATTCATACCGTTTCTCATTATAGACATGGTAGTCGCCAGTACGCTAATGGCGATGGGAATGATGATGCTTCCACCGGTTATGATATCGCTACCGTTCAAAATTTTATTGTTCGTACTGGTAGATGGCTGGTATCTCATCGTCAAATCGTTACTATTAAGCTTTAATCCGTAGGTTCTGTCAGGAAGGAGTGCAAGCATGAGTACAGACTTCATCATTGCCTTGGCTGGACAGGCAGTATATACGGTTCTGAAAGCAAGTGCGCCAATGCTCTTAATCGGACTTGTAGTTGGACTGATCGTTAGTATTTTCCAAGCTACCACTCAGATTCAGGAGCAGACTTTAGCATTCGTTCCTAAGGTGGCGGCTGTGTTACTTTCCATCTTGCTGTTTGGGCCGTGGATATTGAATACGCTGGTCGATTTCACATACAACCTGCTGAATAACTTGTATAAATACATCGGATAGGCTGTGGATCGATGGAGTTGTTTCTTCAAGGATTCCCTATTTTTTTGCTTATTTTTTGTCGAATAACAGCGTTTTTCGTCGTGGCGCCTATCTTTTCGACTCGAAATGTGCCGAATACGTTTAAATTGGGATTCTGTTTTATTATATCGCTTCTCGTTTTCTTAACGTATGGTCTCAAACAAACCATTGTACCCGATGCTGACTATGTATTAGCGATCATTCGGGAAATATTAGCAGGTGCTTTGCTCGGGTTTGCAGCCTATCTGTTTTTTACGATTGTAAATACAGCGGGTAGTTTAATCGATATGCAAATGGGCTTTGGTATGGCGAACATCATTGACCCCATGACAGGTGCTTCGGCGCCGCTCATTGGCAACTTCAAAGGCATGATCGCAACCCTCGTATTCTTATCGATTAATGGTCATCATTACTTGCTTTCCGCTTTACTGCAAAGCTACGAATGGGTTCCGTTAACGAACACGCTGTTTGCCCACGTCAGTAGCGGGAGCATATCCACCTATTTGATCGGAATGTTCGGGCAAACATTTATGCTTGCCGTTCAGATGTCAGCACCACTAGTTGTCGCGATGTTCTTAACGGACGTTGGTCTTGGATTTCTTGCGCGGACAGCGCCTCAGTACAATGTATTTGTAATCGGGATCCCAATCAAAATTTTAGTCGGCTTTCTCATGTTGGCTGTTATGATGCCGGGTCTGGTAGTCCTGTATGAGCACTTGTTTGAACAGATGTTCACTGCCATGCGGAAGCTATTCGACATTTTACAAGGTCCTGCAGCTTAGGTAGGAGGCAGTAATTATGGTTAACTATCGTTGGACGCTCGATTTACAGATGTTCAATGGTGAAAAAACAGAGCGTGCAACACCGAAGAAGAGGCAGGATGCTCGTAAGAAAGGCCAGACGGCCAAAAGCCAGGAAGTTCCGGCTGCTCTTATTCTATTCTTTATTTTTCTAAGCTTTATCTTGATGGGTGATTACTATAAGGTCCGTCTGATGCGTATATTTGGCCTGATATTAGAACAGAAGCTGTTGATGCAAGTGACGACGGATAATATCATCGCATTGTTCTCTGATTTAATGATGCAGGGCTTCATGTTATTGGCGCCAATATTTGCGATCACGGTACTTATCGCGATATTGGGCAATTACGCACAGATCGGAATTATGTTTACCGGTGAGCCGCTTATGATGAAGTTCAGTAAAATCAGTCCTCTAAAAGGATTTAAACAAATTTTCTCCATGCATTCTGTAGTCGAGTTTGTGAAAAATATTTTGAAACTGCTTCTCATTGGATTCATGGTCTATTGGATTCTGTGGGGCGAACTGGATGTCATTATGCAGCTCGCGACGGTTTCGATTGGCGGTATCTTTAGCCTCATTGCAAGAATTACGATCAAGCTTGGTTTATATATTGGAGCAATCCTTGCAGTATTAGCGATTTTCGATTACATGTACAAGCGATATGAACACGAGAAGAGCTTGAAGATGTCTAAGCAAGACATCAAGGACGAATATAAGAAATCCGAAGGTGATCCGCTCATTAAAGGGAAGATCCGGGAGCGGCAGCGCAGGATGGCTCTGCAACGAATGATGCAGGATGTACCTAAAGCTGACGTCGTCATCACCAATCCTACTCACTTCGCCATTGCCATTCAATATGAAGGATCAAAAATGGATGCTCCTAAAGTAATCGCAAAAGGGATGGATTTTGTGGCCCTTCGCATCAAAGATGTGGCAAAGGAGCATGGCGTCATCATGATGGAAAATAGGCCGCTTGCCAGAGCGTTATACGATCGAACGGAAATCGGTGATACGGTTCCCGTTGACCTATTCCAGGCTGTGGCGGAAGTACTGGCATATGTATATAAGCTCAAAAAGAAAGTGAAATAATCTACATTTATCTATGGAGGAGGGAACGTCATGAAGGCTAGAGACCTGACCATATTAATCGGGATCATCGGCATCGTTCTTATGATGGTCATTCCGATTCCACCAGCTTTACTTGACGTGCTCCTAATAGTCAACATTTCAGTTGCGCTCATGATTTTGCTTATAGCTATGAATACGCAAGATGCATTGGAATTTTCCATATTTCCGGCATTGCTGCTCATCACAACCTTGTTTCGATTAGCCCTGAACGTTTCAACCACACGGAACATCCTTCAGCATGCACATGCCGGCAAGGTAGTAGCAACTTTCGGTAATTGGGTAGCCGGCGGCCAAATCGCAATTGGATTCGTTGTCTTTCTAATCCTTGTAGTTGTTCAGTTCCTCGTTATCACGAAAGGCTCGGAACGTGTCGCAGAGGTTGCCGCAAGGTTTACATTGGATGCGATGCCCGGTAAACAGATGAGTATCGATGCCGACTTGAATGCCGGCCTCATCAACGAAGTACAGGCCAGAGAGCGTCGTCAAAAAATCGAACGTGAAGCCGATTTCTACGGATCGATGGATGGTGCCAGCAAATTTGTTAAAGGGGATGCCATTGCATCCATCATCATTCTAATCATTAACCTTCTTGGCGGATTTGTAATCGGGATGTCGATTCATGGCATGAGTTTTGCGGATTCGTTACATACGTTCTCTGTTCTAACGATCGGTGACGGACTAGTCAGCCAAATTCCCGCACTATTGATTTCAACGGCTACCGGTTTAATAGTCACACGCGCTGCATCCGATGGAAACTTGGCCCATGATGTTACTTCGCAGCTGTTTCGTTATCCGAAACTGCTCTACATTGTAGCAGGTACGATCACGCTGCTTGGAGTTGGAACGCCAATCGGTCCGATTGCGACGTTGCCTTTTGCAGCTATGATTTCGTATGGAGCCTACAGGATGCAAAAATCGCTTACGAAGGAACAAGAAGCACAAGAGCTTCTTGTGGAAGAACAGGAAATTGAAGAAGTTCGAAGCCCTGAAAGTGTAATCAGCTTGCTGCAGGTTGATCCGATCGAATTTGAATTTGGTTACGGTCTTATCCCGCTTGCCGATACGCAGCAGGGCGGCGATTTGCTGGATCGGATTATCATGATTCGTCGGCAATGTGCGCTTGAACTCGGGCTTGTTGTACCGGTTATCCGAATTCGAGATAATATCCAGCTTAAACCGAATGAATACATAATTAAGATTAAAGGCAATACAGTAGCGCGCGGCGAGCTTCTGCTCAATCATTATCTTGCGATGAGCCCGGGCTTTGAAGATGATTCGGTTATTGGTATTGAGACAGTTGAGCCAGCCTTCGGCTTACCTGCCATTTGGATAGATGAGGCTACAAAAGAGAGAGCAGAGCTGACAGGCTATACGGTTGTTGATCCTCCATCTGTTGTCGCAACTCATCTGACTGAACTCATTAAGCGCCATGCGCATGAGCTTATCGGGCGGCAAGAGACGAAAGCACTTGTGGACAATGTTAAGGATTCTTACCCTGCATTGGTTGACGAACTCATTCCATCTATTCTAAATGTCGGTGAAATTCAGAAGGTGTTGTCCAAGCTGCTTCGTGAGAAAGTTTCTATTCGCGACATGGTAACGATATTCGAAGCACTCGCCGATCATGGAACCTATACGAAGGATACGGATATTCTGACTGAATATGTTCGCCAGGCCTTGTCCAGACAAATTACACAGCAATTCTCGCATAATGGAGATACTCTTCGCGTCATAACAGTGGGACCAACGCTTGAGAAGAAGATTGCTGAATCGGTACAAAGCTCGGAGCAAGGCAGTTACTTGGCTCTAGACCCGGTATCGACTCAGACCATCTACCAGAAGTTGAATGAACAAGTAAATAAACAAATTCAATCCGGCAATCAGCCGATCGTGCTCGCATCACCTACTATTCGCATGTATTTAAGACAAATCGTGGAACGTACGATGCAGGATGTTCCGGTTCTATCTTATAGCGAGCTCGAACCTAGTATTGAAGTACAAAGCATTGGAGTGGTGAATCTATGAAGGTAAAGCGTTATGTGGTCAATGCATTACCCGATGCGCTGCCGATGATTCGCAATGAGCTTGGTGTAGATGCCATTATTTTGAATACGAAGGAGATTCGGGTTGGCGGATTTCTTGGTATGTTCGGCAAGAAGAAAACCGAAGTGATTGCAGCAGTCGAGGCGGGAAGCAAAGCACCGACACCTAAGTCGCCCTCTCGCCCTCAAGCGGCTAAACAGCCCACTGTCTCAGCGACAACGATGGCTTCGATTACATCAATGGCTGCAACTGCTGTAGCCGAACGGCAAGCCAATAAAGACAAACTTGCCAAACCGGAAATAACAGCTCAACTAACACCTGAACTATCAGAGTTGCCTCGTGTCACCTCATCTGCGACATATGAGCCTAGATTACCTGCACAACAGCAGCATACCAGTGCGGAGAATCGCAAGCTTCGAATGACAGAAGATGAATTGATTTCTGAGATTCGGGATATGAAGCAATGGATTGTCAAAATGTCCAAGCAGCAGAAGCTAGAGACAAGACCTGAAGCATTGCAAGCTTTATATGATCGACTTCTGGATCAAGAAGTCAGTCAGAAGCTGATTGACAAATTAATGGAAGAAATCGAAGAAGAGCTGGAAGCTTCTGATCCTTCAAGTCAGACGACTCCCGTTGATCGATTGACGGTATGGCGCATTGCTGAACGGATGCTGCTAGATTGGCTCAAGGATTTTGAAGCAAGTGTCATTGGAAGAGATACGCAGGTTATCCATTTTGTTGGGCCAACCGGAGTTGGGAAGACGACATCTATTGCTAAACTGGCTGCCGAGCAAACGTTAAAGTCGGGTCGTAGAGTCGGCTTCATCACCTCCGATACTTATCGCATCGCCGCAGTCGATCAATTGAGAACGTACGCTACGATTCTGAATGTACCTCTTGAGGTCGTGTTCTCTCCATCGGAAGTAGCAAGAGCCTTCAAGCAGCTTGAAGACCGCGAGCTGATTTTTATGGATACAGCGGGCCGGAACTTTCGCAACGAGCTTTATGTATCTGAAGTAAACAGCTTGCTTCAATCTGACCGACGTTCAGAAACATTCCTAGTGCTCAGCCTGACCGGCAAGTTTGCCGATATGTCGAGCGTCGCCGAGAACTTCGCGAAATACGGTATAGATCGAGTGCTGTATACGAAACAGGATGAGACGAACGCGTGTGGAGCCATTCTCAATTTAGCTTTGGAACAGGGACTCCGTCCTACTTACATTGCATACGGTCAAACGGTTCCTGACGATATTACGACGTTCAAGGTATCTAGTTACGTTTCGCAATTGTTGGGGGCTTCTCAATGATGACTGACCAGGCGGAAGCACTGCGGAATTTAGTGCGCAATCAAGAGCAGAAGAATGAAGGACGCACGACCAAAGTCATAACGGTGACAAGCGGTAAAGGCGGCGTTGGGAAATCTAACTTTAGTCTGAATTTCTCACTCGCTCTGCAGCGGGTAGGGCAGAAGGTGCTCATTTTCGATGCTGATATCGGAATGGCCAATATCGATGTGTTAATGGGTGTGTCGTCGACCTACAACCTCTACCATCTCTTGAAACAAGAGAAAACGATTTGGGAGATTATTCAAGAGGGGCCACAAGGGGTTCATTTCATTGCAGGCGGCTCGGGGTTTAAGGATCTTCTTGATTTATCAGCAGCACAGCTTGACTACTTCGCTGAACAAATTAGCAAGCTTCATGGTCAGTATGATGTGATTCTGTTCGATACGGGGGCAGGGCTTTCCAAGGAAACGGTCAAGTTCATCACTGCTGCCCAGGAAACGATCGTCGTCACGACACCTGAACCGACCTCGATTACAGATGCTTATGCACTAATTAAGATGGTCACAGCAATGGAACATGACGTTAAATTCAAACTGATTGTGAATCGGGCCATCGATACCAAGGAAGGCAACGCAACCGCAGACAAAATCGGTCTGGTGGCACAGCGTTTTCTAAATATTGAACTGCCGGTGCTGGGCATTTTGCCGGATGATCCAAATGTAACAAAGGCCGTAAAGAAACAAGTTCCTTTCGCTATTGCCTATCCGGGTACCGAAGCTTCGAAATCGATCTTGGAAATTGCCAAACGATTCGTTGACGTACCTCACACTCCTGCCGCCGCAAATAGCGGTGTCAAAGGATTTCTACATAAGATGTTCAGACTCTCATAATAATCCTTTGAATCGAGGAGGCAAATCGATGAATGCAATCTCGCGAGTATTGGTGGTAGATGATTCTGCCTTTATGCGGAAAATTCTGTGTGATCTGATCGCTGTTGATCCCCAATTTGACATTATTGCTACAGCAAATAATGGCCGCGAAGCAATCGAGGCTGTACGAACGCTTAAACCGGATGTCATTACGATGGACTTGGAAATGCCGGAGATGAATGGGCTAGAGGCGTTAGAGCGTATTATGCGAATTCATCCGGTACCGATTATTATGCTCTCCAGCATTAGCGATGACGGAACAAGAGAGACAATTAAAGCGCTGCAGAATGGCGCCTTTGACTTTATCCGTAAGCCTTCTGGACCGATGTCTCCTGATATCCATACCGTTGGCGAGCAATTGCTGGAGAAGCTTCGTATCGCAGTACTGACGAAGAGGCATTCTTACTTGTTCCAGCCTTCAAAACCGGTTCCGGCACCGAAGAAGCCCAATATCGCTAAATCGAAGCCTGTGACAATCAGCTTTGAATCAGCACCAATGGTTAAGGACGAGCTCCCACAGAAGCCTGCGCAACCGCTAATGGAAGAGTTTACGAGTCTTCGTGAGCGGAAGCCTGCTGCTAAAGAGAAAACAGCGAAACCAACGCCTCCGATGGAAGCAAACAAACGCGCGACGAAGAAGGAACCTGAACCCTTGTTACCAACGGTGGATTCAGAAATGGAATCGGTCATGAAGCCGAATAAGCCTGTACGTTCCAGAAACTTCAAGCATTTGGTTGCGATCGGAACCTCGACTGGAGGACCGCGTGCCCTTCACGAAGTTATTACGACACTTCCGATTGACTTCCCGGCTCCTGTGCTGGTTGTACAGCATATGCCGCCCAAATTCACACGTTCCTTGGCACAGCGGCTCGACACATTCAGTTCGCTGCATGTTACGGAAGCTGCACATGGAGAGCGAGTAGAAGCGGGTGTCGTTTACATCGCTCCAGGCGGATACCATATGGAGATTGTCAAAGAAGGCGGCGGGTATTCGATCAAACTATCCGAGGATGCACCGCGCTGCGGGCACAGACCATCCGTCGATACGATGTTCGAATCCTGCGCCGCATTCCCGGAATTACGCAGACATGCGGTCATTATGACGGGTATGGGAAGCGATGGAGTAAAAGGGATGAAAGCTCTTAATGACAGCGGAGCAGAAACGGCTATTGCCGAGTCGGAAGAGACTTGTGTCGTATATGGAATGCCGCGTTCCGCAGTAGAAGCAGGAGTCGCCAAGTCGATTATTCCGCTTCGACAGATCGCAAACGCAATTACCCATGCCGTCAGAAAGTAAGGCATACATTTTCGCATGGCAACCATTTATACAGGAGGTGCATGGAAATGGATATGAACGCTTATCTATCAATGTTTATTGACGAATCAAATGATCATTTGCAGTCTTTAAACGAGAATCTATTGAAACTCGAAAGCGCTCCGGAAGACATTAGCATCGTTCAAATCATTTTCCGTTCTGCCCACACATTAAAAGGCATGTCAGCGACCATGGGCTTTGAAGATCTCGCGTCGCTCACGCATGAAATGGAAAATGTACTTGATCTTGTTCGTAATAACAAGCTCAAAATGGATAACTTCATTTTTGATACCCTATTTAAAGGTCTGGATGCCCTCGAATCTATGGTTCAAGACATTATTGGCGGCGGTACGGGGAAGGCGGATGTTACGTCCATCGTGGCTTCCTTGCAAACCATCGTGAAAGCTGACTATAAAAGTGAGCAAAGCACTTCTGCCGCAGCTGCAGCTGGGGGCAGCAATGGAGATGGAGCGATCTTAGACGAGTTCCAAAGCTCTATTCTCCTGCAATCTATCGATGCCGGCCACTCCGTCTATCATGTAGTAGTGACAGTCCGCGAGGATTGCGTGCTTAAAGCAGCACGTGCCTATATGGTATTTGATTTCCTGGAACGAAGCGGAGAGATTGTGAAATCAACTCCAAGCGTCCAAGAGATCGAGCAAGAAAAGTTCGATCGTTCCTTCACCGTGTTTACGATTGCCAGCATCTCAGAAGAGGCACTGCGCAAAGGCATTGAAACGGTTTCTGAAATCGAAGGTGCAGCCATAACACAGCTTGATCGTGAATCCTTACAGCAGCTTTGTGGCGCAGCATCGCAAAGTGCACCTGTTGCAGCAGCGAGTCCGGTGAACGCAGCCCAAGGAGAAGTGAATGCTGCTAGATCCCAGGCAGCAGCGACAACAACGGCTACAGCGGCTACACAGCCAACCGTATCGTCTGGTGGCAATGCTTCTCGCACAATACGCGTAGATATCGAGCGGCTGGATGCATTAATGAATCTATTTAGTGAGCTGCTGATAGATAGAGTTAGGCTTGAACAGCTTGCTAGTGAGATTCGCCGTAATGAACTTACTGAGACAGTAGAACACATGACTCGTGTCAGCAGTGACTTACAGAATATCGTACTTAAACTAAGAATGGTTCCGGTAGAATCGGTATTTAACCGCTTCCCACGTATGATTCGCGATCTTGCCAAGACGCTTGATAAGAAAGTGGATCTAATCCTCTCAGGAGCTGATACGGAGCTCGATCGTACTGTAATCGACGAAATCGGTGATCCTCTCGTTCATTTACTTCGCAACTCGCTGGATCATGGCATCGAACCGATTGCGGATCGAATTGCAGCGGGTAAGTCAGAGACGGGTGTTGTGCATCTCCGTGCTTTCCACAGCGGCAACCATGTCTTTATTGAAGTGGAAGAGGATGGCCGCGGAATTAACCGAGAGAAAGTGAAACAAATCGCCATTAAGAACGGAGTGGTTTCAGCTGAAGAAGCCAAGCGCCTAACAGACAGTGAAATTAACATGCTGATCTTCGCGGCAGGCTTCAGTACGGCGGACAAAATTTCCGATATTTCCGGCCGTGGCGTAGGACTTGACGTCGTCAAATCCAAAATTACTTCGCTCGGAGGTCATGTAAGTGTAGAATCCGAACCGGGAAAAGGCACGAAATTCTCGATTCAGCTGCCACTTACGCTTTCCATCATTTCTGCGATGCTAGTGAAGCTCGGGACGGAGAAATACGCGATTCCGCTTTCCTCTATCGTTGAAACTGGAATTGTACCGCGTGAGCAAATCCGTAAAATTCACGGCAATCGCATGATCGATTATCGCGGTTCATTGATACCGCTTATCTCTCTTAGTCAAGTGCTCGATGCGAAGTCCTTCCTAGAGGAAGAAGAGCATGAAACGGAGATCGTCGTTATTCGCAAAGGCGATAAAACGTGCGCAATTACGGTCGACGAATTTATCGGTCAAAGTGAGATCGTATTGAAATCGCTGGGCAAATATTTAACGAATATAGAAGCAATTTCTGGTGCGACCATTCTTGGCGATGGACAAGTTGCCTTGATCGTGGATCCAAACGCGCTCATTAAATAAAGGAGGGATTACGAATGGCTGAGGAAATCAAAGTTATCGTATTTGGCCTGGCACACGAAGAGTATGGAATTGAAGTGGAAAAAGTACGCACGATTGAGCGTATGCTGCCGATTACACGTGTTCCTAAAACACCGTCATTCATTAAAGGTGTCATTAACCTGCGTGGTGTTGTTCTTCCCGTCATCGATCTTCGCGGCCGTTTTAGCTTAGCGGAATCAGAAGAAACGGAAAGCTCCAGAATCATCATCGTAGCCGTAAATGATTTGGAAGTGGGATTCATCGTTGATTCGGCAAATGATGTCATCGATATTGATCCAGACTCCATCGATTCGCCTCCGGAAGTTGTGGGTGGCATTAAAGCGAAGTACTTACGCGGTGTAGCAAAAATCGGAGACAGCCGATTGCTTATCATGCTCAACCTTTCTGAAGTGCTCAATAAGAGCGAAATTATTCAACTGGAACAGCAAGAGGTTTAAGCCCCGTGAATCCATTAGATACGCTAGAAGCATTCAAGCTTGATGTATTGAAGGAAGTCGGGAACATCGGTGCGGGCAATGCAGCGACGGCGCTTTCCAGACTTCTGGACAAGCCTGTCGATATGAATGTGCCCACTGTCAGTTTAATCCCCTTCGAGCAGGTTGCCGATCGAGTAGGCGGATTTGAACAAGTAGTTATTGCCGTGTTCCTTCGAGTTGAAGGCGATGCTCCAGGTAATATGTTCTTTCTTATCGAGGAGCATTCAGCGAAGAAGTTGTTGCGTAATTTACTTTCCATTCCAGTTTTAGAAGAAGGATATTCCGAAATGGAATTTTCCGCACTGGCTGAGATCGGCAACATACTAGCAGGATCTTATTTATCATCTTTGGCCGATTTCACGCAGTTGAACATGTCGCCGACCGTCCCAGCCATCGCAATCGATATGGCCGGAGCTATCTTGAGTTATGGACTTGTTCAATATGGTGAAATGGGCGATTCCGCGCTGTTAATTGATACCGCGTTTCTTGAAGGTCGGGAGGAACTTGCAGGTCATTTCTTCCTTATTCCGGATCCAGAATCTTTTGGTAAAATATTTAGCGCTTTAGGAGTGCCTAACGAATGATGCAGGAAAATCTCGTGAAAGTGGGCATGGCCGACCTACAGATTGCACTGAATGGAGCAATCTTGAAAACAACGGGTCTCGGGTCATGCGTAGGCTTGACTTTGTTTGACGAACGCTCGAAGGTGGCAGGCATGGTACATGTCATGCTGCCCTCCTCCGAGATTGCAAGAGAGGCTCCGATTAATATCGCAAAATACGCTGATACATCGGTTCCTCATTTGATTGGGCTCATGAAGCAAGCAGGCGCAGAACCGAGAAGACTCGTTGCCAAGATGGCAGGCGGCGCGCAAATGTTCGCTTTCACATCAAACAGTGATTCGATGCGGATCGGTCCGCGGAATGTTGAATCCTGTAAAGAGATGCTGCGTCAATTCTCAATCCCGCTATTGGCGGAAGATACCGGAGCAAATTACGGTAGGACGATTGAATTTAACAGTCTAAGCGGTGTACTAGTGATACGCAGTGTGCAGCAAGGAGTAAAGGAGATTTAGCATGGTAGGGTCTTGGCGCTGGAATGTCTTCCTTGGAGTAGGCGGCAGTTTACTTACATTATTATTCTCGCTGGACAGTAATGGGATGGCGGTTACTAGCCTTCGTTGCTTGTATGCTTTTCTGACCTTTTTTGTACTGGGCTTTGTTTTCCGCGCGTTAGTGGCACTTATTATGAATCCAAAGGCGCAGGCTTTATCACAGCTAGACGGTGATGAATCGAAAGGGACTTCGATTGACTATGCAACACCGGATCAAAGTGATGAGTTGAATATTTTGTTGAAAAATCAGCTGGAAGGTACCCAATCGCTTGATGCAACGCAAGGAGCCATCTTTCAACCGCTGACACCTCCCAAATTAGTTTCAACTCAGAATAGAGAGCCTGAAGAACTGGCTAAAGCAATACGTCACCTAACAGGAGGGTGAGAAGATGATTGAGCCGAAAGCGCCTCATTTGTCTAACATCGAGATTTGGCAGAAGTGGAAAGAAGACGGGGACATTGAAGCGAAGAAACTGTTGATCGAACAATACTTAACGTTGGTTGATTATGTGAGTAACCGTATGGCTATCGGTTTGCCTAAGAATGTGTCCAAGGATGATTTGGCAAGCAATGGGGCTATGGGGTTAATTGATGCGATCGAGAAATTCGATTATAGACGTGGTCTTCAATTTGAAACGTATGCTTCATGGAGGATTCGTGGCGCTATCATCGATGGTTTGCGTCAAGGCGACTGGGTACCGCGTTCGGTACGCGAGAAAGCCAAGCGTATCGAAGAAGCGTATCAATTGCTTGAGCAGCAATATATGCGTTCGGTGACGGATGCGGAGATCAGCGGATATTTGGATGTTTCGGAGAAAGAGTTTGACGTTATGCTGCAAGAGATCGCGGTTACAACGGTATGCTCGCTCGAGGATCCGATTCGAGAAGAAGAATCCGAAACCCGCTTGTCGCTGCTCATCGATGAGAAAGCGAAGAACCCGGATTACAAGGTACATGAGTTTTTCCTTAAAGAATCACTGATTCGCGGTATCGATCGTTTGACTGAGAAAGAGAGAACGGTAATTTCGCTTTTCTATTACGAGGAGTTATCGCTAAGTGAAATTGCGGAAGTCATGTCATTATCACCTTCACGGATTTCACAACTTCATTCAAAAGCAATTTTGAGACTACGAGGTGCATTAGAAAAACAAAAGGATCAATTAATGCAGCATTAGTGTAATAAAGGGGGGCCAGTTTTGTCTACATCTGAAACATTACAATCACATCTCGTTGTTCAGCTTGCACCTGATAAACTGACCGCTACGATCCAATTTAATGTTGCGGATGAGCAGTTTTCATGTACGGAAGGGCAGCTAGAAGAGTTTTTGAAAAGCCACGGAGTTAGTTACGGCATCAGCCGCGACATGCTTCGAAGTATCTCGCAGCGGCCGAGTGCTTATTTTTACAGTCAAAATGTCATCGCACAGGGCAATCAACCCGTTCATGGTGAGGACGGCTACATCCGTTTCTCCCATGATATGAATGAAGGCGAATACCGTCCGGTGGAACTCGAAGGCGGTAAGATTGATTTTAAAGAAGTAACACAGCTGAAGAATGTGAAGCGTGGTCAATTGATCGCCGAGAAGGTTCCCGCTAAAGCGGGAGTGGATGGCAAGTCAGTAACCGGTGATCCGATTGCTTGCAGAAACGGAAAAGAAGCGTATTTTAAAATCGGCAAAAATGTCGTGTTGAATCCTGAACAAACAGCTATGTACGCTACAATTGACGGACTCATCTCGCTTACAGATAAAAGCAAGATCAATGTGTTCCCGGTTTTTGAAGTAAATGGCGATGTGGATTACAAGGTTGGCAACATTGATTTTGTAGGTACCGTAGTCATTCGAGGGAATGTATTGACCGGATTTAAGATTAAGGCATCCGGTGATATTCGAGTAATTGGCGGCGTTGAAGGTGCCGTACTCGAATCGGACGGCTCGATTGAAATTACCGGCGGCATACTCGCAAGTAATAAAGGCTATGTGAAAGCGAATCGCAATGTGAAAAGCTCGTTTATTCAAGACAGCAACGTCACAGCGGGAGAAGATGTACTAGTCTCGCAAAGTATCATGCACTCTCATGTTCGTGCGGGAAGAAATGTCGTTTGCAGTGGACCCAAAGGGCTGCTTGTCGGAGGGAATATCCAAGCCGGTGACCGTGTAGTAGCGAGAACGATTGGGAATACGATGTCAACGGCCACCACGCTCGAAGTTGGTGTGCGTCCGGAATTGAGAGCGGAGCTAAGCGATCTTCGCTTGCAAATTAAGCAATCCGTGGATAATTTGGACAAGACGGAGAAAGCACTCAAACTGCTGGACCAGCTTGCTGCTGCCGGCCAATTAACCCCTGATAAAATGACGATGCGCATTAAACTGACTTCTACCAAACGTGCTGCGGTAGAAGAGATCGCAACAGCAAAGGATCGCGTACTTGAAATTGAGAAGTCACTTGAAGATACCGATCGCGCCAGAATCGATGTCGTCAACGTCGTTTATGGAGGTACTAAGATCGTAATCGGCCGGTACACTCGTTTTGTCAAAGACGCGACGCAGCGTGTTTCTTTCCGGTATTTTGAAGGTGACATTGTAATGGCGCCTTACGTCTAGCACCTTATGTTGGGTTGAAGAATTGCTTGATGTTTAGGAGGAAACGGGATGCCTTTTAAACCTATTGATTTCCAAATGTCTATTCCGCGCATGCCTGATAACAGTTCGCAGCAGCAGCAGTTAAATCAGAGACCAGTCGCAGAACAAATGAGGCTGGAGAATGATACGGCCAAGCAAACCGAACTGCTGCGTAATCGAAATACAGCTGTTGAACAGAACATAGACACCAAGATCAAAGATAACCGGCAGCGGGGATCTGAGAGGAAGCAGAATCGGAAGAAACAGCAAGACGGTGAAGCTGGAGCGGATGCGGAAACCGAGCAAGGACAGAACCATCCCTATAAGGGAAAACATATCGACATATCAATGTAACTGATTGTTAAACCGAAATGCAGGTGAATGAAGATGGAATCATGGCAAACGATCATGTTAATAGGCGGAATTGTTGTGGTTTGCGCAGCTGTTCTGCCGCGTAGAGCATCAAATGGCAAACCGGAGCAATCGACGCAAACCGTTCGCAATATGGAAACGGCACTGGAGCAGTTTATGGAGAATATGGAAGCGGACAATCGAGAGCTTGTTGAGCTTGTCAGTAAATCCACCCAAGATACGCAGCTTCAGTCCAAGAAGCGCGATGAGCGAATGGAAGTGCTGGAGAAGCGCTGTGCCGAGCTTGAACGGCTTCTAGCTGAACAAACGAAGCTGCATGTTTCTGCAATGGAGCTTCAGTCTGTAAAGGCCCCGAATCCACCGATCAACCAAATACCGGATACTCAAGTAACTCAGCCGACGTTTCAAAATCCATTCGCTGCAGCGGCAATTGAAGCAGAAGCTGAGTTGGAAGCTGAAGAACCTATTTTAACGATTCGTGATCGTTACTCCGACTTATTTGAAATGTATCAAAGCGGAAAATCGATTGATGCAATAGCCAAGAAGCTCGGTAAAAACAAAGGTGAAGTCCAGCTTATTCTTCAGCTTTCGAAGCAGGAGGAAGCTGCGCGTCATGAATAAACGTACATTTCTCTTTGGTGTTGGTGTCGGAATTATTATTGGTGCAGCTCTTCTGCAGCTCATGTTTATAGGTGAGAACCAAGTGAACAGTATGGAAGAGCCGGTAAAGCAGGAGACTACAGAATCTGCGGTCATTGGGTATTCGAAAGCTGAACTGGATCAAGCTGTTGCCGATGAGCATAAACGGGTAGAGACTGAATATAAGAAGAAACTAGCGGAACAGCAGGCAAAACAGGATCAAGCGAAGCAAGATGCTGCAGCGGCTGCAGATAAGGATGATAAGGAGACAGCAGCAGCTTCAGAGAATACAGCTGTCTCTAAACCTATAGTCGTGCGCATTCCGCCGAATGCAAGTGTAACGGAAACAGCAGATATTTTGAATGCTAGTGGCGTCATAACGGATAAGAAAGCTTTTATCAGCCTGATGCGTACAACGATGATACGCGCAGGTTATTTTGCTTTTAAAGGTGACTTGTCCTTGAAGCAAATTCGCACGATTATTACGAGCAAACCGAATGCTTCTTCAGCCGATTTGCCTTCATCCGACGACTAAATCAGAGTCTAGCGAAATATGCTAAGGAAACCTGTCAATTGCGGTTGCATGCGTGCATACAGATGTGGTATAGTAATTGACGGTGTTAAAAACACACGCCGATTAATTTCGTTATTGGTGCTTCGACCCGGTCGAAGTGATGACGGAAAATGATATTGGCGGAGGTAACCACTAAAAACCATTTAACAGGAGGTGTGTAAGAGATGGCGGTAATTTCCATGAAACAGCTTCTAGAAGCTGGGGTACACTTCGGTCACCAAACTCGTCGTTGGAACCCTAAGATGGATCGTTATATCTTCACAGAACGTAACGGTATTTACATCATTGACTTGCAGAAAACAGTTAAGAAAGTCGAAGAAGCTTACAACTTCGTACGTTCGATCGGCGAAGAAGGCGGCACAATTCTCTTCGTAGGTACTAAGAAACAAGCACAAGATTCGGTGAAAGAAGAAGCAGAACGTTGCGGCAACTTCTACATCAATCAACGTTGGCTCGGCGGCACGCTGACTAACTTCCAAACGATTCAAAAACGTATCGACCGTCTTAAAACGCTTGAGAAATGGGAAGAGGACGGCACTTTCGAAGTTCTTCCTAAGAAAGAAGTTATCATTCTCCGTAAAGAGAAAGATCGTCTTGAAAAATTCCTCGGCGGTATCAAAGGCATGAGAGGTTTGCCAAGCGCATTGTTCATCATCGACCCACGCAAAGAGCGTATCGCGGTTGCTGAAGCACGCAAACTTGGTATCCCAATCGTAGGTATCGTTGATACAAACTGTGATCCGGATGAAATCGACTACGTGATCCCAGGTAACGATGATGCAATCCGTGCAGTTAAATTGCTGACAGCTAAAATGGCTGATGCAATTGTTGAATCGCGTCAAGGCGAAGTAACAACTGCTTAATAGAGTTTACGATACGACACGAAAGGGTGGTCAGAAGGTGCATAACCTCTCACCGCCCTTTTTTCGAATGTTCACGCTGATTGTTTTGAATGGACCAACGGTTCACTCCGCGGTCAGTTATACTTAACTAATTTCAGGAGGTTTCCAACATGGCAGTTAGTGCGAGTGCAGTAAAAGAATTGCGTGAAAGAACAGGCGCAGGCATGCTTGATTGTAAAAAAGCGCTTGATGAAACAAACGGTGATATCCCGAAAGCAATCGACTTGCTTCGTGAAAAAGGTCTTTCCGCAGCAGCAAACAAAGCGGGTCGTGTAGCTACTGAAGGTACAGTAGAATCCTACATCCACGCTGGCGGCCGTATCGGTGTCCTGGTTGAAATCAACTGCGAAACTGACTTCGTTGGTAAAACAGAACAATTCCGCGAGTTCGCTCGTGATATCGCAATGCAAATCGCAGCTGCAAACCCTAAGTTTGTTAGCCGTGAAGAAGTATCCCAGGATGAGCTTGATAAAGAGCGCGAAATCCTGAGAGCGCAAGCGCTGAATGAAGGCAAACCAGAGAAAATCGTTGAAAAAATGGTTGATGGCCGTATCAGCAAATACTACGAAGAATACTGCTTGCTTGAGCAGCCGTTCATCAAAGATCCAGACAAAACAATCCATACCTTGCTGAAAGAGAAAATCAGCACAATTGGAGAGAATATCTCTATCCGCCGCTTTGCTCGTTTTGAGCTTGGTGAAGGCCTTGAGAAAAAAGAAGACAACTTCGTTGCAGAAGTTATGTCGCAAGCTAAATTGTAAACCGAACGCGCAGGCGGGGCGGGGCGTTCGCCCCGCCTATTTCCTATAATTAGGTCTAAATTTTCAAGTCCGTATACGGCCTTTTAAACAAAGTTGATGATGGAGGTATACCAAGTTGCAAAGTCCCGTGTACAAACGTATAGTGCTGAAGGTGAGCGGCGAATCGCTCTCGGGTAATAATGGCTTTGGAATTGATTCCGCAATGATTTCCTCGATTGCAGAGCAAGTGAAAGAAGTAGTGAAACTGAATGTTGAAGTCGCGATCGTATGTGGCGGCGGAAACATCTGGCGTGGAATTGCCGGTTCGGAGAAAGGTATCGACCGTGCTACAGCAGATTATATGGGTATGTTGGCAACAGTCATGAACTCTTTGGCCCTTCAAGATGCGCTTGAGCAAATCGATGTGCCAACTCGTGTGCAAACATCAATCGCCATGCAGCAAATCGCTGAGCCTTACATACGCCGCCGGGCGATCCGTCACCTGGAAAAAGGGCGTGTCGTTATTTTCGCGGCAGGCACAGGCAATCCATTCTTCTCCACCGATACGACTGCAGCGTTGCGCGCAGCAGAAATCGAAGCAGAAGTTATCCTAATGGCGAAAAATAAAGTGGATGGCGTATATTCCGCAGATCCATTTAAAGACGCGACAGCGGAGAAGTTTGAAACGCTGACGTATATGGAAGTCCTGAACCGCAATCTGGGCGTCATGGACTCAACCGCTTCATCGCTTTGCATGGACAACAACATTCCACTTGTCGTCTTCAACATTACCGAACAAGGGAATATCAAACGTGTTGTCCTTGGTGAGAAAATCGGTACTATTGTGATGAAAGGTAGTGTGAACTAATGCCACAAGCCATTAAGAAAAGCGCAGAAGATCGGATGGAGAAAGCGATCGGAGCACTGAGACGTGATCTTTCAACACTTCGTGCAGGCCGTGCTACACCAGCGCTGCTTGACCGGATCCAAGTTGAATATTACGGTGCAATGACACCGGTCAATCAATTGGCTAACGTCAATACGCCTGATTCCCGGACGCTCATGATTCAGCCATGGGATAAATCCTCCCTATCTGCGATTGAGAAAGCGATCATGAAATCGGATCTCGGATTGACACCATCGAATGATGGCGCAACCATTCGCCTCAGCATACCAATGCTGACAGAAGAACGCCGCTCGGAGCTTGTCAAATTGACGAAGAAGTTTGGCGAAGAAGCGAAGGTAGCGATCCGTAACGTTCGACGCGACGCGAATGACGACATTAAGAAACTCGAAAAAACCGAGATTTCTGAAGATGAGTCCCGCCGACACCAAGATGACGTTCAGAAAACAACGGATAAATTCATCGCAGAAGTGGAAAAAGTTCTCGCTGCGAAAGAGAAAGAAATCATGGAAGTATAATGCAAGCTCTCCGGCCCCTCCGAATGGTGGGGTTTGTTGCATAAATCAACGTTAGCGTGGGAGGACGAGCGTGTGTTAAAACGATTGAAGGAGTTATTCGGTAAAGCGTCCGCGAAACCATCTTCGCCGACGCTTGATCCGGATGGCATCCCGGAGCATATCGCCATTATTATGGACGGCAACGGCAGATGGGCCAAGAGCCGCGGTTTGCCTCGAATGGCCGGACACCACTCTGGAATGAAAACAGTCAAGAAAATTACGATGGCTGCCGATCGACTGGGTGTGAAATATTTGACGCTATATGCCTTCTCTACGGAAAACTGGAAGCGTCCGAAAGCTGAAGTGGAGTTTCTTATGAAGCTGCCTCAGGAATTTCTTTCTATAGAACTCAAGGATCTGATTGAGAATAATGTTCAGGTTCGCATGATGGGATATAAAGGTGATTTGCCGGACTATACGCTGAGAGCGGTAGAAGAGGCGATCAACAAAACGGCTAAAAATACAGGGCTTGTTCTCAACTTCGCCCTAAATTATGGCAGCCGGAAAGAAATGATTGAAGCGGTACGTGTGATCGGTCAAGCTGTTCAAGAAGGCAAGCTTTCGCCGGATGATATTGATGAATCAATGATGGAAGCTAACTTGCTGTCTGCAGGTGTTCCTGATCCTGATTTACTCATTCGTACGAGCGGTGAACTGCGTTTGAGCAACTTCATGCTCTGGCAGCTTGCTTACAGCGAGATGTGGTTTACAGACGTCTATTGGCCTGAGTTTACAGAAGAGCATTTCTTTGAAGCTGTTCGAGAGTATCAGCGTCGCGGCCGTCGCTACGGCGGACTGTAATCGGCCTTACTGGAGAGTGTCATACAGGTGAAACAACGTATAATTACCGGCCTTATCGGCGGCGCAGCATTTATATTTCTAACTGTACTTGGCGGATGGTTTTTCTTTGCACTCCTCCTATTACTAGCTGTTATTGGGTTTATGGAATATACACGGATGAATGGCGTCTCTGCTAAACATCCGCTATCGTTAATCGGACTGGCGGGTATGCTGGTCTTGTTTATTCCTTGGGAAGATTTCGGCCTAGACTCGCCTACAGCCATACATACCATTTGGTTATTGTTATTCTTATTGCTCACGGTAACGGTATTGACGAAAAATGTCATTACCATTGACGGTGCAGCTTTAATGTTGCTTGGCGCTTTATACGTAGGCTATGGATTTCATGCGATGTACGAAGTACGTAACGCGGAATTCCATGGTTTGCTTACGACCTGCATGGCTTTCGGCGCAATATGGGCTTCCGACATCGGAGCTTATTTCACCGGACGAGCATTCGGGAAAAATAAACTGTGGCCATCCATCAGTCCAAATAAAACAATTGAAGGCTCGATCGGCGGCATTGTGCTTTCACTAGCCATCGCGGCCATTTTTGCATTGACATACCCGGATATCATCAGCATCAGCAGGGCACTGCTTATCGGTCTCATTGCAGCTGTTGCAGGGCAGTTTGGAGATCTCATTCAATCGGCTTACAAACGCATTCGCGGCATCAAAGATACGGGATCGATTTTACCCGGTCATGGTGGTGTATTGGATCGTTGTGATAGCTGGCTAATCGTGTTTCCATTGCTCGTTATGACCGAGCTGCTCCCGCTCTGATTCAAGGAGGCTCCTTAGCGTTGAAGAAAATAACGATTCTCGGTTCTACCGGTTCTATAGGGACGCAAACCTTAGATATTCTAGGCCATGAGCCCGATCGCTATCAGGTTGAAGGTTTGGCCGCAGGCAGCAATTTGCAATTACTCATTCAGCAAGCTAATCAATTCAAGCCGAAGACCGTTTGTTTATCGACAAAGGCATTAGCTGATGAAGCGATTCCTCATCTGCCGAAAGGAACTAAAGTTCTTTACGGCAATGAAGGATTGGTTGAAATCGCAGCTGATAATGAAGCTGATACTGTAGTCACTGCAATCGTTGGCAGTCGCGGCCTTCAAGCCACACTAGCCGCAATTGATGCAGGCAAACATATCGGACTTGCGAATAAGGAAACGCTCGTAACGGCAGGTCATATTGTTATGAAGCGTGCCATCGATAAAGGTGTGTCCATCCTGCCTATCGATAGCGAGCACTCCGCTATTTTCCAATGCTTGAACGGAGAACGCCGCAGTGATGTACACCGCATTACACTTACAGCATCAGGAGGCTCCTTCCGTGACCGTTCGCGGGCAGAGCTTGAAGGGGTTACCGTTGCTGAAGCACTGAATCACCCAAACTGGTCGATGGGTGCCAAGATCACTATCGATTCGGCGACAATGGCCAATAAAGGACTTGAGGTTATTGAAGCTCATTGGTTATTCGGTCTTCCATACAGTCAAATCGATGTTCTCATTCATCCGGAGAGTATTATCCACTCTTATGTTGAATTCGTAGATCACAGCATTATTGCACAGTTGGGAATGCCGGATATGCGAGTTCCGATTCAATATGCACTTACCTATCCGGAGCGTAGGCCAACGCCAACGGAACGACTGAATTTAGCGAAATTGTCCGCCTTGCATTTCCGGGAAATGGACTTTGATCGCTATCCATGCCTTCGATTTGCATATGAGAGCGGGCTGGCCGGTCAATCCGCGCCTACAGTCTTCAATGCAGCGAATGAAACGGCCGTTGCGCGCTTCTTGGCTGGCGGGATCACATTCCTTGAGATCGAAACTGTTATAGCAGCTGTGCTGGATAAGCATCAGCTTGTGGATGTTCCCGATGTCGAGGCCATCGCAGAAGTAGATGCCTGGGCTCGAAGAGAAGCGGCAAGCATCTAACCGGGGGTTCTCTTGTATCGAACGGGAGAATAATGATAATCTAAGTACAGGCCGTTACGAACAGGAGGCAAGGGGAACGATGCATACGATTCAAGTCGTCTTTTTGACGGTAATGGTCTTCTTCGTCATTGTGACCATTCACGAGTGGGGTCATTTTTATTTTGCGAAGCGTGCCGGAATATTGGTTAGAGAGTTTGCGATTGGGTTTGGTCCAAAGCTGTTTTCCATTAAACGTGGTGAAACCAGATACACGCTGCGGCTTGTCCCAGCTGGCGGTTTTGTCCGAATGGCCGGTGAGGATCCGGAGTTAATTGAGATTCATCCCGGGCAGACAGTCGCAGTACGGGTGAAAGATAACACGGTTACTCGTATTTACTTAGATCGTTTGGATGATCGCAGCAATGTTGTTCGCGGTGAAGTTGAAACGATCGATATCGAGCGTAAACTCAAGCTTACTCTGAGTGCCGACGGAATCACAGATTCTTATGACGTACATCCGCAAGCGCTGATGATCAGTAAAGGGAAAGAAACGCAGATCGCACCGATCGACCGCCAATTCGGCAGCAAAACAGTTGGTCAACGGGCACTCGCTATCGTTGCGGGTCCTGTCATGAACTTTGTTTTGGCTTTCGTGTTGTTCGGTCTGTATTTCCAAATGGCTGGCGTTCCGATGGAGAATCCGGATCGTTTGTTAATCGGCAGCGTAGTTGCAGGGATGCCGGCATCACAGACGGATCTTCGTGTCGGCGATGTCATTGATTCGGTGAACGGGGAAAAAATCGGCGGCGATTCCAATAAGATGATCGAGCTGATCAGTAAATCGGTCAACGTACCGCTCGTATTTAATGTGCTGCGTGACGGAAAGCCGATCTCATTCAAGATCACACCGAAGAAGGATCCCACTACAGGTGTCGGTAAACTAGGCATCTCAGCTGCGGTACCTACACGTTCTGTAACGTTTGGCGAAACGTTCACTTATGCCGGAAAAGCGATGAAGAACATGACGATCATGATCTTCGATGGATTTAAGAAGCTGATTCTCGGTGATTTCAAGATGGAGGATCTTGGCGGACCGGTACGGACTGCCCAAGTGACTAGTCAAATCGCGGATGAAGGCGTAGTCCAGCTGACTTCATGGGTAGCGGTTCTCAGTCTGTATTTAGGGATCTTTAACCTGCTGCCGATACCGGCACTGGATGGAAGCCGATTGGTATTCCTCGGATTTGAAGCTGTACGAGGCCGTCCGGTTGATCCAAACCGGGAAAGCATGGTGCATTTTATCGGCTTTGCGATGCTGATGCTGCTCATGCTGGCGGTTACTTATAATGATATATTGCGATTGGTACGAGGGGAGCACTGAGTCGGTCATGTCGAAGGATAAGCAATTCGTAACGGAAATTACACCGCAAAACGAGGATTTCTCGCGGTGGTATATCGATGTAATCAAGAAAGCGGAATTAATGGATTATTCCCCGGTGCGCGGTTGTATCGTATTCCGTCCAGAGGGTTTTGAAATTTGGGAGCATATGAAGGATGAGCTGGACCGCAGGTTCAAAGAAACCGGTCACCGGAATGCATACTTCCCAATGTTCATTCCGGAGAGCTTCTTCCTTAAAGAGAAAGAACACGTGGAAGGATTCAATCCAGAGCTGCCATGGGTAACCGAAGCCGGTGGAGAGAAGCTTGAAGAACGTTTGGCGATTCGCCCGACATCGGAAACGATTATCGGCCATATGTACTCCAAATGGATTCAATCCTATCGGGACCTGCCCGTACTGATCAATCAATGGGCAAACGTAGTTCGCTGGGAGAAGCGGACATTGCCATTCTTGCGTACAACCGAGTTTCTGTGGCAGGAAGGCCATACAGCGCATGAAACCGAAACAGAAGCGCGGGAAGAAACAAACCAAATGCTCGAAATTTATCGCGACTTCTGCGAGAACTATTTGGCAATTCCGGTCATTATGGGGCAGAAGACACCATCGGAGCGTTTTGCCGGTGCGGTAGATACGTATTCGATTGAGGCGATGATGAAAGACGGCCGTGCCGTACAAGCAGGAACGTCCCATTACCTTGGCAATAAATTCGCAGTTGCGTTCGATATTAAGTACTTGGACCGCGAGAATACACAACAGTTTGTTCACACCACCTCATGGGGAGTATCGACACGTCTTCTAGGTGCAATGATCATGGTTCATGGTGATGATCGCGGTCTGGTGCTTCCTCCGAAGGTTGCACCGACGCAAGTCATCATGATTCCAATCGGACCGCCGAAGACACGTGAGCAAGTGGTTGGACGCGTGGACGAGCTGTTCGCTGAGCTGAAGAAAGCAGGCATCCGCGTGAAAGTGGATGATCGCAGCGATGTAAGCCCAGGCTGGAAATTCAATGAATATGAAATGCGCGGCGTACCGATTCGTCTTGAGCTTGGACCTCGTGATATGGAGAATGGACAAGTCGTTCTCGTGTCGCGTATTACCGGTGAGAAGCGAATTGTCCTGCAAAGTAATTTGAAGGAAGAAATTGAGCATATGCTGACTGAGACGCATAATGATATGCTTGAGCGTGCTAAGCAATTCCGTACGGAGCATACTTACTCGGTGGAGACGCTTGATGAGATGAAGGCACTCTTCGAAGAGCAGCGCGGGTTCGCGCTTGCCGGATGGTGTGGATCTGATGCATGTGAGCGCCAAGTGAAGGAAGAAACGGGTGCAACAAGCCGTAATATTCCGTTTGAGCCTGCTGAGCACAAAACAGTTTGTCTCGTTTGTGGAGAGAAATCCGAGCATTCCGTCGTATTCGCCAGAGCTTATTAATTGCAACAAGAGTAAAAAAGGAATAAACGGCTGTATTCGCTGAAAGGCGGCGACAGCCGTTTCGTCTTGGGGGAGGACAATATGAACCAAACCGGGGGAAAGCGACAGCGGTTCGAGCTGCTGTTGAAGCAGGCGGATCTGCCGCAGCAAATGGTCGATGAGTATTTTGCAGATGGTTATATAGAGAAAGTAATCGTAAGCCGGAGTAACCGGGAGTGGACGTTTTGCATAGGCAAAACGACTGTGGTTCCTTTACCGGCTTTTGGTGTTTTTTGCCGCGCAGTCGTTGCGAAATATGCGCATATAGCCCAAATATCGTTTCAGTTTCAGTATGGCAGCGATGTACCGAAGGACGAGCTGGTTCAAGAATATTGGCCGGCTTTCGTGGAATGGCTGCAGCAGAACAATCCTTCCGTTAACGGCTGGATCAGCAAATCGAAGATGATTGCTGAAGGAGATCTGATTACCCTTCATTTGATGGACGAAATGGGTCTGGAGCTTGCCAAGAAGAAGAAAATTGACGAGCTCGCGATCAACTTTTTCAAGCAGCAATTTGCTACAACATGCCGCATGAAGATGATTGTCGGTGAATCCAATCAAGAGGTGTACGAACAGTTCCAGCAGAAGCGGGATCAAGAAGAGCGCGAAGTCATTCAAGCGATGATGACAAGCACGACGGTTTCCGAAGAGCCGACGCTGGACGAAGGCGAAGTTCGCCTTGTCGTCGGGTACGATATTCGCGACGCACCTGTGCCAATTATGAATATTATTGAAGAAGAGAAGAAGATCACCGTCCAGGGCGCGGTCTTCGGTCTCGAAGAGAAGGAACTCCGTAACGGCAGCACGCTCTTTACGTTTAACGTCACGGACTTCTCCGACTCGATTGCGATGAAGATGTTCGCTAAGACGAAAGATGATGTCAAAGTGCTGAAGCAGCTCGCGAATGGCAAATGGATCAAGGCACGTGGACGCGTCGAATACGACCGGTTCATGATGGAGCCTGAGCTGGTCATGATGCCATCTGACATGCATGAGGTTCTGGCGCCTAAAGAAACGAAAGACGATGCCGAAGAGAAGCGCGTCGAGTTCCATTTGCATACGACAATGAGCACGATGGATGCTGTTGCTCCGGTTGATGCTTACATTAAGCAGGCTGCCAAATGGGGACATAAAGCGATAGCCATTACGGACCACGGCAATGTACAGTGTTATCCGGAGGCGGCGAAAGCGGCTAAGAAACATGGCATTAAAGTGCTGTTCGGCTTAGAGGCGAACGTAGTCAATGACGCTATTCCCATGGTTATGAATGCACGCGAAGAAGCGATGCAGTCTGCCGTTTACGTTGTATTCGACGTGGAGACGACGGGACTATCGGTTGTGAACAACAAAATCATTGAGCTTGCCGGCGTGAAAATGCTTGAAGGCAAAGAAATCGATCGCTTCTCGACGTTCATTAACCCGCATGAGAACATTCCTTATAACATTCAACAGTTAACGAATATTACGAACGAAATGGTCGAAGACGCGCCGGAGCTTGGTCCGAAGATTCACGAATTCGTTGAATTTATTGGCGATGCGGTACTGGTTGCCCATAACGCTCGATTTGATATGGGGTTCCTTCAAGCGGCTTGCAAACTTCATGGTCTACCGGAAGTGAAGAATCCCGTTCTGGATACTCTTGAATTTGCGCGATTCCTGCATCCTTCGATGAAGAATCACCGTCTGAATACCCTTTCGGATAAATATAAAATCAGTCTCGAGAATCATCACCGCGCGATCGATGACTCCATTGCACTCGGCGGCGTACTATTCGGTCTGATCGGTGATGCAGCTGCCCGCAACATAACCGGCCTACAAATGCTGAACGACTACGTCGGGCTCGACTTGTCGAACATGCGGCCCTTCCATTGCTGCATCTACGCGCTCAATGGCGCGGGGAAGAAAAATTTGTTCAAACTGATCTCGAAATCGCATACCGAACATTTTAAACGCGTCGCTACGATTCCGAAGAGCAAGCTGACCGAATTGCGCGAAGGGCTGCTGGTAATCTCGGGTTGCGAGAAAGGCGAGTTCTTCGAAGCCGTTATGAATAAGTCGATGGAAGAAGCAGAAGAAGTCGCGCATTACTACGATGTACTGGAAATTCAGCCAATCGACTTTTATATGCATCTTGTTGAGAAAGGTTTTGTAGCAAGCCGCGCTGAGATCGAACAGGCCATTCGCCGCGTATGCGAGATTGGCGATAAGCTCGGGAAACCGGTCATTGCAACAGGCAATGTGCATTACTTGCTGCAACGGGACAAGCTGTTCCGCGACATTACGATCCATGGCATAACAGGCTTTAGTCCGCTCAAAGATATCCGCAAGCCGGATGCTCATTTCCGTACGACGAAAGAAATGCTGGAGGAGTTCGCTTTTCTCGGTGAAGCCCGCGCTTATGAGGTTGTAGTCAAGAATACGTCAGAGCTTGCGGAACGTTTTGAACCGTTTGATATGTTCCCGCCGAAATTGTTCGTTCCTATTATCGAAGGCGCCGATGATGAAATGCGTAATACATGTTATGACACTGCACGTAAACTGTATGGGGAACCGCTTCCGGATGTCGTCGTTCAACGTCTCGAGAGAGAGCTTGTTCCGATTACGAAAGCCGGTTTTGCTGCCAACTATCTCATTTCGGCGAAGCTAGTGAAGAAGTCCAATGAGGATGGATACCTGGTTGGATCACGGGGTTCCGTTGGTTCTTCCATCGTTGCAACCTTCCTAGGGATATCTGAAGTAAATCCGTTACCTGCGCACTACACTTGCTTAGATGAAGCATGTAAGTTTAGTGAATGGTTCCTTGACGGCAGTTATCCGAGCGGTTTCGATTTACCGGATAAGGCTTGTCCAAACTGCGGCAAACCGCTCAAAGGCGAAGGGCAGGATATTCCTTTCGAGACGTTCCTTGGCTTTAAAGGGGATAAAGTTCCCGATATCGATTTGAACTTCTCCGGCGAATATCAAGCGGTAGCCCATAACTTCACGAAGACGATGTTCGGAGCGGAAAACGTATTCCGTGCAGGTACAATCGGCACGGTTGCGGAGAAAACAGCTTACGGCTATACGAAGAAATACGAAGAAGATTACGGCAAGAAGTGGCGCGGTGCTGAGCTTGCAAGGCTCGCCAACGGTTGTACCGGTGTAAAACGAAGCACGGGCCAGCATCCGGGCGGTATCGTCGTTGTGCCGGACTACATCGAGGTTGAGGATGTAACACCGGTGCAGTATCCCGCCGATGATCAGAACGCCGAGTGGAAAACGACCCATTTTGACTATCATGCTTTCGAGGATAACCTCTTGAAGCTCGATATTCTGGGGCACGACGATCCAACCATGATGCGCATGCTTCAGGATCTCACCGGAATTGATCCGACTACGATTCCGATGAACGATCCGAAAGTTATGAGTATGTTCAGTTCTACGGAAGCCCTTGGCGTCACTCCGGATAAAATACGTTCTTCCGTCGCGACCTATGGCGTACCGGAGATGGGAACCAAGTTCGTACGTCAAATGCTTGAAGAGACGAAACCGGCGACCTTTGCCGATTTGCTGCAAATTTCAGGATTGTCTCATGGAACAGGGGTATGGCTCGGTAACGCGCAAGAGCTGATTAAGAACCGTACATGTACGATCAAAACCGTTATCGGGTGTCGTGATGATATTATGCTTTTCTTAATTTATAAAGCAGGTATGGATGCGGGTCTCGCCTTCAAAATTACCGAGAGCGTTCGTAAAGGTAAAGGCCTTACTCCGGAATGGATCGAAGAAATGAAACGCTGTAAAGTGCCGCAATGGTATATTGATTCCTGTCTGAAAATCGAGTACATGTTCCCGAAAGCCCATGCGGCTGCTTACGTTATCTCGGCCGTGCGGACAGCATACTTCAAGCTGTATCAGCCTATTGCGTATTATGCGACGTATTTCTCTATTCGCGCCGAGGACTTTGATTTAGAGCTGCTTTGCAAAGGCTATGAGGCTATCGCAAAGAAGCTGGTCGAAATCGAAGCTAAAGGCTTCAATGCAACGCCGAAAGAGAAAAACAGCGTCTCCTTGCTTGAGATGGCGCTGGAGATGACGGCTCGCGGCTTCTCATTCAAGCCGGTTGATCTCTATCGTTCGGAAGCTACGCGATTCATCATCGATGGCAACTCGATCATTCCGCCGTTCGGCGCGATCAGCGGTATCGGGGAGAACGCTGCGAAGAACATCGCCGGAGCTCGGGATTTTGGCGAGTTCCTATCGATCGAAGACTTCCAGCAAAAGTCCAAAGCAACCAAAACCATCGTCGAAGTGCTGACGACAATGGGCTGCTTCCGTGGCTTGCCGGAGTCGAATCAGTTGTCCTTGTTCTAAGATCTAGGCACTTAAAGTTCACCGCAGGTGAACAAGCCCCCGAAGGGGGCGACTTCTCTAGATGTGGGCATTGAAAGTTCACCGCAGGTGAACAAGCCTCCGAAGGGGGCGACTGTTTTCAGGTTTAGGCACTTAAAGTTCACCGCAGGTGAACAAGCCCCCGAAAGGGGGCGACTGTTTTCAGGTTTAGGCACTTAAAGTTCACCGCAGGTGAACAAGCCCCCGAAAGGGGGCGACTGTTTTCAGGTTTTTCTTCTGGGGTTTATGGTAGTTAAAGGTTGGCGTGAACCACCGAAGTTGCCGGATTACCTCGGCAACTTCGGCTTCGCTCCTAAGCGCTGGTAAGCGAGGGGAAAGAGCGGAATTCGGGGTGCAGCCGGAGAGTTTACGTGCCGCCTTTGAACTCGGGATGCTACCGCGAAGCCGTCTAATCGAGCATCCCGAGTTCAACAGCGGCCCGCAGGCGCACCCCGAATGGAGCGACCCACCCCGAGCGCACCCTCCAGCGCCGTATTGTCACCACATCATGGTTATGTTATAATCTTTCTGGTAATGCTGATGATACGACCTTTTCGCAGAAGAGTGGGGAAACCCACTCTTTACGTTTTGTCTGCACCTTTTTACATATACGATGGGACATAAGCAGGTTCTGCAACAGGTGCATTTCAGCTGAAAAATTAAACTGACCGTACGCCGCCTCTGTTGTGGCGCACCGCTGCAGTGGGAGGTACATTGTTTTTGAGCACATCCACAATCAAAACCGCTGTCGAAGAAATGGTTAGACCGTTCCTCGATGAAAATGGATTTGAACTCGTTGACGTAGAGTATGTGAAAGAAGGAAGCAACTGGTTTCTTCGTGTCTACGTGGACAAAGAAGGCAACATTGATATCGATGAATGCGGCCGGATTAGCGAATATTTGAGCGAGAAGCTGGATGAGAATGATCCGGTATCTGACGCTTATTTTCTCGAAGTATCCTCACCGGGTGCGGAACGTCCGCTTAAGAAGCCCGAAGATGTTAAGAAAGCGGTCGGCAAGCATGTGTTTGCAACGACCTATGAGCCGATTGGCGGCTTGAAAGAATTCGAGGGCAAGCTTCTTTCATTTGATGGGGAAGAGATCGTCATTGAAATCGGTAAAAAGAAACACACCATACCGTATGCGAAAGTTGCCAGTGCCCGTTTAGCCATCGTCTTCTAAGGAGAAGACAACGGCATGATTATAACGTTAGGGAACTAGTTGAAAGGGGGAACTCATTTCCAATGAGCATGGAATTTATTGAAGCACTGACGGAAATCGAAAGAGAGAAGGGGATCAGCAAGGATATCTTGCTGGAAGCCATTGAAGCAGCCCTGATATCGAGCTACAAACGCAATTTTAATACCGCCCAAAATGTACGTGTTGATATTAACCGGTTTACCGGAGTCATTAAAGTGTATGCACGCAAAGCCGTAGTAGAGGATGTACTAGATCCTAGACTTGAGATCTCGGTTGAAGCTTCCCGTGAAATCAACCCGCATTATCAGCTTGACGATATCGCGGAAATCGAAGTAACGCCTCGTGATTTTGGCCGGATTGCGGCTCAAACCGCGAAGCAGGTTGTTACGCAACGTATCCGTGAAGCAGAACGCGGCCTCATTTACAATGCCTTCATCGATAAAGAAGAAGACATTGTGAATGGTATCGTGCAGCGTCAAGACGTACGCAACCTGTTTATCGACCTTGGCAAGGTAGAAGCGGTACTGCCGCTGACCGAATTGATGCCAACGGACAAATTCAAGCATGGAGATCGCGTGAAATCGTTCATCACGAAAGTGGAGAACACGACGAAAGGACCGCAAATTTTCCTTTCCCGTACGCACCCGGGCTTGCTGAAACGCCTATTCGAACTCGAAGTGCCTGAGATTTATGATGGCGTAGTTGAGATTCGCTCTGTCGCGCGTGAAGCGGGCTTCCGCTCCAAGATCGCTGTTTATTCCCGCAATGCCGAAGTGGATCCGGTTGGATCATGCGTCGGTCAGAAAGGGATGCGCGTGCAAACCATCGTTACGGAGCTCAAAGGCGAGAAGATTGATATCGTTCGCTGGTCCGAGAACGTTGAAGAATATGTTGCGAATGCGCTTAGCCCTTCTAAAGTTATCGAGGTAATCGTATACGAGCAAGAGAAGATGGCACGCGTCATTGTTCCGGATTATCAGCTGTCGCTGGCAATCGGGATTAAAGGTCAGAATGCTCGTTTGGCTGCGAAGCTGACGGGTTGGAAGATCGATATTAAGAGCGAAACGCAGGCGGAGCAAGAATTTGGTCGTCCAAAGTCGCCGATGAGCACGATGCATCAGGATTCCGTCTCCATCGACTAAGAGCTGATGTTCAGGGGGGATGAACGGTGAGACCTAGAAAAATTCCACTGCGTAAATGTGTTGCTTGTCAGGAGATGAAGGCAAAGAAAGAGCTGATCCGCGTCGTTCGTACGCCTGATGAATCGGTTCTGATCGATTTGACGGGGAAGAAAGCAGGGCGCGGCGCTTATCTTTGCGGGAAAGTCGCTTGCTTTAAGCTAGCCAAGAAGAGCAGGGCACTTGATCGGGCTTTGAAACAAACCGTTGGCATTGAAATATATGATCAGCTGGAGCAAGATTTTATCGCTGTAGAGGACACGTTTAACGCGAATAAGGATGAGATCGATGACGAAGACGAAGCATAAGTCGCTTAACACGCTTGGCATGGCGATGCGGGCCGGTAAGCTTGTTACCGGAGACGAGACCGTATTGAAAGCAATCCAGCAGGGCAAAGCGAAACTTGTCATAGTTGCCGGTGATGCATCAGATAATACGAAGAAGAAGTTTCGGGACAAATGTGCTTCCTACAATGTCAAACTCGTAGAAGCATTCGACCGAATTACGCTTGGGGAAGCAATCGGCAAGTCAGAGAGGGTTCTCCTAGGTGTAACCGACTCAGGCTTTTCTAAAAGCATTGCACAGAGCTTAATTGAACCTACGGAGGTGGAGTATATTGACTAAACAACAAGACAAAGATAAATTACGCGTCTACGAATACGCGAAAAACTTAAATATGAGCAGCAAGGAAATCATTACGATCCTAAAGCGACTCAATCTGCCCGTTAACAATCATATGAGCGTTATGGAAAATGAAATGGTTTCGAAGGTGGAAGGTTTCTTCCGCGATATTAAAGCTAACGCAGCAGCGAAACGCGCCCAGGAGAGCGCGACCGTCTCTGCAGCAGCTCAGTCGTCTAATCGCCAGCAACCGCAGGGTCAGCCTGAACGCAAGGCTCAATCAAGCACGAATGCTCCAGCGCAAGGACATGGACAGGTCAACAAAAATACTCAGGAACAGCAGGGGAATATGAATACAACTAATACGCAAGCACCTAGCACGAACGCAGCTCAGACTGCGAACGCGGCGCCAAGTCCGGCAAGCACACAAACACCGGCAACAGGCGTAACAGCGAGCACGACACCGACGACCTCCACTCAACAGCCTACATCAGGCCAACCGCAAGGCAGCTCGAGCTCAAATCCGCGTCCGCAAGGTCAAGGCGGCTATCAAGGCAATCGTCCGCAAGGTCAAGGCGGCTACCAAGGCAACCGTCCGCAAGGTCAAGGCGGTCAAGGTGGTCAAGGCCAGCGTCCGCAAGGTCAAGGCGGCGGCTATCAAGGCAACCGTCCAGCAGGTCAAGGCACCGGCTACCAAGGTAGTCGTCCACAAGGCCAAGGCTCTTCGCAAGGCGGTCAAGGACAACGTCCGCAAGGCCAAGGCTCCTCGCAAGGCGGCCAAGGTCAACGTCCACAAGGTCAAGGCGGCGGCTACCAAGGCAATCGTCCGGCAGGTCAAGGCGCAGGCGGTGGCGGCGGTTATCAAGGCAACCGTCCTTCGGGTCAAGGCTCGAGTACTGGCGGCGGTCAAGGCGGCGGTTTCCGTCCTTCCACACCGCGCCCGGATCAAGCGAGTCAACAACCGAACCGCAGTGCTGCTCCAGCTCGTACATTCGAGTCACGCAGTACGACGTCCGATGATCATGCAAAGAAAAGAAACAATCCGAAGGCGGCTAACAGCAACTTCGGTGCGAATAAACGTTTTGAAGATTCCCGTACAGGCAACTTCAAGAACAACCGCGGCGGTAAGAACAACCGTGGTAAAGGACAACAGCAAGAGCGCAAAGAGAAAATCGACAATACGCCGAAGAAAATTATTGTACGCGGTACAGTAACGGTTGGCGAATTGGCTAAATTGCTTCATAAGGATGCTTCCGAGGTTATCAAGAAGCTCATCATGCTTGGTGTAATGGCTACCATTAACCAAGAGGTCGATCTGGATACCGTTCAATTGATCGCTACAGAATATGGCGTTGAGGTTGAAGTGAAGATCCCTGTAGAAGAGGATGCATTCGAAACACTGGAAGAGAAGGACGAAGAGGATACACTGGAAGCTCGTCCACCTGTTGTTACCATCATGGGTCACGTCGATCATGGTAAAACAACACTTCTTGATGCCATCAGACACACTAGCGTAACTAGCGGTGAAGCCGGCGGTATCACGCAGCATATCGGTGCTTATCAAGTTGAAATCAATAATAAGAAAATTACGTTCCTCGATACACCGGGTCACGAAGCATTTACGCTCATGCGTGCTCGCGGTGCTCAAGTAACGGATATTACGATTATCGTTGTAGCAGCCGATGACGGCGTTATGCCTCAAACGGTTGAAGCCATTAACCATGCTAAAGCAGCAGGCGTTCCGATTATCGTAGCGGTTAACAAAATCGATAAGCCAGGCGCTGACGTAGATAAAATCAAACAAAGCTTGACGGAGTATCAGCTCGTTCCGGAAGAGTGGGGCGGAGATACCATCTTCGTAAACGTGTCCGCTAAGCAACGCACTAATCTTGAGGAACTCCTTGAGATGATTCTGCTCGTTGCCGAAGTGAACGACTACAAAGCGAACCCGAACAAACGTGCACGCGGTACGGTAATCGAGGCTGAGCTTGATAAAGGTAAAGGTCCGGTTGCTCGCGTTCTCGTTCAACACGGTACGCTTAAGATCGGTGACGCATTTGTTGCGGGCAACTGCTTCGGCCGCGTTCGTGCGATGGTCAACGATAAGGGCCGCCGTCTCAAAGAAGCGGGTCCTAGCACGCCGATCGAGATTACGGGTCTAACGGAAGTTCCGCAAGCCGGCGATCCGTTCCTCGTGTTCGAAGACGAGCGCAAAGCACGTGCGATTGCAGATCGCCGTGCAATTAAGCACCGCCAATCCGAACTCGGTGCAAATTCGAGAGTAACGCTCGAAGATTTGTACAATCATATTAAAGAAGGCGAAATCAAGGATCTGAACGTGATCATCAAAGCTGACGTTCAAGGTTCCTCTGAGGCGCTTAAAGGATCCCTTGCCAAAATCGACATCGAAGGCGTACGCGTTAAGATCATCCATAGCGGTGCAGGCGCGATTACAGAATCCGATATCAACTTGGCAGCAGCGTCCAGTGCTATCGTTATCGGCTTTAACGTTCGTCCAGAGCCTCAGGCGCTTGCAACGGCGGAGCAGGAGAAAGTCGATATTCGTCTGCACAGCATTATCTATAACGTGATTGACGAAATTGAGCATGCCATGAAAGGGATGCTGGATCCGATCTTCAAGGAAGTCATTATGGGCCAGGCTGAAGTGCGTAATATTTTCAAAGTTACAAAGGTCGGCGTAATTGCAGGCTGTATGGTTACTTCCGGAAAAATTACACGCAGCGCGAAAGCTCGCTTAATCCGTGCCGGTATCGTGGTCTTGGAAACCGAAATCGAATCGCTTAAACGGTTCAAGGATGATGCAAAAGAAGTGGCGCAAGGCTATGAGTGCGGCATAACGCTCGAGAAGATGAACGACCTTAAAGAGGGAGACATTATCGAGGCTTACGTCCTGGAAAGTGTAGAGAGGTGATCAACCTATGGCTAAAGTCCGCGTAGGACGTGTAGGTGAACAAATCAAGAAAGAATTGAGCCAAATCATTCAGACGGAGCTCAAAGATCCGCGCATCGGTTTCATAACGGTAACCGGCGTTGATCTAACGAATGACCTCTCGCAAGCACGTGTTTATCTAAGCGTGCTGGGCAGTGAAGAGCAGAAAGAAGAAACGCTTAAAGCTCTTGCCCGCGGTACAGGTTTCATTCGTTCCGAGCTCGGTAAACGAATTCGATTCCGCCATACGCCGGAGCTGCTGTTCAAATTCGACAGCAGTATCGAGTACGGCAGCAAGATCGAAGCGTTACTGCATACGATTAACGGCCGGAGCGGCGAATGACCACGGCGAAAGCTGCGGTTTTCTCGGCCGCTTATAAAGAACAGCTGCAAGCGGCGCTTGACTTCATTCGAGACGGCAATCGGTTTCTTGTCGTCTCGCATGTTCAGCCGGACGGAGATGCCATCAGCTCGACAGTAGTTGTTGGCTGGCTTCTTCGCCAATTGGGTAAGCAAGCCGTCTTGATTAACGAAGGTGCGGTGCCGATTCGTCTAGAGTTTCTGGAATCGTCGGCATCGATCATTAATTATAGCAAGCAGCCATTGGATGAAACGTTTAACCGCATCATTGCTATTGATTGCGCGGACTTCCGCCGAATCGGGCGTGTGAGCGAAAGATTTGCCGAATCAGCTCAATTGCTTAATATTGATCATCATCCTACTAATGATGCTTTCGGCACAGCGAACTTAATCCGAATCGATGCGGCCGCAACGGTCGAAATTTTATATGATCTAATCGAGTATGGGGCCATTTCACTTGATCGTGAAGTTGCTACCGCCATTTATACAGGTCTTCTTACGGATACAGGCGGATTCCGTTACTCCAACACGACTCCAAGGGTCATGCAGGTTGCATCGCGCATGCTGGCGGAGGAAGTTGAAGGACACTGGATTGCCAATCATTTGCTGGAGCAAATGACAAAACCTCAGTTGCTTCTTTTGCAGCGCGGACTTAATCGGTTAACGTTCTCGGATGATAACCGAATTGCGTGGCTGTATGTCGCTTTCTCCGATATGGCGGAAACCGGTGCGGTTGGCGATGACCTTGAAGGTCTGGTCAACTACGCGGTAAATGTGGAAGGCGTTGACGTAGGCATCTTGTTCAAAGAAACCGAGAATGGCGATGTGAAAGTTAGCATGCGCTCTACCGGTAAAGCAGATGTAGCGGCAATTGCGCAAACGTTTGGCGGCGGCGGACATGTCCGGGCAGCAGGCTTCCGATTGGAGCACGGGATACAAGAAGCAATCGGCAAAGTTGTGCAAGCAGCAAGCGAGGCGCTTAACCTATGATGGATGGCATTTTGGCAGTTTGGAAGCCCGCTGGCTGGACCTCGCATGACGTGGTCGCTAAAGTCAGAGGCATTGTTAAAGTCAAACGAATCGGCCATACCGGTACGCTGGATCCTGCCGTAACCGGAGTGCTGCCGCTTTGTATTGGCCGAGCGACGCGCGTAGTCGAATATGTGCAGGAACGGCCTAAATGTTATGAAGCGGTAATGCAGTTCGGCATTGCGACAGATACAGAGGATTTAACCGGAACGGTGCTCGAAGAGCTTCCTTCTGTGACGTTGACGGAGGCGGATATTCGCCGCGTCTTATCTTCGTTCGTAGGCGAGATCGAGCAGGTACCTCCGATGTACTCAGCTGTTCGAGTTAACGGTAAACGGTTATACGAATTGGCACGTGAAGGTCAAGTGATTGAACGGAAATCCAGACCGGTAACGATCTATGCTCTGGATTTACTAGATATGAAGCTGGACCGGCCGCACCCAACCATTCGATTCTCTGTTTCCTGCTCCAAAGGTACTTATATCCGCACGCTATGCGTAGATATTGGACAAGCCCTTGGTGTACCTGCTGTAATGGCAGAGTTAATTCGCACGATGTCCGGAGGTTTTACGAAGGAGCAATGCTTCACGCTCGAACAAATCGCGCAACTTCAAGCTGCCGGCGAGCTAGAAGAGAAGCTGACGCCTTCTGATGAAGCGCTTGATCATTTTCCCCGTGCTACAGTTAGCATGGAGAATGTACAGCGTGCCTTCCAGGGCAAGCGGATCTCCTTGAACGCGATGTTCGACCATGGAGATTATCGTACGGATTCCATCATTCGCCTCTATGGCATTGACGGTACATTCGTCGGCTTGTTTTCTCCGGATGAAGATACAGCGACGCTTAAAGCTGTGAAGGTTTTCACCAAAACAGCAGATTAGTGAAGAACTTAAAGCAGGTGTGACTGCAGTGGAAATTATCTCATTACAATATCCGATTGTCTCGTCTCAAGCAGCGCTTACAGCCAAACCGAAAACGCTGGCAATCGGTCATTTTGACGGCGTTCATCGCGGCCATCAGAACGTGATTCGGCATGCAATGGAAGCTGCCCGCGCGGCAGGCCTTCAGGGAGCTATTATGACCTTTCATCCTCACCCGAAGGAAGTGCTTGGTCAGAACGGGCAGTATACGGCAAGTCTTACTCCCCTTGATGAGAAGGTAGAACGCTTCCGCAAATTAGGTGCTCAAGTCGTATACATCGTGAACTTCGATTTGGATTTCGCCAGCGTAACTCCGGCAGACTTTGTCGAGTACGTGCTGCGACCGCTTCAAGTGAAGCAAGCGACGGTTGGCTTTGATTTTACCTTTGGAGCCAAGGGTGCAGGGAAGCCGGAAACATTATGGGCACTTGGTGAGCCTGATATCGAGGTGGAAATCGTGGATCCTTTCATGCAGGATGGGGATAAAGTAAGCAGTACGCTAATTCGTGAAGCACTTTCTGAAGGGCGGCCCGAAGTAGCGGAGCAGCTTCTCGGCGAACCGTATCAAGTACGGGGAGTTGTTATTCATGGGGAAGGCAGAGGACGGACGATCGGTTTTCCGACAGCGAACATTAAGCAAGAAGCAGCCTATCTGATTCCAAGACAAGGCGTTTATGCTGTAATGGTTCAAGTTGACGGGAAGCGGGTGCCGGCTGTTCTCAATATCGGCGTAAAGCCGACTTTCCACGAAAAACTGCCAGAACCGGTTATGGAGGCGCATCTGCTCGATTTCAGCGGTGATCTGTATGATAAATCCATCACGGTCCAATTTATCTCCTTCTTACGAAGCGAGAAGAAGTTCGGATCCATTGATGAATTGATCGCTCAGATCAAATCAGATGCCGAACAGGCGAGTTCCGTTCTGGCAGCTTACAATAAGAATTAGGCTCGGCATTTACTTCTTGTAGGCAGATGTGTTATACTCTATTTCGTTGCGTAATCATGTTCTATTGACACTACGCGCAGCGAAACAGAACCTTAGCTTGGCCAGTTCGTTTTTCACCGGGCGACGGCGAGGCTAACGGCGATTATGATAGAAGGAGGTGAACATGGATGGCACTTACACAAGAGCGTAAACACCAATTGATCGACGAACACAAAACCCACGCGAACGATACCGGTTCTCCGGAAGTTCAAATCGCTATCCTGACGCAAAACATCGTCAACTTGACAGATCATCTTCGGACGCACAAGAAAGATCATCACTCGCGTCGCGGTCTGCTTAAGATGGTTGGTCAACGTCGTAAATTGTTGGCTTACTTGAAAAACAAAGACGTTAAACGTTACAGCGCATTGATCGAAAAACTCGGCCTTCGCCGATAATAGATGCGGGGATAAAAGCAACCTGGTTGTCAAGCCGCCTGGGATTCCAGGCTCAGCTGCACTGGGTTGCTTTTTGTAAATAAACCATACATAATGTTTTTGAGCAGCTCCAAGTGGAGCTTTTCTTATAGGTAATTTTTCGACAGTTTTTGGTAATGGAGTGCGTGTGTGGAAATTAATGAAAACCTGACAGCTGAGCATCCCGGGTGGGGTGTAGCGGCTTGCAGTTGAGGAGGAATAATATGCTGCATCGTGTAGAAACAACGCTTGGCGGCCGACCGTTCATTCTTGAGACGGGTCGTTTAGCCAAACAAGCAAACGCAGCGGTAACCGTGAAATACGGTGAAACTGTAGTATTATGTACGGTGGTATCATCCACTGAGCCGAAGAATCTTGACTTTTTCCCACTGACAGTCAACTATGAAGAGCGTTTATATGCAGTAGGTAAAATTCCAGGCGGTTTCATTAAGCGTGAAGGTCGTCCAAGTGAGAAAGCGATCCTGGCGAGCCGTTTGACAGACCGTCCGATTCGTCCGCTATTTCCGGATGGCTTCCGTAACGAAGTACAAATTGCCAATATCGTCATGAGCGTGGATCAAGACTGCACACCGGAAATCGCAGCGATGATCGGTACGTCCGCAGCGTTGACATTGTCGGATATTCCGTTCAACGGACCCGTTGGCGGCGTTATTGTTGGCCGTATCGACGGTCAATTTATCATCAACCCTACGGTTGACCAAGAAACGAAAAGCGACGTGCACGTTGTAGTTTCCGGTACCAAAGATGCGATTATGATGGTAGAAGCGGAAGCAAACGAAGTATCGGAAGATGTCATCCTCGAAGCGATTATGTTCGGTCACGATGAGATCAAACGTATTGTCGCTACGATCGAAGAGCTTCAAGGTCTTGCAGGCAAACCGAAGGTTGAAGTGAAGCTACATACGGTGGATGCTGCGGTTAACGAGGCTGTTCGCGCGTTTGCGAAAGCACGTCTTGTTGAAGCAGTCAGCATTGCGGAGAAGCATGCTCGTCAAGAAGCGATCGACGTTGTGAATGCAGACACGATTTCCCACTTTGAAGCGGAATATGCGGAAACGCCTGAGCTTCTTGGCGATGTGAAGGAAGTCCTTTACGATATCGTGAAAGAAGAAGTGCGTCGTTTGATCACGCATGATAAGATTCGTCCGGATGGACGAGCTCTAAGCGAAATCCGTCCAATCGAATGTGATGTCGCCTTGCTGCCTCGCACGCATGGTTCCGGTTTGTTCACACGCGGACAAACGCAAGCACTAAGCATCTGTACGCTTGGCGCACTGGGCGATGTGCAAATTCTTGACGGTATTGATCTGACTGAAACGAAACGTTTCATGCATCATTACAACTTCCCTCCGTTCAGCGTAGGGGAAGCTAGACCGCTGCGTCCTCCGGGCCGTCGTGAAATCGGTCACGGTGCTCTTGGTGAGCGCGCGTTGTCCAAAGTCATTCCGAATGAAACTGAATTCCCATATACCATTCGTCTCGTTTCCGAGGTGTTGGAATCGAACGGCTCCACCAGCCAAGCAAGTATTTGCGCAAGCACACTTGCCATGATGGATGCAGGCGTTCCGATTAAAGCACCGGTTGCGGGTATCGCAATGGGTCTAATCAAAGACGGCGATCACTTCTCCATTCTCTCGGATATTCAAGGGATGGAAGATCACCTCGGCGATATGGACTTTAAAGTTGCCGGTACTGCAGCAGGCGTAACTGCGATCCAAATGGATATCAAAATCGACGGTATCGATCGTGCGATTCTCTCGCAATCTTTGGAACAAGCTCGTGTTGGCCGTTTGCACATTCTTGGTAAAATGAATGAAGTCATGCAAACACCTCGTACAAGCCTTTCCAAATATGCACCGAAAATCGTCATTATGAAAATCCATCCGGACAAAATCCGTGACGTTATCGGCTCAGGCGGTAAAATCATCAATAAAATCATTGATGAAACCGGCGTAAAAATCGATATCGAGCAAGATGGAACAGTGTTCATTGCATCTTCCAACGCAGAAGCCAATGAGCGTGCAAAACAAATCATCGAAGGCATCGTTCGTGAAGTGGTTGTAGGCGAGGTTTACCTCGGTACAGTGAAACGGATCGAGAAATTCGGCTGCTTCGTAGAAATTTTGCCAAACAAAGACGGTTTGGTTCATATTTCACAAATCTCTACAGAGCGTGTTGCTAAAGTTGAGGATGTCCTGAAAATCGGCGATCAAATTACAGTTAAAGTAACGGAAATCGACCAACAAGGCCGCATCAACTTGTCCCGCAAAGCAGTTCTGACTCCAGAGGTTCCTGCTCAGCAGTCCTAAGGATAGAGTAACAGATAAGAATGTAGAGACAGATGCTGGCATCTGTCTCTTTTTTGTTGCCTTATTGTCCTTCGCTTCTTCTCATAAAGTGGGCCGAGCCATAATATGATGAAGGAGAAGGGTGGGACAGCTCCTATGAGGCTGAAGAAAGCTATCGTCATGGCATTGGTCATGTGCACGCTAATAATGTTTGTAAGGCTGAATAGCCCGCTCGCTGAATACGTGACGGCAGTAAAGAATGGCAACCGTGGTGCATTCGAGCCGACACTATATGCATTCTCCGGAACGAATTCAGCTCTTATGGATACGATTCGATCTGAAGCAGAGAAGAAGCGGATAGCACCGGTTGACGCAAGAGTGGATCGGGTTTGGAAAGCGATACCGGGCTACAACGGTTTGGAGATTGATGTGGACAAAACTTATCGGCTCATGGAGAATGCTCCCGAGAATGAGCCTATTCGGTTTGTATACAAGGAAGTGGAGCCGAAGGTTAGCTTGAATGATCTTGGACGCGTTCCTATTTATAAAGGCAATCCAAACAAGCCTATGGTGGCCATAATGATTAATGTGGCTTGGGGGAATGAGTACATTCCGTCCATCTTGAACACGCTGAGGAAGGAAAACGTAAAAGCGACATTTTTCTTCGATGGGTCCTGGCTGAAGAAAAACACCGATGTGGCCAAGCTTATTCAAGCCGAAGGACATGAAATTTCGAATCACGCGTATACGCATCCAAAGATGAGTCAACTTGATCGGCGTTCTGCATATAATCAAATTGCAAAGACCGAAGCCTTACTGAAGTCTACTTTGAATGTCACGAACAAATGGTTCGCGCCGCCTTCGGGTGATTTTAATCAAATGACGGTTGATGTCGCAGCGGAGCAGGGGCTCAAGACCGTCCTCTGGACGCTCGACACGGTTGACTGGACGCATCCGCCCGCATACTCGATCATTCGTAAGGTGCGTACCCGCGTGGAGCCGGGATCGCTCATTCTGATGCATCCGACGGATTCATCAAGCGCTGCGCTTCCGGGAATGATTACCGCAATCAAGCAGAAAGGTCTCATGCTCGGTACCGTCAGTGAAACGCTCTCCTCCAAGAGAACCTCATTAGTTGAGGCAAGACCATAATTTTGTTATAGTGAAGTCATTGTATTTCTGCTAGATGGTGATGAAGCAGCAGAAAACGTGTAGGAGGAACCGAATTGAATAACTATACCCTTAGCAATGGTTTACGCGTCGTAGTAGAATACATACCGACATTCCGATCGGTGGCCTTTGGGATCTGGGTCAAGACCGGCTCGCGCAACGAGTCACCTGAGAATAATGGGATTTCCCATTTTATCGAGCACATGTTGTTTAAAGGAACAGAACGTCACAGCGCGAAAGATATCGCAGATCTGTTCGATGGTATCGGCGGCAACGTAAATGCGTTTACTGCCAAAGAATACACCTGTTATTTTGCCAAAGTATTGGATCAGCATTTGCCTATCGCCGTAGATGCGTTAGCGGACATGTTCTTCAATTCTCAAATGGACGGGGCGGAATTGGCAAAAGAGAAAAATGTCATTCTCGAAGAAATTTCGATGTATGAAGATACGCCTGATGATAAAGTGCATGACGAAGCGTCTCGTTCTGCTTATGGCGATCACCCGCTTGCGTATTCCATTCTCGGTCTGGAAGAGCGGTTAAGTGCCATGGATGGCGACTCTCTGCGCGGCTACATGAAGAGTCAATATCGAATTGATAACACCGTTATAAGTGTGGCAGGCAATGTTGAAGAGAAATCGCTAATCGAGCTGCTGGAGAAGCACTTCGGCGGATTCACAAATAACGGGACAGAAACTGCGGTTACCACACCAACCTTTAGCGGGCAATACCTGTTCCATAAGAAGAAAACAGAACAGAATCATATCTGTATCTCGTTTCCGGGATGTTCCTTTGCAGATCCGCAGCTCTATGCCATGATTTTGTTGAATAATGCAGTAGGTGGAGGCATGAGTTCCAGACTGTTCCAAGAAATCCGTGAGAAACGCGGTCTGGCGTATTCGGTTTATTCTTATCATACCTCTTATGCCGACAGCGGTTTGTTTACCGTTTATGCAGGGACCGCGCCGAAGCAAACCAAAGAAGTGCTGGAGTTAACGATGGCGCAAATGCATGATTTGGCTGTTAAAGGACTGACGGATATTGAACTGCACCGCGGTAAGGAGCAGCTTAAAGGAAGTCTGATCCTAAGCCTTGAAAGCACATCGAGCCGGATGAATCGGCTTGGCAAGAACGAGCTGATGCTTGGTCGCCACTATACGCTGGATGAGATGCTGAAGCGTATTGACGATGTGGATATGAAGGATATTCAAGACGTAACGAAACGTATGCTATCCGTTCCTTTTGCCGTGGCGATGGTGGGCAGCAACGATAAAGCAGCAGCGTCAATCGGGAGGGATTCACTTGTTTCAAGTGTTATTTAAACGACTGCCCGGCAATGAAGAAATCGCACTGCCACGCAAGATGTCTGAGCTTGCGGCGGGATTCGATCTTCAAGCGGCAGTAAGCGAGCCTGTTATCTTGAACCCGGGAGAGCGCAAGCTCATCCCGACGGGGTTCTCGATGGCCATGCCTGCGGAACTAGAAGCGCAAATCCGTCCTAGAAGCGGGCTTGCGTATAAACATGGCATTACTTGCTTGAATTCGCCCGGAACAATCGATGCTGACTACCGCGGCGAGGTAAAGGTGCTGCTCGTGAATTTGGGGCAGGAGCCATTTGCGATTGAACGCGGGGAGCGCATTGCACAGATGCTGTTCCAGATCGTGCCTGATGTAACGATTACTGAGGTGGATGAACTGCCGGATACCGTACGCGGTGCAGGCGGCTTTGGCCATACCGGTGTGTAATCTGCAAAGGTAGAAATCATATATTTATTGTACGAAGAGCACCGGGGCTGCAGCCTCGGTGCTTTTTGTGTTTGACGGCAGCCCGAATTTCATTTTCACCCCGCTCTGGGCGGATGCATAAGATGGTCTATAACCAAGTGCGCATACTGTCATTTGGGTTGCCTTGACGGAAGGCGCTGGGGCAGTTACAGAGATGCTGCTAACCGAGCCGCGGTTCTCGCGCGTCTAACGGTTACAGTAGTACTGCTAACCGAGCCGCGGTAGCTCGCGCGTCTAACGGTTACAGTAGTACTGCTAACCGAGCCGCGGTAGCTCGCGCGTCTAACGGTTACAGTAGGAAAGGAGTGATACCCTTATGTTGACAGGGGTTCAGGTCTTGCTTCTAGGCGGTGACGCTCGGGGGCTTGAGGTCATCCGGAAGCTGACCGAGCTCGATGCATCGGTAACGGTTGCGGGCTTTGATCAGTTGCATTCCTCACTGGACGGAGCGGTGCGCGCCGAGCTCAGCGAGGACTTATTTGCGACTGCCGATGCGCTTGTGCTTCCGGCTGTCGGAACGGACGATGACGGCAAAATCATTGCTGTTTTCAGTGACCGTGAATTAGTGCTGACTGATGAGTATGTCGCACGATTACCGAAGCATTGTACCGTGTATACGGGGATGGCAAAGCCATATTTACGCAATTTATGCGGTAAATATGCGATTCGGCTTGTTGAACTGTTTGACCGCGATGATGTCGCCATTTATAACTCGATCCCGACAGCGGAAGGTGCTGTCATGATGGCGATACAGAACACGGATATCACCATCCATGGATCATCTTGCATGGTGCTCGGCATCGGTAGAACCGGGTTTACATTGGCGAGAACGCTGCAGGGGCTTGGGGCAAAAGTGAAGGTAGGCGTGCGCCGCGAGGAGCATTTTGCAAGAGCGTACGAGATGGGTTTTGAGCCCTTCTACATCAAGGAATTACAGCAGTTTGTGGGGAATATTGACTTGCTTTTTAATACAATTCCGACTATGATAGTCACAGCGCAAATTATAGCAAATTTGCCATCGCGAGCGGTCATTATTGACCTCGCTTCGAAGCCCGGCGGAACGGATTTCCGCTTTGCGGAGAAGCGCGGAATTAAAGCATTGCTCGCCCCCGGCCTACCAGGAATCGTCGCACCCAAAACCGCTGGACGTATCATTGCGGATTGTTTAAGTCGATTGATTGAGGAAGATTTCAGGCAACGGGGGAATGAGCAATGAAATGGCAAGGCAAAACGGTGGGCTATGCGCTCTCCGGTTCTCACTGTACGTTTGCAGAGGTCATGCCGGTAATTCAGCGGTTTGTTGACGAAGGAGCGAATGTCGTTCCGATCGTGACCCAAACACTGATTACTACGGATACGCGGTTTGGAACTGCGGCAGAGTGGCAGCGGCAGCTGAAGTCCATCACTGGCAATGAAATTATTTCGACAATCGTCGATGCTGAGCCCCTGGGGCCGTCTAAACTGCTCGACGTTCTTGTTATTGCGCCTTGCACGGGCAATACGACAAGTAAACTCGCCAATGCGATGACTGACAGCCCTGTACTCATGGCTGCGAAAGCGCAAATGCGCAATCAACGCCCGCTCGTTCTCGCAATCTCGACGAATGACGGTCTCGGCTTAAACGCCGCTAACATTGCAAAACTTTTAGTATGTAAAAACGTTTATTTTGTACCCTTCGGGCAGGATAATCCTATCCAGAAGCCCAACTCGCTTGTCGCCAAAATGGAGCTGGTGCCTGAGGCTTGTGAAGCCGCCTTACTAGGTAAACAGCTGCAGCCTTTATTGATTGAACGTTCTTAATTTGTAAGCAGAAAAGTCTCAATTTTACGAATTCAGATGTAATTGGAGAAATCCTTGACTTACGTTCTTTTTTTGAGGGGAGACAACAACCAGCATGTCGAAGCAGAAATTGTTTAACGTCGCAGTAGTTGGTGCGACAGGCGCAGTAGGAGAACAAATCATTGGTTTGCTCGAGAAAAGGGATTTTCCGATTGCTGAGCTGAAATTGCTGTCTTCCGCACGCTCAGCAGGTACGAAGATCATGTTCAAGGGTAAAGAAATCACGGTGGAGGAAGCTTCGCCGGACAGCTTTAAAGGAATCGAAATCGCCTTGTTCAGTGCGGGCGGCGATGTGACAAAGGCACTTGCCCCCCACGCTGTCGAGCATGGCGCTGTCTGTATCGATAACACGAATGCTTATCGGATGGATCCGGATACTCCGTTAGTTGTACCTGAGGTTAATATCGACAAGGTAAACGACCACAAGGGAATCATTGCGAATCCGAATTGCTCGACGATCCAGATGGTTGCTGCGCTGAAACCATTGCAAGACCGTTACGGCATTTCTCGAATTATCGTCTCCACTTATCAGGCCGTTTCCGGCGCAGGCAGCCGTGCAATCGACGAAATGCTGCGTCAAACGCGTGAAGTTTTGGATGGCCATGAAGTGGATCCGGATATTTTACCGGTAGGATCGTTGCCGGTGAAGCATCAGATCGCATTTAATGCAATTCCGCAAATTGATAAGTTTCAAGACAACGGCTATACCCTCGAAGAAATGAAAATGGTTCGTGAAACAAAGAAAATCTTGGGTGATGAGTCCATCGACGTAACAGCGACTTGTGTTCGTATTCCTGTCGTTTATGGCCACTCGGAGTCCGTATACGTAGAGCTCAAAAAAGATTATGAACTGGAAGACGTCAGAACGCTCATTGCCGAAGCTCCCGGTGTCGAACTTGTCGACGATCCTGCAGGTCAACGTTACCCGCTTGCTACTGAAGCGGCTGGCAAACCTGAAGTATTCGTGGGACGGCTTCGCCGTGATCTGGGCCATGCACGCGGTTTGAATCTATGGATTGTTTCCGATAATCTGCTCAAAGGTGCAGCATGGAATGCTGTGCAAATCGCAGAATACATCGCAATTGAGAAAGAATAGACGTCCTACAACAGAAGCAGGTTGTTCAGGAAGCTAACGATTCGGCGACGTTGTTCTCGTTCGGATACGGAGGCTTGTGAATGCGCATCCTCGTTCAGAAGTTCGGCGGGACTTCATTGTCCTCGGACGAAGCAAGACAGTTAGTAATCGGACATATTGATCGGGAACGGCAACGACAGTACGGACTCGTCGTTGTCGTCTCTGCAATGGGGAGAAAAGGCGATCCCTATGCAACGGACACGCTGCTCTCGCTTATTCGCAATCATGGTGATTCATTGCCTGCTAAAGAACGCGATATGCTGCAGGGTTGCGGAGAAATCATTTCTGCTGCTTTATTGTGCAGCCTGCTGCGTGCAGCTGGGATATCAGCGATCGCTTTAACCGGCGGAGGCGCAGGAATTATTACCGATAATCAATATGGGCGTGCCCGCATTATTGAAATACGGACGGAAGCCATTCATAAAGCTTTAGAGGATGGCCAAGTTGTAATCGTTACCGGATTTCAAGGCGTTACTGAAGCAGGGGATATTACGACGCTCGGCAGAGGTGGCAGCGACACTTCGGCAACCGCCTTAGGAGCTGCACTCCGCGCAGAGCGAGTCGATATTTATACAGATGTAAACGGCATTCTAACCGCAGATCCTAGGATCGTGAAGGATGCTCGGCCATTATCCGTGATCAGCTATGCTGAGATCGGCAACATGGCAAGGCAAGGCGCGAAAGTCATTCATCCGCGGGCGGTAGAGATTGCTCAGCAAGCTCGTATTCCGCTTCGTGTACGTTCGACCTTCTCGGAAGAGGAAGGCACGCTTGTGACGGACACCTTCGATGCTGCTGCGAAAGCTTCTGCAGTGCGCGATCGTCATGTTACGGGTGTGGCGCATGTCAGCGGCGTTACTCAAATTACGGTACAGGCGCAGGACGGTCACACCGATGTACAACTGCAAGTGTTTCAAGCAATGGCAAGGCATCAAATCAGTGTAGACTTCATTAATGTAAATCCTGGTGGCGCGGTTTATACCGTATTTGATCATGATGCAGACAAAGCCGTTTCGGTTCTGCATGATATCGGTTATGCGCCGCGAGCAGTAAGCGGATGTGCCAAAATCTCCGTCATAGGCGGCGGAATGAACGGTGTTCCCGGCATCATGGCACGTATTGTGGAAGCGCTGACGGAGCAAGGCATTCCAATCCTGCAATCAGCAGATTCAAACACTACAATCTGGGTGCTGGTCAGCGAAAATTATATGGCCAGCGCACTGCAAGCGCTGCACTCGAAATTCTCATTACATGAGTAGCAATCGTAAATCGTAGTCAAGCTTTGCGGAGCAAGGCAACTGAAGAGCCATGTTTTGCTTCGCAGACCTTTTTTTCATATAAGAACGTATAGGTTTCACCTTATACTTAGCTTATATTTCATCGGAATGAAACGCGCTTCTCCGCCGAAAGGGCGACGATAGCCGATTCACCTTGGGAGGAATCATACATGGATTTCGGAAGAATAATTACTGCAATGGTTACCCCGTTCCACGCGGACGGATCGATTGACTGGGAAACGACAGGGCGGTTAATGGACTACTTGATCGAGGATCAGCAAAGCGACAGCCTCGTAGTTTCCGGCACAACCGGAGAATCTCCGACGCTTACCGATGATGAGAAAATCGCTTTGTTTACTTTTGCTGTAGAGCACGCACGTGGACGCTGCAAAATTATTGCAGGCTCCGGAAGCAATGAAACGGCCCACTCCATCCATTTGACTCAAGTGGCTGAGAAATGCGGCGTTGATGGGGCATTATTGGTTGTGCCTTATTACAACAAGCCGACGCAAGAAGGGATATTCCAGCATTTCAAAGTAATCGCAGAAGGCACCAAACTGCCAATTATGGTCTATAACGTTCCTGGACGTACCATTGTCAGCATGTCTGCTGAGACTACACTGCGTCTTGCGCAAATTCCGAATATCGTTGCAACGAAAGAGTGTGCTTCCCTAGATCAAGTTACGCTTATCGCTTCTCAAGCTCCTGCAGATTTCCGCGTTTACAGTGGAGACGACAGCAGTGCATTGCCTGCGGTTGCTGTAGGGGCACATGGCATTGTCAGCGTGGCAAGCCATATCATCGGCAAGCAGATTCGTGAAATCATCGAGTCTTATTTGAAAGGCGATGTTGCGCAAGCTTATAAAGTGCATGCTGCTTCGCTGCCGGTTTTCAGAGGACTGTTTGATCTTCCGAACCCTGTACTTGTGAAAGCAGCGCTAAACCTGAAAGGGTTGCCTGTTGGCGGCGTTCGTCTGCCTCTGGTTGACGCCAATGAGTCAGAATTAGCTGCGCTTCGCACTATTTTGAACTAATACTTTATTCACTGCTCGTGGTACTTCTTTCCGCAGTCGCCACAAACCGGTGCGCTTGCATCGGTTTTTTGTTTGTACATAGAGAAGGTCATGCCAGACTGGACATTTTCTCCTTTACTTGTTTTTCGTATTTTCAATCATGTATAATGAAAGCAAGTGACGGTGTGCGGCAAAATATTGAAAATGTGTAACGCCTAGGGTGGCGTTGAACAGCACTAGTTATTACTTGTATGAAGCGCGTTCCTGCGGGAGGAACGTCCAGCCATACAATTTGGACAACTATTATATAAAGTTCGATCAGATTAGCTTCGGTTTCTGTCGTTAGGACAGTGATGAGGTCTGGTTTGTTTCGTAAAACTATTAGGAGGTACGGATACACTTGTCTAAGAAAAACATCCAGGATAAGCTGCTTATTTTCGCACTAGGCGGCGTCGGTGAAATCGGGAAGAACATGTATGTCATTCAATATGGAAATGATATCGTAGTCGTAGATGCAGGTCTTAAGTTCCCGGAAGAAGATATGCTCGGAATTGATATTGTCATCCCAGACATTACGTATTTAACGGAGAATCGCGATAAAGTTAGAGGGATTCTGATTACGCATGGTCATGAGGATCATATCGGCGGCTTGCCATATGTACTGAAGCACCTGAATGTGCCGATTTACGGCACGAAGTTAACACTAGGCCTTATCGAAGGCAAATTGAAGGAAGCGGGCTTGCTTGGCGAGACGAAACGCATCCTGATCAATGCGGATTCGGAAGTTCAACTGGGATCCATGAAAGCGTCCTTCTTCAGAACGAATCACAGTATTCCGGATTCCGTAGGCGTATGCTTGGATACTCCGGAAGGAACTGTCGTACACACAGGCGACTTTAAATTCGATCATACACCTGTAAATAATCAATATGCTGATTTGCAGCGTATGGCAGGAATCGGAGCGCGCGGCGTTCTGGCCTTGCTTTCGGATAGCACAAATGCAGAGCGTGCAGGCTTCACACCGTCAGAGAGCATGATCGGTGTTGAACTTGAAGATATTTTCCGTAAAGCTACACAACGTGTCGTTGTTGCAACATTTGCATCCAACGTTCACCGTATTCAGCAAGTTGTGAATGCAGCTATTGCTACAAAACGTAAAATCGCCGTTGTTGGCCGCAGCATGGTCAATGTCGTGTCGGTTGCTTCTGAGCTTGGTTATTTGAACATTCCGGAAGGCACGATTATCGAGCCTGAAGAAATCAACAAAATGGCCGCTGACCGCGTTGCTGTCCTTTCGACAGGCAGCCAAGGCGAGCCAATGTCCGCTCTTACACGTATGGCGCGTTCGACGCACCGCAAGGTTGATATTATGCCTGGCGATACTGTTATTATTGCAGCAACACCAATTCCGGGTAATGAGCGTTATGTGGGACGTACTGTAGACGAGCTGTTCCGTCTCGGCGCCAACGTTATTTATGGACCAGGTTCTGTTTCCGGCGTTCACGTTTCCGGACACGGCAGCCAAGAAGAATTGAAGCTGATGCTTAACCTCATCAGACCGAAATATTTCATTCCGATTCACGGTGAATACCGTATGCTTCGTCAGCACGCATTGCTTGGCGAATCCGTCGGAATCGAACGCGAGAATATCTTCGTTATCGACAATGGGGATACGGTTGAGTTCACAGGCGGAGTTGCCCGTAAAGGCAGCAAAGTGCCGGCAGGTAACGTTCTGATTGATGGACTTGGCGTAGGCGATGTAGGTAATATCGTACTTCGCGATCGTAAGCTTCTGTCCCAAGACGGCATTTTGGTTGTCGTAGTAACGCTGAGCAAGCAAGATGGCGCGATTTTGTCCGGACCTGACATCATCTCCCGCGGCTTTGTTTACGTTCGCGAGTCCGAAGGACTGCTTGAGGAAGCGAACCGTATCGTAACTTCAACGTTGCATAAGCTGATGAACGATAAAGTCAATGAGTGGGCATCGCTCAAAACAAATGTGAAAGATGCACTCGGACGTTTCTTGTATGAGCAAACGCGCCGTCGCCCAATGATTTTGCCAATCATCATGGAAGTATAAATTGCTCCACCACTAGGAAACGGTCTCCGAAGAGCGTCATGCTCAATTTCGGAGGCCGTTTCTTTTTGCCCGGAATTGCATAATTCTACAGGCAGATTCCATACTATGCAGAGCCGACCATAGGCAGTCTAGGTGGAATGTTGAGGAGGACAAGGCATATGTTTGAGGATGAATTAGTTTATAAATCGGAGCAGCCGGAGCCACCGGCACCTGATCGTAAACCGAGCACGAATCCGATCGTGGAAACGATTCAGCAGTTAGGTCAGACGGCGACACCGCAGTCGGAGTCCAACATATTTTGCATGACCATTATTGGGCAGGTGGAGGGGCATCTCGTATTGCCTCCGCAAAATAAGACAACAAAGTACGAGCACTTGATCCCCCAGCTGGTTGCGGCGGAGCAAAATGCTAAAATCGAAGGCATCATGATTGTGCTGAATACGGTGGGCGGGGATGTGGAAGCGGGACTAGCTATAGCTGAAATGATCTCATCGCTTACCAAGCCAACTGTCACGCTTGTACTGGGCGGGGGTCATTCGATCGGGGTACCGATAGCAGTTGCCGGCAACAAATCGTTTATCGCGGAATCAGCAACAATGACCATACATCCGATCCGGTTGAACGGGCTTGTTATCGGTGTACCGCAAACCTTCGAATATTTGGACAAAATGCAAGAGCGGGTCGTTCGATTCGTTACTTCTCACTCCAACATTTCCGAAGCGAAATTCAAAGAATTAATGTTCAAGACTGGCGAATTAACCCGGGATATCGGAACGACCGTCATTGGGCCGGATGCGGTGAAGCATGGATTGATCGATGCAGTAGGCGGTATTGGCCAAGCGCTGCGGGATCTGAATTTACTGATCGATCAGCGCAAGCAAGCAACGGCTGCCGGGGCAGGAGGACTGACGCAATGACAATCTATTCCACAATGCCGCTTGAGCTTGTCTATGATGGAATTAACCATCAGCCGGGTCCTTACGTGTCCATAAAGATAGGGGATGTACAGCTGCAAATTGAATCGGTTACGCCGGGTGTTGGCCGTATCGTTCGTTTGCTTGACGGCCCATTGGATGCGTATTTACGTCCGGAGCTTTCGCCGGGAACACTGATTGCTTTCGGGCACCCATCCTCGTAGAAAGCCCGCCTTTGCTGGATAATAGTAGCACATCCTATGGTCTCCTATGGTATAATGGCTACCAGAGGTGACCATTTTGGCGAAGAAAAAGAAGAAGCGAAAGAGCTCAATTGGGACGAGCCTTAAATATGAAGTATATGGCATTTTACTCATAACCGTATCCGTAATCGCGCTATCGGGTGAAGCAACGGTCGGCCGTTCCTTGTCCAAATTATTTGGTTTATTGCTGGGTAAGTTTTATTTTGTCCTTCCGCTAGTCGGTATTTATGTAGGGCTGATCGTCATGGTGAAACGTGCCTGGCCTACAGGCTGGTCGACTCGTAAGACGGGCTTTCTACTCGCAGTGCTTGCTTGCACTTTATGGAGCTCGGTAGCCGTAATGGATCTCAAGACAGAGCCGACAGGCGGGCTGACAGCTTCTTACATACTTTCTCAACTTGGAAGCGATATCCGAGGGACGCTCATGACCTCTGCACAACAGGCACGGGCGGAGGGTGTCGTGCAAACGGTTAGCGGCGGGTATGCGGGAGCCATTCAGTATACGCTGCTGTATTGGTTGTTTGGTTATTTTGGCGCTAAGTTCGTTATGATTGTCATGTTTGCCATCTCCATCATGCTGATGACGGGCAAATCCTACGTGGATTTGCTGCGGGCAGCCCGAATCAGAGGCGGTCGTTTCTGGTCCTTACTTCGGAAGAAGCTATTCTCGAAGAGGCAAACGCTGGCGTCTTCGGGGGCGAAGGCAGGTCCGGTTAAGGGTAATGTCGTTACGTTGGATGACCTCGATGACGACGATGATGATGAGAACTATGCGCCGGTGCATAACCCGCGTCCGAAGAAAAGCAGATTCCCTATTTTCTCTTGGTTTAATGAAGTACCTAAGACCAGTGATGATGCTCATGATACCGAGTGGCAAATGGATGATGGACACCAAACGGGTGCTAAAGGTCAAACGGGGCGGATGCCTTGGCAGGACGATGAGGATGCAGACGAGCTTGGCTGGCAAGCGAATGTACTGGAGCAGATTGAAGAACCTTCAGCGAAAGCTAATGAAGCACCACTCCCTGCGACTTGGGAGCTTCCTTATGATGATGAGAAGGAAAATGCCGAGGTACTAACGGATTTCCGTCCGGTTGACGATGCGACCGGTATAGATGATGATCCGTCAGAGGTAGATGAATTCGAGGAAGAACTACCGGCTGCTGTGACAGCCATTCCGACAAGTCCTGCCATTATGCCTGATGATCCTGATTCGCCGGAAGGCGCAGTCAGCATAGTGAAGCGACCGACAGAGAAACCGTATGTATTGCCATCGTTGTCACTCCTGCAGAAGCCAAGCGGACTTGGCAAAACCGGTGAAACGGCGGATTCCTTAGAGTCCCGACGTAAACTGGAAGCGACACTGGAGAGCTTTGGCGTGAGAGCCAAAGTGCTTGATGTTGTGCGAGGTCCTGCAGTGACCCGCTATGAAGTACAGCCTGCTACTGGCGTTAAGGTTAGCCGAATTGTCGGTCTGACTGATGATATTGCGCTTGCACTTGCAGCGAAAGATATTCGGATGGAAGCCCCGATCCCAGGCAAATCGGCGATCGGCATAGAAGTGCCGAATACAGAAGTATCGGTTGTTACGATGCGTGAAGTTATGGAGACTCCGTCATTCCTCAATGCGAGTTCGAAGATGTCGATTGCTTTCGGACGTGATATTTCGGGTCAACCGATCGTCGGCAATCTGGCCAAAATGCCCCATCTGCTGGTAGCAGGTGCTACGGGCTCCGGTAAATCCGTTTGTATCAACGGGATTATTACAAGCATTCTGTACAAAGCGCGGCCGGATGAAGTGAAGCTGCTTATGATCGATCCGAAGATGGTTGAGCTTAACATGTACAATGGAATTCCGCATTTGCTCGCGCCGGTTGTTACAGATCCAAGACGCGCTTCATTAGCACTGAAGAAGATTGTCGTTGAAATGGAGAAGCGATATGAGCTGTTCTCCAAGTCCGGCACGCGTAATATTGAAGGTTACAACACACTTATGGCAGAGAACCCGGCTGCGGTACTCCCCTATATCGTGGTTATCGTGGATGAGCTTGCAGATCTGATGATGGTTGCCGCGAACGATGTTGAGGATGCGATTTGCCGCCTTGCTCAGATGGCGCGTGCATCAGGCATCCATCTGATTATTGCGACGCAGCGTCCGTCCGTAGACGTTATTACGGGTGTTATCAAGGCTAACATACCTTCTCGTATTGCTTTCGGCGTTTCATCGCAAGTCGACTCTCGCACCATTCTGGATATGGTGGGGGCGGAGAAATTGCTCGGTCGAGGCGATATGTTATTCTTACCTGTGGGCATGTCCAAGCCGATTCGGGTACAAGGTGCATTCCTCTCGGATCATGAGGTAGAAGCCGTTGTTGCTTATGCACGTGGTCAAGGCGAGGCCGAATACAAAGAAGACTTAGTGCCCGAGATTGATGATACCGTCACAGAGAATGAAGAGATTCTGGACGAGCTGTACGATCAGGCGGTTCGGATTGTACTGGAAGCGAAGCAGGCATCGGTTTCTTTGCTCCAAAGACGGATGCGAATCGGCTACACACGTGCTGCGAGGCTGATCGATCAGATGGAGGCACGCAGTATTGTAGGACCTTACGAAGGCAGTAAACCGCGTGAAGTACTGCTCACCATGGATCAGTACGACTCAGGAAAGATTAGCTCTTAAGGCAAATTCATGCATAATCGTATCCTTGATTTCTCATACTAGGAATATGCTTCGCTTGCTTTGCGAATCCATTTGCAAGAGAAAGGCAGATTCTAAAGATGAGAAATCGTTTAATTACGGTGACCATCGTCATCGTCCTTCTGTTGTTCGGCGCCTTCACATTGAAGCATGCCTCGTTCGGTAAAACAACCGAAACGTTCAGCAGCGCTACACTCAAAGTCGGGTCATCAGGAAAAGACGTCACAGAGCTGCAAGGCCGGTTGAAAGCACTTGGCTACTTCGACGGCAAAGTTGACGGAGTTTTCGGGACCAACACGAAAAAAGCAGTCACCTGGTTTCAATGGAAGTTTGGCCTGAAATCCGATGGGGTTGTCGGCGCAAAGACGAAATTGAAGCTATGGGAAGCAACGAAGAATTGGAAACCGACCGCAGCAGATACAAGCAGCGGCAGCAGTGGCAGTGGATCGAGCGGTAATAAGGAAACATCGGGATCGGATGTAAACAAGTCCAATAACCTGGGCCTTTCTGCGAACGATCTCAAGCTGATGGCAAATGCCGTGTACGGCGAATCTCGCGGAGAACCGTTTATCGGACAAGTCGCAGTGGCAGCCGTTATTTTGAATCGCGTGAAGTCACCGAGCTTCCCGAATACGGTTTCCGGTGTTATTTTTCAACCGGGTGCTTTCACGGCAGTAGCCGATGGGCAAATTTGGTTGACGCCAAATGAGAACGCGAAGAAAGCGGTACAGGATGCGATCAATGGCTTAGATCCGACCGGCGGATGTCTCTATTACTTTAATCCGGAGACTGCAACATCCAAATGGATATGGTCTCGTCCACAAGTGAAAACGATCGGAAAACATATTTTCTGTATGTAGTAATTGAGGAGCAGCCTGCAGATCGACGCGGGTTGCTTCTTCCATTTCCGATCGGGTAGAATGGAATAGATCCTAGGAAATTGGAATAGATTGACTTTATAAACTTGAGCGGAAGGGGGTCGTGTTGCGTGAGCAACTCTCCATTTCAACGAGGACAGCTGAATCGAATTCGATTGCATGTTCTGCCCACACAGCGCTTCAAAACATTTTCCATTTCCTTGTACTGTGGTCTCCCGCTGACGGAAGAGACCGTTACGCCTGTGGCGCTAATTCCATTTGTGCTGCGCCGGGGAACGGCTTCAACGCCGGAGACAATTGAGTTCCGCGAACGTCTCGACGAGTTGTATGGCGCAGGCTTCGGCTTCGACGTGTACAAACGCGGCGACGCACAAATCGTCCAGTTTAGAATGGACGTCATCAACGATCGGTTTGTTTCGTCCGAGCAGCCGCTGCTTGGCGAATCTTTGAAACTGTTAGGTGAAGTATTGACCGAGCCTACATTAGAGAACGGGCATCTGCGCGCCAAATACGTGGAAGCTGAGAAAGAAACGCTGCGTAAGCGACTGGAAGCGATCATTAATGATAAAATCCGCTATGCGGCAGAACGTTGCTTAGAGGTGATGTGCGAGGATGAGCCATATCGCCTGCACCCGCTTGGTAAACTCGAAGACATTGCGACGCTGACACCGGAGTCCGTAACAGCGGCTTATCGGGAGTGGCTGTCTAAAGCAGCATTCGACTTGTATGTAGTCGGCGATACTTCGCTGGAAGAAGTGAAAGCGCTCGTAGCCGAGGCGTTCCATCATAATGAGGGAGCACCAGCGGATTATAAACTGCCGGAGATTCACAAACCCATTAGTCAGGTTCAGACGGTTGTCGAACAAATGGACGTGAATCAAGGTAAGCTAAACCTTGGCCTCCGTATAAATACGGCATACGGGGATGACGATTACCCGGCCGCACTGCTCTATAACGGTATTCTAGGCGGCTACCCGCATTCTAAGTTGTTCCTTAATGTTCGGGAGAAAGCGAGCTTAGCTTATTATGCTTCCTCTCGTTTAGACGGCCATAAAGGTATTTGCACGATTCAATCCGGCATTGAAATCGCTAATTACGACAAGGCGACGACAATCATTAAAGAACAGCTGGAGAGCATGCGAAGCGGCAGCTACAGTGACCTTGAAATGAACCAGACCAAAGCGATGATAGCCAATCATCTGCGGGAGCTGCAAGATTCCGCCAATGAGATGATCGGCTTTGATTTCAATGCGATTCTATCCAAACGCGAGCGTTCCGCCGCACAGCTGCTGGAGCAGGTGCAGGCTGTTACTGCCGAGCAAATTGCAGCTATCGCACACAAAACCGAGCTCGATACGATCTATTTCCTGCGTGACAGGAAGGAGGGCTAAGCCTATGGAAACGTTAGCTTACCCAGGCGTTCAAGAAACGCTGTACCGTGAAATTATGCCGAATGGTTTAGAAGTAGTCGTGCTGCCCAAAGAAGGATTCAGCAAGACCTATGCCACATTCTCCACTCGTTATGGATCGATTGATAACCGGTTTGCCGTAGGCGATCAAGCACCGATTTCAGTTCCGGATGGTATCGCCCATTTCTTGGAGCACAAGATGTTCGAAGAACCGACCGGTGATATTTTCGCAACTTTTGCATCGCAAGGTGCTTCGGCGAACGCTTATACAAGCTTCGACCGCACCGTTTATCTCTTCTCGGCTACAGAGCAAATCGATGCGAATTTAGAAACCTTAATCGATTTTGTTCAAAATCCTTACTTCACCGACGAGAACGTCGAGAAGGAGAAAGGGATCATCGAGCAGGAGATCAATATGTATCGCGATAATGCAGATTGGCGCGTTTATTTTGGACTGATCGATGCCCTATATCACAAGCATCCGATACATATCGACATAGCCGGAACGGTTGATTCTATCCGTCAGATCACGAAAGAAACACTCTATAGCTGCTATGAAACCTTCTACCACCCATCCAACATGTTCTTGTTTATTGTGGGCGGTGTTCAGGCTGAAGCTGTGATGAAGCTTGTTCGGGAGAATCAGGCGCGCAAAACGTTTGAGCCGCAAGGTCCAATCTCCAGATTCTTCGATCCGGAGCCGGAAACGGTGAAGATTCCGCGCAAGACAGCAGCATTGCCTGTTTCCATGCCGAAATGCATGATTGGCTTCAAGGAGAAACGCGGCGCTTTGAACCCGGAGGAATTACTTCGCACGGAGCTTGCAACAAAGTTGATGCTCGAAGCGTTACTAGGTTCGAGTGCACCGCTTTATCACGCGTTGTACGATGATAATCTCATTTCGGATTCCTTTGGGCACGAATTCAACAGCAGTGAGGATTATGCGTTCTCCGTTGTAGGCGGCGAGACTCGCGATCCGGATGAACTTATTCGCAGGCTTCGTGCTGCTATTGAGGAAGCACAAAAAGTAGGATTAAACGAAGAAACTTTTGAACGGACCAAACGCAAAAAAATCGGTGGATATCTTCGTATGCTTAACTCCCCTGAAGCAATCGCCGGTGAATTTACACGCTATCGTTTCCGTGGTGCAGATTTGTTCAAGATGCTTCCTGTCTATGAAAGCATTACGCTCGAAGAAGCAAATGAGCGGCTGCGCAACCATTTTGACTGGAATCGAATGGCTGTATCCATTGTAGCGAAAGAGTCGGTTTGAAAACATTAAAAGAAATGACGGTGCTCGTGACCGGGGGAAGCCGTGGGATCGGAGCGGCCATAGCGCGCCGCTTCGCCGCGGAGAACATGAATGTCGTCATTCATTATAATCAAGCACATGAAGCCGCTAACGAGACGGCTCGCAGCTGTATGCGGCTGGGTGCAGCCAATGTGTTGACCGTCACAGCGGATATTCGTTCCAAGGAACAACTTATTCGTATGCGCGAGAAGCTGGAATCACGCGGTATGTTGCCGGATATCGTCGTTAATAATGCCGGCATTGCCCACTACAGTATGTTAGCGGATGTATCGGAAGAAGCTTGGGACGAAGTCATGAACGTGAATTTAAAGGGTATGTTTCTCTGTACGCAGCTCTTTATGCCCGCGATGATTTCCCAGCGTTTCGGGCGGATCATTAATGTATCGTCCATATGGGGGATGTCCGGTGCCTCTTGTGAGGTGCTGTACTCAACCAGTAAAGGCGGCATGAATGCCTTCACGAAAGCACTAGCCAAGGAACTGGCGCCTTCAGGTGTTACTGTAAATGCAGTAGCGCCTGGGGCTGTCGATACCGTTATGCTGGACAACCTTAATGCAGAAGAGAAATCGGCATTGGAGTCTGAAATTCCCGTTGGCCGTTTTGCGCAGCCCGAGGAAATCGCTTCGCTGGTTTATTTCTTAGCGCTGCCGGAGTCCGCATATATCACAGGCCAAATCATTAGTCCAAACGGCGGATGGCTGACTTGATCTTCAAATCCGTATAAGATTGATCCTTTGCGTGTACAATACGGTTGTTGCCGTATAACGGCTAACATGCGAAGGAGGAACAGAAACAATGTCAACTGTCCTTTCTAATTTCGAAACCTGGAAGCACTTCTTGAGCGATCGCGTGGATCAGGCCAAGGGAATGGGATTAAATGAAGACACCATTGCAAATCTTGCCTATGAGATTGGCTCCTTCCTTGGAGAAAAGGTCGATCCCAAAAACGAGCAGGAACGCGCAATCAAGGAACTCTGGGATGTCGGCGACGAGCAGGAACGAAAAACGATTGCTGGCCTAATGGTCAAGCTTGTACAAAGTTCGTAAACCTTCCACGAGAAAAGCCTCCCGAAACGGAGGCTTTTCTGTAATGTTTGCCGGAGGTTGCAGGATTTTGACGAATATTGTAGAATAATCTTTTATCACACATGAATGATTCATTTATCTTATTACCTATTCCTCCACAAACACGAGGTGTCATAATGGAATTTAAACAATGGTACATGGAATACAGAATACATAAGAACCGTCCGGGCTTGCTTGGCGATATCGCGTCCTTGCTAGGTATGCTTGAAGTAAACATTCTTACGATTAATGGTGTTGAGAACCGTACTCGCGGCATGCTGCTGCAAACGAATGACGACGAGAAGATTGAAATTCTCGGCCGTATGCTTCAGAAGGTCGACAACATTACCGTGCTTAAGCTGCGCGAGCCGAAACTCGTAGACATTCTGGCTGTTCGCCATGGCCGCTATATTGAGCGTGACTCTGATGATCGCAAAACGTTCCGTTTTACGCGGGACGAGCTTGGTATGCTGGTTGACTTTCTCGGTGAAGTGTTTAAACGAGAGGGTAACCAATTAATCGGACTGCGTGGAATGCCGCGCGTCGGCAAGACAGAATCTATCATTGCGGGCAGCGTTTGCTCCAATAAGCGCTGGACATTCGTTTCTTCCACGCTCCTCAGACAAACCGTGCGCAGTCAGCTATCGGAAGAGGAAATGACGCCAAACAACATTTTTATTATTGACGGGATTGTCAGCACAATTCGTTCAAATGAGAAACATCATGCGCTCTTGCAAGAGATTATGGCAATGCCATCAACGAAAGTCATCGAGCATCCGGATATTTTCGTGAAAGAATCAGCGTATGAATATAGTGATTTTGATTATATTATCGAATTGCGCAATACACCCGACGAGGAAATTTCTTACGAATCGTTTACGATGGGCTTTAACGATTTTTGATGAAATGAGGAGGTGTGGTCATGTCGGATTTGGGTGCCTTGCTTCAGAAGGCGAGGGAACAGCGAAGGCTGTCTCTGGATGACATCCAGGAATTGACGAAAATTCGTAAACGCTATCTTGAAGCGATTGAGGAAGGCAATTACAGTGTGCTTCCCGGTTCATTTTATGTGCGTGCGTTTGTAAAGAACTATGCAGAAGCAGTGGGGCTTGATGCGGATGAAGTTCTTCGGTTGTACAATAAAGAAATACCCTCTAACGTCCCGGAGCAAGTCGTGGAGCCCATTCAACGACCACGCCGCCGCTCTCAGACGCAAGCAAACGATCGATGGGGCAAATGGGGCTTCCGTACGCTGATGTGGTCGTTTCTGCTCTTGATTATCGTGCTTGTTTACATTTATGCGATCAAGCAGCCGAGCAAGGATAATGTGGATTCAGCGGATCAAACGAAGATGACGGATCAGACGAAAGCGCCGGATTACAACCCGGACAAGGATACGGTCAAAAATAATGATAATGCTTCCACGAACGAATCTACCGGCGGCGATGATACAGTGCCTGTAACACCGCCTCCTACGGAGGAGAAGCCAGTGGAACCAGCTGTGCCAGCTACTACGCTGACACTTGATCGTTCATCCGGCTCGACGGACTATTACAAGGTTGCACCAGCAGGCGCGCACAAAATCGTGTTTAATGCGACAGGCCGTGCTTGGATTGGGGTTAAAGAGAAGAATAAGAGCGGGAAGTATATTTTGCAGCATCAATTCAATAAAACCGGCGAAACCATTGAGCTTGATATCAACGGACCTGCTTATATCAATGTCGGGCGTGCAGATCTAGTTGAAGTGACGCTTGACGGCGTTGCCATGGACGATGGGAATGCAGCAAATCCGCATCGGATGCAGCTGGATATGGTTGAGGGAGAAGCGGCTGATAAGACTGCTCAGTAGCACACAGAAGGCATTCATCCTGGGAATAGCCGGGAGGAATGCCTTTTCTTGCGGAGTAAGATGCGTTATAATACGTGACAAAGAAAAAGCAAAGGAGCTGCAATGATAGATGGCAGAGAATTCATTTGATATCGTATCGAAGGTTGACATGCAGGAGCTGAACAATGCAATTACACAAGCGGAGCGGGAGATTGAAACACGTTTCGACTTCAAGAACAGCAAGAGCAGCATTGCAATCGAGAAAGAAGATATCGTCGTAGTATCGGATGACGAGTATAAATTGAAGAGCGTCGTCGATATTTTGCAATCCAAAATGATCAAACGCGGTGTTCCGATCAAGAACATGGAATTCGGTAAACTGGAGCCGGCTTCATCGGGTACGGTTAGACAGAAGATCAAGCTGAAACAAGGCATCGAGCAGGATATTTCAAAGAAAATTAATATTCTGATTCGTGATTCCAAGCTTAAAGTGAAAAGCCAAATTCAAGGCGATTCCATCCGTGTGACAGGCAAAAGCCTGGATGATTTGCAAGCGGTCATGGCGTTGCTGCGCGGTGCGGATCTTCAAATTGATCTCCAATTCACGAACTACCGCTAAGCGATTTAGGTACATAAGAAGAGTCCCGGTCCGCAGGCAAAGTCGCGGTGGCTGGGACTTTTTCGTATTTTGACACTGAATATGCCTTGTATTATACTTGTTAGGATAGCTTTACGGAGGGGTTTGGGGGATACAAAATGACAGAACGAGTGAAAGTCGTAACATTGGGCTGTGAGAAGAATTTGGTCGATTCGGAGATTATGTCCGGTCTAATCGATCAACGCGGCTACCAATTGGTGGATCAAGCAGATGATGCCACCGTTATTATCGTGAATACATGTGGATTTATTGATGCGGCTAAGGAAGAGTCCGTTAATACAATTCTGGACATGGCCGAATTCAAACAAACAGGCCGGCTAAAGGCGCTTATCGTCTCCGGTTGTTTGACACAGCGTTATAAGAAGCAGTTGATGGAAGAAATGCCGGAGATCGACGGTATTGTCGGTACGGGAGATTTTCATCAGATTACGGATATTGTCGAAGAAGCACTTCGCGGTAAACGTCCCGTTAAAGTCGGGAATCCGGTCTTTGACTACGATCAGAAGCTTCCGCGTCTTGTGACTACGCCGCGTTACACGGCTTATGTGAAAATCGCTGAAGGCTGTGACAACGCTTGTACATTCTGTTCAATTCCGATCATGCGCGGTAAGTTCCGCAGCCGTTCGATGGAGTCCATTGTGGCTGAAGTCGAAATGCTGGCTAAGCAAGGCGTGAAGGAAGTCAGCTTGATTGCACAGGATTCCACGAATTACGGTACGGATCTGTATGATAAGTTTATGCTTCCGGAGCTGCTGAATCGCGTGAGCGAAGTGGAAGGCATCGCATGGGTGCGTCTGCACTATGCATACCCGGGCTTCTTCACGGACGAGCTGATTGACACCATCGCTGCCAATCCGAAAGTATGCAACTATATTGATATGCCGCTTCAACATAGCGAGGATTCCATTTTGAAGAGAATGCGCCGTCCAGGACGCCAAACGGATACTCGCGCATTAGTGCAGCGTATTCGTGCACGTATTCCGGATGTAGCGCTTCGGACTTCCATCATTGTTGGCTTCCCAGGCGAAACCAATGAGGATTTCGAGCGACTGTGCGATTTCGTTCGCGAGATGAAATTTGATCGTTTGGGTGTGTTCACGTATTCAGCAGAAGAGGATACTCCAGCGGTTCGTTTGCCGGATGCTGTTCCTGACGATGTGAAAGAGTGGCGCTCCAATACGCTTATGGAAATTCAGCGCGAAGTATCCAAAGAGCTTAGCGGCAAACATGTCGGCAAAGAGATCGACGTGCTGGTAGAACGCTATGACGGCCGCAGTGATGTATACGTTGGCCGCTCGGAATACGATGCACCTGAGATTGACGGTGAAGTGTTTATCTCGAAATGTAAGGCCGCAATCGGCGAAATTCAAAGAGTGCGTATTACGCATGCTTATGAGTTTGATATGTCCGGGGAGGGGCTCGCGTGAATTTAGCCAACCGCATTACGCTTGTCCGCATCTTTTTGGTGCCTATAATTATGGTGCTGCTGCTGATCAATGTTGATCTCAAGCCGCTCACCTATGATGATTTTTCCATTACTTGGAATCAGATTTTGGCCGCGCTGGTCTTTATCGTTGCAGCGAGCACAGATGGACTTGACGGCTATATTGCACGCAAGAACAAAATCGTCACTAATTTGGGCAAGCTGTTAGATCCGCTGGCAGACAAGCTGTTAGTTGCGGCGGTGCTTATTTCGCTTGTCGAAATGGCTAAGCTTGATGCTTGGATCGCGATCGTAATCATCAGTCGTGAGTTTGCAGTCACCGGCCTTCGCCAGATTGCGCTGCTTGAAGGTTCTGTTCTGGCTGCCAGCACGTGGGGCAAATGGAAGACAGCCGTTCAAATTACGATGATTATCGCGTTATTGCTTAACAATTTCCCGTTTGCGTTTCTGGACTTTCCGTTCGATTTGATCTCTAGTTATGCAGCGGCACTCATCACGGTTTACTCCGGTATCGATTATTTTGTCAAAAATAAAAATCTCATTCCGGTAGCCTAAACCGGCATTGAACATGTAGCATCACTCCTTCTGTTCGTCAGGAAGGGGTGATGCTTTGCTTTTCCTCAATCGGGTTTCTATTCCACCTTATACATAGATTGGAGCTGCTGTCATGCGCGCTGAAATTATTGCTGTAGGTACGGAATTGCTTCTGGGTCAGACTGTGAATACGAATGCTACATATTTGTCTCAAGGGCTTGCGGAGCTTGGCGTTGATGTTTATTTTCAGACCGTCGTTGGCGATAATGCCGGCCGGATCCGCCAAGCGATCGAGCTTGCGCGCACAAGAGCCGATCTCATTCTCTTTACCGGTGGCCTTGGGCCGACGATGGACGACTTAACGAAGGATGCACTGGCGGATTATTTGAACCGTTCCATTGAGATCCATCAGCCGTCCATGGACAAAATAGAAGGGTTGTTCAGTTCGCGCGGTATTCATATGGTGGAGAGCAACCGTCGTCAGGCGCATCTGATCGAAGGCAGCGATCCGCTGATGAATGATGCGGGGTTAGCTGTAGGAAATGCGCTTACCTTGGATGGAACGAGCTATGTGCTGTTACCAGGGCCGCCGCGTGAAATGAAACCGATGTTTGATGGGCCGGCTAAAGCGTGGATCAGGTCCGTCATGGGGGAAGAGCGCAAGCTGTTCTCGCGTTTGCTTATGTTCGCCGGAATCGGCGAATCCAGCTTGGAGCAGGCCATCATTGATTTAATTGAAGGTCAATCGGATCCGTCGATTGCTCCATATGCCAAAGAAGGCGAAGTCGCCATTCGGATTTCGACGAAAGCACTGGACGAGCAGGAGGCAGAAGCGCGACTCAAGTCGGCAGAGGAGCAAATTCTTGCACGCGTTGGTACGCACCTGTACGCGCGTGAGGACATTCCGCTTGAGGAAGCCGTAATAAGACAGCTGCGTGCAACCGGACGCTCGCTAGCCAGCGCTGAGAGTCTTACAGGCGGTTTATTCTCACAGCTCGTGACACAAGTGCCCGGGAGCAGCGGAGAGTTCGTTGGCGGCGTCGTCACGTACACCAATTTAATGAAACATAAATTGCTGAGCATCCCGATGTCGCAGCTCGAAGGAACAGATGCACCGGGTGCAATCAGCGAATCTACCGCGGCGCTTATGGCGGAGCGGGTGCGCGAACTCGCAGACAGCGATTTCGGCGTATCGTTAACCGGTGTAGCCGGTCCGGCCGAGTCCGAAGGGAAACCGGTCGGACTTGTGTATTTCGGACTTTCGGAGCGCGGGAAGCCAACTCAGGTGTTTACGGCGCATCTTAGCGGCAGCAGAGGCATTATTCGACTTCGTGCGGCGAAGTCACTTCTTTATCGGCTGTGGCAGGCGCTATAAACTAGAATAAATTGCTAATTTAAGCTTGCCAGATGATTAATTTTCGACTATAATCGACATTAGTTAGCGGAAGAACCGTGGCGAAGATTACTTTGCTGCGGTTCTTTTTTTAACGTGATAGACATGTATAAGTTTCCACTATTATATGTCTAGAAAGTCTAAAGGAAGAAACCTGCCGCACCTCTAAAGTGTGGCTATAGCTGTTTCTTCTTGTCTCTCTATTTGGCCAAATGAGAAATAAGAATATATGTTCGCAAAAACGCTTGTCAAAGTGGTAGAAACAAGGTATCATGAAAGTATAAATTATAAGGGATGTGGATTCGTTGGCAGATCGTAAAGCCGCATTAGAAATGGCATTGCGTCAAATAGAGAAGCAATTTGGTAAAGGCTCCATCATGAAGCTTGGTGAGTCAACTCATATGCAAGTTGAAACAGTGTCCAGCGGTGCACTTGCATTAGATATTGCACTTGGAATTGGCGGCTTCCCACGCGGCCGGATTATTGAAGTATACGGACCGGAATCTTCCGGTAAAACAACAGTTGCGCTTCATGCGATCGCAGAAGTACAACGTGCAGGCGGACAAGCTGCATTTATCGATGCCGAGCATGCACTTGATCCTTCGTATGCAAGCAAACTTGGCGTTAACATTGACGAATTGCTTCTGTCTCAGCCGGATACGGGTGAACAAGGCCTAGAGATCGCGGAAGCATTAGTTCGCAGTGGCGCGGTAGACATTGTCGTTGTTGACTCCGTTGCGGCACTCGTGCCGAAAGCGGAAATCGAAGGCGACATGGGAGATTCCCACGTTGGTTTGCAAGCGCGTTTGATGTCGCAAGCACTTCGTAAGCTCTCCGGTGCGATCAGCAAGTCGAAGACGATCACGATCTTTATCAACCAGCTTCGTGAGAAGGTCGGCGTTATGTTCGGTAATCCTGAGACAACACCAGGCGGCCGTGCACTGAAGTTCTACTCCACAATCCGTCTTGATGTTCGTCGTATCGAGTCCATTAAGCAAGGCAACGACGTTGTCGGTAACCGGACACGTATTAAAGTTGTTAAGAACAAAGTAGCTCCTCCTTTCAAACAAGCGGAAGTCGACATTATGTATGGCGAAGGCATCTCCAAAGAGGGAAGCATCGTGGATATTGGCGTCGAGCAGGATATCGTTCAGAAGAGCGGTGCTTGGTTCTCCTATAACGGCGAGCGTCTTGGACAAGGCCGTGAGAACGCGAAGCAATTCCTTAAAGATCATAAGGACATTGCGGCTGTGATCGAGAAGCAAATTCGTGAAGCCAGCAACATGGCGGCTGCAGCTGCTGCTGGAACTGCATTCAGCGAGGACGAAGAGGACGAGGACGAGTTGGATCTGGATTTGGAATAAACCGATTGTGATCGATTTCCCAGAGAAGCACCTGTAAAGGTGCTTCTCTATTTATTAAGCAAGTGAGTGTGGAAGTGGAGGAGGAACAGAGGTGCTAGTAATTACAGGCGTTGAACAGGACCGGAAGTCCAAGCAGCGCTATCATCTGTTTGTCAATGATTCGCAAGAACCGCACGCCAGCGTACATGAAGACCTACTGATTAAATTTCGTCTGCTGAAGGGCAGAGAAATTCATGCGGATGAGCTGAAGCAGATTGTCGAAGAAGACACCAGGCACCGGGCGTACATTCTTTCTTTATCCTATTTAGGGGCAAGGCAGCGGACGGAGAAGGAGATTAAGCAGTATTTGGCGCGGAAGGAAATTGATCCCGAATCTGCAGAGAAGGCGATCGAGCGTCTGACGCAGGAAGGTTTGGTAAACGATAAACAATATGCCAATATGTATGCTTCTGAACGGATGCGGACTCAAATGAAAGGGCGCCGCTTATTGCAGCAGGAGCTTGTGCAGCGAGGGATCTCCAGAGACATGGCGAAGCAGGCTTCCCAGAAGCTGAATGAGCAGTCAGAGATGGATATCGCTATACGTGCCGCTCATAAGAAATGGCCTCACATAAAAGGTGAACCTCGTGAGAAGAAACAGAAATTAGCGGTGTTTCTGCTGCGCCGCGGGTTTCCGATGAATACGGTAAGAGAAGCGGTAAAGGCTGCTGTTCTCGGAATGGAAGATGATGAGGATGGGCATATGCTTGACAATTGATTTTCACAAAAGATAAAATAAGTTTGTATTCTTTATTCTAGAATCGATTTTCCTTCCAAAAATTGATTCGAAACGATTATTTTCGTCAAATTAAGTATGTATGATCGGGTTAAAAACCGGCTAGAAAACCAAATATGTCCCAAGCGTTTGCTTAGGTGAGCAACGAGGAGGTGAGAAAGATGCCAGTAGTGGTATGGATCCTGATCATTCTCGTTGTTGGTGCAATTTTCTTTGGTGTCGGTTATTTTATTCGCAAATCGATCGCCGAGGCCAAAATTTCAAGCGCCGAGCAGGCCGCTAGTCAGATTGTTGACAATGCGAAGAAAGAAGCCGAAGCGCAGAAGAAAGAAACGGTTCTCGAAGCGAAAGATGAAGTCCACAAGCTCCGTACCGAGGCTGAGAGAGATATTCGCGAACGTCGCAATGAGGTACAGCGTCTTGAAAGACGACTGATTCAGAAAGAAGAGTCGTTGGATAAAAAAATAGAAGCGCTGGAACGCAAAGAAGAACAAGTTGCCAACAAAGAGAAGCGGATCGAGGAAACACAGGAACAAATCGATACCCTTTACAAACAGCAGCTTCAAGAGCTTGAGCGGATTTCGAACCTGACGATGGAAGATGCGAAACAAATCATCTTGAACAACGTTGAGCAGGAAGTTCGTCATGAAACTGCACAAATGATTAAAGAAATCGAGCAGCAAGCGAAGGAAGAAGCAGATAAGAAAGCACGAGATATTATCTCGCTTGCCATCCAACGCTGCGCAGCGGATCATGTGGCTGAAACTACGGTTTCCGTAGTAGCATTGCCAAATGAAGAGATGAAAGGCCGCATTATCGGACGTGAAGGCCGCAACATTCGCGCACTGGAAACGTTGACCGGTATCGATCTCATAATCGACGATACACCGGAAGCGGTCATCTTGTCTGGTTTCGATCCAATTCGTCGTGAGATTGCTCGTACATCACTCGAGAAGCTTGTAGCTGATGGACGTATCCATCCGGCACGCATCGAGGAAATGGTAGAGAAATCACGTAAAGAAGTGGATGAACGTATCCGTGAATACGGAGAGCAGGCGACTTATGAAGTTGGCGTGCATGGCTTACATCCGGATCTTATTAAGATTTTAGGTCGCCTCAAGTATCGTACGAGCTATGGTCAAAACGTGCTCAAGCACTCCATGGAAGTCGCTTATTTGACCGGCTTAATGGCTGCAGAGCTGGGTGAAGACCTGACGCTTGCAAGACGTGCGGGATTGCTGCATGATATCGGCAAAGCGCTCGATCATGAAGTGGAAGGCTCACATGTCGAGATCGGCGTAGAGCTGGCGAAGAAATACAAAGAGCATCCTGTTGTTATCAACAGTATCGCGTCCCACCACGGTGATTGCGAAGCAACATCTGTTATCGCAATGCTCGTTGGTGCGGCAGATGCCTTGTCGGCTGCAAGACCGGGTGCACGCAGAGAAACACTCGAAACGTACATCAAACGGCTGGAGAAGCTGGAAGGCATCTCCGAATCATTCGAAGGTGTTGAGAAATCTTACGCGATTCAAGCAGGCCGCGAGGTTCGCGTTATGGTTCAACCTGACAAAATCGATGATACGGAAGCGTTCCGCTTAGCACGTGATATTACGAAGAAAATCGAGAGTGAGCTCGATTATCCGGGGCATATTAAAGTAACGGTCATTCGTGAGACGCGTGCTGTCGAATATGCGAAATAAGTAAATAGCAAGTTACCTGGAAAAGTGGCTGCTTGCAGCCACTTTTCTGGTCTTCACTAGAGAGGTTATGGTGTCATGAACGTATTGTTTATCGGGGATATCGTCGGTAATGTGGGTCGTAACGCGGTCAAGAAAGTGCTGCCGGCACTGAAATCCAAATACAACCCACATATTATTATTGCCAATGGCGAGAATGCAGCAGCAGGCAGGGGCATCACATCAACCATTGTGAAAGAGCTGCTTGAGGCTGGCGTTCACGGCATTACAATGGGCAATCATACATGGGATAACAAAGATATTTTTGAATGGATCGATGATCAGCCCAGAATGGTTCGTCCAGCCAACTTTGTGGCCGAAGCGCCCGGCCAAGGTGCAACGGTCATTAAGGCAAACGGTAAAGAGCTGGCGATTATCAATTTGCAGGGAAGAACGTTTCTGCCGCCGATCGATTGCCCGTTCCGTAAAGCGGATGAGCTGATCGAAGAGATGCAGCAGCAAACGAGGAACATCCTGGTCGATTTTCACGCTGAAGCTACTTCAGAGAAAATCGCGATGGGATGGTACTTGGACGGACGCGCATCCATCGTAGTCGGCACACATACACATGTGCAAACGAACGATGACCGCATTCTCCCGGGAGGCACGGCCTATTTGACGGATGTGGGCATGGTTGGGCCAAGAGATGGCGTGCTTGGTATGGAACGGAATGCTGTCCTGCACAAGTTCCTAACGCAGCTGCCAACACGGTTTGTGGTGGATGAAGGTGATTGGCATCTCCATGCCATCGCGGTTGAGATCGATGAAGCAACCGGGGCTGCGACGAAAATACAGAAAATACGATTAACAGAAACAGATTGGCTGCTGATGTAGCAGACAATCTGTTTTTTGTTATCGTTCTATGAAAATTCTCATAATTCAGAATATATTGTGAAGTGAAAGAAGGAATTATTTCACCTCTCTCGAATATCTATCTAAATAGCAGTATTCATCCATCATTCCCGAGGAGGTACTTTCCATGGATGTCTTAAAAGTTTCAGCAAAGTCCAATCCAAATTCTGTAGCAGGAGCGCTGGCTGGCGTATTACGCGAACGCGGCGCAGCTGAATTACAAGCAATCGGGGCTGGTGCGTTGAATCAAGCGGTAAAGGCGGTAGCAATTGCAAGAGGATTTGTAGCACCGAGCGGGGTAGACCTCATTTGCATCCCGGCATTTACAGACATCGTTATAGACGGCGAGGATCGTACAGCGATAAAATTAATCGTTGAGCCGAGATAGAATCCACTCACATAATTCCATCTGAACTCTTCGACCTGTTTACGCTGTAGGCAGGTTTTTTTGCGCGAAAAATAAGTGATACAGGAGAGTGTGTCCATGCCGAAATTAAGAAGTGTGGATTTTCATTGCGATGTTCTGTGGAAGCTGCTTGAAGATCAGTCTTTGTCATTTGAGCAAGATTCGACGAATAAGCTCGATGTCACTTTACCGCGACTTAAACAAGCCGGAACCGTTCTTCAGACCTTCGCGATCTACGTTCCTGAACGGATGGAGAAATCCATGACTCCAATTCTACATAGTATTGATTTGTTTCATCGTAAAGTACTGTCAGTCCCGCAAATGACCTTCGTACGGACTTCTGCCGATGCAGCTCGGCTCATGAACAATAGCAGCTCAATAGGAGCAATGCTATCGCTTGAAGGAGCAGACGGTCTGCATGGCGATCTGGCGATGCTGCGCATCCTCTACGAGCTCGGGGTGAGGGCGCTGGGGCTGACATGGAACTATGCGAACTGGGGCGCCGACGGGGCTATGGAGCCGCGTGGAGGCGGTCTTACAAAAAAAGGCCGAGCCCTAGTAAAAGAATGTGATAGATTGGGTATACTGTTAGATGTGTCTCATTTGAGTGACAGCGCATTTTGGGAAATGATCAAGGTTTCAACAAAGCCACTGATTGCATCACATTCAAATTCTCGAAGGCTGTGCGCGCATCCCCGCAATCTCGCGGACGATCAAATTCAAGCGCTCATTGAACGGGGAGGTATGATTGGGATTACTTTCGTGCCGCAATTTGTTGCGTCTCATCATGCCGTCGCAATTGCTGACGTGCTGCGTCACATAGAGCGAATTTGTGAGCTTGGCGGAGAAGAGCAGCTCATGTTCGGATCGGATTTCGATGGGATCGAGTCACATGTACAAGATTTAGCACATCCCGGGGAGCTGTATAATTTGCAAAATGCCCTGCTTGCGCGATATTCCGAAGAGCGAGTGGATGCATTTTTCGCCGGAAATGCTTTACGTTTTCTGGTAAAGCATCTACCTAGCTGAACGATTAAGGGATTCCCATCTCGCTGTGATATGGGTATAATCGAAAAGAACTATGTGATGAAAACGCATTTACACCTTGCATTTTAGTACTTTGAGTCATAAAATTTATTTGACTGTTGAAAGAAATTTATTATTTTTGTTAAAAGATGTCGAAAATATTGCAGGTTCATCAAAAGAGGAGATGGGCGTTTTGATTAGTCAATTGTCTTGGAAAATCGGGGGACAACAAGGGGAAGGCGTTGAAAGTACCGACCGTATTTTCTCGACAGCTCTTAACCGTCTTGGTTACTACTTGTATGGTTACCGTCACTTTTCTTCACGTATCAAAGGCGGTCATACCAACAATAAAATCAGAATCAGCACCAAACCGATGCTTGCCATTTCAGATGATTTGGACATTTTGGTTGCATTTGACCAAGAGAGTATCGACTTAAACGCACATGAACTGCGTGCGGGCGGCGTAGTCGTTGCCGACGCGAAATTTAATCCTGTTCTGCCGGAAGGCATTAATGCACGTCTATTCGCAGTACCGATCACTTCGATTGCAGAAGATCTGGGTACTTCCCTAATGAAAAACATGGTGGCGTCCGGCGCGTCTTGGGCGCTTCTTGGTCTGCCAGTTGATGTATTTAATAAAGCAGTAGAAGAAGAGTTCGGCCGTAAAGGTGCCGCAATCGTTGAGAAGAATATCGAAGCGGTTAAACGAGGTTCGGACTATGTACTAGAGCTGGCTGGCGGTCCTCTGGAAGAGTTCCAGCTAGAACCGGCCGACGGCAAACAGAAGCTGTTCATGATCGGCAACGAGGCAATCGGCCTTGGCGCCGTAGCAGGCGGCTGCCGCTTAATGTCGGCATACCCAATCACACCGGCTTCTGAGATTATGGAATACTTGATCAAGAAACTTCCTAAATTCGGCGGAACCGTTATTCAAACCGAAGATGAGATCGCAGCGGTAACGATGGCAATCGGTGCAAACTATGCAGGCGTTCGTACGATGACAGCCTCTGCAGGCCCTGGTTTGTCGTTGATGATGGAAGCGATCGGTCTTGCAGGGATGACAGAAACGCCGCTCGTAATCGTAGATACGCAGCGCGGAGGTCCTTCTACAGGTTTACCAACGAAACAAGAGCAATCCGATCTTAACGCAATGGTATACGGAACACACGGTGAAATTCCGAAGATCGTTATTGCACCGGCTTCTCTGGAAGATTGCTTCTACGACACGATTGAATCGTTCAACCTTTCGGAGCAATATCAAGTTCCGGTTATTCTGATGACTGACCTTCAGCTTTCGCTCGGTAAGCAATCCTGCGAAGCGCTGGATTTGAATAAAGTGCCGATCAATCGCGGTAAACTCGTTCGTGACCTGCCCGAGCTTGAAACGAATGAACTGTTCAAACGTTATGAACTAACGGAAGACGGCGTATCCCCGCGTGTTATTCCGGGCGACAAAGGCGGTTTGCACCACGTAACGGGCGTTGAGCATGATGAAACAGGACGTCCTTCGGAAAGTGCCATCAACCGTAAGAAGATGATGGATAAACGTCTTACGAAGCTTGACGGTATGTATATCCGTGATGCTGTTCGCGCAGATGCTCCCCATAAAGAAGCAGATCTGCTTATCATCGGTATGGGTTCGACCGGCGGTACGATCGACGAAGCTCGTCAACGCATGGAAAGTGACGGCCTGAAGACGAACCATATTACGATTCGTCAAATTCACCCGTTCCCATCGGAGCTTGTGAAGCCTTACCTGCAAAGCGCTGCGAAGGTTGTAGTGCTTGAGAACAATGCAACCGGCCAACTGGCTGATCAAGTGAAATTGCATGCAGGTTACGCGGACAAAATCAAGAGCGTTCTGAAATACGACGGTAATCCGTTCCTGCCTTCCGAAGTGCACAAAGCATGCAAGGAGTTGGTCTAAGAGATGGCTACATTTAAAGAGTTTCGTAATAATGTAAAACCGAACTGGTGCCCAGGCTGCGGAGATTTCTCCGTTCAAGCCGCTATTCAGCGGGCCGCTGCTAACGTTGGCCTAGAGCCTGAGGGCTTGGCTGTAATTTCGGGTATCGGCTGTTCCGGCCGTATCTCCGGCTATGTGAATGCTTACGGTCTTCACGGTATTCACGGCCGCGCATTGCCAATCGCACAAGGCGTGAAGCTTGCAAACCGCGAGCTGACAGTTATCGCTTCCGGCGGTGACGGTGACGGCTTCGCAATTGGGATGGGCCATACCGTTCATGCCATCCGCCGTAACGTTGACCTTACGTACATCGTAATGGATAACCAAATTTACGGCTTGACGAAGGGTCAAACTTCGCCGCGTAGTGCGGAAGGCTTCAAAACCAAATCGACTCCAGAGGGTTCGATTGAAACAACGCTATCGCCGCTTGAAATCGCAATGTCGGCTGGCGCTACTTTTATTGCGCAATCGTTCTCCAGCGATCTGAAGCAGCTGACTGCTTTGATCGAAGCGGGCTTGAACCACAAAGGCTTCTCGCTGATCAACGTATTCAGCCCATGCGTAACGTTCAACAAAGTGAACACGTACGACTGGTTCAAAGAAAATATCGTAAACCTGGATCAATTCTCGGATTACGATCCAACGAACCGTATCGCGGCTATGAACAAAATCATGGAAACGAACGGCATGCTTACAGGTCTTATCTACCAAAACAAAGAGCGTAAATCGTATGAGGATATGGTGAGCGGCTTCCAGCCGGAAGGTCTTGCAAACCAAGATCTATCCTTGTCGCAAGAGCAATTCGAGAAATTGGTAGCTGAATTTAAATAATCGCAACGTCCAGCCTATATAGAAGGCATACAGTTCATCTCATGAGCTGTATGCCTTTCTTATCGCCTGGTGCGTGATAGAAGGGTGTTAACAAACCTATGAAAATGGTTCCGGTTGGCGTATCCGCCAGACATATTCATCTTACTCAGGAGCATGTAGAAGCATTATTCGGACAAGGTGCCGAGTTGTCCGTCTTCAAACCGCTATCACAACCTGGACAATACGCAGCTAATGAAACGGTAGAGGTTGTAGGACCGAAGGGAAGCTTTGGCAAAGTTCGGATTCTAGGTCCCGTGCGCAAACGTACGCAGCTGGAAGTTTCCCGTACTGATGCATTCACGCTTGGCATAAATCCGCCGGTTCGCGAATCCGGGGACATCGCCGGTTCAGCTGGAATCACAATTAAGGGTCCTGCAGGTGAAGTTACAATTGAAGAAGGCGTCATCGTAGCTGCGCGTCATATTCACTTCCATACCAGCGATGCCGAGCGTTTCGGAATAGCGGATAAGCAGCGTTTGACAGTACGATTGCAAGGCGAACGCGGCCTTGTGCTTGAGAACGTAATCGCCCGTGTATCACCGGAGTTCGCGCTTGATATGCATATCGACACGGACGAAGCGAATGCAGCAGGTGCATCTACCGGCGATCAAGCCGAGATCATCGGGTAACCTTTTATAGCTGATAGCTTGTAAGAGACAATCACTCGCGTGGGTGAAATGTCTCTTTTTTGTTACATTCTGCCCCCTGCTAGGTTGAACAAAGGTTCATTTTTCTTTATAATCGCCAGCGGGTTTGCTATAATATTGGAATGGACACGTATGGAGGAAGGGCGTGAAGGTTTGTGAGTAAGGAGACGCATGACGCGGCTGCGGGCCAAGCTAAGTCCGTGAACGGCGATAAGGACTTCTCCAAGTATTTCGACTTCACAGGTGCGAAAGTACTGAGAGAAGAAGACGGGAAAACAACCTACCGAATTAACGGTCGAGATATAACGGTGAACGCTGCGCCTAACTATAAGGACGAGAAGCGTAGAGGGAAGGAAGCCATTCAGGTTCACTATGAATCGGCAACACCTCCGGAACTCCTGCAGCTTGGCAAAGGCAAGCTCTATCATATTACGACTTACGGCTGTCAGATGAACGAGCACGATACGGAAGTCATGAAGGGCATGTTCGAGCAAATGGGCTATATGCCGACGGATGACCGTACGCAAGCGGATGTCATCCTGCTTAACACTTGCGCGGTTCGCGAAAATGCGGAGGATAAAGTATTCGGCGAGCTGGGTCATTTGAAGCATCTGAAGCTGGAGAAGCCGGGATTGATTCTTGGCGTATGCGGCTGCATGTCCCAGGAAGAATCGGTTGTCAGCCGAATTATGCAGAAGCATAGCTTCGTAGATCTGATTTTCGGCACACATAATATTCATAGGCTCCCTTACTTATTGCAAGATGCGCTGTTCAGCAAGGAAATGGTCGTTGAGGTATGGTCCAAGGAAGGCGACATCATCGAGAACCTGCCTAAGAAGCGTGAAGGCATGCGCGGCTGGGTGAACATCATGTATGGCTGCGACAAGTTCTGTACGTACTGTATCGTGCCTTATACGCGCGGTAAAGAACGCAGCAGACGTCCGGAGGATGTAATTGCAGAGGTTCGCGAGCTGGCTCGGCAGGGCTTTAAAGAGATTACACTGCTCGGACAGAATGTTAACGCGTATGGGAAGGATTTTGACGATATCGAGTACCGGTTCGGCGATTTGATGGCGGATATGGCCAAAATCGATTTGCCGCGCATTCGGTTTACGACGAGTCACCCGCGCGATTTCGACGATCATCTGATTGAGGTTCTGGCAACAAGGGGCAATCTTGTAGAGCATATCCATCTGCCCGTCCAATCCGGCAGCACAGAGGTGCTGAAGCGGATGAGCCGTAAATATACAAGAGAAATGTTCTTGGACTTGGCAGCCAAAATTAAGCGTGCGATTCCCGGCGTCTCGATGACTACAGACGTCATTGTAGGGTTCCCCGGTGAAACGGACGAGCAGTTCGAAGATACACTCTCCCTGATGCGGGAGGTCGGGTTTGCTTCTGCTTACACCTTCATCTACTCACCGCGTGTAGGAACGCCTGCCGCAGATATGGAAGATAACATTCCGGAAGCGGTGAAGAAAACGCGGCTCGCGCGACTGAACGCCGTTATTGCGGAGCTCAGCCGTCAAAGTAATGAAGCAGCGATTGGGCAGATCGTCGAAGTGTTAATCGAAGGCCAGAGTAAGAACAATGCACATGTATTGTCCGGACGTACGCGTACGAACAAGCTGGTTCATATGGAAGGACCGGCAGAGTGGATCGGCCAGTTCATCGAAGCAAGAGTGACCGAGGCTCAAACTTGGTATGTCAAAGCAGAGCCTATCATGGCATATACGAAACACGAAGCAGTATCTTAACAAACTAGAGGAGCTGGAAACATTGGCAAAAGAGCAAACAGCGAAACACGATCATAAACATGACCACGATCACGACCACGATTCGAGTTGTACGGTACCGAAATTCAATACCGAAGATATTATTGTGCGCGCGGATATCATGGCTAAGACGAAAGAACTCGCAACGATGATCTTCACTTCGGAAGAAGTGCAGCAGTTCCAACGTGCCGAGAAGCAAATTCAAGGCAATGAGCGCGTGCAAGGATTGATTGCGCAAATCAAGAAGAAACAGAAAGAAATCGTTGCTTTCGAGACAACGTTCAAGAACGCAGATATGGTGGCTAAAATCGAGAAAGAGATCGAAGTGCTGCAAGATGAGCTGGATGGTATTCCGATCATTACGGAATTCCAACAAAGCCAAGCGGATATCAACTATCTGCTGCAAACGGTCGTTTCCGTTATTCGCGACACAGTTGCCGAGAAGATCTCAATCGAAGATGCTCAAGTTGAAGATCCGGAAGAGTGCATGTAGTTAGAGGCAATGAGAAAAACCTGCCGCGCGAGTCGAGTGCGGCAGGTTTTTCTGTTGTTATGCGGATTGTGGCGCGTTACTGCGGCGCCAGATTAGCGTGAGGGCCAGTGCAGCTAGAGCGAAGAGTCCGCCCAGCCAGAATCCGTAATCGCGACCAAAGGCTTCATTAATGAAGCCGGCTAGGAATGGGCCTGCGAACATGCCGATCGAGTAAACTGCTTGGTAGAAACCCATCGCCGTTGCGCGTTTAGAGGACTCAAACGGCTGTATGGCGAGCCCGAGCAGCAAGGGCAGGTGCATGCCCTGAGCAAAGCCGTTAAGCGCCTGTGTGAGAGCCAGCCATCCCAGCGAAGGGGAGTAAGCAATGGCAATCGTGCACACTGCACTAAGTGCAAAGCCGATTGCGATAACATTCCTGCTTCCATAGCGGGGTGCCAGAATTCGGCCTGTAAGCAAGGAAGCGATAGCATGCGGAACCATGAAGGCAATGACGATTAAGGTGAGCTGGCTGCTTGATGCCCCTAAGGATGTGGCTTTCAATGGCGTGAAACCAAACATCGTGATAAACAGAACGCAGTGAGCCAGAATAGACAGCGTCGATACCTGGATGAGTGAAGATGTCCGAACGACTTCACGCAGATGCTGCAGTGAGATCGGCGGTCGTTCTACCCCTTCGCGCGGCTCTTTAACGGCAAAGGAAAGCAGCAAACCGGCGATGCCGAGTCCGATTCCTGCGATAAAAGCAGCATTCCAGCTGTAAGCGCCGGCGAGCCAGCCGCTCAAGGTCATTCCGATTAATTGGCCGGAGACGGTCATGAAGCTGATATTACTCATTGCTTTCGTTGCTTCGGAGGAGGCATAGTAGGCTGCATACAATACAGTAAACGCTACCCATGCAGAGGCGCAAACGCCTGACATCATTCGTCCCGCTAGCGGCCACAGCCAGGAGCCGGGAATCGTGAACAATACACAGCTTAATGCACCGCTGACCATGCCCAGCATCAGGAATGGCTTTCGCTTATGAAGCTTATCGGAAGCGAGTCCGAGCGGGAAACGAACGAGCATCTGCGTGAAGCCGTAGCTGCCAAGCACGATGCCGATCAGTACATCGGCGTACCCGCTGCTTTTCATGAATGGTGGAAGGATCGGGACATAGACATAAAGCGTGGACCAATACAATAAAGTGACAACGATGAAAATAACATGGTCGGAGCGCGTAGTAGGTATAAGTGCAGCCTTAGCTTCAGCGGACAACGAAAATTCACTCCCTTTAAAAGTTGCATTAATCTCCTAACTTTATCCTACCAGTGTGTGGACGGGCAATGCTTTTTACAAAATGCTGTTTTCAAAGAAACTATTTGATGGTTAAAATCGTAATATGTTATAGGAAGTTTAACTAGAAAACGAACGACGAAACCGATACTGTACGAGTAGGAAGGAGAAGGAAATGGAGAAACCAGAAATTACACCTACACCTAATAAACGGTGGGCGAGAGAGATAAGGGACTGGATTCTCACGTTAGGCGTGGCGATGGTAGCCGCGCTGCTGATTCAGAACTACGCATTTGCCCAAACGGAAGTAAGAAATATTTCGATGCAAAAAACTTTAGTTGAAGGTCAACGGCTAATCGAGGACAAAATCAGCTACAGGTTCGAATCGCCGCATCGGGGGGACATTGTCATCATCAACGGACCCGAAAGTGACAAGCGACTCATTAAACGCGTGATCGGCTTGCCGGGAGATGTTCTAAACATAACCGGAGACGGCCATGTGATTCTTAATGATAAACAATTGGATGAGCCGTACATAAAAGGCCTCACCTTCTCAAACGGGCTGGGAATGCCCTACACCGTTCCGTCTAACACCGTATTCGTAATGGGCGATAATCGAGAAAACAGTCAAGACAGCCGCGTATTAGGCCCTATCGCCTTATCCAGCGTGGAAGGCCGAGCAGTATTCCGTCTATGGCCGCTGAATAAGTTCGGCGGGTTGGATTAACCGTGCCTTTTACATTTGCACATCCGCTCTTTGCGGTTCCGCTACGACGAATAAAGCCAACATGGGTAAGCGTTACGGGACTTATCCTGGGAAGCATGTCGCCTGATATGGAGTATTTTGTAGCCATGGAGCCCTACGAGAGTATTGGACATTCAATAGTAGGTTTTCTGGTTCAAGGTTTGCCCTTATGTTTAGCCTTCGCATTCGTGTTTCATCTCATGATCAAGCCGGTGCTGCCGAAGTTTCTACCGTCGTTCGGGAGAATGGACCAGTTTGTCAAAAGCATGTGCGTGGACTGGAAGTTAGATTCGATGCGCGCGTGGATTGTGTTTCTCATTTCCTTATTCATTGGTTATTGGACCCATATGTTTGTGGATGCTTGGACGCATGAAGGCGGTATTTTTGTCAAGACGTTCTCGTTCCTGCGCGAATATCATAACGGAGAGCCATTATATGCACAGTTGCAGATTGACTTCTCGTTGGTGGGGCTGTTTATACCGGGACTGATGCTCTTGTATCGATACTTTCGCTTCTTAGGCATGACACGGTCAACGGTTAAAGAAAAGCTCGCAGCTCCAAGCACGAAAATTGCCTTATGGTTAGTGATGCTCGCCACGACAATGATTACTTACAAGTTCAAAACGATGGTTATCCACAGGCATGATTTCGTCAGTCTCGTTGTTGTGGCACCATTGTCTTCGTTATTATTCGGATTCTATGTGGCTTCACTGCTCTATTGGGCCGTGAAGAAGCAGAAATTGTGGCATGCGCTCGTGTCACTTGCACTAATCGTTGCGGCTATTCTTGCGCTCAGAGTCGGTTCCAACCTAAGAGACACTTTATTCACAGACGGTATCCCTTATAAGTTTATTCATCCGCCTAAGGGAGTCTTTGATCCGCTCTGGAATGGATTTCTATGGTGCTGGAGTGCCGCGCTGCTGCTATCATGTCGGATTTTGATAAGAAGCCAGCATGTGGTCAAAGATGCATTCCAGTTGAAACAATAAGATTAAGCATGCATGAACGGGCTCGAATTGGGGAATTCTACCATCGCCTAGACTATGGAGGTGGAAGAATGAGACCATTAATTATTCTATTGATGACTTGTATGATGTTGCTCTGTGCCGTAACCCCTGTTTCTGCGGAACCGCCGTACGCAAAGTGGGGCAGACTCGCGATGAAAGAAACGATGCACCGCTATCATGCCGAAATCGTGGATTATAAGCATGTCGGGCGCAAAGTGGAGGAAGCGGGCATGATGACAGAAACGTTTCGCATGCTGCTGAACAAAGGCTCCCGCAAGTTCGAAGTGACCGTTCGCATTTGGTTTGAGCAGCATAGCGAGAAAGTCGTTCGTATTCAATTTATGGAAGACGGGAAAGTGGATGGCTTGCCTGCTTTTTCATCCATGATTTGAATCCAAGGACTGACTTCTTACGTATGACTCACTATACCGATTGGGAGGGATTTCGATGATAGTAACGACTACGCCTACGATTGAAGGACATCCGATTCAGCAATACCTTGGTGTTGTAACCGGGGAAGCGATTATGGGTGCAAACATAATGCGTGATTTGTTTGCCAGCATTACCGATATTGTCGGAGGACGCTCAGGTGCTTACGAGACGAAGCTGAAGGAAGCGCGTGACGTTGCTTTTAGTGAAATGCAGAGTCAAGCTGCAAGGCTTGGCGCAAATGCACTTGTCGGCATCGATATCGATTATGAGGTCGTACGTGAAGGTATGCTTATGGTTGCAGTAAGCGGGACAGCGGTACGCATTTAACGAAATGGATGGAAGGAGCAGCGTTCGCGGGAAGTAGCGGAAGCTGCTCTTTCTTATGTCGTTCTCTGGATGGACATTGGGCCTGCCAGAGGAGTAGAATGCAGGTATAGGTTTGAATATTATGCGTTAAGGAGCGATTGCAGGAAATGGGAGAAATAACAGCAAGTGAACTGGAAACCCGATTGCGGGAAGGCGAGAAATTGAGCGTGATCGACGTTCGGGAACCTGATGAGTGGGAATCCGGTCACATTAAAGAAGCGGTGAGCATCCCGCTCTCCGTCTTCATCGAACGACTAGGGGAATTGAATGATTTCGAGGAACCGCTGTATATGGTTTGCAGAAGCGGCAATCGCAGCGGCAAAGCTTGTGATTATTTGGCTGCGCAAGGGTATGAGGTCGTTAATGTGCTCGGCGGTATGCTGAGCTGGCCCGGTGAAGTGGCTACCGGGGAATAGCGTATGGATCAAGAGAGCACTTTCGCGCTTGCTGCGCGAAGGTGCTTTTTTTGTTTATATCATGAGTCGAACAACCCTGCCATATAGTGGAGAGTAGGACAGCTAGTTTGTTTGATTTAGGAGGTTCCTTATGCAGCAGCAACACGGAGACCAAGCGCTTGATTTGCGAATACACGGCATGAGCTGCACAGCCTGTGCAACCCGTATCGAACGGGCTGTAGGCAAGCTGGCAGGCGTATCCGGTGTATCCGTTCATTATGCGGCCAAATCAGCTTACATCACCTTCTCACCGGAACAAACGACACCGACATCCATTATAGAACGAATCGGACAGCTTGGATTTCATGCTTTCCTCTACGGGAAGGATGGTGACGGCACATCTGAACTCGACTCGCTTAAGGTGCGCGTCTTCGTAGCGGTGCTCTTCACGATCCCGCTGCTATGGACGATGGTGCATCATTATGCATGGCTGGAAGCCATTCCGGTTCCGTTGATTATTCAAGAGCCGCTGCTTCAGTTTGTGCTTGCAGCAATCGTGCAGTTCTTTATCGGGATGCCGTTTTACATTGGGGCATTCTACGCCCTTCGAGAACGAACGGCGAATATGGATGTACTCGTTGCGATTGGGACTACGGCTGCGTTCGCGTACAGTTATATCTCCATGATGACCGGGGGAGCGTTATATTTTGAAACGTCTGCGGTGGTCATAACCGCCGTGCTGCTCGGCAAGCTGCTGGAGGCGTCCGCATCGGAGCGGGTTATGAAGGAAAGCGACAGCTATGCCGCGCTCCAAACCAATGAAGCGATCGTCATTCGCGGTGGCAGCAGGGAGAAAACTTCTCTCGCCAAAGTGAGGATCGGAGATCACCTTATTGCAGCGGTTAACGAACCTCTCCCTGCTGATGGCATCATCGTCGAAGGACATTCGACGATGGATGAATCATTCCTAACAGGCGAGAGCGCACTTGTTGTGCGGTCTGCCGGCGATCAAGTGTACGCGGGTACAATTGTTCGCGGACAAGAGCTGCGAATTCGAGTCACGGCGACAGGGCCGGATACGATGTTAAGCCGGATTGCGGCGTTGACGCGCCAAGCTCAAGCGACGAAGTCCTCGATCGGGAGAAGGGTAGATCGGTTATCGGCTATTTTTGTACCTGTCATGATGCTGCTCTCTATAGCTACCTTGCTTCTCTGGCTAATTTGGCTTGAGCCGGGCAATTGGGGGAAGGCGTCGCTTCACGCGCTGGCTGTGCTTCTGGCTGCCTGTCCGTGCGCACTTGGCTTGGCAGCGCCGATTTCACTCGTATTGGCTACCGGTAAGCTTGCTCGCCGCGGCATTGTAATGAAGGAAGCCGGCGCGCTGGAGCGTCTGGCTCAATTAGATACAATCGTGCTGGATAAGACGGGGACGTTAACCGAAGGCAAACCTGCGTTAACGGAAGTATCCGCATTGTCCGGTTCACCAAGTGCGCTGCTGCGCTTAGCGGCATCGGCTGAGGCAGATTCGCAGCATCCTTTCGCATCAGCAATAAAGGCGGCCGCTAAGAGGGCTGGGTTAGTCATTCCGGAATCAACGGCATATCATTCGTTCCCTGGTAAGGGGATTGAGGCTGTCGTGGAGAGTAAGCGGGTTGAAATCGGAAATGCAGGTTTTGCCGCTGAGCGGAACTGGACGATGAACAGGGTTTTGTTAAGCTTCGTCAATCGTAAAGAAGAACTCGGGGAGACGGTCATTTATGCCGCGATAGACGGGGAGTGCGCAGGTGCGTTTGCCTTCACGGATCAAGTAAAGCGCTCCTCGACAGATGCGGTGACCGCGCTGGCAGCCGAGGGGATTCGGATTCTACTTGCCACTGGCGATCATCCGTCAGCAGCTATGAACGTAGCCAGGATCACGGGCATTGCAAAGGAAGATGTTCATGCCTCCATGCTGCCGGAGCACAAGGCGGAGCTCATTCGGGAGCTGCAAGCGGAAGATAGAGTCATCGCAATGGCCGGTGACGGCTGGAACGATGCTCCTGCACTTGCGGCCGCAGACGTCGGCATCGCGATGGGCGGCGGTACGGAAGCAGCGCTTCATGCCGGGCATATGACACTGCTTCGTTCGCGTCTGACAGGCATCTATGAGGCGTTTCAAATCAGTAGGCTGACGGTACGCAATATCCGTCAGAATCTAGGTTTTGCGCTGTTATATAACTCCATTGTGATCCCATTTGCAGCAGTGGGCGGCATAGAGCCGTGGATGGCCGGAACAGCTATGGCACTCAGCTCGGTCTCGGTCGTATTTAATGCATTGCGTTTAAACGGCCAAATGAATCGATTTCTTCGGAAACGAGGCCAAATATAGACATCTTAAATAGGTGATGGTATATTTACTCAAGCACAATTTCATAGTTTAGGAACAGGTGCTAAGCGTATGCCGTCGATTCAAGCATTTGAAGAATCGCGCAAGCTTAGCTTAAAAGGGAAGACCGGTGCAATACCGGCACGGACCCGCCACTGTAAGAAGCGTCGATATTGGATGGAGGTATGCTCGTCCATCTGCGGTCGACAATGCATCAATACGAAGTCACTGAACGATGGGATCGTTTGGGAAGACGTTGATGACAGAAGCTTCAAGTCAGGATACCTGCCTGTTCAGAATGAACGCTACCTACGAGGACTTAGGGAGGTGTTGGAGATGGGCAGTTTTGTATTGCCCGCTGATGTTCTAAGGAACGTAAGCATTTCTGACGCTCAAGTCGGAAATGCTTTTTTTGTGTCATTTTAGAATGACAGCCGTTTCTTCTTGTACGCAATTATAGAATAGGGAGAGTATGAATCAAATGAAATCAAAATTAATGCCATTAACTAAAATCGCATTACTAATAACCATGGCCGCGCTGCTGTTGATTACAGCTGCTTGCGGTTCGAAGGAAAATAACGGAACTCAAGCTGCCACTGAGAGTAATACCGCCAACTCGGCTGATCAGAATCAAACTACAAATAATGCGGCACAACATTCGGTATATCCGCTGACGTTGAAGGATGTAACGGGTACGGAGCTCACGTTCCAGTCGGCACCCGCGCGTATTGTTTCGCTGCTGCCTAGTGAGACGGAAATCGTCTATGCTGTAGATGCAGGGCCCTCTCTGGTTGCGGTAGATAATTACTCCAACTATCCGAAGGAAGCGGAGAGTCTGCCGAAGATCGGCGACATGGACGCCGATATTGAGAAAATCGTTTCGCTTAAACCAGACCTTGTGCTCGCCTCCTATACAATGGGAAAAGCCGTTGTCGATAAACTTCGTTCGCTTCAAATTCCGGTATTTGCAACAGATCCTAAGACGTATGATGCAGTCATGGAGAAGGTGAAGCAGATCGGTGAAATTTTGGATAAGAACGATCAAGCCGCACAGGTTACGGCTCATATGGAGCAAGTTAGAGAACAGGTTATTAATGCCGTTAAAGATGCTCCGAAACGGAATGTGTACTTGGAATTCGCACCGGGCTGGACAGTCGGTAAAGGAGAGTTTCTGGATGAACTCATTACTCTCGCCGGCGGTGTTAACATTGCAAGCGAGCAGGGCTGGTACGAGATTGATCCCGAGTCAGTCGTGAAATCGAATCCGGATCAGATTATCTATGCTTCCATGACGCTTGCCGAAGGTGAGAAGAATCCAATCCTAACCGGGATTGAGACTAGACCGGGCTGGGCAACGATTAATGCCGTTAAGAATAAGCAAGTATTTGAAGTTGATCAGGATCCGTTGACCCGTGTCGGACCTCGACTAGCCGATGGGCTGCTGGAGGTAGCGAAGAAGCTGCATCCGGATCTGTTCAAGTAAGATGAGAAAAAAGCTGTATGTTTATGGAGGAGCAGCGATGCTCCTTCTTGCTGTATCCGTCGTCGTCAGTTTGTCTATCGGCTCATCCAGATTGCCGTTGCTGAGCGTTTGGGGAATTCTGATTCATCAACTGCCATGGATGGAAGATCCGAGTGGTCTCTATGATGCAAGCGATATTGCAATTGTGACTCAGCTGAGATTATCCAGAGTCGTATTGGCCATGCTTGTCGGATCTTGTTTGGCGCTTGCCGGTTCCGGGTTTCAAGGTGTGCTTCGAAATCCACTGGCCGATCCGTTTACCCTTGGTGTCGCAACAGGGTGCTCGGTAGGCGCGGCGTTTATGATCGTATTTGGTTATCAGACGGTAATCGGTTTATGGACTGTCCCGCTAGTCGCGTTCACAACAGGAATAATTACACTCATTATTGTATTTGCACTCTCGCGAGCAAGAGGTGCGATTAACGTCGAGACGCTAATCTTGTCCGGTGTAATCGTTCAAGCGTTCCTTGGCGCTTTCGTGACGTTCATGGTTTCGATGTCTCAAGGCGTTATTAACGAAGCCTTATTCTGGCTAATGGGCAGTCTTAGCGCACGGAGCTGGGAGCATGTCCGGTTGATCGTACCGTTTCTCATTGTCGGGCTGCCGGTGATGATTCGTTACGGGCAGCATCTCAATTTATTCGTGCTGGGTGAGCGACATGCCGCGCATTTAGGTGTAAATGTTGAGCGTACGAAGCTGATCGTTCTTATCGTTTCTACTTTATTGACGGCTGTTGCGGTTTCGATTGCCGGTGTAGTAGGATTCGTAGGGCTAGTTGTGCCTCATCTCCTGCGCCTCCTTGTCGGTCCTGATTATCGCTTGATTATTCCGCTGTCTGCCGTAGGTGGTGCAATTTATCTCCTATGGGCGGATACGCTCGCTCGGACTGCACTCAGCCCGAAAGAAATTTCGCTTGGCGTGGTGACGGCGCTTATCGGTGCACCGTTCTTTGCCTATCTGCTCTATCGGCGCAAGGTGCTGCAAGGAGGGTCGCAGGCATGATCGAAGCAAGGCGATTATCCAAAATAATTGCGGACAAGCAAATTCTGCGCGAGATTAGTTTCTCGATGCGGGAAGGTCGAATGTACGGCATTATCGGTCCCAATGGCGTCGGTAAATCTACGTTGCTCCAGCTGCTAACAGGAATGGAACCGCCCACTTCCGGCGAAGTGTGGTTGAGGGAGCAGGCAGTTGCTGCATATAAGCGCAAAGAACTGGCGAAATGGGTCGCCGTGCTGCAGCAAGGCGGACTTCCGGCGGTTGGTTTTACGGTTCGAGAGGTAGTCACGATGGGGCGTTTTCCCTACCAGAATTGGCTGGGTGAGGAAACCTCCGGCAGCGGTGATGTGGTCGACGATGCACTTGGAGCCATGGGACTGCTTGAACTGCAGCATCGACGGATCGATCAGCTTAGTGGAGGCGAGCGTCAGCGCGTTGCTTTGGCAAAAGTGATGGCGCAGGAGCCGGAGCTGCTGCTTCTCGATGAGCCGACCACTTATCTGGATATCGGCTATCAGGTCCAGCTGCTGGATACGGTGAAGAAGTGGCAGCGCGAGCGGGGACTTACAGTAATTGCTGTACTGCATGATTTGAATTTGGCTGCGCATTACTGCGATGAATTGCTCGTATTACATAATGGAGGCATAGAAGCTTTTGGGCCTCCTTCGGAAGTCATTCGGCCTGAGCTCATTCTAACGGTATTTGGCGCCAGATCCATCGTGCTGCCGCATCCGGATACCGGCGTACCCCAGCTATTACTGCAACCCGGCGTGCAACCAGGGGAATACGTTCGAGGTGAATGACAATGGTTTCGCCTTGCGAAGCTCCCTTCGAGTGGACAGTTCCATGACGGTGTTCAGCCGATATTTTAGTTGAAAAGGGCATTGGAAAAGGAGAATTAGCATGAAAAACGAAATTTATTTAACGGGGTTAATTGAACGAATTCAGCCACTATACGTGGAGCATATGGAAGCAGCGCAGCTGCATTTGGACAATTTGACGAAACCGCCCGGCAGCTTGGGAAAGCTGGAGGAAATCGCGAAGCAAATAGCTGGCATAACCGGCGAAATCACGGCTGATTTATCGAAGCGTGCGGTTATTGTGATGGCTGGTGATCATGGTGTATGCGAAGAAGGAATTAGTGCTTTTCCCGCTGAAGTAACACCTCAAATGGTATTGAATTTTCTCTCAGGCGGTGCATGCGTGAACGTACTTGCCAGAGCTGCAGGTGCCGATGTGTTCTGCGTGGATATGGGCGTGAATGCGGATTTGGAGCATCCGTCATTGCTTACCTGCAAAACCCGTAAGGGCACTGCGAACATGACAAAAGAGCAGGCGATGACGCGCGATGAAGCGGTCGCGGCTATTATAGATGGCTTTCATTTGACGGAAAAGCTTGCTGCTGACGGCTATCGCATGTTCGCAACGGGCGAAATGGGGATTGGCAATACGACGGCAAGCGCCGCGCTCTGCGCGGTGCTCGGCAGCATGACGGCAGATGAGGCGGTTGGACTTGGTACCGGCATCAACGAAGAGCGGCGTTTGCATAAGGTCGATGTGGTCAAGCGGGCACTCGCCTGCAACGCGCCTACTTCGAGCGATCCGATCGGTACGCTGGCAAAAGTAGGCGGACTTGAGATTGCCGGATTGGTCGGCGTCATTCTCGGCGCCGCCGCCAATCGCTGTCCGGTTATCATTGATGGTTTTATCTCTTCGGCAGCGGCGCTTGTGGCAGCCTCGATTGCACCGCAATCGGCGGCGTTTATGCTCGGCTCACATCTCTCGCAAGAGCAAGGACACCGCAAGCTGCTCGCTCAGATCGGCCTATCGCCGATGATTCATTTGGAAATGCGGCTTGGCGAGGGGACGGGAGCCGTGCTTTGTTTCCATTTTGTCGATGCGGCACTTCGTATAATGCGGGAAATGGCTACGTTCGAGAGCGCCGGTGTTTCGCGCGAGTAGCTGCCTATAGCAATTGGTGGAACGAGAGGTAGGGGAGAACATGGCGATATTCATTACCGGCGGTGCACGGAGCGGGAAGAGCGGCTTTGCCGAAGCGTACGCGAAGAAGCTGGCTAAGCGGGGCATCTATGTCGCCACATCTCAGATATGGGATGAGGAGATGAAGGAACGGACCGATCACCATCGGGATTCGCGCGAGCGGTCCGGGTTTGCTTGGCAAACGATTGAGGAGCCTTATGATGTGGCGGAGCTGTTGGTAAGGCTCGAGGCGGAAGCGGTGGTTGCGGGAGAGGGGCGAGACCATGACCATGGGCGTCCGGCCGTTATCGTCGATTGTCTTACGTTATGGTTGACGAATCAGATGCTTCGACTAGGTGAATTCGATGCGAATGACGGAGAGTCGTACCGCTATGATTCCGGTGCACTCTCAGCGGAGGTTAATCGACTTATTGATGCTGTTTCCAGCTACACCGGTTCGCTTCTGCTAGTGACGAACGAGGTAGGCAGCGGGATCGTGCCTGCTTATCCGCTCGGACGCCAATTTCGCGACGAGGCGGGGCGAATGAACCGCAAGCTGGCTGCATGCGCAGAGCAAGCATTGCTAGTGGTGGCCGGAATCCCGCTTGATTTGAAGGCGCATGCTTTTGACCTGGGGGAGGATTAGCATGCTTAGCCGAATACTGAAAGAACAGCTGCAAGCGGCTGGAACCGCATTTCAACTGCTGACGAGAATTCCGATCCCAGTCGTGATCCCATTCACGCCGGAGGTACTTGCGCGAAGCGTCATCTACTATCCCGTTGTAGGTGCAGTGATCGGCGGTGCTGTGGCGTTGGCTGGCATGCTGCTTCATGACGCAGTGCCAGCGATGCCGTCTGCCGTTATTCTGCTCGCGGTCTGGATTGCGCTTAGCGGCGGACTGCATACAGATGGGCTGATGGATACCGCGGATGGGGTGATGAGCCACCGCTCCCGCGAGAAGATGCTGGATATTATGAAAGACAGCAGGGTCGGCGCGATGGGCGTATTGACGGCGGTGCTGCTGTTATTGTTTAAATTCTCCAGTTTGTCGGCTGTAATGAACGTATCGGAGCTGGACTGGCGCTGCCTCTTCCCTCTGATCATGATGGCTTGCGCCTGGAGCAGGTTATGGATTGTCCTCGCCATGGCAGTGTTTCCGTTCGCAAGGCCAAACGAGGGGATGGCATCGTTGTTTCGAGCGGTGCGCTTTCGTCATGCCGCGTGGGCTGTGGTGGTGACCATTTTGCTGGCGGCAGGTTCATGGCTTGTATGGCCGAGTGCTGGGCTTCAATCGGCGTTGGTTACGCTGCTGCTGCAAGGCGGTATCGCGGTTGCCGCGGGTTGGATTCTCGGCATTTGGCTGACCCGCAAACTGGGCGGTTTGACCGGAGATACCTATGGAGCCATGTCTGAAATCATAGAATCGATTCTGCTGTTTAATCTAATGTTGGTTTTGGTGTAATTGGAGTCTCGTTTACGCATTGCGATCGAGAAACGATAAGGGACGACCTGCGGTTATCAAGACTGCAAGGTCGTTCTTTGTATGTCCAAATGGGACTTTCGTTGAGATTTTGCTATTCGACCAAACAAATACATAACAAATTGCAACATCTGATTTACGTTTGACAAACTGTTTGCTATGATTGGTTTACAACAAGCGGCAAATTTGGACTCATTCATCGAAATGCGCTCAAAGACCGATCAATAGGCTGAGATACCTAAATTGTGCACAGAATGGACTGGTCCGAATGAGAGGAAAAGTGAAAATCCAGGAAATCGCCGATTTTGCGGGCGTTTCAAAGTTTGCAGTGTCGCGCGCGCTATCTGGCAAGAATGGCGTGAGCGAGCGAACGAGAGAAATGATCATGAAAGCGGCAGGCCAGCTCGGATATTTCAAAAATAATGAGCCCGCCCGGTTTACGGGAGAGCTGAACGAGCATGAGGACATGAAGCGGAGCGGAACCATTGTCGTCCTGTTTCCGAACGTGCGATATCAGAATCGGGATTCCGTGTATTGGGGTCCTGTATTTGACGGCGTCAACGCGAGATTGAGCCAGCGGGGCATGGACATCATTACGCTGACCGAACCGTCCGGCGAGCATGTATTTTCGCTTCTCAAACCCGAAGCCATCCAGGGCGTCATTACGATCGGCTCTGTCTCGACTCAGATTCTGCTCGATATTAAACGAATGAATATCCCTGTCGTGATGATCGACCACAGTGATCCGGCACTCCATTGCGACACGATATTCTCCGACAATTTCAGCTGTGTACAGGAGCTCATGACGAAATTAATAAGCAAGGGCTACCGGAAGTTCCAATACGTTGGGAGCATCAATGATGCGCCTAGCTATTTCGAGAGATGGCTTGCCTTCCGCACGACGTTGGAAAGCTATCAGATCGAATTGAATCAAGACCCGCAGTTGATCGGTCCCGACGCTCAAGATATGTATCTCTTATTCTCCAAGATCAAGCTGGGAGAGCTGCCTGAGGTATTCGTCTGCGCGCACGACGTGAATGCAAGGTATTTGATCGAAGAGCTGAATAAGCTGCAGATCCAGGTTCCGGAACAATGCGCCGTTACCGGCTACGACAACACCTGCGACAATTATCCGATTCTTGCAACGGTTAATGTGAACAAGGAATTGCTTGGAATGAGAGCTGTCGATCAGATCCTGTGGCGGATCCTTAATCCGAGCTCGTCCTATGAGAAAAAATTGATTTACGGCGATATCATTATTCGAGATGCCTATGCTCATCCCATTACGAGCATGGAATCCGTTATGTGAATTGATATATGGAATCCTTAAGGCCCATCTGAATGCGTCGAAGCGCGTTCCGGCGGGCTTTTTATATGCCGTTAGGTATGCATAAATACCTAACAAAATAACAATTACATAACACTTTAAAAACATTCGAGAATTTTATTTGTTATTTTAACCAAAATTTAATTGACTGTTTTTGGCAGGTGATGCTATGCTTGGCATGTGCTTTTGGAAATGTTAGCCTAACGGTGGTGGTGAGATAACATTAAACGATGAAATGTAAACGTTTACTTTGGGGAATCTGGTAAAGAAAGGCGGTTCGGAGGCGGATTGGCTTGTGCTCCGAAGTGCGGCAAGACAAACAAATAGGAGGTTGTTTTGCAATGAGAAAAATGAAAGCACTTACAATCCTGTCTGTCTCGTTAATGCTTACTCTAAGCGCGTGCGGAGGAGGCAACAGCAATAACAGCAGCAATGTCTCAAACACAACCGAAAGCAACACTGCAACCAACACAACGACCGAACCTGCCTCAAACAATGCCGCAACCGAAGAAAATAACGCAGCGAACGAGCCTGTGGCTGAAGCCATCGATTTAGGCGGCCGCACAATCAAAATCTCCATGTGGTGGGATGGCAAGCCAAAAGGTGAAACGGCCGGCGAGAAAGCCTCCTTGGCGAAGATTGCAGAACTCGAAGAAAAATATAACATGAAGCTCGAATTCGTGAACATTCCGTTCGATCAATACATGGACAAGTTCACGACCGCAGTGCTTGCAGGCGAGCCTATGGCCGACATTTCGATGATGGAGTTCAAACGCTCGATCGCGCCAATTAAACAAGGCTTGGTACTTCCGCTTACGGACTTCACAACGGCTGATAACGACATCAACAAAGAACAGAAGCACGTTCAGAAGCTGCCGGCAATCGGCGGAACGGAATATTCGTTCAACACGCCTGGCATTTCGGCAGTGGGCCTGTACTATAACCGCGATCTAATCAAGAAGCTTGGCTTGCAGGATCCGCAGGATCTGTACAACAACGGCGAATGGACTTGGGAGAAGTTCATGGAAATCGCGAAGCAAGCAACGACCGACTCCAACAACGACGGCAAGAAAGATACATGGGGCTACGCAGGCTGGGCAGCTGACGCGGCTCGCCACATCGGCGTAACGAACGGCGCGCTGTTCGTTGCCGATACGGACTTATCGCTAGGTTTTACAGATCCGAAGATGTCTGAAGCGCTTGAATTCGTTAACCGTCTCTACAATGTGGAGAATGTCGTGAAAGTGAAATCCGGCAATAAAATGGACTGGAACGAAACAAATACGTTCAAAGACGGCGATGTCGCCATGTCAATCAACTATGACTGGAACATGGGGGATCTGACCTTCGAGGTTGGTCTCGTGCCTAACCCGGCAGGTCCGCAAAGCGACGGAAAATATACCTTCGCGAACACGGCGCAAAATGGTTACTTTATTCCAAAAGGAACGAAGGACCCGCAAATCGTGTACCAAATTTTCGAAGAATTGCAAGATATCCCTGCGACAGAAGAGTATCTCGGTCAAGACTGGCTTGAGGCTCGCTTCAAGAACGAAGCTGACATCAAGATGGCGATCGAGCACGTAAACGGTACTGGCCGCCTTTCGATTGAAGAAGGCGTTGCAGACTTCCCGTTCTTCACGATCATGGATGACATTATCGTCAAAAATCAATCCGTAGCGGCAACGCTTGAGAAGTATAAGACAAACGGCCAAGCTGCGTTGGATAAGCTGAAATAAGCTGATTGGAGCAGGATTGGCAACTAAGTAGAGGGGCTGCCGACAAATCGGTACAGCCCCTTTTGTTTCACCAATTCCCGGATGCTACTTCAACCTATCATGCGATCATAACAACCTAACTGTCCAGTTAGTTCGTTAGGTGAAAAAATATGAGGTTGGCCGCAGATCAAGTCGCCGCATAGGAGGGCTGACATTGAAAGGAACTGTTCGAAAGAAGAAGTTGACTTTATGGTTGATCGGCATCATCGGAGCGGCCGGACTAATTGTGCTCTGGTCCCAGCTTGGGGCAGACAACGTTAGCGGTGCTGGCGGGAAGTCGACGTTCGTCAGCGGTTCGTGGACCTCGCTGCAGCAAGAACGAGGCGATTACACGTCGTACCTGGCCAAGAATGAAAGTGCCGGGTTCCCTGATCGCGAAGTGATCATCCATGCTTCCGATTATGCGAAGGCGGAAGGCGATGACATCGAGAAGCTCGACAATTACGAGGGGATGGGCGGTACTTCGCTCAAGACCGGCGAACAAGGGCAAGTCGACTGGACGGTGAATGTCCCGGAAGCGGGCTTCTACAATATCTCGGTAAAGTACTATCCTATCAAAGGAAAAAGCTCCAGCATCGAGCGTTCATTGTTGATCGACGGAGAGCTGCCGTTCGAGGAAGCGGGTTATTTGCAATTCGACCGCATTTGGGACAATGAGCTGGATCAGGTGAAGCGGGATAACCGCGGAAACGACCTGCGCCCGCAGCAGTTTGAGCGGCCCGAATGGCGCGAATTGCTGCTCAAGGATTCGAACGGCTACTACGCGGATCCTTTCCGGTTCTACTTGACCGCCGGAACGCACACGCTCTCATTCGTATCGCAACGCGAGCCGATGGTCATTCGGCAGCTGCGCTTGTATCAAGACAAACATCCCGCGCTATATGAAGAAACCGTTAAGCGATACAAGCAGGAGGGCTTGAAGGAAACAGACGGCCAGCTCATTACGGTTCAAGCCGAGAATGCGCGCGCCAAGTCTTCTCCGACGCTCTATCCGCAAACCGAACGAGCCAGCGCAGCCGTACAGCCGTATAGTCCGGAGCTCATTCGGGTGAATACGATCGGCGGCTACAATTGGCGAATGCCCGGACAGTGGATTGAATGGGCAATTGACGCTCCGGAAGCAGGATTATACAAGATCGCCTTTAAAGCCAAACAGCAATTCGTCCGCGGCATCTACTCGACGCGCACGCTGTACGTTAACGGAGAAGTGCCCTTCCGGGAAGCGGAGCAAATTCCGTTCCGCTATAAGAGCGGATACCGCATCGACGTCATGGGAGGAGACGAGCCGTATTTGTTCGAGCTAAAGAAAGGCAAGAATATCATCCGCCTTGAAGACACGCTCGGCGAATTTGCGCCGCTCATCCGCGAAGTGAAAGACAGCTTGTTCAATCTCAACGAGATGTACCGCAAAGTCATTATGATTACGGGCGCATCGCCGGATAAGTTCCGCGACTACCGCGTGGACGAGCAGGTTCCGAACCTGTTGAAGACGTTCAAGTCGGAGGAAGAAAGACTGACAGCCGTCAGCAAAGAATTGAAGAGACTGTCGGGCGGAAGCAGCGATTCCGAAGCGCTTCTCAAGACGATGGCGCTGCAGCTTGGTGAGCTTATCGATAATCCGGACACGATTCCGCGCCGCCTTGCCGCTTACAAGAGCAACACGGGCGGTCTGGGCACTTGGCTGCAGAAGGCGCTCGAAATGCCGCTGCAAATCGATGAAATCTATGTCGCTTCGCCAAATAAGAAACTTCCTTCCGCCGGTGACGGTTTTTTTACGAGACTTAGCCATGAGATCACAACGTTCGCGTATTCCTTCTTCATTGATTACAACCAGATCGGCAATGCGTCCGATGAGAAGAATCCGCGTTCCATTACCGTGTGGATCGGAAGCGGGCGCGACCAGGCGAATACGCTGAAAGCGATGATCGACGAAACCTTCACGCCGGAGACCGGCATTAACGTGAATCTGAAGTTGGTGCAAATGAATACGCTGCTGCCGGCTACGCTTGCAGGCCAAGGGCCGGATGTCGCGATGCAAATCAGCAACGATATTCCGGTGAATTACGCGATGCGCAAAGCTGCGGCAGATCTGTCGCAATTCCCGGATTACCAGGAAGTAGCTAATTGGTTCCGCCCAAGCGCATTAGTGCCATTCACCTATCAGAAGGGCGTGTATGCGCTGCCGGAAACCCAAACCTTCAATATGCTTTTTTATCGGAAGGACGTTCTGAAAGAGTTGGGCCTTGAAGTGCCTCAGACTTGGGACGATATGTATAAGCTGCTCGCAGTGCTGAACAAGAACCGGATGCAGCTTGGCATGCCGATTACGACTCCGGCGACCTCCGTGCCTATTCCAGGCCAGAACATTCCTCCCAATGCCATCTTTGCTACCCTGCTCATGCAGAATGGCGGGCAATTTTACCGGAATGAAGGCAAAGAGTCTGATTTGGATTCCAGAATCGGGGTCGAAACGTTCAAAACCTGGACCGACCTCTACAGCGATTATAAGCTCGAGCGCGAATTCGATTTCGCGAACCGCTTCAGAACAGGTGAAATGCCGATCGGTATCGTCGATTACACGACGTACAACCAGCTGTCTGTATTCGCGCCGGAAATTCGCGGCATGTGGGGTTTCGTTCCGATTCCGGGTACGAAACAGCCGGACGGCACGATCCGCAGAGATACGCCGAGCAACGGCAGCGGCACGCTGATGCTTAATGAGGCGAAGGATAAGGACGCCGCATGGCAGTTTATGAAATGGTGGACCGGCGAGGATGCGCAGACGAAGTACGGCCGCGAGATGGAGGCGCTTATGGGCGCATCCGCCCGCTATCCGACCGCGAACGTCAAAGCGCTTGACAGCTTGCCTTGGCCAGTGGCCGATTATGACAGCTTGAAAGAGGAATTCGAGTGGGTCCGCGGCATTCCGGAGGTTCCGGGCGGTTACTTCACCGGACGGCATTTGCAGAACGCATTCTTGAAAGTCGTCGTCGGTGCGAATACGGAGGCGCGCGAAGCGATCCTCGATTACGCGCAGTATATCCAAGATGAAATTCGCGCGAAACGCAAAGAATTCGGCCTGCCGGAATAAAGGAGAAGTCCAAATGTCAAATATCGATATCCCGAATCAACGAACAACGACTATGGCAGGAAAAACGCCGACGAGAACTCCGAGCTGGTGGGCTGTCAAATGGGAGATCATGAAGGGGCATAAGCATTCTTATATCTTGATGTCGCCTTATTTGCTGCTCTTTGCCGTATTTACAGTGCTGCCTGTCATTATGTCAATCGTTATTAGTTTCACTTACTTCAATATGCTTGAATTTCCGCGTTTTATCGGCTGGCAAAATTATGGCCGCTTATTTCTGGAGGACGACGTGTTCCTAATCGCGGTCAAGAACACGATCCTCTTCGCGGTTATTACGGGACCACTCAGCTACATCGCCTGCTTCGTGTTTGCATGGCTCATTAATGATCTGCGGCCGAAGCTGCGCGCATTCATGACGCTCGTGTTCTATGCGCCGTCGATCTCGGGAAACGTGTATTTCCTGTGGCAGATGATCTTCTCGGGCGACCGTTACGGCATCGCGAACGGTTTCTTGATTAAGATGGGGGTGATCCTGGACCCGATTCTTTGGCTGAAGACGGAAAAGTACATTATGCCGATCGTCATCCTCGTTCAATTATGGCTCAGCTTGGGTACCGGCTTCCTTGCCTTCATCGCTGGATTGCAGACCGTCGATAAGACGCTCTATGAAGCAGGCGCCGTCGATGGCGTCAAGAACCGTTGGCAAGAGTTATGGTATATTACGTTGCCGTCGATGAAGCCTCAGCTGATGTTCGGCGCCGTCATCCAGATAACGGCGTCACTCGCCATCGCGGACGTTTCCATCTACTTGGCAGGCTTCCCGAGCGTGAACTATGCCGCGGAAACGATCGTCACGCATCTGATCGATTTCGGTACGATCCGATTCGAAATGGGTTACGCTTCCGCGATCGCGACCGTCTTGTTCCTTCTGATGCTTGGCGCGAATTTGGCGGTTCAACGACTTCTCAGGAAGGTGGGGAATTAACCGCATGAAGCTTGCGCTAACGCTTCGCAAAAAACGCGTAAACCGTTCCTTCGTCGGAACGTTCTGGCTTACGGTATTTCTGGCTCTCGTTGCTTCTTTTATGGCGCTGCCGCTCGTTTATGCCATTAATGCGGCGTTCAAGCCGCTGGACGAAATTTTCTTGTTCCCGCCGACCTTGTTTGTCAGACATCCGACCACGAGCAATTTCATTGATTTGATGACGCTGCTCGGTCAATCGTGGGTCCCGTTTTCGCGCTATATTTTCAATACGTTCTTCATTACCGGGATGGGAGTAGTCGGGCACGTCTTGCTGGCTTCCGCCGCAGCCTATCCGTTAGCGAAGCATCGTTTTCCAGGCAGCAAGATCATCTTTACGATCGTCGTACTGTCGCTGATGTTTACGCCGCAGGTTACGGCAATTCCGAACTATATGGTCATGTCCTGGATCGGATTAATAGACACGTACTGGGCGGTCATCGTGCCAGCCTTCGCGTTCTCGCTCGGCCTCTACTTGATGAAGCAGTTCATGGAGCAAATTCCGGACGCGCTTCTTGAATCGGCGAAGATCGACGGGGCGAACGAATACCGGATTTTCTGGCAAATCGTCATGCCGAACGTGAAGCCGGCTTGGCTCACGCTCGTCATTCTCTTGTTCCAAATGCTTTGGGGGACGGATGGCAACGGGTTCATCTACAGCGAACAGCTGAAAACGCTGCACTATGCGTCCAATCAAATTATTTTCGGCGGGATCGCCCGTGCAGGCGTCGGCTCGGCTGTCGCATTGATTCTCATGAGCGTACCGATTGCCCTGTTCATATTCTCGCAGAGCCGCATTATCGAAACGATGACGACGTCCGGCATGAAGGACTAGAGGGGGTGGAAGCGTGCAAAGAAAGAGAGTGCTCCTGCTTGCCGCGATAATAGCGCTGGTGATGACGATCGTTGTACCGCCGCCGCCAGCCTCGGCAGCTGCGCCTTATGAAGCTTACAATTACGATTTCTACGGGGATGCCGTGCCGCTGCCCGCCCCATACTTGCCGGACAGCGCGATTACCGGAAGCAGTTTGGGAGTCGGCGAATTCAATCAGCCTAACGACATGTATGTGACGCAAGACGGCACCATGTACATCCTGGACAGCGGCAATGCGCGCGTGGTCATCGTTGACAATCAATTAAACGTCAAGCAGATCATTGCCAAGTTCGACAATAACGGCAAGGAAGATGGCTTCGCGGCGCCGGAAGGGCTGTTCGTCTCGGAGAAGAATGAAATCTACGTCGCCGATACGGAGCACAATCGGGTCGTCGTGCTCTCGAACGACGGCAAGTTGATCAAGATCGTCGAAAGCCCGAAGTCGGATATTTTGCCGAAAGACTTCAAGTTCGTGCCGCTTAAGGTAACGGTTGACAGCGCAGACCGATTATTCGTAGTTGCCCGCGGCGTCTTCGAAGGCATCATGCAGTTCGATGACAAGAGTCTGTTCATGGGCTACGTCGGTACGATCAGCGTATCGCCAAGCCTGTGGGAGCGGCTCTGGAGATCCTTGTCCACGAAAGCGCAGAAGCAGCAGATGGAGCTGTTCATCCCTACCGAATTCGCTAGCGTCGATATTGACGGCAAAGGGTTCGTCTATGCGACCGCCATCGATAACACGTCGGATGAAACGATCAAACGGCTTAATCCGTCCGGCCAAGACGTGCTCAAACGGTTTGGCTACTGGCCGGTCAAAGGGGATATCCGCTTCCGGAGGTTCGGCAATAATTCGGGACCTTCGAAGCTTACCGACATTAAGGTGCTTGACGGCGGCATGTACGTAGCGCTGGATTCGAATCGCGCGCGTCTGTTCACGTACAATGACGAAGGCGACTTGCTCTATGCTTTCGGCGACAGGGGCAACCAGCTTGGCGTATTTAATACGCCGGTCGCCGTGGAACGGATCGGCGATAAGCTCGCCGTGCTCGACCGGGGCAAGAACAATATCGCGGTCTTCCGTCCCACGGAATTCGGCAGCCTGGTCCGTCAAGCAACGATTCAGCATTACAGCGGCAACGATGACGAGGCCGTCAAGATATGGAGCCAAGTGCTGCATCTGAATACGAACTACGAGATTGCTTACCTGGGCATCGGCAAATCGCTGCTCATGGAGAAGAAGAACGAAGAGGCCATGGAATACTTTAAGCTCGGCATGAGCCGTAAAAACTACTCCGTCGCTTACAAACGCTATCGCCGAGAAGTGATGAAGGACAACTTCGGACCATTCATGACGGTGCTGATCTCGCTCGTAGCCGCATTCGTCGCGTTCCGCATCGTCAGGAACGCTATAAGAAGGAGGACTGTGAAACGTGAAGCAGGATTATATTAAGTTTCCGCTCCATCTCATCTTGCATCCGTTCGACGGATTCTGGGACATGAAATACGAGAGCAAAGGGAAGGTCAACGTTTCCTTGGCCATTCTCCTGCTGCTTGTGCTGACGCTCATCCTGCAGAAGCAATTCGCGGGCTTTCTCGTCAATTTCGTGGATCCGAGATCGTTAAACAGTCTGGATGATTTGCAGTTCACGGTGCTGCCGTTCTTCCTTTTCTGCATAGCGAACTGGTCCATCACGACGCTGATGGAGGGCGAAGGCAAATTCAAGGATATCATTATGGCAACCGGCTATGCGCTGCTGCCAATGGTGCTGCTCAATCTGCCGATCACGTTTATAAGCCGGTTCATGACGCAGGAGGAGACGCCCTTCTATTGGCTGGTAAACAGCGTGGCGACCATCTGGTTCCTCCTTCTGCTGTTCATTGGCATTATGACGGTCCATCAATATACGCCGGCTAAAGCGATTCTCACGCTGGCGCTGACCGTGATCGCGATGGGATTCGTCGTATTCCTCGGTACGCTGGCGTTCAGCCTGGGGCTGCAAATATATTGGTTCGTTTATGATGTATATCGCGAAATCATATTCCGTACGTAAAGGAGGCCGCACCCTTGAATAACCGAATGAAATGGTATGCGGCGCTGGCTTGTATCGGGATAGCGGGTATCTCGGCTCTCGCCTATTACCAGTCTACTAAAGGAGCGCCTGCGATCGAGGTACGTACCTATATGCAGCCGGACGATAAGCCGGCCGCGGCCTCAGAGCTCAAGTATTTGCCGGATCGCTCGCCTGCCGTTCCGGGCATGAAGCTAGCGGCCCAATCGGATACGCTGGCGCTGTATTTCAATCCGGACACGACCGAGATCGCGGTGCTTAACCGAATCAGCGGCAAAGTATGGCGGAGCAATCCGGAGGATTTGGGTTCGGACGCTAAAGCGTCGCCTTTCGAGAAGGATCGGCTGGCCGCCCAGATCACGATCAATTATAGGGATTCGATCGGAACGCTTGGATCGATAACGAACTTTACGGATAGTATCGCACGCAAGCAGTTCAAGGCCGAGGGCATCGAGAACGGCATCCTGCTTACGTATACGATCGGGGACACGTCGCTCGGCATCGATGCGCTGCCGAAGAGAATCAGCAAGAAGCGCATGGAAGAGAAGGTCTACAGCAAGCTTGATGAAGCGACGGCGAAATACGTAGGCAACCGGTATTTCCCGCTCGAGAACAATCCGGAGGTGCTGGAGCGGCTTGATACGGCAGTATCCAGAGCGCTCGTGCTCAGCAGAATGCTGGATGCTTTTGCGAAAGCGGGTTATACGGCAGAGGATTTGGCTGCCGACAATCAAGAGAACGGCTTGGCTGTCGAAAGCGGAGCGAGCCGTCCGAACTTTACGGTTCCGATCGAGTACCGGCTCGCCGGCGATGAGCTGACGGTTCGCGTGCCTGTTCAAGACATTCAGGAAAGCAAAGGCTATCAAATCCGCACGGTGGAGCTGCTCGACTTCTTCGGCGCTGCCGGTTCCGATGCGAAAGGCTACATGCTTGTGCCGGATGGCTCCGGAAGCTTGATCGAGCTGAACAACGGCAAGACCAAAGAAGAGGTCTATGCCCAGCGCGTCTACGGCGAAGACGAGAACAACAACTCCCGTCGCCGAGGGCAGCTGTCCGAAGCCGCACGCCTCCCGGTATTCGGCATGAAATCCGGTGACGACGCCTGGTTCGCCACGATCGAGAAAGGCGAAGGTATCGCCAGCATCAACGCCGATATTAGCGGCCGCAAAAATTCGTACAACTATGCGTACGCGAGCTTCGCCATCCGCGGGGAGGATGAGCTCGAAATCTATAAAGGCAATAAGGTAGACGAGATTCAGCTTCTGACCGAGGATTCCTTCAAAGGCGATCTTCAGGTCCGCTACAGCTTCTTATCCGGCGACGAGGCGAATTACTCCGGCATGGCAAAACGCTATCGAGAAAAGCTGGTACAGGATAAAGTGCTGCAGCCGAATGAATCGCAAGGCGGGCTGCCGTTCTACCTCGATGTGCTGGGGGCCGTGGACAAACAAAAGTCGTTCCTCGGCATTCCGTATAAAGGGCTCATGCCGATGACGACGATCGAACAAGCCGGACACATGGCCGAGCAGCTGGAGGCTGCCGGCGTTTCCAACATCCAAATGCGCTATGTCGGCTGGTTCAATGAAGGCGTCGATCACAAAATCGCGAAGAACGTCAAATTGGACAGCGAACTTGGCAGCAGGACCGAGCTGAAGCAGCTGTCCGAGAAGCTTGAAGCGATGGGCGGCCGTTTATATCCGGATGTCGCGTTTCAGCATGTGCTTCGCGAGAATCGCAACTTTAAGCCGGCCTCGGATGCGGCGCGCTTCGTAACGCGCGAGCAAGCGATGCTTGCGCCAATCAATCGCGCGTTCAACGCGATGGACCTTTCGCTTGGCTCCTTTTACTTGCTTTCTCCGGCCAAGCTGCCTTACTTCGTTGACCAATTCATCGACAGTTATGACGGCTACGGAATCGATGCCGTTTCGCTCCGGGATATGGGAGACTTGCTGCAGGCCGATTACCGGGTTAGCCGCGTCATATTCCGAGATGTCGCGAAGAACATCGTTACGGAGCAGCTAGGCAAACTGGACAAGAGCTTTCCTAATATGCTGCTGACCGGCGGAAACGCCTACGCGCTGAAATATGCGGATGGGCTGATCGACGTACCGATGGCCTCCAGCGGTTTTGGCATTACCGATCAGGAAATTCCATTCTACGAAATGGTCATACACGGGTACAAGAATTATGCCGGCTCTGCCGTTAATCTGGATGACAATCAAGATTTGACCTACCATTTGCTGCGTTCGCTAGAGTATGGAGCCGCGCCGCATTTCTTCTGGTCCTATGAATCGTCGTCCAAGCTGAAATTGACAGCATACGAATCGTTTTTCTCGACGCATTATACCGATTGGCTCAAAGCCGCTTCCAGTCTATACGGCAAAGTAAACGATGCCCTCGCCGGTTTGCAGAACAGAACGATTGCAGAACATGTCCAGCTTCAACCCGGCGTCGTGCAAGTGCGCTATGACAACGGTACCTCCGTTTATGTGAACTACACGGAAAAGCCGGTTACGGTCAATGGCATTCAAATCGCAGCCAAAAATTTCTCGGTAGGCGGTGATAATTCGTGAACCTCAGACGATTAACCTTGTCGCAAAAGCGTGCATTTCTCGGAGTCGCGTTTATTACGCCTTGGCTGCTTGGCTTCGTGTTCCTGTTCGCGACGCCGCTGGTTCAATCCATCCGATTCAGCTTCAGCGAGCTGAAGGTGGCTCCGGGCGGGTATTCGCTGGACTTCATCGGACTGAAGAACTTTACCGATGCGCTCTCGGTTGATCCCAACTATAACCGGATCCTTACCGAATCGTTAACGGAAATGGCTTGGAACGTGCCAATGATCCTGTTCTTCAGCTTATTTACTGCTGTCATGCTCAACTCGAAGTTTAGAGGCAGGTCGATCGCGAGAGCGATATTCTTTCTCCCGGTCATTCTCGCTTCAGGCGCCGTAGCCGCAGCTCAATCCTCCGGATTGATTCAGTTGACGGGCAGCTCCGAGGTCGCGCAGGAATTAGGTCTTGCACAGAACGGCTTCGACCCGCTTATGCTTGCTTTTATGCTTTCCGATGCGGGCATGCCGACCCTTTTCATCGAATATATCATCGATGCCGTACAGCGGATCTATGAGATCATAAGCAGCTCCGGCGTCCAAATTCTTATTTTTCTAGCGGCGCTTCAGTCTGTACCTGTCACGATGTATGAGGTTGCCAAGATGGAAGGGGCAACGCCTTACGAGACCTTCTGGAAGATTACGTTCCCTATGGTAAGTCCGCTTATTCTAACTAACATCATCTATACGATCATCGACTCCTTTACGGAAAGCCAGCTAACGAGAACGATCTACACCACGGCATTCCAAGCGCAAAATTTCGGTCTGAGCGCAGCGATGTCCTGGATCTACACCATCGTCATCAGTTTGATTCTCATAGTCGTCGGCATTCTGGTTTCCAGGAAAGTGTTCTACTATAACTGAAGCAGAAGGGAGGAGAACAGCTTGAAAGGTTCGCTTATGGAGAACGAGATCGTAGTCTTGAGGATGCAGAAGGCGAAGAACAAATCGATCGAGCTGCTGTGGTCGATTTTTCGTTACATTCTGATTATCGGCATCTCATTCGTCATCATCTATCCGCTCCTTCAGCAGTTTTCGGTCGCTATCAAAGATAAGACCGATATTTACAATCCGACGATCTATATGATTCCCGTTCATTTCACGACGGAGAATTTACATCTCGCATTGAATGTGCTGAATTACTGGCCGCTGCTGAAGAATACGCTGCTGTTCGTCGTCTCGACGACGGCACTGCAAGCGGCGTCTTGCGCCCTTGCAGGCTATGGCTTCGCGAGGTTCACATTTCCGGGACGCAATATTCTGTTCACGCTCGTTATTCTAACGATTCTCATTCCTTCAAGCACGCTTATGGTGCCGATGTATTTGCACTTCCGCAACTTTGACATCATGGGCTTGGTGAATCTGTTTACAGGCAAAGAGGGCATCAACATGCTGAATACGTATGGTCCCTCCCTGATAACGGCCGCTCTTGCCAACGGCTTGAAGTCGGGTTTGTACATTTATATATTCCGTCAATTTTTCCGCGGCATGCCGGCGGAAATTGAGGAAGCGGCGCTCATCGACGGAGCGGGAGGCTTCCGGACGTTCTTTACGATCATGCTGCCAAATGCGGTTCCTCCTTTGATCACGGTCACGCTGTTCGCTTTCGTATGGCAGTATAACGATACCTTCTACAGCTCGCTCTTTATGAGCCAAAGCAATCTCATGGCTATCAAGGTTGCATCCTTGCCGGCTGACGCCAACCAATATTTGCCCGGCATTCTAGGCGTCGGAGCCGGCTCGAACGTGAAGGTCGATCCGAATCTGGTATCTATGATCGTGGATACAGGTATTCTTCTGGCAATCGCTCCCCTTGTAGTCATGTATCTGTTTGTTCAACGATTCTTTGTAGAGAGCGTCGAGCGGACAGGCGTCGTTGGTTAACCGGAGGCGCGAGAGGAGACATCACGCATGATCAATCGCAAACTAGCCCTCTTCGCAGGCGGAAGTTTACTCGTGTTGGCAGCCGTCGGCTTTATGGCGCTGACAGCGGGTAAAAGCCCCGCAAATCACGTCGGGCAGACGCGGAAGGAGTCGGGATCGGCTCCTGATGCAGTCACGACGCAGTCGCAGAAGGAGTCGTCATCAGCAGCTAATGCTGGGACGGCGCCAGGTGCGGTGCCAGCGGCGAAAGTGCCGGTCATACGAAATGTTGTTGCGAATGCAGATGCAATCGAGCTCTATACGAAATTCGAGCTCACGCTGGAGATGGACGCCGATTATAAGAATCCGTACGATCCGCGTGAGATTGATCTGTCCATGGACTTGACTTCGCCAAGCGGGAAGAAGTGGTCGGTTAACGGCTTCTATGACGGTACCGGATTTGCCTGGAAGGTCCGGTTCTCGCCGGATGAAGCCGGCAAGTGGAGCTATCAGCTGCATGCCTTAGCAGCTGGAGCTGCGACTGAAGGCCCACTAGGCTCGTTCGAGGCGGCCCCTACCAAGCGTCGCGGATGGATTCAAGTGTCGGACGATAATAAGCGGTATCTCGAGTATAAGGACGGCTCTTCCTTCTACGGGGTAGGCGTAGCCTATCCGTGGGGAATTACCGACGTCAATCTCGATAAGATCGCGGCGAACGGAGGCAACCTCATTACCTATTGGAACGGCAATTATGACAGCGCCGGTAATGGCGGCGGTACCAATCAGCTGCAATCCTCCACGTTCGGAGTCGAGAAGATCGACCCGCTGAAAGCAAGACGAATCGATGATTTGATCGAATCGTTCGAACAGCGGGAGCTGCACATGAACTTCGTCATTTGGCCGCATGACTCTCTGGCTGACACCTTGGACGGGTGGCCGAAAGCGTGGGAGAAGAGCGGTTACGCGGAGCTCGGCGAAGCGAAGGATTTCTTCTCGAGCCAAGAGATGTGGGTGTATCAGGAGCATCTCTACCGGTATATCATTGCCCGCTGGGGATATAGCAGCGCAATCGGCATATGGGATTTGGTATGCGAGATTAACGGCACGGACGGCTGGGTGCACGGCAGCACTGCAGATACCGATGCTTGGACGGCGAAGGTGCACAGCTATTTCAGAGAGCATGATCCGTACGGGCATCCGACGATGGGCTCTATGGCGGGGAATCGCCAGGATTATTGGGATTATGGCTATCGGACGCTGGATCTTGCCGATCGGGAAAACTACTACAATCTGAGTTACAAAGCCTATGCCCAGGACATACGTAAACGGTGGGACAGCTATGAGAAGCCGCTTATGATCGGCGAAACTGGCAATGTGACCGATACGTTGAACTATCATCAAGCGATCTGGATTTCGCTGGCAAGCGGCTTGGCTTCCTCGCCGTTCTGGTGGGATTTCGGACAAGTCAGCGACGAGATGTTTCTGCATATGAAGCATTTTGCCGCGTTTACTAAGGGTATTGATTTTCGCGAGAAGCGCGTACCCGTTACTAGTTCGGAAGCAAGTAAAGGTAGTCAGGTGCAAGCTTGGGCGATGCAAGGAGAACGCCAATCCTATGGCTGGCTGCTCGAGGAGAACGGCGGAGCCGGAGGCAAATCCGTTACGCTGCCGAATTGGCCGACTGGCATGTACACCTTGTCTTGGTATGATCCATGGACAGGCGTCTCGCTTGGCGATAGTCGTTTAGAGGCAGTGGAAGGCAAGCTTATTCTCGCCTCTCCTGATACCTCTCAAACCGATTTGGCGTTTACGATAACTCGGAACTAATGGCATGACGATCAATCATGGGGAGGCGGAGTATGTCAGCTATCGCTGGAGATCACAATCGGTTTCAGGTGCAGCCGAAACTAATTAATCCGAACGCTGATGATTGCGCCAAACGGCTGATGTCTTATTTATGCGATACCTACGGACGCAAAATGTTGACGGGACAGCAGATAGGCGTTATCACGACGCCCGAGATGGATGTCATCCATCGCGAAACAGGCAAATATCCGGCTGTCGGCGGATTCGATTTCATGAACGATTCCCCTTCGCGCTTGGAGCGAGGCGCGGTTGGGACGGACACGGAGCTTGCGCTCAAATGGTGGGAAGATGGCGGCATCGTCACCTTCTGCTGGCACTGGAACGCGCCGAAGGGCCTCATTGATCAACCGCCCGACAACGGATGGCATCGCGGCTTTTATACGTCGGCGACGACATTCGATTTGGCAGCAGCGATGGAGAATCCCGAATCCGAGGAGTATCAGCTGCTGCTGCGCGATATCGATGCCATTTCGGGCTTGCTGGCCAAGCTCCGGGACGCCGGCGTACCCGTACTGTGGAGGCCGCTTCACGAAGCATCCGGCGGCTGGTTTTGGTGGGGGGCGAGAGGTCCGCAGCCGTGCATCCGGCTGTGGAAGCTCATGGTCGAACGCATGACTCATATGCACGGGCTCCATAACCTGATTTGGGTTTGGAACGGACAGCATAAAGACTGGTATCCCGGTGATGAATACGTCGACATCATTGGCGAGGACGTTTACGTCCCCGAGCGCAACTACGTTTCGCACGCTAAGAGATTCGATCAGGCAGTCGATTATACCAAGGAAGCCAAACTTATCACCCTCTCGGAAAACGGGCCGCTGCCTGATCCTGACAGCATGCTTGCGGACGGAGCGCTATGGGCGTGGAACTGTACATGGTATGGCGATTTCGTGAATTCCGAGCAGTTTACCGACTGGGAGATGCTTCGGAAATTCTACAATCACCCGTTCACGCTGACGCGCGAGGAGCTTCCCGATCTGAGAAGCTAACCATTGTGAGTGCGAGAATACTACGAAAAGGAGAGAAGAAGCGTTGCCGACCGAATTGTTCATCAAAGGGATGACGTATGGATGGAATAGTTCCCGAGGCTCTTACAGGCAGCCTTATGCGGTTGATTCTCTCCGCAAGCTGAGCGAGACAGGCAGCGAATGGATCGCCTTATCGTTTTATACGATGCAAAATAACGTGTACGCTACAGAAATCCCGTTCGATTACGGGTTGACGATGACCGATCGGGATATCGAGCACACCGTAAAAGAAGCCAAGGCGTTGGGATTGAAAGTATGCTTAAAGCCCGTCGTCAACTCCAAGGACGGGATCTGGCGCGCACATATCGGCTTCCCGGAGGAATCCGGCGCTGAGCCTTACTGGGATGCATGGTTCCAATCTTATGGCAATTTTCTTAGCCACTATGCGGAGCTCGCACAAGAACTAGGGTGCGAGATGTTCTGCATCGGCTGCGAAATGGTGAAGACCGAAGCCAAGCTTGAGCATTGGATGCAGCTGATCGCGCGAATCCGGGGCATCTATGACGGGCCGATCGTCTATAACGCTAACCATGGGTCGGAAGAACGGATTAAATGGTTCGACCAAGTGGACTTCATTGGTACGAGCGCTTATTATCCGGTCGCGAATAACCCTGGTGGCAGCGAAGAGGAAATGATTGCTAACTGGCTGCCGGTGCGCGAGAAGATGGCCTCGCTTCACGCAAAATTCGGCAAGCCGGTTATCTTCATGGAAATCGGCTGCCGGAGCGCGCTTGGCTGCGCGACGATGCCTTGGGATTTCACGCATACCGAGCTGCCCGTAAGCGAAGAAGAGCAGGCGAATTTCTACAGCTCGGTCTTAAAGGTGTTCTGGGACGAACCATGGTTTGCCGGTTTCTTCTGGTGGGATTGGAGCGTGAAGCTGTACGACAGGGAAGAGGCTCAATCGAATGTTGGCTTTGATATTTATGGCAAAAAGGCGGAGTACATTTTAAAGGAATGGTATGAGAAGCCCAAGCAATCGCTGGTCCAGCTTGGATAAGATTCGGAACGCGATAGCATTTGATATGGCCGTCAGAGAGTTGTTCTCTGGCGGTTTTTTCGTTATAGGCGTGTTTAGTGGCAAGCAATCTGTAAGCGGCTCTATAAGTCCGAAAGGGAAGCACAGGCCTTGTTCCTGGGTTCTGAATTTTGACGGTGAAAGCAGTAAGTCCCTATAATAGGACATATGAGATTGTGAGACAGGGGAATTAATCATGAACGAACGTAACAACAATCGAACGGTTCGAACGTTTCGCGCTGATGAAACGCTTCCGATTGACGGGCTTCTGCCTGAGCTGCGGCAAGTGCTGGTAGAGCGGTCTTCCGCCGTGCTCGTAGCGTCGCCCGGCGCGGGCAAGACGACACGTGTACCGCTCGCGCTGCTGGATGAGCCGTGGCTTCAAGGTCAGCGGATTCTTATGCTGGAGCCGCGCCGATTGGCGGCTCGATCCGCCGCTCGTTACATGGCTTCTGCGTTAGGGGAACAAGTGGGAGGAACGGTCGGGTATCGCGTACGGATGGATACCAAGGTCGGACCGAATACCGTTATCGAGGTCATCACGGAAGGCGTTTTGACGCGAATGCTGCAAAACGATCCTGCGCTTGAAGGCGTCGGTCTCGTTATCTTCGATGAGTTCCATGAGCGGCATTTGCATGGAGACCTGGGGCTGGCGCTTTGCCTGCAAACGCAGTCTGTCCTGCGAGAAGAGCTGCGGTTGCTTGTCATGTCAGCGACGCTTGAAGCAGAGCCTGTTGCCGCATTGCTTGGCGACTCACCGATGCTTGTGAGCGAGGGACGCGCTTATCCGGTTGAAACTTTCTATGCTGCAAAGCCAGTATCCGGCAGAATCGAAGATGCAGTGGCGCGGACTGTTATTGAGGCGATGCGTCAGCATAAGGGGGATGCGCTTGTATTTCTGCCGGGAGCCGGTGAAATTAGGCGTGTCGAAGGGCTGCTGCGCGCTGCGCAATCGGTATCTTCACTGCCTGGAGCGGAGCACCTCTCCATTATGCCGCTCTATGGCGCGCTGTCGCCTGAGGCGCAGGATCGAGCCGTTGCGCCGCCTTCTGCGCCGGGCATGCGCAAAATCGTCCTCGCCACCTCGATTGCGGAATCCAGCGTCACCGTGCGCGGCGTCCGTATCGTGGTGGACGCCGGACTAAGCCGCGTACCGCGATTCTCGGCACGTACGGGGATGGCGAGATTGGAGACGGTTCCCGTCTCTGTCGCTTCCGCGGATCAACGGCGCGGTCGTGCCGGCCGGGAAGCGCCCGGATACTGTTACCGTCTGTGGACGGAGCAGATGCATGTTCAGCTGCAGCCTCAGAGCGATCCGGAGCTGCTCGGCGCTGACCTCGCGCCGCTGGCCCTTGAGCTGGCGATCTGGGGAATCGCAGATCCGGGCGAGGATTTAGCTTGGCTCACGAAGCCGCCGGCAGCCGCGTATGCGCAAGCGACGGAGCTGCTGCGCGAGCTTGAAGCTATCGATGCCGATGGGAAGCCGACCGCCCATGGGCGAGAAATGGCGGAGCTTGGCATGCATCCGCGGCTAGCGCATATGGTGCTGCAGGCCAAGAAGCTCGGCCTTGGCCGCCTCGCATGCGAGCTCGCGGCGCTGCTGAGCGACCGTGATTTGCTGCGCCAATCGCGCAGCATCGACATGCGGCTGCGCCTTGATGCACTGCACGGGCGGGCCGCGGGCGAACAGCCGGACGATGCAGCGGTGAAACGCATCGCAGCGGAGGCGAGGGAATGGATGCGCGCAGCAGGCATTCATGATGCAGCGCCGCAGTCCGGCGACAGCTGCGGGTTGCTGATTGCGCTGGCGTATCCCGACCGCATAGCGCAGCGACGCAGCGACGGCCGTTATCTGCTCCGCAGCGGCCGAGGTGCAGCCATTCAAGAGCTGCAGCCGTTATCGAGCTCAGCTTATTTGGCAGCGGCGGAACTGGAGGACAGCGGAAGTGACAGCCGCATCCAGCTGGCGGCGCCGATTACGATAGTGGAGATTGAGCATGATTTTGCCGATCAGATCGAGACGGAAACGGAAGTGAAATGGAATCGCCAGACGGAGTCGGTGCGAGCTCGGCGCAGGCTGCGGCTTGGCGCGCTGATTCTCAAGGAAACGCAGCTCACCGATGCTGAGCCTGCACTTGTTGCAGAAGCGCTGCTTAGCGGTATCGCTGAGCAAGGTTTGGAGCTGCTGCCTTGGTCGAAGCAGGCTCGTCAGCTGCAAGCGCGGATTGCACTCATGCATACCCACAATAGCAGTTGGCCTGATGTTTCGAGTGAGGCTTTGGTTGCTACGTTGTCGGAATGGCTTTCTCCTTACATTGGCGGTATGAGAAGTCGAAATGATCTGTCGCGGCTGTCTATGGTGGCTGTATTGGAATCGCTGCTCACTTGGCAGGAGCGTTCGGAGCTCGATCATGAGGTGCCAACGCATATTACGGTGCCGAGCGGTTCGCGTATTCCGGTCGATTACAGCGATCCGGCAGCCCCTTTTGTCGCCGTTCGATTGCAGGAATTGTTTGGACTGCAGCAAACTCCTCGCATTGCCGGAGGGAAGCTGCCCTTGACGATTCATCTGCTTTCTCCGGCACAGCGTCCTGTGCAGGTGACGCAGGATCTGGCGAGCTTTTGGCAGCATGCTTATTTTGAAATCAAAAAGGATTTGAAAGGCCGTTATCCAAAACATTACTGGCCGGATAATCCGCTGGAGGCAGAACCGACTAACCGCGCGAAGCAACGCCCCAAGAATTAAGGAGGTCTGCTAAATGACACTGACTTTACTGGACAAGCTCGTTCTAGCGTATATCATCATTATCAATGCGTACGTGTTTGCTTTAATGCGGATTGACAAAACACGCTCCGTCCGCGACCGCAGACATCGCATCCCTGAACGCCGATTGCTCGGAATGAGCGCCATTGGCGGAGCACTCGGCGGATTCCTAGCCATGCGTATGTTCCGTCATAAGACGAAGCATCCTTCGTTTTCTGTCGGGCTGCCGCTGTTGCTTATTTTGCATATTATCCTTGCAATTTGGCTGCTTCGAACTGTGCTGTAATAGTCGTATCTTGTCTAAAATGGGATGGATTGACTCGGGTGGTTCGGTTATGCTATATTGGTCACTCGTGCTCCGCCCTGGAGCCTTAGCTATTATCACATATTATCAGACCAAGCCGCATGCGAATGCGGCTTTCGCCGCCTCCTGATAAGCCTATCGGGCACGGGCAGTGAGAGCTGTTTTTACGCTGCAAAAGCGGCTTGCAGTCGCAGAGGGAGGTAACTGACATGACCGTTCAAAGTGCCTTTCAAGAAGAGGCTGCGCGCGTAGACGAAGTACTGGTGCAAATTCGCAAACAGCTTCGCGAAATCGGACCGCGCTACACCGGCAATGATTTCACCGAGCAAATGTTGGAGCTGCAGCGCGAACAGCGGCAGCAACGGCTGGAGGTGGCCGAGCGAGAGCCTTATTTTGGCCGAATTGATTTTCAAGAGATGGTGCATCCTGCACCGAAGCCGCTCTATATTGGAAAAGCCGGCGTTGCCCATGAGAAGTCGAATGAAGTGTTAGTCGTCGACTGGCGCGCGCCTGTGGCCAGTTTGTTCTATGCCTTTAGCGGCGGGGAAGCGCCCGTAACGTACGAATCGCCGGATGGCGATGTTGAAGGCACGGTGCATCTTAAACGCAACCTGATGATCCGGGATGGAAAGCTGGAGCGGGTTGTCGACAGCTATGTGCGGGGACAGGAAGAAGAGTCCGTGATCGATGAGTTTCTGCTTTATCGGCTAGGTGAGAGCAAGGACAATAAGCTGCGCGATATCGTCTCGACGATTCAGCAGGAGCAGGATCGCATCATTCGTACAGATAAAAATAAAGCTGTTTTCATTCAAGGGGTTGCGGGTAGTGGAAAAACGACCGTTGCGCTGCACAGACTGGCTTATCTGCTTTATCGTTATGCAGGTGCTATCCGGGCAGAGCGCATGGTTATTTTCGCTCCGAACCGAATGTTCCTTGATTATATTTCCGGCGTTTTGCCGGAGCTGGGTGTCGGAGATATTCTGCAGACTACTTTTGCCGATTGGGCGCAGGAGCAGCTGCAGCACGAGGTTCGTCTGGATGAAGCCTATGATCCCTTTGTTTATTGGTTTGAGCAACCGAGGACGCGCGAAGAAATGGAGCATGCGCCAAGCCGAGTGAAAGGTAGTCTCGCCTTCAAGAAGTTGGTTGACGAGAAGCTGGCGCTGACTGAAGCGTCGCTAATCCCGGAGCAGTCCTTCGAGCCGATGCCCGGCTGGAAGGTAACGCCGGCGATGATCGTCGAGTGGCTCTCAACGGACGATGCAAGCGAGCCTTATATGAAGCGGCGCAACCGGCTGGTTAGCCGGCTCAAGCGCTGGCTGGAGTCCGAATGGAAGACGCGCAGACTGACCGACAGCAAGCTGAAGTCGCAGCTGGGGACGAAGCTGAATGCCTATGCGAAGAAAATTCCTTCGTATACGGCATCTCAGTTGTACAGCTCTTTGCTGCGTGAGCCGGCTGTTCAAGAGCTGTTGCCCGCCAAAAGCACGGCCGCGACGATCAAAGCGCTGAAGACGAAGCTTGTTCAGCCAGAGGATTTGGCGCCGCTTGTATATATTCAGCTGCGGCTGTTCGGCTTCGAGCATTCGCCGTATGATCACATCGTCATCGATGAGGCGCAGGATTATTCGCCGTTCCAGCTTGAAGCGCTGAAGCAGTGTCAGCGTCAGCCGTCGATGACGGTGCTTGGCGACTTGCAGCAAGGGATTCACGGCTATGCCGGTATTCATAGCTGGAAGGAGCTGATTTCGCTGCTGCCGGAGGATGATACGGGCTACTTCGAGCTCGACCGGAGTTATCGGTCCACGATGGAAATCATCGATTTCGCGAACCTTGTTCTCGGGGCGATGGGGACCGGCGTGAAGCCGGCTGTACCCGTGTTCCGGAGCGGCGAAATGGTGGAAGTGGCGAACGCTTCCACCGATGAGAAGCGCCTCGTGATGGTTGTTGAAACCGTGAAGGAATGGCAGAAATCCGGCCATTACCGGACGATGGCCGTACTCGGCAGAACGGCGCGCTCCTGCGAGGAGATTGCCGGTAAACTTGCGGAAGCAGGCATCGCAGCCTCGCTCGTGCAGAGTAAGCAGGATGCTTATGGCGGAGGATTGACCGTCGTGCCTGCGTATTTGTCAAAAGGTCTCGAGTTCGACGCCGTGCTGATCGCGGACGCGGATGGTGACAGCTTCGGCAGCAATGATGCGAAGCTGCTTTATGTAGCTTGCACCCGTGCGTTGCATAAGCTGAAGCTGCTCTATTGCGGCGAGTTGACTTCTTTGGTTTCCGAGCCGGTAGCTGCTCTATAGTGATTGTGTCAGGGCTGTCCCATGTATCATCAGTTGATGATGGGGGCGGCTCTTTTCTTTTGTGGAGGGGAGGGCTGAGGCTAAGCGGGGGAAAATGGGACTCTCTGCGAACCACTAAACTAACTAGCCTCACAGGTACAATCGAGAGCGGAGTATCCGCTTAAGGAGTAACAATCGCTTGCGACTTGGAGTCGATAGCGGAATAGCCGCTTATAGCTCTGAGGAAAGGCGAGGTTAGTTGGATTTCGGTGATTGTGTCACTTCGGTAGCGGAATATCCGCTTACAGCTTCGAGAAAAGGCGAGGTTAGTTGGATTTCGGTGATTGTGTCACTTCGAGAGCGGTTGATACGCTAGCAACACCTACAATGTTAAAATTAATGGGGGTTCGTCGTCAGCACAGGCCGAGAATCGGAAAATCCGACTTCCAGCTGCAAAACCGACAATAAAAAGAGCTGAGAGTCGGAAAACCCGACTCTCGGCATAAAAAGTGCCATGACTTCATTCCCCACGCAGGCTGAGAGTTCCAAAATGGAACTCTCACCAGCAAAACCGCCGCAATAGAGAGCCGAGAGTTCGAAAATCGCACTCTCAGCCCTGAAAGCGATGCGATTTTGCCGTCAACGCATAGTGATAGTTCCAAAATGGAACTCTCACCGGCAAAACCGCCGCAAAAATGAGCCGAGAGTCTCAAAACCCGACTCTCAGCCCTGAAAGAACCGCGATGCCGCCACCTGCCCTGGCCGAGAGCCGGAAAACCCGGCCCCCACCCAACTAGCCGATCGCTACAAGCAGCTCAAGCACCTCTGGTGACCGCCCACTCCCACCCCATTTTCAAAATAAGAAAGAAAATAATTCAACTTTTCTCTTTTTGCCGGGGTGAGATACCGATAGTATGTGGAGGGAAGCTCCTACACGGCAAGTCTTAGAGGAAGGGATGGGTGAACCATGAACAAATCCATGATTCCAGATGAATTAATTCCGTTGATGGACGATTTTGGCCGGTTGCTTCGTTTGCATGTGCCGCATCTCGTGCATGGGCTTTATCTTCAAGGCTCGATCGCCCTGGGCGGTTATCAGAGCATGAAGAGCGATATAGACTTCATTGTCGTGTTGAATCAAGCGGTCATCGACGAGGAAGACAATGCGAAAATTGCCGCCATCCATGAGGAATTACATGCTCGGCATCCGTTTCATCTGGCGGTTGAAGGGCTGTATACGAGCTTGGCACATCTGAGCAAGAATGCGGAACCGGCAGGGGAGACGTTTCCCAGACTGACTCATGGCGGGAAGAAGAGTCTTCATACCGGTTATGTTGATGCCACATCGGCATGGATTTTGAGCAATCATGGCATTGCGGTGTTTGGACCTGAAGCAGAGAAGCTGGGCATCGTCGTGGATTGGGATGAAATACGTGCGGCGATGAACTATAATTTGAACGTCTACTGGGCGGGGAAAGCCGACCGCGCAGAGCTCTATATGGATGAAGAATGGATTGAATTCGCGGTGCTGACGCTAGCCAGAATTGTCTACACCCTGGAGCACAGCAGCATAATTACGAAGCTCGAAGCGGGGCAATACCTGCTGCAGCAGGAATCGAATCGGTGGCATCGCGTTATACGGGAGGCTGTTCAAATCCGCAGCGGAGGTACCGGGGGGACGTTGTTCAACACGGATCTGGAGCGTGCACAAGAGGTGCAGCAGTTTGTACGGACTACGATTGCGGAATGTAACGCGAAGTATCCGTTCTAAATATTCCGAACTTGATTCCCGGCAGGACAGCCTGAGGCGAATTATGCTATGCTAATGACTTGAGTGTCAGCTTGACCACTTCGCAGATTATTTCAGCCAAAGGAGTTTACATACCGAATGGATTTTATCGTCGAGTATTTATCGTTTTTTGTTATACAAGGTGAAGGTGGCGACAACAGCGCCGCGAAGACGTTTAAACATTTTCAAACCTTGGATCGTTATGATTACGCCGAGAGCGAGCTGAAAGCCTTCCTAGACGGGGAGTTCACGCGTATCTGCAAACGTAAGGCAGAGCGTCATCCGAGTACCGAAGGCGCGCCGACCAAAATCGGCCGTTTTATCGTGGAGCCCGGCTACGAGCTGGACAGCAACCCGAATTATAATACTTTCCAGCGGCTGCGCGCATCCGAATCAGCTTCAGAGTTCCATGGCTTCGCCGACGAGCTCGTTCGCCTCTATATGGAAGCGGCTGCTGTACGCGGTGGTGCTTTACTCGTTGTACATGCCACGCCGAACCGTCATACGGATGAGCCGCTAATCTTCGTGTTGAAATGCGATTTTGAGCCGAAAATCGCCCGTATTACCGATGAACATAACCTGATTTCGCATGTCGAGATGGCCATCAGCGCGCGTAATATGAAATCCATCCAGTATCCGTTTATGCCGGAGGATGGCATGCTGGAGCCGTGGGAGCTGAAGATTCATCAAGCGTCGCATGCCCGGTATTTCGAGGATTTTCTGCGGTTTGTCAGCTACGAGAAAGCGATGCCTGAACTGATGAGTGAGCATATGCTGACGATGGTTCATGAGTATATGGAAGATAAATGGCAGGGCCATGTGGGCGAAGAGCGCCAGCAAGAAGAGAATCAGTTCGAAGTATGGGCGGCCAGCGAGAAAAGGGAGCTGCAGCAGTCTTGGGATCAGGAGCGAGTGGTAGCCGCGGCTGAGCGCCTGGTTGAGCAGCAGCCTAACCTAAGCGTTGCGTTTAAGCTTGGCGAAGTTTCGGTGAAAGGACCGCTTGCCGAGTTCGGGCAATCGATTCATTTTGCAACCTATAACGGCCGTTATATTGCGCTCATCGAAGGGGACGCGTTCCAATTCGACCGCAGCATGTCGCCGGTTGAATTGCTGCAGCCGCCGGATCTGCTGGAAGTGCTTGAAGTGGTTGGACGGAAGAAAGAAAAGGCGAACACGAACAAGGATGATTTGCCTTACTAAGACCGATTATGATGAAGGTAGTTAGGGGCTTCGGATGAGACGTCGTATCCTATATTTCGTAGCAGCGCTGGTGCTCATTGTGCTTGGCTTATCTGTCAGGCACTACGGAGACCATCTTCCTAAGATTGTTGCCGATCACGCGGGCGATGCGCTTTGGGCAGGCATGATTTATGTTGGATTCCGCGCTTGCTGGGTGCATCAGCGTGCTTCGTTAGCAGCCGGTATCAGCTTTCTATTCTGCATGGCAGTGGAATTAAGTCAACTGTATCAGGCGGATTGGATTCATGCGATTCGCTCAACTGTAATCGGCGGTTTGGTGCTGGGACAAGGCTTTCTTGCCATCGACCTAGTCCGGTACACGGTGGGCATCGCTATCCTTTACGGAATCGATATTGGGCTCAGCGCGATCTGTATACGCAGGATGAATACCATGGAATATAAGAGCGATCTGTGAGCGTTGTGCTTGCAGGTCGCTTTTGTGTCGTGAGGGCAGGCAGGTTGCGAAGTTCATCCATAGATCGCTACAATAGAGGAAAATGATACCAGGGAGGGCGACTGCTATGAACAGGGGAAAATCAGTTGCAATCGTAACGGGTACGTCACGCGGAATTGGGGAAAGTTTGGCGCTTGAGCTGTTATCTGCCGGATATGAAGTTTTTGGTTTATCACGTTCGAAATCAATCCTGCTCGCAGGACGCGACGAATTCACTTACATGCCTTGTGATTTGGCGAATGCTGAAGAACTTGAGCAAACGATAGAGCGTTTGTTACTGACCATTCGCGAGGACGCTGAAGTTAGCGAACTGCTGCTCATCAATAACGCCGCAATGCTGGAGCCGTTAAAGCCGATTGATGCAATCAATGCTTCGGAAATGGCGGCGCATATACAGACAAGCCTGTTAGCACCTATGCTGCTCTGCAGCCGATTTATTCACCATACCCGAGCGTTAACGACACTTCGCCGCAAAACGATTATTAATGTGACATCCGGACTTGCTGAATATTCGGCACCTTCCATGAGTATGTACTGCAGCGGCAAGGCGGCCCTCAATATGCTGACACGGTGTATTGCCGATGAGCAGCGGGATGAGACGAATCCGGTTCTCGTGTTCGCTTTTGACCCCGGTATGACCGATACACAGATGCAGAACGTTGCCCGGGGACGGGATAAGGCGGATTTTCCGCTGCAAAGCTTTTTTCAAACTAGCTATGAGCAAGGGAAACTGCGTTCGACCGCAGCTGTGGCAGCAGAGCTGTATCGTTTGCTGGGAGAATCCCATCAGAACGGGAGCGTCCTGCGTGCTTTCGAGAATGAGCGATAGCTGTTCATATTTTGTTCATGGAGCGGCCTTATAATAAGCGCAGGAAAGAGTAATTTATAGACCGGAGATGATCACCATGACCAAACTGCTTATTGTAGATGACGATCCCCATATTCGTGAACTGATATCGCTGCTGCTTGCTGCAGAAGGCTTTGAGATTGTGGAAGCGGGCGACGGAAGGGAAGCGCTCGCGGTTCTTGAATCCACGCAGGTTCAACTAGTCATTCTGGATGTGATGATGCCGAACATGGATGGCTGGGAGCTGTGCAAGGAGATTCGCGACGGAATGGAGCTGCCTGTCCTTATGCTAACGGCAAAAGGAGAGACCAGCCAGAAGGTAAAAGGGTTCGAGCTTGGCGCAGACGACTATCTCGTTAAACCGTTCGAGCCGCTTGAGCTGGTGGCTCGGGTGAAGGCGCTGCTGAAGCGGTATCGCATTGCGACCTCGCAAACGGTGCAAGCCGGCGGCGTTGTATTGAATCGGTCAACCTATTCGGTGACGGTTGAAGATTCGACCATGACCCTGCCAATGAAGGAATTTGAACTGTTGTTCAAATTAGCAAGCTACCCGGGTAAAACCTTCTCCCGTGAGCAGTTGATTGAACAGCTCTGGGGTTACGATTACGAAGGCGATGAGCGAACGGTGGATGTTCATATTAAGCGTCTTCGCGAGAAGTTTCCTGAGGAACAGAGCCGGTTTCGCATTCAGACCATTCGTGGCCTTGGCTATCGGCTGGAGGTATAGGGATGCCGAAATGGAAGAGGTTTCTCTTTGGTTTAGCAGGTGTTCTGCTCATGAATCTCGCAATTTATACGAGCTATACGGCTGCTTACACCATCGTTTCTTTTACGAAAGAAAAGCGGAATCACTCCGCGGTTACATCGGCGCTGCTTCATGAGGTGGATCTAATCACAATTACCCTTGCTAATCGAGAAAATGTATCGGAATGGATCGGCGGCTTGAAGTCGCTTTCGAATAGCAAGGGCTATCGGTTTATAGTGATCGATGCCGCTGGTCGCGAGCAGCGTGTCGGAGAATTGCGTGATTGCGGCAAAGAAGTCGCAACGGCGGTGGAGCAAGAGCATACGGCTAAAGTGCTCGGCGGTGGAAGCGTCGAAGATGTGGAGCGGGGTAATTTGGTCGGTAAAGGTCTCGCGTTAGTGGGGATGCCTGTTGATATCGGCGGAAAGCGCTATGCCCTGTTCGCCGAACGGATCGTACCTAGTATATATGCCGGATTCTTGGAGCAGGTGTTTACCGTGTTCCTCGGCTTTCTTCTCTTGTTTATTGTGTTGTTCGTCATTGGCCGGCCATGGAGGCACCGGGAAGGATTCAATATCTATATCTCGGCGATTCGCCGCATGTCGAAAGGGGATTTCTCCGTCACGATTGAATTGCCGAAGCAAATGCGCGGTGAATTCAGTGAGCTAGCCCACAGCATTAATGATATGGCAGCGGAGCTGAGTCAGATGGAGCAGATGCGGCAAACGTTTATCTCAAACGTGTCGCATGAAATCCAATCTCCGCTGACATCCATTCGGGGCTTCGCGCGCGTGTTGCAGCAAACGAATTTAGAAGAAGAACAGCGTCAGCACTACGCCGGCATCATTGAAACGGAGAGTGTGCGACTCTCCAGGTTGAGCGATAACTTGCTGAAGCTTACCACATTGGAGGCCGATCAGCAGCCGATGCGAATGAAGCCCTTCCGGCTTGATCAGCAGCTGCGCTCTGCCATACTGGCCTGCGAGCCGATTTGGACGGAAAAAGATTTGCTCATGGATGTGAATTTGGACGAAGATGTCACTTACAACGGGGATGAAGAGCTATTGTCGCAAGTGTGGACCAATGTGCTCGCGAACAGCATGAAGTTCACGCCTGAGGGCGGAAGTATTTCCGTTGAAGTCAAGAGGACAAGCGGCGGAGCAAGCGTCTGTATTTCGGATAACGGAGTGGGAATCTCTGAAGAGGATCTGCCTCATATCTTTGAGCGGTTCTTCAAGGCGGATAAAGCGCGCAGCCGTATGGGGGGCGGGAGCGGACTTGGTTTATCCATTGTGAAGCGTATCGTCGAGATGCACGGCGGCACGGTCACAGCGAGCAGCAAACCCGGAAGCGGGACTACCATGACGGTATTGCTGCCGGATACAGCAGTTAAATAACACTAGTGATGGGAACATGGAAAGGTTGCAACGTCTTGAAGGACGGCTGCAGCCTTTTTTATTTCCAGTTTTTCCTATAGCTGATATACTGGGAGAAAACTTACGCGATTGTACTAAAGATCTGGCCGGAGGAGATAGGATTAGGATCTTGGTTGTCTCCGATGAAGAGTCCAACTATATCTGGGATCATTTTGATCCCAAGCGGTTTCAAGACATTAGCATCATCCTTTCATGCGGGGATCTAAAAGCGGACTATTTGTCTTTTCTCGTCAGTATGATTCACGCGCCATTATTTTATGTTCACGGTAATCATGATTCTACCTACAAGCAGTCTCCACCTGAAGGGTGCGAAAGTATTGAAGACCGGATCGTTACTTTTAAGGGAGTACGTATACTGGGGCTTGGCGGCAGTTATCGTTACAGTCCAGGTGAATTTCAGTACACGGAGAAACAAATGAAATGGAGAATTTTGAAGCTGAAGGCAAAGCTATGGTGGACCAAAGGCGTCGATATTCTGGTTACTCACGCGCCGGCTTACAAAATCGGTGATGGTGAGGATCTGTGTCACAGAGGGTTTGAGTGCTTCCTTTCATTTATCAATCAATATCATCCGAAATTATTCCTTCATGGTCATCAACATTTAAACTATGGAAGAAATGAAAGAATTCATCAATATAAAAATACTAAAATTATAAATGCTTTCGGTTACTATATCGTTGAGATTTAGCAGGCTGCGAGATCGAGAAAGTGGCTGCCTTGCTGCCATTTTACAATAACGCATTTATTAAGCTGTTTGACGGAAACGAAATCACTTATATAGATGAGGGAATCATTCATTGATCTCGGGAAATGGAGTTTGAACAGACAATATAAGGAGAGTAGACGGCGCATGATAATCGCAATTCAAAAGGTTGAATACGAGCAGAAATCCATTCTGCGTAATATATTGGAGCTATACCGATACGATTTTAGCGAGTTTTTTCCGGAAGATGATCTCAATCCTCAAGGGTTGTATGAGTATAAATACTTCGATCATTATTGGACGGAAGAGGGGAGATTCCCTTTCTTCATCAAAGTGGATGACAAGCTGGCAGGCTTTGCACTTGTGAGAGAGCTCGGCATCAATGATAGGCATGAGAAGATTTATTGGATGGCTGAATTTTTTGTGCTGAAAAATTATAGACGGCTGAAAGTCGGACAATCCGCTGCATACGAGCTGTTTAATCGCTTCCCGGGTTCGTGGAAAGTGGCTCAAATCGAAGCGAATGTACCTGCAAAAGCTTTCTGGAGGAAGACCATAGACAGCTACACGAACGGAGCTTATGAGGAAATCAAGGAAGCGGACTGGAATGGTCCGATTCAAACGTTCTCGTCCTCTAATCGGGATAGTCACGAACAAGGGAGCTCGGGCAACACTCCTTCTCAGATACAAATAGGCTCAACGGATGATGCAGCTTATGTGAGAAATCAGTTAATCGCGTTCAATGCGAAACATGTGCCAAACGGCCGCTATGAAGAAGTGAATTTATGCATGAAGGATGCTAAGGGCGAGATTATTGCGGGGCTTAACAGTGCGGTCTGTTGGAACTGGATGGAAATTGATATTTTATGGATTCAAGTCGACAGACGAGGGCAAGGACTTGGTAAGAAGCTATTGGAGGAAGCGGAGCGGATTGCCAGAGCGAAGGACTGTACGTTCATTAAGCTAAATACGTTCAGTTTCCAAGCCCCTGAATTCTATAAGAAATACGGATATCAGATAATTGGAATTATCGAGAATGCTCCGGAAGGCAATAAACATTATTACTACAAGAAGGACCTGAACTAAACTTCATTTCTAACGTTGTGATGCTATTGCAAACTATCGGATAGTAGGTGCGTACCATGGAAGAAATTAGAAGCATTCTGATAAGCAAATTCGAAGAAATCGAGCGAAGGATGCGGTCCATTCTTGAGCAGCTTAATGATGAGGAAGTCAATTGGCGACCGAATGAAACAAGCAATAGTATTGCGAACTTGATCGTACATATCCATGGCAACATTAACGAAAGAATCGTGAGCGGCATTCTTAACGGGAAAAACGTTAGAAACAGAGACGAAGAATTTGAGGACTTCTTTAGAACGAAACAAGAGCTGCTCGAGATCATCCATGTATCCTTTCAGATTACAATTGAAACGGTTAAAGGTTTTGCGAACGAAGACTGGCAGAAGATCCAGATCGTGAGGAACAAGGAAAGAACCCATCTGGACGTCCTCGTTCATTGTGCAGCTCATTTCTCAGAGCATTTGGGGCAAGTGTTTTATATTGCAAAGCTAATCAAGGGCATGGAGTATATTACGACATCGATTCCGAAAAAGATCAAGCCATAACCTCCGAATCGATTCGGGCCAACAGTCCTCCTCCATGAGGAAACAGGCCAAGTAATTGCGTATGGGAATTTATATGATATTAAAGAGGAGAAGTGCTGGCTTGGCAACGTCATCGTTTCCAGCAGTTTTAGAGGAAAGGCGCTGCGGAGCGCTTGCTGCAAATGATGAAGGACAAAACAAAAGCCGAATATGGTGCGAAACAATTACTATTGTCATGCGCCAGCACCAATTCCAGAGGATTAGCGTTCTATCACAAGCATGGTTTTACGCCTATCGGGATGCGAATTAACAAAATGGATGATGGGCAGAAGGTGATTACGTTTCAGATGATGGTGGAGCTGTAATGAACAAACCATTTTGGAAAGCGTTGCTCGTTATCGTTTCATTATTTTTATTGCTGTATGTGGTCTTCGAGGTTTGGATGCTTAGCAGCGTGAAGAGCTTGCTGAGGTCGATTTATTTAGGCGGTATAGAGAGCGAATCTGCGAGTAGGCACGTTTCGGAGCCGATTAGAAGTAAGTTTTCGATGGCAGGCATGTGCCCTGCGAGTGATGCGATAGATGAAATTCATTTCTTATGGCTCTTCTAATGTGCCGATGAACCTTAAGGTTAGACTTGATCATGGCAAATGGATAATCGTAGATAAGTTCGAGCAACCGAAGAGCACGGATGTAGGGGCGGACCGAAAACTATCTTGTGGGAAGGAGATTACTGTGATTTTATCCGTTAAAAAAATCATCTTACTTGTTGTTATAGCCGTACTTTTATTTAAGTTCTGGAATTCTTATACCTCTTCCACTTATGAGTTAGCTAAAGTAATAAAAGTAAGTAAAGATGAAATCACAGTAGTTAATTTAGCAAAACGCGAGAGAACAATTGCTGTATCCATAGACATTTCAAAATTGGTTGAGATCGATAAAGACTACATCATTTTGTACAAAAAGCGAGTGTTGGACAGATACCGGCTAAAATCTATTCATTTATCGCTCGGATAAAATTCAACCTCATAAGATGGCTTAGCTCGAGTCAGCAAGATGGCATGCCATTGCTGCAATTTCGCTCTAACGAATCCTTGAGGTCTTATTTGAAGGAATTTAGTCAATTTCCAAATTTAACGAATCGTAGCGGCCTTATTGTGGGGAAATGAAGCGAAAAAGAACCGTTTGACACCAAATAAGACCTGTAGAATTTGTTAGAATGTTACCCCCCCTCTTTTTGATGAAATAAGGCTTGTAGGATTCGTTAGCAAGCGCGAACGCGTGAACATTAGCTAAATACAGCAACAACGCAAGCAAAAACAAAGTTAAAGGTGATCAATATTAAATTATTGTTTATTTGCAGCAGAAATAAATGGAGAAGCTTAACGGCAGAGAAGATTTTCGAACCGTATAGTAATTATCAAGTTAAATCCGCGGGAACCGAAACGAATGCGAGAATTAAGCTGAACGCCGGACATGTTGGATGGGCTGATCTGATATTTGTTATGGAAAAGAAACACGAGAGTAGATTGAAAGAGAGATTTGGGCACGAAATAAAAGGAAAACGCATCATCAGACTCGATATCCCGGATGAGTATGGATTCATGGATGAGGAGTTAATTGAGTTATTAAAGAGTCGAGTGTCGGAGTTTATTGACGTGCCTGATTGACGGTGAACCTGTTGATTATGCAATACAACTATTGAGGCTCTAACGGCCGGATTAAATACGTGAGGTTAGAGAAGAGACGGGATTGATCGTGAAAGACATCATCTATAAAGGGCTCGATGAGTTTTGCGAACCGAATCAAGGTTTACGATACATGGTGTTCAATTACTTAGCTACTTCGCATGAAGGACAGTTGCTCAGCCATCTGCCTGAAGGGGAGCTGCTGTGGGTGGACATCGAGGAAGCGTTGAAGCTGCCGATGCAGAGTTGGTTTAAGCGAAGATTTCCGTTGTTCTTTGAACAGGGAACGTTCGAAATAAGCTCCGTATGAGATGAGAAAAACAATCAAACCTTAGGGCAAACGATCAAGAATTATGGCGCAGGCGAACGCTTGCTAGATTCTAAACGAACTTGAACAAGAAGGAAGATACAATGAAGAAGTTTGTGATATCCGGTGTTGTGCTAGTCATTCTCGCTGCAGTTCTTCTAACCGCTTATACCTTTTATCCTAGGAAAATAGAAATCCATGCACAAGGGATCAAATACCAATTAGGAGAAGAGGGTATCGGATCGGAGAAAACAGTCGCCGTGAATATAGAAGGTAAAATGTATCGCAGCCTGATGGGAAACCGAACGTTTAAAGGAACGATGGATATTGAAGGTGAAGACATACCTGTTCCGGAGGATCAGCGAGAGCTGAAGATTTCTTTTTTCAAAGCACGTTATGGACTGATCTGGTATCCCTATATTACGAATCATACCGCCCAGCTCTTTCATTATGGCTACATGTATATCAATATTGACTTCAATAAGGCGTCTATTATGGTATTCGACCCCAATCAGAAAGCGGCTTGGCGCCCCTATGATGGTGAGATGATCGCGGTACCTGCCGCGAACAGGGAGGAAGCCGTACAGCTTTCGAATGAGCTGATGAGAGTCTACTTGGATGAGTCTCTAAATGGGTATATTCTGAAGTAATCCATCGCTAACTTATAAGCAAATGAGGTTGGTAAAATGAAGTCCTATGCATTCGGTTATTTTCTCCTTTCCGTTGTGATTACTGTCTTTCTGTTCTTTCTACTAGTTGTAATCATGCAACCTTCAGACGGAGAAATGATTATTGTTATTGGAATCACCATCTCGCTTCAACTCTCGTTCCTAACGGGATGGGTCATCAACAAATTGAATCAAATTCAGAGGAAACGTTAATAGAAAGCGAGAGGATCTATCATGTCGAACACGAATGTAGGACTCGATCTGGATCGTATTATTTTCATCGGACGAACGTTTGAAGAATACAGCGATATTTTCAACCTGTCTAAGGAGGACCTGCTCCATGCTAAAATATTGGATTGTCCGTCCGGCGCCTGTTCGTTTACTGCGATTGCTAATCAGCTTGGCGGAGATGTTACAGCGGCTGATATTGCCTACTACCATCCCGTCCAATCGCTTAAAGAGAAAGGACTTCAAGATCTGGAACACGGTATCGCGAATATTCAGAAGGTGAAACAAAATTACAAATGGCATTATTTCGAATCCGCGGATGAGCTGCATGCTACAAGATCGAAAGCGTTGATCGACTGCACGAACGATATGGTTGCAAATCCGCAACGTTATGTTGCTGCAACCTTACCTCAATTGCCGTTTGCAGATCAACAATTCGATTTAACGTTGTCGGCGCATTTCTTATTTATGTATGCGGACCGGCTGGACCTTAACTTTCACAAAGCGACTCTTGCCGAGCTCATGAGGGTAACAAGGAAAGAAATCCGCCTGTTCCCGCTTGTTGATCAAACCAGTGAACGGTCTGCGTTTGTAGACGAAATGCTTAGCTTCATCGAAGAGATGGGCTGGAGCTATGAGATTCAAGATACAGACTATGAGTTCCAACGAAATGCCAATCAAATGCTAATCATTAAAGCTGCGAGAGTAAGAATGAACGTGTTTACGATTGATTGCAAAGACGTCGTGTTAAGGGAATTTATCCCGGCAGACTTGGAGTCGTTTCATTCTCTGACCTGGCAGCCGGAGATTCATGAGTTTCTTCCGGGCTGGAACGTGTCGAGAGAACAACGGGAAGATTGGTTCATGAACTACGAAATACCAGAGAACAGAACCTTTCTACGTGCCATAGCAGAAGGTGGAGACATTGGTGAATTGCGCCTTCGTTTGGGCATGATTCACAAAGAGTCGGGAGAGCTCATTGGCTGGTGCTGCACGGGATTAAAGGATGGACTGCCCGCTCCTAACCGAGAGATCATGTATGCCATATCAAGGGATCATCGGGGGAAGGGATACACTACACAAGCGGCACAAGGGTTAATCACATACTTATTCGAGCACTCCAATGTTGAGGTGCTTAATGCGCTAGCGCTGCTGCGCAACGAACCTTCGAATAAAGTCATCCTTAAATGCGGGTTTACATTCCAAAGTATCATCGAAATGGATGGAGAGCGATTTAATAGCTACAAGCTGAATAAGCAGGATTGGTCAACATAAAGCGATGGTTAAAGGCTGAGCGGATGTTTCCCGCTCAGCCTTTTTGTGTTACACCAGTAGTCCATCGCGGCCAAGTGTTACAGTTCGAATTACGTTTCGCAGGTGTGGAGCGCTCAGCTCGCCATCAATATGGTATTCGCGGATAGCATCGGTATCCTTGAGCATGCTGCCGGTGAGGATGCATGCCGCCGATTCCTCCGGTGCGATGATACCTTCGCGCACGAGTTTGCGCAGCCCCGCGACCGCCGCGGCGGAAGCAGGTTCGCAGCCGATGCCGCTTCGGTCGACGCAGGCTTTGGCCTCCATGATCTCTGCGTCATTGACAGCTGCGGTTACGCCATTCGTCATATCGAGCATGCGCAAAGCCTTGAGCCAGCTTGGCGGATTGCCGATATTCAGCGCTGACGCGCGAGTTGATGGTTTCGGCTCGGATATGAGGGTTCGAAGCGAGGCATCAACCATGCGATGGAAGGGGCTTGCACCTTCTGCCTGAATGACGGCTACTTTTGGCAGCCTATCAATAAATCCTAGTGTGAAGAGATCATGCAAGCCTTGTCCAAGTGCAGCTGCATTGCTGAGCGCGCCTCCGGCAAGTACGATCCAGTCCGGTAACTGCCAATCGAGATCATGGGCGAGCTCGAAAATAATGCTTTTCTGCCCTTCGATACGCAGCGGATTAATAGAATTGCACACATACATACCTTGCTGCTCGGCGTAACTGCTTAACCACCGAATGCCATCGTCGTAGGTGCCGCTGAACGTATTTACCGTTGCCCCATATGCGAGTGTTTGCAGCACTTTATTGGGTGAGACCTCGCTGCTCGGCACTAGAACCATAGCTTGCATGCCCGCTGTAGCCGCGTACATGGACAGTGATGAAGAAGTGTTCCCTGTTGAGGTGCAGGCGAAAGTGGAATAGCCGAGCCACTTGCCGTGAGACACGGCGACAGCCATGCCATTGTCCTTGAAGGAGCCGCTCGGATTCTCGCTTTGCGCCTTCAAGCGCAGGCGGCGAACGCCGGAAAACTCCCGTACCGCCGCAGGTTCGTACAACCCTGTATTGCCTTCGTTTCTGGTCACGATGGCTTCGTCCGGCAGCTTAGGAGCAATAAGCTCCTTATACCGCCAAACTCCGCTAGCCGAGATACAGTTCCGCATCCCGCGCCGCTCATCAAATACCCGCTTCAGCTTCGCAGCATCAACCTGACTGAAGTCATGAACGATTCGCAGTAATCCCCCGCATGCACCACAATGATACTGCATCGGCTTACGATCCAGCGCCACGTGGGCTTCACATTTAATACAAGCTGCCTGCATCATCCTGCCTCCCTTTAACCGTTCTTTAATGTTTGTTCGCTTGTTAAGCCGCTTTATACTTCATACAATAAATTGGAATGATTAATAATTCCAATATAGAGTTTTATGGTTATCATAATTTCAAGTTATGATATAGCGACTTAGATTAGCTGTCTGTCTCAATAGGGAGGCTCCAACGGACGATGAACCTGTACGGATTAATAGTATTTCACCATGTCGCTGCTTCAGGCAGCGTTACGAGGGCGGCTGAAATTCTTCGTATCAGCCAACCTGCAGTTACCGCGCATGTGCGCAATATGGCAGCCGAACTTGGACTCACTCTGCTAGCGCCCAAAGGTAGAGGGATTTTGCTTACCGAAGCGGGCGTGCGGGTGGCCAAGCATGCGGCCAAACTATTCGCGCTCCAGAACGAAATCACGCGAGATCTCGATCTTTATCGGATCGGGGAAGCAGGAGAGCTGCGGATTGCGGCTACTTCTCTGCCAGCAAACTTCCTGCTTCCTGAACAACTGGTTTCCTTCCGAGCCGCTTGTCCGGCCGTTCATGTCACTATGCAGACGCTGAACGCAAGCGATGCGCTTGGGGCGCTTCAACACTATAAAGCCGATATCGCTGTCATAGGCGGCGGGGTAGAAGCTCGCCCGGGATTAGATCGGAAGCTGCTGCTGGAGGATGAGCTATGGTTTGTTGCAGCGGCGAATCATCGTTACGCAGGGAAGCGACTGGCTTTTGCGCCCCTTATGGAAGAGCCATTCATCATGCGTGAACCGGGCAGTGCAGCGCGAGAGAGGCTGCTCTCTTTATGCCGTGTTCAAGGAACAAGTTTGCCGGAGGCGGCCTTGCAGGTGAACGGCGTACATGAATCGCTTCATGCCGCTGCGGCCGGACTTGGCGTATCGTTCGTATCTTCACTTGAAGCCAGTCGTTCCGTATCGCGCGGAGAGCTGGCCCGAATTGAAGTGGAAGGCGTAGATCTGCGCAACCCAATCGTTCTGTATACGAGGGAAGGGGAAACGCCGCCGCCTGCCGCTCAGCATTTTATCCAAGTGATTACGAAGCAAGTGGAGGTGCTGGTTTGATCGATATCGAACCTGATAGGCCCATTCGAAAGTTCCGTAGTCGACCGTTTATCCTTCTGGCCGTTTTGCTCTATGTTAGTTTACTGGCGGGGTCGGTCATCATCCGGCTGCATGTTCAGGATGATGAGTATGCGAGTGATGTTAGTCGGCTTATGGAGGTTCGTATCTTCAAGACGGTTCATGTGCATGAAACAGCAGATATTAAGGAGGCACTTAAGGAAGCTAAACGAAGAGGGCTGCCGATCTCTGTTTCCGGGGCCAGTCACAGCCAAGGCGGGCAAACCTTCATAGAGAACGCGATCGTACTGGATATGAAGCCTTATCATCAGGTGCTCCAACTTGACGCGAAGCGCAAAGAAATAACCGTCCAAAGCGGTGCGACTTGGGAGCAGGTTCAAGAAGCGCTGAATCCGCATGGCCTCTCACTTCGAATCATGCAATCGCAAAACCTGTTCACCGTTGGTGGAACAATGAGCGTTAACGCGCATGGGCGAGATATCCACGAAGGTCCATTTATCGAGTCGGTTCAATCGTTTCGGCTGATGAATGCGGAGGGTAATATTGTACAGGTTAGCCGAACGGAAGAGCCGGAGCTGTTTGCGAATGTGATTGGCGGCTACGGATTGTTCGGTATCATCTTGGACGTGACGCTGGCTCTTACGGAGGATGAGGTTTACAAGCAGCATGTGACGCCTGTTCATTATGAGGCATTCCCGGATCTCTTCAAGAGACAGGTGCTGGAGCAGCCTTCAATCGCAATGGCAATTGCACGATTGTCTGTGTCTCCCGACTCTTACCTAACCGATATGTTTGTCACTACCTATGAACGGACGGATGAGCCGTTGACCACTAAGCTGCGGGAGCTTCGAGAGGAGAATTTTGCAAGCGTAGGGATTACGAAATTCGCTTTTGGTTTGTCGCGCAAATGGGAATGGGGCAAGGAGCTCGTCTGGAAGCTGCAAAAGAAAGGTTATTTGCTCAGTGACGGCGATCTGATTTCACGTAACAATGCTATGCGACCGGCAGCCAAGTTTATGGAATACGCCGATACACAGCGGGCGGATTTATTGCAGGAGTATTTTGTGCCGCTTGATCACTTTAAGCCGTTTGTCGACGGCATGAGGACCATTATGCGCGAGGATAAGCTTAATTTGCTCAATATTACGGTGCGTTATGTACCACAAAATGAAGAGTCCACGCTCTCTTATGCGAAACACGACAGTTTCGCATTTGTCCTGCTCTTCAATAACAAACGTTCATCGGCCGAGGTGGAGAAGCTTGCCGCATCCACTCGGCGGTTAATCGACTTAGCGATTCAAAATGGTGGCACGTATTATTTGCCGTATCAGCTGTTTGCGGGTGGCGAGCAGCTTCGAGCTGCGTATCCGAAGACGGAAGCGTTCTTTGAAGCCAAACGGCAGGCAGACCCGGGTCAGCTTTTCCAAAATGAGTTCTACGCGAGGTATGCCAAATGACGAAGACGATGCGCTTAATGATGCTATCGCAAAGTATGATGACGTTCGGCTCGGGGATTGTGTTTCCGTTCTATCTGATTTTCGTCAAGGAAATCGGCGGAGATTTTACGCAATATGGCATAGCTTATGGCTTATTTACGCTATGTTCGGCTTATTTGAATTGGTGGTTCGGTAAATCGTCGGACAAATACGGACGTAAACCATTTCTGCTGTTAAGCGCTTGGGGAACTGCGGTTTTGTTTCTTCTCTTCCCACTCGTATCAAGCATTTGGCAGGTTTACGCACTGCAAATTGCGATGGGCGCATTCGGTGCGATGCAGCGGACTTGCGAGAAGGCTTTTCTGGCTGATCTGACAGAGGAAGGACGCCGAGGCGAACAAATCGGGCGTTATCATATCGGAGTGTCCATCTTCTCGGGTATCGCTGTCATAGCCGGCGGTTTCCTCATTGATTTGTTTACGCTCGATTTCATGTTTTATCTGGGATCGGTCATCTTATTTATTAGTGGACTCATGCTTTCGCGTGTAGATGAAGCAGAAGCGCATACGCGAAGCTGAGCATCATACTCACGTACTTTTTGACATTGTCTCCAACAAGACTTCCTTACATGCAGCGCTCCGCCATACATTGTTCGCCCCTGGTCGGTACACTCTAATCAGCGTGTTCGTCAATCTAACGAAGAGGCAGGGATCGCTACCTTATGGCAAAGCTTCTGTATATTACTGCTCATCCTCATGATCACCAGGCTTCGTATAGCATGGCTGTCGGCAAAGCATTCATTGATTCCTACAAAGAGTCCCACCCGCAGGACGAGGTCGTCCATTTGGATTTGTACAACATACAGATTCCCTATATCGATGCCGATGTGTTCAGTGGATGGGGCAAACTAAGGAGCGGCGGCAGCTTTGGTGACCTGTCGAACGAAGAGCAGCAGAAGGTGCAACGGCTTAATGAGCTGGCGGATCAGTTTGTCGGTGCAGATAAATACGTGTTCGTAACGCCGATGTGGAACTTCTCCTATCCGCCAATTATGAAGGCTTATATTGACTCCATTTGCGTAGCGGGCAAGACGTTCAAGTACACGCCGCAAGGTCCGGTCGGACTCCTGCCTGACAAATCCGCCATTCATATTCAGGCTCGGGGCGGCGTCTATTCTGAAGGTCCCGCAGCTGATATCGAATGCGGCCATCGGCATTTGAGCATGATTATGCAGTTCTTCGGCATTACGGACTTCAAAGGCATCTTCGTCGAAGGCATGAACGCGACCCCCGATCAGGCTCCGGCTATTAAAGAGAAGGCGATCGCAGAGGCGCAGAAGGAAGCCAAAGTATTCGGCAAGCAAGCAGCAGGCGCAGGGAAATAACGAACAAGAACTCCTTCCGCTACAGGTGCAGATTTCGCAGCACTTGTGGTGAAGGGAGTTCTTGTGTATACATATAAGAAGAAACGGCTGTCGCCGAAACCTTATTACTTCTATAATAAGAATGAGATGCTGGTTTTATTTGGTCGGCGTCTCGGGAAAGCATGATGTGTCAGATGCAAGTGCAAGGTATCTTTCTCTAAAGGCTGGAGATGAAATCGCTGCGGCTATGCAGGTTCATAGGCGAGTTGATCTTATCTCAAGAGAGGATGGGTTTAGGTTGAGTCAAGATAATGTATGGAAGCTGGAGCAAAAACGCGTAGTCTCGGTCGTCAATCAGATCGGGCAGCGTATGAAATCACTAGAGCAACAAACGGCGGATACAAGAGAAGAAATGGTCGATATCCGCAAAAACTTCTGGGATGAAGTAACGGTCAACTTCGAAGATTCAGTCGAAATGGCGGAATCCTATGCAAGCTTGAAGCAACAGGCGGAGGTTCTCTCGGAGCGTGAACGGACGCATCGTCAAGCTGCCTTGCAGCTGAAGACACTGAGGAAGCTGAAGTCGTCGCCATATTTTGGACGGATTGATTTTCAAGAGAATGGCGAGGGTCATGTAGATCAGGTTTACCTCGGCATTGCGTCGCTTCGTGATGCTGCGGACGAGGATTATCTCATTTATGATTGGCGTGCGCCGATTGCGAGTCTCTATTACGACTATCCCCCAGGTCCGGCTCAGGTGGAGACACCAATGGGAACGGTTCACGGGGAGCTGCAACTGAAGCGGCAGTTTGTCATTAGGGATGGCGAAATCCGCAGCTTATTTGATACAGGTGTGACAATTGGCGATGAACTGCTGCAAGAGGTGCTGGGCAAGCAGTCTGACGCAGCCATGAAGAGCATCGTCGGTACGATTCAGAGGGAGCAGAATCGGATTATTCGTGATGAGCGAAGCCGACTGCTGCTGGTTCAAGGTGCGGCGGGAAGCGGCAAGACATCAGCAGCGCTGCAGCGTGTAGCTTATCTGCTATACCGGTTCCGTGGAACGCTGAGCGCCGATCAAATCGTGCTGTTCTCGCCGAATCCGATGTTCAACAGCTACGTTTCTACGGTATTGCCAGAGCTTGGCGAAGAAAATATGCAGCAAACGACGTTCCAAGAATACTTAGCCATTCGAATGGGGAAATCGTTTAAGCTGGAAAATCCATATGCACAGCTGGAGTATGCCCTTACGGCGGAGCAAGAACCCGGTTATCAGGCTAGGATGGCAGGTATTCGCTACAAAGCGTCGACTGATTTTGTCGCATTGATTGAGCGGTATCTTGGTGGGCTGGGCCAAGAAGGGCTGAAGTTCCGCGATGTTGCTTTTCGTGATGAACTGCTTGTTTCGGCGGATCAGATTGGCGACTACTTCTATGCGCTTGACGGCTCCATTGCGATTCCGAACCGGCTTCGACTTGTTGCGGAATGGCTGCTCGGTTTACTGAGAGAGCGGCAGAAAGCTGCGCTCGAAGAGGCGTGGGTAGACGAAGCGGTTGAGCTGCTGGATAAAGATACGTATTTGAAGGCGCATCAAAGCTTGAAGAGGCAAAATCGCAAAAACTGTGAAGATACGTTCGACGATTTCGATCGGGAGCGCGAGCTTCTGGGTCAGTATGTCGTGCAAGAACAGTTTAAGCCCATTCGTGCCCGCGTGCGCAAGCTTGCTTTTGTCGATTTGAAGGCAGCGTATGTGAAGCTGTTTAGCGATCCGGCATTCGCAGCGAGTTTATCCAGTTCCATCGGCAAGCCGCTGCCACAGGAATGGACGGAAATTTGCAAGCAAACGACATCACGATTGCACGATCGGACCATGGCGTATGAGGATGCCACGCCGTTCCTGTATGTGATTGAGCGAATTCGTGGATTCCAAACGAATACTTCGGTGCGACATATCCTCGTGGATGAGGCGCAGGATTATACGGCATTCCAATTCGCTTATCTGAAGCGGTTGTTTCCGTTTAGCCGCGTTACCGCACTTGGCGATCTCAATCAATCGATCAACGCACATACGGCATCGGATGAGAGTACGGGTTTTGCTGCGCTGGCTGCCTTATATCCGCAGGAAGAAACGGAGACGGTGGTGCTGAAGCAGAGCTACCGGTCAACGCGCCCCATCGTGGAATTCACCAGCCAGCTCATTCCCGGCGGAAACGAGATTCAACCTTTCAATCGGGACGGGAATCGGCCTACTTTAACAGTTGCGGCCGACTATGAAGAGTTGCATCGTCTTCTTCATGCCCGCATCGAGAAATTGGTCGCAGGAGGCAACCGAACGATCGCCGTTATTTGCAAAACAGCCGTGCAAAGTGCAATTGCCTACGAAGCGCTTCGTCATGACAGTACGGTTAGGCTGATTGAGAAAGAAACAGCAACCTTCGAACCGGGTATCGTCATCATTCCGTCGTACCTTGCCAAAGGGGTGGAGTTTGATGCGGTTCTGGTGTATGATGCATCTGCCGCCTCCTCCGGATATGTGAGGGAGAGCGACCGCCGGTTGTTCTACACCGTTTGTACTCGCGCGATGCATGAGCTGCATTTGTTCGCTGTGGGCAATTCGCTGAGTCCGTTCTTGAACGGAGAAGCGGCAGATTACTACGATGTTCCAGGCACTCGGTCTGATGCCACGCCGGTTCATACTTTATAAATGTGAAAGAGGTATTATTCGTGGATTATATGCGAGCTACTACAACTGATTTGTTAGAAGAAGCAATTGCCGTACGATTCGAAGTTTTTGTGGATGAGCAGAAGGTACCGGCGGACTTGGAGCGGGATGAATACGATGTCTCGCCTGAAGCTTGTCACCATTTTGTCGTCAAGGATAATGGCAAAGCCATTGCCGCCGGACGGTGGAAAGAGTATGAGCCGGGCGTTGCGAAGCTTCAGCGTATTGCGGTTCTGCTGCCTTACCGTGGACACGGGGTGGGCAAGAAGCTAATCGAAGTGATGGAGCAGAATGCTCGCGAATGCGGCTATACATCTTCCATATTAGGCGCACAATGCACAGCTGAAGGCTTCTATCAGAAGCTGGGCTATGTGACGGAATCGGCGGAGCCATTCCTTGACGCCAACATTCCGCATGTGAATATGCGCAAAATGTTGTAAAGCTTTAGTCATTTGGTTAGACCAAACACCTATAGAGAAGCGGAATAGCTGCCGTGGACACTATAGGTGTTTTTGTATGCTTATGCCGCCTGAGTGACCATTTGTTGCAACTGTCAAATCGAGTATGCGATAATCGCCAATAGAAAGCAGGTGTACGTGCGTTGAAACGCGGGTTGATTATCGTCTGTTATGTTTTGATTATTGCGATTGTTTGGTATAACAAAACCGAGCTGCTGCATTGGATGAAAGACGGGGAAGCGCCGTTTCTGTTGATTATGCTGCTTGTTACCGGCCTTGCGTGCATTCCGGTCATCCCATTCAGCGTCGTGATCGGAACGATGGGATTTCTGTATGGACCTTTATTAGGTGCGCTGCTTAGTTTAACCGGTGCGTGGCTTGCCGCAATCTTCATGTACGGCTTGTTCCGGTACGCCCTTCGTAAGCGAGGTCGAGAGCTGCTTCAGCGCTATAAACTGACGGATCGGTGGACGACGATGGTGGAGCGGCATCCGTTCCGTTCCATTCTGCTTGCAAGGCTGATGCCGATTTTGCCGCAAACCGCGGTTAATTTGTATGCATCCGTAGCAGCGATTCCATTCTTGACGTATGCCTTAGCATCTTTACTGGGCAAAATGCCGGCGATGCTGATTTTTGCTTTCATCGGGGATCACATTTCGGGGGATTGGCAGTCGTTGCTGCTTGTGGCAAGCGTATATGTCCTGTTTCTGCTCACGGTTTATGGTTCATTTCGGTATTGGCAAGCGAGGGGGCATAAGGTATGAATGATTTACATAAAGCCATTGCGCTGCGAGAGACGGGGCAATTAGAAGAGGCACGGTTGCTTCTGCTTGAATTGGTGAAGAAGGACGCGGATGATCCGCAGGTGTGGTATCAATGCGCATGGGCCCATGATGTGTTGGAGCTCGAACGTGAAGCTGTACCCTATTATCAGCAGGCGCTTGCGCTTGGAATCTCAGGCAAAGATAGACAAGGCGCATACCTGGGACTAGGCAGCACGTTTCGAGTATTAGGGCAATATGCAGACGCCAAAGAGAGCTACGAGCAGGGGATTTCCGAATTTCCGAAGTGCCGGGAGCTTTACGTCTTCTATGCGATGGTGCTGTATAACTTGAAGGATTACTAAGGTGCGATGGCAATTATGATGCGCGAACTCGCCGAAACGAGCGAGGATGCGGGCATCCGCGATTATAAGCGAGCTATTCTTTATTACTCGGGCAAGCTGGATGAAGTGTTGGACTAACCGGCGGAAGAACTGACAGTACGAAGCAATCCCTGCGAGTAATCGAGGGGTTGCTTTTTTTTATACTTAAATGTAGTTAGGCTTATAAAAAAGTAAAATTTTAGAATTAATTAAGTCCGAAGCGGACTACTTTCGTTTAGGATAGAATTATAAACCGGGTGATCCTATTGGAGGTAGAACACGTGCTGCGCAAAATTACAAACCCGCATATCGAAATCGTCGGTTATGCCGCTTCCATCCTTACCACTGTGCTTTGGATGGTTTTAGTGTGGCAGGACCCTTACTTCGAGGGGATGAACAAGGTTGATCCCACCCAATCCTTTCTAATGTTAGTTCTGCCTGCTTGTTTATTTGGCATTGGATTATTGCAATCAAGGGTCATCATCATGCTGGTTGCGTTTCTTTGGAGTGTCCCGTTCAGCATTTTTATGTTATTCTCTTCCAGTATGTTCGTCTTGTTTGGTGTTTGCTGCATGCTCTATCTGATTTGCGCTGTCTTGTCGCGCGTAAATAAGATTCGATATTGGTAGAGTAGCAGGAGATTACAGGGCAGTGAAACTTTATTGCAGATGGTGACGTTGGTAGAATATAGAAACCAGTTACCAAGGTCGGGGGTTATAACATGATACGAATAACGATGCTGTTCTTGGTTATCTTCTTGGCTGGCTGCCAGATGCATTTGGGCAGAAGCTCTGGGAAATTACATTCGATTACTCTAGCGGAGGCTTATCCCGGGGATATTTCAAAGGTGACAAGAATCGAGCTTTTGAACGGTTCCTCCGGAGAACGGGCTGCGGTGGAAGATAAGGAAACGATATCGCAGTGGCTCAATCAGGTAAAGGATCTGAAGCTGAAACCGGACGAGAATCAAGAGGATCGAGCGGGTTATGTGTTTGGCATCAGCTTGTTTGAAGGGGATAAGAAAACAATGGGATTTACTCCCAATGGAATAGGCGGGGTTTACTATGAGTCGAATCCACAGTTTGAATCCTATACCCGTTCCTTATTCGAGAAGGCGTTCGGGCATGCGTTCTAGACGCTTGAAGCGTATTCTCGCGGCGGTTGTTGTTTTAACTCTTCTCGCAGTCATCCTGCTGATTCACTCTCTGTACTTATTCAATCCGGTGACGTTTCATCGAGATCATGTGACATTGTATAGCTGGTGGAATTACCCCAAATCAATGGTGATGGAAATCGCGGATATTGATAAAGGCTGGAAAACCGTAGTCGTTACCGATTCGGATGAGATTCGGCGTATTTATATGGAGCTTAAGGCAGCGCCGGAAACAGAGAGCACGAAGCAAGTGGGCAAACACTTCGTCATCACGACAAGGCACGCCGGCACTTCAGGAAACGACGGCTGGATTGATCAGTTTACCGGATATATGGAAAGCGGCGTCCAGATTAACAATGGGAAGCAAGTTGAAATCGGAAGTACATTGAAGGCGTTGCTGGAGAGACTGATGACGGAGCGGGAGTGAGTGGGGGCGGCTTTACAGTAGATTTGTAAGGATGATCTTATCTAGTTCGAAAAGAGGGATTCCATGCTGAAAGGTCAGGATGCTTCAGGAATCATCATCATCGATGAGCAGAACAGGGTGCTGCTGGTTCGTCAAACGTATGGGAAGAAGAAGTGGTCCATTCCCGGCGGCATGGTTGAGGATGGGGAATCCGCATGGAATGCGGCCGAGCGGGAGCTGCAAGAGGAAGCCAATATTAGCGTTCGCGACATGGAGCTGTCCGGGCTCTATTTTCAACCGCATAAGAACCGATACATCTACACCTTTAAAACAGATCACTTTGTAGGCAGCATCCGCGTAGATAACAATGAAATTGATCAATATGGATTTTTCGATGTGGCAGCACTGCCGAGGCCGATCAGCAGCTTCACGATTCAACGGCTGATGGATGCGATCCAACATACGAAAACCGTGTTCAAAGAAGAGTCGATTGCTCAGTATGAAATATTGTATTAATCGCCGGGCAGTGTTCATGGTCACTCACGCTAACGAATCCTAGAGGCCTTATTTCAACAAAATGAAGGGGTCCCAAATTCTAACGAACGCTACAGGTCTTATTCGGTATAAAAAGGCTCTTTTTCACCCCATTTCGCCTCAATAGCGTCTCTACGATTCGTTAGATTTAATAAGTGGCTAATTTCGCACCAATAAGACCCTCAGGATTCGTTAGCGCGTAAGGAGGAGACTACATGACGGTTAAAGCTGTATTTTTCGATTTGTTCGAAACGTTAATCACTGAATTTGAGCAGGGGAAGAGACTGTCGAATCGGAACTATGATTACAGCACGTTACTAAGCATCTCGAACGCAGACTTTAAGAAAGAGTGGAGCCTTCGCCAAGAGAAGCGCATGAATGGACATTTCGCCTCCTACGCTGAAGTGCTTAGAGACATCGCGCTGGCGAGAAACTTGGAGATTAATGAAGACTCTGTTCGCTATCTCTTTCAATCAAGAATAGAAGAGAAGAAGCTCCCCTTCCATTCGATTCAAGATGAGATCATAGAACTGTTAACTGAGCTGCGCAGTCAGCAAATCAAGATCGGCTTAATAAGCAACTGCACGGAAGAAGAGGTTACCTATTGGCCGGAATCCCCAATAGCGGCGTTTTTCGATGATTATGTGTTCTCCTTTGATGTAAAATGCAGCAAGCCGGATGCTAGAATCTACGAGCTAGCTTGTGAGCGGTTAAATGTGAAGCCAGAGGAATGTGTATTCGTAGGCGACGGAGGATCCAATGAATTGGTAGGGGCATCACAAGCAGGAATGCGCGTGTATCATGCTTTCTGGTTCAACACCTATGTGCAAAGCGAGTATAGCAAACTGCTTAGCCCGAAAGATCTTATAAAGGAACTTTGGTAGGCGGGTAGGCGAACGAAACATGCGAAAGGAAGTCCCCATGGAGCTAAGACAAATGGCAACGGTGTTCTTGTTCAATGACAATCATGCATTGATGATGAAGAAAACAAGCAGCAGGCTGTATCAGCATGCGTTTTATTCCGGGTTAGGCGGGCATCTGGAGCCAAGTGAGCTTAATGATCCGAAGACAGCCTGCCTTCGAGAGATTCAAGAGGAGTCGGGCATTTCCGAGCACAGCATCCATGACTTGAAACTGAGATATATGCTGCTGCGTGTGAAGGAAGGGGAGATCCGGCAGCAATTTGTCTATTTTGGACGGACAAGCGATAGGCAATGTGTGCCTTCTGAGGAAGGCGAGCTGCTATGGGTCGAAGAGGGAGATCTGCTTAACCTGCGCACCTCGAAAATCATTCATTTTATGCTTCAGCATTACTTCGCTCACCGTGAGTCCGATGAGGTTATGATTGGGACGATTGCTCTTAACGACGAACAAGAGCCGATCATGCAATGGTCGCGTTTGCAGGATCCGATTATTTTCTAGATGCTCGAAATACCGTTGCCAATCCTGGTACGGGTCTAATTATTTTCGAAGAGGTGGGTGGGTCGGATGATCATTCGTGAAGCCTCAATTGATGATTGTGAAGGAATTGCCAAGGTCCATCTGGAAAGCTGGAGGACAACGTATGCCGGTCTCGTTGCAGATTCCTATCTGGCCGGACTGACATTGGAAAGTCGTATGCGCAACAGGTTATGGACATTCAACAATCCCCATCCCGATCAAATTACACTCGTAGCCGAAGAGGCGAACGGCCGTATTATTGGCTTTGTCGATGCCGGGAAGAGCCGCGAGCCGGATTCGGGCTACGAAGCAGAAGTGTATGCCTTCTATCTGCTGCAAGAAGCACAGGGCCAAGGCCACGGTAGACGGCTGTTCACTGCTGCGCTTGACGCAATGAAGGCTAGAGCCTACTCCTCGCTGATGCTCTGGGTATTGAAAGACAACCCCTCATTACATTTCTATACAAGACTTGGCGGGGAAGTGATCGCGAGTAAAGAAATTCAAATTGGGGAGCAGCTGCTGTTGGAATCGGCGATAGGATGGACAACCCTATAAAAGGAGGATGACGGCAGGATGACGTTTCCTATTCGAGTAAGGCCTACCGCTCTAATTATCGAGAATAATCATGTTCTGCTCATTGAATACAGCGAGCATAAGGATCGGCTTCATTATAATCTTCCGGGCGGAGGTGCCGAGCCAGGTGAATCCGTTACGGAAACACTGATTCGCGAATTGCGCGAAGAAGCCAATGTCGAAATCGATATCGGGCCGATCGCGTTCGTGTACGAGTTTGCACCGCATCGACAGTCGGGGGAGTACGATTCGGTGACTCCTTGTCTTAATCTTATTTTTGACTGCTCGATTCAAGAAGGATCGGTGCCCAGGTTGCCGGATTCGCCTGATCCGATGCAGGTTGGGGTACGCTGGGTAAATCTTCGGGAGCTCGAATCCGTTACGCTGTATCCCAACATGAGTAAACATATTATCGAATACGCCCGCACGAAGAGATCCATTGCCTTGGTTGAAGACCATCAACTAGAACGGTATGCTAATAACAGGCAATAACTTGACCTAACTCAAAGGAGCTGTTCTCAAAATGATCCAAACGACGTTGATTGCTGAACCGGGTAAACAGGAGTATTTTATGAGCGTTACGTTCGATGCACCGCGCGAGCTTGTTTTCAAAACCTATACCGACCCGAATACGATTGCGGAGTGGTGGGGGCCAAGACGCTTGACCACGACGGTGGACCAAATGGATGTCAGAAAAGGCGGCGTATGGCGGTACGTTCAGCATGACAGCAAAGGCAATGAATACGCATTTAGCGGTGTCTATCATGAGAGCCTTGCGCCTGAGCGGCTTGTCCAGACCTTCGAATTTGAAGGTATGCCGGGTCAAGCCGGTCTTGTCATCGTAACTTTCGAAGAGCTCCCGGACGGCAAAACGAAGCTGACGGAGCAATCGATCCTCCCGTCGCTTGCCGCTCGCGATGGTGTGATTCAATCGGGCATGGAAGCAGGGGCGAAGGAGCTTTATGAACGGTTTGCCGAGCTGCTGGCGAAGCTTCAAGCCTAACTCGCATCCACAACGAATGAGGGAGTGAGGTGGGAACGAGATGTCGCCATCCTTAACGATGAGAAGTGATACGGCCTATACCTTGAATTTCCTGGTGTATATTCAAAATCTGTATCTAAACCAACGAAGCGGGCAGGGTGAGGAGCGCTATAAATTTCCTTATCTTTCGGGACGGGAGATTCCGTTCTTGGCTGATTTTGAGAGGGAGTTTGCGAAGGTGTGGGCCGAAGCCGCTACAGCTCGTATAGCCGAGGAGCCCTTTCATGATTTGAACATGTTTAAAGCACACAGGGAGCTGGTATACGAAAGGCTGTTCGTGCAGGAGGAAGACAGTGATCGCCACTATCACGAAATCTATCAATCCTTCTTTGCTTGGTGGAACAGCATGGCCGGGAGGTTCGCGCTGGAGCAGGCTTTTGACAATCGAAAGCTGTATGCTGCATTGAAGGCTGCTGTTCAAGCGACCGGCGGCGAAATCCGCAAAACGTTCGATATTAGCATTCTGTACGACGCTTGCACGCTTGGAAATGAAGAGGTATTCTCTTATTTTGCGATTATGCCGCTTGTGGATTGCTTATTGAAAGAGGAAGTCCTCGTGGCTAAGTTGATGGCTTGTTTACATCATTAGAGGTTTATGCTGGGAGGAGATAACTTTGCAGCTGGAACGTATGAATCATCTTTGTTTCTCTGTATCCAGTTTGGAGCGTTCCGTTTCCTTCTATGAGCAGGTGTTTGGTGCCAAGCTGCTTGTGGTCGGGCGCTCACTTGCTTATTTTGATTTATTCGGGCTGTGGATTGCCTTAAACGAGGAGCGGGACATCCCGCGGAATGAAATCCATCAGTCTTACACGCATATGGCCTTTACGATTGCGGAAGCAGACTTCGATGCTTGGCTTGCGAAGCTGGAAGGGCTTGGTGTGAATATATTGCCGGGTCGGTCAAGGGAAGCAGAGGATCGTCAATCGATCTATTTCACCGACCCGGATGGACATAAGTTCGAGCTTCACACGGGAACGATGGAGGAGCGAATGGCACATTACCGAAACACGAAGCCGCATATGACGTTCTACACGTAGGCTCTTTCGGTACTGAAGCTGGTGGTTATTGCCATTCCAGAAACTCTAGTCGATTGCCGAAAGGATCAGCCACATAGAATCGTGTGACACCTTCGTCTGCCCGTGCCTCATCGTCGATGACTTGAATTTGACTGCGGAGCAGATGCTCGCGCAAAGCTTGGATGCCGCGAACGTGGAAGGCCGGATGCGCTTTGGTCGCGGGGACAAAATCCCGCTGCACCCCGATATGGACTTGGTGGATGCCGCATTGAAACCATACGCCGCCGCGCTGGCGCAGCGGTTCAGGTTTGGGCAGCTCCGTCCAGCCGAGCACATCGGTGTAGAAGCCGCGAGCCGCTGATTCGCAGCCTTCCGGTGCTGCGAGCTGAACATGGTCGATGCCGCCGTATTGGTAGGGCATGAGGTAGCCTCCTTGAACTCAGCCCCGACTTGCAGAGCTGAGTTTCGTAGTTGATCTTATCGATATAAGATTATTCCTGTGCTAGTGCAGCGCTTCATCTCCGACATCGTGCATGAGCTGTTCCAGCTCAAGCGTGAGCGCTTTTACAATCTGCTCGTAGTCCGGAGAATAGTAGACATTGCTCAGCTCATACGGGTCTTCGGCCAGATCGAACAATTCCCATTCCGGCGGCTTCGATTCGTCGCGGGAGCCTGTTGTGCCGAGTGCTTCGGCGTAGTAATAAATAAGCTTATAACGCTGCGTTCTCATTCCGTAATGGGCGTACACCTCATGGGCACCGTCAAGATGCATCCAATAACGGTAATACATGGAGGTTCTCCAGTCGGATGGTGTTTCGGCGTTCAATACGGATCTGAAGCTCCGACCTTGCATCGTTTCCGGGACCGGGAGGGCGGCATAGTCCAAGAAGGTAGGCGCGAAATCGACATTCAAAATCATCGTGTCGCTGACCGTACCGGCCTGGATGGCCCGAGGGTAACGAATTAGGAACGGCATGCGCAGCGATTCCTCATACATAAACCGTTTATCGAACCAGCCATGGTCGCCTAAGAAGAAGCCTTGGTCGGACGTATAAATGATAATCGTATCGTTTGTTTCGTCTTCTTCATCCAAGTAATCGAGCAAACGGCCTACATTATCGTCGACGGAGGCAATGCAGCGCAAGTAATCCTTGATATAACGCTGATATTTCCACTTCTTCTCCTGCTCCGGGGTAAGTCCCGCGGGCGGTGCGCCTTTGGTATCTAATTCATGCAGATCTTCGATGCGCATCTTCGCATTCACGGCAGCTTGAGAGCGAGTGGCATAATCGTCGTAAAAGGTTTCCGGCTCCGGAATATCGATATCTTCGTATAAGTGCATATGCTTCTGATCCGGCTCCCAGTGACGATGCGGCGCCTTGTGGTGGCACATGAGCATGAACGGGCGTTCTTTGTCCCTGTTCTTCAGCCAATGCAATGATTTATCTGTAATAATATCCGTTACATAGCCGTCAACCTGCTGAGAGACGCCCATCTCAATCATGACGGGATTATGGTACTCCCCTTGGTCAGGCAGGACGCTCCAATAGTCAAAGCCGGTCGGATCGTAGTTGCCGCCGTGGCCGAGATGCCATTTGCCGACAATCGCGGTTTGGTAGCCATCCTTCCGGAGCAGTTTCGGAAAGGTAGTCATGCGCCGCCCATCGAGGGGGTCGGCAAGCGTTTTAACTCCATTGATATGATTGTATTGCCCTGTTAGAATGGCTGCTCGGCTCGGTGTACAAATCGAGTTGGTGCAGAAGCAATTGTCAAAGCGCATGCCGCCTTCTGCGATACGGTCAATATTCGGCGTTTCATTGATTTGGCTCCCATAGGCGCTGATGGCGTGGGAAGCGTGGTCATCTGACATGATAAACAGAATGTTCGGTCTTTTCGGAGTGTTCGTGGTCAATTTGCATCTCTCCTATCCTCTTGAAACGTTTCGATAGATTCACCGTTATTGTATAATATTCCCTTGGAAGCGTCTACAACGGGTGCCGTTTGCGGCAGTCCGATTCCTATAAGCTTGGAGATGACAGAGATGGCAGAACAACTTAAATCCTGCTGCTGCGCAAGCAGAGGCGATGCTTCTGTAGAAGCGCAGACATCGGCGCCCGAAGTGTCAGGCGAGCGCAGCGAGAGTGCGAATCAACAGCGGTTACCGGAGCTAGAGACGAAGCCGGCGTCATCTCCACAGGTTGACGAAGATATGATGCTCATCCCCGCGGGAGCGTTTCTGATGGGAACCGATGATGCGGAAGGTTTTCCCCAAGACGGTGAAGGTCCAATCCGCAATGTGAAGCTGGATGCGTTCTATATCTCTCGTTACGCGGTTACGAATGCGCAGTTTGCTCAGTTTGTGGCAGCTACCGGTTATGTGACGGAAGCGGAGAAGTTCGGCTGGTCGTATGTGTTTCACCTTCTGGCCTCTGATGCTACCCGTGAAGCAGCGGCTGGTGCACCCCAAGGCACGCCATGGTGGCTCGCGGTGAACGGAGCATATTGGGCGCATCCGGAAGGGCCGGACTCCAATATCGAGGAGCGTGCGGATCATCCGGTCGTGCACGTGTCTTGGAACGATGCCGCAGCCTATTGCAGTTGGCGAGGCGGGCGACTGCCGACCGAGGCGGAGTGGGAGTATGCGGCAAGAGGCGGTCTGGTGCAGCGGCGGTACCCGTGGGGGGATTTGCTGAAACCGGACACCGAGCATCTCTGCAACATTTGGCAAGGGAAGTTTCCGGTCAAAAACAATGCAAGCGACGGCTACCACGGAACTGCGCCTGTAGATGCTTATAAGCCGAACGGGTACGGGCTGTACAACATGTCCGGCAACGTATGGGAGTGGTGCAGCGACTGGTTCACGCCGCAGTATCACCGGGTTACTTCAGCGGTTAGTCCTCACTATACGAAGCCGACGCATGCGCGTTCCATGCGCGGAGGTTCCTATCTGTGTCACAAATCATACTGCAATCGGTACCGGGTGGCAGCGCGAAATTCCAATACGCCGGACAGCTCGACCGGGAATTGTGGTTTTCGTATCGTTAAGGCAGTTAACATGGGCGAAGGCGCAGGCGAGGAGGCAATCGGGTGTGAGTGATCCGATTATTATTGTTCCTTATGATGCCGGGTGGGCACGCGAGTTTCAGGAGATTGGCCTTCGTCTGCGCGAGGTACTTGGCGAAACGGCGCTGCGTATTGACCACATCGGCTCCACGTCGGTTCCCGGACTGGCTGCCAAACCTGTGATCGATATTCAAGTTTCGGTCCGTTCGCTTGAGCCGGCAGATGTGTATCGTCACGGTTTGGAGCAGCAAGGCTATATATTCAGAGCGGATAATCCCGAGCTCACCAAACGTTACTTCAGAGAAGGAACAGGTATGCGGCGCACGCATATTCATGTCCGAGAAGCGGGCAGCTTCGGGGAACAATTCGCGCTTCTTTTCCGTGATTATTTGAGAGCGCATCAAGATGAAGCAGAGGGCTATGCAAATGTGAAAATGAACCTGATGGCGCAGTTCGCGCACGATCGCCACCGCTACGTCGATGAGAAAGATCCTTACATCTGGGCTATCATGCGCAGGGCCGGCAGCTGGAGTCAAAGCATGGGCTGGAAGCCGGGAGTATCGGATCTATGATGAAGGTTGATTTTGCGGCTTGGAAGCATTATTTTCTGCATAATCAGCAGAACTTGAGGGCGATTGATTGGGCGGATTCGTATCGGCTGACAGAGGCCGAGCGAGCGTGCATCCAGACATCCATTCAGCAGTTCCAGCTCGGCGAGAGCTCCGAAGGCAAACATCTGATTCACCAGGCGAAGCGTTATGCCGAACGAACCGGGAATCACGATTACTATGAAGCGGTCACCGCTTTTATCCGCGAGGAGCAGCGTCATGCCAGAGATCTGGCCCGGTTTATGAAAGGTCAGCGGATGCCGTCCATCCGCGGCCACTGGGTGGATCATGTTTTTCGCAAAATGCGCCAATTCGCGGGGCTTGAGCTGTCTGTCATGGTGCTGATCACAGCTGAAATTATCGCGAAGGTCTACTATATTGCACTTGAGCGGAGCACCGGGTCGAAGACGCTGCAGGACTTGTGCGATCAGATTTTGCAAGATGAGGAGAAACATGTCGAGTTCCAATCGGAGACGCTCTTTAAGCTGGGCGAGGGCAGATTGTCAGTTTTGAATCGCTCCTACAGGCTGGCTCACCGTGTACTGCTCGAAGGTACGCTCGTCGTCGTTTGGCATCAGCACCGAACTGTTTTTCAAGCCGGCGGATACCGATTCTCTGATTATCTGGCTGCATGTCGGAAGGAATTTCGATTATCAGGCAGCATAGCCGCTGGGGTCTCACAAACGGGGAGGACGTATGAGGGATGATTCAAATTATCGAGCTGGGTGATCAGCCGCAAGCTTTCATCGATGAGGCGATCCGCTATATCTGGAACCAATGGGGCAACGAGCACAATTATGCGTTCTATCGCGATTGTATCCTACATGCCCTGCAAGCAGATGTGGATGTGCCGAAATTCTATGTAGCCATCGATCAAGAGAAGGTGCAGTTTATCGGCATATGCGGCGTGCTGCGCAATGATCTTATCAGCCGGCAGGACCTGTTCCCGTGGCTCGCTTGTCTCTATGTAGACCCGGCCTACCGGGGCCAAGGGCTTGGCAGCCGCTTAATGGCGCGCTTGGAAGTAGAGCTTGCCGGCAAGGATTATACGCAGCTTTACTTAAGTATAACCCTTGACGATTATTACGAGAGGTACGGGTGGAGCTACTTCAGCCAGGGCTATTACATGGAAGGGAGCAGCACGAAGGTGTATCGCAAAGGGTTAGGCGGATAGAGCCCAGTAAAGCATCCCGTCTTGCGCGTTCGTTTGCTTCATGCCGAGCTTCTTCAGTACGTTGATCGAAGCGAGATTATCTGCGAGGCATTCGGCGATGATCGTCTTGGCTTGGGCGGTGGAGAACGCCCAGTCCAGGAGAGCACGAACACTCTCGGTCGCGTAACCGCGATTGCGAGCGGAAGGGACGAAACCGTAGCCGACCTCCGCGATGCCTCCGGCAGGTTTCCCTTTAAACCCGATGTCGCCGAGCACTTCGCCGGTTGCGGTGTCGGTCACCAGCCACACGCCCCAGCCAAGCAGCGTGGGATCGAGCTTCACCTGCTCTATGTAACGGCCGATATGTTTCTTGTCTTGGATATAGGCTTCGAAGTCATTCGCGTTCAGGGCGGAAACCGGGAGCAGTGTGAGTCGTTCGGTTGTTACGGTAAACATGAATTCGGTTCACTCCTTAAGCAAGCTGCGTTTTAGGGCACATGTTCAATCATAGGGGCAGGGTACGGTTGAACACAAGCTTTTATGGAAGAGGAGGGAGAGGTTAGCGATGATTGTGGTCAAAACGATTACGCCTGACGAAGTAGATTCGTATTGGCGATTGCGGCTGGAAGCGCTGCTAGACAGTCCGGAAGCGTTCGGGGCGACGTATGAGGCATCGGTCGACACGCCGATTGAATCGGTTAAGGCACGGATTCAGGTGACCGAGGATCAGTATATTCTAGGTGCGTTCACGGAGTCCGGGGAGCTTGTCGGCATGGTCGGGTTTCGAAGGGAAGAGTCCGTCAAAACGAAGCATAAAGGCTTCGTGTGGGGGATGTACGTGTCTCCGGCAGCACGCCAGCAAGGTGTTGGACGACTGCTTCTGCAGGAGCTGCTGAACCGGGGGCGTGAGCTGGATGGGCTGGAGCAAATCAATCTCATGGTCGTCACGGGCAACGAGCGGGCAAGAGGCTTGTATCTGTCGCTTGGCTTCGAAGTGTATGGCTTGGAGCGCAGGGCGCTTAAGTATAAAGGCATTTACTACGATGAAGAACTGATGGTCTATACCATACCATCTAACTAGGAATAGGGGAGGTTATCAGAATGGTGGTTGTTCGCCCATATAGGGAGTCGGATCTAGAGCCGCTCACCGCGCTGATGGCTGATCTGGGATCGCCTTCGACGTTTGAGGATATGAGGCTGCGCATGGCGCATATCGAGGGAAGTCCGAATTATTTTACATTCGTGGCGGAGCTTGAAGGTGCTGTGGTTGGCATGGTCGGCCTGCGGATGCAGTTCAGCTATGTCAGTAACGACGTTAAAACGCAAGTATCTTCGTTAGTGACGAAGAAGGAGTTTCAAGGCCGCGGCGTGGGCCGGGCGCTGCTTGCGCATGTGGAGCAGTGGGTGCAGGAGCAAGGCGGGAATTTTATCTACGTGAACAGCGGGATCAAAGAAGAACGGCTGGAAGCCCATGAATTTTATAAGAAGCGGGGCTACGCCATTACGGGCTATCGGTTTGCGAAGAAGCTCGGCGGATTGGAGCTAACGCTGGCGGATAAGGATGCGCCTACTGATGTCTAAGCTGAGAATTCGCTCAATAGGTGAAGACGAAGAGCTGCCTTACGGGCTGCTGCTGCTGGCTGATCCGGAGCGGCAAGCGATTGACGCTTATGCCGGGCGAAGCATCTGCACGGTGCTGGAAGAGGACGGGCAGGTGATCGGCGTATATTTGCTGCTAGCCACTAGGCCGAAAACCGCCGAAATCATGAACATCGCCGTGCGGGAAGACCGTCAGGGAAAAGGATATGGCAGGAGGCTGATCGGGCATGCCGTGCAGTATTGCAAGGAACAGGGATATCGCGCGGTTGAGATTGGGACAGGTAATTCCAGTCTGGCTCAGCTGGGGCTGTATCAGAAATGCGGGTTTCGCGTGGTAGGCGTGGAGACGGACTATTTCGTAAAGCATTATGCGGAGCCGATTATCGAGAATGGCATTCCTTGCCGGGATATGATCCGGCTGAGGATGGACTTATAGAAACAAGCCCCAATCGGGGCTTTTTTTGTATGTTCATCCTGACTTTTAATTAGTTCACAACAACTCTAACGCGGCACAGATTCATTACTTGGGTATAGAAGTCACCGCTATCGCCATCTCTGCTCGAAGCAGCTCGTAATACCGGAAAATAAGTTCCCGGTTTGGAGAACGAATAGGTCGCCTCCACAACTGCTTGCGATTCCGCATCATTGGTGTACGTCATCGTTGCAGCAATTGGGAATGCAGCTTCTCCTTCAAAATCCCACTGTGCCGAAACGAGCGTTCCGGTATGCGGAGGAGCTTCGATCTCAGCATGGAACGTAACTGTATCCCCTACAGATACAACTGCACATTCTCCGCCATTTGCTTTCAACGTAATGACGGGCTGAATGCCTTTGCGCTCTGCGGCTTTGACTGGAACCGTTACCTGGCCGTCAACCACTTTGTAGTTGGTGCTTTCAGGAGGACTGATTCCTTTCTCGACCCATGCGCTCAGATCGAGAAGGGCTTGATGCAGAGCAGGAACGTACGTTACGACGTGCAATTCATCACGTTCGCCGTTCGAGCTGTTATCCGCGTGCAAAGCGTGATCCACATACCAAAGTCTGAACTGCTCATCCAGATCGTCGCCCAAATGTTCTTTCACTTTCGTTCGGTACCAATCCGCTTGCCAAGGGAATGCACTCTCATCCATCAAGGTCTGCACAACAATCATCTTTCCTTCAAACCGGCCGCTTTGAACGGAGCCGGCTCCTCCGTAAGACACAGCCGGTCCCACTTGAAAAGAACGCTGCGGATATAAGGGCTCCCCATCCTTATCTCGGAACTGATCCCATACATAATAATCACGCGACGGAACCTGATGGCGATGATAGGTTTGAATGGCGATGTAGTCTGAGTTATCGATTATGATCTCATCTCCGTCTTTCACCGATTCCAAGCTTTGAACTGCTGCGAAAAACCCGAATGCCGAGCCGATCGTGACAACATTTCCTTTCATCCGCCCAAGAGGAATTTTTAGCCCGGCAGCATCTCCGCTTACAATGCGGATAAACGCGCCATCGAGATAGGCATCCCCATCCGGTACACTAGTCAACTTAAAGTACGGAATCGTTTCTTCCGCTGTCTCAAGCATTTTCCAAGCCTCGTCAACTCCCATATTCGTTGCTGCCTGATTTGCCGGTGCAGGTTGTTTTCTCGGCCAAACCATTTCCTTAATTTCGGTCTTAAATTGAAGACGCGCCTTTGATGCCGAGCTTTCGGGATCAGCGCCAAGGTAACCGGGAACGGTCCAGAAGTCTTCGAAATAGCCAGGATCCATATGCATGACGGCTGGTGTCAGAACGGTTAGCGCGCCATCGCCAATTTCTTTGTAGGCAAACCATGCCTTAGGCGGGAACCCCATCCGGGTTACTTCTTCAAGGGCTTGTCTTTCTTTATCGTTTAATCCGGCATACATGTCTCCGCTCCCGCCAGGCTCCAGCGCATCGATAATAGCCGGAAATTTATCCTTGAGAATTCGCATGGCATGAACGCGAGCCGTAAACACATTTGGAATTGCCATCGGCGTTCCAATAACGAATGGCACTGCACCGTCCCAGATGCCGGTCGTATTTTCAATGAAGCTCATCGTTTTAAATCCGCCGCCGCTGCCGCCGTAAATATAGCCGTAAGCACGATGCGGGCCGAATAACTCTGCCGCTTTAACCCGGGAATATAACGCCACTGCGGCACTTGCCCGATAGACAAGCGTAACATCGGAGGAAGCTCCGCCCATATTGGTTTCTACCAAGTAAGCGCCGCTCGATACGGCAAAACCGATTTTGTTGTCAATGCCAGCAATGTGGCTTTGAGCTGCGTTTTCACTGCCTTGCACAGGGTAAACCGGTTGGAAGAAGCGGCCCTTATAATTCGCTTCCAGCGGAAAATAGAACGAAAATTTCGTCTCCGTGCCATCAAAACCGCCATGAATGTACCGGTGGCGAACCGGCACTTCTCGCCATTCATCTATATCCACATAAGGATGCCGGAACTCGGGATCCTGCAGACCGTCATAGAGTGGAGGTACTTGAGTTGCATTTTCGTTATCATGAATGGACATGGTTATTCCTTCTTTCTGAAAGTTCTTTGGCTATTTGGGCCTGCTTCGTTTCCGTCAGATCAAACCAGAACATACATATGGCGAAAGCGCCGAATAGGGCAGGCAGTACCCCTACCAATACTTTAAGACCAAAGAGAGTCGCATCACTTTGCTCCGCACCCGGAACATATCCGATTACCGTCAAAGCGGCGGCTGCAATTGCGCCTGATATCGCTGTCGCAAAGGTTTGGATAAATCCATTGAAAGAGCTCATGAATGCATTCAAATTCAGCCCGCTTTTCCATTCGGTATAATCAATTGCAGCAGGCATCATTGCACCTTGAGCAGGGCTCGCAAACCCGCCGATTAAAGCGGTGATTACCGATACGGCCATAAAAATGATGAGGCCGGTAGTATTGGACGGGATGAATAAATAGATCGGGCATGTGGCCAATCCGACTATGACTCCGGCCAGCACCGTGTTTTTCAAACCGAATCGACGGATAACCCTTTGACTGAATGCGACGCCAATGAGGGTAGGAATCAGAACGACAATGCCAACAATGGCCATTAAGCCTTCATTATTAAAAAAATATTTGTAGAAATGGATTTGAACGCCGGACCGGATGCCTGAAGAGATAGAGCCTGCGAACAAGTAGACATATAAAATGACGGCATATTTGTTCGTGAAAGTAGCTGCTAGCATCTTCGTGAATGAGGCTGACTTCTGATCTTTATTTACAGCCAGGACGTACCTCTCTTTCACGCGCACCGATTGAAAGAGAGCGATCATAATCGTTACAATAGCCGCCGCTGCCATTAATAGCGAGAAGCCTCTTCCATCATCCCCGCCGCCTAAAGCTTTGTATAATGGCACAGTAGCCACTTGAACAATTAATGCGCCGATGAGAATGAACAGGAAACCGAGCTGAGCAATGGATATTCGTTCTTCGATTCTTTTGGTCACGGCAGGTATAACCGCATTGCCGGGGATCGTGATAATGGATGCAAAGAGACTATAAACCGTATAGGTGCCCACTACATAAATCAGTTTTCCGGTCTCATTCAAGTCGGGAACCGTAAAGGTTAACCATCCGGAGATGCCGAACGGAACACCTAAGATTAAGAACCAAGGCGTGTATTTCCCCCAAGGCGTACTGATTTTGTCGAGCAAAGCGCCAAACAATGGAGAGATGACCGCATCAGCGAACCGAACGATAAGAAACAATGCAGCTATAAAAGCCGGATCAATTTTCATAAAGTCTGTGTAGAAGTACAACAAATACATTTGAATGATTTGATAATGGAACGTATTTGGCGCGCTTCCAACAACAAGTGCAATCCTCTCACTAAATCTCAGCTTCATAAGTTCGTCCGTATGAACGACCGACTTCGCTGCCACCTCCACAACTGCCATAAAGCTCCCCCTTGGACGCATGATCTTGAAAGCACTTACACAGAAATTATGACATATATTCGACCCTGTGTATGGTACGATAGATATATAAATTGTACATTACCGAGGTGGTTCCATATGTCTAAGACAGAGCATACAGCCGATTTAGATTATCTATGTAAATTGCTTCATGAAAGCTTGAACCTCCCGGTTTACTGTAAAATCATTTCTGACTTGCAAGAAGAATCGTTCTGGGCTGCCGGTATGCCTAATCATCCCTTGTTATCCGATGCCGCAGACTTGTTCCGTAAGGCAGCAAGTAAAGGGTCCGAGTTAAGCAGTCCAGTCGTTCATGAAACCAATTACACCGAGCAATTTGCCGTAATCCCGGTCATGCGACATGCACAATGTCACGCGGTTATCGTCATGGGTCCGACCCTTCGGCATAACCCTGGCAACCTTGCTGCTGAATTTTGGAAAGAACATGGTATATCGCAAGAGAATCAAGCCATATGGGCGGAATACTATCGCAGTCTCCCGTTCGTGGACCGATTGCGACTTCTTTATATCTGCGCCTCAGCGAATTGGATGATCAATCAGCAAGCATTGGATATTACGGATGTCATCGAAACCACTTTGCAGTACAACCTGCCTGATCAACAGCAGGAGAAAGAGCTGGAGCTCGCGGATCGCCGGGAGTACTCGATATTTCATGAGGGTAATGTGGGGCAAAGCTATATGCTCGATCTGATTAAACGCGGGGACAAGAACGAGTTGATCAAACAGTTGGCCAAAGCAACCAATATTGAATATATTAGCGAGGTTAATGCGAAGCGGAGTCATCTGCGGAATGTGAAAAATCTTGCTATAGGCGGGGTTACGATAAGCAGCCATATGGCTGTCCAAGGCGGAGTGTACGAAGCGTTAGCCACGACGCTATGCGATTTACATATTAAGCATATTGAAGAACTGAACGATCTGGCAGCGGTGGAAGCCGCGGTGTTCGCTGCAATCGTAGACTTTGCCGAGCGTGTCAGCCAATGCCGAAATAACAACGTTTCTAAATCCGTCTATAGCTGCAAAGAATTCATCTACCTTCATCTGTTCGAAGAGATTACCATGCTGCAGTTGTCGGATGTAACCGGGCTTAACCCCGACTACCTCTCGCAGTTGTTTAAGAAAGAAACGGGGCTAACGGTTATGAATTACATCCAGCGGGAACGTATTGAGGAGGCAAAGAAGCTGCTCGACCATTCCAGCGACACGATTGCGAATATCGGCGAACGCCTCACTTTCTACGATCAGTCTCATTTCGTCAAGGTATTCAAGAAGCACGCAGGTATGACGCCGAAACAGTACCGGATTCGCAAGCGATGGGGCTGATGCTTCTCTCAAAAAAATGCTGTTCCGATTAGGGTTAATCGGAACAGCATTTTTATGCAGTCACTTCTTATGGATAAGCCCGCTGAAATGCTTCTCGAGCTGGGCGATATATTTTCCTAACCGTGTACTAATTTCAGACCTCACTAAAAACCTCATTAATGCGAATTTATGTTCATACCCTCGATAGTAAAATTTATAGTGTGCGGCATCGTCTACTCGTTCTTCCTCGATGACTTTAATGTGATGTTCCCTTAACTCTTTGCGGATCCCGGCCAAGTCTGCATGGATGGCATTTAACAGTGTGTTTGCAGCTGCCGTATAAAGTGTCTTTAAGGAGTGGTTCGACCTCTCGATCTCAAGCCGATTGTTCTCAACCACCGTCATCATGATCGGTAAAAGCACGGAGTCACGTACCATTATCAGGATCTGTTGAGGTACCTTCTGGGATGCGCCCTTATCCGGGTCGCTAAGCTCGTTGAGCTGATCACGATGCTCGGGAGAAATAAACTTTGTGCCCCAACGGCCATTCCCCTCGAGAAATTTGCTCATTTATAGTGCCCTCCAATTTTTTGAGCTCGCTCGCGCGCCTGCCCAGATTTAAGGAGCGATGCGGCGCTTAAAATGGCCGCCTCGCCGAACCGATCTTTGATTTTATCCTTGGTTGCGGCGAGTGCGTGCTGTCTAGGTAAGTCCTCAAAAAGGTCCAGTTGGTACACGCTATTGTCTGTTAGCTGGGAAAGGTCCACGGCAAGATGAGTCAGGGGATTACCGTCCCAGTGCGACATAAACAATTTATGTGCAGCTGCCAGGATGTGATGCTCCAAGCAAGTGGAACTATCTAAAGTGGTTTGGCGGCTGAAGCCACTGGATTTAACCCCATTCGTTGTACCCGCGCTGACAGTGACTTTGCGCCCTTTATACTTGTGGTATCGGCTTGTGCGGCATACCTCGATCACGAGTTCGAGCAGGAGCGGCTCAATGTCCTCTAAGGTTTGGTAAAGCACCCAAGGCAAAGCGCGGCCTCGTGTGACCGACTTCGGCTTGCCAAACGCGCCGGCTACGACAGGGCTGGGGTCAATGCCGCGCGCAGTCTGCCAGTAATAGATGGCCTTAATATCGCTCTGTTTGCCCATCCGTTGCTGCATCCGCCGTTTAAAGTCATGCAGCTCCATCCTAGCTAAATCGCCGATCGTGTTAATCCCCATGCGTATAAAGTGCACGGTCATGCGAGAGGCGACCATAAACATGCTGCTGATGGGCAGCGGCCATAACTCGGATTCGATATTTTCGTAATCAAGTGTGAAGATCCCGTCCGGCTGCTTTTTGGCAAAATTGTCCGTTGCTGTTTTCGCCAATATCTTGGTTGGCCCACAGCCAATACGCGTCCAAACACCGGTTGAGAGCAACACCTTGTTCTGCATTTGATTCGCGATGTCGATCGGAGGGCCGTAAAGCGAGACCGATCCGGTGACATCCAGAAACTGTTCATCGATCGAGAAAGGCTCAACAAGCGGCGTGAATGACTTGTATATCTCCGTAATGAGCAAGGATACGTTTATATACGTCTGCATCCTTGGCCGGATCACGACGAGCTGAGGACATTTTCCAAGAGCTTCACCCAGCCGCATGGCTGTGGAAACGCCGTAAGATTTGGCAAGCGGGCAAGCAGCTAAGACGATCCCCGATTTGCGACTTGGATCGGCGCCTACAACGATGGGCTTATTCGCATGCTCAGGGTGCGAAGCCTTCTCTACCGACGCATAAAAGCTTTGACAATCCGCTAACATGATTACCCGATCTTTAGCCGACATCGCGGATCACCGGCTCATGTGCCAAAATATTTTGAAGCTTAAATAGCCGAGGCGCGCCTGATTCTAGGCAGGTTGCTCGTACATGCGTATGTGTAACTGCGTGTATAAGGATTTGTCTTTTGGTTATCCGGTCGTTTCTGTCCTGATAAATGATAACTACGGCCATCCCCATGTATTTGCTGAGATTTGATTGTAATGATGGCATTCTTATTCGCCTCCATACGAACGTTTGTTCTTTATTATACTACAAACATATGTTCGATATGCAAGGTATGTTTCTGGAATTTTTTGAAGAACCTATAAATGGGTGCGATATTCATGTTCATGCGTATTTCTGCAGGATTCGTGGAGGATTCTGCTTCGGACTTATTAAGATGGAGAATGGGGCAACCATCTTCCTCGAGGGTCTTGGGCGCTCAATACAACCGACGAGAAAGAAGCGAAGGCGTTGCTCTACGGCACGGATGTGGCGGAGCGGAGATGAAACGGGTAACCAGCCAGGATGAGCTAAGCAAGACTGAAGTAAGCTCCAAGCTGATGCTGGGGAGACTAGCGGTTCTGAATCAGGATAAGCTGGCAGGATGGTTATCGAAGCAGGAGGCATTAGGAGCGAATTTCATACACAACGATGTGTTGGGGACGATCATATCGTTCAGTTGCAAGGAGAGTTCTGCAGGCAAAGACTCCACATTTCATCTTATAAAAACGAAAACCCGCCTCATTCCGCATAAGAGCGGCGGACACTATAGCATTGATATCCATGTCAAAGGTTCGGGGGAACTTATGGAGACGAATTGCCCTCTTGACCTGAATAACCCTGCGGTTGAAGAGGCTTTGGAGCAGCAGGTGGAGAAGGAGATCGAGAAAACAATCATGATGGGATGGGGGGCGGTGAAAAAGCTGAAGACGGATGTCGTTGGCTTCGCGGACCTTATTCATCGCAAGTATCCGGGGGACTGGAAGAAGATCGGATCGAAGTGGGAGACGGAGTTCGTTCAGACGGAAATACATCCGCATGTGGAAATAGGCATAAAGAGGGTGGGGCTGACCGGGAAGTCGTTCAAGTTACAGTCGGAGGAGAAATGAAATGAAATGAACAGTATGACAACCCATTTCAGCAGAATTAAAACCATTAACTTGGCGCTAGTGAACACTAAAAACGCGTACGAATGAATGAGAACTAGAGGGCACGCACCGGGCACGCTCGATGCTCTACGTATGAATTCGGAGGATATGAGCGATCTGGGCTGTCTTTAAGCGGCTTGCGGCAGCCGTACAGAATTCAGGTGTCTGCAGGTCAATACGAAGCAGTTGGAGAAAAAAAGTAAACATCGATAATCCAACTGAATCAATATTTATTGAACAATAAGGATGAGCCTTCATCTCCTGCAATAAAATATTTTAACGAACCTTAGCAGCGTTTTAATTCAGACGTAAAGTAGGGAGTAGAGCAATGAAGAAGATTGGTTTAGATTTCTTATAGCGTACTTTTCCATCGGAATATACGTTACTTTTAAGTGCCTGGGTTGGCTACCTAATCGAGATACAAGTGGTACAAATGGTTGGACAATGTTTATTTATATTGGATTGATACTCACTTTCTTATTGGTATCTTGGATAAGAAGGCACAAGAAATAGATCAATTGCGAGTCTTATAATTACAAATCGATATAGAGTGGCTTTACGCTAACGGGTACAATAGTTGAACGAACGGAGCAGTTTGCCAGCGGCAGCTGCTCCTTGTTTCGTTAAAGTAATGGGCAGTTATCTTCAAAGGTAAGAATTCGCAGATTTCAACCTGTAGTAAGCCTTATACGCCAGCAAACGATGGCGTTACAAAAGTTAAAAAGATTCTAAAATTCGTTAAAAAAAGATTGCAAGCGCTTTCGTAAAAGGATACAATGGGCAATATAAAAGAACCGAAACGTTTCGGATGAGTTTAATTGTCGACTAACCAGAAATCCGAAATCGCCGATGCCTTATCTCCGGAATCTTCCGAATTTTCGGAGTTTTTGAAATCCTTCGAAGCTTCTGTGCCTCCTTGCTGGTCGTAGTTCGGAATAAAGCGGCACTAAAAGCGCTGTACCCTGCAGATTTGGCTATAATTAAGAGTCTAGATCAATTGATAAGGTGCCCCAAAAGCTGCCCTCCCGTATAACCGGCTGAGCGGCTTCAGCAGTGCTTATATCCGAAACGTTTCGGGAAAATGGAGGAGGATGATGCGTTGACCACCATTAAAGACTTGGCCAGAATGGCTGGCGTATCCGTAACAACCGTCTCCAGGGCGCTAAACGGATATGACGACGTAAATGAAGATACCCGAATGAAGATCAAACGCATCGCAGAGGAGCTGAATTATCGCCCCAATGCGGTCGCCCGGAGTTTGGTGACTCGAAAAACGCGAACGATTGGGGTCATTTTGTCCGAGATCAACAGGGACGGCGCGAAAGATTCGTTAGCGTTCGAAATATTGTGCGGCATAAACGAACGCTCCGTCCAATTGGATTATGACATTTTGCTCTTCAGCACCAACCCCAAAAAGCAACTTGCCAAGTCCTATGCCGATTTGTGCAAGGAACGCAACGTGGATGGGGCCATACTGTCCGGTCTTCGGGTGAACGATCCATATTTGCAGCAAGTTGTTCAGAATACCAGCTTTCCGTGCGTACTGATCGATATTCCGGCCACCCATCAGAATGTAGGGCACGTAACCACCGATAACGTCAGCGGGGCAAAATGTGCCGTCAAGCACTTGATTCAGCTCGGTCATCGTCATATTGCCATGATCAACGGACATAATGAAGCGTCGGTCAGCATGGAGAGACAGCTCGGATACCGGCATGCGCTGGTTGAACATGGAATCGCTTTCCGCGAGGAGCTTATATTTAACGGTGAATTTAAGGAAGACGGCGGCTACGCCGCCATGCACCAGATCTTGCGCCACCATCCGGAAGTCACCGCGGTTTTCTCGGCCAGTGACTTGATGGTGCTAGGTGCGCTAAGGGCGCTAGAGCATCTCGGACTCAAAGCTCCTAAAAATATGTCCATCGTCGGTTACGACGATATTGTGATCGCTTCGTACTGCTCGCCGCCAATCACTACGATCCGCCAGAACCGATATGAAATGGGCTATCAAGCAGTACAGCTGCTGATCGATATGTTGGAGAAAAGAAAAGTGAACCGCAAAATCGTGTTGAATTCCGATCTGGTCGTCAGACAAAGCACCTCCCCGTTTAACGGATAACAGCGGAGGCGGTGGTCGAAACCGCGGAAACCAGTACGTTGCGGATACTGGTGGAAATACTCGCCATGCAGCAGATTTTAAGGAGGTATTTTGTGATGCAGGGGATAGCCAATAAGAAAAAAACGGATATGCGGGGGATTTTCTTTAAAAAAAGGCACGGATTTCTTTTCGAAATGAAACGGAATTATCCTTATTACTTCATGATGTTACCGGCAATAATCCTCCTTTTTGTGTTCGCCTATTTGCCGATGCCGGGAATTATAATTGCCTTTCAAGATTTTAATTTCGTCGACAAGTTTAAAAGTCCATTCGTTGGATTAGACAATTTCAAATTTTATTTTACAAGCTCTTATGCGTTCCGAACGACTTACAACACGATCTTTATCAATGTGAACTATTTGTTCTGGACAACGCTTGTAAGCCTTCTCTTTGCCATTCTATTGAATGAGATCAGATTGAAATTCGCTAAGAAATTCTATCAAAATCTGATGTTCTTGCCGTTCTTTCTCTCAGCGGTCGTAGTCGGCAAATTCGTAACGGAACTTGTCTTTTCAGACCACAATGGGGTGGCAAATCAGATCGTCAAGCTTTTTGGGCATGAACCGATCGTATGGTCGCAGACTGCAGGTCCATGGGCCTGGATTATTATAGGAGCTCACGTATGGCAGGCTGCTGGTTACTCCACCATTGTTTACCTGGCAACTATCACCGGAATCGATGACCATTTGTTCGAGGCGGCATCCCTTGACGGCGCAAATCGCTGGCAGCAAATCAGGCTGATTTTATTGCCGCTATTAGCTCCCATGATTATCATCATGTGCTTGTTAAGCATTGGCGGCATGCTGCGAGGGGATTTCGGGACCATCTATTCCATCATCGGAGATAACGGACTGTTATTCAAACATACGGATGTCATTGATACCTATGTGTTCCGCGCCATCAAAGGGGCAGCTGATTTCGGGACAACAGCCGCGGTCGGTTTATATCAGTCTGTGGTAGGGTTCATCTTGGTTTACGGATCCAACGCCTTGGTCAAGAAATACGACAAAGACAGCGCATTGTTCTAATAATAGCGGTTACGGAAAGGAGGAGTCTGATGATTCAGCGATCACTAACTGAAAAAGTCATGCAGTTCTTGATTCACCTTATTCTACTTGCATTTGCCCTCTCATGTGTATATCCGTTTATTCTGACCTTCATGGCTTCGATAAGCAGCGAAAAGAGCATTTTGGACTATGGTTATCAGCTCATTCCCAAAGAGTTTTCCTTACTGGCTTATGATTTGGTATTTAAAGATCGATTTATTTATTCCGGTTATGCCGTATCGATATTAGTTACGGTGGCAGGAACGGCGATGTCACTGCTCATTTGCGGCATGGCCGGTTATGCCATGTCGATCAAGCGCGTCAAATATCGAAACGCCGTCGCCGTCTATTTTTACCTTACCATGGTATTTGGTGCGGGCTTGTTGCCTTGGTACTTGGTATGTACGCAGTTTTTGCATTTGCAGAATACGATTATGGCGTTAATTCTCCCGGGGTTGGTATCGCCATTCAACGTATTCTTAATGCGCAACTATTTTGCATCGATTCCGTCCGAACTAATCGAATCGGCGGAGATTGACGGCTGCGGAGTCATGAGAACATTTGTCCAGATTATCATCCCATTGTCCCTGCCGATTATGGCCACCATTACCTTGTTCATTGGTTTGGCCTATTGGAACGATTGGGCAAGCGCGCTATGGTTTATCGATAATCCTGATTTGTATCCGCTTCAATACATGCTGTACCGGATTGAATCCCTGATGAGTTTCGTGAAGCAGTATGGCAGCATGGGCGACATGACAATGCCGACAGAGACTTTTCAGCTTGCCACCTTGTTCGTCACCATCGGCCCGATCATTTTTCTCTATCCGTTTATTCAGCGCTATTTTGTCAAAGGGATCATGATTGGTGCAGTCAAAGGTTAACGTTAGACCTGGTTTCAAAAGTTTTAATCCGAAACACCAGCGGAAAAAACTTTTCAAACATATAGCTGTCGAAAATAAAGGGAGGAATTGAAATGGTAAGATTCAAAAAGACGGTTTTCTCCATGTCAGCTGCTCTGATAGCAGTGGCTATGATCGCAGGCTGCAGCAATTCAGGAGGGAAGAACGAAGACGGCAACGCCGCAAGCAACAGTTCAAGCTCAAGTACCGACAACAGCGCAAGCAAAGAAGTCGTAAAACTGACGGCCGCTTTCCCAGGCCAAGAATCGCCAGGGCAAAAAAGCGCATTACTTGCGATTAATGAAAAGCTGAAAGCGGACGGACTGAATATCGAAGTCGACATTAAATATCTTGATGACTACTGGCAGAAGCTGGCTCTCAATATTGCTGGCGGAACAACTTATGATTTGGCATGGGCGCACAGCTCTACGCTGTCGGATTTGACAGCCAAGAAGGTATATCAGCCTATTGATGACGCGCTGAAGGAGTACGGTTCCGATCTGGTGGCAAGTACGCCTAATTATGTGTTGAAAGGCGGCCAAATTCAAGGCAAGCAGTATGCGCTTCCGAGAGCGATTCCGATGACTGGGTTTAATAATGTCTATAATATTCGCGGTGACCTTCGCGAAAAGTATGGCGTCCCGAAAATTACGACAATTGAGGGCCTGGAAGCTTACTTCGACGCGATCGCCAAAAACGAGCCAAATATGGTTCCGTTCGGCGGCTATAATTTTCAGGAGTTGCTCCCGGTGTATGCCAACTACTATTTCCCGATCGGAGATGGCGGCGCATATCCGGTATATATTGATCCTGCCGACAGTTCTTATACGGTAAAATCATTCCTGGATTCCGACGCATTTGCTCAAGTGATTGCGAAAAAGAAAGAATGGAAAGACAAAGGATGGCTTAGCTCCGACACGAAATTGGATATTGAAGGCGGATTTGACAATGGTAAGGTTGCCGCTTTGGCTGCCAATATTTTTAGAGCATCCGAAAGAATCGACACAGTTACGAAAAACGTTTCGGGGGGCAAAGTGGAAACCGTTTATCTAGAGCCTCAGAAACGTTACATTTTCTCTGCCGGAGACAATATGTTGGCCGTTCCAAGCACAAGCAAGCACGTAAATGAGGCCGTGGCATTGATTAACTGGATCAAAAAAGACCAAGCGAACTACGATCTTTGGTCATATGGGGTGGAAGGCGTAAACTATAAGCTAGCCGACGGCGCCGTTGATGTCAGCGGCATCGCCGAGAAAGATCAGTACAATATGAACGTATGGATGTGGAACGACCTGCGTCTCGCTCGGTTCTCTACCAACTATCCGAAAGAAGATATTGAAGCATTGAAGAAATGGGATAGCAGCTCTGAGGTCACGCCTTTCGTCGGCTTTACCTTGGATCAGAGCAAGATTAAATCCCAGATCAGTAACATCCAGGCCATCATGGGTGAATACATTACGAATCTGGGCTTAAGCGTAACGGACTATAACAAAGTAAAAGATGAAATGATGAGCAAGCTCCAGGACGCAGGTTTGCAAGACGTTATCGATGAAACGCAAAAACAAATTAACGCTTATGTGGAAGCACAGAAAAAATAAAATTGAATGCAGCGGAATTGCTAGGGGCGGGCGGCAGGGCATGCGTCCGCCTTTCTCATTTCCGTTACCAAAGGAGGAGACAAGTCTATGAACAGGCAAGAGGTGGCTACATCACTGAGTGCGGGGCCAATATTGGAGGTTTATCACGAGTCGCGAGAAACAAGCGGATTATCCTGGAAGGATCTCTATATTACACCTGGTAACCGGACCTATATGATCGGAAGTCAAAACGGCGGGTTTCCGGACTTTGGCCATCACGTTAAGCTTGAAATGGGCGGCCTGTGGCTGCATCCCATTAAGCTGCTCGACGGCTTCTGGCTTCGTGTTGCCAATAGCGGTTCGGAAGATGCCATTGACGGAAAGTGGCTAACGGAATCGGACTCTTTTCACAATTATCCATTTCATAACGCACACCGTTACTCTCTGCGTTCGCTTCAGCTTGAAGTAGAGCGCAGCCAGTTCTGCCCGGATGATGCCGAGGGCTTCGTTATTTCCTATAAACTGCTGGATACGAGCGGCAAGCCAAGAAGCCTCCGCCTCGACTTCCTTGCAAGAACGGATTTGAGCCCAGTGTGGTTCTCGGAAGGCAAGGGAGTTGAGGACAGCTTTGACGAAGGGCGTATCGATCGGGAGAAGGGGCTCTTCCTTGCTAAAGATGCCGGCCAGCCATGGCACGTAGTCGTCGGTGCAGATCGCGCGTGCTGCAAAGGAGAAGTCGGTCGCGAGTTATTCGGCCCTCACTGGACCGCAGGCAAAGGAATCAGCGGGGAACTGACCTACGATGAGATTGCTGTTCCGGCTGGCGGTGAGACGGTCATTCGTTTCTTCATCGCAGGTTCCTATTCATCCGAAGAATCGGCCCTGCTTACCTATATGAAGCTGGCATCCAACTATTATGAGCTGTGGGCTAACAAGCGCGCACGATATGAAGAGATTGCAGCGCAAACGGTCATTTCTATCCCTGATCAACACTTGCAGAAGGTGTTTAACTGGGTGAAGTTTCATAACGACTGGTTCGTGCGCGATGTCCCGGAGATTGGCCGCGGAATGGGGGCTGGACATCCGGAATACCCGTGGTGGTTCGGCTGCGACAACAGCTACACGCTGCTGGGAATTCTGCCGCTTGGCGGACTCGACATGGCGCAGGAGACGCTAGAGTTGATCCGGCGGATCTCTGAAGAAACGAATGGAAACGGACGGATTATTCACGAGCTCTCCACAAGCGGACTTGTCGCGAATTCGGGCAATACGCAGGAAACAGCGCATTTTATAAAATGCGTATGGGATGTGTTCGGGTGGACCGGCGACATTCAATTCCTCCAGAGCATGTATCCGAGCGTCAAGAAAGGTCTGTCATGGCTGTTAGGGGAGATGGATCCGGATAACGATTTGCTGCCCGAAGGCTATGGTATTATCGAGATTGAAGGGCTAAACGTAGAGTTGATCGATTCCGCCGTATATACATGGTCCGCATTGCGCGCAGGTACGCATATTGCCTTGCTGCTTGGAGAGCAGGAGCAGGCGGTTGAATATAGATCGTTAGCTGAGCGCCTTGGCGATACTATCAATCAGAAGCTGTGGTTGGAGAAAGAGGGGCTCTACGCCGATGCGATGGCATCGGTCAGCAAGGTCATGAGCCGCATTGATATCTATATCGAGCGCGCCCGCAGCATGGGAGCGGAACGCGCCGTGACCAGCATGCAGGCGATGAAGGAAGAGATGCAGGAGCTGGATCCGGCGAGCGAGCAGCCGTGGCTGTTCAAGAACTGGGTCATCAACACGCCGATGGAGACGGGACTCGCTCCTCGCGAAAAGGCAATTCAGGCGCTGGACCGTATGGGTTCGGACGAATTCACAGGACCTTGGGGCACCTACTTATCCGGCCTGTATCAGGATCAAATGATGACAATCTCGACTGGCGTACAGGCTGTAGCAGAAGCGCAGTATGATCGGATGGATGAGTCGCTTCGCTATGTCCGCTTGATTGCTTCAACGTTCAACAAGCGGCTTCCGGGCTCGATCTCGGAAATGTCTCCGGATTACGGATGCTTTGTTCAAGCTTGGACGGTATACGGCATCGCATGGCCGATGCTGACCGGCATGTTCGGCATTCAGCCTGAGGCATACCGTCGTACGCTTAAGCTGCGTCCGCGCTTGCCGAAAGAGTGGAATGAGATAAGCGTGAAGAACGTGAATTTGGGACTTGGCAAGCTACACAACGTGCTCGACTGGGCGATTAGCCATACGGAATCCGTTCAAACTTACTCATTCGAACTCAAGCAAGCGGGATGGTCGGTTGAGTTGGATGTACCTGTTGCCGTGGATGAAGCTGTAATGCTTGACGAAACTCCGGTTGAGCCGGCGACAACGGCGGACGGCGGCTCAGCGATTCGAATTGAAACTGCCGGCAAGCATGTAATTGTCGTGAAGAAGCGAAATGTATAAAAGTTAACTTTTGTTTGTGGACATGATGCTTATAAAAATATATAAAGAGATATTTTTATGGAGGTAAAAACAGAAGAGATTGATGAGAAAGTAGTGCAAGAACTGATGTTAAAGTTATTTATCGCATCTAGTAAGGTAAGTTACTCTACTAGTATTGATAAAAAAACTAAGACTGCTTAAATTAATTTTGATGATGGGCAAAATGGGCCAAGCATGTTCGTACTTGATGCTGTAGATTACGGCGAAAGTACAATGAATTTATACCGTAGATTGTAATAACGAAGCCAAGCAGTAACTGATAATTTGCAGATTAATTTATTCAAGGGTTAGAAATTAAGCAGAATTATTAATTGTAATATTTGAACCTATTTAAATAACTAATTAATATGTTTGTTTGAGTAGACTAAAGTTATATTTGTGAATTTATAAGCATGCAATAATAATATTGGTTTAAAGTATTTTGATTTGTCATCAAACCCGATCAGCCAATGCTGATCGGGTTTTTATTGTTTAATTATTGCTTTAAGAAAACCCCTTATACTCCTTGGTCGTATTTCCGGATCTCACTCATGAATGAATTAATATACATAACATGCATACGAGGGCAGAGAGCTTTCATTTTTTATCTAAAGAATTCGGGAATATCCATTTAGTTACGAACTTCATAAATTATGTTTCTAATGATTTATGGAATAAGAGTGCACTATAAGTGCGGGTTTGCTGTACTTATTCTCTAAGGATTTATGGAAAATGACAAAACAAAACAACGAAACAAACACAACACACACACTTAAAGAATGGATACAAATTTTCGAGCCACGTGCGCACCGCAAAGTGAAAATAAGAAAGCGCCGGGAAATGGGATTCCGTCGCCTTTTTTAGTTATGAATGTGAAAAGCAGAATAGCAAGGAGAGTAACTAACGTGGCACGGGTAACAAGCGGACCAAACATAACGTTTGCAGATCCTGACGGTAACATATGAATAGTGTGGCAATCATCAAAGTGCCAGTGGATGCGGAGCCTGTAAAAGCTGTTTTTTAATGTACTGGCGACCACCAATTACCGGACGCGACTAACATGCAAAGTGTCCTGATCGTATTGCCGTAATAATCGTTGTCATCGAAGCTGGCATTTACCATATGCGTCCAAAGCTTATTAAGCCACTCCTGATTACCGGCATGGATCATTGCGCTTACGGCAAAAGGAGACACGAAGGCCAGATGATTATTGAATTCTGTCCGCAAATCATTGCCATTCAAATAATAGCCTGCGCGAATTTTTCCAGGATCGCTACCGGTTTTGCTTTTGATCCAATTGTTCAGCTGCGAGAATTGAGCAAAGGCTCTTCTATCTCCCGTCAACAAATAATCCAAAGGGATGCGCCAAGTTGTCCTGCAAGCGTTCATATAGTAATCACCGTCATAAGGCCCTTCCAAAAAATTAGGAGGAGCGGGTGCAAAGTCGCCGTTATGTTTTACGGCAAAATCTGGCAATAAGCCTGTTTTAGGACTAAAATCATTAAATAGCCGCCTCGTTATAGAGTACGTTTTATCCACGACCCAGCCCCACTTGGCATTATCCGTTGCGATCTGAAACGCTTTCAGATGCTCGATCATAAAGTCGGAGGGGCGTGTTCCTCCGTTATATTTGGGGGTATCCGGTTTTACCCAGTCCCCCAGCTTTAAAAACCATCTCCGCTGGTTTACGTCATCATTCAAGATGGCAGCAATCATTTTTTTGGCTTCGTTTAAATATTTGATCGATCCCCGGTTTCCCCACTGGTTATAAGCCAATAAAAGGGAAAAAGCAATGTCCATATCGCCGTCAGTGGCGGAATCACTGCCTTCTGCATCTACGATGTTTCCACTGGCGTCTTTAACCTGCTTCCAAGCCATTAACAGGGGATTATTGGAGCTAGGATGTGCTTTGTAAAATCGGAAAAGGCCATCGAAATACTCCCGGGCATTTGGATCATAGCCGGCCAGATAAGCGGTCAGAAGCATTCCGTGCCCATGGCTTTCCGACGTGGATGCGGAGTTGTTCGGTTCGGCCTGCCCTTCTAGGTTAAAATAAACGTAATATTGATCGTTCACTGCCGGATCTTGATTAAGATACTTAGATTTCCAAATGTCATAAAAGTCTTTTACGCTCTGATCTAACTGTGCTTGGTTGACGTGGTTTGGTCTAATCGTCCTCGCTTTATATCTAGAATGCTGAGGGAAAGCTCTTTTGACTTTTGAAGCACGAGATTCGAAAATAAAGAACCTTTTCCAATTGGCCGCTTTCATACGAATCCCCCTCTGAATCCGAATATCATGACATATTATTAGGCCCTTAAGCAAATAAGAACGGGATGGTCAACGTTTATATCGAATTAAAGGACGGACGTACCGCTGAAGCCTTAGGCGGCAACAATCGTGAGTAGTTGCGGATATCATTCTGTAATGTATACTCTCGGACATCTCGATACACCGGTGCACCTGGATACGTATAGTCCCATCCACTGCAAGGGCTTTAGTTCTATATCAAGAAACTTTTAACGCAAAGCGAAATGGCATGCTTATCGGCACGCCATTTCTTTGTTAATTCCAGAAACAATTCCGTGATTATGAATGCGTTGACAACCTAGCCCGGTAGACGTCAAACTGACTATGGATGCTATCATGCGTACAAGAGGGGATGCCATTGTTCAAGTGGGCCAGGAATGCTTTGCGAAGAATTATCAGCCCGTTCCAAATCAGCCTGCGGTACAAGCTGATGCTGCTCATGGTGCTGATCGCGGTGTTGCCGCTGTCGCTAGTTACGCTGTTTGCGACGAAGACGACGAAGCATTCGCTCGCTTCGGAGGTCATCCGGTCGAACGAATCCAGGATGGAATGGGCGGCCAAATATTTCGACGAGAAATTCGATCAATTGCAGGCGGTGTCTTATTCGCTTCTTCTGGATAGCACGCTGTTTCCGAACGCGAACGGCGGAGCAATTCAGAGTGTAGGCACACCGTCGTTCGTGAACCAATATACAATCGACAAGCTAAAGTCATTATATAGCGCCAACAACAAGAATATCGCGCAGGTCGCGCTGTATCTGAAATCCCAAAATCGCCTCTATGTCGTCGACAAGGATGCGGGGATCTCGACCGATAAGCTGAAGACGCCGCAGGTGGACTGGGGGGCTATCGGACGCTCCCACGAGAGCTTGAATTTGCTGCTGAACAACGGGCAGAACACCTTCTCCATCGTGCGGAGCATGAACCGGTTCCCAGACCGGGAGGTGCTCGGGGGCGTTAGGCTCGAGGTACGGTGGAAAATGATGAACAGCGTGCTCGACATGGTACGCTCGGAGTCGAACAGCGAGGTGTTCGTAGTGGATGCGGACGGCAACGTAATGTACAATCCGTATTCCGAGCGGATCACAATTGATTCGGCGACGATGAAGGCAATACTGGCCGAACCGGATGGACAAGGCTATACGGAATCGAAGCGGGGCTTCCTATTCTATCAGCCGAGCGTGTCGGGCCAAGTCTGGGTCGTGAAATTTATTCCGATTGCATACGTGACCAAGGGAGCGTCCTCGACGCTGAATTTCAGTCTGATCACGGCGCTGGCGTTCGCGATCGTGGCAATTGTCGCTTCAGTGCTCATCGCGTACATTACGACGCGTCCAATCATCCGTCTGACGCAGTCGATGAAGGCGGTCGAAATCCAGAACTTCGAGGTGGACCTCCGGGAGCCGAGAAGCGATGAGATTGGCACACTGGAGCGCCGGTTCAACTCCATGCTCAGCCGGATAAAGGAGTTGATCCAAACGGAGTACAAGGCTACGATTGAGAAACGGACAGCCCAGGTGAAGGCGATGCAGGCGCAGATCAATCCTCATTTTCTGCATAACGCGCTTCAGGCGATCGGAGGCATCGCGCTGTCCCGGAATGTGCCGGAGATCAATGACCATGTTCGCGCGATTAGTGATCTGTTCCGCTATACGATCCGAATGAAATCCGACCTGGTCACGATCGCGGATGAGCTGGAGCATGCCCGGAACTACCTGCAAATTCAGAAGCTGCGCTTCCAAAGCATGATTGAGGTTCGAATCGACGCGGACGAGGAATGTCTTGGCTGCAAAATTCCGAAGTTCTCGCTTCAGCCGATCGTAGAGAACTGCTTCTTTCACGGCCTGGAGGGGAAAATGGATACTTGGACGATATCCATTCGGATGGAGCGGGTGCTGGATGAGATAGAAATCGACATCGCCGACAACGGCACGGGCATCGAAGAAGCGCGTCTGGCCGAGATTCGCCGTCGGCTTAGCGAGCCCGCGGACGGGCAGGAGAACGGAGAGGGCCTCGGCATGAGCAACGTCAACGCGCGAATCAAGCTGCTGTTCGGCGACGAATACGGGCTGTTCATCTCAAGTGAGTTGAATGCGGGAACGACGGTGAAGCTGCTCATTCCCGCGCAAGAAGAGGGGGGACGACATGAAAGCGGTTATCATCGACGATGAATTCTGGACGCGCGATAGCATCAAGCGGCTCGCGGATTGGGAGCGCTTCGGGATCGAACAGGTCGAAGAAGCGGAAGAAGGATTAAGCGGACTGCGGATCATCGACGAGATTCATCCGGACATCGTCATCACAGACATGCGCATGCGCGGAATGGACGGTGCGGAGTTGCTGAAGAAGCTGACGGAGGATTATCCCTTCATCCGGAAAATCGTTATCAGCGGCTTCGACGATTTCGCGTACACGAAGCAAGCTATCCTCTCCAAGGTGGATGAATATATTCTGAAGCCCGTGCAGGCGGATGAGTTGAACCGAGCGCTGGAGAAGGCTGCGTCAGAGCTGCGGATCGTGCGGGGACTTCATGCCGCGCAGCCCATGGACAAGGACGTCATGAGCGTGGTGACCGAATATAAGGAGCAGATATCGCGGCAGTTTCAGGAGCTTCTGGCCGAGGCCGTCCGCGAGTCGTTCGACGCGCTCGAAACACTGCTGCGATCGCAGGCGAACACCGCACCGGGGCTGCATCATTTACTGTATAAGCATTTCATGCTGCTGCTGGACGAACTGATGGCGAAAGCCGACATCGATTCCGCCACGGCGCTTCCGAAGAAGGCAGCATCGTTCTACGTGACCGACTTCACGCCGCTCGAGCAGTGGATCGACATGCTCCGCTCCTCATACGGAGCGGTGTTGGAGCAGACGATTCAACTGCGCCGAAGCAAGCAGCGCATCGATATCGAGCATATCCGCCAGTTTATCAACCGTTCGTTCGCGGAGCCGATTACGCTGGAGTCGATCGCGGGCCTCTACTTCGTCAGTAAGGAGCATCTGTCGCGGACATTCAAACAGGCAACGGGCTCGACGGTCATGGACTACATCGTTACGAAGCGGGTAGAAGAGGCAAACCGGCTGCTGCAGTCCTCCGTATCGATCAAAAGCGCGGCAGAAGCCGTCGGGTATTCCGACCTGACCTATTTCCACCGCATTTTCAAGAAAGTTACGGGCATCACGCCCGCGCAGGCGAGAAAGGAATCGGCGGAGCAGTGACTTCGAATGGGCTGGCCAGGTTGAACTACGCGTCGGTCAAAATGCCTAATATCAATATCGTCCATAAAAACACGCAAATGCGGTCCAATGCCAAGGGTGCTGCCTCCCGTTATACTCATGACGTAAGGTTATCAAAACTTAGGGAGGTCTTGAAATGAAGAAAACGATCTTAATCTTGACAGCGGTTACAATGCTGGGGCTAACAGCTGCCTGCTCCGGAGGAGGAAACGCGAATAACGGAGGCGCCGAAAATACGCAAGGAAGCGGAGCGAACGATGCGCCTGCAAATACGGCGGCCGATAACAAACCTTCGGCAGCGCCGAAGAAAGTCGAGCTGAAGATCTTCCTGGGCGGCCTAGATCGTTTCCGCGAGCAGTTCGACGGTTACTTCGAGAAATTCGCGGAGAAAGAGAAAGCCGAGAAAAACATTGAAGTCACGTTCAACTCTGAATATCCGGGCGCGGACAACGCCGCGCAGATCCTGAAAACCCGTCTCGCCACTGGCGACGTGCCCGATGTATTCAGCCTGCATGCCGGTAATGATATACCTACGTTCTACAAGGCCGGCTACCTGACAGACTTGTCCGACCAGCCGCTCGCGGGCAAGCTGATCGACGGCATAAAGGACCTCGTCTCCATCGACGGCAAAGTCGTTGCGGTACCTATGGAAAGCTTGTCCTGGGGCTACCTGTACAACAAGAAGATCTTTGGCGATCTCGGTATCACGCCGCCTAATACGCTGACCGAAATGAAAGCGGTGGTGCAGAAGCTGAAGGACAACAAGGTGACGCCGTTCCTGCTCAGCTACAAGGAAAGCTGGATTCCGCAATTGTTCCTGCCGCTGACGGTAGGCGGCCTCGTCAACAGCAGCCACCCGGACTTCTTGGATAAAATGAACAATGACCAAGGCAGTTTCACAGACATTAAGGAAATATTTGATATTATCGATCTTGTCAACGCGAACGGCACGGACCGCGCGTTCGAGAAAGGCAATGACGACGGCGCGGCCGACTTCGCGAACGGCAAAGCGGCGATGTGGGTGCAAGGCACCTGGGACGCGGACAGCATCTTGAAAATGAACGACAAGGCGGATTTCGGCGTCGCGCCGCTGCCGATCAACGACGACCCGGCTTCGCTGCGCATCAACGTATCGGTGTCTACGGCCCTGTCCGTGCCGCCGAACAGCAAAAACAAGGAAGTCGCGATCGACCTGCTCAATTTTATCCTCGACGACCAAGCGTCTAACGACCTGTACCAAAGCCTGAAATTTAACCCTGTTTCCAAGAACCATACCTTCAAGCCTTACCCTTGGGTAGAAGACGCCGCCGTTTACGTGAACAAAGGCCAATCCTACAGGGACCCTGCGATTCCATCCGCGGTTAAAGACGAGTCGGGCAAAGCGCTGCAATCCTACTTCGACAAGAAGCTGTCCAAAGAAGACGTCATCAAGCAATTGGACAAGGCATGGAAGGAAGCCAACGCGGCAGCCGCCAAGTAACCCGGATCCGGATCAAAACGAGCGTATCCTGTTTCCGCAAGGCTCCTTTTGGGTGCAAGCGGGAGCGGGATATGTCTTCCCTAAGGAGTGAACGCAATCATGACGAGCCGACGCTACAAAGCGACCTTTTCGCTCGTATTGTTCGTGCTGCCCGCCTTCGTGCTTTATCTGCTTTTTCTGGTCGTACCGATGTTCCAAGGTTCGTACTACAGCTTAACGGATTGGAACGGACTGAATATGACCTACAACTTCGTCGGCATTCATAATTTCGTCGAGGCGCTGCGGGACGACCGCTACTTCCGTTCGGCAATCTGGTTTACTGCCAAGTACGTGATCTTCTCGGTCGTCTTCCAGAACGTGCTCGCCCTGCTGCTGGCGATGCTCATCGAATCCCGTACGCGGGCCAAAGGGCTGTTCCGGACGATCTTCTTCATGCCGAACATGCTCAGCGTCATCATCAGTACGTTTATGTGGGTATTCGTCTTCTCGAAGGTTATTCCGGCCCTATCCGAGTACGCCGTGTTCGAGTTCCTCAATCTGTCTTGGCTCGGCGATCCCCAGGTGTCGTTCTGGTCGATACTGCTCGTGTCTTTATGGGGCGGGGTCGGCACGCTGATGCTGATTTACATGTCGGCAATCCAGGGAATTCCATCACACTTGAAGGAAGCGGCGATCATCGACGGGGCAACACCTTTCCAGATGCTACGGTACATCACGTTGCCGCTGATCGCCCACGCGCTGACTATCTGCATCTTTCTGACCTTGAATAGCTCGTTCAAGGTGTACGATCTTGTCTATGCCTTGACCGGCGGAGGTCCGGGGCGGGGCACGCAGGTCATCACGATGAACATTCTCGAGGAAGCGTACCAAGGCAACAACCGGTATGGCTATGCCAGCGCCAAGGCGATCATCCTGTTTCTGATCATTCTCGTCATCACCATGATCCAAGTATCGATGATGAAGAAGCGAGAGGTGGAAGCATGAGCAGACGCGTTTATACCGTTGCGGCCTGGGTCGTGCTCGCCGTGCTGGCGGTCTACTTCCTCTTTCCGATATACATGGCCATCGTCAATTCCTTCAAGACGGAGGGAGAGGTATACAACTCCGTGCTGGGCTTGCCGTCTACTTTGAAATTCAATAATTACACCGAAGCATTCAAGAAAGCGAACATGCTCCGAAGCGGATGGAATACCGTCATCGTGACCGTAACGGGCATTGTCGGCATCGTTGTATGTAGCTCCCTGGCTGGCTATAAGCTTTCCCGCACGCGAAGCCGGCTGAGCAGCTGGATCTTCATGATGTTCGTCGCGTCCATGCTCATTCCGTTTCAGACGATCATGATTACGTTAACTCGAATGGCCCGCGATCTTGGATTACAGGGCTCGCCTTTCGGACTCGGGGTCGTCTGCGCGGGGCTCGGCGTTAATATGGCGATTTTCCTCTATCACGGTTTCGTCAAGGGCATCCCCCGGGAGCTGGACGAATCCGCGAGCATGGACGGCTGCGGCGAGTGGAGAGGGTTCTTCCTGATCATTTTCCCGTTGCTCGTGCCCATCACTTTCACAATAGTTGTGCTGAATCTGCTCTGGCTGTGGAACGACTTCCTGCTGCCGGTGCTGCTCTTGAACGATTACCGCCAATACACGCTCGTTCTAACGATTAACATGTTCTTCGGCAAATACAGCCGGGACTGGGCGCTCATTCTTGCATCGCTGATTCTCTCGTCGATTCCGATCGTCCTGATCTTCGCTTTCTTCCAGCGTTGGATTATTCAAGGCATTACGGAAGGGGCAGTCAAAGGGTAACGCCGCATGGAGCAGGCAGGATCTATGATCGTACTGTTGATAACTAATCATTAATTAGTAGTGCAACATATTGAGAAAGACCATCAGGGTACTTGATACTTGATGGTCTTTCTCATTAATGCTGTTTGGCTGCCCTATCAGCAACCGCTGATTCTCGTGACTCCTCAGAGGAAAAATAGATGAAATAAATGCATTGACTCATCTACCGAACAGTCGGGAGCGAATCATATCCGCATAATTCGGGCATAGGTTGGCTGCCACATTGATTCAAATACGGCTTGTTCAATATTATCGAGTTGTGCTTTTGCAACTCCTTCAAGTAAAGCTGCCTTAACAACTTCAACCGCAACGGCTTCGGAAATTTGCCGCAGATCATTAACATTAGGAAGCAACGATGCTCCGGGCACATTCATGGTTACCATTTCCGCCACAGCTTTTGCAGCAGCAACCAACATGCTGTCGGTCACTCTCTCTGCTCTCGACACAATCGTACCAAGTCCAATTCCAGGGAAAACAAAAGCGTTATTTGCTTGTCCAATGCTGTACGTAATCCCTTTATAAGTCACGGGTTCAAATGGACTGCCTGTAGCAAACAAAGCGTTCCCGTCCGTCCATTCAATGAGATCGGATGGCTTCGCTTCGGACTTGGCATTAGGATTGGAGAGTGGCAAAATGATGGGGTGGGTTACATGAGCAGCCATTGCTTTGACAATTTCCTCCGTAAACGCTCCTCCGACTGTAGAGGTCCCAATTAGAATGGTGGGGTGAATTTGCTTTACCACTTCTAGCAGGCTTATTTTTCCCTCGTTATCTTTATTCCATCTCTCGACTTCATTGGATGGGCGAGCAAATGGCTTTTGAAAATCCAGCATGCCTTCAATCGTCTGAAGCAGCAAACCCGGTCGGTCAATTACCCAAAATCGGTTGTTCGCCTCCTCTTGGGATAATCCTCCTCGTACGAATTCATCACGGATTTGTTCAGCAACCCCGATTCCTGCAGTGCCTCCTCCAAATATGACGATCCGATGCTCCAATAAAGGAATGCCCGATGCACGCACAGACGACAACACAACCGCCAGTGAAATCGCACCAGTACCTTGTATGTCGTCATTAAAAGTGCAGATCTGGTTCTTATATCTTTCAAGGATAGGTCTGGCATTGGGCTGGGCAAAGTCTTCCCAATGCAGAAGGGCATTAGGGAACATCTTCTTTGCGGTACGAACATATTGATCGATGAATGCATCATACGATTCACCAGTAATTCGTGGATGACGATTGCCGATATATAGCGGGTCTTTCAACAATTCCTCACGGTTCGTACCCACATCCAGAATAACGGGGATCACTCGGAAAGGGTGGATACCGCCTGCGACCGTATAAACCGTCAGTTTTCCTAACGCAATATCAATCCCGCCTACCCCCCAGTCACCGATACCCAAGATACGTTCACCGTCAGTGGCTACTATGAGGTCAATGTCATCTGCTAGAACACCTAAGTTGACGAAGGCTTCTTCAATACCGTTCGGGTCATCGATGGAAAGATAAACGCCAACGGGACGGCGGTACAGCTGGCTGTACTTCGCAATCGCTTCACCAATGGTCGGCGTATAGATAATGGGCAGCATTTCACTTAAATGATCGGAAATCAGTCGATAATAGAGCACCTCGTTCCTGTCGCGAAGAGCCAATAAATAAACATTTTTCAACACATTGGTGGACTGGTTAGAGTACTGTTGATAAGCCCGTTCAGCTTGCTGTTCAATGGTAAGAACGGTTGGAGGGAGTAACCCTCGTATTCCCAGTTCGCGCCGCACTTCGGAAGTAAATGCTACCCCTTGATTAATTTGAGGGGTTCTCAACACTTCAACGCCTCTACTGGTAGTTTCGATAATTCCCTCGGATTGTACTCTGAAATTACGCATTGATGTTCATTCACTCCTATAGCGTTTTTCGCGTATTCAGTATTTGTTAGTACGATGGGAAAAATGCATAATATGAAGCGGCGTCCATGTTCAATCCAAGTGTCGATGTCAGCAAAAAAACGGTAGTGTCATTTCCAGTGTGGTGTTTTTGAGTTGGGGTACGGGGAAATCCAACCGCCGCAGATTAATAGGGTCAAGAGTGATAGTTAAGTCAGAGATTAAATTTACTCCTCCTCTTTAAGTCCGAAGGTCTGCAACGGACCGAAGGTGCTCATGCGGGTTATCAACAAAGCCATTTCTCGAGAAGAAATCTGCATGCTGTGTTCTAACCAGTGCTGAATGACACCTAAATTCGCAGATGCCAAATAAGCAATAATGTACTCGCGCGGCATTGTATTCTGTTCGGGCTGAATGAGGGACAACTTATTATAGATAAACTTTTCCATAATTCGTCTGATTTGAATGGGATAAGCCGGATCGCCTTTAGGTCCTAAAAGAACTTTGAAAAATACGGCATGCAAGTTAAAGAAATCGAACAATTTCAGGAAAACCGGATAAGGCTCGTTACGTACGGCATGCTTCATGAGTTGAATAGGGTCAATGACATTAAGGATTCCTAGAATCTCATTGAGCATATCCTCTTTACTCAGTTCCAGCAAATCGTATTTATCGCGGTAGTGTAAATAAAATGTACTCCGATGCAAGCCGGCCTGCTGCATCAAATCCCGGATGGTTATAGCTTCTAATCCTTTTTCCTCCAATAAGTCAATCAAGGCATCTCTAAGCAACAGCTTCGTTCTTATTATTCTAGGATCTGTCTTGTCCGGCATGTTCTTCCACCTCTAAGTTAACTAATTTCTAATTTAATGGACTTCTTTATTCCGTGTGTCGGATAATCGACTTTTAAGAGAATCTTGATCATTGAATTTATCCGCCATCTCATTATAATAAACTGTGTGACGACTAATCAACACGAAGTCGATTAATTGAGGGAGATTGTATATGAGATCGGAGATGGCAATCGAATATTGCTGCTCATCGATTCGTTCTTCATGAAATGAAAAAAAAACGGCTAAAGCTTCAAAATCGCGGCCTTCAGCTCCGAAAACGAAAAGAGGAGATGCTGCACATGAGCGAAATGACAAGAAAATGGCTTAATTGGATTGCCATCGTGTTGGCTATTGTTGGTTGTTTCTTTGCTACTTCCTGGATGGGCAGCATAGCCGTTATCCTTGGACTCATTTGCATGGCTACCGGTCAAACGCCTGTGCGGTGAAATGAATGGTTTTACAGAGGGTTGCCATGATGCGACATACCTACCTTGTTTAAATCGTAGCTAACAACTTGAATATACAATCTAATATAATGGAGATGTTGAAGATGAATGAAACCGCAGCAAAATGGCTTGGTTGGATCGGTATTGTATTGGCCGTAATCGGGTTTTTCTATGCACCTTTCTGGTTGGGAGGGATTGCGGTTATCCTAGGGATCGTTTGCTTTGCTAACCCTAAAAAGGGAATCGCGTGGTGGACGACCATTCTAGGTGTGATTGCATTGATCATTCCATTATTTCAATAACGAAATCATCCGTACGTAACAGCCTTTAAGTCTAGGTAGGTATGTGGCATCATGGCGATCCTTGAACTCTTGCGAAGCAAGGGTTCTTTCATTTTGTCAGGGTTTTGTTGTAGCACGGTTTTTAATAATACGAACGGGAAGGATAGTTCGAAACCACCGTTGAACTATAGGGATAAAGTTCCCAGACGCTCAGCGTCAAGAGGGCTACTATAGGAGGCGTTCGCCATGTCCATCTATGACATCGAAGTACGGACAATTCGGGGGGGAAAGCAGAATTTGTCCACTTACAAAGGCCAAGTGATCCTCATCGTCAATACGGCGAGCAAATGCGGCTTTACTCCGCAATATACCGGGTTGCAGCAGCTATATGATCGGTACAGGGATAAGGGATTCGTCGTGCTTGGGTTTCCGAGTAGCCAGTTTGCCAATCAAGAGTATAAAGATGAAGCTGCAATCTCGGAATATTGCCAACTGAATCACGGCGTCACGTTCCCTTTGCATGCCAAAATCGAGGTGAGGGGCAGAGGAATTCACCCGCTATTCGATTATCTTACACACGCTAAGCCAGGAATCCTCGGGACGCGTAGCGTGAAGTGGAACTTCACGAAATTCCTCGTCGACCGGAGAGGGCAGGTCATCCAACGGTATGCCCCGAAGAATACCCCGGAGAAGATTGAGAAGGATATTGTGGCGCTGTTGTAAATCCAAGAATAAAAGGACAGCTTGCGTTGCGCTTTAGGGCGCGTTTATACGAATCAGTAAAAAGTGCCCTGAATGGCTGCCGTCATTCAGGGCTTCTTTTGCGTTTGCGGCAAAAATTACGCATAGCAGCGCCACTTACAGTAACTCAAGCAGATACGAAGGCTGCTGCAGCAATGTGATTTCAGTATGAAAGATAAAATTTCATTAAAGCGGTTTAATGATACTTTATTCCTAATTAATGGGTAATTTTTCTTATATAACTACTGTGAAATGAGACTATAAGAGAAAATTACGGCTTTTACAATAACTAATCATGAAATTGAAACGGAATTTACAAAACCGGTTTAAGCTTGTTATCGGGTCCGGTACCGTTCCCACACCGGATCATCATGGGAGAAAGCGAGGTTCAACAATTCTTGTCAACCATCGACGACGTCGCGAAGGCATCTGGCGTATCCAAGGGCACGGTTTCGAGCGTATTCAGCAAGAAAAGGCCCATCAGCAAAGAAGTTACCGAACGCGTGCTTGCTGCGGCCAAGTCGCTGCACTACAAACCGAATTACTGGGCTAGAAGCCTTGTGAGCCGTTCCAGCCGCATACTCGGATTGAATATTCGGGGCGAATCGCTTGAATTCGGTCAGTTTCATCACTCCTTGCTTAACGGAGTTTTGCGCGTCTGTTACGAGAACGGCTACCGCCTTCTGGTCAATGCCCTGTCGCCTGCTTATCTCAGTCAAGTCGAGAACATTTCCTCGGACCCGGTGGATGGCGAAATCCTATTAGACCCCATCGCATCGGACGGCAGGATTGAGGATCGGCTTCAGAGCGGCATGCCCATCGTCATTATCGGCCGCCCGCCGGAGCCTTATGAAGCGCAGGTCAGCTACGTCGATAACGATAATGTCGGGATGGCTGCTCAAGTCACCCGCTACTTAATCGCACTGGGGCATACGGAAATTCTGTTTCTGAACGCGCCGATCTCGAGAACCGTGTCGGGAGACCGCGGAGAAGGATTTAGGAGCGCGTTCAAGCAAGCGGGCTTGCAGCCGAAGCCCGATCTGCTGCTGCACAAGCCGCTGAAAGGCGAGTCGGCGCATGCTTTCGGCTACGAGTCGGCGCTCGCCAAGCTGACGGCTTCGCCGGACATTACGGCGGTCATCGCCGATACGGATATGATGGCGCTCGGCGTCTACAAGGCGGCGGAGCAGTTGGGGCTGCGCATTCCAGAGCAGCTGTCGGTCTTCGCGTTCAGCGACGACACTGTGCTCTCGCCGGAGTTCTCTCCGCCGCTTACCGGCGTTCGGCTCCATGCCGATCGGTTAGGCGTCGAAGCGCTGAAGCTGCTGCTCGAACAGCTAAACGCGGATCAGAAAAGCGCCAAACGCGTGCTTGTCCCGACGGAGCTCGTTATTCGCGGCTCCTGTGCGGCTCCGGGCGCGCGCGGCTAATCAGGCAGCCGTTCCTTTCTATATCTCTTTAATTAATCTTTCGTGCAGGTTGACAGTCGTTTAGTCGCTCCGATCCGAATGCCAAATCATGATTATATTCAGGAGGTTTCAACGAATGAAAAAAGTATGGATGACGATGTCGACGGTTGCCGTCGCAAGTACGATGCTGCTGACCGGCTGTGGTACGGAGAACGGAACGAATGACGCGGCAAATACGAACGCGCCGGCAGGCAATAGCGCAAACGCCGGTGCCAATGCCCCGGCCGAAACGCCTGCGGCGGACATGAAGCTTCGCATTCTCGACGCTAACGTAGGCGGCAAGACGCCGGAAGAGAACGCGAAGTTCGAGGCGGAGCTCAAACGCCTGACGGGCATAGACGCTTCTATCGAGAAACCGGCAAGCGACTACGACCAAAAGGTGCTGACTGCGCTTGGCTCCGGCGAGAAATACGATCTGATTGAACTTAGCGACCTGGGCAAGCTGGCTACCTTCGTGGATCAGGGCGTCGTCACGGATATGACCGATTTCGTCACCGGTTCCAACGTGTTATCCGATCCGGCGGTCATCCCGACGGCCGAATGGGATCAACTGAAGGACAAGGACGGCAAAATCGTCGCCGTGTTCAGCAAGTTCCAAGGCGGAACGATGCCGATCGTGCGCAAGGACTGGCTCGACAAGCTCGGCTTGAAGGAGCCTAAAACGCTGGATGAGTATTACAACGTCCTCAAGGCATTTAAGGAGAAGGACCCCGACGGCAACGGCAAGAACGATACGTACGGCCTCAGCACGTCCGATCTCTACGATATTCAAGGCTTCATGAGCGCGGCCGGTCTGAAGGCGCATTATGTGATGAAGGACGGCAAGCGCACGATTCCGTATGCAACGGAAGCAGCCGTTCCGATGTACGAATGGTTTGCGAAACTCGTGAAGGAAGGCATCATGGATCCGAACTTCGTAACGAACGACACGGGCAAAATGCGCAATCTGTTCCTCTCTGACCGCGTCGGTATGGTCACATACTGGGATGCTTGGGTCGGTATGTTCAACAACACGCGTAAACAAGCGGATCCGAACACGAAATTCCAAGCGAAAGCGCTCGAAAGTATTCCTGGCGCGGACGGCACCATGCTGATGCGCCGCGGAGACCCGGATTTCTGGATCATTCCGGCTAACGCCGAACATCCGGATGCTGCGAAGAAATTCCTCGAGTTCTGGCATACGGAACCGGGCATTACGCTCGGAAGCCTCGGCATCGAAGGCGAGGATTATACCAAGGAAGGCGACGTTTACAAATTGACGCCGACCGGCACAGAGCACAATATGGATCACGGGGTGCCGTTCTGGTACAACCAGAATGTAAAATATCCATTCGGCAAGCTACCAGGCGTTCAGGAAGCGCAAGATCTCGTAACGAAGAACGCAACGCTCGAATTATCGCTGCCAGGCTGGCCCGATGCGGAGAAGATCGTCAAGAATTACGCGCTCAAAGCGATGTCCGGCCAAATGGATGCCGCGGAAGCCGTGAAGAAAATGCACGATGAGCTGCTCTCTCAAAACCTAATCGACGAATAAGCCGTTCCAAATGCATTCGAACGACAAGCAGGCAGGGGAGCACGGAACCCCTGCTTGCCTTGTTTTCAGCCAGATAAGGGTACCCTTTGCCAGATAAGGACGTGGATAAAAGCATGAGATTGTTGAAGAAATACGGCGCACTCTATGTCATGATGGTGCCGGTAATCGCCTATTTTCTCGTCTTCGCCTACTACCCGCTCGTAAAAGGGCTGCAGACCAGCATGCAAGACTACAAGCTGATGGGCGATCGGCCGTATGTTGGGTTCGCGAACTACGAAACGGTGCTGCACGATTCGCTGTTCTGGGAAGCGATGGTCAACACGCTCGTCATTGGAGGGGGCATTCTCCTCTTCGGCTTCACCGCGCCGCTTGTGATCGCGCTGTCGCTTAATGAAGTGCTGCGGACCTGGTTTAAGAAGATGGCGCAAATGATTCTCTACGTGCCGCATCTGCTCTCATGGGTTGTGGTAGGCGGGATCTGGATTTTCATGCTATCGCCCGACAGCGGGATTGTGAATATGATTCTGGTCCATGTGTTTCACCGGGCGCCGATCAATTTTTTGGCGGATTCCGGTTATGCGCGCTGGATAATGATTCTCCTCTCGACGTGGAAGGAAATGGGCTACACCTGCATATTGTTCCTTGCGGGGATCGTTTCAATTAATCCGTCGCTGTACGAGGCGGCGCGCATGGACGGCGCGACGCGATGGCAGCAGTTGACGTACGTGACACTGCCGCAGCTTAGCAACACGATGAAGGTCGTCTTCCTGTTGAATACGCTTGGCATCTTGCGGATATTCGACCAAGTGTTCATCCTCCGCAATCCTACGATTGCCTCGAAGGTGGACGTGCTCATGATGTATACGTTCCAAAAAGGGATTCTCGAAATCAAGCTCGGCCCCGCAGCGGCGGCCAGCTTCTTCGTCCTGGTTTTGACGCTCGCGCTGACGCTCGTCGTGCGGCGAATGACAAGATTTGATGAGGTGTAACGACAATGTCCGATCGATTCGAACGGCTCGGCTGGAAGAATAAAGCGTTTGATACGTTAAACGGTCTTTTTCTGCTGGCGCTGATGCTCACCATGATAATTCCGTTTATTAACGTGCTCGCGCTCTCTTTCTCTTCGGGCATCGCATCCATGCGGCCGGAAATCGTGCTGTGGCCGAAGCAGTTCAGCACGGAAGGCTACGAGATCGTATGGAAAAGCCTTGATATTTGGCGGCCGCTGCTGAACAGCGTCATTGTGACCGTAATTGGCACAGTGCTGCACGTGCTGCTGTCCAGCTTGGCGGGCTACGTGTTCATCTATCCTCGCCTGCCGGGCAAGAAGCTGATGCTGACGTTCGTTCTCATTACGATGATGGTACCGCAGGAAGCGATCATGATTCCGCTCTATGTGGTTAACAAAGACCTGCATCTCATTAATACACTGAGCGCGCTCGTGCTGTCGGGCCTCGTGTCCGGCTTCTCGATCCTGCTCATGCGCAGCTTCTTCTTGAATGTGCCGTACGAGATGTCGGAATCGGCGAAGATCGACGGCGCGGGTGAGTTCCGCATCTTCCTGACGATGTACTTGCGGCTCGCGGCTGCGGGTCTTGCGACCGTCACGCTGTTCGAGTTCGTCGGACGGTGGAACATGTTCACGGCGCCGGTCATGTTTATTAACGATTCCATGAAATACACGCTTCAGGTGGCGCTGAAAGCGATGATTATCGACACAAGCAGCAATTCCGGCACCTATTTGGTGACGACGAACGTGCGGATGGCGGGTATCGTCATCAGCATCCTGCCGCTGATCGCGGTGTATCCGTTCGTTCAGAAGTATTTTATGAAGGGCATCCTGCTCGGCGCTAGCAAAGAATAGGAGGACGCACGATGGAGATGAAGAAACAGCGGCTCACGCTGCGCAGACGAATCGGGAAGAACGAGGAGCGGACTTACCTGGAGGTTCCGTTTACGGTAGAAGGACCGGTGGAGCGCATCAATATCGCGTACCGCTACGAACGCGGTGCAGGGGAGACGGTCGTCGATATCGGACTCCGCTCGCCGGAGCGAATCGTCGGTTGGAGCGGCGGCGCCCGCGAAGCGTTCTTCGTTGGCGCTGAGAAGGCGACCCCGGGTTATCTGGCTGGCCGGATTGCCGAAGGCGAATGGGCCGTGCTGCTTGGGGCGTACAAGATCCCGGAAGGCGGCTCGGAGGTATTCGTCGAAGTGGAGCTCGTCCTACCGCATGGACGCTGGATGAAAGGCGACCTTCATATGCACAGCGTGCACAGCGACGGAAGCTATACAATCGAACAGGCGAAGGATTCGTGCAAAACCCGCGGGTTGGAATTCATGGCGCTGACGGATCACAATACGTCCTCGCAAAATTGCACGGTGTTTGCTCCCGACGAGCTGTTGCTGCTAATTCCCGGCGTGGAGATGACGAGTTATTTTGGGCATGCGAACGTGCTCGGAGCTTCGGATGCGCTGCGGGATTTTCGCGTGACGACTTCGGAGCAAGCGGACGAAGTGCTCGGAGAAGCGCGGGAGCGGGGTGGGTTCGTATCGCTGAATCATCCGTTCTGTCCATCCTGCCCTTGGGAGCTCGGCTTTGACGTAGATTACGACGCCATTGAAGTATGGAACGGTCCGTGGCGCGCTTTGAATGAGCGCGCGCTGATTTGGTGGCAGGAGCAGCTTTCACAAGGTCGCCGGGTGATCGCATTGGGCGGCAGCGACACGCACCGGGTAGACCGGTTCGTGAAACACGGGCGTCCGACCGTCTCCGTTTGGACGGAAACCGATACGGTGCAAGGCGTGCTAGCGGGTATTCGCGAGGGTCGCGTCGTGCTGCAGTTCGATCCCGACGAAACCTGTATGGCCCTAACCTCAAGTGGGTACGGCATTGGTGATACGATACCGCGGGAGGCCGTCGAGGAACTGGGCGGCGTTCCGCTGACCATCTACATCTGTGGCGCCAAAGGTGACCGCGTGGCGTTATGGTCGGACCGCGGCATTGAAGCCGTGTGGGACATTGCCGTTCCGGCGGCAGCTGTCGAGGCAGGCGAGTGGGAGACGGAAGTCGCGGAAGCCGGTGGCTGGACCGTTCAGCGGGAGATCGCTGCAATCATGGCCTTCGACGCATCGGAAGACAAGGGCTGCATGCCCGTGACCTCAGCCGGGGCTGCCGTAGAATCCGATGTCGCGCTGTATAAGTTGGAGGCGGAGAACGGCCAGGTTCGCGTGCAATTTCAGGGCTCGGGCGACCGGCTGTTCTATCGGCTGGAGGCACGCCGCGCCGTGGAAGGGTTGAATCAGTCTGTCGTGACCTGCATAACGAATCCCCTGTACATCGCGCTGGCTGAGGCGCTGGGCACCTGAACGGGAACTTTAACTAACGGACCAATATGGAGCAGTTTGCCGGAGGCAGCTGCTCTTATTTTTCGTGTGTTGTCCTCATTAAGAAATAAAGGTTCAGTTAGCAATTCTATTAATAAATATGCTGGCAGGGCATTACTTGAAAATCGAGCTAATGCGAAGCTTCCGATACATTCGGTCGCTTCATTACGTTAACGGACAGTTAACCGTAACAAAGGAGTAATCTTAAGCGTCTAAATAAAGGAGATATTTCCTAATGGATTGCTAAAGGAGGGAATGAATGTATGAGGATGATATTTTTTGTTTTGCTCGTGTTTTTCCTGGCGTCAGGTTGTAGTGGACAAAATAAGGAGTCAAACTCATCAAGTAGTTATCCAAGTGCCATTGCCTGGAATAATATCCTTTATGGACTCTCTGTTGAGGAGGTTTCCATTGAACAAATCGGTGAAGAGATTGGAAAGCTCGAAAGACGAACAACCCCTATGCCGAAGAAAAATGGAGACTCAAATGATTTACCAGCAGGAAGCATACTTTACGAAATAAAAGGAAAAGACCCTAATGAAGTAATTGCAGTAAAAGTAAATGATAAATATTTTAATGCTTCAAAACTGGGACCTTTGAAATGAACTTACAGGATACGTTAGCACGATAAATACGAAGACACTGCAGCCGGTTATTGGTTGCCGTTTTCTCAAATAACGGGCAGGATTGGAAAAACCATTGGAGTGGATTACTGGCATAGACGGCAGCTTGTTCTGCTAATGACCAGGATACTTAAACAGAAAATTGAATACCGATGTTAGAAGGGGCGTGATAATAATGGGTAATGAACTACTTGAATTTACCCGTATTTCTATTTTTAGAATGTGCGAGCACTACCTTCCCAAACTAAAAATCGCCCTTGATGGTATTGATAAAGAGGTTCTATGGGGACATGAAAAGGAGACAGCAAATTCTGTTGGCAGCATTGTGTTGCATATCGGGCAGCACATTGAACGTCATGTCATTAGGTTCTCGAAAAGAGGGAAGGTTCAGGATGGAATTGAAAATTATTTTCCTGACGAAGTTGCTCTTTCTTCTTCTGATTTAATTCAATTTATGGTTGAATGCTTTAATTCTTGGAGAGATGTTATGAATGGTTATTTTGAAGGGCGCGAGGACGAGAAGAGCCTCGATATGTTTGATATTTACCATTTAGTCGAACACACCGGGTATCATTTAGGACAGATTATTGATCGAGTTCAGAGGTTGACGGAGCGACAATCGGTTGCCGTTTTTCATTGAGTAACGGGCAGGAACAAATAAGCCGTATGGCTTCTTCTTTATAAACTTGTTGGGCTCAAACAAATGAATCAATACATTTTTATTGTAAAACGATAAATGAAGTGATAAAATCAAAGATGAGGTGAAATAAATGAAAAAAGAGACACTCTTTTTAAAAGTTGTTCTGGTTGTTATGGCAATTCCTGCATTGGTGATGTGTTTTTATGGACTCCCAGCGATGGCGCATAGTATGATGCCGGATTTCCCGGATATTAAAGTTTATCTTTCCGCTTTGGCTGCGTATGTGGCGTCTATTGCGTATTCATTTACGCTACTTCAGGCATTTAAGCTTCTCAGGTACATCGATACAAATACCGCTTTTTCGCAAACCTCTGTTTTAGCGCTTAAGAAAATAAAGCGAGCGGCGGTTGTCGTATCACTCATGTTTGCATGTAATCTCCCGCTTTTCTACTTTGTAGCTGACGGTGCAGACGCACCAGGCGTCATGGTCATGGGGCTATTTATAACCTGTGCGCCAGTCGTAATCGCAGTATTTGCCGCAGTTCTTGAGAAACTGCTCAAAAACGCGATCGAGCTCAAAGAAGAACAGGAGTTGACCGTATGATAGTGGTTAACATTGACGTCATGCTTGCAAAGCGGAAAATGAGCGTAACTGAGCTATCGGAGAAAGTCGGCATTACAATGGCGAACCTGTCGATACTTAAAAACGGAAAAGCGAAAGCCATTCGAATCTCAACACTCGAAGCGATCTGCAAAGCACTCGATTGCCAGCCTGGAGATATTCTCGAGTATCGGCAGGATTGAATAAAATAAAAAAAACGCCAGTACGTCGCAGATGTAAGTAATGATGAAGAGTTCGAAAGCTATATCAATCCTAAAATATACAATATACAGAATTAATGATTTTCCAAACTTGTTGCTTTCGTTGAGATTTGAATTCGTATACAGAGTGAATGAAATCGAAATAATTAGGATGTCGGGACTCAATCGGAGAGAACTGACCTTCAGATAAAGGCGCTAGCAACACAGCAGGACTTAAACGTAGATATGATATCGTCAGCAGTGAAGTAAACAGACTCAATTTTTGGGTCTTTTTTTTATTTATCTGTCTTTTTGAGGAGCTTGCTACACGGCAGCTCCTTTTAATTTGTTGAAGTAACGGGCAGGATTGTTCAATGATGCAGTCGAATTTTATCCCTAGTTCAAACTAGACAAAGGATTCAACGATTTTAAGGAATTAGGAGAAAATTACATGCGCAGGAAGTGCAAGTTGATTTTGGTTGAAGGATTATGTGGAACGGGCAAATCAACGTTAGCAGAACGATTGCACGATTACCTAGCAAAGAAAGACATATCATCCCTTTTTTACGATGAAGGAGCCATGTGGCATCCGACGAGCTTGAATTGGCACGCTTTTTTCCGAGAAGTGGAATATAAAGAACTTCTTGAGCGATATCCGAATGCAGCTAACGAAATCAGTTTGCGGGCTATAAATGATGAAAGTAACTTTCTGATTCCGTATCATGAGTCTGTGACGCCATTTATTGAACTGCAAGAACTTTATTCCGAGTTAAAGTCTCGCGAGCTATGCTGGACGCATTCACCGGTAGCTACGCTGTCAGAGTTTACATATTTAATCCAGGGGCAGTGGGCACGCTTCTCTAAGCTAGCCAGCAATTCAGACGAGGTTTATGTGCTAGAAGCTGTGTTCTTTCAACATCAGATTCATGATTTGCTACGACATTATCAAGCTGATGATTATCAAATCGAGCAGCATATCAAGGGTATTGCAGATCAGATTGCTGCAATGAATCCTGTATTAATTTATTTAGCTCAACCGAGTGTACGAGAACAAGAGCTTTGGATTTCCTCCATTCGTTCTAAGGATCACTTCGCCACCGAACAAAGTATTAGGTTTATGGAAAACCGCAAGCGAATTGAATTAAGACTGCTTGATTTGTTGCCTTTTGGAACCTATTTAGTTGAGAATGAAAACCGAGACTGGGAAGTTGTTTTTACTAAAATGGTAGATGCAATTAGTCCAAACTTTAAACGATGAAAGCATTTTCTTTCGTGGCAATAACAAGCTGACTTCTCTGATTGAACTAACGAGCACTATAGTTCAATCATGATATGCGGCAACTCGTAAGGATGAGGACACGTAAACAGCTCACTTTGCCATCCAATTTGGTTAAGTAGTTCAACCTGGATGCGAGCACGGAAATATCCAAGGTATGTCCGTTTCTGTGAGCCGTGGTAATGAACGGCTTCCCGGAGCCTTCCAGCGCCGCTCCCATGGCTTCAACAGCCCGCAAATCCAGAGCCAGCGCACCTTCAAAGTCGGAAAAATCGTTGGTAAATGCCAGATGAATCACGCCGTTCGCGGCCGCTGCGCCGCTGCGCAGAGTATCGAGGTCATCCAGCGTGCCGTACAGCGCTTCGGCTCCCGCTGCCTTTAATCCCGCGGCTTTCTCTTCAGAGCGGCAAAGACCCGACACTGTATGTCCCGCGCCGATCAGTTCCCGGACGACAGCGGACCCGACATACCCTGTTGCTCCCGTAACAAAAATATGCATAATGTTATCCTCCTTCATAAGTTGACTGCTTGAACATGTTAAGCATAAACTATGAAGTGAACTCTAGGGCAAGCAATCCAAAGGAGAAACGATTATGAAAATTCAGGAACTGGCGGATAAGATGGGATTAACGATTCATACGATCCGCTTTTATGAAAAGGAGGGCTTGCTGGATGAACGGCATGTCCGGCGAGAAAGCAACAATTACCGCAACTATTCGGTAGAGGCTGTCGAGCGATTGAAGCTCATCAAGAAGTTCCAGTCCATCGGCTGTTCGCTGGCTGAACTGAAGGAAGCACTGCAGGATCATGACACCAATGCGCGCACTAATTTGCAGATTATAGATTGGATTCGCGACAAGAAAAAGGAGATCGAAAGCAAGAAGGAAGAATACGACCAAATGCTGGACACCCTTAACAAGATGCTGGAGTATCGGACTCTACTCATGGACGATCCGTTAAAAGCTCAAGAGATGCTAAAGACTTGGCATGCCGGCTCATCCGATTGAGCTGCTTTAAGCTTCCCCATAAGTCCATGCGTAACAACTTAAACCGCCTCTGGGATAAAGAAATCAATGCCTACTTAAGATGTAATAATTAGCGAAGTTCGAAAATTAGATGTCATACGCTATTACTGAAGTCACAAACTATAAGGAACAAAGTGATGAGAACAATTTCGAAATCTAGTATGTTTTATCTTAGATTTGGAACTAGATTTAGTTTAGTAAGTCTGTCGTTAATCCTTATTGGAATATTTGTTTTAATTCAATCTATATCTGAGAATATCAACAATTTACCTATTGCAGTCGGTCTCTTATTGGTTGGTCCTATGTTGTTAATTGTGAGTGTGATTAGATCAAATAACAAGATCATGTTAATAATGACTGGGGAACACTCAAGGGGTAGATATAAAGAATGGAAGAACTCTTTTATGATTCAGAACAATAGTACATTGGTCTTCTTGATATATACGTATTACGATAAGAGAGGGAAATTAAAAGAAACAGCAGTATTATCGACAAATACAAGTGCAAGGGAAGAAGTAAACATTTTTTATAATGAAGATGACAGTGTTGTACTTGAATATTTACCTGGAAGTCCATGGATGAAAAGCGTAAATGAAATAGTTAGATAATAAGAACTACGGTATTATTGCCGGCCTGCTCGACTTACGGGCAGGATAGTTTAATCAACTCGCGAATACTCCAAGGATGATTATATTTACTCCGTTCGTATATTTATCGTTATATGTAATCAATACTTAGTTCTTAAAAGAAAGGAGTAGGTTACTTGAAATTATCCAGAATATTGATAATTCTTATTCTGGATTCCACTTCCTTTAGAAGAAGAGTTAATAGTTTTATCTATAAAGATAAGGAAGGGAATAATAGAAGTTATTTTATAGATTATCGCCAATCTGGAACTTTTATGGTTGATAATAAAGATTATCAAATATATGGAAAGACTAAGTTAACAATCGATAAACTTGTAGTTTGGTTTAAAAAAGAAGGAACTTTGTTAAAGGCTTCATGAGTTATGTCTAATCAGGTTAACAGAGGTGAGTAATATTAAGGATTATTCTAAGTTGGAAGCTAAAATAGCCCTGTTATATGAATGCATTCGTGAGGAAGGTGGCATTGTTGATTTCGATTGGTGCACAGGGCTTTTATACCCTTACCACTATCACTTTAACGATGTCAGTTGAAGGTATAGGTGTGCCTCTTTAATAGCATTTTTAGGATTATTAACTGAGTGGGAAGACGGCAGTGGATTTCCCTTTATCGTTCCCGAAAAGAACTTCATAAATGCCACGATTTTGAGTACTACTTGGATGCCTTTATACAACACCGAAATGAAATTGAGCGGGAGTTTCCCAGGATATTTTATTCAATCGTAATTACTCTACTGTGGCTGATTCACCATGAGGATATCATTGCTACATTTTCATATATTGATGAACAAAAACTTTCCAGGTTTATAACAGTGATTAAAAGTATTGAAATAAAAGAGAGCAAAGACGTCTTTAAAATCGCTTTTGAAGAAGCAGGAATATTCAACTAACGGGAAACGATACTTGAACGGCTGCCAAAACACTTCAAACTAATGCATTAATCTAGGCATGGCAACAATATGCTTCTAAAGTTATGAAGAGCTATAATTTCTATCCCCATAGAGAGGTGATTACACATGAACCAAAGACCGTCAGAAGAAGAATACGCCGGGGACTCCGGCGAGTATATCCGGTTGGTGCCGGAAGGCAACATCATCGACATTCTGCTCGCCCAGGAAAAGCAAATGACCGAGCTGCTAGCATCTTTGTCCGAAAGCCAGGGCGCGTATCGGTATGCGGAAGGGAAATGGACGCTGAAGGAAGTCGTGGGCCACATAGCGGACGCGGAACGCGTCATGAACTACCGCCTGCTCCGGTTCGCAAGAGGGGACCAGACTCCACTGCCCGGATTCGACCAGGAATTATTCCTGCCTCCTTTCGGAAGCTGGGCAATCGCGCAATCGGCCGAAGATTATCGCGCGGTAAGGAAATCGACGATCACGCTGTTGCGCGGGTTACCGGCGGAGGCGTGGTCCCGTAAGGGCACAGCCAACGACGTAAGCATTACGGCGCGCGCCCTCGCGTACGGCATCGCAGGACACGAACTTCATCACATGGGGGTCATCCGAAATCGTTACTTGAGATAGACGTCCGGATGATCGTGACGGAAGCTTGCGCGGACAACGCGGCTTCCGTCCTTACTATGACCCGCCCTTCCCGCCCGATTTGGACAGTTCTCTACTGACATACATCGTTAAGCTAACGGGAACGTTAGCTAAATAGTCCAAAAACAGCACGGCAGCCATAAAATTGGCTGCCGTGCTGTTTTTGGATGCTGTCGGGGTAGAGGAATCGGACAATGTTCTTGTCATTTATCGGATAATTGTCGGACGACAAGAACATCTATACAAAGCCGTTTTAGGACAAGAACTTCTATACAATCCTGTGAACTAAAATTATACGATTGAATAGTGAGACGCGGAAATGCCGGAAGAGATGGCCATCAGCAAAAATCGCCTATAAGAATACAACTTTCCGTTATATGATAATTTCAAATAGCAAAGGAGGTTAGTCAATTTGGCTAAACCAAAAATTACTCCAACTTGCCGAATTTGTGACAAGTTGAATGTCTAAATGACACATTGCGCGATCTTCGGAGCGTTTACGCCTGGACAAGTGGATAATACTGCAGTAGGTGCTGCTTGTAATAAATCTAATGATTATGTGCGTCTTCTGCATGCTGTTCCGAATGAGTGTAATTACGGGAGGTCTCCGGCTGGAAAAGTTGTTGACGAAGAGGCAGACAGTCACCACGAAGCATTTCAGATAGTAAAAAAAAGCACCTCTTATTATGATAAGAGGTGCTTTTGAAGCTATATATGGCTCACATGGACTTGGAAATTCACTTTTAACTTTGGATAATAGTCTTCTCTCCAGCTTTTTAGCTCACATGGACTTGGAAATTCACTTTTAACTTTGGATAATAGTCTTCTCTCCAGCTTTTTAGTTCCGGATATGGAATCTGATTACGGAAAAGTTGGCCAAACCCGAAAATATCCGATTTGTTTTTTTGGGCTTGTTCGAATATCTTGTTAAACCGCTTTTCGATCAGCTGTTCGAGTTCTTCTTGGATCTGTTTATCCGTCACTCCCTCTTTTCTTTCCATAACTTTTATTTTTAATTTTAAACCGCATGACACCAACGGTTCATTCTTTTTCATTGACGACTTGATGTGCAAAGAGCTGTTTTTTACGATCATGCCGGCAGAGCCCGTACTCACTATCTCTCCTATTGCCGTGCGGTGATGAAACAAATTAACCAGTAAATTTTCCTCTGGGTTAATCCTTCCCACCATTGTCCCTTTTTTGAAAATAGCAGCCCCCTCAAAGCGCAATACTGTATCTTTGCCGGAAATGACGAACGGAACGTTTATATCTTTCGTATAGGAATGCAAACTCTGATACAATTCCCAAAGGCGGGTACTCGCAACCTCCGGAGCCCACTCCCCTTTATAAAAAAAGTCATGGATAGAGGTTATTTGAACACCTACCATTTTGTCTATATTTGACAACATATTTTCTATATCCTCATCTGTAATGGCAACCAACGCTTTTGACGGCAGTTGCTCTAACTCCATTGAAAGTTGAATAAGTTTACTCATTTTCTCTTCGTTCTGTGCCAAGTTGTTTTGAAAGACAATGAATTGTACTTGTCCGTAATAAAGGGCATTATCAGAGTCTGTTCTCATTTTTCGGAAAATATTGGGTAAAGTATTGCCTTTTTCCGTTACAATTCTTGATATTGTTTTTTGTCTTTGCGTTTCTGGAACATAAAATGTCACTTTGTATTCATCATCATTTCCCTTCGATATGCCAATGAGCAAAGGAGTGGTACGCAGATTGATTTCTTTAATATCCCAACATCCGCAGAGAAAGGTTAAAGAAGTAAGTACAATGAAAAGTTTGAATCGTTTATTTCTTTTCATAATCCGCCATCCTTCTTCGATACATGACGCCATAAATTAAAATGGTCAATGGAATGATTACGATTAACAAAGCGTGAGCACCTGCGCTCAACTCCACAAATTTTTCAACCAAATACTGGTTTGGGACATATATTCCTATAAGAAATGCGATTAGAGAGAAAGCAATGATCCAATAAGAACGTTTGGTTCTTTGCCAATTGAATGTTTTCTGCATCAGTTGTCCGGCCATCCATAGCACAAGGGCATTCAGGAAGATCGTGAACGTAACTAATGAAATGCCGAAGAACATTGTTTGCCTGCTGAACATAAACCATCTCATATCAACGGTATCCATGGCCTCTTCCACCATATAATGAAGCGTGACAACTGTTTCTTGTCCAAATATGAAAAGAGGAACATACACAGATTGTAATATGAAGAACGTCACATATGTCCATACCCCAAACAGTTGGCCGTATTTCAAATTGTTTTGGGAGGGTACAAATCCCAAAAATAATAATGGTGAGAATCCCAAAAGAGAATTAAATTTTGTGTTCCATAAGAATTGAAGAGATGAAGGCCAAGCTGGAGAAGCATTGTGTAAATCAAAGTTTATTACCGCAGTAAACGTGTTCAAAATGATCAATAAATTAACGATGATGAAAACAATGACAGAAGCACGCATCATCGTTCCCAAGCCTTTAATTGCTAGAAAAGCGGATATAAAAAGTAAAAGGGTCAATACCGCCCAATAAGGTGTCCGAGTCAAAAAAATTGCAATGACTTCTTCGCTATGGGCACGAAGACCGAATCCAACCATAGCAGTCAGAACGAATGCAAAAGGGACAAGAAAGGTGAATGCAACCCACTTTCCCATTTGCCTAAATATATCGATAAGATCCTTTCTCGGAAAATAATCCAATCCTTTTTTGTAGATAAGCATAAGAACCATTTGCAGCAATCCTTGAAAAAGGACCACTACCCAATGACCTCCTTCTGTCGACGATATGATGAGCTTGGGATACAGCAAATAAATAAATCCCCCGCTCGCGACACAAAACAATAATACAAGTTGTACCCTTTGGGTCACTGCGCATCTCCCTTTTCTGTTATGCGAAATGCAATATAAGGAATATCACATGTCGTTAAACTTGCCAGTAGTATGCATACAAATAGTAATCCGACACATAAACCCAGAATGCCGAAAACGGATGCCGCAATTAAAAGAAAGTATTTAAGCACGCGAAAGTATAACGAGTTTTGCGCACCAACTATTGTTGAACCCGCAATCACCATAGCAGCGATGATAATGACCAATAAATTACTGACTAACTTAGCTTCAACAACCCCTTGGCCAAGTATGACACCTCCAACCATTGTCACGGTGGGGCCAATGGTTTTGGGGAGCCTCATAATTGATTCCGTGATTAAATCAACTATTAAGAGCATAGCAAGGGTTTCAAATAAAGGGGTTAAAGGGATGCCATATCTGCTTTCTGCGACAAACAGGGAGAGGTCTGTTTTTAATACTTCAGGATTGACTGACGTTATGGCGACATATAAAGCGGGAAGGGTTAGAGTGGCAAGGATTCCCAATCCTCTTAGGATTCGAACAAAAAATGCAAAACTAACATTGAAATTGCGATCGTTTGCTGTGGCTAACATATCCCAAATCAGATGGGGGAGAACAAGGGCGTAGGGAATGTTGTCCAAAAAGAGAACGACTCTATTCCGTTTTAACGAATAGGTGGCTTGAATCGGAATTTCAGTTGCGAATAAATGACTGACAGGTACGAACTTGCGTATACCAAAAAGATTATTCAGATCCTCTATCGTTTCAATATCCGATCGAGCTTGACTCAACTTCTGGTTTATTTTTTCAATAAGATCGTTTGGAGCCTTTCCTTTAATATAGAGCAGTGAAATCCTCCGCTTTGCCAGTTCTCCGACTTGATAAGAACAATGGCACAGACGTTCAGTACCCAGCCTCTTTCGGATCAGCCCTATGTTAATATCAACATCCTCTCCAAAGGCATCTAAAGGCCCTTGAATAGGGCTTTCATTTTTGGGCTCATCAATGCTTCTCCTCAGGCTTTGGGGGACGGCTTCCATAATGACATTGCGTTGACCGTCTCCTGTTACGATGACCATTTTGCCTTCAAGAACGGCCTTTATGATTTGTTTAGTATCAAGATCAAGCTGATCACTGAGGTTTGAAAATAGTTCATCAACGGAAGCAGACGATTCAGCCATTTTTCGAAGATATAAATTGGACTTGGTAAAATTGATGAGCGAATGAAATCCAATAAGAAAAATCGCCATTTGATCAAATTGTTCTTCCTGTATGAAAAAGTCATCATGATCGGCAAACGTGGATTTCATTTCCTGGATGATGTTGCTCATGAGATCTGCCCCTTTAAGTACCTAGCAATCCTATAATAGTCGCCGAAAAATGGAAAAATTATGCGTGGTCAAGCCGTATATCTAAGAATCGCTATATCATGTAAAAAAGGACGGTGAGCAACACCGTCCCTGCACAATCTTCAGATGATGCTTCGATCCGGTTGTTTGCCACCAGCGGCAGTTGAATGGATTGCTGTAACTAAGCAGATTAGGATGATCACGAGTATAATATTGCTTTAGGAGTAATAATCGAGGGGGAGGGCAGTTGCATTAAGCAAACTGCCCTTCTTTTCATTATCATTACGGTCACATCTAAACATGTCGGTTTTAAGGGATATATACCAAACACTGACGATCATTAATAATTTTGGGGAGACTAATAATTGTTAAGCTGTTCCATTTTCTAATAATTGCCTAATTGATATAAATGCATAATCAAAATAATCCTCAGATGATTTACTACTGTTCTGCTTCCAATCAACTGCAGCGGCGTAAATCATCCAACTTAGCATGGTTGCGACAATTCTTAGCTTTTCGTTAACTTCACCCGGATACTTTTTTAACAGTAACTGATAAATAATACGTTCCAGTTCTTTTTTTATTATGGTTTCTACATTCACACTCATATCATCATAACTTCGCTGACAGCGTTCAGATAAGTTCATGTTAAATTTTGTTATGGATAAAAATACACTTTTAAGCATTTCTTCATTTATCTCTTTATTATTTGAAATTTCCTGAAGAACATTCTCCATTAATTCTTCTTTAACCACTTTTTCGAGCAAATCATATTTATCAACAAAATGGTGATAAAAAGTTGCCCGATTAATCATGGCTTGTGATGTGATTTCACTGATTTTGATACTGTTGAAATTCTTTTTCATCAAAAGTTGTAAAAAGGAATCAATAATGAATTTCCTTGTTCGAATAATACGCAGGTCTTTATTGCCCTCCATCAAAGATACCTCCATTCCAGAAATGAATTTTAGACAGCTTAGAAAACATGTGGCATATGCAACAATATTAAGATTATGTTTGTTGAGTTGCGGTGAATTAATGTCTATAATTTAATTATACAACACCTGTTCCATATGCAACAGGAGTTAGATTTGTGGAGTAGGGGCGATAAATTTACAAATCCCATTTGGAAAGCAGTCTTTGATGGCGGATATTTGTTAGGAGAACGCAAGAAAAAATCAGACAAGCATTTCAGGATTTTTAAGCTGAAGTTTTAGGGTCACCTGCTGTAAGGGGAAACACGAAAGGATGATATTTATGGATTTTGTAATTTTAATTGGAAGAATATTGTTTTCAATTATTTTTATATCTGCGGGATTTAATCATTTAAAAGATTTTTCTCACACAGTAGAGATGGCGAAGAAAACCAAAGCTCCTTTTCCCCAATTGTCAGCTGCTGCTATGAGTCTCTTTGCACTTGTTGGAGGCTTAAGTGTTGCACTTGGCTTTTATTCAAAAATCGGTGCAATTCTACTTATTATTTTTCTAATACCAACAACTTTTATCATCCACCGTTTTTGGGGATTGCCAGATGATCAAAAGCAAATTCAGACAGTTCATTTTTTTAAGAACCTTTCTCTTACGGGTGCATCATTAATAATTCTCTATTTCGGTTCTGGTCCTTTAAGCTTGAATTAGATCCTACTTATAGGTAAGGAATTAGATAAATAACAAATAAGAAGCACACCTACTACAATATTGGTGTGCTTCTACTATTCCATTGCAGAAAACTTAGCAAAACCGATTCGTCGCCATCTATGTTCTTGTCATCAAATGGAGTTTTATTATGAGGAATGTAAGGAACATTAGATAGATTAGCAAGAATAAGAACATTGCCGTACTAATAAATTCAGCAGTCTTCATTGCGCTAACGGGCAGTTATGCGTAACTTCCAGGGAATGTAAACATCTAAATAACGTAAGGAACGAGGAGGCAGACAATTCATGGGAGGAACGAATGTATGGGATGCGGAGTGGGAGGTTAACGAAGAGCAGGCGCGGACGCTGATCGGCAGACAATTCCCTCAGCTGTCATCGAAGCAAGTGAAGCGATTGGGCTGGGGCTGGGACAATACGGTTTTTCTCATCGGCGACGAGTACGTGTTCCGGTTTCCAAGAAGAACGATTGCAGTTGGCTCGATTCGTATGGAAGGGAAGCTGCTGCCGAAGCTGGAGGCATATATGACCATCCCCTATCCGAAACCGTTGTTTTATGGCGAAGCAAGTGACGAATACCCGGCACCATTTCTTGGCTATGCCTACGTGCCAGGAGATTTCCCAATCGGTTTGACGGAAGAACGCCGGGCTTTATCGGCAGAGACGCTGGCGAAATTTTTGCGGAGATTGCATGAGTTTCCGGTGCAGGCGGCGCTGAAGTGCGGAGTTCAGCAAGATCATCGAAACTTGACGGACATAGCATCGCGCAAAGTGAAATTGGAGGGCTTTCTATCGAAGGTGGTTGAACACTTGTCGCCGGAGGAGTCCGGTGTGATCGAAGCGTATATTAGCAGGCTGCAAAAGGACCGTGTCGAGGTGGTGAACGCACTGCTACATGGCGATCTTCATTTCTTAAATATGCTTGTGAATGAGAACGGGATCGTTTCCGGCATCATTGATTGGGGCGATCTGAGCGTAGGCCATCCGGCTTGCGATTTGAGCGTTGCTTATAGCTTTTTACCACCTTACGCTCGCGGCGTGTTTTTCGAAACGTACGGAGGAGCGAACGAGGAAACGAAGCCGCTGGCGCGGCTGATCGCGGTATACATCCCCATACTGATCTTAATGCAAGCGGTGGAAATAAGCTGTATAGCTGTAAAGGCTAGGTTTCAGAGGAAAATAAAGTGTGTAATATAACTTGAGTTGTACCTATAATATACATTGGCTTGTCTTCAATTCATCTGTGCATATTAATTACCAAATGGAGGTTACATATGAATCGTGTCAACCTTGATCAAAATTCTTTTAATGAACAGGTGTTCAAGTACGCTTCCTTTGGCATCGCACTGTTGGCTCCTGATGGCTTAATTCTAACCAGTAACCCTGCATTTGAGCGGATATTTGGATATACAAAAGAAGAGCTTGATGGCAAGACATTCGGATGTTTTTCGCTTCCCGATGATACTGTCCAGAACATAGATGAACTAAAAAATCTTATGGGCGTTGAAACGGAGGCTCACCTGGAAAAGCGCTATTTTAGAAAAGACGGTGTGGTAATCTGGGGGCTTCTGTCGATTCAGTTATTTCGTGATGAAGAGGGGCAACCTCTTTATTACATTGTACAAATCATAGATATTACCAAACAGAAAGAATCCGAACAGCGTCTTCAAGAAACAGTAGAACGGTATACATCGTTGAAGAAATACAACCATGACGCCGTTATTTCATTCGATTTACAAGGAAGAGTGATCAATGCAAACGCTGTAGTGGAGAAACTGACGGGCTACAGCGTCGAGAGAGAACTAATCGGCATGGAGCTTTCTAATCTCATTGGACAAACCCACGTGGATCATATTTTGACAGACGCACTTCATGACAATACGGTGGAACAAGGCATAGATAAAATTATCAACAAGAATGGTGATACCGTTGAAGTGCTCACGAGCATTGCACCGATCTTTGTAAGAGGGCAGAACATTGGCTTCTACCTCATCTGCAAGGATATTTCCGAACAGAAACAACTGGTGCTTGCCAAGGAGACGGCAGAAGCCACCAACAAAGCCAAAAGTGAATTCCTAGCTATGATGAGCCATGAAATCCGAACGCCGATGAACGGCGTAATCGGCATGACTGATCTCTTGCTTGATGCAGATCTTAACGATGAACATAACGAGTATGTGAAGATTATTCACAAAAGTGGTCAAACGCTTTTAGCCATTATTAATGACATTCTTGACCTTTCGAAAATCGAGGCGGGAAAAACGGATCTCCAAGAAGATACTTTCGATCTGCGAATGATCATAAAAGATAGTTTTTCTGTTGTTTCTCCGAAGGCAGAGAAAAAAAGGCTGGAACTGTCCTATTCGATCAATCACGATGTGCCCGATTACATTTTCGGTGACGCCGATCGCCTGAAACAAGTGTTACTGAATTTGATTAGCAATGCGGTTAAATTTACGCCGAGGGGCAAGGTGTCGGTTGTCGTTAAGAGAGTATCGGGACCGCAACCTATTCTTGGATTTACGATTAAGGATACGGGTATTGGGATTCCACCATCACGGCTTGAAGAAATCTTCGAGCCCTTCACTCAGATCGACCGCTCCAATTCTAGCGAACACGAAGGGACAGGTTTGGGTCTTTCCATAAGCAGGAGTATCGTCGAATTGATGGGAGGTGAAATCTATGCCGAAAGCGACGGCATAAACGGATCATCCTTTCACTTCACCATTCAGCTGAAAGAAAATATTGCATGTGAATTCAAATCCCCCCAACTATTAAATCAACACATTATGGGCCAAGCGAATATTTTGATTGCAGAGGATAATGCAATCAACACGTTTGTACTTCAGAAAATGCTGGAGAAAATGGGACACAGGGTTACAGTAGCCGTAAACGGAAAAGAAGTGATTGAAGCAGCGCTTAAAGATACCTATGATTGGATTTTTATGGATATCCACATGCCAATCATCAATGGGTTGGAGGCAACTCGAGCTATCAAAGAAAAACTAGCCCCAGAGAAGTGTCCACGTATTGTAGCGGTGACTGCAAATGCGATTAAAGGCGATCGTGAAAATTGCTTGGCGGTAGGAATGGACGCTTACATAAGTAAGCCTATAAATCGAGAAGTCATTGAGAAGCTTTTGTTTAACCCCAGTAGAACGGTATACATCGTTGAAGAAATACAACCATGACGCCGTTATTTCATTCGATATACAAGGAAGAGTGATCAATGCAAACGCTGTATTCGAGAAACTGACGGGCTACAGCGTCGAGAGAGAACTTATCGGCATGGAGCTTTCTAATCTCATTGGACAATCCGAAGGTTCAGCTAGTGAGAAGTATACAATGGGGTTTTCGCGGACGCATGTCGGACGACAAGAACATCTATACAACAGAAGTCGCATAAAATGCGGCTTTTTTATTTATTGTATAGAAGTACCGCGAAGGTTATCGACACCCTTCCGGAGTATTCTCCTCCTACATGGTTGGTGAGGCAAGCATGTGTGTTATGAGGAACAATGCTAATAAAACTCCTGGTGTCCCTGATAGCAGGTATACGGTGTTTTTGGATTAGGTATTATAAACAATTTAGTTTGACGAAGAAGCTTCCGCCGCCAGTACCGGTGGTGGCTTTATTTTTATTGAACAGGGGGATCGGACAATGTTCTTGTCGTTTATTGGATAATGTTCTTGTCATCCGACAGGGGAACACGGCAGCTGCTCCATTTTTTCATTACGCTAACCTACAGGGTAGTTCAATCATTTCGCGAAAATTTTAATACATAGCTGATAAGGAGAGACGAGGGACAGGGGCGACTGCATTATTCTTGCTACCGTAATCGCAGTAATACTAATAGTTCCATACGAATTTCCAAAAAACCATCAAGAGCTGGAAATAAGAAATTTAGAATAAGTGGATATGTCAGTGCTGGAGAGGGAATTTATAACAGTCGTCGAATCAATAGACTAACCAATTGACGAGGAGGAGTAGCCATGATTTATCAGTCCATACCGCAGCTTTATTATAATACGATAGGCCAGCATCCACCTATATTGACGATTCGTGATGGGGATACAGTCATTACGACGACAGTCGATGCGAGAGGCTGGGACATCAACGGCGAAAGCGCAGCTACTCGCGGGAATCCAATGACAGGACCTTTCTATGTGGAAGAAGCGATGCCTGGTGATACGCTAGCGGTTAAATTCGAATCAATCACTCCGAACCGCGATTGGGCTTGGACAACTAACATGCTTGCACCATCAGTTATCGAACCATATGTTGCTGCTTCATTGCTGCCATCGGACATCGTACGCTGGACGGTGAATGTTTCACAGGGGGTTGCTTATCTCAAGGAGCCATCGCCGGGGCTGACTGAATTGAAGCTACCTTTGCGGCCTTTTCTAGGCTGTTTTGGCGTAGCACCTTCTAATGGTCAGTTCATCTCAACTTCTACAAGCGGCGAGTATGGCGGTAACATGGACTATAAAGGACTGGTCGCAGGTACTACAGTTTATTTTCCGGTGTCGTCCAAAGGTGCATTGTTTTATTTGGGTGATGGTCATGCCTTGCAAGGCGATGGGGAAATCATCGGTACAGGGCTCGAAATATCTATGGATGTTCGGTTCACAGTTAGTGTTCAAAAAGGCAAAAAGATAGGCTGGCCGAGAGGTGAAAGCAATACGCATTGGTTTTGTATCGGCAATGCACGGCCGCTTGACCAGGCGCTTCAACATGCAACAACCGAAATGTATCGACTGCTGCAGGAAGATTTCGGCTTAACGTCTTCGGAAGCTAGCTTATTGCTGGGACAAGCAGTAGAATATGAAATTGCCAACACGTTTAACCCGGCTTACAGCGTGGTTTGCAAACTACCGAAATCGGTTTTATCGCAATTGAGCTATCGAGAAAAAAGTGTTCATTAACATCAGAATGAGGCTGCCGATAGATTCGACCAGGTAGCCATAAACTGGCAGGCTGGAAATAGGGATTCTGAGTCCGCGTAAATGTTAGAAAGTTTGAACTAACGAGGAACGATAGTTCGATTAAATACCTATAACGAAGCTGCCGGCACGAACGGCAGCTTCGTTATGTTACGGGCAGGATAATATTGATATTAGGGAACTCCAACTGAAAGACAAAACGACAAATTAAAAACAAAAAAGATTCTTAACAGATTTGAACCCTGAGCTAAGGTGAGATAGCAGAGGAACTTACTTTGTGGCAGTTCCTTTTTCGTTCATTGAAGTAACGGGCAGGATAGCATGGTAAAACCTTAATAAGAAGGAAATTCATATCATCTAGCGAATATAGTTTAAGTTTAAGCTTGCCGAAGTAACTAAGCGGCAGAAGTAGTTGAAATTTTGAGGTGGAAAACAGTGCTCAAAAATCAAGATATTTATTGGATAGGTGGCTCCTCTTGTGCGGGTAAAAGCACATTAGCAAAAATGTATGCAGATAAGTATGGATTGGAGCTATATTCATGTGATGAACATTTTGATAGACATTTGCAGGATGTTTCAACTAATGAGTACCCAGCGATGCATAAAGTTTCTACGATGAGCCCTAATGAAGCTTTCTATACAAGGGAAGTTCAGGAACAGTTAAGTGTATATATACAAGCTTTTGTTGAGGACTTTTCCTTTGTTATAAAGGACCTTGCGAAGAATAGCGATAAACCTGTTGTTGTTGAAGGCAATCAATTATTACCTTCGCTTGTATCAGCACATTTAAATGAACATCATAAGGCTATCTGGATTATTCCGACAGAGCAATTTCAGAAAGCACAATATTCCAAAAGAGAATGGATACAAGATATATTGCAAAGCACTGAAAACCCTACTGTAGCTTTTAAAAAATGGATGTCTAGGGATGCATTATTTTCAGAATTAGTCCAAAAAAATGCATTTGAATTACAGTTAAATGTAATAGAAGTAGATGGCAGTAAAACTCTACAGGAGAACTTTGGAGTTATTGAAAATCTCTTCGGTGGAGCTCATACGTAATTGAACTATCGGGAGACGGTTTTAGGGCTCCGTCTTATTAAGATATATTATATTTGGACTTGTCCCCTCTAATCACAACAAGTTTAGAGCATTGAACTCCCTCGGTACGACTTAGTTTTCTCAAGAATGCTCGCTTATTCGCAGGATTTCACCCTTGCAAGAAATATAGAAAGAGAGTAAGAGGGACCTTGTAGTAGAGCCG
>NZ_JBXENW010000004.1:0-507692 GCF_059383835.1 Paenibacillus sp. J22R98
TTCGTCCTGAGCCAGGATCAAACTCTCCATAAAAGTGGTAAGCCCGAAGGCTTGGCCATTTTTAAGAATTCGCTTGTTAGCTCATTCAAAAAACTAGCTTTGCGAAACGTTATGTTTCGCGGTATTTAAAACATTTTGTTGAATCTGACGTGATTCATATGTTCAGTTTTCAAAGAACTTGTTTGTCTCACTTTCGTGGTGACAAGTGATTATTTTACCAGCTTCGTCATCATGTGTCAACAACTTTATTACTTTCTGTCGAAAGCTGTATGTTGTTGTTGCCGTATGTCTCAGAAGCGACAAGAAATAATTTAACATATCGGAAAACCCATTGCAACTTGTAAAAAATGACAAAGGAGCATGCTCTCTACGGTCTGCGTAGAATTCATGCTCCTAATCATTTACTACATCAATTACTGCAGTAGCTTAAGCAGTTCCTCTTCATCCTCGATAACGGTTACCCCGAGATCGCGCGCCTTAGTAAGCTTGCTGCCTGCACTCTCACCGGCGATGACGAAGTCGGTCTTCTTAGAAACGCTTCCGCTGATCTTCGCTCCAAGCGCCTCAAGCTTCTTCGCTGCCTCATCGCGCGTCATAAGGGAGAGCGTCCCGGTAAGCACGACGGTTTTGCCGCTGAATATGCTATCCGTCCGTGCAGCCTCTTGCTGCTCCGCTTCTGCTTTAACGCCAAGCGCCAGCATACGATCTAAGCTCTCCGCGATAATCGGATCGTTAAAGTACGTGTAGATGCTTTCCGCCACAATACCGCCTACGTCCGGTAAGCCTATAAGCTCCTCAACGGTCGCGGCCCGAACAGCACTCAAGCTGCCGAAATGATCCGCGAGCATCTTTGTCGTCGCTTTGCCAGTATTCGGAATACCAAGAGCAAATAGGAACGCTGCCAGATCGCGATCTTTGGACTTCTCAAGCGCCTCAAGCAGCTTACGTGCCTTGCGATCACCGAAGCGATCAAGTCCGATTAACTGATCATAGGTCAACGAATAGAGATCCGCAGGGTCGCGAACCCCGCACTCATCGAATAACTGCTCTGCTGTCATAATGCTGAACGATTCGATATCCATCGCATCACGGGACGAGAAATGCGTGATGCGGCCGATCGTCTGCGGTCTGCAGCCAAGCTTATTGTTGCAGAACAGATGCGCCCCGCGCAGCTCCAGAGGCGTCCCGCAGGATGGGCATGCGGTAGGCGCTACAATTTCTACGCCAGGCTCGTCGTCGGCTTTGCCCAGAATTTCCGGAATGACGTCGTTGGAACGGCGAATCACTACGTGGGTGCCGAGCGCGAATTTCAGATTCTTACGCTCGATATCGCCGATATTGTTGAGCGTACAGTTCTGAACGGTAACGCCTGCGAGATCAACCGGCTCGACGCGTGCGACCGGCGTGATTTTGCCGGTACGGCCCACTTCCCAGGAAACAGACTCCAAGATCGTTGTCGTCTCTTCTGCCTCGAACTTGAATGCTACAGCCCAGCGGGGGAATTTATCGGTATAGCCAAGCGCTTCGCGCGTCCGCATGTCCGTCAGCTTCACGACTGCACCATCAATGAGGAAGTCATGCTCGCTCCGTCCTTCGGCAACGCGTTCAAGCTCTGCTTGCACCTCTTCGATCGTCGTACAGTACAACGTATAGGGATTAACCTTAAATCGGTTATCCTTCAGGAATTGAATCATCTCTGCGTGCTGCTCGAAGGATACCCCCTCGGCAAACCCGATATTATAGAAGAACGCGTTTAGCTTCCGCTCTGCTGTAATCCGCGGGTTCTGATTACGAAGCGCGCCTGCAGCTGCATTACGTGCGTTCTTAAGCGGCTCAGCGGCCGTTACATTGTAAGCTTCGAGTACAGAGAGATTCATAATGCCTTCGCCTTGAACCTCAATAAGACCGTCTTTGAAAGGAATCGTAAGCGGTATGGAACGAATCGTCTTCACTTGCGCCAGAATCCCCTCGCCAACAACGCCATTACCGCGAGTCGATGCTTGCACGAGATTACCTTGATCGTAAGTCAAGTTAAGCGTAAGTCCATCAAATTTGAGCTCGATGACATAACTAGGCTCAGGCAGCGGATTTTCGCTTGGATTCTTGGTGTTATAGTCTGCGATTGCCTTCTTCACCCGCGTATTCCAAGCAAGCAGATCCTCGGTGTCCTGCGCTTTATCCAGACTCCAGAGCCGGGCGCGATGACGATGCGGCTCGAAGCCTTTCAAAATATCGCCGCCTACGCGCTGTGTCGGCGAATCCGGAAGCAGGCTGCCTGTCTCTTGCTCCAAGCTCACCAGCTCGTCATATAGCTCATCCCACTGTTTGTCGCTGATCGTCGGCCGATCCAGCGTGTAATAGTTGTGATTGTGCTCCGCAATGAGGTCTATTAGCTCGCGCATTCTCGCAAGCTTCATCGGCTCGGTATTAGGTCCCGGTTCCATCGCAGTCGTCATAGACGTTCTCCCTCTCTCGTTCAAATTACTTATACTTTCGTAATCGGTGCAAAGCTTGCGAGCAGCTTCTTCAGTCCTACCGGGGCTGGGAATGCGATTTGAAGCTCTTTGTCATTGCCTGTGCCTCGGACGGAAACAATCGTGCCGATGCCCCACTTGCCGTGTGACACTTTATCGCCGGCTACAAACTCGCCGCCTGCTCCCGCTCCAGCTGCTGCACCTGAAGCTGCACGCGCCGCATCCGCTGGCGAAGTGACTCTAACGCCGCTGCTATTACTACCAGCTCCGGATAAAGAGCCTGACCGCGCTGCCGGCGACGTCGCGCCGCTGCGGAATCCAAACCCCGTTGAACCGGAAGCTCCAGCGCCAGTTCCGCCTCCAATACCACCGGTACCACGGCTGCCTGAGCCAAATCCGATACCGCCGCCTGCCGGACGCCCGCGTCCCGTAGCAGATGCATCCGTCTTCAGCTCATCCGGAACCTCCCGCAGGAATCGCGAAGGCATATTCGCATTCGTCCGGCCAAACAGCGTACGCATGCGTGCGCTAGTCAGATAAAGCTGCTTCTCCGCACGTGTAATCCCAACGTAGGCAAGACGGCGCTCCTCTTCCAGCTCCTCGTTATCATTCATTGCCCGACTGTGAGGAAATACACCTTCCTCCATACCGATAATGAATACGATCGGGAACTCCAGGCCTTTGGCACTGTGCATGGTCATCAGCACGACTGCGTCCTTCACGCCGCCTTCCGGCTCATCTTTATCCATAGAATCGATGTCTGCAATAAGGGCAAGGTCTGTTAGGAATGAAACTAATGACTTGTCTTCGTTACGCTTCTCAAAGTCCTGCGTCACAGAGAGAAACTCGTCGATATTCTCCAGGCGCGCTTTCGACTCCAGTGTATTCTCACGATGCAGCTCCTCACGGTAGCCGCTCAGTTCCAATACCTTCTCCGTCAACTCTGTTACGGATAGGTATTCGACCATACGCGTTAAGTTATCAATAATATCGCGGAATTCCGCAAGCGCCGTGCGAGCACGCCCGGTCAGATCAAGCCAGTCCAACTGCTCCAGCAGCGCAAATACCGAAATCCCGCGCAGGCCCGCTTCGTCGAACAGCTTTGCAACTGTCGTATCGCCGATTCCCCGCTTCGGAACATTCACAATCCGTTGGAAACAGATGTCGTCATCCGGATTCGAAACAAGCCGCAAGTATGCAAGCAAATCCTTAATCTCTTTGCGATCATAGAACTTTACGCCGCCGACGATTTGATACGGAATATCGGATTTAATGAGCGTTTCCTCTATCACCCGTGATTGTGCATTCGTCCGGTACAGGATGGCATGATCGCCGAACTTCCGGCCGCCGCCAACATGTTTGCGAATAGCCCCGGTTACGAAGTACCCTTCGTCATGCTCCGTATCCGCCTGATAAACGGTGATTGCTTCACCTTCACCCTGATCCGTCCACAGCTTCTTCGGCTTCCGGCTGCTGTTGAGCTTAATGACGGCATTGGCCGCGTTCAAGATGTTCGCAGTGGAACGGTAGTTCTGTTCCAGCATGATCGTTTGCGCTTCCGGGTAGTCTTCCTCAAAGTTCAAAATATTTGTAATATCCGCGCCGCGCCACCGGTAAATCGATTGGTCGCTATCCCCTACAACGCAGATATTGTGATGTTTGTCGGCTAACATTTTGCACAACATGTATTGCGCTCTGTTCGTATCCTGATACTCATCGACATGGATGTAACGGAATTTGTTCTGGTAGAAAGCAAGAACATCCGGCTCGTCCTTGAACAATTGGATCGTCTTCATGATGAGATCGTCGAAGTCTAAGGAGTTGTTGCTCTTCAGCCGCTTCTGGTAAGCGGTGTACACCTTAGACACGATGCCGTCAAAATAATCCCCGATCTTCAGTTCGAATTGCTCCGGTGAAATCAGCTCATTCTTCGCCCCGCCAAGTGCAGCCTGCACACTCTTCGGCTCGACTTTCTTCGTGTCGATATTAAGATCCTTCATACAGTTACGGATAACCGACAGTTGGTCTGCGGAATCCAGGATGGAGAAGCTGTTCGTAAAGCCGATTCGGTTAATGTCTCTGCGCAAGATACGCACGCACATCGAGTGGAAAGTCGATACCCAAATATCTTGCCCGGCATTGCCGACCAGCGCACTTACCCGCTGCTGCATTTCTCGTGATGCTTTATTGGTAAAGGTAATCGCCAAGATGCTCCATGGCGCTACTCGCTTCTTCTCGATTAAGTATGCAATACGGTGCGTGAGCACGCGCGTCTTGCCGCTTCCCGCTCCTGCCATGATTAGCAGCGGCCCATCTGTTGCTTGCACAGCTGCACGCTGAGGCGCGTTCAATTTCTGAACGGCCTGGTCGATGCTGAATTCGTTTAACATAGAGAAAATAAACCCCTTTGTTCGCATTTGTTCGCCTTACTTCAGTCTAGACAACCGCCATGACTGTGTCAATTATAACCGATCGTTTGCAGGCATTTTCCTGTAAATAAAAACGGCCTCCGAAATGACGTAGCCGATTCATTTCGAAGCCGTTCTTGTTCATTTCTGCTATCGTTCGCTTACTTGGGCAGATCCGTAGATAATACAGCATCCACCGTGGACAAAGCCGCGGTCAGATCATCATAAATGACATTGCCTACGATAATCGTATGCGCCGCTTCTGCCGCCTGTCTTGCTTTTGCCGCATCATCAATGCCCCCGCCATAGAACAACCTTGCCCCCGTCACAAGCCGTGAGGCCCGCTTCACCAGCACCATGTCGCCGAACTTACCGCTGTACTCCATATAAATCACCGGCAAATGCATAAGCCGATCCGCCATATAAATATGAGCCGCTACCGTCTCAGAGTCAAGCCCTGCCTGAGCCCCCGTAAGCTTCGCCGCCAGGGCTTCCTCGTTCAAGATCAGGTATCCTTCTGCCGAAGTGTTCTCCCAGGGGATGAACGCTCCGAATTTACGCAACGCCTGTATTTGCCTGCCTGCGAGCCACTCTGCCTTATCGGTATTCAGCACAAGCGGAATGAAATAATGGTCAAATCCCGGCACTGCGGCCTCTTCGTTCGACACCTCAAGCGCGCAAGGCACCTCATACCGGCGAATGCGCGACATCAGATCGACGGTATTGTCAAAGGTAACACCGCTTGATCCGCCCACTATGATAGCGTCGGTTCCGGACATGCAGATGGCATCGAGCCGCTCATCACTGATTTCACGTTCCGGATCGAGCTTAAATACATGCCGCCATTCTTTATAAATTGCCGATTGCAGTTCCATGTTGCCCTCCGCCCAATCTAGATATCCTGTCATCTTCAAGCCGGCTTACAGCTCGAGCGCCTCAATTCGCTGCATAACGGCAAACTCATTGGGATAAATCATCATAAACTCCGTTAATCCTACCATGCGGAACAGCTTCTCGTAATGGGGCGTAATGCCCCATGCGAAAGTATGTACACCTGCTTTGCTGCCCATCCGAGCGAGCCGGATCAGCACCGCCATCCCGCCGCTATTAATATAATCGACTTTCGTTAGATCCAGTGCCAGAAACCGAATGCTTCGGCCGAGCTCCGATTCTTGCTCAAAGCCCGCGATCAGCTTACCCTCGGCTGCTTTGCTTAAATCGCCTTCCAGCTTCAGTACCATTCCGCTTGGGAATTTCCGCGTTTCAATTTGCAATGGTTGTTCGCTCATCTTCTCAAGCCCCCTTGTCCAGGTCATCAGTTATCCGCCAGAAGCCGTCTGTAATTTTCTCATAAAATAAAGCTCCGTATAAAATCCGCGCTCGTCTCGGCCTGTCGTCCAGTAATCGGCCAAGGAATCAATCATAACCAGTCCCCAGCCTCTCGGGTCCTCGGATTCCAGCTTCTTGCGCATCTCCGCTTCATCGCGGGAGAGCCTTGGATAATAGCCGCCGCCTTCATCATAAATGCGGCAAACGGACAGCATGCCGCCGATTTGGGCGATGACGGTAACGTAAGTATTCGGCTGCAGCTTATTGCCATGTTCAATCGCATTAATCATCGCTTCGCACACGGCACTCTGGACATCCTCTTTAATTCCGGATTCCGGCCATCTCTCTTGAATCCAGTCACCCAGTTTCAAGGCGATAATACGCTCTTCGCCGAGCTTGCTGCGCAAGGACCACTCGCGCGTCATAAACGGATTATCAAACGCGGCCGCTACATCACTGTATTCGCCTCGCGGAAGATCCAGTTTATCCAGTGCACTGCGATATTCCCCCACCAGCTCCAGCACTACCACGGTACGATCGTCTTGCCCCGGACCGCATGCCTGATCGACACGAGTGAGCCATTCATCCACAACGGCAGACAAATCGCCCTCTGACCAGGTGGCAATCTCCGCTTCCAGTCCTTCGAAGCTGTACATTTTGCCGGTTCGATCGATAGCCTCAATTAGTCCATCCGTATATAACAGGAAGCGGTCTCCATCCTTCAACTGTAAATCCTTCTCCTCGTAGATTGCCTCAGGGTCAATTCCAATCGGAAGTGAACTGCAATCAATGGCGGTGAACTGCCCGTCTTTGGCAATGATGTATGGCGATAGATGTCCTGCACTGGCATATTGTAACTTATTATTAGTTAAATCTATGACGCCTACACCGATGGAAACACAGCCTTCTTCCCCCATCGCTTCGCACAGCTGCCGGTTCATCCGCGCAAGCACCTCCGAAGGGCTGCCGTTTCTTCGGATTTCAGAGCGGAACACGAGAAGCTGCGCTGACATAATGAGTGCCGCAGGCAATCCTTTGCCTGACACATCACCAATCATGACCGCAAACCGGCTTGGGCCAAGCGACACGACGTCGAAGAAATCCCCGCCGACCTCTCGGTACGACTGACAGCGTGCTGTAATGTGATAGGCGCCAATCGTCAAATTCCCGGGTGGAAGCAGCTTCTGTTGCACATTGTAAGCCATTTTCAATTCCCGCTCCAGCGATTCATATTCCCGATTAATCCGATTTTGCAGCTCGCTGTATGCCACCGCAAGCTCTCCGGCTTCGTCATGAACAACAGACGTTGCATTGGCATGCCGAATATCATTGCCGCCAACCAGTCCCCGGATATCCCTTATGAGACCGCGAAGCTCCTGTCTAAATTGCATCGTCACATAGCTGAACAAACTTAACCCAATAAGAAAATAAAATAAAGCGATCAATCCGAATTTGTAGGGCTCCATCGATTCATGCGGTCTCGCGGTCACAATCGCCAGCTGAAACAAACTCAGAATCGTCACTAGGAAGGTACACGTATACGTAATAACCAGCGGCTGCGAAACAGAAGCTCGCCCGTCAAAGTTGCCGGAAAGCGGCTGCAGCTTCATCATATACGGACGAAACAGTCTCCGCACCGAGGTGAAGAGCACGAGTGCCACCGTCATGATCAGGCTTTGCTCGCCCGCCATAATGCCGGTCAACTGAAGCCAATCGAAGGAATACCCGTTCTCTTCATCATTCCACACCTGGATGATATCCGCCAAATGAAAGCTTGCTGAGATCAGCAGACCGAGCAGCAGCACGCTGACCAGAAGCTCATATGGCATACGATACAAACGGATGAGTGCGATATTCGTCAGACTGTTGTCGCGGCGTATTCCCTTCGAAGCGGACGACTCTTCTTCCTGGAGCTCCTTGATGACCGGCTGAAGCCGCCACGCCGATGCACAAACAAGAACGACGGCAAGCATGACAGCCCCGAGCACGTTCACGATAAACGGAAAAGGGAACATGGCCTCAAAGTGCGCAACCAGCATGGTTTCCGCACGCAAAATCATTAAACTGAGCACCAATGCAATGACATAGATGATCAATAACCGGTTAATCAGCGAGCGTCCTCCATTGGATGGCCGATTCTTGCTCGGTCTCGTCGTCAATTCCATAGCAGGTTCCTAACCTCTTCGAGCGGTTCACTGCCCAGTTCCTCTTTGCAAACACGCTCTAGGCGGCGATACCAGCCAATCGCTTCGATTCTCCGATCTCCGCGTAAGCATAATCTGATCATCGCCTCGTAAGCTTCTTCCTGGTCAGGCCGCAGAGCAATCCATTCCGCTAAACTCTGCTCAACTCTGGCCTCATCATGCAACTCACTGTAGTAGCCGGCAATTCGCTTAATCATATTCGTCTGCCGATCCAAGAGCTGTTCCCTGACTCGCTCCAGCCACTCCGCATACGGAAGCTCCGTACCGAGCAGACCATAGAGAGGCAGCGCCTTGTCGTACAAACGGCAGGCTTCTTCGCGGTCATCCATCCAGAGCTGGTCGCCAACACGTGACAGTGTCAAATAACTCTCCACATCGATTGCTTCAAAAGTGAGTTCCGAGATGCCGACAACACCTCGTTTGGCATAGACAAGATCCTCCGGCATGCCAAGCTCTCGCAACGAGGAACGTAAGTCATGAAGGGTGACATAGAGCTGATTAGAACGTTTAGCCGGATCGCCTTCACCGAAAACCCGTTCAATGACCTGCTCTCTGTTCGCCTTGTAGCCCGGTTGAAGCAATAAATACACGAATAATTCTCCGGCTTTCCGCCGTTTCCATATCGGCTCGGCCAGTTTGCCTTCAGGCGTACTGAAGCTGATCCCGTCAATGAGCTGTACTCGCCATTTCGCTGCCATGGTTTCAACGGCCTCTTCATTATCGTTCGCAGCGTCAGTCTCAGCATCCAGTTGTGTTTCTTCTCTATGCATCGGATCGGATCCGGACTGCTGGTCCAACTCGGATAATTGCTGCTGCCTAATTTGCTCTTGTGCAAAGAACGTAATCGTGTGCGCTTCCACATTCGCCTGTTCCGCCATCGTTTGCTTGATCTCCATTGCAATACGGTCTATCGCCGGCGTGGAGACAAGCTTACGCAGCCGATCCAGCTTCGGATAAAATTGTTCAGCGAGAACAAGCTGCCCCTCTTGGAGAAGTCGTTTCATTCGAGCGCCACTGGCAAAAATCGTGCTTTCAATATCCGCTGTCAGATCGGCAGGAAGCTCCTCATCCGGCTGCTGCATGAGAATGGCTTTGCTCAAATAAGCGAACCGTTCCGGAAGCCTCGCACACATCTCCGCGTCAGGCTCTTTACTTGTCAGCAAATGAACCAGCACCGTGCCTGATGGGTTGTTCGCCATATGACGCTTGAGCCAGTGCAGCCATAGCTGCCAATCGGGATGCTCCTTCTCGAGCGGATCAAACAACTGCCGATCGAGCAAAACAAACCCCATCCATAGCGGCTTGCCTTCTTCTCTAAAACGTTCAGCGGCCATAATAAAGAGACCCTGCGCCATTTCATATTGAGCGGCTCCATTCGCTGCCGCGCGGGCCAGTGCCCATGGCACAAAACCGCTGCAGTGCTCCGGATTACGCTCCCACTCCTGTGCCAGCAGTGCCATTACAGGCTTCGACTCCTGCTTATCGCCTACCTGCTCATACAATAGACCCAGCATCGCCATCATCGTCAGCATCGAGGAATCATCCGCTTGCGCGGCAAAACCTCGCAGCGCCGCTTCCAGCCTTTGCTTCGTTTCGATTAAGCGTCCGCTAAGCAGGCCATCCTCACATTCGGCACGAAGCAGCAGCGGCGACTTTAGTCTTATATCAGCCGGAATGGCCAGCAATTGCGTAATAGCGGGCATTTGGCCGTCCAGAATCGTCCGTTCGACCTTCAATACTTCCATTTGCCAACCGTCCTGGTTGGTCTTCACCTTGTTAGGTTGCTTCATTGGTTATCCTCACCAAGCCTATCTTATTCTCGACTCCCGGCAGGTCAGCATGACTTGCCGGCTCGAAATATATACAACATGAATTAATGCTACTATTCGCCCCCCAATCCCGAAAACCTCCCTGACTGTCGAAAATGAAAGAAATTTGTAAGGGGAGAATAGGAAATATAGACTATATAAGAAAAGAGGGGCCGCCAAAGCTGCCCCTCTACGTATTATTTTACCAGCTGACCTCTTGTGACGCCGAGTTGATTGATGGCTTTCAAACTGCGCCACACTTGCGTACCGCCAATGCGACCGGCGATTGCATCGCTGTACAGCTCGATAACCTCATCCACTTTATCGGCAGTCTCTTCCAGGAACTCAATCCGGAAAGAAGCTACACCGAGATCACCAAATTGTTTCATGTATTCCGCGCCTGACTGCTCGATGGCGTTATATACCGTATTCCGGCAGCCTTCGTCGACGCGAACCGGGTGAGACATGCCGATTCGGTCTTGCAGCGAAACGCGGCGGTCTTCACATGGTCTGCCGCAGTTCGTGAAGTCCGTGCCTTCGCTCAGGAACGTACAATATACGCAGTGCTCCGTATGGAACATCGGCAAATGCTGATGAATGACTACTTCCATGCGCGATGTATCGCTATTGCGAAGCAAATCGAACATCTGTTGTACGTTTAAGTCATAAGACGGTGTAACCAGGCTGCAGCCGGCATCGAAGAACAGATCAGCCGCTTTATGATTCGCAATGTTCAGCGAGAAGTCCCCGATTAACGTTGGGAACGGCTCATTGGGCTTGGAAGCACGTGCCCGCAAATAGTAATACAGCGCACCCGTATTCCGTACCAGGACGGCATCAGGCTTCAGCTTCAAAATATTCGCATGGTAGCCGTTCTCGTTCGGCATATGAATCCGCGGCGTCACCAGCCCAATCGGCTTGCCCGCGCTCCGCGCAAGCTCCATCGCAGCGGGAAGCTGCTTGATGAACTCGAAATCGGCATAAACCATGCCGACTTTCTCGGAACGCACCGCAGCTTCAAGCTGCGGCAAGCTGCGGCAGAGCACCGTCAGCTGTGCCCCAGCGCCGCGGCCCGCGGCCGCAAGCTCGCCACCGGCGCCGGCGCTGCCTGTGCCAGCGGCTTCGCCGCGTCTGCGCACGTCGTCGTAAACCTCGACGGGGCGCTTCACATACACGGGCGGCTTCGGCCGTTCGCCCGCCAAAGCCTCGGCCGCTTCGCGGCGCATCCGGTTCAGCTCGCGCATCGGCACGATGAGGTCGCCTTGCAGGTCGACCTCAAGCGATTCGAGCTGATACACCGTGCCGCCAAGGCGGCCCAGCTGCTCCTCGAGCAGCGCTTGGTCCATCGGACGTTTCTCCGCATGCTCCAGCAGAAGCTCGGAGGCAATCTCGACCGTATTGCCCTTCTCGACATCCGTCCACCACGTGCGAAGCGGCTGTCCAAGCTCGCCCGTCACTTTCACATGCAGCGGGAATACGCGGTAAGGCTTCTCGGTTTCATATGAAGCACGAAGACGTTTGTCCAGCGCCGGATCGTTTGTTTTCCAAACGCGATCGCCTACATGAACCTTGCGCAGGTCGATATCGTTACGCCCCGGCACCAATTCAATCACGGTACCCTCTTGTGCTTCGCCTTCGAACTTCGTGCCTTGTCTGCGCAAATCGTAGACCCGTCCGCCTTCTTCCTTCTTCGTCGGATCCCCGGCGTCGAAGACAATCCCGTCGCCGCGTTTAAGCGGCGCTTCGATCCGGCAGACAACCGCATCGCGAAGCACCCGCTCCACGCGTCCCAGATAGACGCCGCGGCTTTTCGGGAAAGTACCTTCCACGAGCTTCTTATTGTTGGTGCCGGTTAAGAAGCCATGTGTAAACCCGCGCGAGAAGCTCTGCTGCAGCTCGCGGATATCTTCCTTCGAAGGGGCAGAGCGATCCCCATCGAAATATTTATCAATCGCCTTGCGGTATTTGCTCACCACGTTGGCTACATATTCAGGGCTTTTGAGACGCCCTTCGATTTTAAAGGAAGTCACGCCTGCTTCGATCAGATCCGGTACAAGCTCAACAGCTGCGAGATCCTTCGGCGAAAGCAGGTACGTAACATCGCCCATCGGCTTCTGCTCCCCATCTACCATCAGATCGTACGGAAGCCGGCAGGCTTGCGCGCATTCGCCGCGGTTGGCCGAACGGCCTCCCCACATCTCCGAGGTCAAACATTGACCGGAGTACGATACACAAAGAGCTCCGTGAACAAACACTTCCATCGGAAGTTTCGCTTGCTCGCCGATTGTCTTGATTTGTTTTAAATTATTCTCCCGGCCAAGTACGACACGTTCGATATCGAACGGCTTCGTGAACTCTACCGCTTCCGGAGATGTAATCGTCATCTGCGTCGAGCCATGAATCGGGAAATCCGGCGACAGCTCTCTAATGAGCTTCACCAGGCCGAGATCCTGTACGATAACCGCGTCTACCCCTGCATCGATACAAGCTTCGATCAGCTGTTTCGCACTATTCAATTCTTCTTCAAACACCAATATATTAAAGGTCAGAAATCCTTTAACGCCATAGCTGTGCAGGAAAGCCATAATTTCCGGCAGCTCGTCCGTATGAAAATTGTTCGCCCGCGCCCGTGCATTGAATTTCTCTACACCAAAAAAAACAGCGTCGGCTCCATTTGCCACAGCTGCCCTCATACAATCCCAATCGCCGGCCGGTGCCAGCAGTTCGACATCTTGCCGCTTCATCATTACCATCTTGACTTCCGCCATCCTTATCTATCAATCACTTATTTGTTTTAAGTGTACCAGAGCTTTCGCCTAAACAAAAGCGACCGGCCTACGTATAAGTCTCTCCCTTCCGAAATATTTCCGGTAGAGAGCGACGCTTGTCGAGTACGACTCTTTAATTTTTGAATGCGAAGGAGTTAATAACTTCCTCGATCTTGCTGCGATTGCGCTCATGGGAATGCTAATCTTTAGGAGTCAGTATTTGTCCACTTACTATGCTTTTTTGGCATTGGAGACGTTGAATCTTAACCTTGTCTTCTGCCCATGCTATAATAAGAAAGGCCATTCGCAATACATATCCATTTGGGAGGTAACTATACACGTATGAAACTCGGCGTATTCTCTGTCCTATTCGCACAGAAATCATTTGAAGATGCTTTGGATTACATCGCATCTAAAGGCTTGGATGCTATTGAAATCGGAACCGGCGGCTACCCAGGCAACGCGCACTGCGACCCTGACACCCTGCTTGCTGACGAAAGCAAACTCAAAGCATTCAAAGATGCTATTGCGTCCCGCGGTTTGACGATCAGCGCGCTTAGCTGCCACGCTAACCCGCTTCACCCGCAAAAAGCGATTTCCAGCGAGCATGATGCCATCATCCGCAAAACGATCGTACTTGCTAACAAGCTTGGCGTACCTGTTGTAAACACATTCTCCGGCTGCCCTGGCGACCACGAGGATGCGAAATACCCGAACTGGCCGGTTGCACCATGGCCGAACGATTTCCAAGATATCTTGAAATGGCAATGGGAAGAGAAAGTAATTCCTTACTGGAGCGAGATTGCTAAGCTTGCTGCAGAAAACAATGTCAAAATCGGCCTGGAGCTGCACGGCGGCTTCTCCGTACACAGCCCTGCAACACTGCTTCGCCTTCGTGAGGCTTGCGGCGATGCAATCGGCGCTAACCTTGACCCTAGCCACATGTGGTGGCAAGGAATCGATCCGGTTCAAGCGATCCATATTCTTGGACGCGCTGGCGCGATTCACCACTTCCATGCGAAAGATACAACGATTGACACGAACAACGTGAACAAGCACGGCGTAACGGACATGCAGTCTTATGCATTGATGCTTGACCGCGCTTGGCAGTTCCGCACTGTTGGTTACGGCCACGATATGAAAATTTGGGCCGATATCATCAGCGCGCTTCGTCTTGTTGGCTACGACTATGTTGTCAGCATCGAACACGAAGACGGCCTGATGTCCGTAGACGAAGGTTTCACGAAAGCTGTTCAAAACCTGCAATCCATCCTCATCAAAGAGCCGCTTGGCGAGATGTGGTGGGTTTAATCTTCCTATAAGAAACTCCGGCCTATATGGGCCGGAGTTTTTTGTTGCATTGGTATTACGGTGAGCCTGAGTATCATGGCAGCACAAAAAAAGCCGCCCGGCCTTCTTGCATATGCGCAAGAACCGGAGCGGCTTATATCGGCACAGGCTGTATAAATTACTGCAGCCAGACTTTGAAGATCATAACGTAGTTCGCGAACAGAAACACGAGCAACGATACCGTTGTAAATCCGATTGCAAAAACGTTCTTCTTCGGGCGAGCCATGAGCAACCGCACCCAGCCGATAAAAATAACGATTGTAAACAAAAGCATCATAATATCCATGGGATCGAACTTTGCAAGTGTATTTGCTGCATTCTCAGCAAGAAACATTGGTGAAGACCTCCTTATTTTCGCACGTAGCCTATATTAGTTATGTTAGCCTCATCACGAGCTCGATGCAAGCCACAAACGAGAATCGTAACAAGTTTGTCACCATTCATAGAAGTAAAAGATCGCGAAGCCCTATTCTTTCTCCCATTTTGACGAAGGCGCATTCATTATAATCAGAGTCTTCATCTTTTATAAGTAACCCTTATAGATGACCCATTCCTTCTCATTGTCGCATGGTTTGAATTATGTTACCATTCATAATAGTAATTTCATACGGAAATCGTCGGATTTTCGAACCCTTTAGAGCAGAGCAAACCGAGCATAACATTCCTAGGAGGAACGAAGCAATGGCATATGAAGCCGTATGGATGAATGACCCTTCCAAATTAAATAAATTTGAGTTTATTAAAATGGAAAAAGACGGTCTGGATGTAATTCGTACCATCATCGACAAGTATTCGAAGGAAGGATATGCTTCCATTCCCGAAGACGATATGAACCGTTTCAAATGGGCTGGCGTTTACGAGCAGAAGCCCCGTGAAGGCTACTTCATGATGCGAATCCGGATCAACACCGGTATTCTTACATCTGCACAAGCACGTGCAATTGCTTCCATTGGCCGCGATTACGGTCGTGATCTTATTGATGTAACGACTCGTCAAGCGATTCAATATCACTGGCTTAAAGTCGAGGATCTGCCGGACATCTTCAACCGTCTCGAAGCAGTAGGCTTGTACTCCTACGAAGCTTGCGGCGACTGCCCGCGTACAATCGTCGGTAACCCGCTTGCCGGTATCGACCGCGATGAGCTGATGGATACGCGTGAGCTTGTTGAGCAGGTAAATGATTTTTACCTGATGAACCGTGATTTTTCCAATTTGCCTCGCAAATATAAAATGTCCATTTCTTCTAACATCTATAACAATGCGCATGCAGAGATTAATGACATTGCTTTCACGCCTGCAACTAAGGTGATCGACGGCGAAGAAGTCATCGGCTTCCATGTGTATGTTGGCGGCGGCTTGTCCGCAAAGCCTCATCTTGCGAAAGAGCTCGATATGTTCGTTCGTCCCGAGGACGTGCTTAAGGTTTCGATTGGCGTTACAACGATCTTCCGTGACTTCGGTTACCGCGAGAAGCGCCACCAAGCTCGCTTGAAGTTCCTCATGGCGGATTGGGGTCCTGAGAAATTCCAAGAGAAGCTCATCGAAATTATCGGTGAAATGCCAACTGCAGGCGAGAGCAAAATTGTAGGCTGGAATGCCGTTTACTATGATGGCGTTTTCCCGCAAAAGCAAGAAGGACTGAACTTTATCGGTCTGAACGTACCGGTAGGTCGGACGAACTCCGATGAGCTGGAACAGCTTGCTGACGCTGCAGACGAATTTGGCGACGGTACAATCCGTACTACGATGTCGCAAAACATTATGTTAGCCGGCATTCCGGACGATAAAGTGGAAGCCGCGCTTCAACTGCCTGTTCTGAAACGTCTCTCCCCTAATGCGAAGCCGTTCATGAGCCGTACTGTTTCTTGCACAGGCAACGAGTTCTGTAACCTGGCTGTTGTAGAAACGAAAGAACGCGCACGCCGCGTTGCTCAGTTCCTGGATGAACACGTAGAGCTGGATGAGAAAATCCGCATTCACTTCATCGGCTGTCCGAATGCTTGCGGTCAGAAGCACATTGCCGACATCGGTCTCCAAGGTGCGCTTGTGAAAACGCCTGAAGGCATGGTCGATGCATTCGATATCGCCGTTGGCGGTATTCTTGGACCAGGCGCTAAATTTAACGAATCGCTGAAAGGCCGCGTCAAAGGCGATGACCTTGGCGGCGTGCTTGCACAGCTGCTGCTGTTCTACAAAGAAGATCGCGAGTCCGGCGAAACGTTCCACAACTTCGTGAAACGTGTCGGCGTTCCGGCGTTCCAAGAGAAACTAACTGCTATTTTGGCAAGCTAATGATTAACGGCCCGAAGGATGATCCTTCGGGCCGTTATTTTGTGTTCTGAGTTATTCGGAAAGCCCCTAGGCTTATATTGGTGACCAACTGCCGTGTTTCATTCAGCTGGCTGCCTTTGTAGAGATTAGGGGCTTTGATGTATTGTTTGTGGCTTAAACGTTATTCTTCAATGCCGGCAGCAACGCTTTGAACTTCTCGCTGCTGTGCAATCGTCCGCTCACGGTCACGTTCCAGGATCGGCTTCAAGTAACGTCCTGTATACGAGCCCGCAACTTTAACCACTTCCTCCGGCGTACCTGTTGCTACGATGGCACCTCCGCCATTTCCGCCCTCCGGACCTAGATCCAGCAAGTAATCGGCTGTCTTTATGACGTCGAGATTGTGCTCGATAACGAGTACCGACTCGCCCGAGTCAACCAGACGGTGCAAGACGACTAACAAACGATCGATATCATCAACATGTAGACCGGTTGTCGGCTCATCGAGGATATAGAGCATCTTGCCCGTGCTGCGGCGATACAGCTCGGCTGCAAGCTTCACGCGCTGTGCTTCGCCACCGGAGAGCGTCGTTGCCGGTTGACCCAAGTTCATGTAACCTAGACCAACATCGAGCAGCGTCTGCAGTTTCCGGTGGATACGAGGCACATTGCGGAAGAACTCGGTGGCATTCTCAATCGTCATCTCCAGTAGTTCCGCGATGCTCTTGCCTTTATACTTCACATCGAGCGTTTCCCGATTGTACCGTTTGCCTTTGCAAATCTCGCAAGGCACATAAACGTCGGGAAGGAAGTGCATCTCAATCTTGATGATGCCATCTCCGCGGCAGGATTCACAGCGGCCGCCTTTGACGTTAAAGCTGAAGCGGCCTTTCTTATAGCCGCGAACTTTCGCTTCATTCGTCGATGCGTATAGATCCCGAATATCATCAAACACGCCGGTATACGTAGCGGGGTTCGAACGCGGCGTACGGCCGATCGGCGATTGATCGATATCGATAACCTTCTCGATATGCTCAAGCCCTCGGATCTCCTTATGCTCACCTGGACGAACCTTCGCTTTGTTAAGATCACGAGCGAGAGTCTTATAGAGGATTTCATTAACAAGCGTCGATTTACCGGAACCGGAAACGCCTGTTACGGCGGTAAAGACACCCAGTGGGAACTTCGCATTCACACCCCGAAGATTGTTCTCCTTCGCGCCTCTCACTTCCAGCCACTTGTCGCTCGTGGCACGGCGACTCAGCGGAACCGGAATGAACTTACGGCCGCTCAGATAAGCGCCGGTCAGTGATTGCTCGTCCGCCATCACCTCTTCCGGCGTTCCCATCGAGACCACTTGGCCGCCATGGATCCCGGCACCCGGTCCAATATCGATGATGTAGTCGGATGCCAGCATCGTATCCTCATCATGCTCTACGACGATAAGCGTATTACCCAGATCACGCATATGCTCTAGCGTCTGGATAAGCTTATCGTTGTCGCGCTGATGCAGCCCGATACTAGGCTCATCCAAGATATAGAGCACGCCCATCAGACTCGAACCGATCTGCGTAGCCAATCGAATACGCTGCGCCTCACCACCGGAGAGTGTACCAGCAGCACGGTTGAGTGACAAATATTCAAGTCCGACATTAACTAGGAAGCCCAGGCGGCTGTTGATTTCTTTCAAGATAAGGTTCGCAATCAGCTTCTCCTTCTCTGTAAGCTCAAGAGCATTGAAGAAACGATCTGCATCACCGATGGAGAGCGAAGTCACATGGGAAATATTTTGGCTGCCGATCGTTACGGCAAGACTTTCTTTGCGCAGACGATGGCCTTTGCAGCCTGCACATGGCTTAGCGCTCATGTATTGTTCGATATGTTCACGGATGCCGTCAGAACCCGTATCCCGATAGCGGCGCTCCAAATTGTTGATAATCCCTTCGAATGGCACGAGCGCTTCCTTGGAATGCCCGAAATCATTCTCATAACGGAACCGTACACGTTCTCCGCCTGTCCCGTTCAATAGCTTCTTCATATGATCTGCAGACAGTTCACTTACAGGTACATCCCTTGGAATACCGAAGTGCACACATACGGCTTCAAGGAATTGCGGGTAATAGTTCGATGTGCTGCCAGCCCATGCTTCGAAGGCGCCTTCTTCGATCGATTTGCTTGCATCCGGAACAAGAAGATCCGGATCCACGATCATTTTGGCACCTAGTCCGTCACAATCCGGGCAAGCGCCGTATGGACTGTTAAACGAGAACATCCGAGGTGCCAGCTCATCAATACTAAACCCGCAAACCGGGCATGCCAGATTGGAGCTGAACAACAGCTCTTCCTTCTCCATGACATCAACGAGCACTTGACCGCCCGACAGCTTCGTTGCTGTCTCGAGCGAGTCGGCAAGACGGCTCTGAATATCGCTCTTGACGACGATCCGGTCAACCACGACTTCGATATTATGTTTCTTGTTCTTCTCAAGCTCGATCTTCTCGCTTAGCTCGCGCAGCTCGCCATTGACGCGTACACGGACAAAACCTTGCTTCTGCACATCAGCCAGCAGCTTGGAATGCTCGCCCTTCCGTCCGGAGACGATAGGCGCCATAATTTGCAGCTTCGTCCGCTCTGGGTATTCCATAATCCGGTCAACCATCTGCTCTACCGTCTGGGAAGTAATTTCGATTCCGTGGTCCGGGCAGTGCGGTTTCCCTACACGCGCAAATAAGAGACGCAAATAGTCATAGATCTCCGTTACTGTTCCGACTGTCGAACGCGGGTTGCGGCTCGTTGTCTTCTGATCGATAGAGATCGCCGGCGAAAGCCCTTCGATGGAATCCACATCCGGCTTCTCCATTTGTCCGAGAAACTGACGGGCATAGGCAGACAGCGATTCGACGTATCGGCGCTGGCCTTCGGCATAGATCGTATCAAACGCCAACGAGGATTTGCCGGAGCCGCTGAGCCCGGTCAACACAACAAATTTATCGCGTGGAATCGTCACGTCGATATTCTTCAAATTATGGGCTCTCGCCCCTTTAATTACGATGGAATCACTGGCCACTGTTTAATCCTCCTAAGAATATAGCACGAACTATATTCGACTTCGTAAGCTATCTATAGCTTCAAACCGCCCTACATCCCCAGCTCTGCTTTAAGCTCAAGCAGCGCATCGCGAAGCTCTGCCGCACGCTCGAACTGCAAGCTCTTGGCCGCTTCCTTCATCTCGGCTTCCAAACGCTGCAGCAGCGACTGGCGCTCCTTCTTCGACATCTTCTCGACGCCGACACCGGATAAGAAATCGTTCTTCTGATCCGCGGACTTCGTCGCCTCGATAATGTCATGTACTTTCTTGCGGATCGTCGTAGGCGTGACGCCATGCTGCTCGTTATAAGCAATCTGGATCGTACGGCGGCGATTCGTCTCGTCAATTGCCTTCGTCATCGAGTCGGTCATCTTATCTGCATACATGATGACGCGGCCATCCGAGTTACGGGCTGCGCGGCCGATCGTTTGAATAAGCGACCGTTCCGAACGCAAGAAGCCTTCCTTATCCGCATCCAATATGGATACGAGGGAAACCTCCGGTAAATCCAAGCCTTCCCGAAGCAAGTTAATCCCGATCAACACATGGAATACGCCAATACGCAAATCACGCAATATCGCGAGTCGCTCCAGTGTCTTAATGTCGGAATGCAGATATCGAACCTTTATACCAACATCCTTCATGTAATCGGTCAAATCCTCTGACATCTTCTTCGTCAGCGTGGTAACCAGAACACGTTCGTCCTTGGCAATGCGATCGCGGATTTCACTAAGCAAGTCATCGATCTGCCCTCTCGTCTTGCGCACTTCGATAATCGGATCCAGCAATCCGGTAGGACGAATGATTTGCTCCACCATCGTAGGGCATTTCTCCAGCTCGTAAGGTCCCGGCGTTGCGGATACATAGATGACTTGCTTGACTTTCTCTTCAAACTCTTCGAAGCGAAGCGGACGGTTATCCATCGCAGACGGAAGTCTGAAACCGTGTTCGACCAGTACTTCTTTCCGCGCTCGGTCACCGTTGTACATGGCACGGATCTGCGGAATCGACACGTGAGACTCGTCGATGACGACTAGCATATCATCCGGGAAGTAGTCCATCAGTGTATAAGGTGTTGCACCGCGTTCACGGAACGTCAGCGGCCCGGAGTAGTTCTCGATCCCGCTGCAGAATCCCATCTCCTGCATCATCTCCAGATCGTAACGCGTCCGCTGTTCAAGCCGCTGCAGCTCCAGCAGCTTTCCTTGCTCACGGAGCTCGGCCAGCCGCTCTTCCAGCTCAGCCTCGATGTTCTTAATGGCGACCTTCATCGTATCCTCGTGAGTAACGAAGTGAGAAGCCGGGAAGATCGCGACATGATCGCGTTCGCCGACAATTTCGCCGGTCAACACGTCAATCTCGGTAATGCGTTCGATTTCATCGCCAAACAATTCGACCCGCATGGCCCGTTCATTGTTGGCTACCGGGAAAATCTCTATAATATCGCCGCGTACACGGAATGTTCCTCGAATAAAGTTAATATCATTGCGTTGGTATTGGATATCGACGAGTTTATGAAGAATGGCGTCGCGGGACTTCTCCATCCCTACCCGCAAACTAAGCACGAGCTTCCCATACTCCATCGGAGAACCGAGGCCGTAAATGCACGATACACTCGCTACGATTATGACATCACGCCGTTCGAACAAAGAGCTCGTAGCGGAGTGGCGCAGTTTATCAATTTCATCGTTTATGCTGGAATCCTTCTCGATAAAGGTATCCGAGGACGGGATGTAGGCTTCAGGCTGATAGTAATCATAATAGCTGACGAAATAGGAGACCGCATTATCCGGAAAAAACTCCTTAAACTCACTGCAAAGCTGAGCGGCAAGCGTCTTATTGTGCGCGATAACCAGCGTCGGCCGATTCAGCTTGGCAATTGTATTCGCAATCGTATACGTCTTCCCTGTGCCCGTTGCACCAAGCAGCGTTTGATGATGCGCTCCCGCTTCGATCCCATTCGTCAGTTGCTGAATCGCATTCGGCTGGTCGCCTTGCGGCGTATAATCCGATTTCAGATCAAAGAGCTTCTCTTGTCCTTGCTTCTCATACATCCTTCCTACACCCCAATCCTACGTCTTCTATGAATAAGCCTATTAATTTGTATGCCCAATATACAGGAAAAAAATAGATTGTCCGTTAAAATCATTCACTTTACAACCGCATAAGAATATGTGTTCCCATATGATGTTTATTATACCGATTAACAGGTTCAGTTGCAACGAAAGGTTACTACTTCCTGTCCGGTTTGGAAGGACTTACCGCATCATGAAAAATGCCCCGGCAACCGCCCATGAATGGACAGCGCCGAGGCACCGCTTCTTATTCTATAGTGTCGCCGATGTTGAAGATGAAGCCGCCGCACGCTGCTTCGACTTCGCCGTCCGTTTGCTCCAGAGCAGATCAAACAGGGATGCAGGCGCTGCCGCTGCGTAATAGTCGGCTTTGTCATCCGGTGCGAGCACGACGCCCAGCTGATGATGCTCGCCCGCGTAACGCGCACGCTGCGCAAACTTGATTTGGCCTTCATGATTGAGCACTTCAAGCTTACAAAAAGCCGAATTCACATGAAGCGCGCTATACAGCTCTTCCTTCGTCCAAACACGGACGCCATTCACCTTATGAATGACTTCACCAACCAAAATGCCCATTGATTCCGCAGGTGTACCCGGTATTACAGCCAGCACGCGCAAGCCCTGATCGTTATGCACATACATCGGCGCGCTTGCCGCTTCTTTGAAATAACTGACCGCCACGAGCGCCTCATGCAGCAATAAGGCACAAAGTGCAGCTACCAATGTTAGCGGACTCCAGAAGGAAGCTGCAACGGCCACGGCTCCGGTGCCAATCCCATAGAGCAGCAGCCCTTTCGAAGCACTGCGTGCCTTCGCGGCCGGAAGCAGCGAACGTGTCAGCTCCGAGAACCCGATCACCATCGGGAAGCCGATCATCGCAAACCCGCTGCTCCACTGGCTGCTGTCTCCGAGCAGCAGCGTCCAAGGCAGCGCTACATCTCCGCTTCCACCGGTAACAGCCGGTACAAGCAGGAGCATCGGCACCGGCCAATAGCCCTGAAGAGCAAGGCCTCCTACAAGCTTGCCTCTCTTGCCCTCAAGGAAGAGCGGGCTCGCAAATCGCGCTCCCTGCCAGCGAACGAGCAGCGCCTCTGCCACATGCATAAGCGCAACCAGCACAAGCAGTCCGGGGATATCTAAGCCGGCAAGCGAGGCTACTGCCGAGCCAATCCAGTCGCTTCGATCACCAAGCTCGGTCCAGCCGAACCCCCATTGCATGACACCCAGCAGACCTGCACTATAGGCAAAGCATAAGTACCTGACCCGGATAATGACTAGTACGGCGGCCGTTCCCCACATCCACAGCACCGCATCCGTAGTGACCGAGACCCCTAAAAACAAGCTAATGCATGAAATCAGTACACCAACGAGTAGACCCGCTATGATCGTTCTCCCAAGCTGAATCGGCCAAGCATGAAACCGGACATGGAACATCTTCCGCTCCATTCTTGTCTGCCGCATATATTGAAGCATGATCAGAAGCACCGCTACATAATAATACGGAGATAACAGCAATCCGATGGCCGCCGATCCCGCCTGACGAAGCAATTCCATTGCCGCTTCCAAAGCTTCCACTCCCTCTCGCAAACCATAGCCACATTGTGATCAAAATAAAAAGAAGGTCCCTCCGCATACCTACGCACGGAGACAACCTTCTTTCTATTCGACATCGTCCAAGCATTTTCCTGCCTGGCGTTATTGTCCGCTGGCAAGCTTCTGCTGCAGCACATTAACGGCTTTCAATAATTGGGTATCGTTCTTCTCATCGCGAATCTTCGCAACGAGCGCCTCTTCTACCTTCTCCGCAGTCACTTTATCGGCACTGCCGGTAATCGGCAATCCCGCCTTCTTCTGAAAGGCTTTGACACTTACGACGGTTTGATGGCTGTAATACCCATCTTTGCGATCGATCGTGTAGCCGAGTCCCGCGAGCATAATTTGAAGGCTGCGCGTATTCTCATTGATGGTGTCCGGCTGCAAGGTTGCTTCTTTGGACATACGGGCTACTGTGTAGTAATCCGGCGGCAGTACTTCGACGTCCGGCTTCAGCCCTTTCTCATGTACCCAGTTGCCAAGCGGCGTAAGCCACTTCGCAATGGTCATTTTGACTAAGCTTCCATCGGTCATCACTTTATCGTAACTGACTTGCACGGTCCCTTTGCCAAAAGAAGTCTCGCCCACCAGAGTAGCATGCGCCTCTTCCTTCAACGCCCCTGCCAGCACCTCGGACGCGCTCGCACTGCCTTTATTCATCAGTACGGCAATCGGGTACGTTTTGCCGGTTCCGGCAGACACGGTTTTCTCCCGATGCCCGTCCTTATCCTCTACCTGCACGATCGGCTCGCCTTTCGGCACGAAAGGCTGCGCTACCGATACAACGACAGGAAGTACGCCGCCGGGATTTCCGCGCACGTCAATGATTAACGCCTTCATCCCTTGCTTCTCCAGCTTCGTCAATTCCTCATCGAACCGTTCGCCGGTATTAAGGGAGAATTGACGGATCTCGATTACGCCGATGCCGCCATCACGCATGCGAGCATAGACCGTTTCATAATCGATATCATCCCGAATGATTGTGAGCTGCAGCGGCTGCGTCAGCCCGGCCCGCTGAATCACCAATTTCACCTTGGACCCTTTAGGTCCGCGGATTTTGGCGACGGCATCATTCAAGGAAAGCCCGTCCAGCTTCTCGCCGTTGACCGACAATAAGATATCGTTCGGGAGAACGCCTGCCCGCTCTGCCGGTGAATCCTTAATTGCAGATTCGACGGTGATTTTGCCATCCTTCATCTGGACGCCTGCGCCTATGCCTGTAAACGATCCTTCAATGGATTCAGAGAAATGCTTGGCTACTTCCTTCTTCATATAGACCGAATAAGGATCTCCCAGCGCCTCCATCATCCCGTTAACTGCCCCGTCAAGCACCTTCGTCCGATCTACTTCGCGAAAATATTTGTTCTCAATCAAACCGAGTACCGTGTTTAATTTCTGAAGCTCCTTCTCGCTTAGCTCATCATGTCCGGACGATTCCGATGACGCCGCTCTAGCTGTCGTTCCATCGCTCTCTATTGCTATCATGCGGTCTGCAACCGTCAAGGTTACAAGTGTAGATGCCGCCATTGTGAGCAAGATGAACGCTGCCACTGTTCGTCCTTTGAACTGCACGTCAACACCCCTTCGTGAGCATACCCTGCCTATGGTGAGATTGTTTTGCCCTTACTTTTACATCTCCCCTAGTATATGACAAGCCGCACCCAATTATTTGCATCTGGGTACGGCATCGTCAAGTCAGCATACGAGCCTCATCGGCTCCGCCCGTTATTTATTTCAGATAAGGCGCGGGATTAACCGCCTCTTGATTCTTACGCACTTCAAAATGCAAATGGTTCCCTGTAGACATGCCGGTGCTTCCGACCTCCGCAATTTTCTGGCCGCGCTTCACGGTTTGACCTTTCTCCACCTTGATGCCGCCATTGCGAATATGTCCATACACCGTCCACAGCCCGCCGCCATGATCAATGATGACACAGTTGCCATACTCGCTCCACCACTGTGCAACGATGACGAGTCCCGACTCAGCCGCATAGATCGGCGTTCCAGCCGGCGTAGCCATATCCATACCGGCATGCAGTTTCTTCCTGCCCGTTACCGGATGGATCCGATAGCCGAACGGAGAAGATAGACGCCACTCGGAACGAAGCGGCATTCCGAGTTTACCGCCGGTGTAATACACTTTAATTTTCTTCTTCTTCGCTTCCAGGTCGGACACTTTCTTCGCCAGACTAATCAGCAAATCCGCTTGCTCTTCGCTGATCTCTTCCAGCTCTTCCGCCTGGCTCTTATATTTAAGCACCATAACTTCTTTTTCTTTCTCTTTGTCCTTGAGCAGATCTTGGAAGCCTTCGAGCTTCGCATACATCTGCTTCACTTCGCCGAGCGACTTCTCCACTTCGACCTTCTTCTGCGCGATGAGTGCTTTGTCTTTCTTGTGGTCAGCGAGAATATCGCGGTCTTGGCTCAAGATCGACTTCAGCGAGTCCATCCGGTCAATGAAGTCTCCAAAGCTTGTTGCGCTGAGCATGACATCGATATAAGAGACGAATCCATTCGTATACATCAAACGAATGCGCGATTGCAGCAGCTTGTCCCGCGTCTTCAGACGTTTCTCCGCCGAATCGAGATCTTCGCCGGCTTGCTGCAGCTTCTCTTCCGTCGTTTCCACTTGGGCCTGCACGTTGCTAAGCTGCGTACTGACTTCGCTGATTTGCTGCATGATTTCGTCGACAGACTTGGCTGTTTTCTCTTTCATGGCCAGCACATATTCCTTGTCCTTGTCCGCTTGGTTGCGGTTATGGGAAGCTGCGCTCATTTCTTTGCGCACTTTAGCGAGCTCACTGTTGATTTTGTCTAGCTGCGAGGAAGCTTCGCCCTGATAAGGTTGAAACACAAATCCGGCAAATACGATAATGGCTAGAACGGCGAGTCCTTTCTTCACGTTCACGTTTCCATTCACCTACACTTTCAAGTACTTTCGCACCGACAAGGTGCTTCCCCAAATGCCAATCAAAATGCCGAGTCCCATAATGAGGACGGACACATTAAAGCCTGCTTCTTTCAATGTCACAAGTTTAATCATCATGAGTCCGAGCTCAACCTGAGACACCTCAACCAATCGGGAGTACCCGAACAGCAGCAAGGAAACGGTGACGGCCGAGCCCAGTATGCCGATCAAGGCTCCTTCGATAAAGAAAGGCCAGCGGATAAAATTATTCGTTGCTCCCACCAGCTTCATAATGCCGATTTCGCGGCGACGTGCCACAATGGTCATCTTAATCGTGTTGGAAATGAGGAACATGGCGGTTAGTCCAAGTCCTGCTACAATAACAAGTCCGATGTTGCGGACAGCGTTCATTATTTTGAACAGCGATTCGACGGTTCCTTTTCCGTACTTCACGCTCGTAATCGGCAATGTCTCGTCTGCTTTACCGATCGCTTCAATCTGTTTCGCGGCAAAAGCGATCTTCTGCGGCTCAAACACCTCGACAGTAAAGGAGTCCGGCAGCGGGTTGTTCGTCTTGTCATACCCTTCGAGCAGCTCAGCGCCGTCTGCACCGATGCTCTCGCGAAGGGATTCAAGCCCCTTCTCTTTGGATACGAATTCGATCTTGCTAACCTCCGGAATATTGCCGATGGCATTCTTAAGCTCGTTAATCTTGGCATCATCGGTATTCAGCTGCAAGTAAACCCGAATCTGCACCTGGCTCTCAATCTGGTCCGCCAAGTTGTTGACGTTCATTGCAAGCAATAGAAACGCACCCAGGATAAACAGGGAAATGACGATGGAGCTGACGGAAGCAAAAGTCATCCAGCCGTTGCGCACCACGTTCTTCACCCCTTCGCGAAGGTGGCGGATAATGGTGCTAGCTTTCATAGCCATACTCTCCTCTCACTTCATCACGCACAATCGTTCCGTTCTCGATGGCGATGACGCGTTTGCGGAGCGTATTCACAATCTCTTTGTTGTGCGTTGCCATGATGATCGTAGTGCCGCGGAAGTTGATTTCCTCAAGCAGATTCATAATGCCCCATGAGGTTTCAGGGTCAAGGTTGCCGGTAGGCTCGTCCGCCACGATGACGGCCGGATTGTTGACGATGGCGCGCGCGATGGCGACCCGCTGCTGCTCGCCGCCTGACAGCTGCTGCGGCAAGCTTGCATGCTTCCCGCGAAGTCCAACGAGCTCCAGCACTTCCATCGTCCGTTTCTTGATGACTCGGCGCGGCGCTTCGATGACTTCCATCGCAAAGGCGATGTTCTCATACACGGTCAGCTTCGGCAGCAAGCGATAATCTTGGAAAATAACGCCGATGTTCCGCCGAACATAAGGGATCTTTCGGGGCTTTAGCTTGCCGATGTTAAAGCCGTTCACGGAGATTTGCCCTTTGGTTGGAATTTCCTCTCGGTAGATCAGTTTCATGAAGGTGGATTTTCCAGCTCCGGAAGGTCCAACCAAGTAAACGAATTCATTACGGTCTATACGAACAGAAACGCCGCGGAGAGCGTGAGTGCCGTCTGCGTACGTCTTCCAAATATCTTGCAATTCAATCACAATATCACATCCTGTAGGTAGTCAGCTTTTAACTATTCGACATGTTCGCGGTAAATCCTCTACCAAAGTCCTGTTTTCTGCATTTTTCATATTTCTAATGATGCGAAAAACGGGAATCTAGTGCTTCGTACCGTATATTTTTCGACAAACGTCCTGCTCGCGGTTATTAACGGCTGCATTCATCGAAGAGAATTGTACAAACAGTTGGCAGAATTGAAGCCCTCGGCGCATATACATGTACGAATACTGGCCCCGAGGTGATAGGAAGCTATGAACACGAAACGGCTGCAGCTAATCTGGATTCTGGCGGGGGCGTGCCTGCTGCTCGCGTCTGCCGGATGGGGCGGGTTATGGATGTATGCGTCCCAGCAAACGATTCCGAAACAAGTACATGTTGTCTTGACGAAACCTACAGAGACGGACGGACAGATGCTTCAGAGCGACGCCGTCATTCCCATTGGTTCACTTCCTATTGAGGAAGCCAAGCAACTGCTGGCTAAGCGGAAGCAAACGCTCAAACAGCTTGCGATTACGATCAAAGGCGGAACCGGCGAAGGGAAGAAGAAAACGTGGACACTCGAACAGCTCGGCATTGAGGTGGAAACGAAGGAAGCCGAGGCGGCCATTGACCGTTTGACCAGCGGCAATTTGTGGACGAGGGCTAAGTATCGGTGGGGGTTTCAGCAGCAGCTGACCATTGGGGTGCGCTTGGACAAAGAGGTGTTCGTGGGAAAAATTCGCAGCACCTGGGGCTGGATGGACGCAGGGGAGCCGGTGAACGCAACGCGCAAGATTACGAGCGGCGACAAGGTCGTCTATACCCCGCACAAGAATGCCTATCGACTCGATACCGATAAAATGTATGCCAATGCTGTAGCCGCGCTTCAGAAGGCGATCGGGAGCAGTTGGGGAAAGAAGCTGTCTCCCATGACCTGGCCGATCGAACTCCGCGTCATCCATCCTTCTATAACCTTGCAGCGGCTGAAGGCTGAAGGGGTCGAGCGGCTGATCTCTTCTTTCACCACGGAGTTTCGGACGAGCGGCGCGGGCCGTGCTTATAATGTGACGATGACGGCCAAGACGCTTAACGACATGACGCTCGCTCCCGGAGAAGTGTTCGATTACAGCAAAATCATTGCCCTAACCAGCAAAAAATACGGCTATCGCCAAGCGCCCGTTATTCTAAACGGCGAGTTCGTTCCGGGCGTAGGCGGCGGGATTTGCCAAGTGTCCAGCACCCTGTACAATGCTGTGCTTTTTGCTGGCCTTGATATGGTAGAGCGGCGCAATCACTCCCTCCCCGTTGCTTATTTGCCTTTGGGCCGAGACGCGACCTACGCCGATGATGCGATCAATTTCAAGTTCAAGAATACGACCGGCAAGCATATCGTCATTCGGACGGCAGTGGAGAATCGGCAGGTAACCGTGAAGATCTTCGGGACATTGCCGAGAAATGTGCAGTACAAGATTGACTCCAAGACAGTGGCTACTGTCGTTCCACCGGTGAAAGAGGTTCCTTCGGCTTCCATGATGCCGGGTGAACGTCGGAAGCTTTCGTCCGGGAAGCCCGGCTATATAGTCGAGACTTACCGCACGAAGCTGGAGAATGGTGTGCAAGTATCACGCAACCGCATCTCGCGGGATACCTACCGGGCACAGCCGGTTGTCTATGCCGTCGCTCCGGAGCAATCGCACCCTGACAACGGCAAGCAAGAAGCGCCGCTGCTTGAGGACGGCGTGGCGCAATAGGCGCTGTTTAGGCAGAAAAAAGCCCGTTCTTCCTCGCTGAAGGTTCAGCGAGAGTAGAACGGGCTTCGATTCGTTTAGCGGCTGCGCTCCGCGTATTCGGTAATCCAATCCGCTGTTGCGGCTAGTTCTTGCTCCGCACGGGCGATGGCTTCCACGACCTGCGTCTTAGCAGTGCCGCCGTAAACGTTGCGTGCATTGACAACATTCTCCGGCTGCAGCACCTCGTAGATGCGATCATCGAACAACGAAGAGAACTGCTTGAACTCATCAAGCGTGAGATCGAGCAAGTATTTGCCTTGCTGGATGCAGTACAGGACGGTTTTGCCGATGACTTCATGCGCTTGACGGAACGGCAACCCTTTGCCAACCAGGAAGTCGGCGATGTCGGTCGCGTTCGAGAAATCTTGATTGACGGCTTGACGCATCCGGTCCTTGTTCACCTTCATCGTTGCCACCATTGGGGCAAACAACTGCAGTGCGCCTTGCAGCGTGCGGACCGTATCGAACATGCCTTCTTTGTCTTCCTGCATGTCCTTGTTATAAGCAAGCGGAAGTGACTTGAGCACAGTCAGCAGACCCACGAGGTTGCCGTAAACGCGACCTGTCTTCCCGCGGACAAGCTCCGGCACATCCGGATTTTTCTTCTGCGGCATAATGCTGCTGCCTGTGCAGAACGCATCGTCAAGCTCAACAAAATGGAACTCGGTGCTCGACCACAGGATGAACTCTTCGCTTAGGCGCGACAGATGCATCATGATGATGGACGCATGCGACAGGAATTCCAGAATGAAGTCGCGGTCGCTTACCGCATCGAGGCTGTTCTCGTAGACGCGGTCAAACTTCAGCTGACTTGCCACGAAATGGCGATCGATCGGGAACGTCGTCCCTGCCAATGCACCTGCTCCAAGCGGCAGCGTGTTCACCCGTTTGTAGCTGTCCTGCAAACGTTCGATATCACGGCCGAACATGGAAACGTAAGCCATCATATGATGCGCGAACAAGATTGGCTGCGCACGCTGCAGATGCGTATAACCCGGCAAAATCGTATCGATGTTCGCCGTTGCCTGCTGCACTAGCGCAGCTTGCAGCTTCTGCAGCAGATCAACGAACTCCACAACCCGCTTGCGCAGGTACAAATGCATATCCGTCGCAACCTGATCGTTACGGCTGCGGCCGGTGTGCAGCTTGCCGCCAACCGGACCCACATCGTCGATCAGCGTCTTCTCGATATTCATGTGGATATCTTCATCGGCAATGGAGAATTCGATGTCGCCGCGCTTGATGCGCTGCAGGACGCGGTGCAGGCCGTCCTTGATTTTCTCCACGTCGTCAGCAGGCAGAATGCCTTGCTTGCCCAGCATAGTGACATGGGCCAGGCTGCCTTGAATATCTTCTTCCGCAAGCTCTTTATCAAATAAAATGGATGCCGTATATTCCTCTACCAGTTGGTCGGTTTTCTTCGTAAACCGGCCGCCCCATAATTTACTCACACAGGTGCACTCCTTTATCGTTTCGCTTGCCTACTGCTTCTTGTTCTGCTCCACGCCGGAGGAAACTTTCAGACGCAGCGCGTTCAGGCGGATAAAGCCGGTCGCATCGCCTTGGTCATACGCTTTGGACGGATCTGCTTCCATCGTTGCGATATCCGGATTGTACAGGCTGACCGGGCTCTTCACGCCGGCGCCGATTACATTGCCTTTGTACAGCTTCAGACGAACTACGCCTGTTACGTTCTTCTGGCTTTCGAGCACTAGCGCTTGCAGCGCGAGTCGCTCAGGTGCGAACCAGAAGCCGTTATATACGAGTGATGCATATTTGGAAATGAGGGAATCACGCAGGTGCATGACGTCGCGGTCCATCGTGAGCGACTCCATCTTGCGATGTGCAGTGAATAGGATCGTACCGCCCGGTGTCTCATATACGCCGCGGCTCTTCATGCCGACGAAACGGTTCTCAACCATGTCAACGCGGCCGATGCCGTGCTTGCCGCCAAGCTCATTCAACTTCTCCATTGCTTGCAGAGGGCTCAGGTTCTCGCCATTAACGGCTACACAATTGCCGGCTTCGAATGTAAGCTCCACATATTCAGCTTGATCCGGCGCGTCCTCAGGGGACACCGACAAGACAAACATGCCTTTGTTCTCGTCGCTGCTGGGATCAAACCATGGATCCTCCAGCATGCCGCTCTCAAAGCTGATGTGCAGCAGGTTACGGTCCATCGAATACGGCTTAGCCGCAGACGCTTGAACCGGGATGTTGTGCTTCTCGGCGTATGCGATCATTTCGGCGCGACCCGGGAATTGCTCGCGGAACGCTTCGATGCGCCATGGCGCGATTACTGCGATGTCCGGAGCAAGCGCGGCAGCCGTCAGCTCGAAGCGCACTTGGTCATTGCCTTTGCCCGTTGCGCCGTGCGCAATAGCAGTCGCGCCTTCAGCGCGAGCGATGTCGACCATACGTTTAGCGATCAGCGGACGTGCGATGGATGTGCCCAGCAGGTACTGGCCTTCGTAGAGTGCGCCCGATTGGAACATCGGATAGATGAAATCTTCCGCGAACTCGTCGCGCAGATCGTCGATGTACACTTTGGAAGCGCCTGTAGCCAGAGCTTTGGCTTCCAAGCCATCCAATTCATCCTTTTGCCCGATATCTGCTGTGAATGCGATAATTTCCGCGTCATAGGTTTCTTTGAGCCATTTTAGAATAACAGACGTATCCAGACCGCCCGAGTAAGCCAGCACGATTTTTTCCTTCGCCATGATTCAGTCAACACTCCCTATTTAAAATTAAGTCCGAATAAGTTCGGTACTACATGATTGCAGCCATGATCGCCTTCTGCGCGTGCAGACGGTTCTCCGCTTGATCGAAAATAATCGATTGCTTGCCATCGATCACGCCTTCGCTTACTTCCTCACCGCGATGCGCAGGCAGGCAGTGCATGAACAGGTAGTCGCTCTTCGCATAGCGCACCAGATCCTCGTTCACTTGATACGCTGCAAAAGCCAGCTCGCGCTCTTTTTGTTCCGCTTCAAAGCCCATGCTCGCCCATACGTCCGTGTAAACAACGTCAGCGTCCGCAATCGCTTCCTTCGGATCACGGCAAACATGGATGCGCGAGCCCGTTTCGGCTGCGCTCGCTTTCGTCATTGCGACAACGTCAGCGTCCGGCTCGTAGCCTTCCGGCGTTGCCACCGAAATATGCATGCCGAGCTTCGCTGCGCCCATCATCAAGGAGTGCACCATATTGTTGCCGTCGCCGATGTACGCCACTTTAAGTCCTTCGAGGCGCCCCTTATGCTCGAGCACCGTCTGATAATCGCACAGCGCTTGGCACGGATGCGACAAATCTGTAAGGCCGTTAATGACCGGCACGGTAGCTGCACGAGCAAGCTCAATGACAGTACGGTGCGCAAAGGTACGAATCATCATGCCGTCCAGGTAACGCGACAGCGTTTGCGCCGTATCGGAAATTGTTTCGCCACGGCCAATTTGCAGATCGTTACGGCTAAGGAACAAAGCATGACCGCCGAGCTGGTACATCCCAACTTCAAAGGAAACACGCGTACGCGTGGATGATTTTTCGAAAATCATGCCGAGGGTTTTGCCCTTGAGCGGATGATAAATTTCGCCGGCTTTCTGCTTGCCCTTCAGCTCGATCGCAAGATCGATCAGGTAGCGAACTTCCGCAGGCGTATAGTCAGCCAAGCCGATAAAATCACGGCCTTTAAGGCCAATTGCTATTTCTTCAGTCAACAATTGAGACATGTGGGTGGTTCTCCCTTCTTTCTACAGCTGCGCTGGAGCCGTTTGATCCGCGAAAATCGAGGTCAGAATGCTCACCGCTTGATCTATTTCTTCACGCGAAACGAGTAGGCTAGGCAGCAAACGGACAACGTCCGGACCTGCTGTAACGACGAGCAGCCCACGCTTCTGGCCTTCTGCGATGATATTCGCAACCGGACCGCTGCATACGATACCGATCATCAGTCCCTTGCCGCGAATGTCCTTTACAAACGGATTGCCCGCAAGCTTCTCACGAAGCTGCCCAACGAGGTACTCGCCGCTCTCAGCCGCGCGCTCCGGTGCTTTCTCGCCGATAATGGCCTCCACCGTCGCCTTCACGACAGCTGTAGCAATTGGTGTTCCACCGAACGTCGAGCCATGGCTGCCGGCTGTGAACGCTTCGATCAGCTCGCCTTTGGCCAGCATAGCGCCGACAGGGAAACCGCTCCCCAGTCCTTTTGCCAATGTAAAGATATCTGGCTCGATACCGTAGTGCTCAAAAGCAAACAGCTTACCGGTACGACCCATGCCTGTTTGAATCTCATCTATAATTAGGAGCAAACCGCGCTCCTTGCAAAGCTTAGCCAAATGCTGCACAAACGCAGGCTCGACAGGGATTACGCCGCCTTCCGCCTGGATCATTTCGATCATGATGGCAGCCGTCTTATCTGTAATTGCCGCTTCCAGCGCTTCAATGTCATGCAGCGGGATGTAGCGGAACCCTTCCGGAAGAGGGCCGAAGCCTTCTTTCACTTTCTCTTGGCCCGTTGCCGTTAACGTCGCCAATGTTCTGCCGTGGAAGGATTGGGCGAACGTAATGATTTCATAGCGACCGTTGCCCTTTACTTTCTGATGGTAACGGCGGGCAAGCTTAATTGCCGCTTCATTGGCTTCCGCGCCGGAGTTGCAGAAGAACACCGCTTCGGCATGGCTGTTGTCCGTCAGCAGCTTCGCTGCCGCTTCTTGATTCGGAATGTGAAACAGATTGGATACATGCCACAGCTCGTCGAGCTGCTTCACAAGCGCATCTTTCACTTGCTTCGGCGCATGACCCAGATTCGTTACGGCCAACCCGCACATAAAGTCTAAGTATTTGTTCCCTTTGTCATCCCAGAGCCAGCTGCCTTCACCCTTCACAAGTGAAATCGGATATCTTGCATACGTCGGAAAAAGCGAGCTTCCAGCTGCTTCAGTACCTTTGTTCATATCGCTCATCATTCGTTCACCCCACTAATAATTAAGATTGTATAATTCTTGTGCCGATGCCGCCTTCGAGAACGGCTTTGCTGAGTACGCCCGGTACGTCGCCGTTTACGATGACGACTTCCTTCACGCGTCCTTGAATGCATGCGATCGCTGCGCGAACCTTCGGAATCATGCCTCCGTAAATTTCACCGCTGGCAATCATCTCTTCGATCTCTTCCACTGTTGCAGTAGGGAGCACTTGTTTCTCTCCGTCTACCTTCTTCAAAATACCAGGCACATCCGTTACCACGATCATCTGCTCCACACCCAGATGCGATGCAACCGCGCCTGCTGCAGTATCTGCATTGATGTTGTAGCGTTGTCCTGCCGCGTCGATGCCGATTGGCGCGATTACGGGGATGTAGCCCATGCCCATAACGCCTTCGATGATCGCTGCATTCACATCCGTTACATCGCCCACAAAGCCGATCTCTTCCGCGTTCGCCACAGGCTGAGCCGTGATAAGCTCGCCGTCAACGCCGGAAAGGCCAATTGCTTTCGCGCCGCTTTGACCGATACGGCGGACGATTTCCTTGTTGATCCGTCCTGCCAGCACCATTTCCACGACGTCGAGCACTTCGTCGCTTGTTTTGCGCAAGCCGTTCACGAACTCGCTCGCGATGCCCAGCTTGCCGAGCGTTTCCGAGATAGCCGGGCCGCCGCCATGAACGATGACGGCTTTAACGCCGCGTTCTTGCAAACTCCTCAAATCTTCGAAAAAAGAAGCCGGAAGCGCCGCAAGCGTGCTGCCCCCGCATTTCATCACAAACCGCTGTTCCATAGGTTCCGTCCGTTCCCTTCGTTCCCGAAATCCTGTTGCTATGTGCGATATGCAGCGTTAATACGGACATAGTCATAAGTCAGGTCACAGCCCCAAGCTGTTGCCACGCCTTCCCCCATATGGAGATCCACATGAATGACGACTGTGTCACCCTTCAAGTAAGCAAGCGCCGCTTCTTCGTCAAATGCGATTGGCCGCGACTGCGTAAGCGTCACGATATCGCCCAGCGCGATGTCGACTGTCTCCGGATTCACAGGCACGCCTGCGCGTCCAACAGCCGCGATAATACGGCCCCAGTTCGCATCTGCACCGAATACCGCAGACTTCACAAGCGATGATCCGATAACGGTCTTCGCGATCGCTTGCGCCGCATCGTCCGATTCCGCTCCGCGCACTTGCACTTCAACGAGCTTCGTAGCGCCTTCTCCGTCACGCGCGATCGCTTTTGCAAGTACCTCGCACACATAGCGCAGACCGTCTGCGAATGCCGCATAGTCAGGGTGACCGGCGTGAAGCTCTTCGTTGCCCGCAAAACCGCTTGCCATCGCAACAAGCATATCGTTCGTGCTCGTATCGCCGTCAACGGTAATCATGTTAAACGTTACGTCTGTTACTTGGCGCAGCAGCGTCTGCAACGCTTCGCTTCCGATCTCCGCATCCGTAGTAACGAAGCCGAGCATCGTTGCCATGTTGGGATGAATCATCCCGCTTCCCTTGGACGCGCCGGCAATATGTACGATCTTGCCGTCAATGGTCACGGAAACACAGACTTCCTTCTTCACAAGATCCGTCGTCAGGATCGCTTGGCAGAAATCATCTGCCGCTTCATAGGAGTCTGCCAATCGTGCAGGCAACTCCGCGATGCCGCCGCGTACGCGGTCCATCTTCAGCAGCTCGCCGATGACGCCGGTAGAAGCTACCGCCACTTGCTCGGCCGGTACGCCGATGGCTTCAGCGAATGCGCTGCGCATTTCATAAGCATCGGCATCGCCCTGCTTGCCTGTGCACGCATTCGCGTTGCCGCTGTTCACGATGACCGCGCGCAGCTTCCCGCCAGCGCCGATGCTCTCGCGCGTCACCTGAAGCGGCGCCGCTTGAAACACGTTCGTCGTGTACACGCCGGCTGCCGTTGCAGGCACTTCGCATACGATCGCGCCAAGGTCATGGCGCGTGGTCTTCTTCAAGCCGCAATGCAAGCCGCCGGCTTTAAAGCCTTTAGGTGTCGTAACGGAACCTTCCGGCACGACGATATAGGTTGGTGATGTGTTCCCCTGTCCCATTGTTCAATCGCGTCTCCTTTATTGAATGATTGCGGAGTCGACCTGAGGTCTCCTCTTTCTTTTACGGGTACATCGGAACGAAATTAAGGCCCAGCGCCTCGTCCCAGCCCATCATCAAATTCAAGTTTTGAATGGCCTGCCCAGCAGCACCCTTCACGAGATTATCTATAACCGACACAATCGTTACGCGTCCTGTGCGCTCATCCACGGAGAAGCCGATGTCGCAGTAATTGGAGCCGGATACTTCTTTGGTTGCCGGCCATGTGCCGTTCTTGCGAATACGGACAAACTTACGACCTTCATAATAATTACTATATAACGCAATGAAGTCCTCTACGCTGTGGCCATCCTTAACGGTTGCATAGATCGTGCTCATAATACCGCGCGTCATCGGAACCAAGTGGGTCGTGAACGTCGTCAGTACCTTTTCGCCTGCAACATCCGACAGCACTTGCTCTATCTCCGGAATATGCTGATGCTTATTGATTTTATAAGCTCTGAAGTTCTCATTGATTTCCGGATAGTGGTTGCCTACGCTCGTACCACGGCCTGCGCCGGAAACACCGGATTTCGCATCTATAATAATCGTGGAATGATCGATATAACCTTCTTGTACCGCAGGAATCAATCCAAGCAGCGCAGAGGTCGGGAAACAGCCCGGATTGGAAATAAGATCGACACCGCGAACAGCATCGCCATACACTTCACAGAGACCGTAAACCGCCTGATCCAAGTACCGCTGCTCCGCAGGCTCTTTCTTATACCAAGTCTCGTACTCGCTGCGAGATTTCAGCCGGTGGTCGCCGGAAATATCAATGACTTTCAACCCTTCAGCCAGAAGCGAAGGGATAAGACGGGCTGCAATGCCCGGTGGAGTCGCTATAAATACAACCTCAGCTTTGCTTCGTATCAAAGCCGGATCAACGTCATCAAGAATATCTGTGCAAATTTCGGTCAAATGCGGGAAACCTTCCGCGATCGGCGCGCCTGCGCTCGACGATGAAATGACAGAAGTCACTTCTACCTGCGGATGGTGGGCAAGAAGCCTGATAAGCTCAACGCCGCCGTACCCTGTTGATCCGATAATCGCTGCTTTCACTGCTTTACTCATGTCCGTTCTCTCCCATCCATATCCTTCCTAGCTATCCATTGTACACGAACAGGGGGATAGAGGAAATAGCTAACACTTTGTATTATTATACATACGTATTCATAATAATTCAACGTAAAAATGCGTATTTTTGCGGCAAATTTAAGGCAATTGGAAGCCTTCCCCCAGCACCTCCGCCGTATCGCTAATAATGACAAACGCATAGGGGTCTGCCGTCCTTACGAGCCCCTTCAGCTTCGACACTTCTCCTTGACCTACGACGACCATCAGTACCGTACGCGCTTCGCCTGTGTAACCGCCATGCCCATCCAGCTTAGTCAAGCCGCGATCCAGATCATGAAGCACCACCTGCGAAATCTCCTCCGGCTTGTCCGAAATAATGAAGGCAACCTTTGAAGTGGCAAGGCCCGTCTGTACAAAATCGATTGTTTTGCTTGTTACAAACAAGCCCACCAGTGCATAAAGCGCATTCTCCGGCGCAATGATAATCCCCGCTGCCGCAATGACGAGACCGTCGAAGCACGCTACCGCCAGTCCAAGGCGCACACCTGTAAAACGGTGCAGCAGCTGCGCCGCCAGATCCAGGCCCCCTGTCGAAGCCCGTCCCCGGAAAACGAGGCCAAGCCCTGCTCCAACGCCGATCCCCCCATAAATTGAAGCGAGCATCGCGTTATCGGTCGGCGGCTGCCAGTCCGACGTGAACAAGACAAGCAGCGGCAGCAAGAAGGAGCCGAGCGCCGTCTTCAGTGCGAAGCGTTTGCCAAGCAGCCAAAGGCCGAGCAGGAACAGCGGCACGTTAAGCGCCCACTGTGTATAGGCAGGCGGAATATCCCATACGCGATTGACCAAGATGGAAATACCCGATACTCCGCCTGACGCAATCCCCAGCGGTACCAGAAACATGTTGAAGCTGATGGCGATCAGAAATGACCCGATCAGCAGCAATGCCACGCTAAGCGCCGCTTCGCTCTTGGGTCCCATCGGTTTCCTTAGTCTTCGATTCTCTCTATGTAGCTTCTTCATCCCTTGCTCTTGCTGCGAACTCATTGCTGACCCCATCCTTCTATAGTTAACATCCTTTTTCCACAAAAAAGAGTCCCGACACATAGTAGTGTAGGAACTCTTACTCCAGGCTATGCACGCGAACATGCTAACCCTTCATCATTGCTCTTCATGACGGATCTTGCTCCGCAAGTAGCCATCGATAAAGATATTCAGATCGCCGTCCATCACGGCGCCGACATTGCCCGTTTCCACCGACGTGCGATGGTCCTTGACCATGCTGTACGGATGGAACACATAGGAGCGGATTTGGCTGCCCCATGCAATATCGGATTGCTCGCCGCGAATTTCCGCGAGATGCTTCTGCTGCTCTTCGATTTTACGTTCGTAAAGCTTGGAGCGAAGCATCTGCATCGCACGCTCGCGGTTCTGAATCTGCGAGCGCTGCGTCTGGCAGGAAACGACAATGCCCGAAGGCATATGCGTGATCCGAATGGCCGATTCCGTCTTATTGATATGCTGACCGCCCGCGCCGCTGGCCCGGTACGTATCTACCTTGAGATCCTCCGAACGGATCTCAATTTCGATGTCATCGTCAATCTCCGGCATAATGTCGCAGGAAACGAAGGACGTATGTCTCCGACCTGAAGCGTCGAAAGGCGAGATTCGCACGAGACGATGAACGCCTTTCTCTGCTTTCAAATACCCGTATGCATTATGGCCTTTGACGGAAATCGTAACGCTCTTGATGCCCGCCTCGTCCCCCGCCAGGTAATCCAGAAGCTCTACCTTGAAGCCGGACTTCTCCGCCCAGCGCGTGTACATCCGGTACAGCATTTGGCACCAGTCCTGCGACTCCGTGCCGCCTGCGCCAGGATGCAGCTCAAGAATGGCGTTTAACTTATCGTAAGGCTCGCTTAGCAGTAATTGAAGCTCAAACTCGCTTACTTTACTTACGAGTTCTGCCACGCTGCGCTTAAGCTCCGCCTCGAGACCTTCGTCTTCGCCTTCATCTTCCGCCAGCTCCAGCATCGTTTGCAGATCTTCATGCTCACTTTGCATCCGTTCGAATTGATCGACGACGGATTTGACGGCATTCATCTCGGAGATGGTGCTCTGTGCACGCTCGTTGTCATCCCAGAAGCCCGGAGCGCTCATTTTCTCCTCGAAATTGAGAATCATCTCTTGCTTAATATCTAAGTCAAAGAGACCCCCTGAGTTCTTGGAGACGCTTCGCCATTTCACGCAGATCTTGTTTCATCGTTATATCTATCATGACGGTCGCTTCACCTCAAAATTAACTTCGTTGCCCTACCTTATGCAATGGATGCGCTTATTGTCCATGGCATTGCTTGTATTTCTTGCCGCTGCCGCATGGGCACGGATCATTACGACGCACGCGTTCTTCTTTGCGAACCGGACGCTTCTGCTGCATTTCGCTGCTTCCGCCGGATTCCGTTTGACCTTTTGCCACCTCTTGGCGCTCCAGGTTGTTCTCCACGTGTGCTTTCATGATATATTTGGTGACTTCTTCTTGAATATGCTCAATCATTTCCTTGAACATCTCGAAGCCTTCGAATTGATATTCACGAAGCGGATCCGTACCGCCGTATGCACGAAGGTGGATACCTTGACGGAGCTGATCCATCGCATCGATGTGATCCATCCATTTGCTGTCTACTGCACGCAGCACGACAACCTTCTCGAATTCACGCATCGTTTCCTGGCCGATTCCTTCTTCACGCTGATCATAGAGCTCAATTACTTTGCCATACAAGAACTCGTTGATTTCTTGCGGCTCTTTGCCCCATAGATCGTCTTTCGTGATGGCACCCTCGTTCAGGAAGTTGCCTTCGGCGTAATCCACGATTTCTTGAAGCTCCCAGTTCTCGGGAACATCATCAGACGGACAGTGAGCATCTACGATCTTCGCAATAACCGGCTTGATCATCTCCAGCACGATTTCGCGGATGTTCTCGGAGAAGAGCACTTCACGGCGCTGCTTGTAGATAATTTCACGCTGTTGGTTCATAACGTCATCGTATTGCAAGACGATTTTACGTTGATCGAAGTTGTTGCCCTCTACGCGTTTCTGCGCGGATTCGATTGCACGGGAGATCAGACGGCTTTCGATCGGTTGATCCTCTTCGAAGCCAAGACGTTCCATCATGCCCATGATGTTCTCCGAGCCGAAACGGCGCATAAGCTCATCTTCCAGCGACAGGTAGAACTGCGAGGAACCCGGGTCACCTTGACGACCGGCACGACCGCGCAGCTGATTATCGATACGACGGCTCTCATGGCGCTCCGTACCAATAATATGCAAACCGCCAACACCTTCAACCGTTTCGCCAAGCAAAATATCGGTACCGCGGCCAGCCATGTTCGTTGCAATCGTAACCGATTCGGATTGACCGGCACGCGAAATGATTTCCGCTTCCTCTGCATGATACTTCGCGTTCAGTACTTTGTGGGTAATGCCGCGTTTCTTCAGCAATTCAGAAAGCTTCTCCGAGTTCTCGATGGAAACAGTACCTACGAGCACCGGCTGTTTGTTCTTGTGGCGTTTCACGATCTCTTCAACGACCGCTTTGAACTTGCCGTTCTCTGTTTTATAGACAACATCCGCGATGTCATCACGGATATTCTTCCGGTTTGTCGGCACTTGAATAACTTCAAGACCGTAAATTTTCTTGAACTCTTCTTCCTCTGTCTTCGCTGTACCTGTCATACCGGACAGTTTGCGATACATACGGAAGTAGTTCTGGAATGTAATCGTTGCGAGCGTCATGCTCTCGTTCTGTACTTTAATTTGCTCTTTCGCTTCAATCGCTTGATGCAAGCCATCGCTGTAACGGCGGCCAGCCATCAGACGGCCTGTAAACTCATCGACAATGATGACTTCTTCATCTTGTACCACGTAGTCTACGTCACGTTTCATAATGACATGCGCTTTGAGCGCTTGTTGAATGTGATGGTTGAGCGTTACATTGGCATGATCGAACAAGTTCTCGATGCCGAATGCTTTCTCAGCCTTCTCCACGCCTGCATCCGTCAACGTAACCGAACGCACTTTCACGTCAACCGTATAATCTTCTTCCACTTTCAAACGAATCGCAAAGCGATCTGCTGCAAAATAAAGTTCTGTCGATTTGGCAGCCTGACCGGAAATAATTAGCGGTGTACGGGCTTCATCGACAAGAATGGAGTCGACTTCGTCAATGATGGCATAATAAAGCGGACGCTGTACCATTTGTTCTTTGTACAGGACCATGTTGTCACGCAGGTAGTCGAATCCGAACTCATTGTTAGTTCCGTATGTGATGTCGCATGCGTATGCTGCTTGCTTCTCATCATGATTGAGGCCATGCAGGTTAACACCGACAGTTAAGCCTAAGAATTTATAAAGCTGCCCCATCTGCTCACTGTCACGCGTAGCCAGATAGTCATTGACCGTAACGACATGAACACCTTTGCCCAGAAGCGCGTTCAAATAAACAGCAAGGGTAGCGACGAGCGTTTTACCTTCACCGGTTTTCATCTCAGCAATTTGGCCTTCATGAAGAACCATACCGCCGATCAGCTGCACGTCGTAATGGCGCTTGTCCAGAACGCGTTTGGAAGCTTCTCTTACTACAGCAAACGCCTCTGGGAGAAGGGTATCGATGTCCTCGCCCTTTTCAAGACGCGCTTTAAATTCCTCTGTCTTCTCACGAAGTCCATCATCTGACAACTTGGAAACTTCCGACTCAAGGCCGTTAATTTCCTCCACGGTACGCATTAGACGCTTAATCTCACGTTCGTTGGCGTCTCCGAATAATTTCTTTACAAGTCCGAGCATGGTCTTCCCCTTTCGTCTGTTACGCCTGTTTGCATAAATTGTATCAGTTTGCGGCAGTTCCCGCAATGTTGACCCCCTGAGGGAGAAGCTGGATTGCACACGCAAACCCGCTATGATCCTGTATTTCTAGCAGGTTGCACGGAGCAGCGTCTCCATTATATGCCGCTTCCGTGACCCGCATGACCGCCTGTAAGCAAAAAGAGCCCCGGTTTCCCAGGGCCCGATGTTATCCTTATTAGTCTGCTTCTATTAATCCATATCGCCCGTCGCTGCGCTTATACACGACATTCACTTCTTTGGTAGTAGCATTCGCGAACATGAAGAAGCTGTGCCCAACCATGTTCATTTGAAGAATAGCTTCCTCTACGTCCATAGGCTTTAATAGGAAGCGTTTCGTCCGAACAAGCTCGTAGTCTTCCTCCTCCTCCAGCACCCGAACTGCTGCGCCGTCATCTTTGAACATCGTGCGAATGCCGCTTTCTTTGCGATATCGGCTGTTGATTTTAGTTTTATGTTTGCGAATTTGACGATCCAGTTTGTCCACTACCAAGTCGATGGAAGCGTACATATCCTCGCTCTTCTCCTCGGCTCTTAGCATAGCGTTCGAGAGTGGAATCATGACTTCAATGACATGTTTGCCTTTCGTAACAGACATGGTAACGTTTGTTTCGGAGGTAATCGGCTCTTCAAAATACTTTTCTAGGCGGCTTAGCTTCTTCTCGACATATTCGCGCAAGGCGTCTGTCACCAAGATGTGTTGACCTCGAATGTTGTATTTCATGTGGCATTCCTCCTTTTACATAGTCTTATTATAACACCCTCTGTAGGCGATCTCAAAGATATTTTCTGTATTTTGTGAATTATTTAATAATTTAATAGTTGGCAGTTTCTAGAAGTAGTTTTGTGGGTAAAAACAAGAAAAAGCCCTGGTTGCCCAGGGCTTCTGCCGATCACATACGGTTAAGCGCGTACCATTTATTATGTGGCCGCTTAACAGCGGTATGATTACAGTTTAGTAACGTTTGCAGCTTGAGGACCACGCGCGCCTTCGACGATGTCGAATTCTACGGATTGGCCTTCTTCAAGTGTTTTGAAACCTTCGGATTGGATTGCGGAGAAATGTACGAATACATCGCCGCCTTGTTCTGTCTCGATGAAACCATAACCTTTTTCTGCGTTAAACCATTTAACTTTACCTTGCATTGAGAACATTCCCTTCATCTTCAAATAGCTGCGAGATCACTAGGCGTGGCCCACAAATCGAATATAACACCCACTTCACAATATTGTCAATAAGTTTTTGTAAGCGAATACATTGCTGATTTCATTGGTTTAATTATTTCGCCATATACAAAAAACGCACCCACAAGGGTGCATTCATGTCTCTCATCGTATCACTAGTTCCTCTCATCGAAGAACATACTGTTGTCTACACCGTATGCCCCTCCGGCGCCATAAGCGTCGCGTTGAACACGTGCACGGTTGAATTTATCCATGCCCAGAGTGGCTTCGTTCTTAAGCTCTTCCATACGCCCCAGAATGCGCGAGTCGAAGCTAAGAATGCGATTCACCTGCTCACGACTCGTGCTGTCGGCCGGACGGAGTGCAAATTGAGCTTGGATCGCCTCAATTGCGCTCCCTCTTTGGTCCAGGAAGGCTTCGATCTGATCCACAGTCGCTTCATGGATGTCTGCTACAAGCTGCATCGTCAACTGTTCTAATTCTCTAAGGGCTTCCATTGCAATTATGAACTCCTCTGAACGCTCGCCACCGGTTTCGCGGCAGTGATCCAGGTTTCGCGAAGTTCGGTTAAATAACCAAGCACTTCTTCCACTGGAACTACGTCTTTCTTCAGGTTCGCTTCTCTTAGACGGATTTTGAAATAATCGTACAGCTTCAGCAGTCCGTCAGCCAGCTCCGATTTACGATCCAATGTGATCTCAAATTCCGCAACAATATCTTGAACCTTCACCAGGTTACGATGAGCGGCCTCATGCTTACCTTCTTTAATGGCCAGAATGGCCGCCTTCGAGAATCGAATCGCACCATCGTAAAGCATGATCAACAATTGCGCAGGTGAAGCCGTTTGGACGGAGTTGTCGAGGTATCTGTTCTGTTGTGCTTGCATCATCAACGTTTCCTCCTATTGTTAGCCCCCAATAGAGCTCATCAAACTCGACGATTGGGAATTCAACTTACTGATCGCTGTCTCCATTGCAGTAAATTTCTTGTAGTAATTGTTCTCCATATCTACTAACCGGCTGTTCCATGCAGCAATTTGATCATTTAACTTGGAGAGCTGCTTGCCCATAATGCTGTCTGACTTCAGTACCTCATCCGAGAATAAGGATGTACCGGCTTTGCTGGAGAGATTCTCTAATGTCCCCTTCAGATTGCCGTACATCTTCTGAACAATCCCGACATCAGACTGATCCGCATCCCCATTGCCGGCCGCTGAGAATAGAGCCAATACCGCATCCGGATCTTTCTCAATAGCCGTCTTGAGCTTCTCTTCATCCGTTATGGACAGCTTACCGTTATCTAAATAGTTAGTTGATCCGATTCCAATGGAAGAAAGCGTAGTATAGTTCGCATTTCCTGTGTTAACTACAGTTGAAGTGACAGTCCGCAAGGAAGCGATTGTTGAAGTGAAGATGCTGTCATTATGCAGCAAACCCGTCTTCGCTTTCGTTTCCCAAAGTTTAATGTCGTCTTCTTTCATATCTTTTCTCTGATCTTCGGTCAACGGCTGGAAGTCACGATTCTTCTTCTCTCCGACTTTGTCCTGCAGCGTCTTCAAGACATCATTATAATCCGCGATGAAGGTCTTAATTGAATCTACGATCTTGGCTGTATCGGTAGATACCCCGATGGAAGTAGCCACATATTTGCTTGGATCAGCCTCATCCACTGCATTACCTGCTACACCAGTGAACACGCTTTTTTGTTTCAGTACGATATCCATGTTGTTGACGGTGAATGAGTTGCTTTCTCGTTCTGTTTTAATTCCGTTTATCTCTAGTACTGCGTTTTTACCTGTACCACTTGCCGCAGGTAAATTTAGAATGTTAGCAGCAAAACCGCCGGTATCATTAGTGATCTTAATATCTGCTTTATCTCCAGTCGCCTTCGTCGTAAAACCAATTTGACCTGTGAAAGAATCGTAAAACGCATTCACATTCGTCGTCTTGTTGATACGAGAGATCACATCATTGAGTGAATCCACGCTTGTGTCCACATCAATCTGTGTACCGTTTATTTTGAAAGAGTAGTCCGTTCCGGTTCCTACAGCAGGAGTCGTAGCCAGTAATGCTTTCTGATCTTCGAGCGTTTTGGATGCATCGAATACAGGATCGGTAGGAGCACCTGGAGCTTTGCGGATATCTGCCCCCGTCATCTTAGCTGAGGTCGCAAGTGACATAACTTTAATTGTAGTCGTACCAATTGGCGCGTCAGCTCTTGCAGTTGCTGTAAACACTTGATTATCCCCACTGATCGTGGTCACCTTAGCTCCAAGCGTTCGATCGGCTTTGAAATTAAATACTTTATTATTACGGAAATCAAGCAATTTCTTGTTTAAATCCTTATAAGCATCACGCTGCCATTCAACCGTTTGCTTCTGCTGCTTCAGTTTATCTGCTGGTACCTTACCTGCTGTCATGAGTTGCTTGACGATCGTATCGATATCCATGCCTGAAGCCATTCCATTAATCCTCATTACCATTTCGTTACAGTCCTCCTTCTGACGCTACTATCTCCGCTCGTCGATCCATATGCCGGCTTTCTCACACATTGCGGCTACCATATTCAATATTTTCTCTGGCGGTACTTCACGAATCAGTCTACCCGTATCCTTCTCGACGACTTTCACCATGATCTGCTTTGTTTTCTCGTGGATAGAAAATTCACAAGAAGTCGCCACACCCATAACCGCTTTGTTTGCTTTCTCAATCGCTTTAATCAACATTTCTTCGCCAAGCGGCACCTTTACACCTGTGTTCTCAGCTTGCTTTAATTCCCTTGCATTTTGAAGCACAGGTACAGCGCTCTGCTGCTGATCTGACACGACTTGCCGATCATTGGCAGTATTAGTTATAGGACTGCTTATGGGAACAGAATTGCTGATTGGCAAATTCGTATTCATAATGCTTTCCTCCCGACGGTATATTACTTCTTATATCGGTGTTATAAGAGCAATCCTGTATAGCCTTGAAAAAAAATGTATCTGTTTAGCGAAAAGGGCTTCTCTATTGAGAGACCCTTTTTGCTAAACAGATACAAAACAAAAGAGACCCTAGAAAGACTAGGATCTCTTTGTTGTTCGTTAAGATTAACGAAGCAATTGAAGAACGCCTTGTGGTTGTTGGTTAGCTTGTGCAAGCATAGCTTGTGCAGCTTGTGCAAGGATGTTGTTCTTAGTTTGCTCCATCATTTCTTTCGCCATATCAACGTCACGGATACGGGACTCAGCAGCAGTCAAGTTCTCGGAAGCAGTTCCCAAGTTGTTGATTGTGTGCTCAAGACGGTTTTGTACCGCACCAAGCTTGGAACGCTCGCTGGAAACAGAAGCAGTTGCTTTATCAAGAACTGCAATTGCCTTAGCAGCATCATCTTTAGTGGAGATATTCAAAGCAGCTTCGCCTTTAACGTCGTTTGTTCCATCAGTTACAGTGTTAGCTGTTGTGAAACCAGCAGTTCCAGCTTTTGCTGTGATACCAAGAGCATTTGAACGCATATCGGAAACGGATAGGGACATGGATTGTCCAGTATTAGCTCCGATTTGGAAGGAAGTTTCGAAATCTTTTTGAATTCCTCCGTCTTTGAACTCAAGACTGTTACCAGCAACGCCACCTTTATTGGCAGTAACTACTACTTTAGTGCCGTTATTCGTAACAGTAACATCCGCGATTTTGGCCCCTACAGTATCAGCAATTGTTTTTGTAAGAGCTTTTGTTTGGTCGCCTGTTGCAGCCCATGTAGTTTGCAAAGCGGCATTAATATCAACCCCGAGCGCTTTACCAGTATAAGCGCCAGCAGTTGAATCATAGAATTCAACTTGTTGTCCGTTAATAGTCATTCCTGTTCCAGCAAGTGCTTTAATGTTAGCAGTTTCCACTGCTTTAGTTGCACCATTTAAGGAAGCTAAGTCAATGTCTGTGCTTGCTTGAACTGCGTTAGTAGTTGAACCTGCATTTGCAATTGCAGCACCACCTGTTAAACCAGTACCAGTTTGAGCATATGCAGCCATTGTACCAGCTGCACCTTCAAAAGTACCACCCTTAACAGCAGTAATTGTAATGCTACCTGCAGAGCCACTTACTACATATTGTCCTTTTAGAGTATCATTTGCATCGATCATTTTTTGGAAAGCGTCTCTTAAACCAGCTGCACTTCCGTTAGCCGTACCCCCTGCATCACGTGCAATGTTTGCAGAAGTAGCAGTTACGCCGTAACCTTGGCTATCACCTGCAACACCACCATTAGAACCTGATGCTGTAAATGTAGCTGTCAATGCAACGCCATTTAATGTGAATTTTGCAGTATCACCCACAACACCAGCAGCAGTAATAGTAACAGTTTGTGTAGCTTCAGTTGTTTTTCTATCCGCACCAGTAACAGTAGCTCCTACTTTACCAGCAGCTACTACTCCTGTGTTCGTCAAGTTAGTTTTGCCATCACCTTGAAGCAATTTTTGAGTATTGAACTCAGTAGTGTTACCTACGCGGTTGATTTCGGAAGTCAATTGGTTCATCTCATCTTGTAGCGCGCCACGGTCAGCATCAGTGTTAGTTCCGTTAGCGGATTGGTTAGCAAGTTCGCGCATACGTTGAAGGATGCTGTGAGTTTCGTTCAATGCGCCCTCAGCTGTTTGGATCAGGGAGATACCATCTTGGGAGTTCTTAGCAGCCATGTCCAAACCACGGATTTGACCACGCATTTTTTCGGAGATTGCTAGACCAGCTGCATCGTCACCTGCACGGTTGATGCGAAGACCGGAAGACAATTTCTCGATGTTTTTAGCTGTTGCTTGGCTGTTAGCACCCAGTTGACGGTGCGTGTTTAGTGCTGTGATGTTGTGATTAATTCTCATTTTATTCTTCCTCCTTGAAGTTGGGTAGTTCTCCACATCCTTGTGGAGACCTTATGGCTGTTCCGTAATCAGGTCGGCCGCCATGTTGCGAAACAGCGCCTATTGAATATATCGACGGTCACTTTGCTATTCTTTATAGCAAATTTCTCAAAAACAAAAAAAAACGACAATAAATTACGAGAACTCCGCTACGTTGCTCATCTATCCAACAAAAAAAACCAATGCCATCTAGGCATTGGTTTTTTTGTCCGCATTACTTGGAATCTGAAAACTCTTCAGATCCGCTAAGTTAAGCTGCTTCTGAAGCGCTTGTTTATTGCTCTCTTGTACCGCATCATACACTTCTTTGCGAAGAATGTTCACATCGCTTGGTGCTTTGATTCCTACTTTAACCTGATCCCCATCGATCGATGAAATCACAATCTCAATATCGTTGTTTAACAGGATCGACTGTCCTTTTTTCCGGCTCAATATTAGCATGATTGTTCACCGCTTTCCAATTGAACGACTTTGAAGAGAGGTTCTTTGGTACTATATCTGCTAGACGGAGGGAGAACACTTTGTTTGCCTTGTCCATTCTTCATATTCAATAGAATTGGCGCGAGTAAATTAATGGTTGAAGCTGTGAATGGTTCTGTAGTTGTCACAATGGTTAGGACACAAACATCCTCAGGTGCTTCGATTTCAAGCAGCTTCTTATCCTTCTCCTCGAGTTCGAAGGAGTAATCCTTATCTGCCGCAAATGGCGAAATGACTAAGAAGGAAATATAATCATGCTCCAGACTTTGTAAATAGGCAAAATGCGAATTCTCTTCCACTACTTTAATTGAGAACTCGTTGCACTCCTCGAAGCCTAGAATGCTTCCGTTTAATTGAAACGTTCTACCTTGTAAGAAATCGAGCATTAAAGAATACCCTCCTCTAACAGATAATGCTATAGCTTGCGCTATAGCATTTCAAATTATTATATGTATTTGTCGTATTCACCCACACTGAATTCAACGGAGTTCCTTTGCCGCAAGTACACTTCTACCGAACCCGGATTATACTGAGTCTCCGGCTTACGCGGCGTGTACTCTATAATCGGCTTCTGGGCTTCAATGTTGATGATTGGCGCGTGGGCTGTATAACGAACTCTTACATTATCCACGGAAGCCTCTCCGGTGTAAATAATCCGATTCTTATGCTGAAACGCTTCTCTTCCAATCTCCGCGAAAGCATTGTTGGGATTCGATATTTGGGCCATCCGATTGCCGTCTTCAACGATCTTCGCAATAGCCTGCAGCGCACAACTTTTGTACTGACTGTAAATCGAATTCATCCACTCTAAATGAGGCCCTGCACCTAAAGCCGTGAAAGCCGCTGTAGAATCAACTTCAAGCTCACCTCTCGGTGATTGAATGTCTACTATGGCCTGCGGCTGCTCAATTGACAAATCTCCGGGCGGAGATTGCATTTCTAAGCTGGCATTGTTCGTTTCAATACCGATCTGAGCATAGGTTTGATGAATCGATAAGCGCGGAAATTGAAATTCCAAAGCAATTCCCCCAATCGGATTATCTTATATAATCCAATAAGCTAGGCTGGATGATCTTGGCTCCGATAGACAAAGAAGCTTGATACACGTTCTGATCTTCTTGCAGCTTCGTGATGATTTCTGCCATATCGGCATCTTCGATTTTGGAATCCAGATCTGTCAAGTTCACATCGAGATCCTTAATACGAGCATCCATCAAATCAATCCGGTTCGATCTTGCTCCAACCTCTGCACGAACGTTCAGAATTTTGTCCATTCTGCTGCCCAATTGTCCTAATAAGTTCTGCACTTGTTTCTGATCCCCGGTAGAGAAAGCTGTTTGGAGACCACCCAGTACCGTGAACAGATTATCCGGCGTCGTAGCAGCTGCTGGCGGGGCTGGATTAGCTGCACCAAACACGGCATCACCTGTTACATTGATCGGAATCGTAACACCGGCAGCAAATTGATACATAATGGATTGCGTATCCGCTTGCTCTGTTTGCGCACCAGCTATTGTATAAGGATCTGTGTCCGTAAATTGTCCGTTAAATATGGCCTTGCCATTGAGCCTGTCATTCCCCAGAGAAACTGCTTGTTGATAGAGCTGGCCCATCTCTTCGGCAATCGCATCCAACGCAGATTGGGGGTTCGCACCGTTAGCACCTTGAACAGTCAGCTCATTGGCACGCTGCATAATATCAGTCAACTGAGATAGAACAGTATCCGTATGATCAACGAAAGATTTAGCCGAATCAATATTCTTCTGGTACTGTTCATTGGCAGAAAGTTCACTGCGATATCGCAATGCATAGGTAATACCGACCGGATCATCGGAAGGTGAGTTAATTTTCCTACCCGTTGAAAGCATATTCTGATGCTTGTCCATACGGCTCAAGTTATTATTAACGTTTCTAAGCAGCTGTGAATGCATCATACTTTGCGTAATTCTTAAAGACAACTTCATCCCCACCTATCTTAGATATTACCGGCCTACCGTACCCGTACCGTTAATGAGCTTCTCTAAAATCTCATCATAGGCTGTCATAAACCGAGCTGCCGCGCCATATGCATGCTGGAACTTAATCATATTAGACATCTCTTCATCGATAGAAACACCGCTGACAGCTTGACGGCTGGAGTCCACTTGCTCGGCAAGCACTTGCTGATTGTTAAGCTGCCGCTGCGCCTCTTGTCCTTGAACCCCTAGCTGTCCAACGATCGCTCTGAAATAATCATCGATGCTTCCGGTTGTTACGCCGCCGCTTGTTGTCGTAAAAGAAAACTTAGAATCTTTGAAATTCGATAACAGTACAGCGAGTGTGTTGTTACCTTTAACCGCCGTCTCGCTGCTCCCGGTCCCGGTTGTCCGCAGTGACGTCGCGATTAAGCTGGCATCAGCTGCAATCGTTGGATTTAAGCGGATGCTATCAGCTGTAATATCGCCAGATGCAGAGGTAAAGAAATCCTCGCCTGCTTTGGCAGGGGTGTCAAAGGTATAACCTAATTTATGCAGACCATTAAGCCCGTTAACAACTACTGTAGTATCCTTTGCCAGCAATCGAGTCGAGCCTGCGAATGTCAAACTGCCGCCATCCGGAGTTTTCAATGTTGTTCCTTCCGGAAGCATCGATCCCGCAGGAATGGTGATCGTAACCTCTCCGTTCGCAATGGTGTTGGCCAGTACGTTCAGTTGATTCTGGTAATCAGCGACATACTTCTCTTTCGCAACGAACATCCCGAATACTTCGCCGCTATTCAGGTCACCGGAACCATCTCCTGTGCCAAAAGCAGCCGTAAGTGCATCTACAGAGGTTGGTGAAGCAGTTCCGCCCGTAGTCAGGTTTATGCCGCCGACTGATATATCATAGCCAGCGCCAGTATTAACCACATTAATATTCACAATTTTGGACAAGTTGTCGGTCAGCAGATCCCGCTGATCTCTTAGATCGTTAGCGTCATTACCTAATCCTTCAATCCGTGAAATTTCTGTATTTAAATTAGAAACCGTTGAAATAATAGAGTTAATTTCATTGACTTTAACCTGAATGTTATTGGTCAAATCCGTACTTAAATCGCTTAACTGTTTGCTCGTTTGGTTGAAAGCATCTGTTAAAGCGATTGCACTCTCGCGTACAATCTTCCGGCCCGTCACATTCTCCGGATCTTTACTAAGATCGGACCACGACTTCCAGAAGTTGTCGAGCACCGTACGAATACCTGAATCCGAGGGTTCATTCACAATACTCTCCAGCTTGTTGAGCGTGTCAGCTTGTATCTCCCAGTTGCCCAGAGACTTGTTCTCGTTCCGGAATTGATCGTCAAGGAAGGACTGACGAACGCGAGTAATGGACGAAAACTCTACGCCTGTTCCCAATTGTCCGGGGACGTTGGATCTGCTTATGCCCGGGTATTCCATTGGTCTGGAAGCCTGCATATTGACTACTTGTCTAGAGTAACCTGCTGTATTAGCATTCGAGATATTATGACCGGTTGTATTTAATGCAGCCGTCTGCGTGAACAAACTCCGCTTGGCTGTTTCAATGCCATGGAATGTAGAACTCATTGCAGGGTTGCCTCCCTATCCTCTTGTATCAAATAAGCCGTTGCGAGTGTTTCCGTATCCGGGACTAAGTGGATGCTGGTATGTAACGTCACCGTTCGGATCCTCGACCAACAAATCTATCGAATAATCAATGAACTTAAGCGATTGTTCGATCAGCTGCTGATTCAGTTGACTAACCTTCTGCAGCTCATCAAGCAGTGTCGTAAGCGTCTCATGAAGTTCCGTCAATTTCTTCTTATCTTGAGATGATGTAACCGTCCGGATCATCTCGCTGATTTTGCCGCCTTTGTAACGAAGCATCCCAATACCCGAGAAATATTGGCCGGATAGTCTCATCCGCTGCTGCTCTAATTCCTCAGACGTCTTCAGCAGTTTCCGTTCTTTCTGAAGCGTAGCGTTTAACTTCTCCACTTGATTGTGGACAAGATAAGGCGTCTTCTCATTGGCCAATGCCAGCAGCTCCCGGTATACGCCCGCCTGCTGCTCAAGCGTTGCGATAATTGTTTCCACGATCACAAGGATTCACCTGTCTTGTTGTTAGTTTTTAAGAAAAGGAAGCAGCTTCTCTGCGATTTTGCCCGATTCCACATGATAGCTTCCGGTGCTTACGGATTGTTTAAGATCATCAATCAGCTTAGCGCGATCATTGTCATTGACACGACTGGAAGAGAGCATCTCCTGTGCTTCGGCGGATATTTGCACTTTATCCGTTTTACGTTTACGATCAAGCGCATTTGCCTGCTGCTCGCTTTGCTTCTGATACGGATTTACTGCATTGATCCGGTGCGATTGATTTATCTTCATCATAATCCCTCCAACAATTAAAAAAGCCGATAACTCTGTATAAGAGTATTATCGGCAAATGGGTGTAAATATTTAGAGATTTTAAAACTCCGCTAAATAATCAGTCTCTACCACGCTCTAAGTTCCGATAGGCAGACGCTGCGGAGGTCGGTGCCTTTGACTCCTCTTCGGATCTGTTTGCAATTTCTTGTTTTGCTTTGCTGACTTCTTTCAACAGCTTGGCCCTGCAGCTGTCACATTTGTTATTGTCCCGGATGAGTACGCCGCACATTTCGCACGGATACATCAAATTTGGAGCACCTACCAGTGAAATTCTGCCCTCACGAATAAACCTCGTGATTTGTTTTATAGAAACACTCGTCGCGTCTGAAAGTTCGTTGATGTTCGTGCCTTTATTCTTACGCAGATACTCCGAGCAAACCGTATATTCATTATCAATCTGCTTGATACAATTCGGACAAACATCGCGGAAGTTCTTAGCATACAGTTTCCCGCAGCGAGGACAATTTCCAAGATCCATCTTTCACTGCTCCCTTCGAGTCTAGCCACTTGTGACTCCATATTAACTCAAAGATAGACAAAATTCATCATTTATTTGATCGGATAATCATAGAGTTGAATTTGCTAGGAACGCGCAAGTGTAAGAACGAATATCTGAACATCCAAATGAGGTTCCAGTTGCTCTATGACCTCTCTCAGCGCCAGTGCGCAGGAATTCGCCGTACTGCCGGTAGTGTAAATATCATCGACGATTAGCAGCTTTATCGTAGGCTGGTCGATTCTGAGCCGGATTGCAGCAAGCATCTCCACAGTGACAGCTAGATCAGCCGCAAACAGCTGTTTCGTATCTCGCAGTCTCGCCATTCTTGTTTTGAAGCTTTGTTTGTCACTGTGCCGTATGCGTCTCAGAACGTCATAGAGTGCTAACGCTTCTCGATCGGCAAGATAAGAGGCTAATCGCTCAGCTTGATTAAAGCCCCGCTCCTGCAGCCGTTCGCCGCTTACCGGAACTGGGATCATGGCATCGAAACCGAACGAGGACTGGCTCTTGCTGGATTGTAGTGCAACCATACTGCGATACGCAGTAAGCAGTATTTCGCCTAATATGGGAGCCAGCCCTTCATGGCCGCGATATTTGTAGAGCGCAAGCCACTGCCGAATAACGGGATCATAAAGTACAGCTGAGCGATTGCAAATAAAAGCTGCTCCTTGGCGGCGACTGCAATCCGGACACCATTCGGGCCTGCCGCAAACAGTACAATAAATCCGTGTAATCCAGGGAATTTGACCAAAACAGTGCTGGCACAAATCCGGAAAATGGGCATGACTAGACGATCGGTTACCTGTCTTCCCACAAATGACGCATACGGAGGATCGGGTTGAGAGCATAGCCGTGGTAGTCTGGGATGTATGTTGGAAAAGCTGTTGAAGCTTACACAAGATAGTTGATATGGAGGAGGTTAAAAGGTTTGGAAGAATAGGCAGTCACGTCTTTCCTTGATGGATTTCGTATAGTGCTGGCCGGTTATAAAAGATACCCTCTTCGACGGGCGATTCGATTCATGATTTTGATTTGACGTATGGCTGACTGCTGTGCGCGTGTACGGGACGAACTGTAGAAGTAGACCCGTCCGGCTGGATCATCCTTTGATCTGCCGGCTCTGCCCGCCATTTGAATGAGAGAGGCATCGTCAAAAAGCTTCCCGTCCGCATCCAGAATGAACACGTCACTCTTGGGGACTGTGACTCCACGCTCGAGAATCGTTGTAGTTACTAGCAGTCGGATGCTGCGATCCCGGAATCGGGTTACTTTGTCTGCACGATTGGGATCTTTGGAGGACGTACCCTCCACGACAATGTTGGGAAAAGCGAGACGGAGCCGTTCCACCAGAGGTTCTACATCTCGAATTTGCTGGGCAAATACAAAAAGCTGAGCGCCTCGGTTAATGGACTGCCCGAGTGTCTTAAGAAGCTGGCTTGGGAGGCTGCGCTTGCCCAGCATTTTTCTCACTGTCGGGATTTGGAATTGCACGGGCACCGGAAGCGGATGACGGTGGAATCGAACCGGTACGCGCACATGCTCGAGTCTACCAAGCTTCGCTGCTCTTCTAAGTTCTGCGGGAGGCGTAGCGGATAAAAGGATGTTTACGCCATCAGGCCTGCATACATTGTCCGCGGCGTAGTGCAGCATCTCATCATTGTGATAAGGAAAGGCATCGATTTCATCGATAACAACGAGATCGAACCCTTGACGAAAACGGAATAATTGATGCGTTGTAGCCAGCGTGATCTCTCCTTGTTCCCAGCGTTGCTCACTGCCGCCATATAGCGTTACAACGGTTGCCGCCGGAAAGGCTTTGCGGATACGCGGATCTAGCTCCAGCACGACGTCTCTGCGCGGTGTCGCTATGAGTGCGCGGCCTCGGCGCTGTAGACAAGCCTCGATGAGCGGAAAGATCATCTCCGTTTTGCCCGCTCCGGTAACTGCCCACAGCAGAAATCTGCGCGAGGCGGATAGATTGGCTGGGCTGGTCGCCATGAAGCTGAGGGCGGCTTCGGCGGCCGCCTTTTGTGCGGGGCTGAGGCCCCAGGATGGGGCGATGGTGGGGGCGCTTGGCGGGGGAGCGCTGGCCGCGGGTGAGACACTGGATGCGTTGGCGCTTGGCGCGGGGGTGGCGCTGGACGCAGAAGCGCTGACCGCGGAGGTGGCGCTGGACCCGGAAGCGCTGACCGCGGGGATGGCGTTGGACCCGAAAGTGCTGACCGCGGAGGTGGCGCTGGACCCGGAAGCGCTGACCGCGGGGGTGGCGTTGACGCTTGGTGCGAGCAAGCGCGCTGCTGCGCTGCTCGGCATGCCGTGGATGAGCAGGCCGCATTCGCGGCTGCGGCCCATCGTGAGGCATGCCTCGCAGTACGCGCATGCGCGGCCGCACGCGGCGCATGCGGTTCGGCGCATGCGCGCCGTGCCGCTGCCGCACCGCTGGCAGCGGAGCCGCGGGCGCGGCCTGGCGCCTAGCGCCTCCCGCCACCGCAGCAGCCGAGGCTGCGGCTGCGGGGCGACTGCGCCGCCTAGGCGCAGCTGGCCAAGCAGCGCGGCCAACTGGAGCCCGGGGGCCGCCGCGCTCCAAGGCACCGCCGCTGCGCCGGCCAGCCCGGCCGCACCCGCGGCCCCAAGCAGGGCGAGCGCTTCGCTGCTGAGCAGCGCTCGTCCCTGCAAAAGCGCAGCGGCGCGACAAGCCCGCGCCGCTAGCCCATGCGCTGCCTCGCACAGCTCGGCAGCGCGAGGCACATAAGCATGTGCATCCTCGCGTCCTCCAGCCGGCAGGCCCATTCGGGCATCATACGCCCATGCTTCATGAACAAGGCGCGTCAGCACCTCGCGCATCTCCTCCTGCCCCGCTTCGCCAGGCCACCGTTCCACGACCCTTGCCGCCAAACCAAGCGGCAATTCCTCACTCCACAACACCGCGCTTTGCAATCCCCAGTTGCCCCCACTCGCATCCTCTCCTCCCTCACCCGCTCCTCGCATGCTCTCCGCTCCGGCCCCACCATCCAACACTCTCTCCGCCTCTTCCCGATATCCAGGCACGAGCCAGTACGCCATATCCACCTCCGGCGCAATTGACCACATCGCCCTTGTTCTCCCGTTGTCCCCAACCGCATATAAGAACACTTTCATGAAGGCCAGCACTCCTTTCATACTCTGAACTCGCTTTACCGCATCCTTACAACCCCACAAAACAACAAAAAAGCACACCCCAATCCGCCTCCTAGCAGATCATACGGGTGTGCTTCACTCGCTTATATTCAGTTGAATAGATTATACATTGTGCCTCGCTATCTTCGCAATTTACTTTTTGTCAAGCATAGCAGCTGTCCAAAAATCATCTGTCCGTTATTAGCCACCTTTAGAACGGAAGCTTCGACAGATCCGCAGGATCCCTTAAATCAATTAACACCGCATGGTCTTTTACAGAAACAACGCCTTCAGCCTGGAGCATCCAGAGCAAATTTGTCGGCTCTAATTTGCTATGCTTCTTAGCGCGGCCATCCGGACGCCGCCGTCCTGATATCCGCAACTTCGTACGAAAGCGATGCCATTTCGCCAGACTATCGCCTTCATCCTTCGAACTCGAGTGTTTCTCACTTTGCCCAGCTGGACGCTTCTCATCCTTCGAACTCGAGTATTTCTCACTCTGTCCGGCTAGACTCTTCCCATCCTTCGGACCCGCATGTTTCTCACTTTGCCCTACTACACGCTTCTCATCCTTCGAACTCGAACGTTTCTCACCCAGCCCACCAGACACTTCATGGGCTTTGACCGATGCAGGTCGGCTCAGCGTCTCCGGCAAGCGGCCGTACTCATCTGGCGAGGCAGAGGAGTGAAAATGAACATTCATGCCGTGCTTGGCAAAACACCGAGCAATACTCATCGTTTCATCCTCTGAGCCGCGGTCCACGACAGTCACTTTCACTTCTGTGCCAGTAAAATGAGAAAAACGCCGAAGCGAGCGCATATACCATTCCATCTGCAGCTGTTCATTACCGGCGATGAGGACGTAATGCTTGATATGACGTTCCCGTCTCCAGGTAAGTGCGGATACGGCATGTACGGCAGCCGCAGCCAAGGCGTAACAACCGAAGATCCATAACAAGACTGGAATCAAGGCAGCCACCTCCTTTTTTGTGACATCATATGCCGTAAACCGCCCATGGGTGACGGACATTCACGGACAAGTCGCAAAAAAGGGGCATGCGTCCCTGCGCCTGCCCCATAACTTTATTACCCTACTGCCCTATGCACTCACGCATTCACTCTCTTATGCTCGTACGCCCGCACTCACACACTCACTCTCATATGCTCGTACGTCCGTACCCTTGCAAGCCCTACTCCTCCATACCCCAACCCATAGGCAGCTTCCTACCCACTGCCATAAACCGCTGCAGCCCGTGATCAAGCTCTACCTTCTTATCACTCGGCAGCACCACCGTCAGTTGGCAGGAAGGCGTCGAGGCCATGAAGGACTTCCTTGCTTCCGGCTGCTTAAGCGTTACGTACATGGCATCGCCAACCAAGTGAGTCTCGAGTAACTCAACAGAGGAAGGAGCCGTTTCCCTGCTTCCAACTTCATATCGGCAGGAGCCGAAAGCTTGCACCTGATTAGATCCACTGGTATCGGCATCTATCGTCACCGAGCCGTTCCAATAATGCTCATCCTGGACGACGATCCGCTTTACGGCAGCCCCGACCTTCTCTGATACCTGCTCTGCTTTCACGCGAACTTCCTTCGCGCCGATCGAGCCCCGTATCTCATCCATCAATCCCGTAGCGTTTACCGTTGTGAAGAGTAGACAGCTGCCGCCAAGAACGGCAACCACGATAATGCTGAATAGATCATAGCGAAGCACCGGCTGTTCCGTTTTACTGCGCCACAAGTAAATAATAATCTCAAGGCCAACCAGCACAAAGAGCATCGGCCACCAAATCATCCCCTGATCCAGCCAGCTTATTCCACCGAACTGAACAGCAACAAGCAATATACCCATTGCGATAAGTGCCGTCCCCATCGATCAAGTACCGACTCGCCATTGTCTCATTGCGGCTTCACCGCCCTCTGCTTGCTTCCTGACAGAAGCTTAACTCCTGCTCCGATAAGCAGCAGCGCCGTTATACCGGTTTTGAAATAATAGCGGATATTTGACGTTAGCTGCCAATCTCCCCATACACGCTGCACATAGTCAAGAAGCAGACGATCCGCCGTATAGTAGAGACCGAGTGCCACTAGCGCGATTCCGAGCCATTTCTGCCTATGAATAAGCCAATCGACGATCGGCACATCCTCCAGCTGACCATCACCGTTATTCAACCGCGACTGCTGCTGCAAGGCATCGAAGAAGGAGAAACACCACAGCAGCGGCACCATGAAGAGGAATAAGGACAGCTGAAGCACATCCAGCAGGTAGATGGAGAGCAGGAAGCCTGCCATAAGCTGCAGTCCTCTCTTTTGCAAACCGAGATACATATGTCCCGCTCCCGGTAAAATCGATAATACCGTCGACAACCACCGGCTGCGCTTGCCGCCTTGACGGTGATCCTCCCAATCATCCAGAATGGACCGATCCTGCAGCGTCTCCCCGGACTGCTTCAGACCCACATGACGAATGGCATCAAACATGCCGAACAGCCAAATAATCGGAAGCGCCAGCAGGAACGTTAGGAACCCCGGCTGATCCGCGAGCACCGCCACGAAAATGATCATCGCGAGCAAGCCGAAAAATCCGATCATCAGATTAAGTCCGCGCTGCATCAGCCCCAGCTGCAGATGACCCAGTCCCGGAATAAACGACAAGAGGATCGTATAAAACCGCTCGCTTGACTGGCCATTCGACTCCGGAGCGTCTGTCGCGGTGTATGTCATTCCGCTTGTCATCTCCATCGGCATCGGGTGCGGACCATATACAGATTGTCCCGGTCCCGGTCCCGGTACCGGCGCGGGAATATGAATCTCCCTTGCACCACTGTGCCGAATTAAATAAATGATCAAGTCCAGCACGCTGATCGCCCAGATCAAGAATGCAAAAAACAAAAACATAACCATAAAGCCTTCATCGTTGTCGCCTGCCCCTGCAATGAACGCGAACAGGAAACACAGCCCGATTGACAACAAGTACAAGAGTCCGCGCCCGAAACGTCCTGCCTTCATATGCCCAATTCCCGGCAGAAAGCCCAAAAACAGCGTCGCCACTGGACTTTTAACCATACAATCATCTCGCCTTCTTCTTCGTATTATTTATTCGGCTTCTCGACCATTGCCTCGATAACCGCAGCGGTCCGCTCCATGATGGAGACGGATACCGATTCTTTCTTACTGATCTGATGCTCTTCCCACTGCTGCGGCTGCTCGGCTATGCGCTGAAACACGCCGGTAGACATGAGAACCAGCATGATGCATACCGCGATCAAATAGTGAATCATCGTTTGTTTGCGGCTGCTTCGTTTGACCGGACTCCGGCGCACGATGTCCACCTTCGGAGGAGGAATCCGGTCCTGCTCCATCTCGGCAATAGCCACCATAATGCGTTCCGTAATGGTTTCCGCTGCATCGCTATCCAGTGACTCAACCTCATCTACGCCGATCAGCAGCTCCATATATCGTTCTAGGCAGCTGCTGCAGACGGCCAGATGCTCCTCGGCTTCCAATCGTTCCTCTGCAAGCAGCTTATCCTCTGCATACCTCCGCCAGTAAGCCTCATCCCGATGCATCATTCCAAATCCTCCTCCTTCCAATGCTTGCGCATCCATTGTCTAGCCCTATACAGCTTAGACTCCACGCTTTTCACTTGCAGCTGCTCGTGCTCGGCGATTTCCTTGTACGGTCTATCCTCCAAGAAGTAAGACCTCACCACGCGCCGGTACCCTACCGGAAGCGTACTGACCATCGCGCGAACACGCCTTTTACGTTCTCGCTTCAGCGCCTCGAATTCCGCAGGCGGTGCATGCCCCGCCGCAGCCTCTACAGAAGAGCTTACTCCATGCTGAGCAGATGAAGCATTCCCCTTCGGTCTACTCGGAGTCGCAAGCCCCGCTTCCCCTTGCGATATGGCCTCTTGGCCGGCGCGCTGCAGCAGCGCCTCTTTGCGGGTGTTGCGTCTTCGGCAATCAATCGCGAGATTAACCGCTATTCGTGCGGACCAAGCTTTAAAGCCGTCACCTCGATAGTCGGGGAGGGAGAGATAGATCCGCACGAACGTCTCCTGCAGCGTATCCTCCGCATCGCGCCGATCGCGCACCACGCTCCAAATCAGCCGATACAGCTCATCCCGATACCTTGCGACCAGCTCCGTGTAAGCCTCGCGATTTCCATTTTGAATTTGTGTTATCAGCGCCTCGTCTCGAATCTCTCTCCCTCCTCTCTCTTTACTAGACGTTCCTGCTTTCGCTTACCCCTGCACTTCTTACTAAAATAACAGTAAACATCACAAAGAGCACTGCTTTTTCAGCGCCGCTGAATATAGCAATGCTCTCTCTTTTCATTTTACATCCCGGTTCAAGCTTATTTCTCGGCAAATGGAAAAAGCAGCTTCTGGTTTTCTTTCGAGTACATCGTCCGTTTCGTCACGACTTCGGACCCCGTATCGATTCGCTCGCTAATCTTCTCGTTCCGTATCGCTTGCACGGCTGTCTTGATGCCTAGGTAGCCCATATTGTAAGGCTTCTGTACGACGATTGCGCTCAGTATGCCGTCTTCGAGCATTGACACTTCATCCATGGAGCTGTCAAAGCCGACCATCGCTATGCGGCCGCCCATGCCAAGGTCGATCACGCCTTTTGCGGCGCCGACCGTGGACTGCTCATTCAACCCGATAATGGCACTCACATCCGGCTCCCTCTCCAGCAATTGCTTCACGAGCATGCGCGCTGTCTCTTCTGAGGCATTGCAGTACAAGGTATCGAGCACATGCAGGTCATCCCTTGCTGCGAGGCTCTTCCTCACGCCTTGCTCCCGCTCGATAGCCGTCGCGGATCCATGGACGAAGGAGACAATGGCCACTTTAGCTTGCGGTTTAAGCTCTTTCAGTGCAGCGTCCCCCGCCTTCTTGCCGGCCTCGATATTATCCGTCGCAATGAAGCTCGATGAGATGCCGCCTTTCAAACCGGAGTCGATCGTAATCAGCTTAATACCGGCTTTCTTGATTTGTTCGGCAACCGGCACGACTCGGCTGAAATCCGTAGCAGCGAGAATAATCGCATCCGGCTTATGCCCAATGGCATCCTGCAGAATTCGTATTTGTTCCTCGACGTCCCGCTCGGCAGCAGGTCCTGTCATTGTAACATCAACTCCGTATTCCTCAGCCGAAGTCGCCATACCTTGCTGCACAACCCGCCAGAATTCTACCTTTGGGTCAATCGTTTTGGAAACAAATACGATTTGCAGACGCCCCTGATCAAGCCGGGAGGTTATAAATTGAAAGCCGGCGGCAATAAGTGCACCGACAATAAGCGTGAGCAGCAACCAGCCCGTTATTTTTTTCGGCATCCTTATTCCTCCTCCGGCAATGCGGGTATACGCAAGATCGCGGTCGTCCCTTCGTCCGGCTCGCTTTCGAATGTCAATCCATAGCTCTCGCCAAAATACAGTCGAACACGCTCGTGAATATTCCTTGCCCCTACCCCTGAGCTGAGCGAGGATGCATGCTGATCCACCAGCAGCTTGGCCGCCTTATCCGGATGCATGCCGATACCGTCGTCCTCGACCCGAATCTCGACCACATCGCCTTCTCTCGAACCGGTAATCCGAATGTGCCCCTTCTCCGGCTTGTTCTTCATCCCGTGGTAGATGGCATTCTCTACGAGCGGCTGCAGGACGATTTTCAAAATCATGCAGCCCGCCAGCTCTTGATCGACTTCGATGCTGTAGGTGAATTTGTCTTTATAGCGAATCGTCTGGATCGTCAAATAGTTGTTGATATGCTCCAGCTCGACGGATAGCGGAATCAACTCCTCGCCCTTGCTTATGCTGGACCGAAGCAGCTTCGCGAGCGCCGAGGTCATCTTTACGACATCCTTCTGCTTGCCGGATTCCGCCATCCAAATGATCGAATCAAGCGTGTTGTACAGAAAATGCGGATTAATCTGAGCCTGAAGTGCCTTCAGCTCGCTAATCCGCTTCATTTCCTGCTCCTGCACAACCTGCCCCATCAGCCCCTTCATTCGCGCAATCATGAGGTTAAACGTCTTGGAGAGCTTCCCGATCTCGTTCGAGGTACTAATCTCAATCCGAATATCCAGATCGCCCTTCTCTACCTTCTTCATATGGGCTTCAAGCTTCTTCAGGGGCTTCGTCAGCTGAAAGGAAAGCAGCACCGAGATCGCCAGTGCAATCATAAGGAAGAGTGCACTCCACAGCGCAGCGGATAATTGAATTTCTCCCTTGTTGTCGACCAGCTCCTCCGGATAGGTGACGCCAACGATTTTCCAGCCAAAGTCGGTTGTGCGCAGCGTATAGATTTTTTTCTCGCCGCCCTGTGCCGTACGAATCGTCTGGTCCTTTGACTGCAGAATCGTCGGGATATTTTCGGATTTCAGGCCGGTATACACGATTTGCTGCTGCGGGTGGTAGACGTAATCGCCTTCCGGATCGACGATAAAGACATACCCCGTCTTGCCGAGCGCAATTTGGCGGCATAAATCATCGATCAAATTATAGTTCAAGTCCACGAGCAGCACGCCTCCGCCCTCATCTCCGGGCAGCTCGCGGCTGATCGATACCACCCACCGGTACTGATTCCGGAAGGTATGCTCCACATGCGAGGAGGAGATGATGATTTGTCCCGGCTTCGCCTTGGCCTTCTGATAGAAATCCTGATTGATCAGGTCTGCGTATGGCTTCAGCTCCGTATCCGTACGATTGGAGACGGCCGCTCCGTTCGAGCCCACGAAAATAATCGACGCCATGTCGCTGCGCGATTGCATAATGCTTTCAAAAAATTGACTGAGCTGCCCGGACAGCCGCTGCCCTTCCGGACCTCCCGGATCAGACAGTTTGGCAAGCTGCTGCAAGTCGCTGTTATACAGCGCCAAGGCTGAAATACTGCTCATATTGTCGATATAGGTTTGGATATTGCCATTCACCTGTTCGATCAGCTGTGTCGTATAGTCGAGTGAATTATCGGTAACGGCATCCCTCGATAATCGGTAGGCGTTGTAGCTCAGCACTAGCGTCATACACACAATCAATCCGCAGAACGCGAGGGAAATACTCGTATGAATGCTTTTGAACCGGAACCGGAATGCGGGCCAATTGTTCATGAAGAGGTCTGTCCTTCTTTCTGCTGCCTGAATTCCTTCGGCGATACGCCCGTGTTTCGCTTGAAAATAACGCTGAAATATTGCGGATCCTCATACCCGACCTTGGCTGCAATCTCATACGACTTCAGCTTTGTTGCCGCAAGCAGCTCCTTTGCCTTCTCCATCCGAGTCCGGGTTACATATTCGACGAATGTGTCCCCTGTATGCTGTTTGAACAAGGAGCTGAAGTAGCTGCTGCTCAAGTATACATAGGCGCATACCTGCTGCAGCGATAAATTCTCATCCGCATAATGCTCCTGAATGTACCGTTCCGCCATTTCAATTTGCGACTTATTGACGGTCTTGCGTTTCTCTTCGACATATTGAATGACGGTCACGCACATCTCGAGCAGCCACTGCCTGGCTTCATCCAGCGTCTTCAACTGGGAAATATGCGCAAACTGATCGCGGCCGAGCAGCTCCGTTTCGTCGAATCCCGCTTCCGCTATGAAACTCATCAAGGCGGCCAGCATCGCATGAATCGACACGTAGCACCGGTCAATGGGAGAAGGCAGACTTTTCAAATCGGCAATCCATTCGTCCAGCACGCGTTTGATGAGATGAGCTTCACCGGTCTTAACGGCCGACAACAGCTTCTTCTCCCATTCCTTATAACCGATACGCTCATAGCCGCTCCCGAATTCAAGGTCATTAATGGAGATTAAACTGCCTGTTCCTTGAAGAAACCGATAATCAAAGGCTGAAAGCGCTTCCCGAAAAGATAAATAGGTATCCTGCAAATGAGTGAACTTTCTCCCCATCCCGATTGTTACGGTCAGCTTCAGAAACGTACCTACGCTCTGACGCACATAATCGGCCAGTTTCTGCGCCTTCTCCTCGATTTCCTCCGGCAGGCCTGACAGCAAAACAGCCGTCTTCTCATCCCGTACTCGAAATACGATGCCCGGCTGCTCCTGCTCGAAGATCTCCTGCATCATATTATAAAACGCGAATCGAAGCAGCTCGAGATCGACATTCGACTTATGCCCGCCACCGACACCGCTCCCGCTGCCTGCCGTCTCATCCAAATCGCCAATAAGCGCGATATAGGCTGGCCCCGGTGCACATAAGCCATAATCGCTCAGCTTCCTGCCAATCTCCTCCGGAGGCAGCGGCATCGTGCTCCACTTCTCCATGAACCGTTCTCGCAGCAGTGGCAGGCTTTCACGCAGCTGAACGCGCAGCTTGCTTAAATCCTCCCGCTCCGCCCGCTCTCGATCAAGCTCTGACCGCAGCTTCAGCAGATACTCGGTAAATTCCTCCAAATTAATCGGCTTGAGCAAGTAGTCGTTTACTTTCAGGCGAATGGCCTGCTTCGCATAATCGAAATGCTCATAGCCGGTCACAATACTAACTTTGATATGACGGTACTTCTCCAGCACGCATTCGGTCAGCTTTAATCCGTCCATAAAAGGCATGCATATATCCGTAATCATCGCATCGGGCTGCGTTCGGCTCATAAATTCGAGCGCATCGCGTCCATTCTCGAAGTCACCGATCAGTTGAAAGCCGCAAGCCGCCCAATCGGTCATTCGAATCATCGCTTCTCTGACTTCGCTCTCATCGTCTACGATAATAATCGTATACATCGCCCGGTCGCCTCCTGCTTTTGCATTGTTTCCTCTGCCTATCATCCAATTATACTAATCCTTTCCATATAGAAAAAGGCTGTTCGCAAAGAACAGCCTCGATTTCTCGCTCGCGCATGGAATCAGTCGTATAGCAACGGCTTGATTTCGTCGGAGTCGATATTTGTTTTGTCGTACCAGTGAAAGCCGGTGTCGATCGATTTCTCTACCTTTTCGCCTTTGATGGCTTGAACGGCCGCTTTCACGGACCAATAGCCGATGCCAATCGGATCTTGCGTAATTGCTCCCGCCATTTTGCCGCTGCGGATCGCATCGGTTTGCTGCTTACCGGAGTCATAGCCAATGACGACCAGCTTGCCATCCTTCTTCATTTCCGTTACGGCGTTCACGACGCCGATCGCTGCGCCTTCATTGGAGCCGAAGATCCCTTTCAGATCCGGATGCGCCTGCATAATCGCTTTCGCCAGGTCAGTCGCTTTGAGCGGGTCCCCGGAGTATTGGATGTCGACGATTTTGATATCCGGGTACTTTTCCTCAATGCGATTCTTGAAGCCATCTCTGCGATCAACGCCCGTGCGGCTCGTTTGATCGTGCACGACCATTGCAACTTCGCCTTTGCCACCGATCAGCTCCGCCATCTTGTCAGCTGCAAGCGCTGCTGCCGCCACGTTGTTCGTAGCTGCGGTTGTAACCGGAATGTCGCTGTCTACGCCGGAGTCGAAGCCGATGATCGGAATGTTTTGCGATTTCGCCTTCTCCAGCAGCGAGGTTGCCGCCTTGCTGTCCAGTGCGGCGAACGCAATGGCTGCCGGCTTCTTGTCGAGCGCCGCCTGCAGCATCTCGATCTGCTTGTCGACCTGCTGCTCGGTTTCAGGACCTTCGAATGTAATGCGGACGTTAAATTCGGTAGCAGCCTTCTCAGCGCCTTGCTTAACCGCTTGCCAGAACTGATGCTGGAACCCTTTTGAAATAATCGGGATATAAATGTCTTTGCCGCTCGCGTCGCCGTTCCCGCTTGCTTCGGCTGTATTCGAGTTACCGGAGGAAGCATTATCCTTGTTATTGTTGGAGCTGCATCCCGTAAGCAGGGTGCTAAGTACCATAACCAATGCCACAATCGTCACTAACGCGCTTCTTCTTATGTTCGTTTTCACTTGTATAACCCCTTTACAAATGTATTGTATGACACTCCTTCGTCCACTGCCGCGGGAAATCCACGTCCACGTGCAAGGAGGGGATACCAACGCTAAGCCTTCCTGCTACCCTTTTCTTCTGCGCAATATATCCCCGTACACCGCGAGCAGGATGACGAAGCCTACGACGACCGTCTGCCACTCCTGCGGGACGGATAAAATACGGAGCCCGTTCGTCAGGACGCTCATAATTAAAGCCCCGATCACCGTGCCTATAATCGTTCCTTTTCCTCCGCTTAAGGAAGTACCGCCGATAACCACAGCTGCGATGGCTTCCAGCTCATACCCCATGCCAAGCGCGGGCTGTGCTGAATTGAGCCGCGAGGCCATAATAACGCCTGCCAGACCGCTGAACAGACCCGCAATTCCATAGATGACGATTTTCCAGTAGTTGACGTTTACACCCGACAGCCGCGTTGCTTCCTCGTTGCTGCCAAGCGCGAAGTTATAACGGCCGACAATGGTCTTGGACAAGACGATTCCGGCAAGGATGGCGCCTCCGAAGAAAATGAGCACTGCATTGGGAATATCGAAGCCCGGAATGATGGCACCCGTTATGGAGCCCATTGCAATTTGGTTAAACAGCGGCGAGTCGTTAAAATAAATCGGCTTCGTGCCGGAGATCACGAGCGCCAATCCTTTGGCAATCATCATCATTGCGAGCGTGGCGATAAACGGCGGGATCTTCATTCGCGCGATGGTAACCCCGCTTGCTAACCCGCAAAGCGAGCCAACCGCAATGCCGCCGATGATGCCGATTGGCAGCGGCAGCCCCCAGTTCGTAATGAACACGCCGGTCATGACTGCCGACAGCGTCATGACCGTTCCGACGGACAAATCGATCCCGCCTGTAATAATGACAAGCGTGGAGCCGAGCGCCAGAATACCGGTTACGGCCGTCGCCAGCAGGATGCCTACGATATTATCGAACCGGAAGAAGTTACCGGAGGCCGCCGAGAAGGTGACGACCAATACAATCAAACTTGCAAATGCCAGCATCTTTTGCGCGGCACCCAATGAGACTTTGCTCGCCGGTACCGCCCCATCGGATAATTTCATATTCTGCAACCTCCCGGAAGGAATAACTTGCTTCACATCGTCAGCTTGCTCTCTGGCGCTGTTCATCGCTGCACCACCTGACTTGCGCGCATCGTCGCATACCGCATAATGTCTTCCTGCGTAGCTGTGCTGCCTCGCAGTTCGCCGGTGACTTTCCCTTCGCACATGACGATGATGCGATGGCTTAATCGCAAGATCTCCGGCAGCTCAGAGGAGATCATAATGATGGACTTCCCCTCGCTTGCCAGCTGCTCGAGCAGCTTATAGATCTCGCTCTTCGCGCCTACGTCGATCCCGCGCGTCGGTTCGTCAAAGATCAAAATATCGCAGTTCCGATCGAGCCATTTGCCGATGACGACCTTCTGCTGGTTGCCGCCCGAGAGCAGTTTCACCGGCTGATGAATGGAAGGTGTCTTCACCTTCAACTGCCCAACGTAATAGTCGCTTGTTTCGGAAATCTTCGTATCATCCATCCAGCCGACCCGCCGCCGGTATTTGTCGTAAGCGGCAATCGCGATATTTGTTTTGACATCCATGTCGACCATCAGCCCGAATCGTTTACGATCCTCTGACAGATAGCCGATACCGTGCCGGACAGCATCATGCGGGCTATTGACCGAAGCTTTGGACCCTTGGATGATAATCTCGCCGCTATCGAGCCGATCCGCCCCGAATATGGCTCTCATGACTTCCGTGCGTCCCGCGCCCATTAGTCCGGCAAAGCCGAGTATTTCACCCTTTCGGAGCTGGAAGTGAACGTCCTGAAAATCAGGATCTCTCGTTAATCCGCGCGCTTCGAGCACGATTTCACTGCTCTGCCGTACCGCTGACGGTTTAGCGGTATTCGTCAGCTGACGGCCCACCATCATCGCAATAATATCCTCGATCGTCGTTCCTGCGGTCGGCACCGTATCGATATAGCAGCCGTCCCGCATGACTGTAATGCGCTGTGTAATCCGCTTCAGCTCCTCCATCCGATGCGAAATATAGACGATGCCCACGCCCTGCTGCTTCAGCCGATCGATGATTCGAAACAGCTCATCGATTTCCGCATTGGTTAACGCGGCTGTCGGCTCATCCATAATGAGCACCTCGGAGCGATAAGACAGCGCTTTGGCGATTTCGACCATCTGCTGCTTCGCGACCGTCAGCTCGGATACCTTCGTCAGCGGATCGATGTGCACATTCATGCTGACGAGCAGCTGCTGTGCATCCTGATTTAATTTCTTCTCATCGAGAAACAGACTAAAGCGCTTCCTGGGCTCACGTCCGATAAAAATATTCTGGGCCACCGTCAATTCGGGCATCAACTGCAGCTCCTGATGAATGATGCCGATGCCAAGCTCCTGGGCCGCTTTCGTGCCGGCAATCTCGAGCTCCTGCCCTTTATACCGGATGCTGCCGCCATCCTTCTGATACACGCCCGTCAATATTTTCATGAGCGTTGATTTGCCTGCTCCGTTCTCCCCAACAAGCGCATGCACCTCACCGGGAAGCAGCTCGAACCTGCACTGATTGAGCGCGTGTACGCCGGGGAAACTTTTCTCTATGCCTTCCATGCGAACCAGCGGTGTCCCCATTCGCCTATCCCCCTTCAGGCTGTCTTCAAGCCGCATTATTGTAAGCGTTCTCTTTTTGTTCTACAATTTGTATTGTAAGAAATCAGCCGACCCGCGAGAATAGAAAAATCGACGCAAAAAAGTTGAAAAATATATGACCGTCCGGAAATGGGCATAAAAAAAAGCTCCTGCATTAAGCAGAAGCTTCTCTCGTTTTTATGTATGCGTTACAACGTGACCCAGCCGTATTTTATTGCACTGATAACGGCCTGAGTCCGATCGTCCACTTCCATCTTTTGCAATATGCTGCTGACATGGTTTTTGACCGTTTTCTCACTGATAAACAAAAACTCGCCGATCATCTTGTTGCTCTTGCCTTCCGCCATCAGACGAAGCACCTCAGCCTCACGGCGTGTCAACGGGTTGTTCTCGCTTGGAATGAACTTCACGCCGGCTTCACGTGTCGCTGCCGCTCCGGAGGTTGCACCGATTTCATCGAGGTAGGTCATGCGGCGAAGCTGGTTAATCAGTTTGCCTGTTACCTTCGGGTGTATGTATGCATATCCGTTTACGACGGAACGAATCGCGTTCGCAAGTGCTTCCGCCTCCATATCCTTCAGCAGATAACCGCATGCACCTTTGCGCAGCGTTTCAAATACGTAACTCTCATCATCATGAATCGATAGAATAATAACTTTAACCTCCGGGAAAATATCGCGCAGACGCTCTGTCGCAACGACCCCGTTCTCGATCGGCATATTAATATCCATTAGGACGACTTCCGGCTTATTCTGGTTGCAGAATTCCAGTACTTGGATGCCATCGTTACATTCGCCGATTACTTCCAAATCATCTTCCATATTGAGAATCCGCTTCAGACCTTCACGGAATAACTGATGATCGTCGGCAATCAATACTTTAATTTTGCGTTTAACGCTTACATTCCTTGCTTCCATCGTTATTTTACTCCTTTCTCTGTTCCCCGTTAATAGGTATATGAATAGTTACTTTCGTGCCGTGGTCGATCGCGGATTCGATCTCCATCCTTCCATCTAGCAGCTCCACGCGTTCACGCATCCCGATCAGCCCAAAATGGACGCTGTTTTTTGCACGAGATTCGATTTGATCCACATGGAAGCCGACACCGTTATCTTTGACGACAATTTTAACCATTTGAGCTTGGTAAGTTATCTCGAGAATGACAAAGGTAGGATTGGCATGTTTGAATGCATTGCTGAACGCTTCTTGAACCATCCGGTAAATCCCGGCTTCCATCGCGGATGGCAGCCGGATTTCTTTACCGATCGTTTCGAACATCGTCCGAATTTTGCTTTTCTCTTCATAATCCTGAATATATTTACGCAGTGTAGGTACAAGTCCTAAATCATCCAAGGCCATAGGTCTTAGGTTGAAAATGATTTTGCGAATTTCCTCGATACCGGAACGCACCTGACTCTTCAAATCTATTAATTCTTCCTGAACGATTTGAAATTCCTGCTTCACAAGCATTCTTTCCGCAATTTCCGTCCTTAGCACTATATTCGCCAAAGATTGCGCCGGTCCGTCATGAATTTCTCTGGCGATCCGTTTACGCTCTTCTTCTTGGGCCAATATAATTTTGAGACCGATCTGCTGCCTGTTCTTCGCCGACTCCAAAATGCGGGTCACTTGGTTCAAATCACCCGAGAGATATTCCAGAACAACATTGATCTGCGATGCTATCGACTCTGCGCGTTCAATTGATTTCTCAACGTTGCGCACACGTTTCTGCAAATCATCCCTGCGGGCTTTCAAATACGTTTCTTTCTCACGGAACACCATGAGCTCTAGCTGCAACTGTGTCGCTTTCTCATAAGCCGCCTTTATATCCTCTTCTTTATAGCGGACAAAGTCGCGGCTTACCTCCGTCAAACGGATACGCGCTCTGCGATAATCCAGCTCTAGCTTATCTACCTTGTCGATAATAGCCGCAGCTTCAGCAAGTACTTGGTTCAATTCCTGACCGAGAGAGAACATTTCCTTGCGCGCTGACTCGCAAATTTCAAAAATTTGATATTTGCTGTCCTCCATCACTGAGACCGCGTTCTTGATCACGCGATCGATGTCGTTTATGCGATAATCCAAGATGTCTCGGCCCACTTTCTTCAAGTTATACTAAAACTATCATATCACATAACCGTTAGTAGGCGACCATCTCATTCAACGGTAATCGTACCCAATTTACCGTCCCAATTTACGTGTAGGCCCAATTGCTCAGACACGAGTCTAATCGGGACTAATGTACGACCGCTTCTCGTAATTGGAGCTACTTCAGACTGTTTCCGGACGCCGGTTAATAGGAAATCACTTCTTCCTACCCACATTTCCAGCAGCTTATCGCCGCGAAGTACAGACACGCGTTTAAGCGCGGCTTCCCAACCGATTTGTGCGCCCATAGCCTCTGTTACAAAGCGGAGCGGCAAATACGTCGTACCGTTCAGTAGAAGCGGTGCTACGTCCATCTTATAGGGCTGACTGTCGACCTTAGCCGATTTAGAACCAACCTTGAGTTCGATCTTCACATGTTTGGGTTCTGCAATTACCGCCGGATACTGGAACGCCAGGTTATCCATAGCCAATGTTCCTGCAAGCGCACGCTCATCCTGACCATCCTCAAGGGAGGCCACATAGAGTCGTTTCAATGTGACTGGATACGCCATTTGGTCAGCAGGCAAATTGACTTTGATCTGCTTCCAGCCGATCCAGTCTACCTGTTTGGCAAGGGTCACCAAGTGTGCTGCGCCTTTGCTATCAATAAACTCAGCTCGCACCCAGTTCAAGCTTCCATCGCCCATGACATCTACCGTCATCGCCGAAGGGTTGCCTTCTACTTTGCGTCCGGTACCGTTTAGCACGGCGTATGCCGCCTTAGTACCGCTGCCCCCGGTAAAATCATACTGCAATTGCAGGACGTTCGTTGTATTGTCGCCCGGTAGTCCCGAGACAACTGTAGAAGTTCCCACTACACCATTCGTACCTTGGAACGAAATTGGGTAGGTCTGCCCTTCAAAATCATCAAATTTTTTGTCGGTTCCTGCAACAAGCGCCGTCATCGCGGAGAACCCGTCATAACGGGCGATCAAATAGCCTACGGATGCGGACGGATTTACCGTTCCGATGGTCAATGTGTTCCCGCTCCATGCGCCCGTAAAGCCGCGCAGCTCCCACTTCACCGAGGACGCCGGCACTGTCAGCTGGCGGCCATCGTTCAAGGTTACATGCACCGGTGCGGTCAGCGATTTCCCACTCTCTAGTACTAGTGAACTTGCATCCACAGTCATAGAAGCGATCGATTCGCCGCCGATGACTTCAATATCCAGCTTATCGCTGATATCCCCGGATTTGACGCTAATGGATGTCTTCCCTACTTTAGTCGCTGTAAACGTATTACCGTTAAAGGTGCCCAGCGCATCAGCACTCTTCCACACCGGAGTTAACGACCCGGGATCTACTGGATTGTAGTAGGTGTCATAGGCTTTCATCGAATAGGCCGCTTGCTGCCCGAGGAACAGTACGCTGCTGCCGCTTGCTTTAATCCCTTTCAACTGGCCTTGCGGAGCCGTTGAGAACACGCCAAGGCCATTTGCAACCTGGCGCTGCGTATCGCCATATTCCGTTGGGAATGCCAATTGTGTGCTTGTATCGCCGAGCGGTCGCGCGATCATGGTCGTGGAACCGCCGCCATCGAGGTTAACGCCGCGCCACACGGATAACTGCACCATGAGCTGCTGCAGCTCCGGCAAGGTTACGCCTTGGCTGCTGCCGCTGTCTTCGACCGTAATAAGCATGACCTTCGTCCCGTCTTTGGAATAGCCGACTGCGGTACGTGCACGGTCCGTGTTTGGACTGATGCTGCTTGGGTTTCTTGTATAGGTCGCCGCTGCGCCATTATCCACAAGAATGGTGTGACCGCCAATCAGCATTTGCAGCGAATTCGGGTCAATCTTCTGTCCCGTAGATTGGGCAATTAAATTGTAGGATGCGGTTACCGGCTGTCCGACTTGAAGATGCTCCCGCGCATATTGTGCTGCCTTACCATGCGTCCGAAGAATATAGCCGTCCGCTGGGATTGTGTTGCCCGGAATCATGCCATTATCGACGAATTGCGTGACGATGCCATTCTGTACAAGCACCTCTGTCGGGGTTGTCGAGCTGTCCGTGACATCCGGACGCGACTGCGTCCAAGCGCTAGTGTAGATATACATCGCATTAGCATGACTGAATGCATTGTCCGGTTCCGTACGGTAAGCTGCCTTATTAATACCGGACAGCGTGAACGTCGAGCCATCGCCTGCCGTTACGCTTCCTTCGAATCCATAGGAATCAATAATTGGTTTCCGATCTGCCGTCACGGCAAAAGCATACATGCCCGTCAGCTTCGAGGGACTGACAGACAGCACCCCTCCGTTAACTTGCGCGCCGATTGGGCTCCCTTTGCCATTAGCTGTATTAAAATAATCGCCGTTAATGCCGGCAACCGCGCCTGTCTTGCTCACCATGTTGCCAACGGAGCTCACGCTGGATACCGAACCGGGTTTACCGTTCATTACATCGAGCTTAACGTAGGGGTTAGTCAGATCGATCTCGATAACATGCACTCGGGATATTACTGCCCCTGCCCCCGGCTTGCTTGTCCAATTATAGTCGACGCGCTTGGCGCCGGAAGTAATCATCTCTTCTGACATACGAACGAGTTGCTGTTGTTGTTGTTGAGTCACTTGTGTAGTTGTCGTTTGGGGTACGGCCTCTGTCTCGCTTGCTGCTGCGGCAGTGGATGACCATGCTATTGTGGAAATCGGCTGAACGAGCAGCGCTGCGCCCAGCGTCAGTGTAAGCAGTTGTTTGCCGGCCTGTGCGGTCTTCTTCTTCTCTACTAGTTTGCGCATTACTCTTGCAACTCTCCCATCACAAAAATGTCCTATGATGGTTAGACTATGAAACTAGTAGAAAAGTTACGTGTGATAGAAGACTCCTATCAACATCATTCGACCGACAAAAAAAAGCTATCCGCGTCGATTCGACAGGATAGCTCTTTTTCTCTTAAATATCGATAAACTCCAAGTAGCTTAGCAACCGCTTCAGCATGACTGCAGCCTCTGCTCTTGTCGCTTTATTTTTGGCACCAAAGGTAGTGGTCGTCAATCCGCTAATGATGCCGGAATCGACTGCTTTAGCGATGTCGGTTTGCGCCCATGTACCGATTTTGCCGCGGTCCGTATACTTCTTCAGCAAGTTCGCGGTCGTTTGCTTCGGTACGATTGAAACACCGGCCGCGCTTGCTGCACGTACCATCATGGATGCCATCTCTTCGCGGGTAATCGGATTGTTTGGCTTGAATGAACCGTCTGCCATCCCATTCACGATTCCGGCCGCACATGCCGCCCCAATATATGCAGCCAGTGCCGTAGAGGTATTCACGTCTTTGAATTTACCGGCTGCCGTACGGTCGCCGGCAAGGCCAAGCCCTTTGGCGATGAACATCGCAAACTCACCACGCGTAATAGCTTTCTTCGGCGCGAAGGTTGTGAGCGTGTTGCCCTCGACAATATATTTCTTTGCTAGCAGCAGAATATCTCCACGTGCCCAATGATTGCTTAGATCCGTATACCCAGCGGCACCCTGCACAATTGCATAGACACTGTTACCTTTACGTTTAAACGTAATAACCGTCTGTCCACTCTCGCGGGTAACATGCGTAGGTACATAAGCAAGCTTACCTGTTTGCGGATCCAGCCATACGGCAGATACGGCTTTGCCATCTAAGACTGCCCCCGTAGTGACGGACCTGGTTACATAGTTACTCAACGTATCCACATTCTTCGTTTGACCATTGCTTGAAACGGACATCTCGAAGCTGATTGGATTGATGAGGATTTGTGCATTAGATCCATTCAGCTGCGAGGTAAGAGACGAACCTAATGTTCCTGCGTTCGTATCTATGGACACATTCAACTGGCCTACTGCGCTTGCTGCATTCATCATTTGTCCGAGCTGTGCGTAATTCAGCGCGCTGAGCGGGAATTCATAGGTTACATTCTTGTACACGATCGCGAAGGATGCATTGGACGTCGCTTTCTTCGTGTCTTCCAATGTGCCAAGCGGCAGCGCCACTATAGCAGCCTTCTCAGAGTCCGGCACGGTGAAGACCACTCGCGGCAACGTACCGCCGGCTTTCCTTACCGCATTATAGGCTTGTGCCACCTTCTCCGAAGACAGCATAAACTTGTTCACTGCATTTCCTGCAGGGGATACGGCCGACGACGTCGTTGCACTGGCAACTTTGATTTCCAAGCCGCCGCCTGCCGCAGACTTGAAGTCACCGCTAGTCGCATCATCCCAAGTTGTCTGATTCGCCACATTCGAGTCCGTAAACGAAGCTGCGATCGCACCGGATGTGGAACGGATTGAAGTTCCCGCATTGCTGTAGCTCGCCTTGACCGCGTCGCCTACACTAATTGGCGTGTACAGGGAAAGTACGACAGCTGACCCTTTGATGGCTGCAGATGAGACCGGACGCGACACATTATTCACTTTCACACTAAACTGCGATGTTGAAGGCAAGTAGGACGTATTCAGGGCACTAGAGAATGTGAGTGTGACTTCACTGCCTTTTCCCACAATACCATTGAGAGGAAGCGTTGTCGTTCCTCCCACATTCGCCTGCATGCCGCTAAACACCTGTGCCGGGATTCCTCCGAGATCCGTAATTGCCGGTGTCCCGCCTAGGTAAGAGACCATGATGACATCGCTGGCAATCGTTGAGACTGGAAGACTCAATATGACTTGCGTCCCGTTTACTGTCACATAGGAGACCGTTCTTAGCGTTCCGTTCACCGTCACGTAGAACGATGAAGCGCTCGGAACCAGTGCCCCGTTAAGTGCCTCGTCATAGTTCAACGTAACGGTATAGCCTGACGAGGATACGGATTGCAGCAATGGAGCTTTCGAGTCTTGTCCATTCTGGATATAGAAGCCGCTAAAGGAAACAAGCGCATTGTTCGATAAATCGCGCAGCGGATAAGAGCCTGCGGAATAGGACAATGTAACCGACTGTCCTGTCGAAGCCGAATTGCCACTGAAATTCAGAAAAATCGTATTTCCGCTTCCGCTTATTTGCGACACTGTCCTGTACGCGCCATCAATCAGTACTGTGAATTGCGAATATGCATACTGATTGATAGCCGCGATTTCTTCACTCATCGTCAAAATGATCAAGTTCCCCGAAATAGTACCGCTCACTTGCCTTGGCGCTACGGAATCCGGCACGTTCGAAACAGCCAGATTCGAGAAATTGGCAGCAGCGGCTCCCGTCAAATCTTTAATCGGTTTGGAGCCGGCCGAGTAGGATACTCGAATTACTTGTCCATAGGATGCCGCACTCTGCAGCGTGAGCGTCACGACTTGACCGCTTATTTGTACAGCAGTCACTGCCCGCCCCGCACCATTCACGGTCACATAGAAATTAGCGGGGACCGGTATCGAATCTGTGCTGGTGCTTAGATTCTCGTTGAAGGTGATAGCTATCTTGGTGTTGCCTACCAGATCAGCTTTAGTAACAGCCGGAGCGCCTGCTGCTCCTGATGATGTTTTGAAGGTCCACTGATATTGATTGAGAATACCGTCAAAAGGATTACCCGCCAAGTCGGTTACGACACCGGCTGCCATTTCGACATAATAATCCGTATTCGGCAACATCGCGCTTGTAGTAGTAATTAGAAGATTTCGATTGTTATTCGGGTCAATCGCATACGTTGTTGCAATCGAGTTCCCTAAGCTGTTTGAAATAGGTCTGATTAGAATAGTAGGCGAATCAGCACCAAGTAGAATCGGTTCGCTGAACAAGGCCTCTAGCTTCATGCCAAGCACAGGAACATCAAGCGCCGTATTAGCAGGCGTTTGTGTCACGATTGTAGGTGTCACATTATCTTGGGTAACCGTGAAACGCCACGCATTCGGACCCGATAAGCCTGCAAAATAGTTTCCTTTCGCATCCGAGAACGCTTGTCCGCCGATTTCCACATAATAGCTTTGGTTGTTCACATAGGTTTTACTGGTATCCGTGACGATGATTTTAGTAGATCCTCCGCCACTAACTTTATAGGAAGTAACCGGAATAGTCGCGAACACGGCACCGGATGGCGAAGTGCGAATCGTGATGTTCCCCGTTCCCGGATAAACCGGTTCACTGAAGTTCAGCTCTAAATTAATAGACGTTGTCGATTGCGCATTGAGAGGCTTCCGGTCAGGCAGCATTGTAGGAGGCGTTGTATCATTGCCCGGATCCGTGTAGAAATTCCAGGAGGTCGCGTCCTGCAGCCCTTGATACTGCTTGGATGAATCTGATGCATCCACGAAAGCTCCCGCATCTATGAGGATATAGAAGCCTGTATTGGCCGCCAAGTCCGCGGGCGGATTAATGATGACCGTTGATCCGGCTCCGCCGGCAACGACCGATACCGCTGAAGAAGTAACATTAATGGTTTGCACCGTGCTGTTATCTGAAATTTTATTGATACTGATCGTGCCGGTATTCACCCTAACCGTACCTGGGAAGGAAAGCGTAAAGTTTGAGGCTACGCTCACGGCAAAAGCATTATCTGCCGGCGATAGAACAGCAGTCCCGATCGGCGGGGCATTAGTTGTAAATCTCCATCTGTTAGCCGCTATTCCGCTGAAGTTGTTTCCAGCAGCATCCTGAAACGCTCCACTCGGTACGATGACCTCATAGGTGCTATTCCCCTGCAAGCTGCTTGGCAAACTCACCACAATGGACTTACTCGCACTTCCGCTCCCTGTTACATTAATCGAGTTTACGCTAATGGTTTGCACATCAGCAGGCTGATTCACATTGGTGACGGTAATATTGCCGCTAGCTGCATATACAGGTTCAGTAAATACCATCGTCAATGAGGTACCTACCCCGGCAGTCGTGCCATTAGCCGGCGTTAGTGGATCTACGCTCGGAGCTGTCGATAAGGTCGGAGCTGTCGTGTCGATTGAAGATACGGTTGTGAATACCCAACCTACGGCGCTGTTCAGCCCTGCAAAGTTCGTATTCGCATCGTTCGCGAATGCACCTGCATCTATCGTCACATAGTAGCTCGTATTTAACGCGAAATTCGTGCTCGGGGTTATTGTTACAATATTCCGGCTCGTTCCGCTGCCAATCGACACTTTACTGTCTGTTGCAACCGTATACGATTCGAACAACTGATTATCGAGCTGCCTGCGAATCTGAATCGTAGCCGAGCCTGACCCTTTCTTCACGTTCTCATCGAAAGCCAAAATCAAATTGGTGTTTATCGGTACATTCGCGCTTTGGACCGACGGTGAGAAACTGGAGATGACCGGCCCGCTAGCGGCGGCCGATACCTGCGAAGGCTTGACTGCAATTCCGCCCACGACGAATTGCACCACCAACAGTGCTGCTATTAAGATTGATATCCATCTACGGTTTCGGACCAATATTACCCACTCCCTAATTAAGACACATGTATTATATTTTTCGGTTTGAAGGGGGCTGAAATGAAGATAAAGTTAAAAGTTGCACAAAAAAACCGCTCCTTGTGGGGAGCGGTTCATTTATTAAGTCAAATACTAGCGCAGAGCGTCTGCTTTCAGCAAATCTGCTTTGTCAACGCGTTCCCACGGAACATCGATGTCTGTACGGCCAAAGTGACCGTAAGCAGCTGTTTTACCGTAGATTGGACGGCGAAGGTCAAGCATCTTGATGATGCCTGCAGGACGAAGATCGAAGTTGTTCTTGATGACTTCAACAAGAACTTCCTCATCGACTTTACCTGTACCATACGTGTCAACGTTGATGGAAACCGGGTTTGCTACGCCAATCGCGTAAGCAAGTTGAATTTCGCATTTGTCTGCAAGGCCTGCTGCAACGATGTTTTTCGCTACATAACGCGCTGCATAAGCTGCGGAACGGTCAACTTTTGTAGGATCCTTACCGGAGAAAGCACCGCCGCCGTGACGAGCGTAACCGCCGTACGTATCAACGATGATTTTACGACCAGTAAGACCAGCATCACCTTGAGGTCCGCCGATAACGAAACGGCCTGTTGGGTTGATGAAGTATTTTGTTTCTTCGTCGAGCCATTCTGTAGGAACGACTGGAGCGATAACATGTTTACGGATATCAGCTTGGATTTGCTCCAACGTAACTTCTTCTGCATGCTGTGTCGAAACAACGATCGCATCTACACGTACAGGCTTGCCGTCTACGTACTCGATCGTTACTTGCGTTTTACCATCCGGACGGAGGTAATCCAAAGTACCGTTCTTACGTACTTCCGACAATTGACGCGAAATACGGTGAGCAAGCGCGATTGGAAGCGGCATAAGTTCAGGTGTTTCGTTCGAAGCAAAACCGAACATCAGACCTTGGTCGCCTGCACCGATATCTGGGTTTTCTTGATGAACGTTCTCTACCCCTTCACGAGTCTCAAGGGCAGCGTTAACGCCTTGCGCAATGTCAGCCGATTGCTCATTAAGCGATGTAAGAACCGCACAAGTGCTGTAATCGAAGCCGAACTTAGCACGCGTATAGCCGATATCCTTAATAGTACGGCGAACGATTGCAGGAATATCGACATAATCCGCTTTACTGCTGATTTCGCCGATAACAAGCACCAAACCGGTTGCTACCGAAACTTCGCACGCTACGCGCGCATACGGGTCAACCTCAAGAAAAGCATCCAATACCGCATCTGAAATTTGATCACATATCTTATCGGGATGGCCTTCTGTAACGGATTCCGATGTGAACAAGTGACGTCCTTTAAGTGACATCTAATCTCAACCTCCTACAGCTTTCAAAATTCTAAGTATGATGAATAACATGCACAAAATGCTGGGACTCTATAAGAAAATGAATACCCGAAAATGGGTTCTATATAATGCCCAACGTTTCGATTCCAAAAAATGAACCTTTTCCGACGTTGAAATCGGAAAAGGTCTCATGAATACTCTCTAAAACAGTATGATACCGAAACTGTCGCTTTGTGTCAATGGCAATAGTCAGCTAACTACGATAGCCCTTTGAGGACTTGCTCTGCGCGCTGGACGAGCAGCCTTGTCATATTACCGCCTACCGATCCCGCATCTCTTGTCGCAAGCTGCGACCAATTGACGTGGCCACCTGAACCGCCTGTTCCTCCAAGCTCTGTGCCAAACTCCGTATCCGCAGAACCGGCTGCATATCCACCCGACATAAGTCCAAGCTCTGCTGCAATTTCATACTTCATTTGATTGAGCGCTTGTGCACATTCCGGTACAACTTTACGGTTACTTCTCGACATGATAAGCACCTCCTGATGGGATGCTTATAGTTTGTTCCGGAATGCGCGGTTCAAAGCGGATAACTTGTTGTCAGATCGGGTAAAAATAACTATTGCTGGACTTGCATTTCATAATCCCCGCGAACAAGCACCGTTAATCCGGTCTTCTGTCCAACCTGTGGCGTCACACCACGGCCGCCGCGCGGGAACAGAATGAAATGATTATTAGGAACAGGTTTACCGTTCGTAATGTCTGCACCATCCGTCAGATCAGATATCCCATTAGCATCTGAACTGTAGGCCATCGCTTTGCCTGCACGAACGATAAATTCAGTACCATCTTTAGCAACTAGGCGCTTCCCAACAGGAACAGTAACAACTTCTACTTTAGATGAACCTCCGCTTTGCTCCATTTCTTCACGGAAAGCATCGAACATCTCCTGGAGTTTCTTATCGTCCGTACCCTGTCCGTTCTGTTTGGCCAGCTCTGCCTTCACAAGTTCCGCTACTTGTTTATCAATGTAGCTTTTCGTTACGACTGGGTCGTTGACGGAGCCTGGGGTATCGCTAGTGCTGTCACCATTTACTTGATTAGTCACCAAACTAAATACAACTAATCCGACACCAATAATGGAACAAAAAACTGCAAACTTCACGCTTCTCTTCAAGAATCCATTCACCTCATAACTTCATTACCCGTTTGTCATCGCCTGATTCAGCACTTTTGTCGCAAGCAGTTTCTTTTGACCTTGGAACTGATCATAGACATTTACGGTAAATTCTCGATAAATAATGCCCCACAGCTTCTCATCTTCGAACGAAACAGATTCTTTAATGTCTTCACCGATTTTCAGCGCGCCATTGCCTTTTTCCAATTCAAACATATGCTCGAACTTGTTATCTCTATCGACTAGTTCGACAACTAATTGATGTGTTCCTGCCATTTTCTCGTATTCAACGGTTTTGGCAAGATCGTATTCAAAGTCGATATTGAGCTTATACGCGTCCTGAAGCGATGGAGACAGTTTCGTCATCGACAATTTATAAGGATTAATGACTAAATTCTCGAATGTCGATTGAACCGTAGTTGTCTCAGCCGGCATTTCGTATTGAACGGCATTTACATACCCATCAGCTACTCCATCCGGGGCAGTGAGTTGGCCAGTAGTGATACCTTGACCAATGATGAGCTGAACACCGGTTAGATCATAATTCTCAGGGAAACTTGCGTAAGCCATAACAAGATTGAGTTTATTCGGCGTTATCTTATCCTTAATATTTTGGAAGTTTGCCGGAACATAGTTGCCATCTTTCGTCTTAAAATAAGCCTGCAAATTCGCTAAATTCGCAAAACGCTGCTCTAAACTCGAATAGTCAAACTCGGCATACAGAAGTTTAGTATCCTCATCCTTATTAAAGTACGTATGAGTTTGAGTAACTTGCAGGCTGGCTTTCCTGCCGATTCCCGAAATATTAAGCTGAGCAGTTGATTTAATTACCGGAATCTTCAATTGAGTGTTCTTCAGTTGGAATGTTCCGATCGGCGTTGAGCCAGAGCCAGCATCGCCTTCACTTTTCACTTCAGACAAAGAGACTGTAACATCACTAGCTGCAAAGGTATATGGCACCTTCGTGCTTACTATATATGTGGTATAGGAGTTTCCGCCAATGGCAACGATCTGTTCCGTCTTGATGAGCTGGATATCTTTATCATCGACCTTATAGTCGCCAAGTTGAATAGATGCTTTCAAATTAGGCAACGATTTCACATCAAACTGTGTATTCTTCACAGTAACAAGTGCATTAATCATATCCTGTTCGCCCCAAGGCAATCGTTCCGCACGCAACAATGAGAATTCAAACATTCCTTGTTGGGTAACGTATTTTATTGGTGCGGTGCTAATATTCTGACCGCTTGATTTAGGCGGTACTTGGAATAGACCAACCACATAACCCTTTTTGTTCTCTTCACTTGTTTTCTTTACGATAAGCTTGAGTGAATCCGTCTTAATTCCAGCAGGTAAGGTGAATTGCAAATACTGTTCTTTCTCGATTCCCGGGGAAAGTTCTACAGCCGTTGCCTGCGATTGTTTCGCCGGATACATGGCGCCTGTGCTGGTTAAAATATAATAGCTGTACGTCGGTAAGCTAACAGATGATTTGCCTGCGTTATTGAAGTTTAAGTACAACGATAAAGATTGCGTCTGCGCATCTTGATTGTAAAACGCATCTCTAATTTTCGTCGTTACCGCATTGCCTTCAATGGAAAGCTTGCCCGATTTGCCCGGCTTTACATAGACCTGTTCAAGCGAAAGCGGCTTTACGGTATATGTAGCGATCGGGGTTTCGGTCTTTGTTTCTTCATCCGAAGAAGTAACGATTAATTGCATGTTAGGATCGATCTTCGTAATGGGCAACGTGCCGTATAGCTGAATTTCTTTAGAAGCACCTGGTGCAAGCTGCTGGTCGCCACCTGCATCTGCACTTAGCTTGCTCAAGGTTCCACCCGAGCGCTTTATGTAAAAATTAAGATTATTCAAAGAAATGGTTTGGGAACTGTAGTTAGTGACTCTGTAAACAAGAGCACCTTCAAGCTGGCCACTAATGACAGCGAATTGAGATTTAGCAAGAATACTACTCATCTTCTTGTTACCAATCTTTACAACTTTACCAGTTGCTGCTGGAACAATGGGATTAAATGTGGAAGGAACCGCAACTTGACCAATAGTTCTCGTATAGTTTGCTTGGCTGAAATCCCATTTGATGAGTTTGAACGAAAAGTCAGATAAATTCAAATTCGGATTCACTTTAGCCGTAAAATGGTAATCCGTCGTCGTTTTTGCTACGACCTTTGTCTTCTTTGCATCTTGTTCATTCATTTTAATCGAGTACTTTGTACCCTTCTTTGTCCACAGCTCCACCCAAAAGTCGGAGAAGTCCAACTCTTTATTAGAATTGTTATATACAGATACGGTGAAATAAGCAGTCTTCTCGTTATCGCCGTACAAGAATTGCAGATCCGTTACTTGCGCGGTACTTCCCCCGCCTAAACTAAATGCTTTGATATTATTCACGACAGCTGCAGCTGCAAATGCATGGTTTGGCTGTGTAAGGTCTGCAACCGGTAATACAAATGTTGAAGCAAGTAGTAAGGAAAGGCCCGCACGTTGAATTAATCGCATCTATTCATCATCCTTTTTTAGATTCTACAGTTATAGACGGATATTACGTCGAAAAGTTTCTGAATATAAGAAAAAACAGGACCGATTGCTCGGTCCTGTTTCTCAGAGAGTTGAGTCTCTATTAAGCTTTAACAATAACTTTGAAGGAAATTGTTTTGCCGCCAACTACAGTAGTCACTTGGAACGTGTTACCTGCTGCAACAGCTGTGATAGCTTTGCCATCAGTTACGTTTGTGATGTAGTTTTTGTAAGTTGGTTCAGTTGCACCAGTCAACTCAACGCCGTATTGGTCTACAGCTTTAACAACTGCGTTAACCAAAGTGTTAACTTTAGTTGCGTCGTTAACGCTAGCTACGCTTGCGGAGATTACGTTAGTATCTTCTTTAATGAAGGCGCCGGATTCAACAACTTCAAGAGTCGATACGGATGGAGCAGCTGTAGTTACTTTAGCAACTTTAGTCAATACAACCGGACCGTTAGCACCTTCAACAACTGCAGTTACAGTTACGTCTTTAGCGCCGTCAGTGAAGCCAGCAGGTGTAGTACCGAATGCATTGAATTTGTCGCCAGTTACAGTAACTTGAGCATCAGTAGCTTCAACATCGAACCATGCTGTAGGTACAGCAACTTTCGAACCATCAGCCAACACACCGTTTACAGTGATGTCTTTTTGGTAGCTAGTGTTTGCTGCTGCTGCAGGAACATGGTATACAGTACCGATATCAGCAAGCTCGTAGGAAGCAACGTCTGCTTTTTCTACTACTTTGGAAGTGTAAGTGTACTCGCTGTTTGTTACGTCAGCACCAGCAGCAGTAACCAGTTTCAAAGTAACAGTGGACGAACCTTTAGCCAGAGCGTCAACAGTAACATTAGCAGCTGTTAGGTCGAAGAAACCTGTAGCGCCAACTGCAGTACCAGTCAATTTCACTTTAGCCGCATCGGAAGTCGATACGTAAACTTTGTAAGCACCTAATGCGATGTCACGGCCATATTGATCTTTAGCAACTACATTGTCTTTAGTCAATGTTGCTGCAGCGTCTTTAGCGAAGTTTTTGTTGAAGTCTTTGATGCCGGAGACTACAACTGGTTTAGCTGTCGCTTGAACGTTAATTGTCAGTTGAGTTACTTTGTTAGTACCAGTGATGATAGTTACGATTGCAGTTCCTTCAGCAAGACCAGAAACTTGCAGTTTTGCAGTGTTCTTAACATAGTCTTGAACGAAGTTGATTGTACCGCCACCAGTTACGGATTTGCTAGTTACACCTGCAATCAGGTCAGCAGCATTTGTAACCGCTGCGCCGAATTGGTCAACAGCTGTGAAAGGAATGTCAACTGTCTCACCAGCTACTGCAAGTGCAGGAGCGGAAGCAGTAAGTGTATCAACTTTAACAGTATCTTTTACAGCTACATCGAACGAAGTGTTTTTACCAGTAGTTTTGGAGATCATAGTGATCTTGGAAGTACCAGCAAGTGCAGTCGATACGCCAGCTGTTTCTGGAAGTTGTACTGGAAGCGATACATAAGTTGTACCGTCGATAGTTGTAGTACCGAAGTCAGCTACTGTTACGCCGCCAACAACTTTAGTCAACACGCCGGAAACCGATGGGTTGCTCGCGCTAACCAATACATCGTCTTCGAAGTATTCTGGTTTCGAAATCGAGTTACCGTATTGGTCTTTACCAGTTACGATTAGTACCCAGTTTTGGGAGTCATTCTCGTTCTTGGAAAGAGTTTTGCCATCAGCGTTGTACAGTTTATCGATTGTCAATTCAGCAACAGCTGCTTTGTCAACCACTGTCAATACTGCGGATGCGAAAGTGTTGCTGGAAGCGTCAAGTGCGCTTACTGCTACTTTCTCGTCTTTTGCAAATGCTGCTGCAGCACTCAGAACTAGGCTGCCGTTAGTGTTCAATACTGCAGTACCTTTACCAGCAGTTACTGTTACAGAACCTGCTTTAGAAGAAGTTACATCTTCACCGTATTGGTTAAGAACTTTAACTGTAGTGTAAACTGTTTTAGCTGTAGCGTCTGCACGGTCGATAACCGCTTTGTCAGAAGCGAACTCGATTTTCGAAACTTTCTCATCTTCTGCAGTTACTTTAGCGGAAGCAGTTTCTTCACCGTTTTTAACGTTTACAGTGTACTCGCCTTTAACAAGGTTAGAAGCGAATGCAAGTGTTGCAGTTTTCTTGTCAGTGGAGAAAGTTACTTCTTTAACGTTTACTACTGTACCGGAAGCGTTCTTAACTTCGAAAGTTGCTTTATCAGAAACTTTGTTAAGAGCTACGTCGATTTTCTTAGCGCCTGCAACTTTAGCAGTTGCTGCAAGAGTTGCATCTTCTGGTTGTGCAAGATCGTAAGCTACGTCTACTAGTTGACCGCGAGTTGCGTTCACTTGGTAGGAAGGAAGCTCAGGAAGCAAGCCAGCTTCGATAGCTGCTGCTACGAAACCTTTAGCCCAAGCAGATACTTTACCAGTTACTGCTTTGTCAGAAGGCTCAACGCCTGCTACCAAGTCAGCTACTTTAGCGATTTGCTCGATTGTTACTTTACCGGATGGACCGAATTTGCCGCCGCCAAGACCGTTAAGTAGGCCAGCTTCAGATGCAGCGCCGATAAATCCAGCTGCCCAGTGAGTTTTTGCTACGTCGGAGTAAACGTTAGCTGCAGAGTTTTCTGCAAGCTCGCTCAACTTCGTAAGTACTTTTGCAAACTCAGCGCGAGTCATTTCTTTGTCAAGACCAGCAGAACCGTCTGGGAAACCGTTGAAGATACCCGCTGCTTTAAGTGCGTCAAACTTTGCTTGTGTGGACAATTCAGTTGTAGTTGCGCCGTCAGCAGCAAATGCCACCGATGCTGTAGATAGAGTCATAGCTGCTGCTACGAGTAAGGATAAACTTTTTTTCATAACCTTTTTGTCTCCTCCTATATAATGCTTAGTTTCTTTAGAGTTTTGTTTAGAATATAGATTGCTCGTTTGTCTCATTGGCCGATTCACCCCCTTTCACGAGTTGAGCAGATTTAGTATAAATAATGTCTGCTAGAAGTATTCCTTGTAGGAACCTGTCGCAGAATCTTGTAAACAAAAGTTGACAAGAAAAATCTGGTAGAGTCTGAACACCACTATAACATTATACAATGGCCTATTTCTAGCGTAAAGAGCAATTTGAGAATTAGTTCCAAGTTCTCCGCTACGCTTCATCAGCTTTCCTGTTGCCTGGTTCATGTAATTAAACGCACAGGTTTCGAAAAAGTTGCGTTGTCAGGAAAAGTTTTTTTGAAACTTCTTCTCTAACGCTATTTAATCGAATTTGTCGATATGCCACATGAACTAGAACAACTTGTCTACCACGTTGTTTATTATAAGCCGAATGTCCTATATTCGTCGATAGATAACATTTCCCATGTAAAGATAACTCTAGCAATCGTTTGAAGTACTTGTAACAAAATGAAAGCTGCCCGGAATTCTCCCGGGCAGCACAACCATACCAACTTAGTTTAGTTTAGGAAGTCGCTTGAGATCAGCTAGCATTTTGCCGATAATGATAGCCGCATCGGAACGAAGCAGGCTGGATTTCGGTTCGAACGTAAAGCCTTTCTTCGGATCAGCAGGGTCTATCGGAGATCCCTTGATGTATCCCTTCTTGGCAATCGCAAGCACAGACGATTTAGCATAGTAGTCAATGTCCGCGTAATCCTTAAAGGTTTTTTGTAATGCTTTATCGATTTTATCAGGATCCGTATCGAGCTTCAAGTTAAGTGCTCTTGCAAGGAAGACGGCAGCATCTCCGCGTGATAAGTTTGCCGTTGGCTCAAACGCGCGCGGCTGTGTACCCCGGATAATCCCTTCACGTGCTGCGGTCTCGATCGTACTATAATCCCAAAGTGCATCTTGATTGATGATCGGAGGCACATCGTCAAAGTGAGGCTTGCTCAGCTCATAGTTAAGCGGAATATTAAGCGCCTTGACGATCATACTCGTAAACTCACCGCGAGTTGTGTACATATCAGCTCCGAAATCATCGAAGTTAGCCGCATTCATGACACCCTTCGAATAAATTGCTTCTATATAGTTACGCGCATACGGATGGTTCGTAACATCGGAGAAGGAGTAACCCATCTTAGCCACGACATAATATCCGAACTGGTCGAAGGGAACTGTAATGGTGTTCTTCTTCGAATCTACCGTACCGCCAAGGTTCACCCAGAACTTATTCTTCACGTCGTAACGGAATACAGTTACAATCGTTCCTGCTGTGTTCCGGATGCTTGGATCGAAGGAAAGTGTAAGCGTGCCGCGCTTGGAAGCAACAAGCTCACGGTCATCTGGTCGATCGTCATAAGTAGGAATCTTCGTATCTCCAGGGCCTTTCGCTCCAGGATATTGGTAAGGATCCACACCCATTTTGAGCGGGTCATAGTTTGGTGTAGATATATCGTCTGCAAGCCCGGCATCAATCCAGTAGACAGGACTGGACTTAACGAAGCGAGTTGGGAACGATACTCTGAATCTTGTGCCGAAATTCTGCATGATCAGATCAAAATCGGCTGGTGGATTGTCGTATTCACGGCGATCTACAACCCCATCTTCAGGGTTTGCAATGGCGAATAGGAGCTTATGGCCAGTGAAGATTTGGTTCTTCAAATTAGCCGGTACATTGTAATCGCGACGAATGAGCGCAGTTCCTTTTGGGAAAGTTAGCGATACCGCACCGTCAAATACTTTGTTCGAGTTCTTCATGTCATCCAACAACTGTGCGCCCGGTATGTTCGTTGGCGTATAGGTAACCTCAATAAAGTTACTCACTTTGTCGGAAGCACTCTCAATCGTAAAGCTGATTTTGTTTACGCCTGGTTTAAGACCTGAAATGGTAGCCTTAAAAGCGTTCGGATATTCAATACCGTTTGCCGGGGTGTTATCCGCATCGTAAGCGAATTTATCAGCTGCTTGTTTATTGATCGTGACTTTATTCGCACCTTTGGCATTGATAATGACATCAACGTAGTTCTTGTTGACGATCCCTTCTGCAGGTAAGTACGGGCGAAGTATCTTGTATGGTAGCACCGTCGGGTCAACTTCTAAACGATATGTCGCCTTCGGTCCGAGATCCCCACTGTTATACACATTGAATAGATAAACGCTGGAGCTTCCATCTGCGTTCAGCTCCTGTTTTCTCAGGAGGAATTTAAACTTCTCCGTAAGAACGTCATATTGGACTACCAAATTTCCATTGATACTGCCGTTTGCCGGAAACATGCCTAGTGGCGAATCCCCTTTAACAACTTGGAACGGATCGCTTAGTTTCCATGTAATTGGGGTCGTGAGAGACGCACCGGTGATTTTCAAAATATAATCGTCAGCGACTTTATGGCCGGATGCATTCACAGCTAGTAATGACGCCATTTTAGCTGCTATTTCAGTCTCATCGCCTAGATCAATGAAATCAAATGTACCAAAGACATTCATGAATGGTTCAGTTGTGGTGTAGATGGAACCTGTCTTCGGGAAGTTAAGATCATTCAAAATCGGCTTCGGATTCGTAATCGCATCCTCGAAAGTAAACGGGAATATGCCTATCGTATCCGGAGCTGGAATAACCGGAAGGTTCGTCGGTACTTTGTTTACCTTAACGACCTTCTCATAGTAGCTCTTGGAGCTTTGGAAAACAAACTTAATTTCGTTCTCGCCATTGAACATCGCACCGAGTGCATTCGTCAATTCAGTAGGCTTAATTTCAAATTCAGTGACGTCTGTGCCGACTTTTACAAGAGGAAACGGTACGTTATTGATGTAAAAGTAAACAGTACGTGGTCCTAATGTATTGTCATATCTGATTTCTGACGTATTATTGATGTTCTGCAGAACACCTTTGAAGTTACCCAGACTGTTCGTGATAATTTCAGTTACCCGCACTGTCGGGTCCAACGTTGAATCATCATAAACGGTCATACCATCGAAGATTTTATTAAAGCTGGCATAAGGACCATAAAGCAGCGTAAACTTCGCGGATTTCGTATCGCCGCCAGCCACTTTCACCGTAATAGTTTGCGTCCCCTCAAACGGCATTCGGTAAAACTCCAATATAAATCTCTCGAACGTTTGCGGTATACCGTTAACCGTTCTCGTCACGAACGATTTATCGCGAATGGCGTACTCACCTGAACCAAGCGATTGTCCGGGTAATGGCAGCGGCACCTCAGTTGGGTGTGCAGTAGGAGTATCGCTGTACAAGTCGTCAATATCAGGGACGGTAATAGTCGAACCTGTAGAATTGCCTACCAGCACCTCAATGCCTACTGGCAAACCATAGATGTTCTTGCCTTCGAGCGGCGTACCTTCAATGCCTTGATAGCTTGTAGGTTTATATCCTGCCAGGTAATTGATTTGACTGACAAACGGCTTGTTCTTATCACGCAGAGAGAAGTAGAGCGCATCTGTGCCTTGTTCAGTCGGTGTCAAGTTCAAATGAGCGTTCTCTTCATTGTAGCCGGTTAGCTTGACGTTATATAAGGTGTCCGTAATTAAGGTAAGTGCATTTGGAACTCCGAGATTAATTGTATAGTCATAAACAAAGAATTTATCCGTATTCGATGGATTCCCAACCGCCTTTAGGCTTGTCGTAAGACTGCCTGTAAGATCAGTATAAGTAGGGTCCCCTGGCTTCTTATAGCCAGCCTTCAACCCGGTCAATGGCGCGAGCGGATTCGGATGTGGCACTTCAATCGTTGAAGGCGGGTCGGCATAGTAGCTGTTCGGCACAATGACTTTACCCGTCAATTGCAGGTTATGAGTCGTATCAATTACAAAATTCGGGTTGTACTCCAGCGCTGCTGACTGCACAGAAACACCCGCATTCATTTCATTGATATTGACATCGTAGAACGTCACGCTTCCGTTGTAGAACGCGATGTCACGGGAGGTTTCGATGACTTGCGTTCCGTTCTTGATGCGGATCGTAACTTGATTCTTTCCTTTCTTCAACGTAATCGGTGCTGCTGCAAACGAATTGTTGTTCGCGCTGTTTACCGAGTACGTTTTACTGCTTCCATTCACAACAATCGTCACTTGCTGCGCATTCGGCGCTTTACCTGTAATGCTAATATCCGCAGTGTTGCGTCCGCGCGAGGTGGTGGACTGCACGACAGTCGTTCCATTATCCACAATTGGAAAGTTGTTTCCGTCCAGGCTTGCGGTCAAATCATAAAGCATCGGTCCGTTTCGATATTCGACGTAAATGGAGTTCGCTACTTCTCCTCCGCCTTGTGTCCCTTTAAATGTGATTTTATTAAGACCAGGAAACAATTGAATATTGAACACTTGCAAGCTGAAACCGTTCACCGAAATGTTACTGGTTAGATTCTCACGAACACTTCCGGGTTTGTCCGGCTTAGTCGGATCAATGATTTGCGACACGCTGTAAGATATCGATGTCGGGTCCACATTATTTAGCGTCCCTTGAAGTGTAATACGCTCATCGGTTGTTACTCTCGGGGAACCAATTTGATCGCTTTCACTTGGGAACGTAAAATTGCCTGTCGCTGCATGAGCAGTCTCAATGCGATTGGCAGGCACTAATTGAATCACTAAGGCCAACATAATAAACAACGCAACTAATTTTCTGATCACGGTGAGCCTCCTCCACTTCAATCCCATACACATAATTTGATGTATCCTTTTTATCGGCGCTAAGCCCCCAAAAGTTTAGACAAGAACCAGAAATCTAACGGGTAAAACCCCATACAAAACAAAAAACTCCGCTCCCCGTAAGGAGCGAAGTTTTTATTTAACTTATTGTTAATTATTTCGAGCGCGATTGTTCGGTGCCCATCACTAAACGCTGCAAGAAGTTAAGCAGCGGGCGGCGGCTTTTATCCACAATCCCGATAAGCTCCGCACCAATTTGGAGAATGAACACGAGAACGAGAATTACTCCGAAGGTAATCCAGTTTGCAGCATCGGATTGCACGATCGTCGATTGCAGCACTGCGCAGATCCCGAAGATCGATGCGATTCCGTAAATAATCAAAACGGTACGACGGTGGCTGAAGCCAAGCTCGCGTAGACAGTGATGCAGATGACCTTTGTCCGGCGCGAAGATAGGTTTCTTGTTCACCCAGCGGCGTACGATTGCAAAGAACGTATCCGACAAAGGTACACCAATGATAAGAAGCGGTGTAATGAAGGAAACCATCGTAACCTGCTTAAAGCCCATCATGGATAGTGTTGCAAGCGCGAATCCTAAGAACAAGGAACCGGTATCCCCCATGAAGATCTTCGCGGGGTGGAAGTTGTAAACCAAGAATCCGATAACGCCGCCAAGCAGCAAGGCGCTTAGCAAGATAACCGGTGCAGAGCCCATGAACGCAGCCATTACAAGAATACTGCTGATCGCAATACCGGACACGCCTGCCGCCAAGCCATCAAGGCCGTCAATCAGGTTGATCGCATTCGTTACGCCCACGATCCAGATAATGGTAAGCGGGATACTGATCCATGCCGCTATCGGCTGCATCGCATCGCCGAACGGAATGTTGACCAGGTCAATCTTAACGCCGAAGCCGAGTACGACAACGCAGGCCGCAATCAATTGGCCCAGCAGTTTTACTTTTGCAGATAGTTCGAAACGATCGTCCAGTGCGCCGATAATGACAATGATCGTGCCGCCAACAAGCAGCGCATTAATCAAGTTCAAGTCGTAGCTGCGCAGCAAGCCTTCCGGAATGAAAGGTTTCACTGCAAAATAAGCACCGACAAAAGCAGCATATATACCCAGGCCGCCAAGCCGCGGCATTATTCGTGTATGAACTTTACGATGATTGGGCTTGTCAATTGCCCCGATTTTGTTAGCGAATTTAATGACAAACGGGGTAAGTGCAAGTGCAAGACATAATGAAATAATAAATCCGATTGAGTAGAGTACGACCTGAGTCATTTCCATCTCCCTTTCATAGCTATCGCCGGATTGAATTATACGCTGTTTGAAAAAGAAACTCCACTCTCATTTTCAAGCAATTTTCACGGAATTCCCCTTTAAATCGCTTGCTTGGTCGAGTTATTGCGACATTTTCTTTCTCGCACAGCGCATTCGCTACATTTTTCGGCCATATATCTACACTTTAGTAGCTTTCGTGTTTGCTGGGGAGAGGGAGCATCCATATATTGATTAACGTAAAAATGTAGAAATTTGTTTCGCTGGAACACGCGCTTCTTCTTTTAATTGTGAAATGGCCTCATGATGAGCGGCGCGCCACCCTTGCGGATCGTCGAGCAGCTTGCCGATCGCCGATACGAAAGCTTGCGGATCAAGCGCTTCGGTCGTCCCGATTGGCCTTAGATTGATCCGGTTCAGGAACTGATCAATCTTCGGATCATACGATAGTCCGAGCATCGGAACGGACTGATTCGCTGCGTAGATAAGCGCATGCAGGCGCATGCCCAGCAGCGCGTCGCACCGGCTGACCTCCAGCAGCATGAGCTGCGGGTCATCGCCGGGCTCGGCAATCTCGGCTACGCTCGCGCCGAGATCGCCGAGCTGTTCCATCACCCATCGCGACGCTTCCGCGTCTGATGGGGTGTGGAACGGCAGGAACCGCAGCCGCACCGCCCGGCTGCGGGCCAGCGCGCCAAGCGCGGCGGCGACGCGCGCAAGGTCGGCGCCGTCCTTGCGCCAGTGGCGCAAGGACACGCCGACCACCGGCAGCGGCGAAGTCCCCGCCGCAGCCTTCTCCGCGTCTGCGCCAAAACCGCCGGCCAGCACCTGCGCGGCCGGCAACGGCAAAGCCATGACCGGATCGGGTACAACGTCGATCCGCTCACGCGGTACCCCCATCCGCCCAAGCAAAGCGGCGGATTCCGTGTCCCGCACAGAGACATACGCGCTGCGGCGCATGACACCGCGAATCAGCCGGTCCATCCACCGGCGATTCACGGGGCCAATCCCTTGCGCGTATGCAAATGTGGGCTTCCCAAGCAGCTGAGCCAGCTTGAGAATGCCCGTATAATAAGGAATCGTCTTGGCACCTGTTGCATCCTGCAGCAGGCTGCCGCCGCCGCTGATCAGACCGTCGCTGCCGCGAATAGCGCGAACGATCTCACCGAGGCGCATCCGATGTACAGCTTCTACGCCATACATCGAAGTCGTCCAAGCGGGATCAACGGACAACACGATCGGCACGATGCGAAGCCCCTGCTTCACACCCTCTTCGTCCAGCGCGAACAAAATCGACTTCAGCACCGCTTCGTCACCGCTGTTGCGGAAACCATAGTAGCCGGAGATGACTACACGCCGGACTTGAAGCCCTGTTTCAGTTGTGCGATTCGTGGTGCGCATCGTTTCCAAACTCCTTCCCCAATCTGCCACACGCCGATCATCACAAGTCCAATCAACGCGCCCAGTACAAGACCAAGCAAATCACGGATAATGGAAATCGGAAGCGGTGTATGAATATGCGCGAATGTGTCCACCATAGACAGCTGACCTATGGAACCTACAATAAATAATACCCACGCTGCACGATATCGAAGCGCAACGAAGAGGCCGAAGAAGAAGAGCGGGTGCGAGAGCAGAAACTCTTTCGTCCGCGGACGAACGCCGAAGGTCGACTCCAGCACATTACGGAACGATAGCTCAAGGGAGGAAGCTTGTCCTTCATTACCTGTACGGGACAGGTAATAGAGAGCCATAACACCCAATACGCCGGCTACGCCCACCCAGAGAACGGTAATTTGCATCTTCAACAGCTTGCGCAAATTGCCGATCACGGATTCACCCGTATACAGAAGCAAGTACAGTGCAACGAGTGCAATCGGAGCGAGATGCAGCAAGCTTACGCCGCGGAACTGCTCCAGTACCAGCTTGTAGGTAATATTGTTCAAGAGACCCACGATAAACGGAATTCCGCTCATGGAGATAACCGATGTTGCAGCAAAGATGGTAATAGCCATCAAGAAACGGCGTCCTGCGCTAATGCCCGGGAAGAACCAACGTACCTGTTGGTCGCCTCCGCCCGCTACGCGAGTCGCAGAAGCATCCGCCGCACCGCCGATCGGTCTGCGGTTGCCAACCGTGTGCGTCCGTACGCGGCGGATCGCCCAGATCATAGCCAGCGTTGGCGCACTGATTGCTGCGCCAAGCGCAAGTCCTTGCTCGAGAATCGACTTCGAAAGCACATATAAGCCTGCGCTGCCGAGAAGTCCAAGCACGAACACCGGAATGGCTACGCCAGGTAGGAACGCGCTGATCAGCAGTGTAATGAAGGCAACGGCGCCGAGCACCACGACAGCTTTAAGCGGCTTATGCCATGACGGCGATTCGTATTCGAACGGCTGCGGGCTGCCTATCGCAAAACCAAGCTTGTCCATTTTGGCCAATACGCCGTTCTTGTCTTGCATGGCATCATACAAATTTTGAAGCGGATCGGTGATCATCGATTTCACCGGATTGCTCGAAGGCGCTCCGTTCAGATAGAACATCCGAATGCTGCGGTCCTTCGCAGCAAGCTGGAAGCGATCTGCGATCTCTTCCGGCTTCATCGATGCCGAATCATTGTCTGAAAGCGAATAGAGTCTTACTACATTATAATGAGTCAAATAGCCGAGCGTGTTCATGCCCTTCTGAGGCTTAGAGTTCTCGATTGCCGCAATGCCGATTCCATGCTTATTCAGCAGCTCTGCGAATTGGTTCAAGCTCTTCAGCTCGGCGTTGTCCGCGAAACCTTTGACGGCATCGCCTTCAAACAGAATGCGCGTAACGCCCAATTGTTCAAAACCGCTAAGCATCGCATCTACCGAAGCGGCATCAAACGGCATGCGGTCCGACAAACGCGGCACGATCGTAAAACCAGCATCGTGAATCTCTCCGAGTGCAATCGGATCCGGAACCAGCGGCTTCAAGATCGCATTCTCGAGCGGCGTTTCCAGAATCAAGCCGCCTTGTCCTTCATAGCTCCATGAGGAAGTCGCAATGCCCCATTGTTTGTAGGTCGACTCCAAGATCGGACGAATGGCTTCCTCATCCTTGGCGCTAGAAAACAGCACATACGTATAATTATTATCTGCTGTAGCCGTTTTCCCTTGCAGCTCGCTTGCGCTGGCGGAATTGTATAGCGTCAAGCGGCCTGCCCAGCTCAGCTCTTGCAGCGAAGACTCGAATACCGCCATCGCCGTAATGCCTGCCTCATGCATTTTGGTAAGCTCATCCTTCACGAACTGCTTCGGATGGGCTTGATAAGCGGCGATTTGGACTAAGTCGCGGTAATCGAACACCATCTGAACCTTGTCGGAGGTTTTTTCCATTTTCCAGCGCGTAGCGCCGATAGGAAGCGCTGCAATCAAACCTAATATCGTTAATACACAAAGGACAAACGTTGCTTTGCGATTCCATTGTTGCCAACCAGTTTGCACATCTTCCACTCCTTAACATTCTCCGTAGGAATTATCGCTACGATTATCTGTCTGTGTTTCCGCAGCATATTCACGTACGGAAGCTCCGATCCCAATACCGATCTAGTTGTCCACGCGCTCCATCACAGCTTGTGTCAGGCGCGTAATCGCTGCCTTCGCTTCATCTTGTGAGCTGCCGCGTACAGCAAAATACACCTTAATCTTAGGCTCCGTGCCTGAAGGACGCAGGCAGAACCACGAGCCGTCAGCAAGTAAAAATTTAAGCACGTTCTCAGGAGGCAAGCCGCCCAATCCCGGCAAATAATCAAGCATTTGATCCACAGCGATGCCGCCGATTTCTGCAGGCGGATTGCTGCGCCAATCTTCCATGATCGCTCCGATTTGAGCAACGCCGTCAACGCCTTTAAGCGTACGGGATTCCAGATGCTCTAAATAATTGCCAAATTTCGCATACAGTTCAAGAAGGACATCGTACAGCGTTTTGCCTTTGCTCTTATAATAAGCAGCTGCTTCGCAAATTAGCATGGAAGCGATAACCGCATCTTTATCACGCGCATAAGTGCCTGCCAAGTAGCCGTAGCTTTCCTCATAACCGAATAGGAAGGTACGTTCTCCGCTTTTCTCATATTGCGTCATCTTCTCGCCGATATATTTGAAGCCGGTCAACGTATTGACGACTTCCGCTCCATAGGAAACAGCAATGTCAGCGCCCATTTCACTCGTCACGATCGTCTTCACTACGACGCCGTTAGCAGGCAGATCGCCGCGTTCCTTACGTGTGCTGAGCAAATAATTGACCATGATCGCGCCGGACTGGTTACCCGTCAGCACGACATATTCGCCTTCATTATTACGAACAACCGCGCCCATCCGATCGCAATCCGGATCGGTACCGATAATAATGTCCGCGCCTACCTCTTGCCCGAGCTTAATCGCGAGATTGAACGCCTCCCGCTCCTCCGGATTCGGTGATTTCACCGTGCTGAAGTAGCCGTCAGGCTGCTCTTGCTCGGGGACGATATGAACATTCGTCAGACCTGCTTGCTTAAGCACCTCGCGCACCGGCATGTTGCCTGCACCATGAAGCGGTGTATATACGACAGTCAGCGCCTTGCCAAGACCGTCCACAAGCAGTTTGCTGTTCAAGCTTTCCGCTGCGACTGTTGCGATATAATCGCGGTCTTCCGCATCGCCCAGCCAGTGCAGCAAACCTTTAGCTTCCGCTTCTTCCCGGCCCATACGGCGGACTTGATCAAATCCCGTTACTTGCTGGATCGCGCCAATAACCTCAGCTGCATCTTCCGGAACAAGCTGGCAGCCATCGGAGCCATAAGCCTTATAGCCGTTATATTCAGGTGGATTGTGACTCGCTGTGATAACAATACCGCTTGTCGCGCCAAGCGCACGAACGGCGTAGGACAGCTGCGGGGTTGGACGAAGGGCTTGAAAGACATGAGCCGTTACACCATTCGCAGCCAAAACAAGTGCAGCATCAAGCGCAAACTCAGGAGAATTGTTGCGTGAATCGTAAGCGATCACCACGGAAGGGGTGCTGCTCTTCGTAAGTACCCAGTTCGCCAGTCCTTGTGTAGCTTTTCCGACAGTGTAGCTGTTCAATCGGTTTGTCCCTGCGCCCATAACGCCGCGCAGTCCGCCTGTTCCGAACTCAAGCTCCCGGTAGAAACGATCTTCGATTTCTTTCTCGTTGCCTCTCAGCGCGGCAAGCTCTTGTTTCGTAGCAGCATCAATCATCGGATCGCTCAGCCAAGCCTCGTATCGTTCTACAGTAGAATGGTTCATCTCCAGCATCCTCTCTCCATCCGTAGTAAGTTACGGTTTTTTATATGTAGCAAGCTCAAGGCCCTGTCTTTATTAACCCGATAATGCCGGGTTTATTCAGGATCCTTCAGTGCGAACATAATCTCACCTTCAGCCACGACTTTATCGCCAACTTTGGCAACAGCCTGTCCTTTGCCGATCATGCCCTTCATTCTTGTAATTTCCACTTCTAATGTAAGGGTGTCGCCGGGAACCACTTGTCCACGGAAACGGCAGTTATCAATGCCTGCGAAGAAGCCGATTTTGCCGCGGTTTGCCTCTACTTTCAGAATAGCAACACAGCCGACCTGCGCCAGCGCCTCCACAATAAGCACACCCGGCATTACCGGGTATTGAGGAAAATGTCCCGTGAAGAACGGTTCATTCATCGTCACATTCTTGATGCCGACGGCTCGTTTGCCTTCCTCCAGCTCAATAATGCGGTCAACGAGCAGAAACGGCGGGCGATGCGGTATAATTTCTTGGATTTGTCTAATATCTAACATGATGTAAGCTCCCTTCAAGGTTGGTGTAATAAATTACAAGGTATTGTGCCAAAATAAGGCCATCCATCACGAAACTGCAGTCGTGGGGTTAAGATAAGGGGGATTGAACGCTAAAGCCGTTCCTCGCGGCCAAGGCGAATTCAATCTCCTTTTTACCATTATGCGGGCGGAGCCTTTGTATCTGTCTGCTCCTCTGTGCTTTGCACCGCGCTGCCTTGCTCCTCTTCGTCCTTATTCAAGCCAACGAAAAGAAAAATGTAAATAAATGAAGTGATAAATGAAAACGCAATGACGCCCCATAAATAGGTTCTGGCAAAAGGCATTTCAAAGAAGATAAACATGATGGCCAAGTAGTACAGGATGGTGGTCAGTTTCCCCATCCAATTTGCAGGGACTGTTTTCTTCCCCCGAAAATGAAAAAATGCCGATCCGACAATCATCCCCGCATCCCGGATAAATATAGCCGCTCCCGCGCTCCACGGAATATGTTCGGTAATAAGCAGCGACAAGATGACGGTAATCATCATCATCTTATCCGCGAGCGGATCCAGCATCGCCCCTACCGAGGTCACTTGCCCGTACTTCCGCGCCAGGTAACCGTCCAAAATATCTGTAAGCCCTGCGATGACAACAATCAAAAAAGCCCATTTCATATGATTCGAAGCGTCCGATGCAAATACGGCAACGTAAACGGGGATTAAAGCAAAACGAAGCATCGTGAGCAAATTAGGAAGATTCAAACGTTTACGCCCCCTTACCTTTATGGCGGAAAAGATGCTTCAAAGATTCTAACCCATTATACCTCTACGCTGGAAAAAATAAAACTGTCCGGGCTATGCCCAAACCAGCCGCAAGCCTCATTTCTTGCCGTTTCTTTGCACGCATTTGGCCATGACCTGCGAACTAAATTTGGCAATACCTATCTGACACCTTCAATTTCCCCCTTCTAAAGCCGTTAACTATAGAGGATAGGAAATTATAGTCTTTGGAGGTTTTAGACAATCATGCGCATGAACAAACAAGCTGCACCCCTGTGGCAACGCACCTGGCTTACAGTGATGCTTGCCATCGTCCTGAGCTTCTCTTCCTTTGCGGGACTCGCTTACGCTGATGAAGTCGTAACGGGAATTGCATTCGACAACGCTCCGTCACCCGCCGTGCTTTATATCGATGATGATTCGATTTCACTTGAAGTGAATGCCACTATACAAGGTGCAACTTCCGCAAAAAGCGTTACGACGGATGCCACTTGGAGCTCTTCCAACACGGCCATCCTGAAAGTGTCCGCCGGTGTTGTTACAGGTTTAACGAAGGGCACTGCAACGGTTAGCGCAACATACAAAGGCTATAAAATCACACTGCCTATCACCGTTAATTATCGCTACGACAGCGTAACGATTTCGGAGGGCGGGACAACTGTTGACGCCACTGAAGAGGTACATCTGGGCGACACGATCTCCTATACACTTACTGCTGCCAAGAGCGGCAGCGCTAATGAAGACGTCACCGATTCCGCAACTTGGACAAGTTCCAATCCGGCTGTTGCAACCGTAGACGATGGAGACATCAAGCTGCTTACTGCAGGCGAAACAACCATCACAGCCAAATACAAAGGCAGAACCGATACGGTGAAGTTAATCGTAACTTCTCCTTACGATAAGATCATCATTTCCCCTGACGATCTACTTGAGTTCTATGTCGGCGACGGCACTAAATCGTTAACAGCTGTAGTTACCACCGAAGATGACGATTCCGCGACGGTTACCGATACGGCACAGTGGACATCCGGCAATACAGCCGTTGTTACCGTGTCCAAAGGTATTGTCACTCCGGTCGGCAGCGGTACGACAACCGTTATCGCGTCCTACCTCGGCGTAACAAGCAGCATTAATGTCGTAGTTCGCCCTGCTTACGAAGCCATGCGGATGACACCGAAAGAAGACCAGCATTTAAGTATGCAAGATAGCCCGGTAACGTTCAACGTAACGGTTATGAAGGGGACCGGAACGCCTGAGGTTGTAACGAGCAAAGCAACATGGACCTCCTCCAATTTCTTTGTCGCAACCGTTAAGGACGGCGTCGTTACCCCTAAAGGCGTTGGTACCACGGTCATTAAAGCGACTTACTTGGGTCTTTCCCAGCAAGTTTCGGTCACTGTTTATCCGACTGTCAGCAGCCTCAAAGCAGCATCCGAGACCGTCGATGCCTTCTTGAACGATAGCGTTACACTGCCGAAGATTTCGGCTGAATCGATAGCTGAAGAGACGATCGACGTCACGAGCCTCGTTGCTTGGACGAGCAGCGACAAGGATATTTTGGACAAAGTAGATGGAAAGTGGACAGCGAAGAAGATCGGCACAGTCGTACTTACGGGTACCATTCAATCCAAGACGGTCACCGTTACTGTAGTCGTGCACGAGAAACCGCTTATGCTGACACCGGATCAAACCAATGCTTCCGTTGTACTTGGCAAAGAAGTGAAGCTGCCGGTTATCACGCTCATGTATGAAAGCGGCGAAGAGGAAGACGTAACGAGCCTTGTCACTTGGAAGAGCTCCTCCGCCAACTTGCTCGTGAAAGCTCCGAATATGAGAGGCTTGCAAGCCTCGAGCGTTACCCTTACTGCTTCCTACCTTGGGAAGTCAACTACGATCCGGGTAACCATTGAAGAGGAAATTACGAAGCTGTTCGTCGATTCAAGCAGTCTTTCGCTGAACATCTCCCGCACCAAAAACCTTAAAGTAACAGGGATTTATAAGAGCGGTAAGTCGGTTTCCCTAAGCTCCAAGATGAATTGGACAATGAACCCTGAAACACTTGCTTCTATTAAAGGAAGCACTGTAAAAGCGTTGACTGAAGGTACCGGCAAGCTGACAGGCACGTATCAAGGCAAATCGATCGAGGTTGCCATTACGGTCGTTGCTAAGGTGAAGAAGCTGACTTCGTCGGCTAAGTCCCTTACTCTTGCTGCAGAAGGCAAAGAAACCGTTAAAGTTACGGCTGAATACGATGTCGGTCGTATCACGGATGTAACGAAGAGCGCAGCATGGACGGTCGGCAACAATAAAGTAGCTGCGGTAGAAGCTGGCGTCATTACGGCAGTCGGCAAAGGAAGCACGATGGTAAGAGCGACATTTGACGGCAAATCCATCAGTATCCGCGTAACCGTAAAATAAGAATTAAACAGTAAACCAAAAGCACCTCCTTCGAAGTGTTCATCGCCAACTACTATGGTAGTCCGATGATATTCGGGGAGGTGCTTATTTATGCGGCGTGGAATAGAATTGAAAATCAAAAAACCTGCTCGAATGAGCAGGCTTCTATTAGTCAGCAAACACTAGATCGTACATGTGCTTCCAAGTGGCAATTTCGAACACTTCGTCTCCGGGCCGCTTGCCGATTATCGTATAGCCCATGTACATGCCGCCGAGCACGGCTGCGATGCACAGAATGGGAACGATACTCTTGCGAAGCGTCCACAGTAAAGCCCGAAGAGCCGGATTACGTTTCTTGCGCGCTGATGTCTTGCCTTTAGCAGCTTCGAGATCGCGCTCAGAGGATGTCGTACCGCTCTGTCGCTGCCTCTCGCTTGCAGGCGCGGGGTTCATCAGACTAGAACGCTCCATTTGAGAAACTCCATCTAAACCAGCCGCTGTTTCTTTCTTTGCATCCATACGCATTCACTCATTTCCTAGGCGCGCAAATTGTTTGCAAGGCCCAGCATTGTATCACTGGAAGATAATGCCCTTGAGCTGAGCTGATAAGCTCTTTGCACGCTAATCAATTCCGTCATCTCGTCGGACAAGACGACATTAGATTGCTCCAGAAAACCTTGTTTTATTGCGATCTTAGATTCGGCGCTCGCTGTAACATTATGCATGACATCATTGACCTGAAATCCATCCGCAATGGCGAACAAATTGTCTGCTACCTGCGACAAGAGGGAAGGCTTGTCCACTTGAACCAGCTTCAGCTGCCCCATCTGAACAATTTCACCGGATGGGAGCGTACCTATGATGCTGCCATTCGGATCAATTCTGACTTCCTTCATCTCTGCAGGTATTTCAATCGGATTGCCATCTACAGACGAGATCGGGTAGCCTTCTTTGGTTGTCAGGATATTGACGCCGTCCCGCGTAAACGTGGTCTGGAACGAGCCACCGCGTGTATAACCAAGATCACCTTCGGCATTAACCGTCACCTCAAACAACGCATTGCCTTCGATAGCTACATCGAGGGGTTGGTCCGTTTGTTGAATCGGTCCTTGGGAGAAATCCGGTTGAATCATCGTCAGACGCGAGCCCCAGCCTTGGTTGAAACCAAGCGGAGTCAGACGTCCGGGTTGATCAAACACCTCCGGCTGCTTCTTCAGCGTAGTCAGCAAATCTTCAAAAGTGCCGGTCTTGCGCTTATAGCCGACTGTATTCACATTGGCAATATTGTCGGCAAGCAAGTCCAGCTTCTGCTGCAGCCCATTCATGGACACCATCGCATTAATCATCGAACCATTCAATTCAGTAGCCTCCCCTGCTGTGCATCGTTAAGCATTGCTTGCGAGTGGTTATACTCTGCCAATCTCATTAACCGCTTTATCTAAGCTTTTATCATAAAATTGAATAACCTTCTGATTCGCTTCATAGGCGCGCGCCGCCGACATCAAGTCAACCATTGACTGTGCCGAATCCACGTTAGAGCGCTCGACGTAGCCCTGTTTCAGCTCTACCCGATCGCCTGCGGTCATCGTCCGAACGCCAACAGACTCATCGCCAAGCTTGAACTTCCCGTCCCCTTCACGCACAAGGTTATTCGGATTATCCACAACAGAGATAAGCAGTTGACCGGCGCTTTGACCCGTTTCCGGATCAACCAACTGATTGTCGCTCGTCAACGTCAGCTTGTTAAACGTCATGCCTGCCGGCAGCTGGAACGGCTTCTCATTAGCGCCAAGTACGCGGGAGCCGTCCGGCAGCGTCAGAAAGCCTTCGTCATCGAGCTTAAATTGACCATCACGCGTATAACGAGTTTCACCGTTCGTATTCTGAACGGTGAAGAATGCCTGCGGCTGGAACACGTAGTTTCCGTCCGCTGACATCGCTTTGCCCGATCCGTCAAACGTCATGCCGGGCACTTCAATGTCCGATACAATGGCAAAATCGCTGAACTGGTTCGTTTGCATCAAATCGCCCTGCAGGTTGATCTGCAGGCTCTCTTCCGCGAACACCCCGGTGTTCAGCTTTCCTACTACACGGCCTCCGCCGTCTTGGACGCCGGCCAAACGCAGCAGCATATCTGGAAAGGAGTGCGTAACCGCGCTCTTCTCTTTATAACCAGGTGTATTTAAATTTGAAATATTATTCGTTACTGTATCATGCCGGTGCTGCTGCGAAATCATGCCTGATGCAGCTGTATATAGACCTCTTAGCATGAAGCTACCTCCTGAGCGCTCAACGTACTGAATCGGTTACCTACGTTATATATATCGGTTAACCCATCCTCACGATGAATAGAACGATTGCATGACTTTTGAACTAACTATTGCGTACAAAAGCTTGTCCCTTGGCACGCCCCCCTAAAGGCGTCCTACCCGAACATTCCTGCATGCAGCCATTCAACCGTTTATCGTTTAGCGTCTTCCGTTCTCTCTGCGCGGTGAACGGTCTAAATGGTCAAGCAGCAAGCCTGTTCCTTTAACAACGCAGTGCATCGGGTCTTCAGCAATCAGAACGGGTACTTTAAGCTCTTCAGCCAGCAATGCATCAAGGCCGCCCAGCAGTGCGCCGCCACCGGTCAAGATAACGCCGCGGTCAATAATATCGGCCGATAATTCCGGCGGAGTCCGTTCCAGTACGGACTTAGCTGCGGACACAATGGACGATACCGGTTCCCAAAGCGCTTCACGCACTTCTTCCGAGTAAATCGTCACGGTCAGCGGCAAGCCTGTAACCATATCCCGGCCGCGAATATCGATCTCTTGTCTGAAACCATTATCGTAAACGGAACCGATCTTGATCTTAATATCTTCGCTTGTCCGTTCCCCGATCAAGAGCTTGTACTTGTTCTTGATGTATTTCATGATCGCTTCGTCAAACTTGTCCCCTGCGACCTTAATCGAAGAGGCGGTCACAACGTCGCCCATGGAAAGCACGGCCACGTCGGTTGTACCGCCGCCAATATCAACAACCATATTGCCGCTCGGCTGGTAGATATCCATGCCCGCGCCAATTGCAGCTGCCTTAGGCTCCTCTTCAAGAAAGACATCCTTGGCGCCGCTGCGCTCTGCAGCCTCGCGGATCGCCTTCTGTTCCACCGATGTGATGTTCGTTGGTGCGCAAATTAAAATACGGGGGCGACTGTACCAAGAACGGCCGCCCACGCGATCGATAAATGCCTTCAACATAATTTCCGTAATTTCAAAATCAGCGATAACACCGTCTCTAAGCGGTCTGATGGCGATTATGTTACCAGGGGTCCGTCCTACCATCCGATGCGCTTCCTCACCTACTGCAAGCACGCGCTTCGTCTCGCTCTCAATCGCGACGACAGAAGGCTCATCAAGTACAACGCCCCTCCCTCTTACATGAATGGACACGTTAGCTGTTCCTAAATCAATCCCAATATCCTTGCTGAACATAAGGTCTCTAATTCCTCCAGGGCGAATGACGAGTGCCGCATATACAAACTTACGCATGTACTCACAAAACAATCGTCTTTAGTAATCGATGCAATGATCATCTTGTTTAGTATTCGCTGAAATGTACGAAATTCCTCTATTTTTGTAGAAAAAATCGCTTACGATTTTGCTGCGGCAAGAACCTCGCGCTTACGTCCTGAGCTCTTCTTATACTTGATTTTGGTTGCTTCTCCTCCCCTCAGGTGCCGGATCGATTTGTGGTATTCCAGAATGTGCTTGACCTGGTCTGCCAAATCGGGATTTATTTCCGGTAATCGCTCGGTCAAATCCTTGTGCACTGTGCTTTTGGAGACGCCAAATTCTTTAGCGATCGTCCGCACCGTGTGCTTCGTCTCGACGATGCAACGGCCGATTTTTATGGTCCGTTCTTTGATGTAATCGTGCACGCTCCCGCCTCCCTACTCGAGATAGTTTGGTACATTATATGAGGGGTACGGGTATATATTCTTTGTGTCCAAGCGTGACAAGCCCAAAGAACAGCAATTATTTTCAGAAACGCGTACTTATCCGCTCCAAATGGCCCAAGAAGGCCGCAAATGAACATAAAAAAAGAAGGCAGGATTGTATCCTGCCTTCTAAGCACTCCGCTTGCTTCTAGTTCTCGGTTGCGCTTGCGGAATCAGTTGTGATAAACGTATTTGGGTTAACCGCTTTGCCGTCCTTGCGCACTTCAAAGTGCATGTGGACGCCCAGTTCTTTCTCCAGCTCACTTCTGCCGGCTTTCGCAATAACCGTACCTTGCTTAACTTCATCGCCCACTTTAACTTGGACGTCGCTCAAGCTGTGGTAGACGGTTACGATTCCGTCCGCATGCTTGATCTCGACAATGTTGCCGTTAAGCGGGTGTTTCTCGGATACGATGACGCGGCCGCTCAGTGCTGCCATGACATCAAATGCCGTATCGTTCTTCGCGAAGTCAATCCCCATATTCGTTACGAACGTGTTGCCCGATTGGATCAAAGCCGCTTGACGCTCTTCGCCGGAAGCTTTCGCATCATAGAACGGCGCTACAACATCCAGCTGGCTGCGGTCAACAGGCCATTTCATCAGTTCTGACTCCGATGAGTTCACAGCTTCATCATCTGCCGGCAGTTGCTCTGCTGTCATTCCATCCGTCGTACCTTGAGAGACTTCTACGTCGGTGCTGGCTGGCTTGTTACTAGTTTCCCCAGCTCCCCCATAGAGCCACATTAAGGTTACGATAATTGCTGCCGCGGCTAGGAATGCTGACGGTGCTGCCCACTTCTTCGAAAGCAGCTTTCTCCATGCAGATGGTTTGACGGCAGTGCCTCCCACTACATTTTTGGGAGCTTCTTCATTGAACTTTGATTTGTTATCACTCATTGTTCGATCACCTCACTAGCCATTGTTGCCACAACCTAGCAGTTTATACGTGAGGGTTTAACATTTTTTGAGATTGTTAGAGAAGCTAGGGGCGGCGGATATGCTATTCTACCAGCCCTTTCGCCTTCGATAGCTGCGTCCCCGAATAATAGTGTGCGAGAATGTCCGCTGCCGTTCCGCCGTTTTGAGCCATCCCGTTTGCTCCCCACTGACTCATTCCGACCCCATGGCCATAGCCGAAAGTGGTGATTTGGATATCATCATCGAGGATCGTCCAATTAAACTGGGAGGAGGCCAGGCCAAGCTTCTCTCGAATCTCTCGGCCGCTCAGCATCTCCCTGCCGACCATAACCGTCTTAATGCGTTTGCCCGCTGTCGTATCCAGAATCCGCATCTGACGGACCGCGCTTTTCTTTACGCCAAGCTTGTTGCTGAATTCGTTCAGCGTCAGGGTTACGGTTTCTTTGTAGTTGGGGGAAATAGCCTTGTCCCACGGGCTGGCTACGCTGCGCAAGTAAGGAAGATCAAGGTCCCAATAATCCGAAGCATTCTCTGTATATCCGTTACTCGTGGAGAAAAAGGCCGCTTGGATCGGCTCCCCCTCGTACGTCACGATTTGCCCTTTCGTTTGCTCTACAGCTTCATTGAGCTTCTTCAGGTTCGTTTCCTTGGTCGTCCCGCTCCAACGCGACAGAAGCGCGCCTAGAGGCACATACACTTGATTCATCACCGTATCGTTCACATCCGCCTGCTCCGCTTCACCGCTCAGCCCGCTATGGTCATTAAATTGCATTCGTTTATAGATATAAGTTCGGGCTGCGATCGCCTGCGCTTTCAACGCCTCCAGTTCAAAATCAATCGGCATCTCGCCGGCCAGCACACCGCGTACATACAGTTCAATGGGCATTTTCTCAATCCGCTTCTCCTTGGTGAGGTAGACCTTAACCCACATTCGGTCATAGGCGCTCAGCGTCTTCAGCCCTTTACTGCCGTTCTTGATCACGGTTGAAGCTTCCACCGATCGCTGTTCCTTCACCGGCTGCTTGTCCGTCTCGCTCGGTTCTGCGCTTTCCTCTACTTCGTTGTGCTCTGACGCCACTTCCCCGGGCACTTGCTGCTCCGTCGATCGGCCAGGCCCGCCTCCTGTGGCAGCGGCATCCCTATCATCGAGGAGATAGACAGCCCCTTTCACCAACACGACAAGCAGCAACCCCCATGTAAACCACAACAACCAGCCTCTCAACCACCGGCTCCTCGGACTGCCTGTCCGCCATCTCATACGCTCCATCTGCTGCTCCTTCCTGTTCTGCTAATCTCATTTCTCGCAATTCACATTTTGCTACAGTCTATGAACCGGAAAAGTAGGATAGTACCGAAAAGGGAGAAGAGATTGTTGCGAGGATGCGAGGATGAGGATGAACCTTGGTTTGACGATTCCGAACTGCGAAGCGTTTAGGGCGGGTCGGAGCGGCTTGCCGTTTCAACGCTAACGAACCGTAGAGGCCTTATTAGGCCGAATTTCTCGTCTCCGAAATTCCAACGAATCGTAGGAGTCTTATTGGGGTGAAATCGGCTCCGAATTACCCATTAATCGTCAAATAAGGCCTTCACGATTCGTTAGAATTTTTTTATAGCTATTTTGGTGCAAATAAGCCCTGTACGATTCGTTACAGCATCTCGAGATCGGCGTGGTTTCGAGGTTGAGCGTTCGATTTCCGGACGCTCAAGCTTCCTTCGAGGTGGGAGGGGGAGATAGTAACGGCAATGCTGCTCAAAACAAAAAGCTGCCTCATTAGTCACAAGTGACTTTGAGGCAGCTTCATCGGTTATGTGTTATGAATGTATCTTATGCCCAAGTAGGTTGAACCTTCAAGCGAGGCGTTTCTTTCTCGCGCTTCACAGGCTCTGCGGACATTGCCGCTACAACAACCGGTTCCTCCAGAACCGCAGCAACGCCTTCGAGTACTTTCGAATACACAGGCTCAGCCGGTACGGGATCGATACGGTGGATATCCGCGCCAAGCGCTGCCAGTTTACCGGTAATATCGACATACCCGCGATCTACGTGGTGAAGACCCGTAATTTCGCTCTCACCGTCTGCGCAAAGCGCCGCACATATAAGCGCCGCACCTGCACGAAGATCGGTAGCGGTTACTTTAGCGCCGGTAAGTGCTGTATTGCCGCTTACGATAGCCATGCGGCCGTCGATCTTGATCTGCGCACTCATCTTCTGGAATTCCTCGACATGCATGAAACGGTTCTCAAAAATCGTCTCCGTCACAATGCTCGTGCCTTCGGCAATCATCAGGATCGCCATCATCTGCGACTGCATATCTGTCGGGAATCCTGGGTATGGTAACGTCTTGACGTCTACGGACTTCAATTTCTTCGGACCCACTACACGCAGACCGTTGTCTGTTTCTGTAATCGCTACGCCCATTTCTTCAAGCTTGGAGATCACCGGTGCCAAGTGCTCGCCGATTGCGCCGTCGATATGAACGTCGCCGCCTGTCATAGCCGCCGCGATCATAAACGTACCCGCTTCGACGCGGTCCGGAATAACCGTGTGCTGAGCGCCTTTAAGCTCTTCCACGCCTTCAATACGAATAATGCCTGTGCCTGCTCCGCGAACCTTCGCGCCCATGGCATTTAAGTAATTGGCAAGATCAACGATCTCCGGCTCCTTCGCCGCATTCTCAATTGATGTTGTGCCTTCGGCAAGTACAGCCGCCATCATGATATTCTCTGTTGCGCCAACGCTGGCTACATCCAGATAAATCTTGGCGCCCTTCAGCTTGCCTTCTTTGCGTGCTTCAATGAAGCCTTGACCCAGAACGATTTCGACGCCCATAGCCTCGAAGCCCTTCAAATGCTGGTCAATGGCGCGTGTGCCGATCGCACATCCACCGGGGAGAGAAATTCTCGCGCGGCCTAGACGAGCCAGAAGCGGACCCATAACGAGGAACGATGCACGCATCTTGCGCACCCATTCATAAGGAGCTTCAAACGAAGTCAAATTAGCTGCGGAGATCCGCATGGTTTCATTGTCATATGTCAGCTTACCGCCTAGTGCGGCAAGCACTTGTTGAATGGTGATTACATCGTCTAAATTAGGCACGTCATGGATGACGCTCTCGCCTTCCTTTGCAAGTAACGTGGCAGCGAGAATCGGTAATACGGCATTCTTTGCTCCGCTTACACGAACATTTCCGGATAGTCGCTGGCCGCCGCGGACGATTATTTTGCTCATCTTTAGGTTTCCCTCCGCGTGCAGTAGATTCTGGTCTTATGCACAATTAATGGTACGGCGCTCCGTACCCAACCTACATCTTACCACCCGTTTACAAGAAACGACAAGCGTTATTTTCTACCTGTCGAACCTGCGCCTGAAATGGCATTTTTTATAGTCTTCGCAGCCTATTTCTCGTTTCGTACCGTCATATACTACCCATTGTTGACATATTGCCATCTTGTTATTCGACAATTCCCTTCAGCAAGCCCGACCAGTTCCAGTAATCAAGTACGAAGCCGGCAAAGCCATGCCCTAAGACAATGGCGAGCATAATTTGCAAAATGCGTGCCTGCGAGCTGCGCGGCCGCTTCAGGATGGTGTCAAACTTCAGCTCCTGCAAGACAATCCAAGCCATTGCAATGCTGAATAGCTCAACAACAATGGAAATAAGTGCATGTATACCGGCGTTAGCGGCTAAGTGATCCATCTGATTGACTCCCTGTTACAAATTCTACCTATTCATTGCCCGAAGCAGCAGCGCAGCGAACTCCGCTCGGCTTGCCGTCTGCTCCGGTTTGAAGCTGCCATCCGGGTAGCCCCCGAGCAGCTCTTGCTGCTTCATCGTCTGAATAGCCGGTGCGGACCAGCGCGTCAGCTTCACATCCACGAATGGGGATACGTAGGGACGAGAACTATTCAGTTGTAGGGCCCGGAGCAAAATAACCGCCATTTCTTCACGGGTTATCGGCTTGCCGGGACCAAAGGCTCCTCCGGGATAACCACCGACCCATCCGGTTCCCGAAGCTTTCGTAATGGCGGCGTACGCCCAGTGCTTGGTCGTTACATCGGTAAAGCTCGGTCCTGTACTCGCACTCGGATTCAGCGCCCTCACCAGCATGGATATAGCTTCTGCTCGTGTAATGCTCTTATTCGGGTAGAAGCGATAATTGCCGCTCCCTTCCACGATGCCTTCCTTGCTCAGCGCAACTATCGTATCCGCTGCCCAGTGACCGGTGATATCGCGGAATCCCGCTACGACCGGCTCAGCATCCATCCGAAAGCCATAGTACTGTCTGTCAAAGCTGCTGCTCGCCGTCACTTTGACGTAATACAGGCCTGCCTGTACGCGCTGCTCTTTGACCATGCCGGTTTCATTCTTTGCGGACTGCAAGGTAAATAACGGCTTCTGCCGTTTATCGAACACCTCCGCCTTCATTCGGATTCCACTCGGAATACCGTTAACCTGCACGGATAACACACTTTCACTTCCAAGGCGCAATTGATACCAGTCGGCATCATCGGCACCCATGACACCCCAATAGTCAGAACCTTTGGCAACACCTGTTGCTTCATACGATTTGTTGTTTGGCTCGTTGGGATCCGTATATTTAGAAATCAGCTCTATCTTCAGTGTATACGCCGCAGCAGACGGCCCGGCCTGCGCCGACATTCCGTTGTGAACGCGTATGTAGTAGATACCCGGAGTAACATGGATCAGCTCCGAGGTTTCCGTTTCCCCTTCACTGTTCTCGTCGGTTTCCTGCAGTTCTTCCCCCTGCCGCCCAAAGGCGAGTGCGGGATCAATCCGTGCGGAGTCGGTCGACAGCGAGAGCTTGAGCGTGCCCCCCGTTTCAAAATGAATGGCGTACCAGTCGCGGTCCCCTGTTTGATGGAAATTACCCTTCACCTGCTGGGATTGCGGCTTCAGCGTAAACGCTTGGTACTGCTTATCATTGATTTCGTAAGCATCCGGGGCAATCTCAAAGGAGGAGGTTAGCAAATAAGGCAGCCGCTGCTTGGTTGTTTGGTCGAAGAAGCGGAGCTCAAATTCATTCCTCCCTTTCTTAACGTTCCATTCCACGGTTTGGTTGCCTAGTTTCGTAACTTTTGTGCCCTGCACTGCGCCCCCCGCAACATGGGTCAGCTGGAGGATCGGCGATGTCTCCCCTCCGGCGAGGAGCCCTTGAAACTGAAGGGAAATCACACCATCGTAGGGCGCATCAAGCGTATACCAATCCTTATCCCGGCCACCTGCAAGTTCGGCCGCGATCCGTTTACCAAGCGGAAACTTACGCGATGTCTGCCTGGTGTCGTTCGGCTCGTAGCCATCTGCTCGAAGCACGCCCGTTACAGCACGGTCAATCTGAAGCAGGCCGTAGCCGCTAGCATCATCCACCCCCGGTTTGCCAATATCTCTTGCCGTCTGTCTGAGCAAAGCACGTACCTGGTATGGTTTATAGCTGGGATGTACCGCCCATACGAGCGCTGCTGCAGCTGCTGCCTGAGGTGCAGCCATCGAGGTGCCTTCTTCATGCTTGTACCCGCCTCCCAGTGCCGTCGTATAGACATGCCATGGTGCCGCAATATCAATCTCCGGTCCGGCATTGGAGCGCGGCTCCGGTTTCCCGTCCGCGTCAACACCGGCCACAGCAAGTACCGTAGCGTAAGCGGCCGGATATTTCACTTCGGCCTTCGAACCCAGCGCCAGCCCGTCGTTCCCGCTGGCAGCTACAAGCAGTGCCCCTTTAGACTCCGCGTACTGCACGATGTCGCGGAGGTAAGGGGAATAGCGATAAAGACCCACGGAGAGGACGATAATCCGGGCTCCGTGATCGACCGCATAGACGATCGCTTTGCCCAATCGTTCTTCATCGCCGAAGCCATCGGCATCCAGCGCTTTAATCGGCATGAGCTTGGCACGCCATAGAATGCCTGCAATGCCCTCTTTATTGTTCCCTTCCCCCGCAAGAACTCCGGCTACAGCCGTCCCGTGACCGTTGTCATCCTCGGGCGGTTTGCCCGGGTCGACCAGATTCGTGCCGGCCACCAGATTGTTCTTGAGATCCGGGTGATCCAAATCGACGCCGGTATCGATAAGCGCAATGGTCAGATCCAGCTGATCATGCACCTTCGTCCAGGCGGTTTTGGCTCCGATTTGATCCAGATGCAGCAGCTTCGGCAGCTCTGGATCATTGCTCGCCGGCGCAGCCAGCAGCTTGACGCTGCTGATCGGCTGGGCGTAAGCGATCTCCGGCATCCGCTGCAGCCGGAGGAGCCACTCGGACGTGTCCGCCCCCGGGTCCTCGGGGCGGACAACGTCCACCGCGCCCGCCGCCGGCATCGCCAGGCGGCGGAGCAGGCGCGTGCCCGGCAGCGGCTTCGCCAGCGCCGGGTCGCGCCATTTGATGAGCCAGCCGCCGGTGGGCGCGGGCTCATCTTGGCCGCCGGCGGCGGCGGGTTTGCCCGCGGCCGCGCCGTGCGGGCCGGCGGTGGCCGCCGCAGGCGGCAAGGCCGCGGGAGCGGCCCCTGCGGCGGCGGCGGATGCCGCACCCGCAGGGGCGCTCCAGAGCAGCAGCGCTGCGAGCGCAGCGTGCATCAGCGCGCGCGGCGCAAACGCGGCCGCGGCACAGATGCGGCCGCCGGCGTGGCGCACCGCAGAATTAAACGTATCTTCACTACAGCCTAGTGTTGGCATAACATCGACTGTCCCTTTCGGTCTCATACAATAGATAGATTCCCCATTGGAGTTGATCATCATAGTCTGCCTTTAACCCGCAGCCCGTGATCTGAAACGTTTCGCTTCCGGAGTCCCATTCTCCTTTAAGGAATTTGTAGAAACACCAATTAAAAGGTCGATAGTCCTGCTTTATAAGCCGTTTACTCCGATGTTTATGCGCCTTATAGCCTGACTTAATCTAAAGATTCATTGAACTCCGAGAACAAAGAACTAGGACGAGCAGACCCCCGAAAATTCAGGTAAGATGATAACTTGTCCGGTTTGTCCATACGTCGGGCGCCATTCCCCTTAGTTTAACATAGAAAAAGAGCGGACCCGCAGGTCCGCCCTCGTCCTTTCGACCCTAACCTAACCCTGCTTCGCTGCCTCGCTATCGTACAAACAGATCATTCACAATCGAGAAATGCGCGTTAATCCAGTTCAGCACCGGACTTGGCACGATACCGAGCACCACGGTTGCAACCGCGCACAGCCAGATGACGATTCCGCTTGTGACCGGAACCTGCACTTCATGATCGATGGTAGCGCGCATGAACATTTGCCTGATGATGCCGAAGTAGAAATAGTACGAGATTACGCTGCTCACGACCATAATGGCCGCAATCCAGTAGAGATGAGACTGCGCCGCGCCAAGCAAGATAAACAGCTTCCCGAAGAAACCGCCTGTAATCGGCAGACCGGCTAATGAGAGGACAAAGACGACCATCGCCACTGCGGTCCACGGTGCCCTGTAATAGAGCCCTGAGAAGGCCCCTACCTCGTCACTTCCGGCCGACTTGCTAACCGCTGTAAATACGGTGAGCGAACCGATTGTCATTAATAGGTAAGCCGCAAGATAGAAGATAAACTCACCGAAGTTGGAGGCGTGCATCCCTTTGAGCGAAAGCCCAAGGGGAACGAGCAGATAACCCGCATTCGCAACACCGGACAAAGCAATGAGCCGTTTCACATTAAATTGGCGAAGCGCCATTGTGGATCCGACCAGCATCGCAGCGGCCGCCATCACGTTTAACGCTAGGAAAATATCATCCGCAATCGGCTTATCCGGCGATGAAGCGTAGAAAGCCACATTGTACACGAGACGGAAAATAACCGCGAACGCCGCGCCTTTCGAGACAACAGCCAAGAAAGCTGTAATCGGCGTAGGCGCTCCTTGGTAGACGTCCGCTGCCCAGTAATGAAACGGTGCGGCGGCGATCTTGATGCCAAGACCCGCTAAGATGAAGAAGAAGCCGACATACAGCAGTGCCGGGAAGTCGGCCGCATGCTGTTGAACCCCCTGCGCAATCGCGCCAAGATTCGTAGCTCCTGTGATGCCATAGAGATACGACATCCCGAACAGGATCAGTGCCGAAGAAATACCGCCGGTCACAACGTATTTAAACGCGGCCTCAGACGATTGCACCGCCTGCTTGCGAATCCCGACAAGCACATAAGTCGTAATACTTAACAGCTCGAGCCCGATGTAGAGCGTGATCAGATCCCCCGAGGAAGCCATAATCATGGCACCGACGACTGCCGGAAGAAGCAAGTAATAGAATTCGCCTTTATCCACGATGTCAGACCGTTTCACCGTGCCCAGACTCATCAGCACGATAAGTGCGGTTGCCACCAGGAACACGATTTTGAGCATGCTGGAGAAATAATCGATCCGGTAGCTGTCAGCCATGATTCGAATGACAGTGCTCGTTGGTTGACCGGCTGCTTCCGCATCCGACGCCTTCGAAGCCATATCCAGCATCCGCCATACGACAAAACCAAGCGAGGTCAGAATGCCGCCCAGCGTCAACCAACCAATAATGGACGAACGGCGCGGCAGGAATAAATCCAGTACAGCCAGCACTATCGTAAAGGCGATCAATATCCATTCCGGGGCGAGATAGGCCGCATCGCTCCAGGTGAGCGATTGCAGCTGTTGTTGTGCGACGTCCATCGTCTACCTCCCCGCCTTCTCTGTAAGTTGCTGAAGCAGCATGTCAAAGCCATGCTTCATCGGCTCCGTCAGAACAGCCGGGTACACCCCGATCAGTACGATGAAAGCTAGCAGCGTAATCATCGGCACCGCTTCAACAAGGCGCACATCCCGTGCTGCCCCGAACCGTTCCGGCATCGAGCCGAAGGTAATGCCAAGTATACTCCGAAGCACATAGATCGCGGTTAGAATAACGCCGAGTACCGCAATGCCCGTAATCACGCGCATGGAATCAAACAGTCCCAGGAACGAGAGGAACTCGCCCACGAATCCGGACAAGCCCGGCAACCCGAGCGAAGCCATACCAGCCGTCAGCAGAATGCCGCTCATAAACGGCATGCTTCTCGCCAAACCGCCGAGATCCTTCAGCTCAGTCGACCCAGTACGCTCGTAGATGCTGCCAACTACCAAGAACAGCAGCGCGGAGATAAAGCCGTGCGAGATCAATTGTATGAGCGCGCCGTTCAGCCCGATTTCATTAAAGGAAGCGATCCCGAGCAGCACGATCCCCATATGGCTAATCGAGGAGTAGGCTAGCACGAGTTTGAATTCTTTCTGCACGAGCGCGAGTATCGCGCCATACAGAATATTGACGACACCGAGTATGGCAAGCGCCACCGCCCAATCCTTCGCCACCCCCGGGAACATGAATACCCCGAATCGGAGTAACCCATATGCCCCCATCTTGAGCAGAACACCGGAGTGGATCATAACGACGGAAGGCGGCGCTTCGGCATGTACCTGCAGCATCCACGTATGGAACGGGAAGATCGGCAGCTTAATACCGAATGCGATCAGCAGCAATAAGAAGATGACCCAGCGCATCCGTTCCGAGAGATAGAGCGGATTATCCTGTCCTTGCATCTGATCCGGCGACATATTCACATAGGAGTCCGGATTCGTCAGATTCGAGCTGATCACTTCGTAGCTGCCGCTGTAGCTCAGGTTCGTCTGCTGTTTATCCGGCAGCTGCTCCACTTGGAAACCTGCCGTTGAAACAAGAAGAACGAACGCTAGCAGCATGATCGCAGAACCGATCCCGTTATAGAGAAGAAACTTATTCGCCGCTTTCTCGCGGTTCATATACCCCCAGATCCCGATTAAGAAGAACATCGGAATAAGGGTCATTTCGAAGAAGACGAAGAATAAGAAGACATCGCGTGCCAGGAATACGCCTATCATCCCGATCTCAAGCAGCAAGAACCAGATATAAAACGATTTCCAGCGTTTCTTCACATGTACGGAAGCCAGCGCAGCCATGACACCCACAATCGCTGTGAGCAGCAGCAGCGGCAGCGATAGACCATCTACGCCCATATGATATTGGAAGGAGAACGAATACGAGCTTACGTCGCCTACCGCTTCTTTGTTAAGCGAGGTATTGATCCAAGTTGCCGTCTCTTCATAGACCTTTCCACCCTTGGTGCCGTCATAATCGGCATACAGCCATAACGACAGCAGCAAAGGAAGAATCGTAGCCGAGATCGCAGCCACCTTCAGCCAGCGGCTGCGATGCTTAGGTAGAAGCAGAAGCACCAGAATGCCCAGCAGCGGCGAAAATGTAATGAGAGATAGAATCGGAAGATCAGCCAGCATTACCAGAACCTCCTTCCGACGATTGCGACAATGAGAACGACGAGACCCAGCAGCGTAACCAGACCGTAGGTTTGGATTTGCCCCGATTGCAGCCTTGTTCCGCCGCGGCCAAACAGCACTGCCGTTCCGCCAGCTACGCGAACAAGTCCATCAACTACGTAGTCATCCACCATATTCAGCAGCTGGCCGAGCCCGCGCAGCGGACGTACCAGCAGCATGTCGTACAGCTCATCCATGTAATATTTGTGCTCAAGGAGCCTTACCAGCCATGGCGCTCTTGAAGATACGGCATCGCGTGCAATAGTTCCTTTAACGAAGACCAGCCAGCCCAGATACAAACCTAGCAGACCGACAGCCGCGGAAATGACCATAACGAGACCGCCGCCGCCGTGCTCCTGCTCGGCACCGTCCGTTAACCAGGTTCCAAATGTGTCGTTCCAAGGCGTTTGAATAAACCCTGCCACAACCGCGAGAACGGCTAGGATCATTAACGGAATCGTCATCGAGGACGGTGACTCATGGGCATGGTCGCCCTTCGGCTTGCCCATAAAGACGAGGAAGAACAGCCTCGACATATAGAATGCGGTGAAGAAGGCCGCTACTACGCCGACCACGAAGAGCACCGGTTTCTCGTGAAGCGCCGTATTGAGAATCATATCCTTAGACCAGAAGCCGGAGAACGGCGGAATACCGGAAAGCGCGAGCGCTCCGATACCGAATGTCCAGGTGGTAATGCGCATTTTGGAGCTTAAGCCGCCCATCTCGTGAATGTTTTGCGTATGTACGGCGTGAATGACGCTGCCCGCTCCGAGGAAGAGCAGTGCTTTGAAGAATGCATGGGTGAAGAGATGAAAAATGCCGCCCGTCATCGAGCCAAGACCAAGAGCCATCATCATATAACCTAGCTGGCTGACCGTAGAGTAAGCGAGAATTCGCTTGATATCATTCTGAGCTACACCGATGGTAGCGGCGAATATGGCGGTAAAGCCGCCTACATAAGCGACAATATCCATTGCCGTCTGGGAAGCTTGGAAAATATCAAAAGTCCGTGCAACGAGATAAATCCCTGCAGCAACCATGGTTGCGGCATGGATCAGCGCACTGATTGGCGTCGGGCCTTCCATCGCATCCGGAAGCCAGACATGGAGCGGAAACTGACCGGATTTGCCGACAGCGCCGATGAAGATTAATACCGCAATCCAGGTTGTTACTCCCGCCGCGATCACTCCCGTACCTCCGTCAAAGGCATTGCCGATCCCCACAAAATCAAGCGCATGATCCGGCATGTACCAATAGAGCAGCAAGATACCAAGGAGCAAGCCCGCATCGCCAATCCGCGTCACGATGAACGCTTTCTTGGCCGCGGCTTTCGCCTCCGGTTTACTGTACCAGAACCCGACCAGCAGGAACGAACATACGCCTACCAGCTCCCAGAAAATATAGAGCGTCAGCATATTATCAGCCAGCACGAGGCCTAACATCGAGAACGTAAACAGCGCTACATAGCTGTAGAAAACGGAAATCCGTTCGTCGCTCTTCATGTAACCCGCGGAGTATACATTCACCAGAAAGCTGACTAACGTCACGACTACGAGCATAATCGCCGTTAAATTCGTGACCTCGAAGCCCGCATTCATCACGAGGCTGCCGAGTTGAATCCATTTGAACGCATATTGATAATAAGCAGATCCATCTGCCATATGCTCGATCAATACGAGAATCGACAGCACCAGAGCTGCGAAGGAGCTAATTGCGCCGAGCGTCACCCCAAGCATCCGCTGTCCGCGCCCGAAGGCAAGCAGCAGCAGGAAAGCCGCGAACGGAAAGAGCGGAATCAGCCAGGCTGATTGTGAGAAACTTGTATCCATGCCGTTACCTCCTCATTTCGTCATACTCATCCGCATTGACAGTCCCGCGCGCGCGGAACAGCGCAATCAGTACGGCGATACCGACAGCCGCCTCAGCAGCCGCTACGGCAATGCTGAACAGGGTGAACATTTGTCCTGTCAGCGAAGGGACAACACCATACTTGGAGAATGCGACGAGGTTGAGGTTAACTGCGTTCAGCATGAGCTCGATGGACAACAGGATAATAACGGCATTCCGTTTGACAAGCGCACCGTAAAGTCCAATACAGAACAGAATCGCGGCCATTGTTAAATACGAGGATAACATCCTATTCGGCCTCCTTCTTCGCCAGCACGATCGCCCCGATAAAGGCAACCGTCAGCAGCACCGATACGAGCTCGAACGGAATGACATAACCGGTAAACAGCAGCTTGCCGATCTCCATCGTGTTGTCTCCCGACTGCATAAGCGACTGCTCCGGCTCCGGAAACTCGGACTGACGGATGGCATAGAACAGAATGCCGAAGAGCGCAAGGGCGCCGATTGCCGTCAATGTTTCGCGAAGCGGTTTCACCCGCTCGGCCTCCGCCTCCTGATGCTTCGTCATCATAATGCCGAAGATCATCAGAATGGAGACCGCTCCCGCGTAAATGAGCACCTGCACAAAGGCCAGAAACTCCGCTTCAAGCAGAACGAACATCCCGGCAATGCCGATGAATACAGCCGCAAGCGAGACGACCATGTGTACGACTTTGGTGAAGCTGACCATCAGCACGGCACCGCTAATGATAAGGACGGAGAACACGAAGAAGGCGACGAACTCACCGGAAAAATTGAAGTTGAACATCGTCTATTTCGCGCCCCCCTTGGCCGCTGCAGGGGCACCGATATTGTTATTGTCTTGGCGGACGTTGCGGTTGTTCTCATCCAGCCATTTCAGATCCTTGAACAGCTCATCCCGGCTGTAAGACGCCAATTCGAAATTCCCCGTCATGACGATCGCTTCGGTCGGACAAACTTCCGTGCACAGATCGCAGAGAATGCAGATTTCGAAATTGATGTCATAGGTGTCGATGACCTTCCCTTTTTTGTCCGGATCCGGGTTCGCTTTCCCTACAAGCGAAATGCACTCCGTCGGACATATACGTACACACTGATTGCACACGATGCATTTGTCCGGCTCAAAATGCTGGATGCCGCGGTAGCGATCCGGCATGATGATCGGCACATCGGGATAGGAAGTGGTAACTTTTTTCGCGGTCATTGATTTGAGCGTAACACCAAGCCCTTTTAAGAGACCTTTCATTCCAGTTCCCTCCTGAACATGACTGCCATATTTACTAGAAACGCTTCTCTCAGAGCGATCTGCCTGAGCCGGAAGCTTACTTCACGAACAACTCCATATACACTGCCGTTAGAAACACGTTCAGAATCGCTATAGGCAGCAGCACTTTCCAGCCCAGTCCCATCAGCTGATCAACGCGGATACGCGGCATGGACGCCCGGATCCAGAACAAGAAAAAGACGATCGACGAGAATTTGAGCAGGAACCAGATGATCCCCGGGATCCAAGTCAGGAACGGTGCCGGCGCATGCCATCCGCCTAGGAACAATACCGTCGTGAGTGCCGCAATGGCATACACGTATACATACTCTGTCAGCATGAAGAATGCAAAGCGGAAGCCGCTATATTCGACGTGATAACCGGCTACAAGCTCCGATTCTGCCTCCGGCAAGTCAAATGGCGTACGGTTTAGCTCCGATACCGCCGCAATGACGAAGATCACGAAGCCGATAATTTGCGGAATGAAGTTCCACTGCCAGAACCAGTCGCCCTGCTGCTCCGCAATGGAGCGGAGGTTAAGCGAGCCAGACATCATGATGACGCCGACTACGGAAATGACAAGCGGTACTTCGTAGCTGATCATTTGTGCAGCGGAACGCATTCCGCCAAGCAGCGCGTATTTGTTATTGGAGGACCAACCGCCCAGTACGATCGCAATGGTCGAGATGCCCGACAATGCCACGTAATAGAGCAAGCCCACGTTAATGTCGGCAAAATATAGCTTTTGCGTATACGGGATAACCGCCAGTACGGCAAAAGCAGGCACATACGCAAGCGCAGGAGCGAGAATGAAAAGCACCCGGTCTGCTTTGCGCGGAATCGTATCTTCTTTAATCAGCAGCTTCGTAATATCGGCTACCGATTGCAGCAGCCCCCATGGGCCAACGCGGTTCGGACCAATCCGGAATTGCATCCAGCCGATAACCTTCCGTTCAAAGAAGATCGCATAGGTGACAAAGCCGAGTACAATCACGAGCAGGATGACGCCCCATAGGAAGAACAGCAGCGCGTTTCCCCATGTCAATGTTTCATCGAGCCAAGATCCCATCAGCAGTCAACCTCCCCTACGACAATATCAATGCCGCCCAGAATGGTAATGAGGTTCGTCATGGTTTCCCCGACTAGCAGCTTCGGCAATATTTGCAGGTTTACGAAGGATGGACGACGGAATTTAAGCCGGTATGGCTCCGCTTTACCTTTGGATACGATATGACAGCCGATCTCGCCTCGCGGCGATTCGATCGCGACATAGAGTTCGCCGGCAGGCGGCCGTATAACGCGCGGAACCTTGCCCATAACATCGCCTGATGATGGGAACTGTTCGACGGCTTGCTTTAAGATGCGAAGCGATTGGCGGATCTCTTCAAGGCGGATCAGGTAGCGATCATAGCAATCGCCATTCTTGCCGACCGGTACATCGAATTCGAAGCGGTCGTACAAGCTGTACGGCTTCGCTTTCCGCAAATCCCAGTCAACGCCTGTGGAACGCAAATTCGCACCGGAGAGTCCGTAGTCGATCGCGGTTTGCGCATCGTAGCGGCCAATGCCCTTAATCCGCGCCAGGAAGATTTCGTTGCCGCTGATGAGCTTGTTATACTCATCGAGTTTACCTTCCATATAAGGAATAAACTCGCGCACTTTCTCGATCCAGCCCGGAGGCGCATCCCATTTAACCCCGCCAACGCGCATGTAATTGTACGTTAATCGCGCGCCGCACAGCTCGTTAAACAAATTGATAATGATCTCGCGGTCGCGGAATGCAAAGAGGAATGGACTCATGGCGCCGATATCAAGCAGATACGTGCCCCACCACACCAAGTGGCTGGCTATTCGCTGCAGCTCCATGACGATCAGTCGCATAAACTCTGCCCGCTCCGGAATTTCAAGCTCCATCATCGTCTCTACCGCATGGCAGAGCACATAATTGGTCGTCATCGCCGAGACGTAATCCATCCGGTCGGTATAAGGAATGATTTGAGTATAGTTCAAATCCTCCGCAAGCTTCTCGGTCCCACGGTGCAGGTATCCCATGACCGGCGTTGCTTCCGTAATGACTTCGCCGTCCAGCTTGACGACAATACGGAATACGCCGTGCGTGCTGGGATGCTGTGGGCCGACGTTAAGCAGCAGTTCTTCTGTACGAATCACGGCTCATCACACCTCCGGGTCTAGCGGTTCGTAATCTTTGCGCAGCGGATACCCAACCCAATCGTCCGGCATCATGATGCGGCGCAGGTCGGGATGACCCGGAAAATGAATACCGAGCAAATCATACACTTCGCGCTCATTCCAGTTGGCCGTGTTCCAAACCGGAACAACGGACGGAATTTGCGGATTGTCGCGATCCGTCTTCACTTTCACAGTCAGCTCCCGCTTCGATTGCAGCGATACCAGGTGATACACGGTTTCCAGATGCGTCTCATAATCGACGCCTGATAAGTTCCGCAAATAATCAAATTGTTGCGATTCATGCGACTTTAACAGCTCGGCACTTTCTAGCAGACGATCCGTCCGAATGACAAGCGTCGGCATATGACCGTTTATTTCATTTATGTAGGCTTCCACGATGGCATCATCAGAAACGAGTGAACGTATGAGGGCCGAAGCTTCATCCAGCTGTGGCTGCTTCGGTGACGGAGGCTTCGGTTCAGCCGGAGCGGCTTCGCTCTCGGCTGCTGCTTTGGCCGCCGCCCGTGCTGCGCGCGCTTCCTCGGCAGCTTTGATCTTGGCTGCCTTCTCCGCATCGACATCGCCGGCCGGAGCATCGCCGCTTCCTTCGCCGCCGGCTGCGGCTTTGGCCGCAGCCCGTGCTGCACGCGCTTCCGCGGCAGCTTTCAGCTTCGCTTCGCGCTCCGGATCCACGGCCGCTTGCTCCGCTGCGGGCGGATTCGCCGGCGCGGCGGACGCTTGCTCCGCCGCGGGTTCGCTCGCCGCAGGTGCCGCGGGCTCGCTTGCCGGAGTCGCGGCCGCGGGTTGCGCTGGGGGCTCACTTGCCGAAGCTAACGCAGCAGGCTCGGCAGTTTGCTCGCTCGGCGCTGCTGCTGACACTGCTGGCTGCTCGCTCGGCGCAGCATCTGCGGCCGGCTGAGCCGCCGGCTCACTTGCCGGCGCCGTCACATCAGGCTGGGCCGCGGGCTCGCTCACCGGAGCTGCCACATCAGGCTCGGCAGCTTGTTCGCTCGGCGCTGCTATCGGCTCAGCTGGTTGCGCCTCCGCAGGGGCTGCGCTCTCCGATTGCTCCGATTGATTCGGCTGCTCCTTCTGGCCCAGTTCCTTCTCTTTATCATCACTCATCGATTCGTCACCCGCTTCCCGGTCTTCGCCTCGTAGCGGATCTTCTCTTGAAGCTTATTGATTCCATAGATAAGTGCTGCAGGATTCGGCGGACAGCCCGGTATGTACACATCAACAGGGACGATCTGATCGACGCCCTTCATAACCGCGTAGGATTTCACATACGGTCCGCCTGCGGTCGCGCATGAACCCATGGCGATTACCCATTTGGGCTCTGGCATTTGATCATAGAGCCTGCGAAGCAAAGGTCCCATCTTCTTCGTGACCGTACCCGCCACAATCATAACGTCTGACTGACGAGGAGATGTGCGGAACATCACGCCGAATCGGTCCAAGTCATAGTGGGATGCACCCGTACCCATCATTTCAATCGCGCAGCACGCCAGTCCAAAAGTTAGCGGCCAAAGCGAGTTGCTCCGAGCCCATGCCTTAAGTTCCTCCAGCGTCCCCATAAATACGTTGCGTTCCAGTTCTTTGCGTTCTTCAGGTGTGATCGACTCTAAATTGAATTCCATTTGAGCACCTTCTTTTTCCAGGCATAGAGTAATCCAATTAACAATAATCCTGTGAAAATGGCCATTTCAACAAGCACAAATAAGCCGAGCTGCTTATACGCAACGGCCCAAGGGTATAGGAAAACGGTTTCGACATCAAAGATAACGAACATGAGCGCAAATAAGTAGTAGCGCACATTAAAACGGACCTGACCCTCCCCAACGGGCTCGTTCCCGCTCTCGTAAGTGGTCTTCTTCTCTTCATTCGGTTTGTGCGGACGCAGTATACGGCCGACAGCCAATGCAACCACCGGAAGTAGGATACCGAGTAGAATGAAGATCGTCACAATCACGTAATTGTTGATGTACTTCTCCACACATTTCGCCTCCATGGTTATGAGTCTATAGGGCGGGATAGGTGCTGACGCCTTGGTCAATTTTCCCTCACAATTATAACAAACCCTGCCACTTGCGTCTATGATGTAGTTGGATGCGCTTCCTTTTTACAAAAAAGGCCAGAATCTGCAGGTTTTCCCCATTAGAATGTACATGGGTTGGAAATTTTATGCAAATAAAACTATTGAAAAAGGGTAGGTAATCGCAGAGAGACGTTTTGGGGCTGGGATCTTGATGCTTCAAAATTCTAACGAACCGTAGAGGTCTTATTTAGCCGAATTCCGGCACTTCGAAATTCTAACGAACCGTGGAGGTCTTATATTGAAATAATCGATTCCCAAATCACCAAAAACCATCAAATAGGACCTATACCGTTAGTTAGAATATTTTTGGAGCTGTTTTGGGGCAAATAAGACCTCTACCGTTCGTTAGAGAATTCTGGATTCTGCAGCCCGCATACCGAGTGCCTAGAGCAGCACATCGCGCAACTTATCTCACAGTTCGCACCTTGTACTTAACACCTCACACCCAAACGTTCGGACTGCGCTCTTCACACCTCACGCCTCGCATTCCACATCCCGCATTATTCAATGAGAAATTCCCGAAACACGTCAAGTTGTTAATAGTAGAACACCGTCCCAGCCAAGCAGACGCCCCCTACCCCAACACACGAAAAAAAGCTCCCTCTGCGCCAAATATGGCGAAAGGGAGCCCCTAACACGATTCACTACACTGCAGTTGTGATATCTTTATCAATCGACTTTTTTGGGCCTTCTTGCGGAGTGCCCTCCATAGAAGCGCTCTTATCCGCCGACTCTGCCGACTCTGCAAGTTTCTTCTGCCTCGCTAACAAGACAAATACGAAGCCGTAGTACATCCAATAGAGTACGAATTCCTCCAGCGACGGATCTTGGGTATAACCAAGGAACGCCTTGAAGAAAATGCCGATTTGGCCGTTCAGAATCGGATGATGGCCCGTATCGCGGATATAGTTCGTCTCGTCTATCGGGTGCTCCGGCATGAACCAGGTCAGATCATACATCGCGCCAACCTCGCCGCCCGGCGTATGATAGACGCTGCCGATCAGCTTCAAATCCTGCATGACGCCAACCGCTTGGACGAACAATCCTGCTGCAATCATGATCAGAAATACGCTCGTAATTCTGAAGAACGTGCTGATCTGGATTTTTTTACTGCTTTTGAACACGACGATCCCAAGCACGCCCGCCGCAACTAACCCGAACAACGCTCCCCAGCTTTGCAGCACCTTGGAAATGTCGCCGGAGGAGATGGCAGCAAAGAAAAATACAGTCTCCACGCCTTCCCGAAGGGTAACAAGGAAGGAATGCACAATCATATTCAGCGCGCCGCCGGCCGTAAGAATAAGCGCTACTTTTTGCTGCAGCTTACTTCGCATCTCCCGATTCTGCTTACTCATAAACAGGATCATATGGGTTAACAATCCCGCAGATACCAGCAAAATCCCAATCCGCAAATATTCCCGGCTGCCCATTGTCGCATAACCGTCCAGCACGATTTGGAAGACCAGGGCTACGCCAAGGCTGGCGATAATCGCCATAACAACCCCGAGCCACACCCACTTGTTCCACTTCGACTGGCCGATTCGATTTAAGTACGAAATGATAATGCCGACAATCAAGATGGCTTCGAACGCTTCGCGAAATGTGATGAGAAAGGCTTGCAAATTCATGCGAAGAGTCACTCCTTACCGTTCATAAAATGAGCTAACCCGCCCTGCAAAGAGGACGGGAAGCGGTGGTTGCGGGCAAACGAAAAGCCCCTACTTATTGGATTGCAATAACTCTATTTGATTACGATAACATGACCTTTTTCGAAATAGATATGGTTCCCGGAAAGCTCGGCAATGGCGCGGAGCGGCAGGTAGGTCACGCTGTCTTTTACAACTACCGGTTGATCCAGCTTGAAGTCTGCAACAGGCTCGCCGTTCTTCAGGACTGCATCGCTGCCAATTGTAAGAGCAAGCGTAACGCCATCTTTCGTTACCGAAGCGGTTTTCGTCGTATTGTTGAAATCAACTTGGAAGCCCAGCAATTGCAGGTAACGAGTAGGTACGAGCGTACGGCCGGTAGCTTTCTGGATGAAAGAAGGCGTTACTTCTTGTGCCGTGCCCGATACCGCTACTTCTTTGTCGCCGACATTGAAGGAAATGCCGTCAACCGTAGCTGCATAAGCAGCCATTTTGTAGCCGATTGCGCGAACTGCATCTGCATTGCCTGCAGCGGAAGCTACAAGAATTTCGTCAGTCAGGGATTTCGCTTCTTTGTATGTTGCACCAAGGAACGGCTCAAGAGCAGCGAAGAAACCATAAAGCTCACCGCCTGTACCAGCTGCGCCAGCTACATCGCCCTTCTCGAGTTTCTCAAGAACTTCGATTGTGTACGCACTTACTTTTGCAATGTTACAACGGATGATTGCCTTCTTGATCGCATCATAGTTGAATTGTTTCGCATCGCCGGAAGCGAATGCTTTGTATACGAGATCTGCGTCAGGAGCGTCTCCACCTTTCAGGTAGCCATATACGCTCATGTAATAGAAGTAGCCTTTGATGATTGCCGCAGGTTTCTCAGCTGCAGCGACCTTTTGAACATCATCGGCTGCTGAAAGTGTTGCAAGGGCAAACACCTTGATCAACGTTTTATCGAGCAATTGACGGTGAACGTTAAGCGATATTACGTCTTTCTTCTCGATATCCGCTTTGAAAGCAGGGAACAACGTTTCAGTTACCAATTTGGAAGTAGAAGTGCCGAATTTGCCGTCTGTTGCTTTCACTGTTGCATCGATGGCAGCGTTGTAAACAGCCAGTGTTTTGTCAATGAACTCTTGCGCTTTGACTGTGTCGCCTGAAGTAAGGGCACCTTTCGCACCTACGTTTGTCAGGTTTTTGATCAGGAAGTAGAAGTACCATTGCAGACCTTTATCAACGGCTTGCTGTGTTTGTTCATATGTAAGCTTGCCTGCTACTGCGTTCTCCAGAACGAAGTTGACATTCTCATTGATGACAGGGTCGCCGGCTTTGATGCTGTCGTCAACGCCTTTAACGTTAAGCTTGAAATCCGCTTCGAATTGTTTCTTGATATCGGCTACCGGTTTCTTCTGAGCAAACATGTCGAGCAGGTTTTGGTAAGCTTTCAGTTGGGGTGCTACATCGGTATTTACCGGTGCTTTCTGTGGTGCATCATCAGCAAATGCAGTTGCTGCGAAAGTAAATACGGCAGCTACCAGCATTGAAATCGTAAGAAGGATGGATAAAGACTTCTTCATTCGGTTCATCGTTTTGAACACTCCTTGTTTAATTAGGTATGATTGCCGCTTGCACTTGGAACTGATTATTTGCGCTTACTCTTGCACTTACGCACTTCCTCTTGCTTAGAAAAACCCTTTGCGTCTTGCCCACCAAACCGCACCTGCTCCAATGATGAGGACGCCGCCGATTACACCGACAGTGACGCCCGTATTGGTTTTGTCCGTACGCGCCATTGCGGCATGTTCCTTCGTGCCATCAATGGTCTCAGGCTCTGCTGCCGCAGCTTCGTCCGCTGCTGCCGTATTGTCAGTCGCAGCTGCATCGTCTACTGCATTGTCAGTTGACTCCGAAGCATCGGAGGCTTGATTATCAGCTGTATCAGCAGGCTCTTCGGCTGCTGCCGTTTGATCATCCGCCGGTGCTGCTTGATTGTCACCTGTTGAAGCTTGATCATCAGCAGGCGCTGCATCCGTAGGAGCGGCTTCTTCAGCTGCCGGCTTGTCACCATCGGCTGTTTCCGCTGCATCCGGCGCTGCCGCAACCGGCTTGTCAGCTGGCTGTTCCGTCTGCTTTGCAGGCTCAGTCGGCTTAGTAACCGGTTTATCAGGCTTCTGCGTCGTGCCTTTATCTGTGTTGCCTGAGTTCGTGCTTGGTTTTGCGGTTGTACCTTTATCTGTACTTGTACCGGCACCGGCAGCCGGTTTGGTCGGCTCCTTGTACGCGGTATAAGGAAACAGCGGTTTAAGCGAGCTGTAAATCCGGTTGACAGCATCTTTCAATGCTTTCTCGTCCGCGTCCTTCTGTCCCACGCCGAACAATCCCGGATTGCCGATGGCATCAAGCGCGACATCAAAGTCGTCGCTTAAGCTGCTCATTTTGGCAGAGGAGAGTTTGGCTTCCGCGTAAGGAGTCAGCGTAACGAAGGTTGCGCGTGCTTTGGCAAGCAGCAACTTCGCATTCGTGTAATCACTTACATCCTTCAGCGTGTTCTCGAATCGCCGATCAAGGTTCATGATAAGAATCGCCTTGTAATTGGCAATCGTCTCCTTCGCTTTGAGAGACTTGAAGTTTGCATCTAGCGTAGCGGCTACCGAATTGCCGAAATGAGCGGCAATTTCTTCACGTCTTTCTTTATGAGCTGCCAGCGCAGTGTTCCAGTCCGCAGGAGATTTGCTGAGCGAGGCTACAACAATCTTAAAGGTTTCCGCGACATCCTCTGTATTGGCATCGCCATATGAATAGGCCCACGCCCCCGTTGGTGCAAATGAAAAAAATAGCGCCATGACCAGCATTATGGTCTTTGTAAACGTCAAACGCATGATTGCATATCACCTTCCGTCAGACATAAATTCATATAAAATTCATATTGCAGATGACCCGTTAACAATGATAATCATTTTCAACTGAGGTGTCAATCACTTTTATTTCCTGAAATTGCCTCACCAATATTCTGGTAGATTGGTCCTATTTGGGAGAGAGAGAAGAATGAAGGCGGAAGCCATGGGCTTTGGTGGCGAGTCGTGTTTATGAGGCGGTTGAGAGTGACGGATGCTAAGGCTGAACATGCGATGGTCTAACGGGAGGTTCGAGGAAGTACTGTGCAAAGTAGAAAAGGTGTATTTTGAACGGAGAAAAAGAAAACCCCGCCGCCCGCGAGGTTATTTCTTCGGTTTCCCTATCCACTTGTATAAACGAATCTCGTTATAGACCGGCTCAAACAGCTCCTCGCTCCGATAGACCGCGACCGGCTGCACGCAATCCCGCAACGAGCCCACCTGCGCTTCAAACCCCTTGAGCACATGATCCGTCAACAGAATCGTCGCCTGCGGATCCGCCTGCACATCGGCGATAAAATAATCATAGGTTTCGATTCTACGGTTGGTTACCGGCGAATGGAGGTATTGCAGCACACGCATCTCTTCCCACGTGTAGACGACGAATCGGCTTGAGGGATTGTCGCCGGCCAGTTGCTGCAGCCCCTGCTCCAGCTGATACACAGCGGGCAGCTCCTGCGCCTGCCTGGCGACAAGCGAGCCGCCCACAACCGCCTGCAGCGCAATGATGCAGGCGGCGAGCAGCGCGGCCGCGGCCGCCAGCGCGCGGCGCACGCGCAAGCCGCGCTCCGCCGGCGCCGCGGGCTGCTGCGCAGCAGCGGATGCACCGGGCACCGCCGGTGCATCTGGAGCGGCGGGCCGCGCTAGCGGCGCTGCCGCGCAGAACAGCGCAAGCAGCAGCCACATCACGCCGATGAGCGGCGTGATGTGGCGTGGCTTGTCGATGTTCTGCGCCAGCAGCGCCCAGGCGCCGTAGGCGCTCGCGAGCGCAGCGAGCGCCCCCGGCAGCGCCGGGCGGCGGAGCCATGCCGCCGCCCGGGGCGCCAGGCGCGGCGCGCCCGCGCTCGCGCCGCCGCGGGGCGAGCGTGCCGCGCCCGCGGAGAGCATGGCGGCGAAGAGCAGGCCCGCCGCCGCATAGAGCAGTGCTGCAGAGCGGGCGAACATCCCGCTCCACAGCACATTATCGCCCGCGAAGCGCAGTGCGCGCTCCGCGAAGCTCAGCTTGCTGCCGGCGGATGCAACCCCGCCGCCCCACTCGCTGAAATGTCCTGCGGTAAATGCGGCGGCGAGCTGGATAAACCCGAGCAAGCCGCCTTCGCTAAGCGCCAGCCCGGCCACCCACAACAACTGAAACACAGCGGCCAGCGCACCAAACAGCACAATGCGAGGCCACAGCCTATTCCCCTGTCTTCGCCAGTTCACGCAACTCACGACCAGCAGCCATACCAGCGCCAAGCCAAAAGGCGCAAACGAAAGTCGGATTCCCATCAGCAGCCCGAACGCGAACAAAGCTGCTACCATCCTGCCCCATGTGGACCGCTCCATCGCCCGCCACCAGCTCCATAGAAACCACCACAAGAGCGCGATACCTGCCGCCTCCGACATCGGCCTGACCGATTGCAGCCACAAATAAGGCGCTGTCAGCACTAAGAGCACGGTCAGAACGGACCACAGCGGAGAAAGCATTCGTCTCGCAAGCAGCCAAATCGGAATCGTCGCCAGCGCGGTCAGCCCGATGTTTAACGTCTCAAACGCATAAACAGCATTCGGGATGAATCGCTGTACAGCCAATGCCCCCATGACGAAATACGGATAACCCGGAAAATGAGGCTGCATCGCCAGCAGATCGAAACGATCAAGCGCCAGCACAAAATCAACCTCATCCCAGCTCGCCGCATACGGACTCCTGTGCATGAAGCTGTAAACCACCCACAGGATAACCCCAACAAGAAGAAAAGCCGGTGCAGCCACCGACTCCAACGTCATTTTGTTATCCAGCTTGCTTGCTCCACGAGTTTCCCCGCTTCGACCACCTGTCTGAACCTGCTGCCGCACCTTTCTCCCCCCTTTACAACTGTTACTCATTTCACTCGGTGTTCCCCTTATTTTCACTTCGCGTTTCAATAAAGGTTTCACTTGGTCTTTTCTTTCCACAATTGTTTCACTTAGTCTTTTCTTTATTTCCACTCCGCATTTCAATAATAGGTTCACTTGTGTTTCACTTTATTACTTCACTTGTTTCACTCACTATTTCACAAAACCATTTCACTTCGTCCCACCAGGCCCAATTACAACCGTGCCAGCCTGCTTATGCCGCACACCGCGTTTGTTCCCCACCGGGCGACGCATCTCTTTCCAAACCGCCGGAAGCACATTGAACATGTACTTGCGAAACTTGATGAAGGATTCCCCGTGCGTACGTACTTGGTACGTGATCGGCACTTCTTTCATGACAAAGCCCTGGCGCACCAAATTCAGCGTCAGCACCTGAGCGTAATTGTAATCATGAATGATTTCGGCATGCTCCATAGCTTCCCTTGAGAAGCCGCGCATCCCGGATTGGCCATCCCAGATCATCCGGCGCAGCAGCACTGCCTGCAGCAAGGTGAAACAGATATTGCCCAGACGGCGATGCAGCTTCATCCCGCGAATGACGCCTTTGAAACGCGAGCCCATCGTGTAATCGGTATGTCCCTCTCGAATTGGCGCGATCACATCCGGGATTTCATCAGCCGGATATTCGTTATCCGCATCGATCATCAGCCCAATATCCGCACCGAGCCGCACGCAAGAGGCAAGCCCCTCGCGCACCGCAGCTCCAAGTCCTCGATTTCGGGCAAAAGAAACCACATGGTCCGCTCCCGCTTCCCTTGCTTCTTGCACCGTTCCATCCGCGGAACCATCGTCAATGACAAGCACCTCAACCTGCCAATCCGGATGAAAATCACGCGGGACTCTGGCAATGACCTTGCCGATGTTCTGTTGTTCGTTATGTGCCGGAAGGAACACAATCAATTTCTTTTTCACGTTGCCCAGCTTCCTCCTATCCAAAATTTACAATAGATTAAACTTTCACTTATCCGATTCAAAAGCATCCGAGAGCACCGGTCCACGGCTATGACTCGGCAGCGGAGCACCAAGCAAATAACTAAGCGTCGGCGCGACCGATACGAGCGAGTGCTTCGCCTCAACCTTCACACCTGCACGCACATGAGGCCCATACATAAAGAACGGAACGAAACGCTCTCCTTCATCGAGATGACCATGCCCGCCAATGCCATCCGCTTGTCCATGATCCGCACAGATAATGAACGTAGCATCCTTCGCGTGACCTTGAGCTGTAAGCCATCCCACAAACTCAGCGATGAGCGCATCGGCTTCCTCAATCTTTTGCCGATATTCGTCGTACAGCGCTCCCATGCTATGACCGGTTTGGTCCGTCGCAATAAATTGCACGACGAGCAAGTCCGGATTCTGCTCCGCCATAATAAGCTTTGCACGTTCCATGATGTTGCGGTCCGCTTTGTCGTTATGCATAACGGCCGTCACGCTCTCCACGTCGTCACCCATCGAGTCGATCAGATGAGCGATGCCGAGCAGTCGTCCTTTTTTCCCCACCTTACGCAGGCTGTCGAAGATCGATTCGACTTTAATCCCGAGCTTCCATACCATATTCGAAGTAATCCCGTGCTCGCGCGGATACGTCCCGGTAAACATTGACGAGAAACAGACTACTGTACGTGCAGGATAAAGAGTTTCCATTTGCGTGTATTCCGTACCTTCTGCGCGCCATTTCTTCAGGAATGGGGCATTGGCCTCTTCGAACCGATCCTTGCGCATCCCATCGATGACAAGCACAAACACCTTGCCGCTGCTCGCCTCTTCAGGCTGGGCTTGTACCGGTACCGTATAGCCCTCCACTTCTTTGGGCTTCCAGTCAAACAGATTGCGATGCAGGATCCATGCGTAGAGCGCTACACCCAAGAGGAACAACACATAACTGCTCCATGTAAAATCAACCTGTGCCCCCGCTCCATCCGCGTCCGCCCAGTAGGAGCCTGCCGTATCCATAATAAACAGCAATAGCAGAAACTTCGGCAGCTGCTCTTGGGCATTGCCGCTTGTGGAATCGCTATTTTTCAGGACCAGCTTCCAAAATCGCTTAAAGTTCCACCACGAGGTACCGATGCGCAGATGATAATAGAAGGTGCCCCAGAAGTAGATTGTGAAGAACAAGAACAACCCAATCGCCGTCGTATACAGCCCCATATCCAGATACGCATCCCGCCACAGCACGAGCGCACCGATAACCGGGAACCACAGATAATTACGCAGAAACAGCGGAAAATCAAAATGAAAATAAAGGGCAAACAGCGGCAGCGCCGCCAGAAGTCCAAGTCCAAACTGCTCCCAGAAGCTACCGTCTCCCCAAGCATTCATGTGGTAGAGCAGAAACACACCAACCGTAAAAATCGGCGTAAACGGCTTGCCCTCATTCAACAAGTTCCAGCACCTGGCTGCAACAATTTCAAATCCTGACGCTTTCTTCACGATTTCTTCTGCCTCCCTCTATCCTTTAAGCCGAACCATTCCTTTAATTCCCTCCAGGAAACAGCTCCAAGAACCAACGCTGCCGCTCCTGCGGTATAGGCAAACCCAAATTTATAGCCATGCGATAATAACGCAGCTGTATACCCGTCACTACCGGCAATGCCGAGCAACCCAAGCGAGGCCGTTAAAGTCGTCTCATAGGTTCCGATACCGCCAGGCGTCACATGGAACAGCTGTCCCGCAATCGTCATGCTATTAGCCCAAACGACTTGCAGCAGGCCAACCTGCAAATTGAGCACATGAACCACACCATATACAACCGCACCTTCCAGCACCCAACTGGCGAGTGTAAGCAGCGCAACTGCCGCTCCCCTGCGCGATCGAATCGTCGTCCACAGCCGTTCGAAATGCCGTTGAAACGGTTTCCACTTCCGGCTTAGCCATGCAGCCAGAGCCAGCATGACCGCTCCCAGAACAATCATTACAAGTAGGAAGCGCGGAGAAACCGCCAATCCCAGCGTGATCGCTCCGATCGAACCAATAAACAGCAGCGAAACCATATCCAGCAGCCGCATCATCGCCACAGAGTGAAGCGCATCATCAAACCGCATCTTCGATTGCCGAGCCAGCATCCCTGTCCGCGCCAAATCTCCTAATTTAACAGGCAGTATATGATTAACCAATAGACTAACAAGTAAGGGATACATGTATGTACGCAGCCGATCCTCGTTCTCCCGAGCCACATATAATCGCCAAGCTACCGCTTTCAGCCAAAAGGAACAACTATATCCTACCGTCATTGCTGCAATCCAGCCAGGCGAATGGAGTAGTCTCTTTAAAGCTGCATCAATCTGACGGCCATGAAACCATTGCAGCGACAGCCAAACAAATACGACTGTCATCACCAGACCGCCGCCAATAATTACTGCTCTTTTCATTTTGTCACCTGTATCCTGTTACTCTGTTCTATCACCCTGCTCTATATCTACCGAACAGCATTGTTGAGAACAGTTATCAATTAAGTATAAAGGCCCTGTCGAAGCCCGTCAATTTATATTCCGCGCGACAGCAGAAAAACAGCCCCTTCGCCCCATATCTGGGGCAAGGAGCTGCTTCTAGATTTCATAATGCGGTATTGTTTTCCAACTTTTTAATTCCATAATAGTCGACATACCATGCTGCAAATCTTTCTAATCCCTCTTCAATGGGGGTCTCCGGCTTAAATCCGATTGCCTTCTCTAGAAGCACAGTAGATGCATAGGTGGCGGGTACGTCACCTGGCTGCCGCGGCTTAAATATTTTATGAAAGTCGACCCTTCTGCCTAATGTTTTGCTAAACGCCTTCTCAAGCGTTTCGATAAACACCATTAGCTTCACAGGCTTGTTATTGCCAATGTTATAGATCTTATGAGGGAGCGGTCCAACAGGCGGATTAGGCAGCAGTCGCTCTATACCAACGATAATATCGTCTATATAAGTAAAATCTCGGAAGAGATCATTGTCGGCATCGCCGTTGTTGTAAATATGGATGGGCTCACCTGCAAAATACTTATCCGCAAAGGAATGGTAGGCCATGTCCGGCCGTCCCATCGGACCATAGACCGTAAAGAACCTCAGCCCTGTCGATGGAATTTGGTATAAGTGGCTGTAGGAATTTGCCATGAGTTCATTTGTTTTTTTCGTCGTGGCATAGAGGGATACTTGGTGATCTACCGCATCCGTTTCTTCAAACGGCACTTTCTCATTGGTTCCGTATACCGAGCTCGATGAAGCATAAACCAAATGCTCTACAGGATGATTCCTACACGCTTCAAGAATGTGGAAGAAACCAACAATATTGCTCTGTATATAAACGTCAGGATTCTCAATCGAATAACGCACACCTGCTTGGGCTGCTAAGTTGATTACGATTTGCGGTTTATACATTTCAAAGACAGCATGGATCCCCTTATCCGAAATATCAGCTTTAACAAAAGTAAACTTCGCATATGCCTGCAGCTGCTCTAAACGAGTATATTTTAAACTGACATCGTAATAGTCATTGATTTGATCAACACCGATTACCCGACACCCTTGTGCCAACAGCTTCTTCGCTAAGAAATACCCAATAAAGCCGGCCGCACCAGTAATTAAATAGACCTTACTCGTGTCTAGCTGTTTGATATTCACTTTCCTTGCTCTCCTTTGCCCTGCTTCTCCTGGTTGAATTCCTTCCGATTGAGTAATATTCGACACCGGCTTGCTCCATTGCCTCTATCTCATACAGGTTTCTTCCGTCGAACACCAGCGGCGTTCTCATTCGTTGGTTATAGTCTACCGGTGAAACAGCTTTGATCTCATCCCACTCCGTAAAGATGAAGCAGACATTCGCATCTTCGAGTGCTTCCATTGCATTTGTAACGAACGTTAACCTGCCTTTTCCTTGCTCGCCTTCTGGAAATTGTTTGGAGAAATTTAACGTTCCTGCAGGGTCAAAGGCGTAGACATCTGCACCCTGATCTAACAACAATGGGACATTCGCTAGCGATGCTGCTTCTCTCACATCATCCGTTCCAGGTTTGAAAGTAAGCCCCAGTACAGCTACCTTCAGTCCGTTAAACGTAATCAGTCTTGCACTTGCTTTATGATAAAGTATTGTTTTCTGATCATGATTCACATCGATCGCCGCCGATACCGTTCTCAATTCATAACCATGCTGCCTGGCCATGTACTGCAGCGCTTTTGTATCCTTCGGAAAACAAGATCCGCCATATCCGATGCCTGCTTTTAGGAACCTGCTTCCGATCCGGGTATCGAAGCTCATGCCTTCTATTACATCCTGAATATCCGCTCCAACCCGCTCACACAGATTCGCAATGTCGTTCATATACGAAATTTTGAGAGCTAGGAAATCATTGGAGGCGTATTTGATCATCTCCGCTGATCTACGCGTGACAGATACGATTGGCAAACGGAATGGCTCGTATATCTTCATCAGTAATTCCTCTGCCCACTTGCTTGCGGTCCCAATAATAATTCGTTCTGCATGCAGGGTGTCGTGTACAGCGGAGCCTTGCGCCAGAAACTCTGGGTTTGATGCAACTTCAACCTTCACATCATGTACCAGAAAATCATGGATAAACTGCTCCACCTTATCGTTTGTGCCAACCGGTACGGTCGACTTCACAATGACGAGGCAATCCTTGCAGATCGATTCCGCGATTTGCCTTGCAACGGTCGCTATATTCGCAAGATTCGCCGAACCATCCGGCTGCTCCGGGGTACCGACCCCAATGAAGATGGCATCTGCATCCTTATAAGCATATTGATAGTCAGTCGTAAAATCAATTCTTCCCGCTGCAATGTTCTTCTGCATTAATGCTTCTAGGTTGACCTCATATATTGGCGATACGCCTGACTTCATCGCATTTACTTTATCCTCGTCTACATCGACACAAATCACTTGATGGCCAACTTCGGCGAGGCATACGCCGGCGACCAACCCCACATATCCAGTTCCCGCAACAGCAATCTTAAACATTGTTTTGACATCCCTCCGCCATGGCCGAAGCGTTCGTTTCCCCCAATTATAACAAACTTATATCTCGTACAATTTTAAATTTAAATATTCTATTCCTATTCCAGATTGCAAAAACCTTACCTTTAAATGACCTATTTCTACCCTTTACATAACAATATTCTCTATACGGAACTTCATTATTAGTAAAAAATAGATAATGTAAGCGCTTTACATATGAGAGGAGTGAAATTAATGAAAAAGAATTCACGCTTTATGTCTCTATGTTTGTCACTTGCAATGCTGTTTGGCGCACTAATCTTACCATCTTCGGCCGGAGCGGCGTATGGCGATCGCATTACGATCACCGGTACGAACTTCTATGCAGGCGGTCAGCAGATCTTCATGAACGGAGCCAACACGCCTTGGAACAGCTGGAATGATTTTGGCGGATCCTTCGACTATACGTGGTGGGATAATCATTTCCAGACGCTTCGCAACAACGGAATCAACTCCACGCGGATCTGGATCACCTGCAATGGCGAGGTCGGCATCAACATCAGCGCCAGCGGCGTCGTATCTGGTGCAACAACTGCTCACTGGAACAACCTCGACAGTCTCTTCCAAATCGCGCAAAACCGCGGCGTTTATGTCATGGCAACGTTAATGTCCTTCGACCACTTCAAAAATACCCACACCAACTACAACAGCTGGCGCAATATGCTCAGTACAAATGCCAATATCGACTCCTACGTGAACAATTACCTCATTCCATTCGTGAATCGCTACAAGAGCAACCCATGGCTCTGGTCCATCGACCTGATGAACGAGCCGGATTGGGTGTATGAAGATGCCGCTGCCGGTCAAATCGCATGGGCTCGCCTACAAACGTATTTTGCCAAAGCAGCCGTCGCGATCCACCAGAACAGCAACATTCTAACCACGGTCGGCTTAGGCATGGTCAAGTATAACAGTGCTACTCAATCCGGCTCCACAGACAACAAAATCAGCGATGCTGCCCTGCAGGCCCAAGTCAGCAACACGCTCGCAAAGGTCGACTTCTACTCCCCTCACTACTATGGCTGGCAAGACCCTTACTTCGGCATTCCATTCTATATGACGCCTACCGCGTTCGGTATCGTCCATGATCGCCCTGTCGTGATTGGCGAATCTCCGGCGCTTGGCTCCACCGGTCATACCATAACAAGCGACTTTGCTAATGCTTACACAAACGGATACGCAGGTGTTATGCCTTGGACGTCTAACGGCGTTGATGCCAACGGCAGCATCACGAACCTCGGACCTGCTACACAAGCATTCCGTGACGCACACTACTCCCTGGTATTCCCGCCAGCAACTACGGATGCTGCAAAGTTCAATTTCGAGAACAATTCCCTGCAAAGCTTCTTCGGCCGAAATGGTCTAGCCGTGTCCGCAAGTACAGACCGCGCCTATGCCGGCAGCTATTCCTTAAAAATGACCTCTAGTGCGACTGGCGTGGCTACCTACTATGCTCAGCTCGATAATCCAAGCGGCTTAAGCGCAAACACGACGCTTTCCTTCCGCGTCTGGGTACCAAGCGGCGCGGCCATTGCATCCATCCAACCTTATGTGCAAAGCAATAACTGGACCTGGTACGGCAACTATCAAACCTATGCAAGTTTGACGAAGAACGCATGGAACACCATCACATTAACGATCCCTTCCGGCGCAGCCACTCCGATGAAGAACATCGGCGTTGAGCTCGTCACAACCGGCGCTTGGAGTGGAAGTATTTATGTAGACAGCATTAACTAGAGAAAAAGGCTCCCCATTTGTCATTAATGACGATGGGGAGCCTTTCTTGTAATGACTATGGCTGACGGATTAGGCCATGCCTTTCATAATTTCTCTTCCGGCTTCAACTTGACTGTTAAACTCATCGCGGTACGATTGAATAATATCCGTGCTATAACCGTTAGCCTTCAGCTTCGCTGAAGTTTCGTCAACAATGGTATTGAACGAAACTGTACATGCATCTAGTTTAGCATAACCTTTATTTTTCAAGCTTTCCTTCACTTTCGCATCATCAGTGCTAATATATTGCATACCAATATCCATCAGTGCTGCTTGGCAGCTGTTTTGCAAGGAAGTCAATCGCGCCTCTGCATTAGCTGTAATGGACTCGTAGGAAGGCTTCGTCGTTCCGCCTCCTGGCGCTCCACCACCTGTTGATCCACCGTTGGATCCGCCCGTATTACCACCGTTAGAACCGCCTGTGCTATTGCCGTTATTCGAACCAGCATGCTCAGCCCGATAAGCAGCGGACTCAGCAGAAATCTGCTTCTTCAGCGCATCCCACTGAATAGCTGTCCCAACCGCTTCCGACATGAAGCGTACCGGTACATACAGTGCTCCGTTAACAATGTAGCCCGATTGTCCATTAGGCAGCACTTTCGCTTTACCATCCACAACAACCTTCACAGACTTCGGTGCAAGCTGCACCGTCACTCCACCCTTAGCCGATACTTCACTGCCATGAGCAATTACATTAGTTAGATAATCTTTCAAAACAACAGCTTCTTGTTTACTTGGATCGGATACCGTCACTTTCGAAGCCGCCGCATCCCATTGAACCGTCTTCTGCAGTGCATACGATACAAAACGCAGCGGCACATAAGATGTCCCATCTACAGCGAACACATATTGCCCATCAGGCAGTACAAGCGTCTTGCCGTCAAACACCATGTTGAATGAGCTTGTCTTTACTTTGATCGCAGCAGACGGAGCTGCTGCTACAACGGAATGAAGCATGAGAATAAGAGCGAGTGACAGGATAAGGGATAGAGATAGTTTACTAGACTTTAGATTTAACATTTGAATACACCTCATTATAGTGTTATGTGGCAAAATAACTATCTATTTAATGACCCACATGGTATCTAATTTAATCAAACTAGGCCTTTTGCGCCTCTTGAATGATCTCTTTATAACCATTTGGATTATTTAATTGCCACCGCCAAGCGTCAGCACACATTTCTTCAATTCCTCTCTCTGCTACCCAACCCAACTCATTTTGGGCTTTACTCGGATCTGCGTAACAAACGCCAATATCACCTGGTCTTCGATTATTTATTGAGTATGGAATTCTCTTACCTGAGGCTTGCTCAAAGGCACGAATCATTTCTAGCACACTATGACCTTTACCTGTACCAAGGTTGTATGCCTCTACACCAGTATTGGTCATCACTTTATCTATAGCCTTTAGATGCCCCAAAGCTAGGTCCACCACATGAATATAATCCCTTATCCCTGTTCCATCAGGAGTATTATAGTCATTTCCAAAAACCTTTAGACTATTAAGTTTACCTACGGCAACTTGTGTAATATACGGTATGAGATTATTAGGGATGCCATTTGGATCCTCACCAATTCTACCACTAGTATGGGCTCCAATTGGATTAAAATATCGCAATATTGATATGCTCCAACTTTTATCTGATATAAAAAGATCCCTTAGAATTTCTTCGATCATTAATTTTGTACGACCATATGGGTTAGTCGCTCCTAGGAGAAAGTCCTCTGAGATAGGCCCTGGCTTAGTTGGTGAATAGACAGTAGCTGAAGAACTAAAGACCATTTTCTTGACATCAAACTCCTGCATTACGCGGCAAAGAGAAAGAGTTCCAGTTATATTATTTTCATAATAACTAATGGGCATTTGCACAGATTCACCTACTGCCTTGTAGCCAGCAAAGTGAATAACAGCACCTATTTTATTATCAGAAAAAATTTTTATTAGTTTGTTTTTATCCAATAAATCTGATTCATAAAACTTTATTTGTTTTCCTGTCAATTCTTGTACCCTTTGCAAAGACAGAGTACTACTATTAGCCAAATTATCTACAACAATTACTTCATAGCCTTTATTTAACAATTCAACGCAGGTATGACTACCAATATATCCGGCCCCTCCAGTTACTAATACTTTCATTATTAACTCCTCTTTCTAGCAAAACGAATTATTTAGATATTAACCGTTTCTAAAGACTGACTGCAATTACTCTGTAATTTCATCTAACCGTTGATGAAAGGCAATGTCTCACGCTTTCTATTACTAGCTCCTGTTCTTCTAAAGTCATGTTAGATCCAGACGGCAGACAGATTCCATTTTCGAATAACTTGTCAGACACACTACATTCAGGGCTATGGGAATAATATTGATTCTCTTGGAAAAGTGGTTGTAAATGAAGCGGCTTCCAAACTGGTCTTGCCTCAATATTCTGTTCGGTGAGATAGTCGCAGATTTCAGCTGAAGTAACACCACATCGGTCAGGATCAATGGTCAAAGTAGTCAGCCAACGAGTAGATTTACAATAGCGCGCTTCAGGCATAAAAGTTATACCTATGTGAGACAGCTCTCTATAGTAACGATTAAAAATATCGCGCCGCGAAGCTACTCTTTCGTCTAGTACTTTTAATTGTGCTCTTCCAACACCCGCTAGTATATTACTTAGACGGTAGTTATATCCCATTTCACTATGTTGATAATGTCGAGCGGTATCTCGAGCTTGAGTAGCCCAAAATCGAGCCTTATCCAGTAAAGTCAAGTCATCAGAAACCAACATTCCTCCACCTGAGGTAGTTATAATCTTATTGCCATTAAAAGAGTAAACTCCAAATTTTCCGAAAGTTCCACTTGATTTCCCATTATATGTAGCTCCTAAGGATTCCGCGGCATCCTCTATAATTGGCACGTTATAATAGTCACATAGGTCAATTAAGGATTTAAAATCAGCACTTTGCCCATATAAATTAACAATCAATACAGCCTTAGGTAGTTTTCCTGTTTTCTCAGCATCTTCAAAAGCTCTTTTTAAGGCAAGGGATGACATATTCCAAGTGTCAGGTTCAGAATCTATAAATACAGGTTTTGCATTTAGGTATAAGATCGGATTTGCACTCGCTATAAAAGTAAGTGATGAACAAAAAACCGTATCACCTTGTTCAACTTCTAGTAATCGAAGGGCCAAGTGAATAGCAGCTGTTCCAGAACTTAAAGCCACAGCCCCTTTACTGCCAACATATTCTGCTAATTCTTTTTCAAAAGCATCTACGTTCGGGCCAAGTGGTGCAATCCAATTTGAATCAAATGCCTCTGCGATAAAACTCGATTCTTGACCACTCATATGTGGTGCTGAAAGATAAATACGTTTATTATTACTCTTCATTATTATGCTCCTTCTCACGAGCTTCATTAATTACTTTACCAGGAACACCTACAACCTTGGCACCGTTTCCGATATCTTTTATTATTACTGAACCGGCACCTACTATAACCTTATCGCCAATAGTAATTTGTTGAATGACACAGGAACCAATCCCAAGCCAACTAAACTTCCCAACTTTCACTTCTCCAGCAAGATTCACTCCAGGTGAAAGATGAACTCCTTCTCCAAGGATGCAATCATGTTCTACCGTACATCCAGTATTCAATATAGTCCCGAATCCTATCCTGGCTCCAGCATTTACTGTAGATTTGGCAAAAACAACAGTTCCCTCATCTATTTGTGTGAAATCACTAACATAAGCTGTTGGATGAATTATCGTTGGTATTGAGAATCCCATTGCCTTAAACTCGTTTAACAATTTTAATCGCAACTGATTATTTCCAATTGCTACAATTAGATCATCATAATGATTAAGTAAGGATAGAGCAAACTCTATCTTTCCAATCACTGGCCAAATTATTATATCATCCATAGGAAATCGGTCATCAAGAAATGCAATATTGGACCATCTTCTGGTGGCATATGCCACATCTGCAACGACCTTCCCGTGGCCCCCCGCGCCAACAATCAATAATTTCCTCATTGCGTTTTCCCCTTAAAAGGTCCGGTAGTTACATGGCCATGTTGAGTTATCCCCTCTGACTTGACAACCTTTAAGACGGTTAAGAAAAGGATCTTTAAATCTAGCAAAAAAGATTGATTTTCCACGTACCAAAGATCAAGTTCGAATTTAGCTTCCCAACTAATCGCATTTCTTCCATTTACTTGAGCCCACCCTGTGATGCCAGGCCTTACATTATGCCTTTTCATCTGTTCAGGAGTATAAAGAGGTAAATACTCCATTAATAAGGGCCTTGGGCCTACCAAACTAATTTCTCCTCGCAATACATTTATTAATTGTGGAAGTTCATCTAAACTAAGTTTTCTCAACATTCTTCCAAATGTCGTCAACCGGATGTGATCTGGCAATAGATTACCCTGCATATCTGTCTTATCCGTCATTGTACGAAATTTATAAATATAAAATGGTTTCCCATAAATACCAGGTCGTTTTTGTTTAAACAAAACTGGTGATCCCAATTTATATTGAACAAAAAAAGCAACAATAATAATAACTGGAGATAAGATCAACAGCAGTAATGATGAAACCAAAAAGTCAAATAACCGTTTCATTAACGAATCTCCCTATATAAATATTTTGATTATGTACTCAATCATTTACTAAAAAATTTATTACCTAGAAGGTTTCTAAGTCTTAGAATTAAAGCATTCATGGTTTCCTTTTCAAATAAATAATTAATAACTATGACCACAAACCCAACCCATAAAGAAATTAAGATCGAGGTATAAAACCATTGCAGTAGATTAGTAGGCTCTATTGAATAAACCGAAACAAACGGTAAAGATGCTATTAAAACAATCCCAATTATCCTAATCAATCTTTTAATTGTTTCTTTAAGAGGAGTACGAGTTATTCCCGCAGAATATATCATATCTATCGATCTATATCCAAAACCAATAACACTTCCGATTAGAACACCTTTTAAGCCCCAAAGATTAACTAATATAGTTGATACAACAATAGTTATAACGGCTTGTATAATAGCTCGATGTCTTGTCTCTCTAAAATGTCCCGCTGACATAATAATTGTACTTTGTGGAACTTTCCAATTATCCAATATCCCAACAATAAGAAACAAAATAAATATAGTTTTATTAATGTAATTTGCATCAGTTATGTCTAAAGTGTAAATTTTTATAAATGAGATTCCTAATAATAACGTGCAGGTATATACAAAAGTTAATACGATATAATATAAAAACTCATATTGAGAATAAACTTTTGATAATGTATCTACTTCTTTGCGAGCAATAATTTGCCCAAAACCTGCTGTAACACCATTATTAAATACTCCAACTGTCATATTTATTCCCAGAAAAAGCATTGCATATATCGAATAAACGCTCACTTCAGTTAGTGAACCAAAAATAGTTATTAATATAATAGGCGAACCTGAAACAACTAATGTAGAAATTTGATGAATCAATATATCAAATCTCTTTGTATTAGCTTCTAGATCAGGATTGACATTGAAGTCAATATATTTGAAGTTTCTTTTTGTATACCATACTATGAATACTGTCTGAATTAAGTTAGCAACCAATGAGAATAAAAACACTAATGAAATACTAATTTTATAACTGATGGACACCGAGATTATTGTTGTACTAATTATTAAGTGTATTATTCTGGTGAAAGATACTACATAATTATGTTGAGCCGCTGTCAATAGCACATAATATTTGGAAACCGTGAAATAATTAATGATTCCCGCAGCCCCAATAACAAATATCAATAGCACTACTTCTAGTTTTGATATATTTTCAGTTTTTATGAACAACGGATATATTACCATCATTAATATCAATAATCCGCTGAAATAATAACCTATTTGAGTATATGATTTCTTTGCCGCTGACAAAATACTATTTATCTTGGACAAGTTATTATTAGCAAGTGGATTATATAATGAATATACAAGAGAACCTGCTAACCCCATTTCAATAATATATAAATATCCTATAAACTGTGATACTGACGCTCTAAGTCCATTAATTGCTGATCCATAATTATTCATTATTAATCTCGGTATAATAAGACCAACAATAAATGAGATTATTTGTAATAGTGTAGCTGTGCTAGTATTATATATAGCTTTTTTTGTACGCATTAAGTTACCCCTTCTAGCAATTACTATTGCTTATCAAGTTATTGCTAAGGTAGATACTTCAGAGCTCATTCTCAATTGGATTGATTCTGAATACTTTTATCCTTACTTTTGATTGCTTTTTTTGATCTCTAAATATGAATTAGAGTTAAGTACGGGCTTGTCCCATATAGATTCTTATTTCAATCTTTGAAGGATTACATCATATATCTTAAAAATATAGTATTTACTTTTAAAACAGGATTTTATTACACTACCCATTCCTACAATAAGCCTTCCTTTCTTTATTAAATCTATACCCAACTCGAAACCATCAGCTGCTCTGGTGAATTGAGTTCTTGCAATCGGGGTAGCACGTTTATCTGATTGTTTTAGTAATGTAGAAACCAACCGGGAATCATCCAGTTTTTTGCTATTGTACAATTTTTTTATTCCCCTTGTATTTAAAAACTGTTCGAGGCTATAACTCCGCGAGATACTGCCAGCCCTTATTCTATACATTAGTAAATTTTGATTTATCTTACCTATTTTATAACCTCGAAGCAAACATCTTAGTGAAAAGTCATAATCCTCACAATGTAATACTTCTCTATATCCACTTAACTTATCGTAAACTTCTTTTTTTACAAACCAAGTAGGATGTGTTGATATATTTGCATGTTCCATCTTTTTTTGTAATTCTACAAACGTAAACTCTTCTCTACTTGTCTCATCTAGGTACTGTGAATATTCATCCATAAGAAGCATGCTAGAAAAAATCAAATCTAAATTATTTTCTTCTAGATATTTCTTTTGAATTAGTAATCGATCCCTCATCGATATATCATCTGCATCCATTCTCGCTATATATTTACCATTACAATGTCTTAATGCGTTATTTAGACTTTTAACGAGTCCGATGTTTTGTTCATTTATTATGACCTTTATTCTATTGTCATAGTTCTCATACTGATATAGTAGTTCCTTAATTTTATCGTTATTAGGGTTATCAAGGACTATAATAAATTCTATATTTTGATACGTCTGATTTATGATTGAATCTATACTTTCTGTCACCCAACTTACTTCTTCATTATACGTACTCATAATAACTGAAACTAGATCTTTCATTTAGGTTATCCTTTCAAATCTGTTATCTTATCATAAGTATAAGTAGTATAAATATATCCTCTATTTCTAATTCCTATATTTTATTACTCTTGCAGGTACTCCTCCGACAATTGCATATGGTGGCACGTCTCTACTAACCACGGCTCCTGCACCAACAATTGCACCATCACCAATATGTGTACCAGGCAAAATGACAACTCTTACTCCTATCCAAACGTCATTCCCAATAATAACCGGGTTTACATTTTGAAAACCTTGTTTACACATTGGTATATCAGTACTCTCAAAATTGTGATTTGAAGTATATATGATACAATCAGGGCCCATCATTACATTATCACCAATCCTAACTCCCGTACCAATTACAGCACGAACTCCTATTCCTGAATTATTTCCCAATATAACACTCGAATCAAATTCCGCACCTTTTTCTATATTTACATTACTCCCGCATTGTTTTAATATTAGCTTTCCACATAACTTGCGCAGACTTTTTGCACCAAAATTAAATCTAGCATCCGAAAGAGGTAAGTGCTTAGCCAAAATATTGTAAAATACTTTTCCAATAATTTCTTTTACTTTTTTACGCATTCGTTCTAACCCTCACTTCTATTTTGACTCATATTGATTTCCATATCTATGTAACTTAAAAGGATTCGAATTGCGTCGTTCCACCAGAACTGAATACATAATATATACAGCGAATATAAAGCACGCCCCCCAAATACTATTACGCAATAGAGCACTATACGAACCACGAACCCATATCATTAAACTAAACGTCGGCATTATCAGATAAGCAACTTTAAGGAACTGTCCTTGCTGCAGATAATTTTCGAATTTACTAGATAATGTGCCTATCAATATCCCTAGTAATACAGCTGAAACAACTACTGGTATAAATCTAAAACTGTAGTACAATTCAGCAATATAGGATCCACCTATTGCATCAGTATTTAGAAACAAAACAAAATTCGATTTTTGATTGATCTCTGTGAAAAAACCATTGTAATTTGGTAGTACAGATGCAAAACTCGTTAAAAATTGCGCTCCATTTGAATAATTTATTTCGTTTGGGACTTTCAATACTGTGATACATACAGTATAAATAGTTGCTCCGAATTCTTCTAATATATTGTAAATTGGATTGTTATTTAAACTATACATAAATGCTTTACTTATGGATTCATAGTTTTTCAGCCCACTGCTCCTTATATCTGCAACAGTATTAAGTAATACAACTAAAAATGAACCGGACAATAATATAGTAAACCCATTCTTTAATGATATTTTAATTTTTGTGGAATGGAATAGAACATATATAAGTAATAACAATGAGATTAGCTGGTATATTCGACTTCCACTCAACATCGTAATTACTTCGTATGTTGCATAAGTTAAGTAGATTATGATTGATTTTTTAGGCTTATTACTATATCCCATAATTAATAGTGCAAATCCTATTAAATGAAACCGTGCAAACTGGCTCATTACTCCGCTAGTTTCCACTCTTAGCACTTCTCCATAGCCAGCCCCTATTGCAGCCATTAATTTATTAATCGAATAATAAACTTCAATTGGAAATGTAATCAATAGAATTATTATACCTACTTTAATCAACAACTTATATGGTACAATTTCTTGTGTCGCATACGACTTTGACTGACTAAAGTATTGACTTCTATTTCTAGTTATCACCTTTGAAAACAACATTCCTAAAGATACTAATGAAATCATTGCTAGACTGAATGTCACAGCCTGCCTATATGTATCAGTTGAAATAATTAACGAAACATCAAATGAATACTGATAATTATTTGGTATACCTTTCAATATAACTTGCCCCATATGGAAAATATAGGAAATTACAACAAATATACTCGAAATACTTGTTAAGTTTATTCCAGCAGACTTAAAACAAATAAGTGTTATAAAGATATGAGATATTACTATCCAAAAGAATAATCTATTCCAAGATTCATAATCCGTTAGTTTTTGATTGTTTGCCACAAAAAAAATAACAATTAAATAAATACAATATAATGTAATTATAGTAACAGACAATAACTTGTTCCCTTGAATATTATTAATTTTCATATATTTTTTCCAACTGTCTTATTGTAGTAAAAATATCAAATCCACTTGATAACATCTCATTTGATTTATTTTTTCTCACTATTCTTGTAGAATCCAGAATTTTTTTCGCCCATACCTCTGCACTTTCTTTTAATGAAATGAAAGTAATTAAATCACTCACTTTAACCGCTGATGTTACATTCTTTGAAACTATTGATGCTACCCCCGATGCTTGTGCCTCTATCATTGTTACTGGAAATCCTTCATATAGCGATGGAAAGACTACTATATCAATCGCTTGTAAAAGTTCAGAAACATCATTCCTCATTCCAGTAATTGTTACACTATTTAGCAATTTTAATTTTTCTACTTTATTTTCAATTACTCCCCTCAACTCACCGTCGCCAACAATTAACAGTGCTACATCCTCATTCAATTCTTTAAGTTCTTTAAATACATCCAAAAGAAAATCATGATTTTTAGCTGCCGTAAGCCTCCCAATATGTCCAACAACTATTTTCCCATTCACTCCTAGCTCTTTGCGCACCGTTTCTCTCACTTCTTCATTGAAAGCAAATTTCTTGATGTCAATTGCGTTATTTACTATTATCCCCTTTTCCTTAAGTGTTTTTTTTCCATATAAGTATTCACCTGCATCAACCCCACATGCAATAAAATCCGTTGCATACTTTTTAATCATTTTCTTCATAAAAAATGAATATACTTTATAGAGTAAATTTTCTTTCCGACCACTGTCAGTACTATGAGAATGAGATAAGCGACTCTTTATCTTCAGATCATTTGCAACTTTTAAAGTTAATCCATTATTCAATAATGTGTGAGTATGAACAACATCGTAGTTACCCTCAATTAGAATTTCCTTTAATTTATTCATATAATTTCTATACCCTTTATGGGGCGGGTCTATATGAATTACTTTAGATCCTAAACTAATAGCTTCATTCTCATACTCTCCTACTGATTCACCAAACACCAAGTAGTCACACTGAAACTTATCTTTATTCAAATAACGAGAAAAATTCATAGCTATGTTTTCTGCGCCGCCTATATGTAATGATCCTATAACTTGTAAAATTCTTTTTTTTTCTTTCATTTCACATCAATCCCTTTTATCTTAATATTATAGCCATTCAAATATGGGCTTGAATGTTGAAGAGAACAGTAATTTAAGAGACTTTAAAGTCAACATTATCTTATAGTGAGGACATCGATTAAAAAGTATTAATAATAATAAATTCGAATGTATTAAAATTTATGCGAAAATGTAGAATTAAAGAATAACTTATATAAAAGTATCAATCAAACTAAAAATTACATATATTTCAGTTTCCACAAAATATATAACCCAAAACCAAACGGTAAATTAATAAGTATTAAAAGTATCCTATCGCTCTCTTGTAACATACTTTTAATTGATTTCTTTGCAAAAAAACCATACGCAATATAAAGCCAAGCATTCTTCATTTTAATTTCTAAATTTATACTTGATTTAAAATATTCCTTTGCATGAATCATTCCACCTACTGGATTGTTAACACGCATATTTCGCCCGGATTTTGTCAAGCCACCTTCTAGATACTCACAAATGTATATTAATTTGTTAATGTATATTGTATTGTATTCACGCGCTACTTTAACCCAAAGATACCCTTCGCCAATAAACTTCTCACCAGTGATTTCTGGGAACGGAAATTCCTTTAATATGCTTGTTCTAATAATCTCGCACTTATCCCCTTGGATGTTTCCGTTGATCCGACATGTTATATGATCAGAACAATACTCATTTTGAGGAAACTTTGAACCAACAGCTGTAAGCTCACCATCAACTTCTTTTCCTTTCAGAAAAGAAAGTCCACATATAGTAACGATATTTTCGTACTTGCTCCAATAAGTTGCAATCGCACTAACTGCATCTTGGACCAAATAATCATCACTATCTAAAATTAAAACAATATCACCTTTTATATAAGTATGTGCAAAGTTTATTGCTGAATGCTTACCGCCATTTTTCTTATAATAGTAATCAATTTGGAAGCTATGTGGCTGTTGTTTTAATTTATTAATTAAGATTTCTGTTTCATCGCTACTACCATCGTCCACAATCAACCACTGAAAATCTGTTGATGTTTGATTACATAAACTATCAAAACATTTTTTCAAAGTATCGCAGCGATTAAAAGTCGGAGTTAGTATTGTTAAACTTTTCACATTCTCACCTTAACTAGTTAATTATTTTAAAGTACATGCTCTCGATCTGTTCTATATACTTATCTATATTATTCATCTCTTTAGCTCTCTGAAAAGCACCTTTAGATTTCAAATTTAAGTATATATCATCCGTGATTAGCTTTTTTATCTCCTGTTGGAACTCTTCATCTGTATTACACAACTTACCACATTTATCATCGATTATTCCTGGCAGTCCACCAACCGGTGTTGCGACAACCGGTACACCTAGAGTGAGAGCTTCTACTGCGACTAGCCCAAAACCTTCCCAATCAGATGTCATGCATAGCATTTTCGATCTGGATAGTATTTTATAAGGGTTGTCTATAAAACCTGTTAAAATAATGTTATTAACTAAACCGAGATTATTAATCTGTTTGACACATTCATCTCGTAATTCTCCATCACCAATCATAGTTACTCTTAAGTCCGGTATATAATTCACTAATTCCCTTACTAGATTAATAAATCGAAAAATGTTCTTTTGTCGAGTAAGCCTGCCAATAAAAACAATATCATTATCAGTTACGCTTTCATTTTTTTTTATTTTCGCCTTTGCTTGCACATTTGAGATATCTATTGGATTAGAAACCACCATAGACTTCTTTCTTATCCACTTTCCAAAAACATACTCATCGAATACAGATGAGGATACTCCCAATATTTTTTTATAGCGAATACAAGAGAGTAAGAATAAAAAGGAAAATGGATGAAAGGTCTTTATCCATGGTGAGTTATTATGCAAATGAGAAATAATAGGGGTTTTTATTCCTGATAAGGTGCAGATAATACTAGTAGTGAAATCATGAGCATGAATGATATCTGGTTTCATCAATTTATCAATACGACGTATTTCTGCAATTGATGCTTTCTGAATCGGCAGAAAAGAAATACCATTTTTATCTAACACTTCTCTAATAGAGCCATCCATTGAAACATACCTGCAGTCAAAGTCAGAACTCATATTATTAATAATTGTAATCACCACATTCTCTGCACCAGAGTATGAAGATGTATTTAGAATGTGTAAAATCCTCTTTTTCATAGATTCACCTTATTTCCCAACAACAGTATATATTCTTCTCATCTCTTCTATTACACTATCAATATTAAAATGCTTAATTTTTTCGATATTATATAATACCTTTTCACTTCGCAACTCTTTTTCTCCAACCATTGTTTGAATACCTTTCTTAAAGCCATCAATGTCTTCTGGGGACACAAGATATCCGCCCTTCTCGTGCTCAATTAAATCCCGATTGCCCCTAATATTGGAACAAACAACAGGTAGACCTCCTGCCATTGATTCCATAAGAGCTACTGATAACCCCTCACGGAATGAAGGAAATACAAACATATCAACTACTTGATAAATTTCGCTCACATCTGTTCTATAACCAATCAACTTGACTTTATCTGATATTCCATATTCAATTGCTAGTTTTTCAAGATGCTCCCGCAGAATCCCATCACCACATATTAAATAATAAATATCAGGATTATTTAGCTTAGCAAGAGCCTTTATCACGGTCTCATGGTTTTTATTTTTATTTAATTCTCCAACTGACACTAATATAAATGCCTCACTAGGAACGCCTATCTCTGTTCTCTTTACCTCTCTATCGATTGATTTATTTCCAAATCTATGTATGTTTAACCCTACTCCTTGAACATATGAAACTTTCTTTGACTTGAAATTCTGTGACCTGGCATAATCTTCTTTATTTATCGTAATGAGCATATCTGTATAGCGTGATAGGATTCTTTCTACCGGATAATATATCAACCAATTTTTTATAGGCGCTCCTTTGAAAAAATGGAATCCATGCGCCGTATAAATGACTTTAGTCCCTTTCTTCCTAGACTCTCTTACCACCCAACGACCAAACGCACTTGCAATAGGAGTATGGAAATGAATTAACTCGTAGTTATTCTCTGTAACGATTTGTTTTAATTGTCGACTAGCAGCTACATTTAATTTCGTGAACAAAGAGCGTTGAAATGGCAAGTCGTAAACACAATTTACTATTCCATCTAATTCATTAACATCTTTATAGCCGGCCACATCAACCGTATACCCCATTTCCTGCAATAATCGAATATGCGGAATGAGAAAAGCTTTAATTGTTGATAATATTGTTGTACAAATTAATATCCGTTTCATAGCCATTACTCCTCATTCAAGCCGTTATATCATTATATAAATTTATACTTTTTCATTTGAACCATTATTCACATAATTCACTAAAACACTTATTAGTTATTTTAGTTCAACGAATTCATGTTCAACTAATTGCCTAAGGTATTTAAGCAATTCTTCCCTTAAGTCCTGACGATGTAATGCAAACTCCAGTGTGGTTTTTATAAACCCTGGTATCTCTCCAACATCATATCTTTTTCCTTTAAAGTTATAGGCATATACAGATTCAATTCGATTTAGTTCAGCTATGGCATCCGTCAACTGAATCTCCCCACCAACAGTAGGCTGTTGTCTGTCTAATATTCCAAAAATTTTTGGACTTAATATGTAGCGTCCCATAATGGCTAGGTTGGAGGGAGCTTCTTCTTTCCTAGGTTTTTCTATTAAATTGTTGACACAAAATAATCCCTTATCAATCTCATTTCCATCCACAATTCCATATCTTGAAACCTCATCTTCCAATACACGCTGTACGCCTATTAACGAAGTTCCATATAGATCATACTGTTCAATCATTTGTTTGAGACAAGGCTTATCAGCCTTTACAATATCATCACCTAACAACACTGCGAATGGCTCATCACCAATAAACTTTCTTGCACACCAGATCGCATGTCCTAATCCCTTTGGTTCCTTTTGACGAATATAATGAATATCCACCATTTTTGATGACTTTTGTACCTCACTTAATAGTTTTAATTTCCCTTTTTCTAATAAGTTTTGTTCTAATTCAAAAGAGTTATCGAAATGATCCTCAATAGCCCTTTTTCCTTTACCCGTCACAATGATAATATCTTCTATTCCCGATTCAATAGCCTCTTCAACTATATATTGAATTGTCGGCTTATCGACAATCGGCAGCATCTCTTTCGGCATTGCCTTTGTAGCAGGTAAAAACCTTGTCCCTAGTCCAGCAGCTGGAATAATCGCTTTTCTTATTTTCATCTAGAACTCCTCATTCCTCTACACCTATTCCCATTGTTCCTGGAGTATGTAGTCCCTATTAACAAAATATCGCTTTCCGAATACTGTTGTTATTATTAACAGTAGACAGAAAGCAATATATTATTGAATATTCAATTCAGCAACATTATTTCAATTAATCTATTTACCCACGTTCTCTTCTTGTAATACCTCATCGTACTTCTTACCTTGGCTTACACCATAGCTCTTTGCAATGCTTGAAAGTTGATTATATTGGTCAGGGCTAACTTCATTTAAAATAATTTTACGAGCTTCTCTCTTTTCCTCAATAGTTAGCCCACCATTCGCAAGTTTTTGTAACTTTTTTATATCGCTAATATTCAGTTTGCCAATAAGAATCGATGTCACAGTTGCTTTATCTTTAATTGAAACATTGCCTTGGATTTCTTTAGTTTTATTTGCAGACACTTCCGCTGAATACTTGCTTGATTTATCTTCATTTGTTGCTACGCTATCTGCAACTACTGGTACCTCTTTTACCGTGTTAGGATTAGAAGATTGATCTTTCTTTGGAGGTGGTGTATTATCACCCACTTGCTGATCAGTACTAGTGTCATTGCTCGAACTTACCTGATTTATTTCTTCTGTTGAATTACTTTCTGCTGAATTATTATTATTGTTTGAGTTTTCAACTGTTTCCTCATTTATAACAGCGATATTTCCATCTGCTGGCTCTAATTGTTCAGCTAAAGATCCAATTACTTTATTTACAACATAATTCGCCAAAAACAACCCGGATATTCCAAGCACTAACGCGATAGATAAACACCAAAACATCACTTTTTTCCACTTTTTCATTCCACGCAACAGGCTCATCCCTCTCACGTTCTTTTAAATGTGTTGACTTAAGAAACATCCTTATATAAAGGAACAATATATTCAATTACGTCTCTTATAACATCCTTCTCTTCACCAATTGCTCTTTCCAGTCGTTTAAACTGAAGCTCCAGTTCTCCGCGATTAATGCCGAGTGGCTTTCCAATAAAAATTCTGTTGTGCTTCGTCTTAGCTACCTCTTCCTCATTAAGAAGGAGCTCCTCGTAAAGCTTTTCGCCTTCACGAATACCGGTGAATTCAATAGGGATTTCTGAATAAGGTTCGAAACCAGATAAACGAATGACATCTTCCGCTAGTTCTACTATTTTGACGGGCTTACCCATATCAAGCACAAAAATTTCACCACCTGCAGCAAAAGCACCTGCTTGTATTACAAGTTGAACAGCCTCAGGAATTGTCATGAAATAACGAACCATTTCGGGATGAGTAACGGTTACAGGTCCACCTACAGCGATTTGTTCTTTAAACCTAGGAATAACACTTCCTCTACTTCCAAGAACATTCCCAAAACGCACTGCTACATATTTTGTATTACTTTGAAGGTCTAAACTCTGTATGTACATTTCAGCAATTCGTTTTGTAGCCCCCATAATACTAGAAGGGTTCACTGCCTTGTCTGAAGAAATGAGAACGAATCGTTCCACTCCATATCGATCAGCAGCATCCGCAACATTCCTTGATCCAAAAACATTATTCTTAACGGCCTCAGCCGGATTTCTCTCCATCAATGGAACATGCTTATGTGCTGCTGCGTGGAACACAACATTAGGCTTTAACAATCGGAATACTTCATCTATACGAGAACGGTCTTGGATATCAGCAATAATGGTCTCTAGTCTTATATCAGAAAACTTTGACCGCAATTCCATCTCAATCGTATATATACTGTTCTCGCCATGCCCTAGCAATATTAATAATTTCGGTCTAAAGATCGATATCTGCCGACAAAGTTCTGATCCAATAGATCCACCTGCACCTGTTACTAGTACAACTCTGTTCTCAACATATTCCGCAATCCCTTTTAGGTCTGGAAGTATTGGATCCCTTCCAAGTAAATCCTCTAAGTCAACATCTCTCATTGCATTAATTGAGACCTTACCAGCAATAAGATCATTCAATGCAGGGATAATCTTGACTTTGGCTCCTGTTGCTTTACAGGTTGATATCACATCCACAAGTTCAGATTTATTTGCAGAAGGAATGGCAATAATAATCTCCTGTACTGCATTGCTTTTAACAACTTCTTCAATTGCATTACGATTTCCAATGACCGGTTTACCAAGTATACGTTGACGAAGCTTACTATTGTCATCGTCAATGAAACCCACTATGGACAGCTCCGAGTTTACATTACTCATAATTTCTCTTGCGATAATTGCACCACAATCACCCGCACCAATAATCAATACTTTCGTTTTATCTTGATTCTCACTAACTCCATTTTTTAACATGCGCCATATGAAACGAATACCACCCATGCAAAGCACCATCGTTTCAACAGTACGAACTGATACTGAAACAGCAATGTGTTCATGAATGAAGAAGTTAGTAATGCCATACGAAATCATCCACCCAAGCAACACAGCTTTCAGCAAAGAGACAATCTCACCTATACTTGCATACTTCCACAGCCTTTGATACATCCTGAAATAGATCATCATCACACCGCATATTACTGCAGTAAACAAAGTATAGGTTATCATTTGAGATACATACTCTTGGATACTTGAACCATATCGCAAGAAATATGCCGCTCCGACACTAAAACAAACTATTAAAATATCGATCAGGAACAAAACTAGTGAACGCTTCTTGTACAGCATTGGACTTCCTCCATGTTCATTTTATTATATTTTGGGGTCTTACCCTTATTTGGCAACTTTCGACAATATACCCAAATATAATAATAGAACTTTTTTACTAGACTAACAATACTCAAGAACTATTTTTCTGAATTACTATAGTAATAATAGTAGTAGCCATCACTATTTTTCTTTTTTATGTTGTTCAAAACAACACCGAGCATTCTAGCGTTAACCTGAGTAAGCTGCTGCTTTGCTTTAATGACCATATCACGTTTGACCCTACCTGAATCTAGGACTAATAGTGTTCCATCACATTTTGTAGAAACAATTTGAGCATCCGTTACAGCAAGAGTTGGAGGTGTGTCAATTAGAATGATGTCGTACTTGCTTCGCAACTCTTCTATTAGCAAGCTCATACGCTGTGAAGCTACCATTTCAGATGGATTTGGTGGTATTGGGCCTGAAGTAATGACAAACAGGTTGGGAATCTCAGTAGCTTGTACAACTTCCTCTAATTCACTCTGCCGAGACAATACGGACGATAATCCTTTGCGATTGCTTACAGCAAACGTATGATGCATCGTTGGCTTTCGCATATCCGAGTCTATGAGAACAACCTTCTTATCCGCTTGTGCATATACGACTGCCAAATTACTAATAGTTGTTGATTTCCCCTCACCAGGTGATGCAGAGGTCGTCATAATTACTTGAATTTTATCATCAATAGAGGAAAAATCGATATTTGTACGAAGTGCTCGATAAGCTTCAGAGACTGGAGACTTTGGCTCAGTAAAGGAGATAAGATGCCTCTTATTTGCCGACTTGGACATGATTCATTTCACCCGCCTTTATTTTTTGAGCTTTTACTGACTCGCTTTGTCCATTAGATTCATTATCCATTCTTGAAATTTGTCCGATTGTTGGAAGATCTAAATAACGCCAAACATCAGCTTCTGTTTTAATTGTGTCATCCATATACTCTCTCAGGAAAGCTATGCCCACTGCAGCTAGTGTAGAGACAAAAAATGCTAGAGCAATATTTAACGTAGTATTTGGACTAACCGGTACAGGCACTTTTCCTGAGTTAGTCTCAGCTAAGTTCAAAATAGTCACATTCTGCACATTGAAAATTGAAGGAATTTGTTCTTTAAATACGAGAGAAATCGCGTTAACGATCTCGGCAGCCCTTTGATAAGAGGGATCATCAACAATCAACGTCATTACTTGGGTGTTATTTACTGAACTGACCTTCACTTTTGCAACCAATTCATCGGCAGTCATATTGAACTCCGGGTGCTGCTTTGCTACTTGTTCCATAATTGCTGGTGTTTTAATAACTTCTTTGTATGTTGCTATTAACTGAAGATTTACAGTTACTTCGCTTGGATTAAATTGATTTTCAGTTGTAGTTGCTGTCGTACGGTTTACAACAATTTTCGTTGTCGCTTCATACATTGGCTTAATCATGTAGTTACTATATAACCCCGCTGCCATTGAGCATAGTAGAACAACGGCTACAATCATCCACTTTCGTTTTAGAATAATCTGGACGTAGTCTCGGAGCTCAAATTCCATCTGCACGTCATATCCCTCGCATTTTCCTCAAGTAGTATGGATTAATTTGGCTTTATTTTGCTTATAAAGTAATATACATCCCCCGCTGAAGGGGGATGTATATTCAAGGCATAACTACACAATTAGTTCGAGAAGTTAAATGCGCGGTAGATGATAACTGCAGCTTGAGCACGAGTAGCTGTTGCATTAGGGTTGAATTTACCTTTATCGCCTACAACGAGACCATTGTTAGCTGCAAATGCTACACCGTCTTTCAGGCTAGCATTGATTGTAGCAGCGTCCTTGAATGCTTCAAGAGCTTTCAGATCATCTGCGGAAGCCTTAACGCCTTTAGTAGCTTCCAAACCACGTGCAACCATTACTGCCATCTCTGCACGAGTAATTGTAGCGTTAGGTGCGAAGGATGTTTCTGTGCGGCCTTTGATGATGCCTGCATCAGATGCAGCTGCTACGAATGGAGCGAACCAGTCAGTTGCATTCACATCGCTAAAGCCTTCCTTAGCCAATACGTTGTCAAGATCAAGTGCGCGAACAAGCATTTTAGCGAACTCAGCGCGAGTTACTTCGCCATTCGGTACGAAAGCACCGTTAGCGCGGCCTTGAATTGCGCCTTTAGCTGCCATAACTTCGATTTGACGACCAGCCCATGCTTTTACTTTATTGATATCTTTGAATGCGACTTTGTTCTCAACAACTACATAAGTGGAGAAATGGTCGCGTTTCTCGGTGATGACACCGTCGTGATATACGCCCCCATAATAAGTCGTTCCATCGAATACTGTAAGAAGATCTTTGTCGACGCCTGTCGTGTTTACAGGGATATTAACTTCAATTGGATTGCTGAACTCATGAACTTCTTTACCGCCTACAGTAAGGCCAAAGTCATATGCATCAGATACAGCTTTCAACGAACTTGCTGGACCTTCTGCGGCTTTGTTTTTCACATTGAAGTTCAGCGTGTCATTGATTTCATCGCCAACTGGCAAAGTAGCGCTGAAGCCATTGAAGTTAAACTTAAAGCCGAAAATTCCAGCCTCGGAAGCTTTATCTATGCTACCGTTCTCTACTGTTACTGTTACGTCTTTAGATGCAACAGTTCCGAGATCGATATTCAGTACCAATTTGTTAAGCGCTGATTCTGAACCAGGTGCAGCATCTTTCAAAGCAGCGATAATTTTAGCGATTTCGTCGATCGCTTTATTAATATCGGAAGAACTTACTGTTACAGTTGCTTTACCATCTACAACTTTAACGTCATCTTTAGCATCAATCTTAGCAAGCTCTTGAGCAGCAGCTAGTGCTTTATCAACAGCCTCTTGGATGAGTTTAGCTTTCTCTTCACCAGTTGCCTTCGCGATTTGGCCTTTCAGATCACCAAGGGCTTCAATAACGGATGGGTTAGATGGAATGATCACAATTGGCGAAGAACTGTATGTTAGTGTAATTGCTTTCTCAAATACTACTTTGCCTAGGAGACGCGCTTGAAGAGTTGTTGTTCCTGTGCTAGCAGAATCTGAAAGAGACACAACACCAGTTGTTCCATTAACAGAAACGGTAGCATCACCAGATGCGCTCCAAGCTAGGAACATGGAAGGGATTTCAATACCTTCCAGCGACAAGGTATATGCTTGTGTACGGCCATTGTTCGTAGAAACTACTTGGCTAGTTGCTTCTGCACGAACAAATGCAACCGCTAATGCTTTCGTAGCAGCTTCTACTGTATCAGCAGTAGCTTGATCAACTGTAATGGCTTCAAGAACCGATGCTGCTGCTTCAGCAAAATCTTCTCTTGGAACATTGTTCTCGACTGCGAACCAGTTAATCAATTTGTTTACGTTTAGAGTACTGTTGCCCAACACTTCATTAGTAGCATTCTCAATCATGGTAAAAGCGATCGAGGATGGATCTTCGCCTGCTAATAGCGCTTGTGCAATTGCTGCTTTGTTCGTATTGAGCTGGTTAACCGTAGCACGTTCAACCGCGTCACCGAAAGCAAGCAAATCATTTACTGTTAGTCTAGTTCCAGTGAGTACTGCCAGTTCATCTAGTGCTGGTTTGATGTTAGTACGAACATCTGCGATTTCTTCTGTACGTGTGCTGTACATAATAGAACCAAGACCTTGGAATAGATTGAACAGTGCTTCTTTGAAATCTACATTTGCATTGTTTTTAATTGATGTAGGAAGCAGGTCCCACACTGGATTTACTAGATTCTTATTGTCGTCATAGTTCAACGAAGCAATAATACCACGTAGATTGCGAACGCTTTGTGCGTCATTAGCATCGCCAGCAAGCAATGCTGCGTGGATGCGGCTAATTCTAGCCGTGAAATCCGCATATGTTGTTTGAGTTGCTGCGGAAGCAACATTCGTAAATCCTAGTTGATCTGCCAATCCTTTGTTGCTTAGTGGCAATCCTGCAAGCGAACCCGTTACTAGGCTGGCTGCGATTGTTGTTACTGCTAATTTTCTTTTGAAAGTCACTTTCAAGTCACCTCTGCCTCAATATTTGTATTAATTTGCCGCATTATGTAACAATCACTACCAATAGTACCATCGTACACTATCTATGGTCAATTAGTTCCTAAAGAAATTCAGGATATTTATCCAACCTTTACCTTTTGTTCTTATTTCTGTAAAGGGAGGCTCTATTAACTCTCTATTCGCAAGTATAGCCTCTGCATTATTCCTATAACATCGCTCGAAACCCTCGCCTAGCTCATCTCTCACTCTGGTATAAGCCACTTGAAGACGGAACCCTCGGCGCGTTATATGATGTGCATCAGAGGATACTGTATGGATGAGCCCTTCTTTGCAGAGCTGCCATGCCGCACGTTCGATCTGCTTGCCAAAACCGCCCAGTAGAGAGTGTGTTGTCACTTGTCCGTATGCGCCTGCGTCTACCATTTCTCTTAACTTTTCCGGTTTCTGTACGACTTCAGCATTACGCTCCGGATGAGCTATGATGGGACGAATCCCCATGATTGCGAATTCATGAATGTACTCTAACATTCTCTTGGGTACTGTCGATGAAGGCATTTCTAAGAGAATGAATTTAGACTCAGCTAACGTGCACAGCTCACCTGCGCTCCAAGCATCAAACATATCACTATGTACACGAACTTCCTGCCCTGTATATAACTGAAGGGGGATACCAGCGCTGGACAAAGATTCTCTTAATAGAGCTACCCGCTCGCGAATAGAGGCAGCATCGTTCATATACTTTCCATTAGCGTGGTGAGGAGTTGCTATTAACCCAGTAATGCCATCAGCAACTGCCGCCCTAGCCAAATCTAGTGACTCTTCTATATCTGCAGCGCCATCATCGATAGATGGCAATATATGTGTATGTATATCAATCATACCCAAATCTCCTTGTCATTCCCTTTTGTCAGTATACTATATCATGCGCAAAATAGGACTGTTTTCGACAATATCTTTAGAAGATTATCACATACAAAAAAACTGATCCTCTCACAGAATACTTCTGCGAAAGAATCAGTCCTCTTCGCTTGCGATCTTAGCGCGACTTTACGGCGATCCGGTTAAGCGCACGCTGCAATGCGAGCTCAGCGCGAAGTTGGTCGTACTCATCACGCTTGCCGTTTAGGCGTTGCTCTGCACGCTGCTTCGCTGATTCTGCGCGGGACAGATCGATGTCGCCCGGCAGCTCAGCGCTCTCAGCCAAGATAACCACTTTATCCTTACGGATCTCAAGGAACCCGCCGTTAACGGCGATTGTTTCTTCAGAGCGGTCTTTCTTGATCGTAACAGGAGCAATTCGCAAAGGCGTTACCATCGGAATGTGATTAGGCATAATACCCATCTCACCCTCGGAGCCTTTAACGATAATCATATTTACATCCTCCGCGTAAACTTTACGCTCAGGTGTTACAATTTCCAATAAAAAGGAGCTCATGATATTACCTCCCTAGCTATGAGCGATTAAACCTCTTGAGCAAGTTTTTCCGCTTTAGCAACCGCGTCTTCGATCGTTCCGACGTTATGGAATGCCGATTCTGGAAGGTGGTCGTACTTACCTTCAAGAATTTCTTTGAAGCTGCGTACCGTTTCTTTAACAGGAACGTACAAGCCCGGGATACCATTGAACGCTTCCGCAACGTGTAGTGGTTGCGCGAAGAACACTTGAATACGACGCGCACGGTGAACGATCAGCTTGTCTTCTTCAGACAATTCGTCCATACCGAGGATCGCGATGATATCCAGAAGCTCTTTATAACGTTGCAGAACTTTCTTAACGGTTTGCGCTACTTGGTAGTGCTCTTCGCCAAGAATTTCAGGTGTCAGGATACGGGAAGACGAAGCGAGTGGATCTACGGCCGGGAAGATACCCATTGCAGCGATGTTACGCTCAAGGTTAGTCGTTGCATCCAAGTGGGCAAACGCCGTTGCAGGAGCCGGATCCGTATAGTCATCGGCAGGAACGTAGATCGCTTGAATGGAAGTAACGGAACCCTTCTTCGTGGAAGTGATACGCTCTTGCAGTTGACCCATTTCAGTTGCCAATGTTGGTTGGTAACCTACTGCGGATGGCATACGGCCCAGCAAAGCGGATACTTCAGAACCAGCTTGCGTGAAGCGGAAGATGTTATCGACGAACAGAAGAACGTCTCTTCCTTCTTCATCACGGAAATACTCAGCCATTGTAAGACCTGTCAAAGCTACGCGAAGACGCGCACCCGGAGGCTCATTCATTTGACCGAATACCATCGCTGTCTTAGCGATAACGCCGGAGTCGCTCATCTCGTGGTAAAGGTCATTACCTTCACGAGTACGCTCACCAACGCCGGCGAATACGGAGATACCGCCGTGCTCTTGTGCGATGTTGTGGATAAGCTCTTGCATCGTTACGGTTTTACCTACGCCCGCACCGCCGAAGAGACCGATTTTACCACCCTTGGAGTAAGGAGCCATCAAGTCGATAACTTTGATCCCTGTTTCCAAGATTTCTTGTGAAGTCGACAATTCTTCAAACGGAGGTGCTTGACGGTGGATCGGGTTAGAGATCGTACGGTCAACGTCACCATTGTTATCGATTGGATCACCAAGTACGTTAAATACACGGCCAAGTGTTGCTGGTCCTACAGGTACTGTGATCGGTTTACCCAAATCCACAGCTTCTGTTCCTCTGACAAGACCGTCAGTGGAAGACATCGCAACGCAGCGAACCAGATTGTCGCCGAGGTGAGTTGCTACTTCAACCGTAAGGTTGATATCGCGCTCGCCTGCGTTTTGAGCCGCTCTTTCGATTTTTATCGCATTAAGAATCTCAGGCAATTGTCCGTTGTCGAACGCAATGTCGACTACCGGTCCTGTTACCTGGACTACACGCCCCTTGCTCATTCTTGTACCTCCTTCATGTTTTCCGGAGCTGCACCGCCGGAAGTGAAATGGCCGTTAAACCGATCACAACCAGCTGGTGCTTACTTCGGATGCATTAATGGTGAAGCTTATGCCTGTGCGTTAGCTCCGCCGACGATCTCTGCGATTTCTTGTGTGATTGCTGCCTGACGTGCACGGTTGTACGTCAACGTCAAGCCTGCTATCATCTTCGTCGCGTTCTTCGTTGCATTGCCCATCGCTGTCATACGTGCGCCGAACTCGCTCGCTTTACCTTCCAATACCGCGCTGTAAACAACCGTTTCCGCGTATTTCGGCAATAGAACGTCGAGTACCTTCTCAGGTGACGGCTCATATTCGTAACTTGCCTTCGCGCCTGTAAATTGAGACTGATCCAGTGGAAGCAGCTGCTTAATAACAGGAACTTGGGTAATTGCATTATAGAATTGGTTATACACCAGGTTTAGCTCGTCATATTTACCGCTTTCGAAGCCTTTAACAGCAGCTGCTGCCAACGACTTGATATCGGCAAACTTCGGTGAATCGGAAAGTCCCGTTACTTCATCAGCAAGGTTGATGTTTCGGCGTTTGAAGTAATCCCGGCCTTTACGTCCGATGACGAAAACGTCGTATTCAGCAGCAGACTTATGCTTCTCCTGAATCTCCGTCCATACTTTACGAAGCACGTTCGCATTGTATCCGCCCGCCAAACCGCGGTCCGACGTGACGACCAGGTAGGCCGTACGTTTGACTTCGCGGCTTTGCAGCATAGGATGCTTAATCGCGCCCCCGCCCGATGCAATGCTCGCTACGACTTCCTTGATCTTGTCGGTATATGGACGTGATGCTACAGCGGCATCTTGAGCTCTCTTGAGCTTGGCGGATGCAACCATTTCCATTGCCTTCGTGATCTGTTTCGTATTCTGCTTACTCTTGATCGAGCGCTTAATTTCGCGCATACCTTTAGCCATTCGTTGTCACCACCTTATTACCGGCCGTATGGGTGAAGCAAGCCTCACCCTAACCAGTTCTATTCCGCACAGTATTCAAACGGTATACGATAAGCAGCATACCGTTTGAATGATTAATGAAAGGTTTTAAACCGACACTGCAAAGCTGTTCTTGAACGATTTGATCGCTTCAACAAGCACTTTCTCATTGTCGGAAGTCAAATCTTTCGTATCGCGGATGGAAGCGAAAATTTCTGGTTTGTTAGCATCCACGTAAGCCAGAAGGCCAGCTTCGAAGCGGCGTACATCTTGAACCGGAATATCATCAACGTGTCCACGTGTAACCGTGTAAAGGGAAACGACCTGGCGCTCTACCGGCAATGGCGCATTAACGCCTTGCTTCAAGATTTCCAGTGTGCGCTCACCGCGGTTTAGACGGGATTGCGTTACTTTATCAAGATCAGATCCGAATGCTGCAAATGCTGCCAATTCGCGGTATTGAGCAAGGTCAGTTTTGAGCGTGCCCGCAACTTTCTTCATGGCTTTGATTTGAGCGGAGCTACCTACACGGGATACAGAGTTACCAACGTTAACCGCTGGACGCTGACCGGAGTAGAACAGGTCGGACTCTAGGAAGATTTGACCGTCCGTAATCGAAATTACGTTTGTCGGGATGTAAGCCGAGATATCGCCGGCTTGCGTCTCGATGAATGGCAAAGCAGTCAAGGAACCGCCGCCTAGCTCATCGTTCAGCTTAGCTGCGCGCTCAAGCAAACGGGAGTGAAGGTAGAATACGTCCCCTGGATAAGCCTCACGGCCCGGCGGACGGCGAAGCAGCAAGGAAAGCTCACGGTATGCTGCCGCTTGTTTAGAAAGGTCATCATAGATAACAAGTACGTGTTTGCCGTTGTACATGAAGTACTCGCCCATCGAGCAGCCTGTGTAAGGTGCAAGGTAAAGAAGTGGGGACGGCTCGGAAGCGCTCGCTGTTACGACGATTGTGTATTCCAAAGCGCCTTGTTGGCGAAGGGATTCAACAACGGTACGAACAGTGGATTGCTTTTGACCGATTGCAACGTAGATACAGATAACGCCGTTGCCTTTTTGGTTAACGATCGTGTCGATCGCGATTTGTGTTTTACCTGTTTGACGGTCGCCGATGATAAGCTCACGTTGACCGCGGCCGATTGGAATCATCGCATCGATTGCTTTGATACCTGTTTGCATCGGCTCGAATACCGATTTACGAGCCATTACGCCCGGTGCCGGAGATTCGATTGGACGTGCTGCAGTTGTGTTGATTGGTCCGTTGCCGTCAACCGGTTGGCCCAGTGCGTTTACTACGCGGCCAAGCAAAGCTTCGCCAACTGGAACTTCCATGATACGACCTGTTCTCTTCACTTGGTCGCCTTCGCGGATGCCTGTGTAAGGTCCCATGATAACGACACCGACGTTGCTCTCTTCAAGGTTAAGGGCCATACCCATAACGCCGTTCGAGAATTCGAGCAATTCGCCGGCCATAGCGTTCTCAAGGCCGTGCACACGTGCGATACCGTCACCGACTTGGATGACCGTACCGACATCAACGACTTGAATTTCGGATTTAAATTGTTCGATCTGTTGTTTAATCAGCGTGCTGATTTCATCAGGTCTGATACTCAATTCCGTTCACCCCTATCTACAATGCTTGAGTTTTCAAAGCTTTTTCAAGTCGAGCGAGCTTGCCGGAGAGGCTGCCGTCATACAAACGGTCGCCGATGCGCACTTGTACGCCGCCGAGCAGAGCTGGTTCAACGATTTGTTTTGCGATGATGCGTTTGCCAACCATTGTACCGAATTGCGCAGCCACTTTGGACAGCTCATCTGCGGACAAGGATTTAGCCGTATATATAGTAGCGTGTGCCTGACCGAGCGCATCGCCCGCTACTTTCGTATAAGCTTCGTACACTTCTGCGATCGCGTCATGACGGCCGCGGATAATGAGCAGCTCTACTGTATTCAGTACCATTACCGACACTTTGTCAGATAGCGCACCTTTAATAATGTCGATCTTCTTCGTCACTTCGACGTTTGGCAGACCAAGAAATTTGCGAATTTGCGCATCTCCGGTCAGGGCGTCAACGACGATTTTCAGCTGTTTCTCAACATCTGCAACCGCATTATTGCTTTGTGCAAGTTCAAACAGCGCTTTAGCGTAGCGTTTAGCTACGACGCTCTCGCGGCTCATTTGCTTCCAACCTCATTCAAGTATTGGTCAACAAGCTGCTCTTGCGATTTATCATCGATTTGTTTCTCGATGATTTTGGAAGCGATCATGACGGACATACCGCTAACTTGACTGCGGAGTGCAGAAATCGCTTTGTTTTTCTCGCTTTCGATATCTTTGACAGCGTCGTCCTTCAGGCGTGTAGCCTCGGATTTAGCAGCATGTACGATTTCATCTGCTTGCTTCGAGCTAGTTTGTTTCGCTTGCTCGATAATTTCATAAGCATCTTTACGTGCTTGTTGAAGGGTTTGCTTCTGCTCTTCATACTGTGCTTCGGCTTGTTTGCGGCTGTTCTCCGCGCTCTCAAGCTGTTCTTTCACGAACTGCTTGCGCTGTTCCATGATGGAGAATAGCGGACCGAAAGCGTAACGGCTAAGCAGCCAGTAAAGTATTCCGAAAGCAACCAGTTGGATGAAAAAATTGGACCATACGATATCCAACGTACGTCACTCCTTTCCGTAGATTAGCCGGCTTTCAATTGAAGCAGGCAAAAGGAAGGCGCGGAGGCTGATTGCACTCCCCGCCATAATGCATTAGTAATCTTACGATTTGCCCAAGAAGATGAACGCTAGTACTAGGGAAATAACTGGAAGTGCCTCTACAAGCGCTACCCCGATGAACATTGTAGTTTGAAGAGTACCGCGAAGTTCTGGTTGACGGGAAATACCTTCAACTGTACGACCTACGATCAAACCGTTACCGATACCTGCACCCAGTGCTCCAAGACCGAATACAATTGCTGCTGCAACTAATGCTAAAGCTCCCATTAGAGAAATCCTCCTTAAAATGTTTACATATAGTTTTATTGTTTCCTGCCAGTAGCAGGTTTGTTACTGTCTTAATGCTCTTCGTGAACGATCGCTTGCGACATGTAAACCATGGTCAACATGACGAATACGAAGGACTGAATTGCACCTACGAAAACACTGAAACCTTGCCACACGATCAGTGCAGGGATACCAAACCATCCCATGCCCATGATGACACCAATCATAACCTCACCCGCGAAAATGTTACCGTATAGACGAAGCGAAAGCGATAGCGGCTTAGCGACTTCTTTGATTACGTTAAGCGGGAAGAATGCTGCATAAGGTTCGAAGTAATGCTTGAGGTAATGCTTACGGTTGCGACGCAGGCCCTCGATGTGCGTGAGCACGATTACGATAGCCATTAGTGCGCCTGAAACCGCGACATCGGCAGTCGGTGATTTCCACCATGCGATGTGTGCTTCCTCTTCACCATGCAAGTTAAGATCCATGCCGAAGAATGTTGCTCCGTGATGCGCCTCGGTAATGATACCGAATGGAAGACCCAGCAAGTTGGCAACAAACAGGTACATGATCATAGCAATACCCAGCGTCAAGTACGGACGACCTTTCTTCAGGTCCATCGTTGTACCGATAATGTTCTGTACGAATTCGATCACCCATTCCAAGAAGTTCTGCATCTTGGTCGGATTGGTCACCGAAGCGTTGCGAACCGCCAGCTTTGCAATAATAAATACGATAATGCTGGTGATAACTATCATGATAATGGCAGCCAAATCAAATCGAATGCCACCCAGACTTACTTCAGGAAAAATATGATCCATTAGTTGTTTTCACCCCTTTCATCGGTGGATTGCCGTACGGCCGGATCTCTCTTGGCTTTAAATCCCAATATGAGTGTTGCCAATTGAGCAACAAATAATCCAGCTACTGTTCCATAGAGGCTAAACGAAAAGTACTTGGTTGCAATCACAACCGCTAACAAGGCAATACATGCGCGAGTCAGAAAACCGAGATTATGGCGTTTCTGAATACCCGCAGCCGATATAGCGCCGATCCGCTGTACTTTCCAAGAAAGATGGAAGGCGTTTGCAAGACTTGCCGCAGTTCCGAGAACAAGACCGCCGAAGAACGGTTTATATTCCGGAAGAAGGGCCCATCCAATAAAGCATAGAGACAAAAAAAAGAACGTAATACGCTTAACCGTTCGAAGGTGGCCGGACAAATCATCCATTATTTCGCTTTGCCCCCAGTAAACGCCTTGATCAGAATGATGGTGATGAAGACCGCGACAACAAAACCTAAAGCCATGCCAACAATGGAGCTGTACCCGGTGTCTTGCGCTTGATCGACCTTGAGTCCAATCCAGTAGCCCAGTCCAAGACAGGCGCCGATTGTACCGCCAACGGATCCGATCAGACCCATTGCGCGCCAAGGATTATCTCCGAAGCTGCCGTTATCCGTGTTGCGATTATTGTCGTTATGGGACGGATTCGTCATCCTAGAATCACTCCAAAACTCTTATTTATTTTAGCCAAGCGGGTTCACTTTTGTCAATTGATATAAATTCAAACATTTAGTGAACGGATGCCCGAAAACCCTTGATTTACCTGGGGTTTCCGGGTTTCCAAACCGTACAGTAGCACTGTATGCTGTTGCGTTGCTCGGAATGCAATCCTACTGATGTAAACTATGAACGTTGTGTGAACGACTCCGGACGCTTGTCCGCTTTTCCAAAATGATGCAGGATCGCCTGGACAATACGAACAGATGCTTGCCCATCGCCATAAGGATTGGCTGCTTGGCTCATTTTCTCATAGAGTTTCGTGTCGGATAGAAGCGCATGAGCACGCTCGTAAACAACCTCTTCGTCCGTGCCTACCAGCTCCAGTGTTCCTGCATCGATACCTTCCGGACGCTCGGTTGTATCACGTAGCACCAGCGTCGGAACGCCGAAGGATGGCGCTTCTTCCTGCAGACCGCCGGAATCCGTCATAATCATGTAGGTGTGCGGATAGAAGTTATGGAATTCAAACACGTCGAGCGGCTCGATTAGCTTAATACGCGGATGATTGCCAAGGATTTCATTCGCCGGCTCACGAACAGCTGGATTCAAATGCACCGCATAGACAATAACAACATCTTCGAATTCATCGGCAATTCGTTTCACCGCGCGGAAAATATTACGGTGAGGCTCGCCCAGCGCTTCGCGGCGATGAGCCGTCATTAGAATCATGCGCTTGCCAGCCGCCCATTCGATTACCGGATGCGTGAAGGATTTGTCTACCGTATATTGGAATACGTCTGTCGCCGTGTTGCCGGTTATGTAGATCGTAGACTCCGATTTGTTCTCTTTGCGCAGGTTGTCTGCCGCTCTGTCCGTTGGCGCGAAATGCACATCCGAGAGTACGCCTGCCAATTGACGGTTCATCTCTTCCGGATACGGAGACATCTTGTTCCACGTACGAAGACCTGCTTCTACATGTCCAACCTGAATCTGCTGTACAAAGGAAGCATAGCTGGCTAAGAAACAAGTCTGCGTATCGCCATGTACGAGTACGATATCCGGTTTCGCTTCACGCAGGATCGGCTCAAGGCCTTCCAGCACTTTGACGGTTGTTTCCGTCAGCGTCTGCCGATCTTTCATGACGTTCAGATCGTATTCCGGCTGGATTTTGAAGAAGTCGAGTACTTGATCGAGCATCTGGCGATGCTGCGCCGTCACGCAGACAACGGATTCAATTTGCTCTGGGTGCTTCTGCAGCTCCAGCACCAATGGCGCCATCTTAACCGCTTCCGGTCTGGTGCCAAAAATCGTCATAACCTTTATTTTAGCCAAAGTATGTCACTCCTAAATTTACTCGCAGCAGTTATTGCTCCGAAAGCAGTATTATTTGGTGCCAAACATACGGTCACCGGCATCGCCCAAACCCGGAACGATGTAGCCGTGATCATTAAGATGGCTGTCGAGCGAAGCTAAGAAAATATCAACTTCCGGATGCGCCTTCTGCACAGCCGCTACACCCTCCGGTGCCGCGATAAGGCACATTAGCTTAATTTGCGTACAGCCGCGGGTCTTCAGCGCTTGGATAGCCGCATTCGCCGATCCGCCAGTAGCGAGCATCGGATCAATCACAATTAACTGACGCTCCGTTGCATCAGACGGCAGGTTGACGTAATACTCCACCGGCTCAAGTGTTTCCGGATTACGGAACAGCCCGATGTGGCCGACTTTAGCCGAAGGAATCAACTTGAGCATCCCTTCCACCATGCCGAGCCCTGCGCGCAAAATCGGAATAAGCCCAACCATGCGTCCGGACACGACTTTGCTCGTCGCTTCTACGACAGGCGTTGTAACGGTAACCGTCTCAAGCGGTAGATCTCTTGTAATTTCATATGCCATCATGGTGGCGACTTCATCGACCAGTTCACGGAAATCTTTGGTCTTCGTATCTTTGTCGCGAATAAAGGTCAGCTTATGCTGGATAAGCGGATGGTCACAAATTGTGAGATTGCCCATAGGTCTATTCATCCTCCTGAAATGCTTCTTCAACTGACAATTATAACATTCGACGCATCAATGTGCTATGTGGGCCACGGAGTGCAAGAAACACATGCAAAGTATACCCGAAAGAAGCATGAATTACGTCAAAAGCATCTCAGTCTCAGCTGCCTCCGCCGCAGCTGCTTCCACAGGATGAACCGCTTCCCGAATCGCCGCCGCCGGAACAAGAATTGCCCCCGCCATCGAAGCCCCCTCCGTTACCGGAATCCCCGTTGCCGCCGTCATTAAAGTCAGATGTGCCACCGTCGTTGCCGCCGCTGCAGATAGGTCCGGTTCCGCCGCTATAGTCGCTGTTCGCATCACGCTGTTCCTGCGTTTGATTCTCATCCATCTGATTATGGAAGTTATCGCTCGGTCCGAATGAAGAGTAGAAAAACATCCCGGAGAGCAAGCCTGTCGTCATCATGTCGGAGGAGGAGTCTGATTGGCGGTTATGGACTGGCTGCTCTTTGGCTGAAGCGAACTGCCTCCCACGATCAATTAAGTAATCGATGGTTGCGTTCAAATCGCCAAACTGAGCTGCCGCCTTCTCGTTGAAGCGTTTGCTGCGCAGTTCATCCGGTGAGCCTGTCTCCAGCTCGTACATTAGCTCATGCGGCAATGGCGTCCGATAGAAGGCTCCCCACAGCTGTCCGCTTACCGGAACGGGCAGAAACAATTCTCCGTAAATCCAATCGAACCACGCGCGTTCTCCGGGTTCAGGCTTCGCCTCAGGACCATGCGGAGCATGATGGATCGTTCCCCCGCAAAATTGCTTGCAGAACTGCTCATACTCCCGAGTAAACATCAGCATTTCATGCCAAACCTCATCTACCCGCACACTGTACATCGGAACATTCCGAAGCATACCGCACATGAGAAAATAACGCTTCAGCTCAAACCACTGCCACTGCCATTCGCCCTCACGCATGCTTGGGGTACGCTTGAACACGCGGTCTTTCACGCGTGCCTCGAAGTCCGGCGACAGTGCGGCTTCAAGCCGCTCAGCAGCTGATCTTGCGGGATGCTGTTCGGGTACGCCGAGATATTCCGGAGGCTTGCGCATCGTCACGGCTGGTCGGCGAGCGCCGACCGAATTGAAACCACTAGGACGTGACTGCTGGGTACCTCGAGATTGAAAGAGCTTCAGCACAATAAACACTAAAATGATTATGAAAACAATCGTAAATAAACTCATACGCCGGAGGCTCACCGCCTTTGTTATAGATATATGGTTATCATATCATGCCGAAGCTGATGCACTGCTCATTTTTCGCTAAAATCAGGAAAAAGTTGCGGGAGCTATCGGGCATGAAAAAGGCTGCACCGCTTATTGCGATACAGCCATTCATTCTGGTGGAGAGACTAATTGGATTAACCGCGAAGCAGCAGACGGTTAAAGTAGTCGATTGTGTACTGAACGCCTTTGTCCCCAAGCTCCCCTGTCCACGTATGGGAATGAGGTTCGATGCTCAGCCCGCCTTGGTAGCCGACTCCATAAAGGATGGACATAAACGTGCCCCAATCGGTTTGATCCATGCCAGCCGGCGGATCGTCGAAGCGTTTACCGTCAATGATGACGGAGCCTTTGATGTGGATATGCTTGATGCGTGAGCCCCAGTTCACGATTTCTTTTAAATAATCTTGCCCTGCATAACGAGCATGGGACGGATCGTACTTGATGCCAAGCTCAGGCAAATGACCATGAATAAGCTTCCATGCCGCTTCGTCCACGATGTAATTGTTCCAGTGGCAGTTGTATGTCGCAATAGTAATGCCGCGCGTTTTGCCATATTCAATCAGAACGGTAAAGTAGTTAATCGCCGCCGTGATGTTATCGTAGTAGGAGAGCTCTTCAATATAGTTACAGCCGCCCACAAATACCGGACAGCCAAGCTCTTGGCATGCGTCGATCAGCGCCTGCGCCGCCTGCAACTCCTCTTCGTTGATACTGCCGTCTTTATTGATGCGATCAGGACCCCAGCGTCCGATGGAAGCAACCGCAACGCCAGTCCGCTCACTTGCGGCTTTCAGCTCTGGCACAAGGTTCGTGAAGGTAGAAGCCGGAATGTCCACATTGACGCAAAACTCTAAAAAGGCCAAGCCGAGATTAGCCGCATAATCGAAGCTTTCAGCACGATAATCTGCAATAATTCCAAGTTTCATATTCGGTTCGACTCCTTCGTCTTCATCCTTTTATGACACATCTCCGAAACGTTTCGGATTGACACGCACTACCACTATATATCCAGCGAGAAAGCGATTGCAACATAAATTTATCGACAAGCGGTAAGTGACCGGAGTGAGTGATTCGGATGGGCGGCGGTTCATTGCGGGAGAGCAGGCGGTGGATGGTCAGTGGGACGGCGGATGGCGGTGAGACGATGGGTGGCGGATGGTGGACGGCGGTGGCGGGATGGCGAGGCAGCTTGTTACTTTGGTAATCGCTAACGAATCGTGGTGGTCTTATTTGAGCGCAATCAGACCATAAAATTTTCTAACGAATCGTGGCGGCCTTATATGAGCGAATTGGGGCGGTATACGTCATTTTAAAACCAAATAAGACCTGTAGGGTTCGTTAGATTTTAAAATGGCGTGATTTGGGCGAAATAAGACCTCTACGGTTCGTTAGAGTTGAGAATTCGGTGGAATGAGTAGCGTAATACAGCTATATTACACGCCTGACCAAAGATTTCGGCTCCGCAGCATGCTGCGGAACGCAAAAAAAGGCGGCATAGGGAGGAACCCTCTGCCACCTTTTTTTTTGATTTTCCGCTTAGTAAGTCATGCCCGGGTAAAGCGGGTATTGCGACATAAGGTCGCTTACCATGCCGCGTGCTTTTTCCAGAACAGACTCGTCTTTTGGATTCTTAAGCGTCATTGCAATTACTTCTGCGATTGTAGCCATTGCGTCTACGCCCATGCCGCGCGAAGTCGCTGCAGGCGTACCGATACGGATACCGCTAGTGATGAATGGGCTTGTTGGATCGAACGGAATCGCGTTTTTGTTAACTGTGATTTGAACGGAATCGAGTACGTGCTCCGCATCTTTACCTGTGATGTTCAGGTTGCGAAGGTCGATCAGCATCAAGTGGTTGTCCGTACCGCCGGAAACGATGTTGATGCCTCTCTCGATCAAACCGTCAGCGAGCGCCTTAGCGTTGTCGACAACGTTCTTGCCGTATTCTTTGAACGAAGGCTGAAGCGCTTCGCCGAAAGCTACTGCTTTAGCCGCGATAATGTGCATCAGAGGTCCGCCTTGGGAACCCGGGAATACTGCTTTATCTATCGCTTGCGCCCATGCTTTGCGGCAAAGGATCATACCACCGCGAGGACCGCGAAGCGTTTTGTGCGTAGTTGTTGTTACAAAGTGAGCATGTGGAACCGGGCTCGGGTGCAAGCCTGCAGCTACAAGACCTGCGATATGCGCCATGTCAACGAAGAGCAATGCGCCTACGTCATTAGCAATGCGGCCAAGCTCTTCGAAATCGATGATGCGCGGGTAAGCCGATGCGCCTGCAACGATCATACGAGGACGGTGTTTGAACGCCAGTTTGCGTACTTCTGCATAGTCGATTGTAAATGTGTTCTCGTTAACGCCGTAAGCTACGAAGTTGTACAGAAGACCGGAAGCATTAACCGGGCTGCCGTGCGTCAAGTGACCGCCATGCGCCAGGTTCATACCAAGAACCGTGTCGCCAGGGTTTAGCGCCGCTAGGTAAACAGCCATGTTCGCTTGTGCGCCGGAGTGAGGCTGCACGTTCGCGTGCTCAGCACCGAACAATTCTTTGGCACGGTTGCGTGCGATATCTTCCGCGATATCGACATGCTCACAGCCGCCGTAGTAACGTTTGCCCGGGTAGCCTTCCGCGTATTTGTTCGTCAGCACCGTGCCCATTGCTTCCAATACCGCTTCAGAAACGATGTTCTCGGATGCGATCAGCTCGATGTTGTCGCGTTGGCGCTGCAGCTCAAGGCCAAGGGCTTTCATGATTTCGGGATCTTGTTTACGTAGGTTTTCCATGTTGATGAGTCCTCCTCAAGATAATAAGTATATTAGTCGCATGTGCCGGCATCCGTTGCCGGGCCTGCCGCTTCTCGCGTGTAAACCGCACGTTCCCCGCCAATTAGCTTCGGACGGGTATAAGCCATCGTCAAATGCGCGGATCCGATTGCTCGAATCGTTGGTCGCACCGGTACCGCAACACGCTTCAAATGCATGCCGATGAAGGTGTCGCCGATATCGATGCCCGCATGAGCTTGAACCGTCTCGGTCAGCACAGCATCCTGCAGCGTTTGGAACGCGTAGGCTGCCATCGAGCCGCCGGCTTTACGCACAGGGACCGCCGAAACGAGGTCCAGGCCGTATCGCTCAGCGGCTTCCCGTTCCATCACGAGCGCCCTGTTGAGATGTTCACAGCACTGATAAACGGGATAAAACTGCAATTCTTGCCGTACCTTCTCGACCCCCGCGTAGATCGCGGCTGCCGTTTCCAGCGTGCCTGATGTACCAATCCGTTCGCCGAGCACCTCGCTGGTGGACACGCCGATTACAAGCAGCTGTCCCTGACGAATGCCCGATGCGGCTGCCAGCTCGCGGACTACGGTTTCTACATCCTTGGTCAGCTGCGCCGAGTCCATGTTGCTTATTCCGTGGTCGCTCATCGCTGGATACGCCCCTTACTCGGATTTCGCCGCATCGGCGTATTGTGCTTCAAGCTTCATCACTTTGCTCACGCGGCCGATATGACGCTCGCCATTGGAGAACGGTGTCTCAAGCCAAATCCGGATAATCTCTTGGGCTACGCCCGGGCCAATGACGCGCTCGCCCATTGCCAGCACGTTGGTGTCGTTGTGCTCGCGGGTTGCTTTAGCCGAGAACATATCGTGCACCAGCGCGCAGCGAATGCCTTTGACTTTGTTAGCCGCGATGGACATGCCGATTCCCGTGCCGCAAATGAGAATGCCGCGTTCTGCCTTGCCTTGCGCTACAAGCTCAGCAACCGGAAGTGCATAATCCGGGTAGTCTACGGATTGATCGCAATCGCAGCCTACGTCCTCAATGTCGTGACCAAGCGATTTGATAAACGGAACTAGCTCATCTTTCAAGCGGTAGCCCGCGTGGTCTGCGCCGATGGCGATTTTCATATCCATTTTCCTCCCAATAAGACCGCACATGGCGGAAATTGTCGATTCACAATGGCATTAGTATACCTGATTTCGCCGAAAAAGACGAAAAAAGAGCAAGCATGCTTACGCACGCTGCTCTTTGCCCAGGCGACCGGCCGTATGATCCGATGCTCCACCGTGGTTTAACCCACTTTCGTCGCCAGTTACATCGGAAACCGTCTTTAATTGCTTTTATCATAACGGATTTTGGTGTCAAAATCAATCGTTGCCGGAAGAAACGGCGCTTGCCATCCTTTGGCAAAGGAAGAGGTGAACAGCAAGGAAAATACAACGATCCCTATACTTCTTAGCCGTTCAGGCGATCAAGAAGGCGGTTTAACGCGGCTTCGATTTGGGTCGCGCTCTGCTCATAAACAGCCAGCGAACCGCCGAAAGGATCCGCCACATCGAAACTTGGGATCTGCTGCTCCAGCTGAAGCAACCTTGACCGTTCCTGCGCCGTCATCGGCTGGCCAAGCGCTTGCTTGATCTGCCAGCTCGAATACAGCCCTTCCAGCTCCGCGATGTCAGCCAGTACGTTGGGATCCGTATTCACGAATTCGAGCAGCGTATGCGTCTTGTCCACGGCAGCCGGAAAATGCTGCAGCAGCTGCCTCTTATGGCTGGCGGTCATGGTCAAAATAAGATCAGCCCACGCAATCGAGCCGCCTTCCAGCGCTTTTGAAGTGCCGTTGTGCGCGATATCGCGTTTGGACAGCGCCGTACGTGCATGATTGGAAACAGGCAGTCCATCGATCGTGGACACGCCTGCGGAACGAATATCGAGCTGCATGCCCCTTTGCTGGGACATCGCCCGAAGCAGCGCTTCAGCCATTGGTGAACGGCAAGTATTGCCGGTGCACACGAATAGTATCCGTTTCACGATTGATACACTCCTTTTCGTAGGTGTGGGTTTGGTGATTGATCTATAGGTTATAAAATTGAAATTGTTTGTGATAAAAGATAAAGGGCATAGGTTGCTGGTCTGTTAAAACAGGAACAGCAATCCGAATGTGAATAAGATCACGCCGCCGCACGCTTCCCCGTAGCCGCCGAGACTTGTACCCACTTTACGGCCGAGCAGCAGCCCAAATACGGACATCATCCCGCCGGCAACGCCGAACAGCAGTACCGTCAGCAGCATGTCCGTATCGAACATGCCAAGAGAGATCCCGACGGAAAAAGAGTCGATGCTCACGCCGAGTGCGAACAACAGCATTCCCCACGAGCTTCGGTAATCGATCGACTCCACGGCATCGCCGCGCAGCGAGCTATAAATCATATGCCCGCCGAGGAGCAGCAGCAGCGCGCCGGCCGCAGTCGTCGCAACGCCACCAAGCAGCGTACTGACATATTTGCCCGTAAAGATGCCCATGAGCGGCATAATCGTGTGAAAAAGCGCAATGATCGCGCTAAGCTTTGCTATATCCATCAGCCGAATGCCTTTGAGCCCGATGCCGACACCCAGCGAAAAAGCATCCATCCCCAGTGCCATAGCGATAATCAGCAGCGTCAGCAATTGTCCGGCATGCATGCCCGCCTCAACCATTTCATCCTCTCCTTGTCCGCAACCTCTGAGTAAGCATATGCGGACAAGATGGGAAAGATGACCTGTGGAGACGGGGGAGCAGGACGCGCACGCGCTAGTTTTCGAGAGCAAGGGCGTGGTGGCGCTTGGTGCGCGGAGCGAGCAGGTTTGGTGCGAGCTAGTGCAGCGGTGCTTGGCGCGCGGCGAGCAGGTCTGGTGCGAGCTTGCGCTGCGGTGCTTGGCTCGCGGTGAGCAGGTCTGGTGCGAGCTAGCCCAGCGGCTTGGCGCGCGGCGAGCAGGTCTGGTGCGAGCTAGCCCAGCGGCTTGGCGCGCGGCGAGCAGGTCTGGTGCGAGCTAGCCCAGCGGCTTGGCGCGCGGCGAGCCAGGTTGCTGCGAGTTAGTCCAGCGGCGCTTGGCGCGCGGCCGGAAACCTTGTCGCTAGACGTGGACCACCGCGTGACCGGCCGCTTTGGATAAGCGATTCATGAGCGCGTGGCCGATACCCTGCTCCGAGCAGGTCTCGGCCCAAATGCGCTGTACGCCGCGGTTGTCGAACTCGCGCAGCGCGTTGTAGAGGCCGTGCGCAGCCGTTTCCAGCTGCGCCAGGCTGCCGACGACGAGCACGCAGTCGGCGTCGTACCGAGCAGCATGCTCGGCAAAGGCGAGCACGCCTGTGCGCTCGCCGCGAGCCCTCGCTGCGCCGACTTCCGCCTCAATATAGGCGGAGACGGCGTCAGCGTCGCCTTTGACCAAGTGCATCAGCCCCTGTGGGGCGTAATGCGCATATTTCATGCCCGGCGAACGCGGCGCATGCGTTTCCGCCGCGGGAGCTCCCGCCGCCGCAGGCGCAGAGGCGGCGGCTATGCCGGCGCCGGGCGCAGCCACGGCGTCGTAATCGACCCGTGCTGCAACCTCGCGCAGCGCTTCGGCCGTCACGCCGCCGGGGCGCAAAATGCGGACAAGATCGCCGTCAACCTCCACGACGGTCGATTCAAGTCCTACCCCAGCAGCTCCGCCGTCGACAATACCGTCGATTAGGCCGCTAAGGTCATCGCGCACATGAGAGGCCAGTGTCGGACTTGGCCGACCGGAGCGATTCGCGCTAGGTGCCGCCAGCGGGCAGCCAGACGCAGCAATAAGCTGCAGCGCCACAGGGTGAGCAGGCATCCGCACCGCGACTGTAGCAAGTCCCGCCGTTACCCGCGGCGATACAGCCCCCGGCTTCACCGGCAGCACAATCGTTAGCGGCCCCGGCCAGAAGCGATCCATGAGCCTCCCGGCAAGCATGGATGACTCTCCTTCCAGCGGAAGCGTCAGCTCTTCCAGCTGCTTGCGATCCGAGATATGAACGATTAGCGGATTGTCGGAAGGGCGTCCTTTTGCCTCAAAAATCCGTTCAACCGCCGCCGTGCTCCTCGCATCCGCACCTAGTCCGTAGACCGTTTCGGTCGGAAAAGCTACAGTCCCGCCTTCTCGCAGCAAGGCAGAAGCCTCGTCCAGTTCACTTTCGCGCGGGTGGTGGCTATCCACTTCCCACAGTAATGTTTTTCGTAGATGGATGGTCAATGTCGTATCCCCAGCTTCTGCTTTGTTTTGCCCCATTATACCATACGCCGCCTGGCACCATCCAAACGCCCTCCCCTATCCAATAAAAGCCCAATCGCGGAGTGCACGACTGAGCTTAGTGCATGATTAGCTGAAAAGGCTGCGGAAGAAGCTAATAATCGACTTGATGACTTCCCACAGAAAAAACTTCACTTCCGGCTGTTTGACTTCACCCGCTTGAACATTTTGATCAGAAGCTTTATCTTTGGCAGGCGCATCTGCTACAGCTGAGGTTGCTTGAGCGTTGTTGTCTGCTTTTGCACTCACGCTTGCCGTTGTAGCCACCGCCGGAGTTGACGCTTCCCCGCTTACCGCATCCACGAAGCAGAGGGGTGGAAACAGCACGCACCACCAGTTTTGTCCGGCACCGGCACCGAGCGTGATGCGAAGCGCTTCGTAATTACCGGCAGGATATACTTGAGTGCCATATATTTTAGTTGGAAACGGCACGTTGCCGAGTTCCGCTTTGAATCCATAGTGAAAACCGCGTGCGCTAAGTTTAGCAGCAATAATACCTTCGATATCGCTCATATGATTGCGGATGGTGTTGCGTGCTTCTTCGATCGTTTGCGGTCCAGCCACCCAGTTGTTCATTTCCGCTACGATGGCATCACGAACCTCGCGTTTCACCGCTTGATCGGACGCATGATCCGAATTCGCCAGAATGCGCAGACGGATAGATTCGGAAGGAATGCTGCCGCCGGCAATAGCCGCATCGGCACGTTGACTTTCCCAGCTCATAAGCAATACTGCAGCGATAAGAAGGACATACCCATAAATCGGACGATAAGGAAAACGGGAATAAGTGCGAATCATAACGACAAGCTCCTTTGTGGCACCCGTCGGTGCATCGGCTTGCGTTCCGGAACGATCATATCCCCATTATGTCCCTCGCGGCGGCTCTCTAAACCTATCAATCCACTTAAAAAGAGTTTCGTAGAGTAAAAGAAAAAAGCCTCTCAATGTGCGCCTCGACTAGTCGAAGCGGTGGTGCGGCTTTGTTAGCGGAATAGCCGCTAAAGAAGGTAGAAGTCGGCTGGTTTGGCTCGTTTTAGCGGTATATCCGCTTATTGCGAGGAGAGTGGGCGATTGCGTACCACTTTCGATGGGTTCGAGCAACTGTAAGCGGAATAGCCGCTAAAAAGAGTAGATATCAGCTAGTTTGACCGTATTTAGCGGTATATCCGCTTATTGCGAGGATAGTGGGCGATTGCATGCCACTTTAGATGGGTTCGAGCTACTGTAAGCGGAATAGCCTCTAAAGAGAGTAGAATACAGCTGGTTTGGCTCGTTTTAGCGGTATATCCGCTTATTGCGAGGATAGTGGGCGATTGCGTACCACTTTCGATGGGTTCGAGCAACTGTAAGCGGAATAGCCGCTAAAGAGAGTAGAATTCAGCTAGTTTGGCTCGTTTTAGCGGTATATCCGCTTATTGCGAGGATAGTGGGCGATTGCGTGCCACTTTCGATGGGTTCGAGCAACTGTAAGCGGAATAGCCGCTAAAGAGAGTAGATATCAGCTAGTTTGATTGTTTTTAGCGATATATCCGCTAATAAGCAAAGTTTCGTGGAGTTCGCGGCCACTCGGCTTCCACCCTAAGCTTAATCCGGTCAACAAAAAGCCTGAGAGTTCGATTTCCGAACTCTCAGGCTCTATTTCTCACTATTTCGCTGCTGAGAGTTTATTTTTCGCACTCTCAATTCACAATACACGCTGCATTACGCTGATTGTGATGGTGAGAGTGCGATTTTGGAACTCTCAGCAGCTTTTTGGTGCCATTTCACTGCTGAGAGTTTGATTTCTGCACTCTCAGCTCCCGATGCACGCTATATTCCGCTGATTGCGGTGCGGAGAGTTCCATTTCCGAACTTTCAACATCTTTTTAATGCCATTTCGCTGCTGAGAGTTTGATTTTCGCACTCTCAGCTCCTGGTAAGCAGTGATCGCTACTCCACTGCGAGCACATGGCGGTCAATCCCTGCATAGTCGGGGATGATGCGCACTTCGCGCCAAGCGCCGATGCCGCGGAGCAGGTCGGCGACGGCTTCGGCCTGACCCATGCCAAGCTCAAAGCCGACGATACGCGGCATCGAAGACAGCTGCAGCAGCTGCTCTGCCATGCGCCGATACGGCGTCAGGCCGTCATCGCCGCCATCGAGGGCGAGGCGCGGCTCGTGGTCGCGCACTTCCGGCTGCAAGCCGGCAATATCCCCCGCCGGAATATACGGCGGGTTTGAAACCAGCACGTCGATGCGCAGGCCGGCTACGCTGCCGAGCGCATCGTTGCGCTCCCCGGGCCGCGGCTGCGCGAACGGCCCGAGCAGGTCGCCCTGCACGAACGTCATGCGCGCCGCTGCGCCATGGCGCTCCGCGTTCGTGCGGGCAACAGCCAGCGCGTCCGGCGACAAATCGGACGCACATACGCGCCACTGCGGACGCAGCGTGGCCAGCGTCACGCCAATGGCGCCACTACCGGTGCCGACATCAACCACCGTCAGCCCCGTATAGCCTCGATGCGCAGCGCCGACACTCGACCTACTCGCTTCTGCGTCTTCACCTAGCGCTTCGCCCACTGCCCCCGGCCACAGCTTATCCGCTGCTTCCAGCACAGCTTCAACGAGCAGCTCCGTCTCGGGGCGCGGGATGAGCACCGCTGGTGTGACCTCATAAGGCAAGCCATAAAACCACTGCTCGCCGATCAAATACTGCACCGGTTCGCCGGCTGCTTTGCGGGCAAGCAGCGTTTCCCACTCAGCGGTGTGCTGCTGCGGAAAAGGGTCTCGCCAATCGCGGATCAGCGCGGCCCGTTCCATTCCGAGCACATGCAGCAGCAGCAGCTCCGCGTTATTGCGAGGTTCGCTGATACCGCGTGCTTCAAGCATCTTCGTCGCACTTACACAGACTTCCCCGATCGTAAGCAGCTCCCCGCCTCCAGCCAGACCATTTACCTCCACAACAAACACTCCCTATTCTCAAACTCAGACCCCGTCTGCACGCTGCGACTTCTAATCACTCTGCATCCTACAGGTTTCAACCATCCCTCAGGATCTTGCACTCGACGGTAATAACATCAGCCTTAGCGCAGCCATTGCCGAAATGGGACCGTCTACAGCTTCGTTTATTTATTCTCATTAATTCATCATCACGCTCACGCCCAAGAAAGTCGCTGCCACTACCCCCAGCGACAATCTCCAGGCTACACAAACGGGAGCAGCCAAGGCCGCTCCCGTCATTCCTAACTATGATTGCGCTCTAAGATTACCTTTACCGATAGATTACTCTTTTTACCGCGCTCTTACACCAAATTCTCGCGTTCCATCAGTTCTGTCTGAGCCGTCAATGTCAGCGCATTGATGATCTCTTCCATATCGCCGTTCAACACGGAGTCGAGCTTGTGCAGCGTAAGGCCGATGCGGTGATCGGTTACCCGGCTTTGCGGGTAGTTGTACGTCCGAATCCGCTCGCTGCGGTCGCCTGTGCCGACTTTGCTTTTGCGTTCGCCGGCATACTTGGCTTCTTCTTCTTGGCGGCGGATATCCGAGATCCGTGCACGGAGAACTTGAAGAGCTTTCGCTTTGTTCTCGTTCTGCGATTTACCATCCTGACACTGAGCCATGATGCCCGTCGGAACGTGAAGCACACGCACCGCGGATTTAGTTGTATTAACGGACTGACCGCCTGCACCGCTGGAGCAGAACGTATCGATCCGAATATCTTTATCGAGAATTTCGATCTCGACCTCTTCAACCTCCGGCATAACGGCAACCGTTGATGTCGATGTGTGAATTCGGCCGCCGGACTCCGTCACCGGAATCCGCTGTACGCGATGCGCGCCGCTCTCGAATTTCAGCTTACTGTATGCGCCTTTGCCGGTTACCATGAAGATAACCTCTTTGAAGCCGCCAAGATCGCTCTCGCTGAATTCCAGCAGCTCCACGCGCCAGCCTTGGGTATCCGCAAATTTCATATACATGCGGTACAAATCCGATGCGAACAAAGCCGCTTCGTCGCCGCCGGCAGCGCCGCGGATCTCAACGATCACGTTTTTGTCGTCATTCGGGTCTTTCGGCAACAAGAGAACATGGATATGTTCTTCAAGCTCAGCTTGGCGCGTACTCAGCTCATCGATTTCCATCTTCACCATTTCGCGCATTTCATCGTCAAGCTTCTCGTTCTGCATTACTTTTGCTTCATCAAGCTGCTCGGATACTTGCTTATATTCCGTATATGCCTCATAAGGAGCTTGCAAATCTGACTGCTCCTTGGAGTAGTCGCGCAGCTTCTTCGGATCGCTAGCCACATCCGGATCGCACAACAGCTCGCTCAATTTCTCATACCGGTCAGCGAGTGCCTGTAAACGGTCCAACACTGTCATTCACCTCTACTTTAGAATAAATCCAATTGATTGTTCCTTTAGTATAACATAACGCACTACAAACCATAAACGTGACAATTCTGGTTAATTTGCCGACTTCCGCAAGGCATAGCAAAAGGACCCGAGAATTTCGGGCCCCAAAACCAACCATTCAACCGCTAAACGTTGAAACGGAAATGCATAACGTCGCCGTCTTGCACCACGTATTCTTTACCCTCAAGGCGAAGCTGTCCTTTTTCCTTAGCCGCATTCATGGAGCCTGCCGCCATCAGATCTTCATAGGACACAACCTCAGCACGGATAAAGCCGCGTTCAAAATCGGTATGAATAACGCCGGCAGCTTGCGGCGCCTTCATGCCTTTACGGATCGTCCATGCACGCACTTCTTGCACGCCCGCCGTAAAGTAAGTGTACAGACCAAGCAGCTTGTATGCTGCGCGGATCAAGCGGTTCAGGCCGGATTCCGTGAGGCCAAGCTCCTCCAGGAACATCTCTTTGTCTTCGCCTTCAAGCTCAGCGATTTCGGATTCTACTTTCGCGCTGATCGGCACTACTTCCGCGCCTTCCGCTTTTGCGAATTCGCGAACCAATTCCACGTAGCTGTTGCCGTCGGAGTTTGCCGCCTCGCCTTCGCTAACGTTAGCCGCGTACAAGACCGGTTTCATCGTAAGCAGGTGAAGATCGCGAATGATCGCTTTCTCATCCTCGGAGAGGTCCAGACTGCGCGCCGGCAGATCGTTGTACAACGCTTCTTTCACGCGCTCGAGTGTTTCCACCTCTTGCACGACCTTCTTGTCGCCGCCTTTGAGGTTTTTGCGGGAACGCTCGATTTTGCGATCAACGGAATCGATATCCGCCAAAATCAACTCCAGGTTGATCGTGTTGATATCGCCGATTGGATCCACTTTACCCGATACGTGCGTGATGTTGTCATCTTGGAAGCAGCGAACCACGTGAACGATCGCATCCACTTCGCGGATGTGCGCAAGGAATTTGTTGCCAAGGCCTTCGCCTTTGCTCGCGCCTTTCACAATACCTGCAATATCGATGAATTCAAAAGCAGTCGGAACGGTTTTGTTCGGCACAACAAGCTCCGTCAATTTATCAAGACGCTCATCCGGTACCTCTACGACGCCCACGTTCGGGTCGATCGTACAGAACGGATAGTTCGCGGATTCCGCGCCCGCTTGCGTTATTGCATTAAATAAAGTCGATTTACCTACGTTCGGCAGGCCGACGATTCCAGCTTTCAAAGCCATGTATGAAGACACCCCTGTTCCGTAATAAACAATCTCATGACATTATACATGAAGGGGGGGAAATAAAAAAGGAGACTCCGCGGATTCCCAGCTTGCAAATGTTTGATTTTCCCCGATAATCAGCTAATACTGGATAAATTGTTCGGCTTCCGGACGCTACACCCAACCGCATGCCGCTCCCCTCTTCCGAACATACTACCTTGTGTGCGACCATCCTTCGGAGGTGAACCGACATGGAAAACCAAACCCATAAAGGCAACTACAAAGGCACAACCAAGATGCACGCCAAAAATCAGGATATGGCCTTCGTCAACGATACGATCGAGGATGCCAAGTCCATCACCAACTTCAACCATGTGAAGAAGAAAACCGATAAGTAAGCCGATCTCGCGGACCCTCCCTCTGCGAAGCAGCGGCACGACTAAAAGGGTGTCCCACCGGATCGTCGCTGATCCGCGGGCACCCTTTTTCTTGTTCGCCTTGCGCCGCGCCATTAGCTACAATGTCGCCTAAGGCCTACTTACGCCTGTATAGATATGAATGGCATCTCGCAGAAACTCAGCCGATCCCGGTTGATCAACGTCGTAATACGCCTTAAACCGCTCGTCGTCTACGTACATTTGCGACAGGTTCGCATGGGCTTCCTTGCTGTACTGAGCCCAGTAGAAGCTCAGCCATTGCCGGTGCAAATCCGCCGTCTTCTGCGCGAGCTCGCCCGCCGGATCGCCTTGTTTGAAAGCCTCCGCCAACGTTTCCTTAACTTCCTCTGCCAGACGGGTTACGCGGTCGTGGTCTTCCTGCGACATGCCCTTTACTTTGGCATTCGACTTGTTTACGGCATCATCGCCGTATTTCTCGCGCGCTTCCTTGCCGTATTTCTGCTCATTCTCGTCAATCAGGCGCTGCTTAAAGCCTTCAAATTTCTGTTTATCGCTCATCGAAATTCTCCCTTCAGCCGCAGCGATGGTTTGATCTACGTTTGCGATCAGCGCATCAAGCTGCCGTCTTCTGTCGAGAAGCTGTTCCCGATGCTGGATCAAGGCTGCGGTGCCATTGAAGGCCGGATCCGTCAGAAGCTCTTTAATGCGATCCAAGCTGACGCCAAGCTCCCGGTAAAATAAAATCTGCTGCAGCCTGTCGACCTCCGCCTGACCATAGATGCGGTAGCCCGAAGAGTTCATTCTTGCCGGCTTAAGAATGCCTACTTCGTCATAGAACCGCAATGTCCTCGTACTGATTCCCGCGAGCCTGCCCAGCTTCTGAACGGTATATTCCACCTTCATCACCTCCCGACAAACCCACTTTACACCTTTACGTAACGTGAATGTCAAACCCATTTTTTAATCTAAAATGCCCGCTTGCCGCTCCCTATACCCACGCATCCGTATCATAGCCGCGTTCTTCCCAATACCCGGTATGATTCCCATCAATAAGCTCAATCCGATTCAGCCATTTGACCGACTTATAGGCGTACATCTTCGGAACGATCAGCCGCACCGGACCCCCGAGGTCGCTCGGAATCGGCTTGCCGTCATGCATAACCGCAACCATCACATCATCCATATCGGCCTGCTCCAGTGTGAGGGAATCCGTATACACGCCGTCGCCGGAGTACAGTTTTACCGTTTTCGCTGAGGGCTTCACGCCTGCCAGCTTCAAGAAATCCTTCAGCTTGATGCCTTCCCACGTATTGCCGAGAACCGACCAGCCGGTCACGCAATGGAAATCACTCACTTGCACTTCCCGCTTCAGCGCCACAAACTGCTCCCAGTTCCATTGCAGCCGCTTCTCCACAAGCCCATCCACAATGAAGGAAAAGGTACTGTTGTCGAACTCCGGAATCGGTGTCACGGTATAAATACGGAACGATCCGCGGCTTCCCCCGCCAATCGGCGGCGATGAGGCCGGAAGCGGAAGCGGGGCAGGGATAAGCGAATTTGCGTCGTGTTCGACCAGATCATCCAGATTCGCGCTTGGCGTTAGTTGATTGCTGAACCATTTTAGAAAAGAAGGACCGATGGCAACGGCGATACCCGCTCCTACCGCGACTCGAATAAACGAACGCCTCGACATGACCGCCTCCGGTTTGGCTGCCGGATGAAGTCCCTCCCCTTGTTGTCCGGTCTTAATCGTGCGGCGATGCGGCTCCTTGAGCCATTTCAGCCTTGTGATGGAGTGGTAGATGATATAGGGAAGTCCAACCCATGTCAGCAGGTCATGGATGGTGAGCGCATTTCCTGACCATGCCGGACCAACCGCCTTGAATTGCCACAAAAGCACGCCGGATAGCAGCCAGCCGACCAACAGACCCAGCACGATGATAACGTTTGCCTTCTGCCACGTCTTTCCTTTCAGCTGTTTCCAGTGCTTCGCGGCCAGCACCAAATAGAACACGACCGGCAACAGCGACGCGATGCCGACCACAATATGCGCGTAGCGGATGATAACCCTGCCTTCTCCGAGAATGCCGCGCCACAGTCCTTGGAACAGCACAAGCCCTGTCAGTGCCAGAATCACGACAATCCAACCGTTTATTGCATGCAGCTTTACCAGCTTCTTGCCGTAGCCTTTGCGAAGCTGCGCGAGCCATTTCTGCATAGAAGACTCTGCCCCCTTGACGGTTTATTCACTACCTATATAGACGTATATAAACTTGGGAACGGATCACGATAGCACGTAGTAATATGTATGCTCATTGTTGCACAACGAAGCCCTCACACCATAAAGGCGCGAGGGCTCGTAAAGCAATGCTTAGATTTGGCCTTGAATTTTGTTTTTCAGGGCGTCTTTGGATTGCAGACCAACCATTTTATCAACCGGTTGACCGTCTTTGAAAAGAATTAGTGTCGGGATCGACATGACGCCGAATTGGGATGCCAATTCAGGCTCCTCGTCCACGTTGATTTTAGCGATTGTAGCTGTACCAGCAAGCTCGCCGGAAAGCTCTTCTACGATCGGAAGCTGCATTTTGCAAGGTCCGCACCATGGTGCCCAGAAATCAACGAGCGTTACGCCGCTCTCGATGCTTTTGTTGAATGTGTCTTTCGTCAATGCTACTGCCATATTCAATCATCCTCTCTACAATAAGTTCACAAGCTTATGGGAAGGGAAACCCCGTCACACCTTGTTCAACACTCTTCGCATTCCTTGATTTGACCCAGCACATCGGAGATCGTAATGCCGCCGAAATAATTCTCCAGCTGCTTCTCCGCTCTGCAAAAGATCCCATCCATGACTTCACGCATGTTGGAGCCGACAACACAATCCATCTCTGGATTGCCCGAGCACCAGCTCGGAATAACGGAGCCTTGCGCCATTAACCGGTAGATGTCGGCAAGGTTGACGATGGCCGGATCCAGTGTAAGCCGATATCCGCCGCCTGCGCCTTCCCTTGTGTCGACATAACCGCCTCGCTTCAAACAGCTCATCACCTTGCGGATTCTGGCAGGATTGGTCGAGACATTATCGGCAATGGCTTCACTCGGAGCCATGCGTTCGGGCAAAAAAGCCAAGTAAACCAAACTGTGTACGGCAATGGTGAATTCGCTGTTCATGCTTAACGGCACCCCGCTTTGTACTGTAATCATATCAGTTACAGTTGAACCTGTCAACGGCGGTTGTACTTCTATTTTGCGAATATGAGCATGCGTCTATTCAAAAGCCAGTGATTGCCGGGCTGCAGGCAGCTTTGAGTTTCATAGCCCGCTGCCCATTAATCGAACAGCTCCAGCTGCTGAGCTGTTTCCTGCGGCGGCGGTGCCAGCTTAAACGAGCCGCGAGGCGGCAGCTGATGCAGCATCGCCATGAGCTGTAAGGCGTTATCCGCCGCATCCCCGCCGGAGTTATTATTGAACAGCACGCATACCGTGCCGGTCAACTGCTCCAAGCGTCGCAGCCGCTCCACCCACTCTGACAGCTCCGTTTCATTATAACGGTACAAATAACGAACATCCCGCCAGTTAGGTTGTCCTGCCGAAACCCAGCCATCCGTATTGCGTCCATGCAGGCGAACAAGGGTGAATTGATCATCCGTGGCCGCTTCTACGATCGGAATGGAGCCATCTCCGGCCTGCGGCTCATCGCAAACCGTATGAATCCAGCCTTCGCGGCGCGTGAAAGCAATGGTTTTCTCACTCATTTCGTTCGTGAACCAGCTTTGGTTTCGAAATTCGAGCGCGCAAGGGATATCGCCCATTCGCGCCTTGGCCGTGCGCAGCGTCTCTACGTTAGGCCGCGTGCAATTAAACCATGGCGGGTATTGAAATAGGACGGCAAGCAGCTTGCCTGCGGCGCGGATCGGTTCGATTGCCTCTCGGAATGCTTGAAACATCGCCGCCTCGCTTTCGTAAGGATGATGCCCTTTTCCCCCGCGCGCATGCCCTGTCATCCCTTGATACGCTTTAATGACGAAGCGGAAGTGATCCGGTGTTTCCGTCGCCCATTTCTCCATCACCTGCGGGGACTGAATGGCATAGAAGGTGCTGTCTACTTCGACGACCCGGAACCATTGCGCATAGGCAGGCAGCTTATTCTTTTCCTTGCCCGCTTCCCGATACAGCTCCGAATGATCGCCCCAGCCGCATAGACCGATTTCAATCATACCGTCCCCCTCCTCATTGACCGAAGTACTCTATACCCAATAGTTTACTGCCCTCCTAAATCACAAAGCAAATCGCGAAAATGCACAGCGCGCCGTATCTGCCCTTGCTTGATATGCAAAACTACATTAGCATGGTGATGTAACCTGCAACAATTGAAGAGAAGAACTGACAAACTATTCGAAAGGTTGTCGTTTCCATATGCATATTGACCTGTACTCGGATGTGGTCTGCCCTTGGTGCCGCATCGGCAAGCAAAATCTATACCGTGCGCTGGCGCTTTGGTCGGAGAAGAACGATGAGCCGGTCACTGTCACCTATCACGCGTATCAGCTTGATCCCGGGCTGCCCGAAGAAGGAAAACCGTTCGATGATGTAATGGCTAAGAAAATGGGCGGCCTCGAATCGATGAAACGTGCCACCCAGCAGGTAACGCAAGCCGGAGCGGCTGTAGGCGTGACGTTCCATTTTGACCGGGTCACTCGGATGCCCAACACGCGTCTTGCGCATCGTTTCGTTGCTATTCTGCCTGAGGAGCGTAAAGCAGAGGCAGTGGAAGAGCTGTTCCGCGCTTATTTCGAAGAAGGCCTGGACGTGGCGCAGATGAGCGTAATCATGACGATTGCTGAGCGACTTGACGTTTTTACACCGGAGCTGCAAGCTCGGCTTGAGAACGGCGAAGGCGGCGAGGCGGTTGACGCCGATCTGAAACGCGCGCAGCAAATCGGCGTGACGGGCGTTCCCTTCTTCGTCTTCAACAACCGCTATGCGCTGTCCGGCGCTTATCCCGCTGAGGAGCTGCTCGGCTTGATGGGCGGCGTGAACACCGGCGTTTAGTCAGGCGAAAGCTAGCTAGTGCTATGCTTGATAATAGCTCGGCCTGAACACGATTACGCTTAGCCTTCAGCCCGCATGAGAAGTAACCATTACCTCTCTTGGGGGCTTTTATCATGATTTCGGTGTATGTACGGTAACCCGTACCTCAATTGCCGCTATATTGGCCATTTTTGACTTATCTGCGGTATCTGTTACCTCACAACAAAAAAGCAGCAGTCCATTAATGACCGCCGCCTGTAATACGTAAACCCGCAACACTAATTATGATCATAGCGATAAAGAGCAATTTCCGTTTATCCTTCGACTCACCGAACACCAACATGCCAAGTACGACGCTGCCGACAGATCCGATCCCCGTCCAAACCCCGTAAGCGGTACTGATCGGGACATCCTGCAGCGATCGAGATAAGAAATAAAAGCTGACCATCCCGGATCCTAACGCGAGCAGCGTTCCCTTCCAGTTTTTAAACCCATTCGACAGCTTCATGCCCGTCACGCCGCCTACTTCACCCAGCCCAGATATGAGCAAGAACAACCAGGCCACTTGCAGCCACCTCCCCTTACTCCGTTCCCTCAGAAGCAGCAAGCTCCGCTTGAGGTTCTTTCTTTTCATCTTTGCTTGCAATCACTTTAAGTCCCACAATGCCTCCGATCAGCATCGCGATAAACAGCAATTTGAGCAGATCGGCCGGCTCGCCACGGACAATGCCGACGATCACGGTACCCACGGTTCCGATTCCGGTAAATATGGCGTACGCCGTGCCGATTTCGATGGTCCGCATCGCCCGGGCAAACAAGATAAAACTTATAATTAACAGCACAATGGTTATCACACTGGGCAGCCATTCGGTAAACCCATCAGACGCCTGCATGCCATAAGCCCAACCCACCTCAAGGAGTCCGGCCAGCAGCAAAAACAGCCATGCCATCGCGACTCATCCCCCTCTCTACGCCGTTCCCGGCTTCAACGCCTCCTGCAGCCAGCTCCAAAGCTGTTCCTGCCTCTTCCGATAGAGCGCCGAATCATACAATTTATGTTCAACCAGCAAGCCGTCAATTAGCGCGTAAAACAAAGCAAGCAGCCGTTCAGCCTGTAACTCGCCGAGCGTTCCCTCGTTTGAACTGCCCCGAAGCAGCGCCAATACATGTACCGTTACTTCTTCTTCATAAGTCGTAAAATATTGACTAAGCCGCGACTCTAAATGCCGTGGCGGGACAAGCATCGTTCGCTTAAGGAAGGATTGCCCCTTCGTAATTTGATCCAAATCGGTGTAAAACAAGAACACCGCATACAGCCGCTCTATAGGCGGATAATCCTCCATGCCCTGAAGCAGCAGCAGAAGCTTCTCCCGCTCCTCCCGAATCGCGTCCTCCAGCAGCTCAATAAACAGCTGTTCCTTGGAGTCAAAATGAGCATAGATCGACGGTGTCTTAATGCCCACTGATTTTGCGATTTCCGATAAGGACACACCTTCATAGCCCGAATCCGCAAATAACGTCAATGCAGCTTGCTTCAAGCGATTCGCCGTCATCCTTAGTTCTCCCCTTGCATGGTCCGTATTATCGCCTAACGAACGTTAGTTAGCCTCAAGTGATAATAGCTCCTTTGGCTGTACGTGTCAAGCAGTGGACAGGCTCAATCCAAACTTTGGGGTAAAAAGCGCCGGAGCGATGATTATGAACGTGAATAATTGCGTGCGGATGTGGTACAATAGACGTAATTAAAAGGCCATGCTACCGCAAAGGTACAACCTCGCTATGAATGACGAGGTTGTACCTTTTTTGCATTGGTTTAGATCTATTTTTAGGAGAGTGACCTTATTATGATGCTCGAAGCCATTTATCATCGTCCGAAGCAAAACTGGTCGTACGCATACGACCGTTCCACCCTGCATCTGCGTATTCGCACACAGAAAGGCGATATGGATGCCGTTCAAGCTGTTGTAGGCGATAAATACGCATGGGACAAAACGATGCAAATCGTGCCTATGCGCGTTTTTGCAACGGACGCTATGTTCGACTACTGGGAAGTTGCCGTGGAACCGCCGTTTCGCCGGCTGCGCTACGCGTTCCAATTGGAGAAAGGCCCGAAGACGCTGTGGCTGACCGAAAGTGGTTTCGTGGGCGAGCTGCCGGCTGACTGCCTCACGTTCTACGACTATCCGTTCATCAATCCAATCGATGTGTTCCAGCCGCCGGCTTGGGTGAAAGAAGCGGTTTTCTATCAGATCTTCCCGGAACGTTTTGCGAACGGCGACCCGTCGCTCGATCCCGAGAACGTAGAACCATGGGGCGGCAAGCCGACTCCTAAAAACTTCTTCGGCGGCGATATTCAGGGGGTTATCGATCACTTGGATTACCTGGAGACATTGGGCGTTAATGCGATTTATTTTACCCCTGTATTCGAAGCGACCACGAACCACAAATATGATACGCAGGATTATTTGAAGGTCGACCCTCATTTCGGCACCAATGAGCTCATGAAAGAGCTCGTGGATATCTGCCACAAGCGCGGCATGCGCGTGCTTCTTGATGCGGTATTCAACCATGCCGGCGCAACCTTCCCTCCATTCCTTGATGTACAGGAGAAAGGTGCAGAGTCGAAGTATGCAGGCTGGTTCCATGTGCGTGAATGGCCGCTTCGCATCGAGGATGGTATCCCTACTTACGACACGTTTGCTTTTGAACCGATCATGCCGAAGCTGAACACCGAGAATCCGGACGTCAAAAAGTACCTGCTGGACGTAGCCCGCTACTGGGTGGAGGAAGTCGGCATCGACGGCTGGCGGCTTGATGTCGCGAATGAGGTCGATCATCATTTCTGGCGCGACTTCCGCAAGACGGTTAAGGTCGTCAATCCGGATGCCTACATTTTGGGAGAGATTTGGCATGATTCGATGATGTGGCTGGAGGGCGATCAATTCGACGCGGTCATGAACTATCCGTTCACCAATGCCGTGCTCGATTATGCCGCTTATGGCAAACTCGACGGTCGCAGCTTCGCGAACGCCATCGGCACGCAGCTGGCGAACTATCCGCAGCAAGCTACCGAGGTTGCGTTCAACCTGCTGGATAGCCACGACACGCCGCGGCTGCTCACGCTGTGCGATGGAGATGAGAGCCGAATGAAGCTGGCCGCGCTGTTCCAAATGACATACCCGGGTACGCCGTGCATCTATTACGGTGACGAAGTCGGCATGTCCGGTGCGGGCGATCCCGACTGCCGACAGTGCATGGTGTGGGAAGAGGAGCAGCAGAACGGCGATATGCTGAAGTTCTATCAGACGCTGATCGCGCTTCGCAAGCAGCATGCCGCTCTACGCTCCATGGACATTACGTTCCTGCACGCAGAGGCGGATGACGCAGCAGTAGTCTACGCTCGCCGCAGCGGCAATGAGCAATTCATCATCGCGATGAACGCAGGTGCGAAGGCTTGCAGCCTCACTGTGCCGGCTGCAAATGGGAAGTGGCAGGATATGTTCGCCGGTTCGCCGGTGGAGTCGAAGGGCAAGCAGCTCTCCATCGCGCTGGATGGCTTCGGATTTGTTGTGTATAAGCTTTTGGGTTAGTTTGTTGCGCACGCTGGCTGCCGTGCAAGTTAGTGCGCGCAGGCACGGTTTTGGAGCCGAGAGTCGGGATTTTCGATTCTCGGCTCTTTTTTGTGGCGATTTAGGTGCTGAGAGTCGGTTTTTCCTACTCTCAGCATCCCTCCACCACCGCTCGGGGCTGATTTCAGAGCTGAGAGTCGCTTTTTCCTACTTAGCCACCTATTGACCACCCATATGTTGCTCTAGTTGCGACTCTGCTGCTCAATTCGTCGGTTACTAACCAATGTGTTGCTCTGAATGCTACTCTTATGCTCGATTCGTCGGTTTCTAACCAATGTGTTGCTCTGAATGCTACTCTTATGCTCGATTCGTCGGTTTCTAACCAATGTGTTGCTCTGAATGCTACTCTTGCGCTCGATTCGTCAGTTTCTAACCCATGTGTTGCTCTGGGAGCTACTCTTGCGCTCGATTCGTCAGTTTCTAACCCATGTGTTGCTCTGGGAGCTACTCTTTCGCTCGATTCGTCAGTTTCTAACCCATGTGTTGCTCTGAATGCTACTCTTGCGCTAGATTCGTCAGTTTCTAAACAATGTGTTGCTCTGAATGCTACTCTTGCGCTAGATTCGTCAGTTTCTAAACAATGTGTTGCTCTGAATGCTACTCTTGTGCTCGATTCGTCGGTTTCTAACCAATGTGTTGCTCTGGATACTACTCTTCTGTCTGAGTTACCCACCATGTAGATCTCTGGTTGAGCTACTTTGTCTCTTTTTGCGAATTTTCGACTAATGTAGATCTCTGTGTAAGCTACTTTCTTACTTTCCCCCAAATTCCTGCCAATGTAGATCCCTAGGTAAGCTTCTCCGATTTCCATCTTTCCACCAGCTCTTATTTGCGATCGGCTTGGCGCTAAGAGTGCGATTTTCCGACTCTCGGCTCATTTTTCCGGCGATTTTGGTGCTGAGAGTCGGTTTTTCCTACTCTCAGCTTCCCTCCACCGCCAAGCGGGACTACTTCTATAACCTTGAAGCGGGTTCCCCTACAAAGAAAAAAAGACCAACCCTTCATCTACGATGAAGAGTTGGCCTTTCCCACCTCGGTAAGGGAACATCATTTCCTCTGCAAGTCGTCCATCCTTATCCCGTCAAGGGATAGGCAGCTCCTCCGCGAAGTGGCCGGAGCGGTTCACTTTGGTCTCCAGATACTTGCGGTTGAACTCCGAAATGTCGCCCCAGAGCGGGACTCGGTCGTCCACGTTCATGCCGGATGCTTTGAGCGCCGCGAGCTTCTTGGGATTGTTCGTGATGAGCGTGACCGGCTTGCTGCGGAGATGGGCGAGGACGAGCAGCGTTTCCTCGTAGCTGCGCGTATCATCCTTGAACCCGAGCTCCAGGTTCGCCTCGACCGTGTCGTATCCTTTCTCCTGCAGAAGATAAGCCATCGCCTTACTGAACAGCCCGATTCCCCGCCCTTCATGGTTGGCCAAGTAGAACAGAGCCCCGGTGCCATGCGAGGTGATCATCTTCATCGACTGATGCAGCTGATACCCGCAATCGCAGCGCTTGCTCCCAAAAATATCCCCCGTATGACAGATGCTATGCATACGAATCAATGCATCTTCACTGTCCTTAAAGTCGCCGTACACGAGTGCGCTCGATTGCTGTTTCTCCGCCAGATTGGACGCGGACAGCTGCTCGATCAGAAACTCGGTCCGCTCCTTTTCCTTACAGCCGCCCTCTGTATGGACCAAATCCCTGCACGGAAGCCAGCAATACCACTGGAAGGTGTGCGTTTCCCCCTCCAAGTTCACCGGCAGCTGAATGGGTCCAACCAAGATTAAAGTACCGTTCTTACCTTTGATCGTTTCAATGCGATCATCCAGAATGCCAACGATTTTCTCATCAATCATGCCATGCCGCCTTTCCCGCTTCTGACAGTAAACCTCAGGTTAGTGTTTATTGCGCGGAGAGGAAATATGCAGTCCTAAGCGGCACTCCTATTTGTTCCAATCCCGACGAACCGAGAAAATTATCCCGCCTGCGCCGTCCCCTCATCCACATAATACTGCGCCTGCGCGTTGAACATCTCCGCATATTTGCCTTCCTGCTCCAGCATCAGCTCATCATGACTGCCATACTGGATGAGCCGGCCTTGATGGAAGACGGCGATGACATCGCAGAACCTGCAGCTGGACAAGCGATGCGAAATGTACACGGCTGTTTTGCCTGAAATGATCTCGTTAAACCGATTGTAGATCTCATATTCGGCAATCGGATCCAGCGCCGCGGTCGGTTCATCGAGCACCACGACCGGCGCATCCTTATACAACGAGCGTGCGAGCGCGATCTTCTGCGTCTCTCCACCGGAGAACTCCACGCCATCCTCGTCAAAATATTTATAAACCGCCGTATCGACACCCTTCTCCAGCGTCTCCACAACGCTTGCCAACCCAGCTTTATCGATGACCTCATGCAGCTTCTCGGCCTGGTCGCCCATCGTCATCTGGATGTTCTCCTTCATGCTGAAAGCGAAGATCGCAAAGTCCTGGAACACAACCGAGAACAGCTTCTCGTATTCAGCCAGCTCGATCGTCCGAATATCTACCCCATTCAGCAAAATCTGACCTTCAGTCGGATCATACAGCCGCGTCAGAAGCTTAATAAACGTCGTCTTGCCCGCACCGTTCATCCCCACAACAGAGAGCTTTTGCCCGAACGGAATCGTAATGGAGAAGTCCTTCAATATCATCTCCGAGCTTCCCGGATACTTGAACGACACATCCCGAAACTCGATGACAAAATCCCGCTCCGCCGGCAGCGCACCCTGCCCCCGCGGCTTCACATCCTCAAGCTCCGCGAACCGAACGAACTCGGCCAAATACTTAGCATGCTCCCGCAGCCGCAGCGTCTCGCCGAAGACGTTCTCGATACTGTCCTTCAGCGCCGAAGCAGCCGCAATGTACATCGTAAAACTACCGATGGTGATCGCACCCACAAACACCTTCGCCGCAAAATACCCGTACAGCACCATTTGCTGCAGCACATTCAAGAAGTTGAACAGCATGTTGTATTTCACATTCAGGCTGGACCACTCACCGGATATTTTGCGATTGAATTGAATGCTCTCTTGCTGCCGACTAAGGATCAAACCCGAAGCATCGTACAGCCGAATATCCTTGCCGAATTTGAAATCCTTCAGGATACCGCGGAAATAATCGAACATCCGGTTATAACCCGACATTTTACCCCAGAAGCTGTGGTTGGCCTCAGACAATTTTGCGCCAAAGTACAAGTTAGCGGCGACAAACAGAAGAACCAGCGCAACAATCCACCACTCCACCGTGGAGAAGACATAACCCAGACCTGCTAGCGTAATGATACCTGCGAGAATCTCGACAGTCTTGGAGGTGACCCCGTACATGCCCCAAGTGCCCCACTTCATAGAAGAGGTCGCTCGCTCCGACATGTTCAGCACCGCTGCATTCTCGATATGCTCGTAATCCATCTCCATGGCTTTATTGATGATGACAAAATCGAGCAGCTTATTCGTCCGCATATTGATAAACTGCAGCAAATGATTGCACACCGACAGCAGAGATGAGATCACAAGATTGCTTCCGATCAGCAGCGCCGTGTACAGCACGAGCTTCTCAACGCTTTTGCCGCCGATGAGTTCATCGATGATAGATTTAGGGAACAGAATGTTCGGAAACGGGACAACGGCTTTGAGCAAAATACTCAGTACCAAATAGAGCGGATAACGTTTGTTGTGCTTCCATGTGAAGCGATAGAAATAACCCAGCGTTCGCAGCGTGCCAACGTGACTTCGATTCCGATTAGCCAACGACCTTCACCTCATTGCTGTAGTATACGGCCTGCATATCGAACATCTTCTTGTAGGTGCCGCCCTGCGCGATGAGCGCTTGATGCGTGCCGTATTCTTCAATCCGGCCATCGTTGAACACCGCGATGTTCGTGCAAAACCGCGTACTGGAGAGTCGGTGCGAAATATAAATGGCGGTCTTATCCCCGATCATCCGATCAAAGCTTTGATAGACCTCGTACTCCGCCAAGGCATCAAGGGCGGAAGTCGGTTCATCCAGCACAACAATCGGTGCATCCTTATAGAGCGCCCTTGCGAGGGCGATCTTCTGATTCTGGCCGCCGGAGAACTCGATTCCCTCTTCGTCCAGCACTTTCTGCACATAGGTGTCGTAGCCCTTCGGCAATCCTGCGACTTTGTCGCCTAGTCCGGCCCCTTTAACGGCGCGCTCGACTTTACCGGCATCCAGCGCATCCAGCTCCCTCACGGCGACATTCTCCTTAACCGAGAAGGCAAACATCATAATCTCCTGGAACACGACGGAGAACATTTGGTAGTACGTTTTCTTATCAAAATGGCGAATATCCGTTCCGTTCAGCAAAATCCGCCCTTCCGTCGGCTCATAAATCCGCGTCAGCAGTTTGATGAAGGTGGTCTTGCCAGCGCCGTTCAGTCCGATAATCGCCAGACGTTCTTTGGGCTTCAAGATAATTGAAACGTTTCGAAGCGCATACTCATCCCGGCCCGTATACATAAATGAAACATTTTCGAATTCGATGGTATAGGAAGCATTGCGATCAGGAGTAAGCGCAATTCGCTCCAAGGAATTGTCCCGAATCGGCAGCTCGATAAACGCCAGATAGTCGTCCACGCGCATATTTTGCTGCAAATATTCTGCGAATCGTTCCAGCAGCTGACCAAAGCTCGAAGAGAATGCCCGAACGGCAGCCGCATACATCGTAAAGTCCGCAATCGACAAATCCGCATACAGCACTTTATAGATCAGCCACGCGTAAAGCACAGCCTCCTGCACGACGATTCCAACGTTGTACACCGCGTCGATGATGATATAGCGTTTGCGGAGCAGCCAGCTCTTGGCGATGTCAACGCTTACAACACTCCAAAACTTATCCGACAGCCACTTGCGCAAACCGAACAAACGGATGTCTTTGCCAAACTTAAAATTTTTCGTAGCCGCCATGATGTAGTCCGTCTGCCGAAATATCGTAGAGAGGGAATCAAGGATGCTTTTCTCCACGTAACGATTGCGCAAATTCACATAGAAGTTGATGGAAATGATAATACCGAGAACAAGGATCACGACGACATTCAGATTAAGCAGTATGGCTGAGCAGCCGATGACGACCAATGACCGATTCAAAATCTCCGTTACGTTATGAAGCAGCCCCTCGACCCCATTCCCGTCATTCTCCACCGCGTTGTCCGCTTTCTGACTGAAATCCAGCACAATCGCATTCTCAATATCCTCCTGGTTCATCTCCATGAACTTCTTCCCCGACAGACGGATGAGCTGCATGCGGAAGGTGGAGTAGCGGGGCCATACCTGGTGCGTCGACCAAGTGGCGACCGCTTGAGCTGCGAACAGAAACAAACCGAGCCCGATAATGACGGTGTATAGTGCCTTCATATCACTGCTTTGTGTTATGGCATCGAGCACTAATTTGGGGATAAGGACAACAATCAGCGGTACAACCGCCTCGGCAACCGCAGCCACCGCCATGAAGAGGACCGCTGCTTTATCATGCTGCCACAGGGTGGTCAGGATCCACTTCAGGTTGCGGATAAGCGTTTTCTTCGGATTGAGTGCTTGTGTTTCCACAATCATCCTTCTTTCAAAATGGAAGTATAAGGAATTCCCAGTATAAGAGATGTCTTCTCAGGAGCAATACATGCAAGCTAAAATTCGTCGCTCACATGGATCGATCCGTTGTGGGAAGAAGCCTCCACATAGGTTAATTCCTCGTCTCCTTGACGGAATGTTTGGCAGTTGTCAGCTTCATCGCCCTGTTTCTTGTCGACCAGCTGTTGGCCATTCAAGCGGCAGGCCGCGCGACCATGATTGACGTTTAATTCGCCGTAAACACCGGTCGAATGAGCCGGGAACTGAATTGTAATGTTGCCATTATGTGTTTTAGCGGTAATGCTGCTTTCTGAGGTCGCATTCGCTACCAGAATCTCAATCTTCCCATTTTGCGATTTGCATGCCAATTCCTCGAACTGACAGTTCGCTTTGATGTTGCCATTCTGCGTGTGTATCTCTATCGTCTCGGCTATAACGCCGTCCGTATGGACGGAACCGTTCGTCGTGCGGCATTCCAGCTGTTCCAGTTGGCCTTTCGCTGTAATCTTGCCGTTCGTTGTTGTAAGCACAGCCGATTCGGCTTGGAGTCCGCCTATGTGAATAAAGCCGTTAACCGTTGTTACATTCACCTGCTCAACCTGGATGCCTTCAATCTCGATATTTCCGTTTGTCGATGTGAATGCAGCCGTCTCCGCGGAGATCTGCTGGACATCAATGAACCCGTTCGTCGCGGACATGTGGAACAACTCGTAGGCTTGTCCTTGCGGAACTCGAATGGTTACAGCCACATCGATCTGACGGTCATCTAGATCATCCATACTCACGCTGAACCGATAGCGTTCATCATCGGAGCTTTGCGTAACCGCCTCTTGCAGCCAGCTGTGCAAATCGAAGCTGTTGTTTGGTTTGTCCATCTTCGCCGTCACATTCACCTGCGTGAAAGCTTGATCCCATGTCCGGTACTGGATGGAGCCGTTATCCGTCTTAAATTCCACATACTCCGTCGGAAAAGAGTGGAGCTTGCTTTCCCAGTAAGCCTCTCCCTGTCCGGCTTGTCCTCCATGAACGACGGAATTGCTCACCGGCGGCTGTTCTTCCTTATGAAGCGGGGCTGGGACGACCGCATCCTCCTCGGCGGGCGTACTCTCGCCTCGCTCAAGCGCTTCAAGCAGTGCCAGACCTTGCTCTACGGTAATTTTCCGTTCCTCGATCATTCTTGTAATCATTGTCCGTTCTTCACGCATTTCGCAATCGCTCCTTTATTTTTTACTCGCTTGAATGAGCTTCAATGCTTCTTCAACCGTGATCGCACCTTCATCGAGCTTCGATAGAATCTGCTTGCGCTGTGAATCCTCTGCGGCCGCTGCCGTCTCTGGCGCGGGTGAGGCCTGGTAACCAAGCGCCTCCACAATGTGGTCAAGCCGGTTCCGAACAGTCGGATACGATATGCTGAGTTCCTTTTCCATCTCGCGGATGTTCCCCCGAACCTTCAGGAACACCTCCACGAACTTCAACTGCTCGTCGTTAAGGGAGGCCAGTCTGGTCGATTCGAAGCTGCCTTTAATCGTGGTGTGGCAATGATCGCATTTGAGCTCTTGGATCGTCAGCTTATTCTCGCATACGGGACATTGCTGCGGTGGTGGGTATTTCAGAACAATCCCTCCTCAGGTTGTGATTTTAAATTATTCAGTCGTATATTGAATTATATTAAATAATAATATTCAATTTTACAAGTTATAAATTAAATAATTTAATATTTTATTTTCTCCGCATCAAATCCTTTGCGGTACGACGGTGGAAGGGGCACCCGGAAAGAAATTGCGAATTCCAGAGGCAGCCAAATGAGCTTTCGCTTCCGCGGATGCGGACTATGTACTTAGGAACCCTAACCCTGAAGGACTTATATTCACGAAACTAACCGCTATTCTAAGCTAATGAAGCGTGGGAGACAGTCGATGAAAAGCTAACGAACCGTAGGGGCCTTATTTGGCCGGATTTATTGCCTTTAGGAATCTAACGAACCGTACAGGCCTTATTACCGCAATATCCCCACATTTCCGCTCACAAACCTCCGAATAGCGTCTCTACGGTTCGTTAGAATTTTTTCGGGCCAAATTTAAGGCAAATAAGCGTTGTACGGTTCGTTAGAGCTTTCCTCTGGGGTTCGTTAGGTTTCCAAACCGAGCAACGGGCCGATATAAGGGTTCTAGGGTTCATTACCGCGAAGGCCTCCATGGGATGGCTGACACCATCGCACAGTACAGCATGCACCATTTTCGGTTATCCCCAGGCTTACGCACATATTATCCACAGAATCCACAACTTACTCACAATACTGCTCAAAACAAAAAAGAGCTGCCCCACCCGAAATCATCCTGCGATGACCTCGAGTGGGACAACCCAGCCCCTGTTTATTGCAATATAACCGTGCTATAAGGCGGGAGCTTCAGCTTGCCTTCGCCCAGTTTGGCGCCGTCCTTGGTGGAGCGCGCGATTTCTTTAAAAGCATCCTTCGCCACGGTACCGCCTGATGTCAGATCAATAATCTGCTCAGCCGCCGACATATTGTGAACAACGAGAACCTTCTGTTCGTTCGTTTCGCGGTAATACGCGGCAACGGACGGGCTATCGGTGTTCTTCTCTACAATCGTGCCATCGCGAAGCGCTGGCAGTTCATTGCGCCAAGCAATCAGCTTCTTATAATGCGAGAGCAGCGAGTTCGGGTCAGCCTGCTCCGCTTCAACCGAAACCGTATTCGGCGTCGTGTTGTAGCGGGAGGCTTCCCAGGTCGTCTGCCCTTTGCCGCTCGCTGCGCCTGAGGCATACCAAGGCATCGGCTCGCGAATTGCTTCGTCGGGCTTCATCCCCTGCATGCCCAGCTCCTCACCGTAGTAGATAAACGGATTGCCCGGAAGCGTAAGCAGCAACCCTGCCGCCATCTTGGCATGATCCACATTGCCGCCAAGCTCGCTCATCGTTCGGTTCTGGTCATGATTCGTCAGAAACGGCGCATCCAAGAACGCACCATTCGATGACTTGTTGTACATCTCATATACGCGGCCAAGACTAAACGCGACATCGGGATTCTGCTCCCGGTCTGCGCCGGAGAGCAGCTTCTTCGCCAAATCAAAGTTAAAGGCGGAATCGAGCGCTTGGTCCAGGTATGGCGCGATGATAACCGAGGAATCCCAGACTTCGCCTACGAGATAAGCGTCCTTTTTCGTACCACTAATACCTTTACGGAACTCCTGCCACCACTTCTGGTTGCTCGCTTTGACGGCATCGGTGTTAATGGTAGACGCAAAATCGCCGTAGATATGCTTCGCCGCATCCAGTCGGAATCCATCTATGCCTTGCTCCAGCCAGTAGTTGCCGATCGCGATCATCTCGCTGCGAACTTCAGGCTCGTCAAAGTTGAGATCGGGCATCCCTTCCCAGAAGTCGCCCAAGTACTTCAAGCTCCCGAACGGATGCCACGGATTACCGCCGACAGCGCCATCTGCCGGCACCTGTGCATCCGCTTGCTTAATATGATACCAATTGCGATAGGGGCTCTTCGGATCAGCGATCGCGGATTTGAACCAAGGATGCTCGTTGCTCGTATGATTGACCACCAGATCCATAATGACCTTGATTCCAAGCTTATGTGCAGCCTCCGTTAATTTCTTCAAATCCTCCATCGTGCCATAATCCTTGTTGATGCCAAAATAATCCGTCACATCGTAGCCGTGATAGCTGGGGGAAGGATTAATCGGCATCAGCCAAATCCCGCCAATACCCAGCTCCTTCAAGTAGCTCAGCTTCTCGGTCACGCCATTCAGATCGCCGATGCCGTCTCCATTAGAATCCGAGAAGGAACGAACAAAGATTTCATAATAAACCGTTCCCGGCTGCTCATCGACCTGTGCCGCAGCCGCTTCTTTCCCAACCTTCTTCTCTTGCTCGTGTTCATCCTTCGAGGAGGAGCAGCCTGCCAGCAAGGTGATTAGAAGAGCGGCGGCCAATGTGGCCGCCGCGAATTTGTTGCTTATAAAGGTACGGATGATCATCACCCCTTGGATGCTCCGGCAGTAAGTCCTTCAACAAGGAACTTCTGCAGAAACGCGAACAGAATCATAATCGGAATGGCAATCATAACGGCGCCTGCCGCGAACATCGTGAAGTTACTGTTCTGGAAGTTAGCCACCATATCCCACATGCCGACTGCAAGCGTCCAGTTTTCTTTGGAACGCAGAACAAGTCTTGCGAAGATAAAGTCTACCCATGCACCCGTAAACGTCGTTAGCCCGATGTACGTAAGCATTGGGCGTGACAATGGCAGCATAATGCGCCAGAAGATCGTCAAATGGCTTGCTCCGTCAATCCGCGCTGCTTCATCCAAACTCCGCGGAATCGTATCGTAGAACCCTTTTACAATGAAGCCGCCAAGCACAGAGCCCGAAGAATACACGAGTACGAGCGCTGCATGCGTATCCAGCAAATCCAGCTGAAGCAGCAGGATATAGATCGCGACCATGCTCATGAAACCCGGGAACATCCCAAGGACGAGCATCGTAGTTAGTAACGTTTTACGACCCTTGAAGCGGAAACGCGACAAAGCGTACATGCTCAGCGTAGTCAGCAAGGTCGACAGAAGCATCGACAGTGTAGCGATCTTCAGCGTGTTCCAATACCAGCGGCCGAAGCTGAAGCTTGGTGAAGTGAACAGCTCCTTGAAATGGATAAGCGTCGGATGGCTCGGGAAGAACTGTTCGCTAAACAGTGCGCTGCCGGGACGCAGAGCGGAGAACAGCACCCATACGGCCGGATAAATCGCGCAAATCGCGATCAGTGTCAGAATGATATAGGTCAACGTTAAACGGAAGACGTTCCTCGATTTCATACTCATTGGATCATATCCTCCTCTTTAAACGACCGTGAACGACGGTAGCTCCAAATCGAGAGCGAAGCGACAATCACGAAGATGATAATCCCGATCGCGGATGCAAAATTGTACTTGTTGTTATTAAGCGTCAGCTTGTACAGCCATGTAACGAGCAAGTCGGTGCTGCCCGCGTACTGATAGTCACCCTTAACCGGGTCACCATTCGTCAGCAGGAAGATGACGTTGAAGTTATTGATATTACCTGCAAATTGCGTAATCAGAATCGGTGTTGTAGCAAAGAACACGAAAGGCAATGTAATGACGCGGAGCTTCTGGAACGCTGTAGCGCCATCCACCTCGGCAGCCTCGTACATATCTCTTGGGATCGCGGTAAGCACACCCAGAATAAGGACCATGGAGACCGGAATCCCGACCCACATGTTGACGAGAATAACCGTAACCTTCGCCCAGAACGGATCGGTCAGCCAAGGAAGCTTGCCAATCCCGAAATAGCCGAGATACTGATTGATCGGCCCGAATTGGCCGTTAAATAAGTTACGCATGACAAGCAGCGAGATTAACTGTGGAATCGCGTAAGGAATGATAAAGATCGAACGCCACATCCCTTTGAAACGAATGCCCTGCTGATTGATCATCAGCGCGACGAACAAACCGCCGAAATAGGTTGTAACGGTGGCGATAACCGCCCAAATAACCGTCCAAATGAACACGCCGTAGAACGTATGGCTCCACGTCTTTAATTGGAGCAAATCGATAAACGTCTGGAACCCAACCCAATCGACAAGCTTCGCAGGCGGAATATGCTCCGGTGCGGAGTAGTTAGTGAATGCCAGCAGGATCGCCATCAATATCGGCATGATCGTTAAGAACAGCACGGAGATAGCAGGCAGCGTAAGCAGCAGCTGAGGGAACCGTTTGTCGGTTACATAGCTGACGGATTGTTTAAACGATGCCGGTTTGCCGCCTTCATCCCGCAGCTTGCCGGTTCGGTTCGCATCCCTGACGTTCATTACATAGATGACAACAAATAAGCTGAATAAAATCAGAATAACAAGTCCGCCGATTAGCAAGTTGACGGAGTGGTCACCGACTACGTTCTTATAGCGTTTGCCGACTTTAACAAGCTTTGTCGGTGTATCACCAAGGGTAACGAGACCCCAAATGGCATGTGGAAGCTTCTGAATGAAGTAGTAGCCGCCCATAATTTCAACGCAAAGCAGAAGAATGCCTTTCACGAACTGACGATTATACAGTTGACCAAGACCCATCGCGAGAACAGATAAAATAGTTGCTGTTTTTTGATGCCGCTGCATCCACCTCCAGCTCCTTTCCCTTGTCCGAATAAAGTTACGTCACCCGCCCCTTATAAGAAAGGGCGGGTGACGGCATTGTATGGTTGTTTATTCGCAGCCATTTGGCTGCTTCCGATACCGCGACTGCCGCGAATTACTTCGCTACAGCTGCATTAGCATCTTCGATTTGCTTCACAGCATTATCAAGCGTTGCTTTTGGATCTTTGCCAGCGTTCCAGATGTCGGAAAGCGCTGCGCCGATTGGAGTCCAAACGTTACCCATTTCAGGGATCGAAGGCATTGGCTGCGAGTTTTTGAACTGCTCTACGAATGCTTTTACAATTTCATCGCCTTGGATCTTCGGATCTTCTGTCGCTTCCTTGTTTGCAGGAATAGCGCCAGTCAAAGTGAAGTCATCCAATTGCGCTTCTTTCGTGGAAGCAAAACGCGCGAACAATTTCGCTGCATTAGGGTATTTCGTGTACGAGTTTACGTACCAAGCTTTAACGCCGGAGAACGATACGGACGGTTTGCCGTTGATGCTAGGGATTGGCGCTGCACCGAAGTTGATGCCGGATTTCTTGATATCGCCGATTGCCCATGGGCCGTCGATGTTCATAGCAAGCGTACCGCCTGTGAACAGACCTTTCTTGATGTCGTACGTCACATCGCCGGATTTAAGCGGCAATACGTCTTTCTTCAGCGAAGCGAAGTAAGTTGCGCCTTCTACTGCACCGGCGTTGTTAAGGCCGATTTCCGCTTTATCTTGGCCGTTGTTGCCATATACGAAGCCGCCTGTTGTAGCTAGGAACGGATAACTGAAGTAGAAGTTTCCGATATCCCACATGAATGCATATTTATTCTTTTTACCGTCGTTGAACGTTTTCGCGAATTCTTTCACTTCGTCAAACGTTGTTGGAGGCGTTGCGATTAGATCTTTGTTGTAGAACATTGCGTATGTTTCAACTGCACGCGGGAAGCCGTATAGTACGCCATCGTACGAAACTGCTTGAACGGCAACGTCACTGTTCTCCGATTTTGCTTCTTCTTCGTATACATCATTCGGAAGCACAAGACCGGCCGCTACTGCTTTACCAAGGTTATCGTGCGGGAACAATACAACGTCTGCGCCGATTCCGGCAGGACCGTCAGTTGTCAATTTCGCTACTTGGTCGCCAGCGCCAAGCTCTTCCATTTTCACTTCAACGCCGTATTTCTCTTTAAATTCTTTCATCATTTTCTCAACGAAAGGACGCTCTTCTTTAGCTTCCCATACAAGCAAAGTTGCGCCATCTTCAGGTACAAGCTCAGCATCTTCAGCCGTGTTGTTGCCCGTTCCGTTGTTTACTGTACCGGTGTTGGTTTCACCCGTGTTTTCATTGTTGTTTTTCGAGCCGCATGCTGTCAGTGTGGCAGCAAGTGTTAAAACAAGAAGCAAGGATACTGTCTTTTTCATTCTATTTAACCCCTCTCGTTATTAAAGCGTAATCGCCGGAGCATAAGCCTAGCGTAACCAATTATCGACATCCTATTACGAATAGCGCGATTGCCTTGGATGATGCAATAACCCGAGCCATGCATGTTGCATAAAAATGCGGCTCTTGCATTGTACACGATCCTTTGCATTTGTGCAAACGTTTGTACAGATGGCCATGGAAATGGTAATTCGAGGCTTTAATTTCCTTCTTTTTATGAAAGAAAGCGTTTTACCGACGCCCTTACTATACACTAAGGCCTGCTGGTTGGGAAAACGTTTGCACAGTTCGTTTGCACAAATAATTACGGACCGTTCTTCCATTTCCTCTGTTTTTCTCCCCCTATCTCAGAAAATTAAATTTGTGCATGAAAAACTTTTCAATGATATACTCTAGGTAAAGTACAGATTAAGCATCGGCTTACATAAACAATGATAAGTGCATACGTTTGCGCAATTGGGGGATTTTATGTCAGTCACGATTAAAGATATTGCAAAAATCGCCGGCGTCTCGCCTTCCACGGTATCGAGAGTCGTCTCGAACCATCCGCGAATCAGCCGGGAAACGTCCCGCAAGGTGAAAGAGATCATGGATCAGCTCGGCTATCATCCGAACATGATGGCGAAGAGTCTGGTGTCGAAAACAACGCAAACCATCGGTATCGTCTTGCCGCGCCCTGCTGAAGAGCTGTTTCTGAACTTCTTCTTCGGCGAATTGATACGCGGCATCGTTACGCAGGCGACCAGAGCCGGCTACGACATGCTGATGACGACGGTTACCTCCGATTCCAATGAGCTTGAAGCCATCTCGCGCCTCGTTATGGGACGCCGCGTCGATGGTATTTTGCTGTTGTCCTCGCGCACCTCCGATCCGATCATCGGATTCTTGAAGCAGCAGAACTTCCCCTTCGTGCTCATCGGGCGAAGCGACGAGTTTCCGGATGTGCTGTCGATCGATAACAACAATATTCAAGCGAGCTATGACGCCACAAGCCACTTTATCGCACAAGGCCATAAGCGAATCGGCTTTATTAGCGGTCCGCCGAATCTCGTCGTATCCCAGGATCGTCTCTTTGGGTATAAGAAAGCGCTCAAGGAAGCGAACCTGCCATTTCAACAAGAGTGGGTATTGGAAGGGGATCTGCTGCAGCAAAGCGGATATCGGGCGATGTCTTTCTTCATGAGCTTGCCGGATCGGCCGTCTGCCCTTGTCATCTTCGACGATTTGCTCGCCTTTGGCGTGTTGCGCGGGCTGACAGAGCTTGGCTACAGTGTTCCGCAGGACATCTGCATCGTCAGCTTTAACAATATTCCGCTGTCTGAGCTTGCATCCACGCCGATCAGCTCCATCGATATCGGCACCTATCAGCTCGGCTACACCGCTTCACAATCCTTGCTGCGCATCGTGCATGATGAGCCGCTCTCGCAGAATCATATCATCATTCCGCATCGCCTGATCGTGCGGGAATCGTCGATCAATTCGGGCGGCAAGAAAACATAACAAAAGGCATCCTCCGCTGTCCGGCTGGAAGATGCCTTTTTATTATGCCTCCGTACTCGTACTCCTGCAGAACCGGGCCTATTATTGATAAACGGCAACTGCTTTTTGAATCGCAGCATTGAGTGCATTCAGATCCGGCGTCGACGGCGTCTTCGTGTCTGTCAGCTCGTATTTCTGCTTCAGCATTAGAATCCGCTTCACACTTTCGTCCACCCGCTCCACAGTAATGCCGCCGTTGTTCACGCTTTTCTTGAGCGCTGCAAGTATGGCATCCACATTCTTATACTCATGGGCCACGAGCAAAATATCACTGCCCGCCTTCACCGACATGACCGCCGCTTCTCCCATGCCATAATTCTTCGCGATTGCCCCCATCGTCAAATCGTCCGTCATGACGACGCCTTCGTAACCGAGCTCGCCGCGAAGCTCATCTGTGATGACCCGTTTGGATAGGGAGGCCGGCACTTTGTCGTCCACTTTCGGGTAGAGAATATGCGCGATCATGACCGCATCTACCCCTTTATCAATCGCCTCTTGGAAAGGGACCCACTCGAAGGCTTTGAGCGCGGCTTCGCTTTTGTTGACAACCGGCAGCTCCAAGTGCGAGTCAACCGACGTATCCCCATGCCCCGGAAAATGTTTCACAACCGGAATGACCCCCTCCGCCTCGATAGCCTCCATGACGGAGATGCCCATCTTCGTCACGACCTTAGGCGTCGAACCGTAGGATCGGTCGCCGATGACCGGGTTCTTCGGGTTGCTGTTAATGTCCAGCACCGGCGCGAAGTCCACGTTAAAGCCCATCTCCTTGCTCGCGTCTCCGAGTATGCTGCCAATCTTCGTTGCGTACGCGCTGTTGCCCGTGTCTCCGATCGCCTTGGCGGTTGGCAGCTTCACAAGTCCGGGAAGCCGGCTCACTCGGCCGCCTTCCTGGTCGACGGAGACAATGAGCGGCGATGGATTGTCTTTGTTCCACGCCTTCAGCTGGTTCACATAGGCGATAACCCCTTTAGGGGTCTCAATATTATTCGCGTAGAAGATAACGCCGCCCACATGCTGATTCACGATCATTCGTTTCGCTGCCTGGCCGCCCGTCGTACCGTCCACTCCGGCAATAATCATCGTCCCTAGCTTCTCATCAAGCGACATCTTCTCGATCTGCTGCGTGATGGCATCTTCCGGCGGTTGCTCAGGTTGCTCCGGCTGCTCGGGAGTCTCCGGCACTGCCGGCGTTGCCGGCTCTTCGGGGGTTTCCGGCGTTTCCGTTGGCGTCTCATCCGCCGGCTGCTCCGAGTCAGGCGGCGAAACGACGACCGGCGGCTGTTCGCCGGTCTCTCCCTTATGTGTACAACCGCCTAATAGTCCAATCGACAAAGCCATTAATCCAATAGCAAGTTTCTTCATCTGTCCGTTCACCCGTTCCTCTTCACGTACTTATTGCAATTGTAACCATTAGAACGTAAGAAGAACCGCCAAAAGTTGCAGAATAAGAATTTATTAATCCGTAAACTTGCGTGTCAACGCCAAAAAACCGCCTTCCCCCTCGAAGAGGAAAAGCGGTCCCACACTAGTATTCGATTAGATCGTCCACAAGCTCCAATCGTTGCGTCTGCGGCCGATGGAATCGATCCAGCGCAGCGTTACATCGAACAGCTCGTCACGCGAGGCTTTCGAGGAGAACGTATGGTCACCCTGCAAAATAACCTCTTTATCGCAATTGCCCTCTTTGCGCAGCCAGAACATTTTCTGATACAAGAAGCAGTAGTCGACAGGGATCACCGTGTCCGCCGTGCCATGCACGATCAGCACATCCCCGTTGTAGCCTCGCAGCTCAGTCAATGGCTGGAATTGCGCCAACGAATCGGTAAACTTCTTCGTAAACTGGTAATGCATATGGTCAGTCGTACCTGCGGTGTCGATCTCTTGGATCGCCTTGGTTCCGATAATGTTGCGAATATCCATGAACGGGTGGGCGACCGGCGCCCACATGACCAATGACTTCACGCGCGAGTCGCGAGCAGCCGTCAGCACTGCGACCGCACCGCCCAGGCTGTGGCCCACAAGAATAAGCCGCTCGGCATCCACCATGTCGAGACTGAGCGCGTAATCGATGACCGTTCTCGTCTGTCCGATCATCTCATCCAAACCACCGCTTCCGTAATCGCCGGTGCTCTCGCCGCAGCCGCCGTAATCAAAGCGCAGCACAAGATAACCGCTGCGAGTCAGCCGATCAGCCGCCTCAACAAATAACCGGTCCGTACCCATGCGATTGCCGATAAAGCCGTGGCAAATGATGATAATCGGGTATTTGGCAGCTCTCTTCTCTTCGCGATCTACTACGGGATACTGCAGCACGCCGGACAATTCTACCTCGCCGCTGCGGATTGATATGGGATGATTCATGATCGGCACCACCTTATTCCTATAATTCCTACCTACTTTGTTGGAATTAAGAATATCACGGAAGCGCGACATCGTCAATCGTCATTTTGCCCGGCATCCGGCTATGCTTGTGCACCTACATGCTTGAGCGCTTCGCGTACGCTGAGCGGCGATAATGTCGTGTCCGCCACGAACCGCTGCACTGCAGCCGCATCGGTCTTCGCATATTCGCGCAGTGCCCAGCCGATCGCTTTGCGGATGAAGAACTCTTCCTCATGCGCAGTACGCCGAATGAGCGAGAAGAGCAGCTCCGCATCCGTTCGGCCTTTATAGCCGAGCTGAAACAAGATGGCGGAACGGCGCAGCCATAGGTTGTCCGATGAAATCCATTTCTCCGTGTAGGCGGGCACAAGTTCCGGATAACGTGTAAACATGGTTCCCACAAGATGACTTGCTATCAAATCGACCGTATCCCACCAGGAATGGGTCGTGATGAGATGTTCGATAAACCCTACCTGGTCAATCGTCAGATCTTTCTTCCGCTTCTCAAGCAGAATCATGGCCGTGTAATGGAACTCCCGCTCCGGCAGCGACCATAGCTTCCGAGCAATCTGCTCAAGCTCCGCACCCGATGGCACACCGTGCTCTTTCATAAACTGCTTCGTCACCGCAGCGCGTTCCGGTGTCCGAATGCCCAGAAACGGAAACAAATCACGCATATAAGCCGTCATCGGACCGGCGATTTCTTCATTTGCATGACTGCGGAGCATCGACTCGAGCTCCTCGCAGTATGTTTCCGATACCCTATTCTCTTTCACAAGGCAGCAGCCTCCTTTTTTATATCCCATTATACCAAACCTCCCCCGCTTCCCTAGCAAGACACGCAGCATAAAAAGACGACCGATGATCAAACCATCCGCCGCCTCGAGCATTACTTCTTATAGATCAGCTTTCGCTGCTCTTCTACCAACCGCTTCAGCTCTTCCGTCGCATAGGCGCCCGGGCTCAACACGCCGAATTTGATCCAGTAACTCACCCCAAACGACGAGCCGTCATCCAAAATCACACGCAAACTGTAACTCCCGCCCGCTAAATTCTTCGTTTGTTTGGCAAGCGCCATGCGGTCGACCACCTTCAGCTTTACGTACTCCTCCGCAAACTCCGTGACCGCTTCCGGCGTGAAGTCTTTAAGCGGCGAACCATCGTTTCCGCTTACGAAACGAACATTCTTGATTCGGCCCGTAATATCATAGAGGTCGCCTACCGTAGCCGCAGCCTTATTCTCTAAGACTTGAAAGAGCTCGCCGCCTGCCAGAAGGCGATAGCTTTGCTTATACCCCTTAACCTCGAACAGCTCCGTCCCGATTTCCAGCAGCGTAGCATCCCCGTCCTGCATCTTATAATCCTCGCAGGCATGATCGGATAGCTTATAGCCGATTTGTCCGATTTTCTGTCCTTGCTGCACGAAGCTTGCTTCTTCGCTGTCCCCCATAGACATATACAGGATGCCATTCCAACGCAGCACCGGCGCATAGTCGATAATGGAGGTCTTATCGCGGCATTCCCTTCGATCAGCGCCTCCTACCTTGGTGCCCGGCAATTGAAACGAACAACCAGACAGCAGCACTAGACAGCTCAATAGAAGAAGCACTGCTCGCATGGCATATAACCTCCGGCCATAACCTTGCTTCATTGATCCTCACTCCGACTCTCATTCTTGCACCTATAGACGAGGCTATTATGAGATTGGTTGCAGTATATGGTCAATGATACAGGATCTGGATGCATCGTCAAAATAAAAAGCCGCCTCCGCGTGCCTACTCGCTCGCGGATAACGACTCATGGATCGGTTTATAGCGAATTAATTCAACGCAGCCTCAACAGCCTGCCACTTCAGCTTGTCCCGCATAGCGACGACCGGGCCGATGACGATGGCGACTGGGCTAACCAACTCCGCAACCTCAGGCTGTGAGGTTATCGTCCGAAGTGTACCAACAACCGTTCTTTGCTCGGAACAGGTTCCGCTTTGCACGAGCGCGATCGGCGTGCCTGGCGGTTTATCATGGCCGAGCAGCTGCTCCACGATGTACGGAAGCTGGGCCAGCCCCATCAGCACGACAAGCGTTTCCGCGCCGGCCGCCCATGCCCAATCGACACAGGCGCTGTCCTTGTCGGTACATTCGTGGCCGGTAATGACCGCGAAGGAAGCAGCCAGCTTCCGATGCGTAACCGGAATCCCGGCGTATGCAGGGGCGGCGATGCAAGAGGAGATACCTGGCACGATTTCGAATTCAATCCCGCGCTCCGCTAAGTGGGCGGCCTCTTCGCCGCCGCGCCCGAACACGAAGGGATCGCCTCCCTTCAGCCGGGTAACGGTCAGACCACGCATCGCGCGCTCGGCAAGAAGAGCATTAATCTCTTCTTGCCCCAGTGTATGTCGACCGGAGGCTTTGCCAACATAGATCAGCTCCGCATCTACCCGAGCCTCCTTAACCAGTTCCCCTGACACGAGCCTGTCATAAACAACGACATCGGCCAGTCGGATACTCTCCAGCCCGCGGACCGTAATCAGCTTCGGGTCGCCCGGACCCGCTCCTGTTAAGTACACCTTCCCATAATCGCCGCCCATACGCCCACTCTCCCTAACTCAGCTATGTCTTGCTGCCATTATGTTGTATAACTATCCACTCACGGACTATGCACTTGCACTTGCACCGCTCGCGCAGTCGCCCGACACGGCACCAACGGCCGCCTCGCCCTCCGTCAGCTGCCCGCCGCCGCCGAAATATTTGCTCATGGCAACAACCATACTGCCCATCCGCTCCTCTTCCGGGAACAACACACGCTCCACGCCCTCCTCTTGCAGCGCCTCCGCCGTCACCTTGCCAACGGCAACCGCCAGCACTCGCTCCGCGAAGGCGGCGCGAACTGCCTCCAGCTTGCCGAGCTTCGCCGCGCAGCCCATCACATAGCGCACTTGAACGGTACTCGTGAGCGTCACAGCATCCACATCGCCGCTTACAATTTCGTCGATCAACGTCTCGACGATATCGCCCTGCGGCGGGATGTGCCGATAAGGCAGCAGCTCCTCGCATAGCGCACCGCGACCGGCAAGCTCGCCGATCAGACGCGGGGCAGGATCGCCATACAGCTGCAGAGCGACGGTCCGACCATACAAATCATGAGCGCCCATTAAGCGGAGCAACCCCGCTGTCGTCCCGTCATCATCGCGAACCTCCGGCGTGATGCCAAGCTTGCGCAGCGCATTCACCGTCTTATAGCCGCGAGCCGCTATGCGCATCCCGCTCAGCGCATACATGAACTGCTCCGCCAGACCGAGCCGCTCGGCAATTTGCACGAGCGCCTCCGTTCCAACGCCCGTCGTCAGCACGAGCCAATCGGCCGGGCGCGCGATGAGCGAGCTTAGCTGCTCTTCAATCCCGGAATCGTCGAGAAACACCGTACCCTGGGCAGGACGAATTACCGAAGTTCCACCGAATTTGGCAATCATTTTGCTCAGCTCATCCGCCTTGCGCGGTCCCGTCACTGCGATCCTTTTCCCCTCTAAACGCGCCATAGCCGCCGCCCCCAGTCCACTCGTTATCAACGCACATCAAGGCAGCAATCTTAAGACACTTTTCTTGCGGAAGCCCCGTCCTGCACCAGCAAAATCACATTTCCCGCACCATCAACCATCGTGCTGTACGTATTCACGCAGCCCTCGTCCGGCGCTTGCACGAGCCCATCGTGTAAATTAATCTTCCAATCATGCAGCGGACAATAGACATGATGGTCGCACACAATCCCTTCGGAGAGCTTGCCGTTCTTATGCGGGCATAAATTCTCGATCGCCTTGACCGTTCCATCGGTCAGTTTAAACAGTGCGAGCTCTAGATCACCAAGCCGAACAACGCGTCCGCTCCGCTCAGGAAACTCTGAAATGTGTCCAATGATCAGTTCGTTCATCTTCTCATCCGCTCCTTCCGCCGCTGCCGCACACAAGCCGCAGCGCTGTCTCTATTTATGGCTTACCTGTTGCATCTGCCGCGGCAGCTTCCGGACTCATCGGCGCTGTCAGCGCATCGAATGCGCTGCGCAGATCGTCACTCTCGATAATTTGCTGCCATGGATCCTTCATGAGATCAAGCGTCTTATCAATGCGCGCATTCAGGGCGTCACGATCCTCCGGCTTTTCCAGCGCCGCCTTAATCGTATCCAGACCAATTCGAAGCGACCACTCACTTGTTCGCTCCATATAGTTGGCGGTTTCCCGGTAGTATTGCAAGTAAGCGCCCGTCCACGCCAGAACTTCTTCCTCCGTCTTCACCTTTGTCAGCAAATCTGCCGCGCGTACGCGAGTACCTCCATTGCCGGCCACGTAAATCTCCCATCCGCCGTCAATCGCGACAACGCCGAGGTCTTTAATGGTTGCCTCTGCGCAGTTACGCGGGCAGCCCGAGACAGCGAGCTTCACTTTATGCGGGGTGTTCAGCCGTTCAAATTTCTTCTCGAGGTCGATCCCCATCTTGATCGCATCTTGCGTTCCAAACCGGCAAAACGTGTTACCCACGCAAGTTTTCACTGTGCGCAGCGCCTTGCCGTACGCATAACCGGAAGGCATATCGAGATCCTTCCACATCCCCGGCAAGTCTTCTTTCTTCACGCCGAGCAGGTCAATCCGCTGGCCTCCTGTTATTTTCACAAGCGGCACTTGGTATTTCTCCGCGACCGTTGCGATTTTCATTAAATCCTCCGGCGTCGTGACGCCTCCATAAATGCGGGGAACAACGGAGAATGTACCGTCCTTCTGAATATTCGCATGGTTGCGTTCATTAACGAAACGGGATTCCAACTCATCCTCATGTTCGTCCGGAAACGCCATGCCGAGGTAATAATTGAGCGCCGGCCGGCATTTGGAGCAGCCCTCCGGGTTGTTCCACTCCAGCACATGCATAACTTCCTTCGTCGTCGTCAGGTGCATTTGCTGAATCGCATTCACCACTTCATCCCGCGAGAGTGTCGTGCATCCGCAGATCCCTTCTTTTACTACTGCTATCTGATCTGCGCCTAGCGTAGTTGTCAGAATAGCTTCCACAAGCGGCTTACAGCCGCCGCACCCGCCGGAAGCTTTGGTGCAGGCCTTCAGCTCGCCCACACTGACGCAGCCTTTCTCTGTAATGGCCTCCACCAATGTGTCCTTCGTAACGCCATTGCAGCCACAGACGATTTCGTCCCCGCTCATCGCGGTGACGAGATCCGCCGTGCTCACCGACTTCCCGCCCCCGCTTCCGCCTGACGGTCCGAACAGCACCTCTTTTTCACTTCCCGTGAAATCCTTGCCGCTGCGAATAACCGAGAAAAGTCTGGAGCTGTCGCTGGTATCACCGAACAACACCGCACCAACAACCTTCCCGTTCTCAAACACGACCTTCTTATAAATACCGTCCAAATCATCCTGTACGCGAAGCGCCTTCGTACCCGGTTCATCCGCAAATCGTCCCGCCGAGAATACGTTAACCCCCGACACCTTCAGCTTGGTTGACAGCACCGAGCCTTGATACCCATCACTTTCGACCCCTGCTAGCTTCTTCGCGAGAATGGCGCCTTGTTCGTAGAGAGGCGCTACCAGACCATACACAGTTCCGCGATGCTCAGCACACTCACCTACCGCGTGTATGTTAGCTATACTCCCCTGGAGATAGTCGTTGACCACAATACCCCGATTCACTTCCACGCCGGCACCCTTCGCCAGCTGTACGTTAGGTCTAATCCCGGCTGCCATAACGATGAGGTCCGCTTCCACATGCGTCCCATCCTTGAACGTCAGACCCGTTACCCGCTCTTCGCCCGTAATGAAATCGGACTGTTTCTCCAGCAGAAACTTCATCCCCTGCCGTTCCAATTCCGCTTGCAGCAGCCGTGACGCCGTCGCATCAAGCTGCCGTTCCATTAAGTAGCTGAAAATATGAACAACGTTTACTTCCATGCCGAGATTGACCAGCCCGCGTGCCGCCTCAATACCTAACAAGCCGCCGCCAATGACAACCGCCTTCCGATACTTTTTCGCTGTATCGATCATCGTTTCGCAGTCTTTTATATCTCGGAATGCGATGACGCCTTCCTTATCCGCACCCGGTATCGGAGGCATGAAAGGCAGCGATCCCGTAGCAAAAACAAGCTCGTCGTACGCCAATGTCAGCCCTTGATCGGTTGTTACCGTTCGCGCCTCCGTATCCACTTTAGCAGCTTGCTGACCGGCATGCAGCGCAATGCCATTATCACGGTACCAATCCCAATCGTTCAAAATAATATCCTTCATGCTGGCATCCCCTGCAAGCACCGACGACAGCATAATGCGGTTATAGTTGGGATGCGGCTCCGCCCCAATAATCGAGATTTCGTAGCGATGCGGATTCAGCTTTAGCAGCTGCTCAACGAATGACACGCCGGCCATCCCATTGCCAATCATGACTAATTTCTTTCTCATGGCTATCTCTCCTAAAAGTTAGTGCGTCGCACGAGGTACGACCCTTATTGCGCTGCAGCCCCGGCCGCTTCCGAAAACATAAAAAGCCTATCCACTCGTCGCAATTGACGAAAGAATAGGCTCCATTGCCGGATTTAAGAGGGCACGCCATTGTGCCGTCGTAAAGATCTTGGCTTCAGTATAGATCTTGAAGATACACATGTCAATATATCTAACATAAAATAGGATGTTAGGTGCCACTTTTAGTCACTCGCCTAAAATTTAGGAAAAATAGTTGAAATGAACGTCGACATTCTGAGGAAGGGTATGTTATATTTTATTACAAATTTGCAGGCAGGGCTCTAAAGCTGGACAAATGCTATGCCTAACCGAGGTGACCGATGATGAGATCAATCCTTTTTCTAGAGGAAGGAAGGCCTCCCGTTTCGATGCATAGCTTGCAGCAAAACTGCCGTACCTTGCACCGAGCAGCTAATGCCGAAGAGGTTAAGAGCCTGATTAGCGTTGTGGATGCTGCGGTCATGCATGTTCCCGTTGAACGGATGCAGAATTGGCAATCTACAATTGCGGGAATGAGAAGACTGCCAACACTTTGGCTCTGTTCCGATAGCGCGGTTCCGAGTGAGCTCGAGTTCGGATTTACGCTGGACGGCGTCCTCTTCAGCTCCATGAACACCTTGGAAATGGGCATTGCTTTGAAATGGGGGCAGCGAGTATTCCAGCAGCGCAAGCGATGGGCCGAGGAACGGGAGCAGCTGCTTCAGCGGATCGATGAGCGCAAATGGATCGATCAAGCGAAGGCTGTACTGTGCGAAATCAAAGGAATTTCCGAAGCGGAAGCCTATGATTTTCTACGAAAGCAGGCCATGAATGAACGCAAACGGATGGGCGATATCGCAGCCTCCATCGTGAAAGTCTACCAACTCATCCACGGCTAACCCTCCGGAACAAGTCCCCCTCGACGTTCTGAAAATTTATATGTTAGATATATTGACATCCTCCTCGCAAGCCCCCTATAATTGCAACTAAGATCACAATGACGTGAATCGAACGATAATTTGGCTGCCACACCGACGTGGAGCCGATGGCAAAGAGGCCGTATTGCAGTTATTCAACTGCGATGCGGCCTTTTATTGTGTTAGAAACGCTTACAAACAAAAAAAAGAGAGAAAACCGGAATGAACAATGGAGAGGAGCAACTTGCAATGATGAATCGCGATGGATTTTTAAAAAGCGGACACAGCCCGTCCTTACTGAGTGCATTTTTGTATTTTGACATGAGCTTCATGGTGTGGGTGCTGCTGGGGCCGCTGGCTGTCATTATTATGAGCGACTATCAGATGGATGCCGCGCAGAAAGCAAACCTGGTTGCCTTGCCGGTACTCGGCGGTTCCATCCTTCGCTTAGTGCTCGGTTATTTCACCGATGTTATCGGACCGAAGCGCACGGGACAAATCGGCATTGCGCTGACGATGATCCCGCTGATCTGGGGCTGGAAATTCGTCGACTCCCTGGGCGAGCTGTATATCGTCGCGCTGCTGCTCGGCGTTGCCGGCGCTTCCTTCGCTGCTGCCCTCCCACTCGCAAGTCGCTGGTATCCGCCGAAATATCAGGGCCTCGCGATGGGAATCGCCGGCGCAGGCAACAGCGGAACGGTATTCGCCACGCTGTTCGCTAATCGAATCGCTCAGCATTATGGCAGCTGGCATGCAGTGTTTGGCTTAGCGCTCATTCCGATCGCGATTGTCTTTGTCGTCTTCACCGCGCTCGCCAAGGACAGCCCGAACCAACCCTCCCCGCGCAAGCTGTCCGATTACGGGGCAGTGCTGAAACAGCGAGATACTTGGATGTTCTGTATGCTGTATGCAGTCACATTCGGCGGTTTCGTTGGGATGTCCAACTATTTGACGATTTTCTTCAACACCCAGTATGGCTTGAGCCCCGTGCGAGCGGCTGACTTCGCTACAATCTGCGTCATCGCAGGCAGCTTCTTCCGTCCGGTCGGCGGGTGGCTTGCCGATCGAATCGGCGGCCTTCGCATGCTGATAGCCTTGTATGCGGTCGTCGCCATTATGATGGCCTGCATCTCCACGCTGCCGCCTCTTCCGGCCATGATCGTCCTGCTGTTCATCGGAATGATAGCCCTCGGCATGGGCAACGGCTCTGTGTTCCAGCTTGTACCGCAGCGCTTCCAGAACGAGATCGGCATCGTCACCGGTATTGTTGGCGCCGCCGGGGGACTCGGGGGTTATTTTCTCCCGAAGGTTCTCGGCAATCTGAAGCTCTCCTCCGGCTCCTATACACCGGGCTTCCTCATTCTTAGCGGCGTGGCACTGATCTGTATCGTCCTCATCTTCCTCGTGCAAGGTGCCTGGAAGAAATCCTGGATCGGCAGCGGCGGCAAAGCTCGCATCGATACGGCAGGCATGCAGAACACAGCCACCTCTTAATTGATTTCGCTAGGCGGACTGCTTAGCCCGAATGATCACCGCACTGCGCACATCATCCGGGGCGGACGGAACAAAGTCGTTCCGTCTGCACGCCTTAACTCTACGCAAGCGGAAATGGAGGAAACCTCATGTGCGCACTACCTATAGCAGCTGATCCGAATGCGACTCGCATTAGCTCCCATTGCTGCTTTTGCAGTATGCAGTGCGGAATTGAGCTGCTTCCGGAAGACAATTCGGCAGGCTTCGAAATTAAGCCCAGCCCGGATTTTCCGGTGGCAACGGGCCGCTTATGTCAGAAAGGACTGAATGCCTTGGGGCATACCGTCCATGAGGAGCGTCTCCTTGTACCGCAACGCAGAATCGGCTCTGCGCTGCCAGGTTCGACATGGCAGCAAACCAGCTGGGAAGATACGCTGGATGTCATTGCCTCCTCGATCTTGTCCATTCAAGAGCAGCATGGCCGTGATGCCGTATCCGTCTTCGGCGGCGGCTCGCTCACGAATGAAGTCTGTTACCTGCTCGGCAAGTTCACACGTGTCGCTTTACGCTCCAAATATGTGGATTACAACGGACGCTACTGCATGTCCTCCGCTGCGGCGGCGCAAATGCGCGCCTTCGGCATCGACAGAGGGATGAATGTGCCGCTGGATGATTTGATGATGGCAAACTATATTATTTTGGCCGGAACCAATATTGCGGAATGCCAGCCGACGATGGTTCCATATCTAATGGCAGCCAAGAAGCGCGGGGCCATTATTGTCACGATCGACCCACGCCCTACCATGACCTCCAAACTAGCTGATATTCATGTGAATTTACAGCCGGGGTTCGACTCCGTCTTCGTCAACGGCCTGCTCCATGTCATCTTGAGCGAGAATCTATATGACAAAGCCTACGTAGACGCTCACACGACCGGAATCGAGGAGGTCCGGGAGTCCGTTCGTGATTTCTCGCCCGATACGGTGTCCGGGTACATCGGCATCCCCAAGGAGGTCATCCGCACCATCGCGCGCGGATTCGCCCGTGCGGAAACTGGTATCGTCCTCACCGCACGCGGATTGGAACAGCAAATTAACGGCGTGGAACACACGCTGAACTATATCAATCTCTGTCTGTTAACCGGCAAAATGGGCCGACCCGGCTGCGGATTCGGACCGGTTACCGGCCAAGCCAACGGTCAAGGCGGCCGTGAGCATGGTCAGAAAGCCGACCAACTCCCGGGCTACCGCATGATTGACGACCCCGAAGCACGGCGGCATGTCGCGTCGGTTTGGGGAATTGACCCCGAGGAGATCCCGGATAAAGGCGTGTCGGCGTACGAGCTGTTTGATCGCATTCTTGAAGGCGAGATCAAAGCAATGATCGTGCTTGGGTCCAATCCGCTTGTATCGAGTCCGAATAACTCACGAGTGGAAGAGGCATTGAAGAAGCTGGAGCTGCTCGTTGTTATCGATCTCTTCGAGACGGAAACCGCCGCTTATGCACATTGGCTGCTTCCGGGTTCGACATTTCTGGAGGCGGAGGGTACGCTAACTAATCTCGAAGGCCGCGTATTTCATCGTCCGCGTGCGCTGAAGACGCCCGGTGAAGTGATGGAGGACTACAAGCTCATTGCTGCACTGGCAGAGCGACTTGGGCGCGGTGCTTATTTTCAATATGAATCACCTGAAGCGGTGTTCGACGAGCTGAGCCGTGCAAGCGCAGGCGGAAAAGCAGACTACAGCGGCATGTCCTATTCACGGATCAAGGAGAAGAAGGGTCTGTTTTGGCCTTGTCCATCACCGGAGCACCCCGGGACGCCGCGCATGTTCGAGAACGGCGTCTATTACCATCCGAACGGACGCGCCAAGCTGCATGGGATAACGCCAAAGAAACCCGCCGAGACGACGAGTTCCGAGTATCCTTATATCCTTACGACAGGCAGGCTTGGCAACCATTACTTGAGCGGCACCCAAACGAGGCGCACCGCCGCACTAATGAAGAAAGCGCCTGTTCCCGTCGCTGAAATTCACCCCTCTGCAGCCGAGAAACTACTGCTGCGTCCCGGCGACCGCCTCCGCCTCACCACGCGGCGCGGTACGATGGTCATCGACGTGAAGGTGGTGCAGGATATTCACCCCACCACCGTATTCGTTCCCTTCCACTGGGGCGGCGAATTGGCAATTAATAGGCTGACCAACGATGCGCTGCATCCCATCAGCCGCATGCCTGAATTCAAGCTATGCGCGGTCCGGCTTGAGCGGGAGGCGGCGCCGCAAGCGAAATGAGAAAAGCACCCCTTTGGGTGCTTTTCTTGCGATGAAAAACTACCTTTCGCTTCGGCGATAGCGCTACATAAGAGATAACTGCTACCGCTCTTTAGCGGGAATGCGGCTATTTTGTTATATGAGAGGTACCTGTTACCGTTCTTTTGCGGAAATGTGGCACTATTGGGAGGCTCGCTGTTTAGTAGCAAAGGGAAAGTAGCTCACAGAGCTACACTTCCGCAACTAAATGCCGATTTCTGTTCATGTGTGGCTCCACGAGCAACACATTCTCGCATAATTGGCGTTTTAAGCAGATGTGTTGCCCCTAGTATAATACATCCACAAGCAGTTAGGGTAAAAGTGACATCTACAGCTATAAACTACCTCTCGAACGCACATAGTCAGCGTACAATTCGGGAGTATTCAGATTCACAAAAGCCTCTTCTTCCTCCGGAAGCGGCTGCACCTGAGCGGTATGAAGCGCATCAAGCAGCGACATGAGGCGCAGCTCACGCCGCTCGAGCCGCAGCTGCAATTCGCTCGCCACGCTCGTATGATAAAGCGCATGGAAAGGCTGCTTCGCCGTGCGAATGACTTGCGGCACGCCCGCTTCTGGCCGCGATACCGCCTCCTCGCTTGCTAAGTGCAGCATCCGTGCCAGCAGCGAGCCCGACAACAACGGCATATCACATGCCATCGCAAAGCCATAACCCGGCTCTTGCATAGCAGACAACGCAGCATGCAGTCCGGCCAGCGGACCGCAATCCGGATAGGTATCGCGCACGAATCGAACCCGGCCAAGCAGCCCGTCCAGCCTCGACCTGTACGCGTCCTCCCGCTGACTGTCGCCAACGGATACAATGACGCACGGCATGCCAAGTGCCAGCATTTGCTCGGCGATCACCTTCAGGATCACGTCACCCTTAGTCCCAACGAGCAGCAATGCCTTATCGGACCCCATGCGCGAGCTTCGTCCACCTGCAAGAATGATGCCCGTCACCTTCGATAGCGGTATCGACAAAACCGTTCCCCTCCGCCCACAAAATAGTTGCCCTTAGTATACCAGCCATCAGCGGATAGCTGTACTAGCTTCTAATAAAAAAGACCGAAGACAGAGTTTCCACTCTGCTTCGGCCCAGGCTCGTTATGCTTCTTACTTCTTGGAAGAAGCCTTCTTCTGCGCTTCTGCCTTCAGCATGTTTTTGTACACTTTTTCAATCTCGGTTGTATCGATCTTGCTCTTCTTCAAGCTGCTAATGAGGTTCGCCAGCTGCTTCGATGAAGTAGCGGACTCTTTCACGAAGTTCGCAATAACATCCTTGCTCACCTTATTGTTCATCACTTTCACGAATTCCAAAATCGCAGGTGAAGCCAGGTTCGCTTTGCCGGCACGGTTAAACTCCGCGATGATCGCTTCGTATTGCCCCATTACGATAGCAACTTTTGCGATATCCACATTCCCGTTCTTATCCGCTTTGATCGCTGCAGCCGCTTTACCAGCCTGCACCAACAGTTGCTGTGCATCCTTAACATTCTTCAGCTGCTTATCTACTCTAGCTTGGGCCGCTTCAGCCTGTTTAATGATAGCCGCGTCTTTGGCCTTCGCTTTCGCTTCTGCCTCTGCTTTCGCTTTGGCTGCCGCTTCTGCCTTCGCTTTTGCTTCTGCCTCTGCCTTGGCTCTCGCTTCAGCTTCTGCCTTTTCTTTCGCCTCCGCTTCCGCTTTAGCTTTCGCCTCTGCTTCTGCTTTCGCCTTTTCCTCAGCTTCTTTCGCAGGGTCTCCCGTTGGTACTGGCGGTACAATTACCGGCGGAGCCACAACTTCTTCGCTTTCAATAGCAGCGATTTTCTCTTCTGCAGCAGCAATCTTGTTATAGCCTGTAAAGCCGGCAACCTCTTCCGCTGTCCAACCTGCACCAATTGCGTCAGTTACAGCTGCTTTAGCTTCGGCTACAGCTGCTTCAACCGCTGCTTTCGTAGCACTTGTAATTGCATCCGCATCGGGAATCAGCGCAAAAGTTGCTTCACCCGACAGTCTTGCATCGATTTTATCAATAATGTTGTCGATCTCAACGCCTTGGTACTTCTGCCTTGGATTCGGCGTGAATTCAACCGTAGGATTGGATACTAAATAGTTGCGAAGCACATAAATGAGATCGTACACATCTACCGTACCGTCATAATTGATATCTGCTGCACGGTCGTTCGTTCCCCAAACTTGCTCGATATAGAGTGCGTCCATAATATCAATGACGTCATCCTTGTTCACATCGCCGGCAATCGCCGGATTGTAAGGAAGAAGTAAATTTTGGGTCGTAATATTTCCCGCATCATCGCGGAATCCTATCGAGAAATTACTGTGAATCGTAAAGTGACCCGGTATATCCAGTGCGAATGTATAGGTATCGTCTGTCAATGGCAGATTCGGAACTTCAAAGCTTGCCGCGTAATAGCCGCCAACCGGATACTCCGTACCGTTCGAGCTTGTAACCTTTACTTGAGCACCAATCTGGGAATAATCCAAGCTCTTCGGATTAGCAGCCAATGTTCCATAACCATTGTACAGCCCCTCTGCGCTCATCGATCCGCGCAATACGGAGTAGGTGCTGATTTTAAAGCTAGCCGAATTGCCCATGAATAACACAGGTTTGATCGTATCCGAGCCATCTGTATAGGTAACGGAGAACAAATATCCTTGGTCCATTACAGGCTGTACAGTCGTTTCATAGGACAGATTAAAAGCTACGTCCGCCAAGGAAAGATTTCCGGACAAGGTGCCTTCTACGCCCTCTTTGCGGGTTAAAGTAATGGTAGCTTCATAGTTATACGAACCTTCCACATTAGGGTGCTGCTCCAATGTCACGTCAAAATAATCACTGTAAGCAGGATTCAGAACGATATCTTCCGGTTTCAGTAGGTTGCTGATTTTGGAATTATAGTAGAATTTAAATTCCGCACCTTTAACATCGCTGGCATTGTTCAACGATAACGTACTATGCAAGGCTTCGCCCATGTTTTTGGCACGTTTTTCAGGTTGCATGTAAGCGTAATTCTCGCCTTTTTTCACAATAAACAAGTTTCTTCCGAGATTAAACGTTTTGTTGGACGCCGCATCCCATCCATAGAATTCAAGCGTCATCGGCTTGGTCGGATTGATATTGATATACGTCGAGAAGTTACCGTTCACATCCGGAACGATTACTTTTGCCGTACAAGCACCGAGCAAATTCGACTGACATAATGGATCTCTATAGTAAATGAAGTTGTTTCTCTTGGTAACACCAGGGAAATCGTCCGGATGTGCCATCATCTCTTCCGTTCCTTTATCCGAAATGGAACCGGAAATCAGGATTCTGGAATCAACAGCCGGATCGTATTCGTACACATCTTGATCCGAATCCGCGCCATGCACGTTTGGCACATTGGTCAAGTTGTTCACTTGTACATTAAACGTCGGAGCTATATTTTCAAAATAAACAGCTGCACTTGTTGTAAAGGTTCGACCCTCATCATTGGTACCGATAAGCTTCAAACGATACATGCCCGGTTTCGTCAGAACGGGGTTATACGCAATCGGATGATCCAGTCGGCCTGTAAACGGATAATAGTAACCCGAGAAGATCGAGGTGATCTGCATATTCGTGTTGTCATTCATCTTCAGGCCATCGAATGTACCGATATAACCGACGTCTTGGTTATTCATATCCGTCAGAATCACGTCAATCATGCGCATATGAGATTTCAATTTCAGATAGCCATTTGTATAGAGCAGCTGGCCAGGGTATGCGGAATCAGATGGTCTTGTAAAAGCTTTCGGGCTTAGCGAGAAGGAATCGATGCCCTCTACGATGGTACGGATGGCAAATGGCACTTGATACATCTCATTCGCATCGTCTGCATTCGTATAAGTGACATAACCTTCATAGGTGCCAAGTGCCGCTGATGCCGGAATTGCAATAGACACATCTGTGCGCTTCTTGGAAGCCGAGCCTACTGTTACTGCGGAATCCGTTGTAATCGTCACATGATTAGCAGCGGCATCAAGTGAACCTCTGCGATCCTTCTGGAACGCGACCGCTACGTTAAAGGTCTTCGCTGTTTTGCTATTGTTATAGATATAGAGGGAACGTTGATCCGATACAGCCGCTCCGCCCGGTACATGTGTACCAAACGCTATCGCGCCTGTTTGATTCGTTACGTATTGCTGAGAGCCTGTTGAATCTGTACGATCCAGCACTTCAACACGTGCTTGCGAATGAACAGCCTCATAAGGATCGACGACGCCAGCGCCTACTTCAAACACGCTATAGTTGTCATTTAGCGGATCCGCCGTATTCATTAATGTCTCTTTCACTTGCGCCGGCGTAAGATCAGGGTTGGCTTGCAATAACAATGCCGCTACGCCTGCTACGTTTGGCGATGCCATCGATGTTCCGGACAAATGCTCGTAAGCATACGTATAATTGCCAATTTGATCGGGTCCGTGCATATAAGGCGGCACCGAGGAGAATGTAGATACGCCAGGAGCCGTCACTTCCGGCTTAATATCGTAAGTAATCCGTGCTGGGCCACGTGAGCTAAAGCCCGCCAATGTGCTGCCCGGAGTTACCGTCTCACTGAGCGTATCAATCGAGAAGGTGGAGAGCAAGCCAATCTTAGGCGACATCACATCTGCCGAAGCTTTCGTTAATGAGAAGGTCGGAATAAGACCGTAAGACTCGCCTAAGTAGGACGAAATAAAGGTTTCTCCGCCTGCATTGGTGTTATTAGCAAGCAATACCGCTTTCGCGCCATGTTTTGCCGCTTCTTTGATTTTGATATCGAGCGCGATCTCGCCTCTATTTACATATGCAATTTTGCCAGCTACATCTAAATCTTTGTAGTCAGCAGCTTCACCTAGTTTAGGAATCGCAACGATAGGCAGATTCAAGCCGCGCAGCTCTTCCAGCTTGTCTCCATAGCCTTTGCCAAGCAGGCGCAAATCTGTTGTTGCAGCTGCTGTTGCATCAGCTGCACTGACATGCATCGTGCCTGTAGCAGTCGCAATCTTCTCCGAAACATCGCTTGCGCCTACAGTAATGGCTAATGCAGATGCACCCGGTGAACCTAGCGTATACATGCCACTTCCGGAGTTTCCGGCAGATACCGCTACAGTTACGCCTGACAGCACCGCATTATTTAATGCAATACTCTCAAGCTGAAGCGGATTGTTCGTGTTTGATCCCAGTGATAGATTAATAACATCCATTCCATCGTAAATCGCCTTATCAATACCGCCCAGAATGGCATCCGTCGAACCTGAGCCATATGGACCTAATACGCGGTATACATAGAGATCTGCGTCAGGCGCTACGCCGGTCACTTTGAGCTCTCCTGTATTTTTACCTCGACCTGCTATGATACCCGATACGTGTGTACCGTGCTCCGTGTAGTAAGGCGAACCACCGTCGTACTCACCATTACCGGACTTCTGCCAGTCCTCGTACGTGGTTTCCATTGGATCAGCATCGTTATCTACAAAGTCCCAACCTTTTACCGTGCTGGGATTGATACGCTTCGGATCTACACCCGCTTGCGCACGATAACCTTTGTAAGCATCGGTTAGATCAGGATGATTGTAATCAACCCCTGTATCGATAACCCCTACCTTTATTCCCTTCCCCGTAAAGCCTTCGGCATGTAATTTATCAATGCCCGGGAATGTATACTGTGTCGCGACCGCTTGATCTCCTGCAACTGCTTCTTGCTTCACCGGCGGTTCAACATGGACTTCGGTATTGCTCCACACTGCTTTAACCGCGCTCGATTGAAGCAATTGCTGGACTTGATTCGCCGGAAGCTGCATCGCAACGCCATTGATAGAGTTCTTATAGACTCTCGTAATCTTATAAAAACTAGCATCAGAGCTCAGCTCTTCTTTATAGATCGTTTTCAAATCTTTCTGGAATGTTGCTTGCGCTGCATCTGCATTTTTACTAGCTTCATTCATGGACAAGGATTTTCCATTAAGCGCCTGCTTGAGAACAGCGCTTTGGGCCGGCTCCGCCTTAAACTCTACGATGACCGAAGCTGGCGCAGGGCTGTTTAAGTTGACGGAAGGATCTAGCTGAAGCCCGCTCTCATCCGTAGCATCAAGCTGGTGCAACGCTTGGCGTTGCAAAGGCGTCATCCCAGCCAGTACTTCCTCCAGCGATTGCGTCGTGTTCGTCTGTGCCATCGAATGACCGCTTCCAATCGTCATTCCGCTAAGGAGAACGGTCGTGCTAATTGTCATGATAGCTGTTCGTTTCATCCATTTACTTCTCATGATAATCTCCCTTTCTTCCAGTCAATGCTGTTTGTTGGTCTCATTATAAGGAGAGTTGCTGTAAAATGGATTTTGCGAAATTCGTACAAATCGATGGGAAGTTTCTTCCCATGCGCATCCTACAAACACAAAAAAAGCCTAATTCGAGGTCATCGAACTAGGCTTCTTCTGCTTATTACAATGGTTTACTTTTCATTGCCCCACAATGTAGGCTTGCTGCCGTTTGCATTGCGCCATGCATGCCGCCAGCGATGCACATCAACGACGCCGACTTCCGGCATGTTGCCCCGCTCTTCCTTCGGAGGAAGCGCCGGAAATGGTTGATGCGGCTCGCTTTGATACCAATACGCAACGGTCGACAGATCGAGCGTCAAGCTATTGTCGTGTCCGTGCTCGATGCTCGCGTGCAGCGATTTCTCGAATCGGATCGGATCTTCCAAGAAGAAGCGGTAGCAATGTGTGCGACCCATCCAGCCCAGCTTATTCGGTACTTTAGCGTAACCGAAGTACGGATGCGCATACACTTCGTTCGGGCACCAGGAGCTGTTAAAGAAGTCCTCCGTCCCTGTTCCGTGCAGGGAACCCGGCCAATCCTCGCCATCGATCAGCCACATGTCATCGCCCTCGCCGTACCACATTGGACCCGGGTTATCCACGTAGTAGTTGATACCGACAAACTGTCCGCTGCCGACGATATTTGCGAACACATAGTTATGCTCGGTTGTCGGGTTCTTTCCCTGCGGTGCGATAACACCCCACTCCGTCTCTCCTTCTTGAGGTTGCACGCCCGTAATCTCGCGATTCCACCAAGCGTGGAACCTGCCCTCACTGGCAGGAATCTCCGGGTGCTGCTCGAAATCAATATAATAATAGAAGTTCGTAATCGGCTCATCCGATTGGTTCTCAATCGTAATTCTTGCCCCGTCGCCAAACGGCATCGGAAAATAACAGTTAAACGCTTTGCCATTTACAGGCGCCGCAGCAAGCGGAAGCGAGGCGAAATTGTACTCTTCGCCAAATCCTTGTCCGAAGAAATCGCCCATCGGGGATTCGACGCTCGGCTCGGTCTCGCCATCCCAATACATGCGAATGACGGCATTGCGGCGAATGAACTTGTCCGGTGCATTGACCGTGATCCAAATATGTTTTACGATGCCAGCGCCGGCAATGACAGCAAGATCCGCTGTTTCTCCTGCGGGAATCGAAATAAAGTCGGCGTTCCCTCCACTGCGGTCGTAGCTCGAAATTCGTTTTGTTTTGATGCCAGGTTGAATCTTACTGATATGGTTTAACATATTCGTCTCCTCTCACTAGCTCCGTGATAGCTAGATTATAACGAACCGCTTCGGAGAAATATTTATCAGGACCATGTGACTTTTTAACAGCAATTGCTCTTCTAGTAGATTGCAGCCAGGGAGGCAACGTAGTTGGAAGAACAAGATATCCTCACGAGGCTTAGCCCTTATGTTCGCATAGCGATGGCAAGCATCGTCCCTTCGCATTGGTCTATTCCCGCGCGGCAAATTTGGGATTACGAGCTTCTCTATTTGCAGGAGGGGCGTTTGCTTGTAACGGTGGAAGGCGTTGCTTACGAGGGAGTTCCCGGCGACATCTTCTTGTTTAAACCGCGGCAGACACATTCCATTCAGGTGCTTGGCGATGCGGCCGTAAGTCAGCCTCATGTGCATTTTGACCTGATCGAGATGCCGGACAGTCCGGAGCTGTCGGTATCCTTCCACATGCCCAGCCATATGTCGAAGGAACAGCTGGCATGGTTTCGGCCGGACCGGATGTCTGAAGGACCGCTCGCGCTCCCGAATCACATTCGGCTCCGACAACCGAAGCGATTTGAGTCGATGCTGCTGGAATTAATCGAGGAGTTTCAAATGCGATTGCCGCTATACGAAACCTCTTGCAAAGGATTGCTTCTCTCTCTGATCACCTATTTGATCAGGCAGCATGACCTCGGCATGAAACGCCCGGGTACGGACATGCAAGCCATTCGCCGGCATCTTCACTCCAAATGGGACAGCGAGATTACGCTGGAGGAGCTGTCTGAGCGATTTAAGATCAGCAAGTACTATATGCTGCGCACCTTCAAGAAACACTATCTCACGACGCCGATTCAATACCATCGTCAAATCCGAATCGATCAGGCCAAACAATTGCTTCGTTATACCAATCTCTCCATCCAGCATATTTCCGATCACTTGGGATTCGGCAGCATCCATGCGTTCAGCCGCGCCTTCAAGGTGGCGGAGGGCGTGCCTCCTATCGCTTTCAGGGCGAGGAGTGGTCCGGGCGCGGAAGAGTTTAACAGTTGATTTTGACAAAAAAACGAGATTGTTTAGACCAAGAAATTCTCCCTTAGAACTTATATAATCGTACATAAGTACAACTTTCATAAGGGAGTGTCGCGCATTGAATAGAGTCGTTATTGACAATAAGGGCATACCGCCGCTAGCCGGAATATGTTCCTACGAAGAGGCCTGCAAGCCCGGGTTTACCGTCGACCAAAGCGTAAATCTGCTGAAGCGTTTCAACTTTATTGCCAAGAACCTCAATCAAATCTTGTCCGCGCATCTGGCAGCTGTTCCGGAATGGGAAGTTAAATGTGCGTTTGGTTACCATCTGTGGCTCGATGCCGAGCACAGTGCTGCTATTCGCAAACGGGTTTCTGAAATGCGCGAGCCTCCCCTGCATCTTGATCAAGATCCGGATGAGCAGCTGCGCAGCTGGCTGGATGAAGCAATTCGCGCGGAGAATACGGTGGAGCTGCTCACCGGGATCTATCGGGTCATCCGACCGGAAGTTGTGAAAGCGCTGTCCCAATATATTGCGAATATGAACAAAATGACGGAGCATCCGACGTACCGCCTGCTTCGCGGCATGCTGCAGGATGAAGAAGAAATGATCGCCTGGGGAGAAGCGGCCCTCGCGGCGTTAATTGATTCGCCTGAGCAGGCGAGCATTGCCGATCAATGGGAAGCTCACCTGCGCGCTTTCTTGCTCGCTGCCGGCGGCGTGTCTGGGGATCTCGATGCTGTGGTCTGTGAAGCAATCCCGCGTTCGGACGGTCAACGCTATGAAATGGACCCGATGCCTCGTCGCGATGACCGGTTCATCGATCCTTACAATACGTCCGCCAAGATCGATTCCTACTTCTGGGATGAGAACTGTTCACCGGAAGAGCGCGCCTACTCGCTCATCTATAAACGGCTTCGCGAGATGGATGTACCGGAGTGGATGGGGCCGATTCTGTACAAAACAGAAGGAAAACCGTGGGAATACTACACCGACCTCAGCCGCCAGCTATGGGATGAAACCCGGCATGCGATGCTTGGCGAGATCGGCCTTTACTTCGGCGGAGTTCCATTCTACAAGTACCCGATTCATATGGGTTCTTCGGTGATTCTTAATACCGAATTTAGTCCGCAGGATGCTCATCTCATCCTGTGGCGGATCGAACAGAGTCTCATGCCTAAACATACGGGCAAGCAGAAAGAGTGGGAAATCGCGAAGGACACCAACAATCCGATTTCGCTCCTGATCCAAGATTATGATTGGGCCGACGAAGTGCTTCATGCCCAAATCGGACGCAAGTGGCTCGTGCCGGATTACGGCAGCTTAGCAGCCATGACCGAAAGCGGCGACCAGGCCATGAAGGCGTGGGGGCAGGTTTCCGCCAAAACCGCTGCTTGGTCCGAGCAGGCCGAGTGGTGGCCGCAGTTTATGGAGGAAATCCGCGCGAATGAGCTGGCGCGGAAGGGTTAGGATTGGGGCACCGCTGTCAGCGGTGCCCTTTTTGGCGGACCGCCAGCGCTAGCTGCAGGTTGAGCCAGGACAGGCAGAGCAGGTGAATTTGTTTAACCCACAATGGCCTTAGCGGCTATTCCGCTTATGTGTTGGTTTTTTGACGCTTATGTGTTGGTTTTATGGCGATTTTACATGCCTTTAGCGGATATACCGCTTATTGCGGCGGAAAGCAGCGGTTTGGGGTTAGGTTTACTCAGGTTTCGATGGTGTAAGCGGCTATTCCGCTTATGTGCTGGTTTTGTCGCGATTTTGCATGCCTTTAGCGGATATATCGCTTATAGCGGTGGAAAGCAGCGGTTTGGGGTTAGGTTTACTCTGGTTTCTATGGTGTAAGCGGCTATTCCGCTTATGTGCTGGTTTTGTCGCGATTTTGCATGCCTTTAGCGGATATACCGCTTATAGCGGCGGAAAGCGGCAGTTCGGGGTTAGTTTTGCTCGGGTTTCGATGGTGTAAGCGGCTATTCCGCTTATGTGCTGGTTTTGCAGCGATTTCGCCCACTGAGAGCGAATATGCCGCTATCGGCGGTCAACTGCACCACGCAAACAAACAAAGGGCTGGCCCCGCAAGTCATAACCATGACTTGCGGGGCCAGCCCTATTCTTTTTAAGCCTTCGGATCAAACGAACTCTTCAGCGACACGATGCGGTTGAAGACAACCTTCTCATCGCTGGTGTGCTTCGGATCTACGTTGAAGTAGCCGTGGCGGAAGAATTGGAACTTGTCCTGTCCGCGCGCTTCCTTCATGTTCGGTTCGACGAAACCTTGCAGCACGTCGAGCGAATTCGGATTGATGCGCTCCAGGAACTCTTTGCCGTCATCCTCCGGATTATCGAGAAGCAGCGGCTCGAACAGGCGGAATTCCGCCGGTACGGCTTGGGAAGCTTCCACCCAGTGGATGGTGCCTTTCACCTTGCGACCGGTGAAGCCTGATCCGCTCTTCGTTTCCGGATCATACGTGCAGCGAAGCTCGACTACGTTGCCTGCCTCGTCCTTCACCACTTCTTGGCAGGTAATGAAGTAAGCATGCTTCAAGCGGACTTCGTTGCCCGGGAACAACCGGAAATATTTGTTCGGCGGGTTCTCCATAAAGTCATCCTGCTCGATATAAATTTCACGCGAGAACGGAATTTGGCGGCTGCCCATCTCTTCGTTCTCCGCGTTATTTTCGGCCTCAAGCATTTCCACTTGCCCTTCCGGGTAGTTGGTGATGACCACTTTCAGCGGTGCAAGCACGGCCATCGTGCGCGGCGCCTTCAGCTTCAAATCCTCGCGAATGAAGAACTCCAGCATCCGCTCATCCACTACGCTATATGCACGCGCTACGCCGATTTCGCGGCAGAAAGCACGCAGCGATTCAGCCGTGAAGCCGCGGCGGCGAAGACCGCTGATCGTCGGCATGCGAGGGTCGTCCCAGCTTTCGACGACGCCTTGATCGACGAGCATTTTGAGGTAACGTTTACTCATGATCGTATTCGTCACATTCAAGCGGGCAAACTCATATTGACGCGGCTGCGATTCCATCTCGCATTCGATGATCGTCCAATCGTACAGCGGGCGGTGATCTTCGAACTCCAGCGTACAGATCGAATGCGTTACACCTTCAATCGCATCGCTGATCGGGTGCGCGTAGTCATACATCGGATAGATGCACCAAGCATCGCCGGTCCGGTGGTGATGAGCATGAGCAATACGGTACAGCGCAGGGTCACGCAGGTTGATGTTCGGCGAGCTCATGTCGATTTTGGCACGCAGAATCCGTTCGCCGTCCTTGAACTCGCCTGCACGCATACGAGCGAACAGATCCAAGTTCTCTTCCACGCTGCGGTCACGGTAAGGGCTGTTTTTGCCAGGCTCGGTCAACGATCCGCGCATTTCGCGCATTTGCTCGGCCGTCAGGTCGCAGACGAACGCTTTGCCCTTCTTAATGAGAAGCACCGCACGTTGATAGAGCTCCTCGAAATAATCCGAAGCAAAGCGAAGGTCGTCCCACTCGAAACCAAGCCAAGTCACGTCCTCTTGGATCGATTCCACATATTCCGTATCTTCTTTTACCGGATTCGTATCGTCAAAACGCAGGTTGGTTTTCCCGCCATATTCGTCGGCAAGCTCAAAATTCAAACAGATCGATTTGGCATGGCCAATATGCAGGTAACCGTTCGGCTCCGGCGGGAAGCGAGTAATGACCTCGCTGACTTTACCGGCTTTCAAATCTTCAGCCACGATATTTTTAATAAAGTTAGAGGATGATGTCTTGTTCTCCATTGCGACCAACCTTTCCTACCTAAAATCTTATCCTACTATCATACACAATTTTCAGAGTGTTTATAAATAGCAATCTTGACATTCCATTGGCGAAATAAATATACTTAGGTTAGCTAACCAAACTAAATGCATGATGCAAAAAAGGAGCACTTCCTATGCAAGGTAATAACGAGCACGACCGCGGCACTGCCCACCAGCTTATCCGCGCATTCCGACAGCTCAAGCATATTCCGTTTAAGAACCGAAATCCGATCGAGAATTGCACGCCCAGCGAGACGATGACGCTGTTTACCATCGGAGGAGCCATGCGTTCCAATCCCGCAGGACTGAAGGCATCGGAACTCAGCAGTCTGATGAACGTCGCCTCGCCTACGATCACGCAAACAGTCAATGTGCTCACGGCAAGAGGTCTGCTTGAGCGCAGCGCGGACCCGAGCGACCGCAGAGTGGTACGGATTAAGCTGACGGAGGAAGGCGCCAGGCTGACCGGTCTTGCCCGAGCCGCCATGCATGCCCGGATGAACGGACTGATCGAGCATCTGGGCGAAGATCGTGCAGCGCTGCTGGTAGAATTGCTCGATGATGTTTTCGCCTTCTATCACGGCGAGCGGCCGGAGGAATATTCCGTATGGTGCAAGGACAATCCAAGCAAACCAACCAATTCCAAAGAGGGTGAATAAGCGTTTATGATGAAACTGCTTCGCATGCTGCGGCCTTACCGCATCCCTGTTTTATTTGTTCTATTATTCGTATTCCTTCAATCGTTATCCGATTTATATCTCCCGACGCTGCTCGCCGACATCGTCGACAAAGGCGTCGTACAAGGAGATAACCCGTACATCTGGCGGATCGGCGGGTTCATGCTGCTCATCGCGCTGGGCGGCGGTATTTGTTCCATCGGTGCCAGCTTCTTGTCCGCCAAGGCGGCAGGCGGCTTCGGCCGCGACCTGCGCAGCCGCGTTTTCGGGCATGTAGAGAAGTATTCCCTGCATGAATTTGACCAAATCGGCACTGCCTCCCTCATTACACGGACGACGAACGACATCACTCAAGTACAGCAAGTACTCATGATGATGATGCGGGTCATGGTCATGGCTCCGATGATGTGTTTCGGCGGGATCATTATGGCCCTCTATAAAGACGTCAATCTCTCATTCATTATTATTGCGATCGTACCGGTTCTCGCACTCATTATCTTCGCGATCGTTAGCCGTGGTGTCCCGCTGTTCAAGGCGATGCAGAAGAAGATCGACAAGCTTAACCTTGTACTTCGCGAAAATCTTACCGGTATCCGCGTTATCCGTTCCTTTAACCGGATCAACCACGAGCAAGGCCGTTTCAATGATGCCAATTTCGATCTGACCGATACGTCGATCAAAGTAAACCGGATCATGGCCTCGCTTATGCCTGCGATGATGCTCGTGTTGAATTTTGCGAGCCTTGCCATCGTTTGGTACGGCGGACTTCGAATTAACAGCGGCCATATGGAGGTCGGCGACTTGATGGCCTTCATTCAATACGCGTGGCAAATTATGTTCGCGCTGATCTTTGCCTCCATGATGTTCGTTATGATTCCGCGTGCATCCGCTTCGGCCACTCGGATCAACGAGGTGCTGAACATGGTACCGGATATCACAGACCCTAATGCAGCTTCATCGGCTCGATCAGCTGCTGCAAGCGGTGAGCTTGCTTTCAACAATGTATCCTTTCATTACCCGGGTGCCGAAATGCCGGCGCTCTCCACCATTTCGTTCCGCGCCGGTCGCGGCGAAGTGACGGCCATTATCGGCGGCACAGGCTCCGGCAAATCGACGCTCATCAATCTTATTCCGCGCTTCTATGATGCTTCAAGCGGCAGCATTACGATCGGCGGCATCGATGTACGCGAGATGTCGCAAGAGACGCTGCGTTCTATGATCGGCCTCGTGCCGCAGAAGGCGGTGCTCTTCACGGGGACCATTGCCGAGAACATCCGCTTCGGCAAAGAAGATGCAACGGACGAGGAGATTCGTCATGCGGCCGTTGTAGCGCAAGCCAGCGACTTCATCTCTGAGATGAAGGAAGGCTTCGGCTCGCCGATCGCGCAAGGGGGTACCAACGTATCCGGCGGTCAGAAGCAGCGGTTGTCCATTGCCCGCGCACTCGTTCGCAGACCTTCGGTCTATTTGTTCGACGACAGCTTCTCGGCGCTCGACTTCAAGACCGATGCCAAGCTGCGTGAGGCACTGCGCAGTGAAACGACGGATGCGACAGTCTTGATCGTTGCCCAGCGGGTTAGCACCGTCATGGATGCCGACCGCATTATCGTACTCGATGACGGCCAAATCTCAGCGATTGGCACACATCGCGAGCTGCTGCAATCATCCACCGTCTATCGCGAAATCGTCACGTCACAGCTGTCAGAGGAGGAAATCGCATGAGCGAACAACAAAGAGGTCCTGCAGGCGGCGCAGGCGGCCCAGGTGGACCGGGCGGACCGGGCGGTCAACGGCCAGGCGCCCCAACCGGCCCGGGTCCAAGCAATTTCGGTTTCGGCCCGGGACGCGGCGGCCCTGGCGGCATGATGGTTATGCCGGTTCAGAAGGCGAAGAACTTTAAAGTTACGCTGCGCAGACTAACCGGTTATCTGAAGCCTCACCGCACGGCACTGCTTATCGTGCTTCTGACTGCAGTACTCAGCACGGTCTTCTCGATTCTCGGACCGAAAATCATGGGGAAAGCCACAACGAAGCTGTTCGAAGGACTGATGGGCAAGATTAACGGCGTACCCGGTGCAGAGATCGACTTTCATTATATTTGGCAAATCCTTGTTGTACTCGCGGTCTTATATGTAATCAGCGCAATGTTCAGTTTCATTCAGCAGTATGTCATGGCAAGCGTCGCGCAGAAAACCGTATACGATCTTCGCAAAGACGTGAACGAGAAGCTGGCGCGATTGCCTCTGAAGTTCTTCGATTCCCGCACGCACGGGGAAATACTGAGCCGCGCGGTCAACGATGTCGATAACATCAGCGGAACGCTGCAGCAAAGCTTGACGCAGTTCATCACCTCCTTCGTGACGCTGATCGGCGTTATCGTCATGATGCTGACGATCAGCCCGCTCATGACGCTCATCACGGTTGTGACGCTGCCGCTTAGCTTCCTCGCGATCAAGATGATTGCGAAGCGATCGCAGCTTTATTTTAAAGGACAACAGAAGGCACTTGGCGAACTGAACGGCCACGTTGAGGAAATGTACACGGGACACAATATCGTGAAAGCGTTCGGTCATGAGCGCAAGTCCGTTGCCAAGTTTAATGCGGTCAATGAGGAGCTGTATCAATCCGGCTGGCGCGCGCAATTCGTCTCCGGGATGATCATGCCGATCATGGGCTTCATCGGCAACATCGGCTATGTACTGGTTAGCGTCGCGGGCGGCATACTCGTGCTGCACAAGTCGATTACAATCGGGGACGTGCAGGCGTTCATCTCCTATTCGCGCCAATTCGCGATGCCGATTACGCAAACCGCTCAAATCGCCAACATCATTCAGTCGACGATTGCTTCCGCGGAGCGGATTTTTGAGCTGCTGGATGAGGAAGAAGAAGTGCTTGAGGCGGATGCTCCGATTGCCATTGTAAGCAGCCAAACAGCTGCCGGTACCATTGTCGGTAAAGCAATCAGGCCGAAGGGCGACGTGAGCTTCAACCATGTGCAATTCCGCTATAAGGAAGACACGGCGCTCATCGAAGACATGGACATCCATGTCCGCGCAGGTCAAACGATCGCCATCGTCGGCCCAACCGGCGCAGGTAAAACAACGCTGATCAACCTGCTGATGCGCTTCTATGAGCTGAGCAGCGGCAGCATCACCATTGACGGCGTAAATCTAACGCAGCTTCGCCGAGGCGCTTTACGCAGCTTGTTCGGCATGGTGCTTCAGGATACGTGGTTGTTCAACGGGACGATCCGCGACAATATCGCTTATGGCCGTATCGGCGCTTCGGAAGACGAAGTGGTCGCAGCTGCCCGGGCCGCTTACGCCGATCACTTCATTCGTACGCTGCCGGACGGCTACGATACGATTCTGAATGAGGAAGCCTCGAATATTTCTCAAGGCCAGAAACAATTGCTCACCATTGCCCGCGCCATTCTTGCCGACCCTGCCATCCTCATCCTCGATGAGGCGACAAGCAGCGTCGATACGCGGACGGAGATTCATATTCAGCATGCGATGAATCAGCTGATGCAGGGACGGACCAGCTTCGTCATCGCCCACCGTCTCTCGACAATCCGGGATGCCGATCTCATTCTCGTCATGAACCACGGTACCGTGATCGAGCAAGGCACACACGAAGGCTTGCTCGCTGCCGGCGGTTTCTACGCCGACCTGTACGAAAGTCAGTTCAGCAACCGCAAGCGTCAGGATGTAAGCTAGCTTACTATCCGTTGGTTGCCGAAAAACAGAACCTCCATACCTACCTTTCTCGGTGGGATGGAGGTTTTGTCGTTCTGTCGCAAACCACGCCTTGCGGCGACTAAAAAATGGAAGCGCATGGTATACTGAAATGGAAATTTATTGCCCGCTAATTTAACAACTGGGGGAATCCGAGATGTTAGCCACGATTCTGATTACCGCTGTTTTCTTGCTTGTCGCGCTGCCTCTGCTCGCGTTCTTCAGCTATATGTACATCCTCTCCAAGCGGCCCAAGCATTCCATTATCCGATCGCATCCGTTTCTTGGCTGGATGCGTTATTTGCTGGAGAAGCTGGGTCCGGAGTTCCGGCAATATTGGTTCGATAATGATACGGAAGGCAAACCGTTCTCGCGGGCAGATTTCGTCGGCCTCGTGTATGCGGCCAAATACCGCACCGATCTCATCTCTTTCGGCGGGCGCCGTGACTATGAGAAGCCGGGCTTCTACTTGTCCAATGCGATGTTTCCCAAGCTGACGAGCGAGCTGAAGGTCGACAACCTTCAGCTTGTGCCCGGAAGAAAATACGTCATCACCGATGAAGGGCTGTTTACGCGCAAAGAAAAAACCGTCGACGAGAGCGTGAAGCGCTGGCTCCTCGCTGACGACGATGTCATTATCGTGGGTCAAGATCGCCCTCAGCCCTGGCGGCTGAAAGGCATGTTCGGCGCGTCCGCCACTTCCTTCGGCGCCGTCGGCGAGAACTATATCCAATCGACAGGCAGCGGCGCCGCTATGGCCGGCGGGTCTTGGATCAATACAGGCGAAGGCGGCGTTGCAGGCGTTCACCTCGCAACCGGGGTGGACGTCGTTTCCCAGATCGGCCCCGGTATGTTTGGTTTCCGTGACGACCTGGGTAAATTCTCCATAGAAGAGTTCAAGCGCAAAGCAGAGAATCCGAACATTAAAGCCTTCGAGCTCAAATTCCATCAAGGGGCTAAGATCCGCGGCGGACATCTGGAAGGCTCCAAGGTAACGGAAGCGGTAGCGGCAGCAAGGCTGGTCCCGGTCGGCAAAACCGTCAATTCGCCCAATCGCTTCGAAATGCTGACGAGTCCGGAAGAAGCGCTCCGTTTCATAAGCTCCTTGCAAGAGGCCGGCGGCAAACCTGTAGGCATTAAGATCGTCGTCGGGGACCCGAACCGGCTGGAGCCGTTATTCTCGGCGATGCTGGAGCTGAACATCTACCCCGACTTCATTACGGTCGACGGCTCCGAGGGCGGGTCCGGCGCCACGTTCAAAGCGATGGCTGACGGCATGGGCCTGCCGCTATACGCAGCGCTCATCATTCTCGACGACACCGCTCGCAAATTCGGCGTTCGCGAGCGCATTCGCATCTTCGCCTCCGGCAAGCTGATCACGCCGGATAAAGTAGCGATTGCCCTCGCACTTGGAGCAGACTGCGTCAATTCGGCGCGCGGCTTCATGATGGCTAACGGCTGCATCATGGCGATGCAATGTCACACCGGCAAATGCCCGACCGGCATCACCACAACCGATGACAAGTATCAAGCCGCACTCGCGCCTGAGGAGAAGCAGTGGCGGGTCATGAATTATATTTTGCAGCTGAGGGAAGGTTTGTTCTCGCTGTCTGCCGCATGCGGCCTGGAGAGCCCGCGCGGGCTGCGACGGGAGCATGTGGTATTCACGACCGAAAGCGGCCAAACGACCCGAATCGCCGATCTCTTCCCTTATCCCGAGCCGCAATAATCAATAGGGTTTTTCTTACATTCGTATTGACAAAGACATACTTTCCCCATTAAACTTACTATATAATATTTAGCTTATTATTAATTGTAAGTAAACTTAGGAGGTCAATTCATGTCTTTGTCCAAATGGATCGTTGATGCAAGCCACAGTAGTGTTGATTTCACAATCAGACATATGATGATTGCTAAAGTTAAAGGCACGTTTCACGAGTTTAATGCCACAATTGAAGCGGATCCAACGGATTTGACTACAGCAAATATTGAATTTAACATTGCGCTTAGCAGCATTGACACTCGTAATGCCGATCGCGATAATCACCTGCGCACCGGTGATTTCTTCGATATCGAGCAATACCCAACCCTATCCTTCAAATCGACATCCATCAGCAAAACAGATGATGGCGAATATAACGTTAACGGCGATCTGACTTTGCACGGCTTGACTCGTACAGAATCGTTCACCGTTACTTATGAAGGCAGCGGCAAAGACCCATGGGGCAACGAGAAAGTTGGCTTCAGCGGCAAAGGCGCTTTCAAACGCAGCGATTACGGCCTGACTTACAACGCGGCGCTTGAAACAGGCGGCGTTCTAATCGGCGACGAAGTAAAATTCACAATCGAAATCGAAGCTTCCAAACAAGCTTAATTTCACGCTTTTTATAGCAAAAAGACCCGCTGTCGGCGGGTCTTTTTCTCATGTTATCAGACGACCTATGCCGCCTTCATCATCATAAACTGAATTCCTCTTGCTCCTCTAAAGAAACCCGCTTATCGCCAATGCGCACATGGATAACCGGTCCCTGTTGATTAGCCACCGTAATGCGGCCATCGCGAACTTCAACAAGCAGCTTATTGCTCAGCATTGCAATCCCTTCCGCTCGTACCCAGTCCACCCCATCCGGCAGCTGCGGCGCAATCTCGATGAGCTGCTGGTCGGCGAATGGGCGGACGCCCAGCAGTCCGGTGACCATATTCCCGATCACGGAATACGACACCTCCGGATACTCTCTGCGCTTCATCCCTTCGTCACACAGCGAGAGAATAGCCCGATAAGCCTCTTCTTTCTCCCCCGAGGCATAGTAGATATCAGCCAAATGCGACATCTCCTCCACATTGGAGACTCCATTGCGAATGATGTCTTGCACCGCCAGCTGCCGCTTCTCAGCCGATGCGATCAGCCCGAAATAGACTGGCATGTATTGCGCCGATAAATAATAGCTGTTATGAAATTGACCATCCTGCAAAATAGCCGCACTAAACCGCTGCTTCGCCTCACTCCACCACTCTGTATCAAACATCCGCTGCAGCCGCTCCGCCAAAGCCCTATAATGTGCCGCTTTGTCATACTCCCCGCGCAGCGAAGCCATAGCACTATAGGCGGCGTAAGCGCCATATTGCGCCGCTACAAGATCGCCTCCCACTCGAGGTGTAAGCGAATCCTCCACGTAAGACGCAATACCGCGCCGGCCTTCCCCCTTCACATGGTCGGGAATGCCGTCTCCATCACGATCCCAGCGCTGTACATAGTCATTTAGGCTTCGCTCATAGAACGTAAGGAACCGTTCATCCGTTAGAAAATCCCTATCCCCGCTCCACAAATATTGCCGATAGCAGCAGTCGATTACGTCGAAGTTGGCAGGCAAGTTGTACCAGAAATCGGCATCGCTCGTATAATCATCCGGGCATGGAAGCCCGTCCTTCGTTATTTCCCAGTACGTGCACCAATCCTTAGACTCGCTAATGTTCTCCGCAAACTTCAGCAGCATATTCTTCGTATGCGCGCCTAACCCAAGTACAGCGGCTCCCGCGCTCATATGCGCCACATCGCGCATGCAGAACGCCTCGCGTCCCGGCAGCGCCGCTTCGTACCACGGTCCAACCGGATCACTTACCGACGCGTAAGCTAGCGCCTGCTCCTTCGCCCAGCGCGCGGCAGCCTGAAGCGCTTCGGATGAAGAAGTCAGCTTAAACGGACTTAATACGGATCTCGGACTCACTCCATAACCTCCCTTATCTCAAAGCAGCCGAATCGTTATTACTTGACAGAGCCTAACGTAATCCCGCCGATAAAATATTTCTGCAGAAACGGATACACGCACAGAATCGGCACCGTCACGAGGACGGTTGTCGCCGCACGCAGCGTCTGCGGAGATAAGCCCTGAAACTTATGCAGCAGCAGCTGTTGATCGCGAATTTGCTGTGTAGCCTCGACTTCCAGAAGCAGGCGTCTCAGGTACACCTGGAGCGTATCGAACTTCCCGTTAAAGTTGTACAGAATAACATCGAACCAAGAGTTCCAGTGACCTACCGCCCCATAGATGGATACTGCGGCGAACACCGGCATCGCTACAGGAATGACAATTCGCCAATAGATGCGGAGCTCCCCTGCTCCGTCAATCCGCGCCGATTCGAACAGCGCTTCCGGCAGGTCGGAGATATAGGAAGCCATGAGCAGCATGAAGTACGCATTAATGAGTCCCGGAATCCAGTACACCTGAAACGTATTCGTCAAATGCAGCTGGTTCATCAGAATATAAGTCGGGATGATGCCGCCGCTGAAGTACATCGTCATAAAGAACAGAATGCGCATGAATTTGCGGCCCGAGAACGTCCGAATGCTGATGATGTAGGACAAGAGCCCCGTCACGAACAAGCAGGTACCCGTGCCGATCACGACGCGCAGAATAGACCAGCCGAGTCCCCTTAGCAGCTTCTCATTCTCGAATAGCATGCTATAGGCGGAGAATGAAACCTTGCGCGGGAAGAAATAAATGCCGCCGCGCGCCGCATCTTTGCCGTCATTGAAGGACAGCGCCAGCAGATTGATGAACGGATAGACAACGATAAAAGCCAGCAGCAGCAGCGCGGCAATGATGAGCACATCCGCCACCCGGCTTGCAAAAGAGGGCTTAATATAAGAAGTTTCCATCGCGAGCAGTCCTCCTTCCTAGAAAATAGATGATTGCATGTAGCGCTTGGACAGACGGTTCGCCACGATGACGAGAATAAGACCGATTCCGCTCTTCATCAACCCGACGGCTGTTCCGTAGGAGTAATTCCCGAGCTGTACGCCGAAGCGATACACATACGTATCAATAACCTCGTAATGATCCTGCGTGAGCGGGTTTCCGATCAAGAGCTGCTGCTCGAAACCGGCATTCAGAATGCCGCCAATTGCGAGAATGAGCAGAAGTACGGCCGTAGAACGGATACCCGGAATGGTAATATGGCGGATAAGACCGAAGCGCCCCAGTCCGTCTACCCGGCCTGCTTCATACTGCTCCTTATCAATGCCCGCGATGGCGGACAAATAAATAATGGCGGAGAAGCCCATGTCCTTCCACACATTGCTGCTTACAAGGATCGTCCAGAAGTATTTGCCCTCTGTCAGAAATCCGATCGGGCCTTCAATGATGCCAAGCCTGAGCAATATATCGTTCAGAATCCCGTCGCTTCCCAGCAGCGTAATGAGGATGTTGGCAACCACCACCCACGAGATGAAGTAAGGGATATACGACAGCGATTGAATGGTCTTTTTAAAATAACGGCCTTTCAATTCGTTCAGCAGCAGCGCGAGAATAATCGGGGCAGGAAACCCAACGATTAGGTTTAAGAAGCTAATGACGAGCGTATTGCGCACGATTTGCACAAAGTCCGGTTCATTGAAGAAGCGAACGAAATTGTCAAACCCGATCCAATTGGAGAACATGGAATGTCCGGGAACATAATTTTGAAAGGAAATAAGCAGTCCATACATGGGGTAATACGAGAACGTAAGCACCCATGCGATCATCGGAATACAGAGCAGCCAAATTTGCCGTTCACGCCGCACTCTTTTCCACAGCTGTGTCATACGTGTGCCTCCTACTTAAGAATCACGTTATTCTGTTTTGAAAAAGGGGGCTCCGTTCGGAACAGGAACGGCCCCCCGCGTGCTTTACTGCAATTTAGCCAGATTGTTCTGATATTCCTTGGTGCGGAAAGCTTCGATGTCTTTCAGGCCAAGCTTCTCTGCTTTATCCCGCATATCGTTGAAGGCGTTAACCGCCTCCTGCTCGGTTTTGCTCATGACCGCCTTGGCGAAGCCGGTTTTGATCAAATCTTCAATCTGCTGGTTGACGATGGTCAGCGGATTATCGACCGAGAATACGACGCGTCTTGCGGTGTTGTCATAGATCGTATCCTTCAGGTTCGTGTTCATCAGCGCTTTCCACTTGTCTTCCATGTTGAAGTTCTGATCGTACCAAGCGGTGCTCTTATTGTCGTCGCTCATGATTCCTTGCGGATGAGCCAGCCAAATTTGGTTCCAGCCCGTCAGTTCATCTTCCTTCTCAAAATCAAGCGTACCCGCAAACAGCTCCTTCTTGTGCTCCTCGTTGAAGGACCATTTGCCGCCTTCTTCATAGTTCCAAACCGACTCCGGTAAATTCGGAATGCCCCAGCCCAATAAACGCGTGCCGATTGGCGTCATTTCAAAATCAAGGAATTTGATAATGTCTTCGGGATGCTGTTCTTTATCCGTAATGACCGTATAGTTCCAGCCCGTTGTATCTTTAGGGGACAAGTAGGCGGCTTCGGCCTCCGGCGCTTTCAAGCCGATCTGCACGTAGCGCTGCTCATCCGTCCAGCCCTGCATGGTCGTCTTCCACACCTCATGGCCGGCATTCCACGACTGCCACCAAGGTCCGATATGGCCGAGAATGCGTTCGTTCGAGAACTTCAGCTTCCAATCATCGAATTTGTTCAAGAAGCTGTCCGGATCCATCAGCCCTTCGCGGAAGAAACGATTATAATATTTCACCGCTTCAAGACCTTCCGACGTATTCAGCCAATGCGTCAGGTTGTGGCTCGCATCTTCCTTGTAGCCATCCTTCAAGCCCCAGATGCCCATTACGTTATTGATGCCCACCTGATCGTTCCAGGAAATCGCGTACGTTTTCTCGCCCTGCGCGTTCTTCGGATGCTCGGCCACCATTTGCTTCAGCACATTGTAGTAATCATCCGGCGTCTCGATCTTCGGCGAGCCCATCGCTTGATACCAATCCCAGCGAATGTGAGCGCTAAAGTCCGGAATCGGCAGGTAGCCCCAGCCTCTCGGCAGTCCCCATAGCTTGCCGTCCTTGTCCAGGTAGGAGTTGTATTTATCGCCGAGCTCTTTCTTGATGTTCGGGCCGTACTTGTCAACCAGAGGGGCTAAGTCAATCAGCTTGCCTTGCGAGCGCCATTTGTCCAGGGATTCGCTGTCGATGGAAGACATTACGCCGGGATAATCGCTGGAAGCCAGCATTAGGTTCAGCTTCTCTTTGCCATCCACGTCATAGGATGTTTTCTTCACGTCTACGTTGAAGTTTTCTAGGATGTAATCATGGATCGCAACTAATTTCTTAGCTGCTTTATCGGGATTGTCTTTGTCGGCAGAATAATAATCGATCGTAATCGTCTTGTCCGGAACCGTCCAGCCGAACGCATTAACCTTCGGTGCAGCTGCCGCATCTGTCTCTGTATTCTGCTGCGTGTTTGTTGCTGCGCCTGTCGATTCGTCGTTCGCGTTCGTATTCTTGGCGTTGTCCGAGCAGCCAGCCAGCAGCCCTCCGGTTAGAAGCACCGAGCCTAATACCAAAGCCGTACTTTTTCTAAACTTCATCCTTTCATCCCCCTAACAAAATAGTGATTCGCTCGAGTTGCAATGTTTACATGACTTATACTAGGGGACAGGAATCGAATTGAGGATGTACATATCTTCACGAGTATGTGTTATTCATCACTGCAATGACAGCGTTTACACGAGCTTCCGATATTCGCTTGGCGTGACGCCAGCGACCTTCTTGAACAGCTTGGTGAAATGCGGGTAATCCGGATAGCCCACCCGCTCGCCGACCTCATAGGTTTTGAGCTGTTTCTGCTGGCTCAGCAGCTGCTTCGCTTGCTCAATCCGGTATTCAATCAGGTAGGAGATGAACGACTTGCCTGTCTCCTGCTTGAACATATTATAGAAATGCGTGACGGAGATATTGAGTACCGAGAGCAGCTCATCGAGCTTAAACTGCGGGTCGGCATAACGAGCCTGAATAACGGAAATTGCCTCGTGAATGGCGGAGTGTTTTCCCCAATTTCGGCTGCCTCTTACTTGACCCAGCTCATGAAGAAGCATGTCGTGAAAGTCCTGGATCATCTCAGAGAGCTGCTCTCTCCATACTAGTTCGAAGGCAAGCGGCGTGCCCCGTTCTTCCGATTGATGCCGGATGGCGGCAGCGGTATCGAGCAAGCTCTCTTTCTTCTGCTCGTCGGGCAGCTCATAGCTCAGAATCATTCGCACGACCTCTTGGGCCGCTGCTTTCGCGCCGGGCTCGTCCACCTTCCAAATCAGCTCGAACAGCCCTCCGGATGCTTGCAGGCATTGGAACATCAGGTCGCTCTTCGTATGGCAGCACTCGATTTTCTCCCTATGTTTCTCGTAGAGTCCGGTCATAAGCTCCTTAACGGCGGAGACGCGAATCGGCTTTAGTATATAATCGGCTACGCCATAACGCAGCGCTTCCCGCGCATAATCGAACTCGCCATAACCGGATAGAATCACAATCTCCGGCTTCCAGCCCTTCTCGTGTATAGCGCGGATCAGCTCCAGCCCGCCCATGACGGGCATGCTGATATCCGTAATAATGACATGCGGCTGTTCGCGCTCCGCCAATTCCAGCGCTTCTTGACCGTCCATAGCATCCCCCACAATGACGAAATCGGGATGCGTGTCGGTTAATATTTTGCGCATGCTCAGCTTGATCATCGGTTCATCATCAACCAGCAAGATGCGGTAGCTCATCGGTCATCTCCTCCTTGGATTTCGCCTGCAGCGGCAGCACCAATTGAATCGTCGTTCCGTTCTCGTCCGAAGCGGCAATATACAGGCCAAACGGTTCTCCGAAGAGCATCCGCAGGCGTGAATGTACATTGTGAAGCCCGATCGATAGCGAGCCCTCTTGGGGATTGAAGCGATTCGATGAGTCGGCTTCATTTTGCGAGAAGGCTGCATTGTAGCGCTCCATCACTTCAGGCGGCATTCCATTGCCGGTATCCGTGATCTCTAGCACGAAGCGATTGCCATCCACGATATTGCCCGCAATTCGTATCGCGCCGGGACGGAGCTTATGGCGTTCATAGCCATGCTTGAAGCAGTTCTCCACAATCGGCTGGAGCGTCGAACGCACGGCCGGAATCGAAGCTGCTACTGCACGATCAACATCAATGCGGTATGTAAACGTGGGATACCGCTCGGACTGAATCGCCAGATAAGCTTCAATATGCTGGATTTCATCAGCCAAATGCACGCCGCCGTTCGGATTTTGCACATTGTAGCGGAACATGTCTCCCAAGGAGACAATCATATTGCTAATCTTCTCGTTCCCTTCCACGATGGCATTGGAGTTAATAAATTCAAGCGTGTTATATAGAAAATGAGGATTGATCTGCGCTTGCATCGCATGCAGCAGCGACTCCTTCTGCTTCACTTCAAGCTCTTTCTCCCGAAGCTCTGACACATGCACAATTTCAATGAGCCGTTTGATTTCCTCGACCATTTTATTAAAGCCGCGATACAAGCTGCCAATTTCGTGTCCGCCCTCATTCGGTGCCTTCACGGTGAAATCGCCCATCTCCGCACTCTTCATGAGCTGCAGCAGCTTCACTAGGGACTTAGTGATGGAGTACACAACCCCGCTGGCAGCCAACATCGACAGCAGGAAGAGCAAGACCAGCACCACAATCGAGATCCGGCTTACGGTCACGATCGATTGATTCAGCTCCGATAGCAGCACCTCGGAGATCAAGGTCAAATCGGTGCGGTCCGAGCGGATAAACACGACCAGCTTCTTGCCTTGATCCGTGTTCATCGTGAAGGTGCCGCTTTGCTTCGTGCCCATCTCCTTCAGATAGTTAGCCGGGACAACCTGCGACAGCTGCTCATCCTGCGGATGATAGATAACTTGATTGGCGGAATCGGCTACCCATACAAAGCCTGTCCGCCCAAGCTGCACCTGCTGAATAATGTGCACCATCTCGTCGCGCTTGAGGTCCACGATGAGCATCCCCTGCTTCATCGTGCTTTGCGGCGGATTAAACTTCATCGCCATCGCCACGACCCGGGTACTCGGCGTCCCTTCGAAGCCCATAATGCGGAATTGGCCCGGGGACTTCAGCCGTTTGAGATAGAGCGAATAACGCTGCTCTGCCAGCATAAAGCTGGAGCTTGAGGTCGCTTTAACCCGGTCGGAGATCAGCGAGATCCCCTGAATATCCTGCCGATTCATGACGATCTTGGCGAACAGCTCTTTCTCGATTCGATAAGAAAGCTCATAGCGTTTAATGGGGTCATCATCCTGATTGTTGAGGAATGCCCCTGTCAGATCGCTCGCCAGCATCGGCAGCATCGTCCGCTGCACTTCCGTGAAATAGGTTTCCAAATGTAAATTGACCTGGTTCACCATCTGGATGCTGGAATCTACCGCGTTGTTCTCAATGACCTGGTAAGTCCGTTCATACCAAATCCAGCCGAGAATCGGCAGTGGAAAGTAGAGAAATATCATAATGATAAGCAGCTTCTTTTGAAGTGAAATGGGCTTCAATCGCTTCATGGGTAACCCTCCAATAAGGACGGCCGTCGCCGTCTCAGACGCTGATCGCGAGATCAGTCGATATGATGCATGAACAAAGAAATGATTAGAATTTGAATATAATCGATAATCTATGAAAGCGCTATACGTAATCAATTGGGCAGCGAACCTCTGTAGACTGGGCATAACAGGAATGTTCATCCGCTCCTACCCATACAATGATGGATGAGTCAAAAGTCTGCGCGCTGCCTCTGCGGCGGCGCCCTTCAAACGGTGGGATGAGCTGAAATGGCAGATACCATTGTGTTGTTCCCGCATCGTACATGATTGCCGGCAGGCAGCCAAAAGCTTTGATTATGCTTCTCCCCGCTGAGCTTGAACAAGGGGATGATGCTTATTTGCACTGCCGCGACGCCTTGTGCGCGGCGGCTTCGCTTGTCATGGTCGGCTCGGAGCCCTTCTACTTCGAGCAGTGGTTTCGGCGAGGCCGCGTCTTCATGCAGGATGGCATCGACACGGCGGCGGATGCGATTGCCGCCGCAGCGATCAGCGATGCGATTAGCGGGAAGAGCGTTGCTTCGCTGGCGAGGCTGCAGCTGCTGCGCAGATGTGATTTTCGCGAGGAGCAATTCAAGGTGCTGCTGCCTTCGGCGATGCAGACTTTTTTCCAAACGGTTTATTCCTATTTGCTTGGTGACGCGGATAAGGCCGAGCAGTTGGGTAAGGCAGCGTTCGAGCGGGCGATCTTCACGGGTGATTCCGGTGCGATTACGACTTATTTCCGCTTCTTGTCTGCCGTCAGGCTGCTGCAAGGACGGCTTTCGGACGCGATAGATACGTATGGGATCAGCGCAGTCACCGATCACGAACGTGACGCTTTCTCGGAACTGGTCGGATTGCTTGCGGCAGGCAGGGATAAGCTCGCCTCGGCGTTGCTCTATCGGCTGAATGACGATTTCCGGCATGCCGCCGAACTGCTGGAGCCGCTTGTTGGCAGCAGCGATCCGGATGCCGATGCCAGGAGGCGCGCAACGGAGCTGTTAGTTGAGGTTTATTTGCTAAGCGGACGGCCTGAGGCGGCTTTGCCTCTGCTTAAGATGCCGCCGGGTAATGTACAGAGCCGTTTGAAACGGCTGCAACTGGAAGGCACCGTTCTTGCGCTGCAAGGAGAACGGCATGCTGCCGTGCACGCGATGCTACAAGCCGCTATGACCGGTATGGAACCATTGAAAGCAATAGCAGAACTGGCCGCCGTCGATTACAAAGCGCATCAGCTGGCAGAGGGGGAATATGCGTGAGCGATGATGTACCTCGGCCGCTTCGTAAGGCAAGCGGCAATAAGCTGACGGCTATGATGCAGGCTCGCAATGAAGCCGGCCGATATCTGGAGGCCGCACTTGCCGACTTGTCCGACTTTGTCGATGAGATCGTCATTGTCGACGATGCGAGCGATGACGGGACGCCGGATATTTGCAGCTCGTTCCCTAAGGTGAAATTGCTGGTGCGGCTGGAGCAGCCGCTGTTCGGACAGGAAGCGCGGCTTCGCCAGCTGCTGTGGGAAGCGGCCTTGCGGACAGAGCCGGACTGGCTGCTGTCTATCGATGCGGATGAATTTTTCGAGCGGAAAGCCAAGTCACAGATTCGGGCGCTCATTGACCAGGATCGGTACGACTGGGTCGCTTTTCGCATGTACGATTTCTGGGGCTCGCTCGCTTACTATCGGGACGACCCGTTATGGCAGCTGCACAAACGGCATACGATGATGCTTGTCCGCTATTTGCCGCTCTACTCGTACTTCTATCCGGCTTGGGATCATCATGTGCCGCGTCTACCGCTTTCCTGCTCGCTACTTACAGGTTTTCAATCCGAGCTTCGAGTCAAACATTACGGCTGGGCCGGCGATGACGCGCAGCGAAGGGCCAAATATGACCGGTATATGCAAAATGATCCCCTCGGCAAATGGGGCAGCTTAGAACATTACGCCTCCATTCTCGACCCCCACCCCCATCTTGTGCGCTGGCAGGAGGATGAGGAAGGGGTTGGAAAAGCATGAGGACGGTTACCATTCTGACACATAGCTACTTGAATGGTTATTCGGAGGGGGAGGCCTATTCGAAGCCTTTCGGAGGCGGCTTGGAGCGGTATATTTTCGACCTATGCGGAGTTATTCAGGCGCGAGGCTGGCGTGCAATAGTGTATCAGCTGTCGTATTTTCGTAGTTTCGAAACGACTTATAACGGCGTGGCCGTACGAGGTTTCGCCTATGAGCTGAATGATATTGCGGGGGCGTTCGAGCGGATGGCGGCCGAGGCTGAGGGACTTATTATTTATGGGAGCTGCCTGTGGCATCCGATTCGGTATGTACCGGGCAGTATTGGCATTTATCACGGCGTCAGCTGGGATTGGCATGATATGAGTGAAGTGGTCAAAGCGGACGTCGCGGTGATGATTCAGCGGGCGGTCAGCGGTTTAGAGCGGATTGTGACCGTCGACTCGCATTTCCAGACGTACTGCCGTTCCTGCTGCTCGTATGATGATGCGGAGCGGCTCGTGCTGCTGCCGAATGCGGTGGATACGGCGTGGTTCACGCCGAGGGGTGAGCTGGAGGACGACTTGGAGGACGAGGAACCGGTGGATAAGGAGCTGGAGGATGAGGCGGATGCGGAAAAGGTAGTGCGGCTGGGAGTTGTGACTGAGGAGGATGGCGAGCGAGCATCGGAGGATCGAGATGGGGAGTTAGCGTTAGAGGATGCCGATCGCACTGGAAGTGGTGCGGAAGCGTCGAGTGACGGTAGGGATGAAGGCGCAGCGGGGAGCACGAATGAGCCGATAAAGGCTGCCATACACCTATTTCTTCAGCCTGAGCCTATTTCTCGCAGGCTGCGATTACTCTATCCAAGGCGGCTGAGCTACGAGCGCGGAATCGTGCCGATGATGCTCATTGCCGATCGACTGCTGGCTGAGATGCCGACGCTGACCGTGGAGTTTGCCGGTGAGCTTGTCGAAGGCACGCCGGTGGCGCTGGCTTTCTACACCTGGCTGAAGAGTCACCCTAATCGCGATCGAATCGTGCATCACACCTATGCTTTCTCATCTATGCGTGATGCTTATCGTGCTGCAGATGTCGCTGTCATTCCGACGGTATACTCGGAGGGCACCTCCCTCTCCTGCCTGGAGGCGATGAGCTGCGGCGTTGCCATAGTCGCCACTAATGTCGGCGGTCTCAACGACCTTATTACCGATGGCTTCAACGGACGCCTTGTACCGCCAACCGAGAATGCCCTGTATACAGCTGTACGTGAGCTTCTCATGGATAAGGAACTGAGACAGCGGTACGGGGCGGATGCGCGGCGTACCGCGTTCGCATTCGATATCGGCAGATGGCAGCAGCGGTGGGGTGCGTTGTTGGAGGAACCGTTTGATCGGCGGGACTCAGGTTACTGAACACTACTCCGGCATCGCGATACACCCCTGAAATTCTAACGAATCCTACAGGCCTTATTCACTTCAAAACCATCGATTTGAAAATCTAACGAAACCTACAGGCCTTATTTGGTCAAAAACCCGTGCAATTCCACCCCTTTCGGCTAAATAAGACCTCTGTGGTTTGTTAACATTTTAAAGATGCCTATTTCTCCAAAATAAGGCCTCCACGGTTCGTTAGAGTTGAGAGGTTGTAAGCCCGAAATCATAAGCTGCCACAATTACCGACTCCATCAACATTTCGAACCACTAAGCATTGTCACGGTGACCCTCTCGATATAGATAATAAGGAAGCAGCCCGGATCGAGATCCGGGCTGCTTCCTTCATTTCATGCTTATGCCAAGCAGCAAATTATTTCACGGCCAACTCGCCGCCGCCTGTTCTTGGCTGGTATTGATGGCTGACCGAGGCTTCCTCGATATCGCCCGCAGCCCAGTGATTATCCGGAACGTCCTTCCATGGGGAATGCGCGATTCCGTAAAGCGGGCCTCTGCCCAGTACGCGGTTTATGACGGTTACCGCTTCGGCGCGCGTGAGCGTGCTGCCCGGATGGAACGTACCGTCTGCATAACCTTTTAGATAGCCTGCACTTTGAGCGGTCTTGATGGCCGCTTCGGCCCAGTGGCCGACCGTATCGGAATAACCTGCTCCTGCAACCTGGTTCTTCGGAGCAAAGCTCGCCGTGATCGCAGCCATCTCGGCACGGGTTACCGGCTGCTCCGGCTTGAAGCTGCCATCCGCATAACCGTGCATCGCCCCCATACGCGTCACTTTTGCAATCGCGTCGGCTGCCCAATATCCGGACTTAACGTCAGCGTACGCACGGCTGCTCTCTGTCTCGGACTGCGTGGAGATGCGGGACAAAATCGTCGCCAACTCTGCACGGGTGATGCTGCCGTTTGGTTTGAACAAACCGCCGTCGTAGCCCTTCACGTAAGGCTCATGTGAGAAGATAGGTGAATCGCCTGCGATCTTCATTAGCGCGAACGTACTGAACTTGTTCGTCGTAAATTGAATGCTGCGTACGCCGTTAATCGTCGTCAGCGTACCTTGCTTGAACTCAGTAGTGCCGTCGCTGTGTTCAATGTACACGCCAAGCCGCGCCAGATTCGCTTCGCTGATGGTTGCATCCTCGATTGGAAGGACAAGCGTGACCTCGCGATTTTGCAAATTCGTCTCGATTTCAACCGGATGACCAAGCAGCGTCACTTGGCTGCCGCCGGCTGCCGCAATCACGATCTTCGCGCTATTCGCGCGTTTCTCGAGTTCCTTCCCTTTATCCGCTGCTTTCACAGGAACGAGGTTAAAGTAAGCATCGTCTTTGAAGTCCTTCAGCGAAGCGTTCGGAATTTGAACCGTTACACCATTCGCCGCAAGCCTCACGTCGAGTGCGCTCTCCGAGAGCTGGCTAATCGTTTCTTTCGGCAGTTCGATGCTCGTTAAGGAGACTTCATCCTTCGATACCGGAACCGAGATCATGACCGATTTGTCGCCCGCGTTTTTGGCTTTATCGATTAACGCTTTCGCGTTGTCGCCGGATACGTTCACTTCATCCTTGACTGTACCGTCAGGCAGTGTCGCATGCACGACGTTGATTGCGCCCGGATCTGTGTATCCGCCGCCGCCACCGCCGCCGACCGGACCAGGGGAACCGGAATTCGCGGAAACATTGAATTTGAGCGCATCGACAAGCATAAGCGCGCCTGATTTCTTGACTACTTTCAGCGTGTGCGTGTCGTCTGTCAGCGACGAGATGCTGAACAAGCTGATCATCGCGTTCCGGGTTGCCGCATTCGCGCTCACCGTATTTTTCAGTTCGCCGTCAATATAGATGTCCATATTGCCTTGCTCCGGTCCTGTCGGGGACAACAGCTCAACCCCTGTGCCCTTGAACTGATATTCAAAGTAATCGTTGTTTACAGCTGTTACATGCACATCATTGGCATTGTCACCGGTGAATGCGAACATCAGCTTCGTCGTACCGACCGGCTGAGCCGCCAAGTACGCCTTCTTAATCGTGACTTGATTTCCTGCAATGCTATAATCCGTACCGTTAACGAGCGTGTACGCGCCGTTTGAGATTTCCTTCAGGCTGCCGATGCTGCCAAGAACGTTCACACTCACGTCGGCTTGCGCGGCGATGTTCTTGTCGAAATCGGCAACGGATACATCGATTAGATCTGTTAAACGCACTTTCAGCGCATCGAGCAGCATGAATTGGCCGGACTTCTTAACCGCCTTCAGCGTATGGATACCCGGTGTCAAACCCGATACCGTATAGACGGTCTGCTGCGGCTTGTTGCTCGCATTGGCTTCATACGTGCTGACCGTTTTGTCGAGTGCGCCATCGATGTAAATTTCCACATCGCCTTGGCCTTTATCAACTTCGGTAATGTACGAAATTCCCGTTCCGTTGAATGTATAAGTGAAGAAACCGCCGTTCGTTTCGAGATAGTGCACGTCTTTGTTATAGTCGTCAAACGGACGGCCGGTGCTGCGGTTCCATGAACCCGTAAATTTAATATCCGGGTTATCGTCGTTGATCATCGCATAGCGTCCGGGCGAAGATGAATTGATGACGTTGATGGCCAGCGTCTGCGGACTGCTCACGCTAAATGCAAAGGTCAGGTTAGTCACGCCGACCGATAGTTGCTGCAAATACGATTTTTTGATCGTCACGAGACCGTTTGCGATCGTGTAATCCGTCCCCTCCATCAACGCATCTGCGCCGTTCTTGATCGCGGTCAGACTGTTGCCGCCGCCAAGCGTCAGCGTCGTCGTGACGTCGGCCTGGGCCGATGTTTTCAGATCGAAGGTCGCGGATAACGTGCTGAGCGAAGTACCCGTAACCGCGATCGATATCGACTGCGTATCGCCGCCGGCAAAGCCGAAATTCAGCACGGCCGATTGGCCGGAAGGCTGCTGCATGAGATAGCTTTGCTTGATCGTCACGTCGCTGCCGTTAATCGAATAATCGGTATTGGCTGCAAGCGGTGCCGCTCCGTTCTTGATGCCCGTCAGCGTGCTTGCTCCATACGGCAAATGGACCGTAATATCAGCAGGCACGTCCTTGCTGAAGCTGGATGCGGACGGCTGGTCAAGGAGTGAGTCTGTCGTGACCTTCAGCGCATCAAGGATAAAGTAATATTGGCCGTTGCCATTGCGTACGACGCGAATGGTATGTGCGCCCGGTGCCAGGTCGGTCTTGCTGAAGACGGCGTATTGGCCAGCCTGCGGCGTACCTTCGGTATCCACTGTTACAGCCGCATCGCCGTCGACATACACATCCAGCTTGCCGTTGCTGCCGCCTTTCTCGGACCACAGCTCAATTCCGGTGCCGTTAAAGCTATACGTGATTTCGGGCTCTGTCCCATTATTGGGCTCACCGTAATGAACGTCATTCATATAATCGGACAGTCCGTTCCTGCCGCTGCTGTAGCCCCACTTGTTGGAATAGGAAATGGCCGGATCATTGTCGTTGAGTATGACCGTGTGCGATACTGCCGCAATGCCAACATCCGAAGTGGACGGCTGCGAATTGTCGCCGTTATTATCCGCATCTTGCGTAATGTTCGCAATAGGGGCAGCGGACGAATCCGTTACCGCGATGGACAGATCCTCTGCATCGCCTGCCAGCTCTTTGCCGCCATTGCGGGTCCATGTACCCGTATAACGCATGCCCGTATCGTCGTCATTGACGAGCGAAGTTCCGGCCTGCGCCGTTACCTTAAGCAATCGCGAAGCATGCGGTTCGAGCGTAACCGGACCGAAGCCTGTCTCAAAATTGCCCAAATCCTTATGCGCCCACAGATCACGGACGGAAGCAGCGCCAGTAAGGCCGATATCCTTCCAGTTCACGTTCACCGCGGCTGCCTTGTTGCCGAGATTGTACAATGCGACCGTATATGTGCCGTCACCGTTATTGGCATACCATACCTGCTGATTGGTAGACATGGATACCGGATGTGCCGGGCGGCCCGCCTGATTGACGGCGATAACCTCGTCGTTCGTCAGCAGCTCAAGTCCGTAATCATCCAAATTGCTGAGATCGTCGCCTGTATAGAGCTGCGCGGAAGAAGCGGACCACAGCGTCATTGCCGTCTGACGTTCGTCCTTCGTCAGCCCCGAAGTCATCCCGTTGCCAATGTCGATGGAGTCGAAGTCGTTCCAGCCGCCGGGACCTGCATCCCGCCACCACAGCGCGGCATCCGGGAATAAACGGGCAATGTTGGCCCACTGCGTCATGCCGATTTCGCGGTCGTAGGATTCAACATCCCAGTCTACGCGCCAGCCGTTCGCGTATTTCTTCCAGAAATCCGCGTAGTTATGATCGAGCGCCCATGAAAGCTCGAACCAAATATGACGTTTGCTAAGCGCCTCGGACCATGCTTTGACATCGTCCCGCGCGTCAATTGACGTGTCGTTATGACCGGAGCCCGGCGTAACGCTGTCGAACTTCACGAAGTCCACGCCCCACGCAACCAGCTGGTCCGCGACGGAATCGACGTATTTCTGCGCGCACGGATTGCTGAAATCAACCTTATAGCCCATGCCCCAGTAATCCGCGGTCTTGTGAGGCGTTACGGCGATATCGTTAACGAAACAATCCGTCGTGCCGTAAACCGGAATCCGCGTAGGCGAATCAATGGCACCGGGAGAGATGCCCGGGATCATGTAAATCCCGATTTTCTGCCCGTTGGCATGGACATACTTGACGAGATTCTCGAATCCGCCCGGATAGAGCGTCGTACTCGGAACCGGACGTCCATATTCGTCCATGCTGCCGTTCCAGCCGGCATCAATATTAATATAGTTATAACCGTGCGCCTGCAGCTTCTCGTGCATCGCATCGGACATTTGCTTGATTTTCGCCTCGGAAACCCAATTTCCCGACGGACCATCATATACCTGCATGCTGTAGCTGCTCCAGCCCATGTACGGCTTCAATGCTAATCCATTGTCGGCCGCTTCCGCCACGTTGGCGTGCGGAGGTAAATAGCCGATCTGCGCGACGGCGATAATAGCTAAGAGAAGGCTCAGCCAGATTTTTCTTCGGCGCTGCGATTTGTTTTTCATTTCCTTCAGTCCCCTTTGTCATTAGAAAATAGCCTCTTGCTGCACCGACGGCATTCATCCGCGGTTATGTACGGCGAGCGGACGCTGCCATTCCCCCTTTCTCCCGATATGACACCCTGCATGAGCGACGACAACCGTAACAGCCGATCTGAAAGCGCTTTTATTGCTCGATAAAAAAATCGCTGCCAAGCTTCCAGCAGCGGATAACGATCGGCCCAACTTGTATGACAGCGCTTTCCACACGACCGATTATATAAGAACGGTTCACGGCGGAGATAGGTACACTTCCGTCTAAAACCGTACGAATTGTCCGATTTCAGGGGTACAAATCATCCTCCGCAGGGCCTCATTGGCTGTTTTAGCGGTGGCTTTCGCCTTCCGATCCTCATTCTCTCCGGCTGACGAAACGCGCGGACGGCAGCGTATGGCCGTTGGCCGGCCGAGATTAAGCGATTCTCGGACAATCAGCAGCCGCCATATCGGGATGGGGTCGGCTTGAACAACGTGAATGCCGGAATTAAGCTGTGCTTCGGCGCGGATTCAAGGCCATCGAGTGGCTATCGAGCGACTGACTATCGCGAGAGTGTCGAGCAAACGTCACCGAGAAACTATCGAGCGACTGCAGAGCGACTGTCGAGAGTTTACGTTCCCAGATATCTAACGAACCGTAGAGGTCTTATTTGCTCCCAAAACCCTGATTTGACATTCTAACGAACCCTACAGGCCTTATTTGCTCCAAAACCCATACTTTCCTGCTAAATTGGGCTCAATAAGGCTTCTGTGGTTCGTTAAAATTTTGGAGCTGCCCATTTCCCCAAAATAAGGCCTCTACGGTTCGTTAGAGTCGCAAGAGGCTAAGGAGACGCTGAAGAAGTGACCGGGAAAACTTGAAGGATACTGCTGCAAAGTGGCTGGGGGGAGACTATCGAGGGGTTGTCGAGCGGCGATTGAGCGACTGGCATTGGGTGACTATCGAGAGAGTATCGAACAACGTCACCGAGAGACTTCAGAGAGACAGTCGAGCAACCATCACCGAGAGACTGCTGAGCGACTGTCGAGTGACTGGTACCGAGAAACCATTGAGAGACTATCAAGCGACCTTCACCACGCATCTTCAATTAGACTGTCGAGTGACTGGCACCGAGAAACTATTGAGAGACTGTCATGCGACCTTCACCAGGCAACTTCAAATGGACTGTCGAGTGACTGGTACCGAGAAACCATCGAGAAACTGTAGAGCAACCGTCGTCACCAAGCGACTTCAGAACGACTGCAAGCGACAGGTTCGCAGCCCATCAACAAAACAATGGGCAGACTTTAGTTCGCAAGCACCGTAGTCCCGAGCAGCAGCTCGAGCATCTCTTCGCTGCGAAGCTCGGGCAGCAGCTCCGCGTCGCAATATGCCCTCGCCCGTGCGGCAAATGCGGCGGCAAACCCCGCCGCTGCAGCTCGCTGCTGCCATGGGCGCGCGCCCGCGACACCGGTCACAGCGGCAAAACCATCCGCCGCTGCCCGCCAATCGCCGACCAAAGCGGCGGTCCAACCATTGGCCAAGCAGCGCTGCATTCCGATGCCCGCAGCTGCCTGCTCTCCATAGCAGATAACAGCAAACCAGCCGCCGCATGCGTATAACCGTTCAGGTATAACCGTTCCGCATACTCTTCCCGCAGCTCGGCTCCGGCTTCTTTCAGCTTGCCTGCCAATGGCAGCATGCCAAGCTGAAGCGCACGCTCCAGCAACAGACTCGCAACATCAGCCCGCAAGGACAATCCGCTGACTGTTCCCGTCAGGAACCCATCCAATGCAAGCAGCATCGCTTCCAGCTGTTGCACCTCAGAATCCACGCTGCCATGAAGCAAGCTGCGCAGCTCCTCATGGAGTGTCCCACCTTCAGTCCAACAGTAAAGTGCCGCATCCACGCAAAGCTCTAGCCAGTACGGCTCCGTCGATGACAGCAAAGGTTGCTGCTCCACAGCCTCGGCAATAAGAGTCACGTTGCCATGATCAACCTGCGGCTCACCGCTCACCACCGAGTTGCCCTCAACCTGCGTCTCGCCTTCCTCGCTCGCGCCATCCGCGACCCCGAGCGCTCCCAGCAGCACCGCCCGCGCTTCGCCCGCGTGCCCGGCGCCGGCCAAACACGCCGCGTACTCGCGCGCGTCCGCCGGCGCGAGCGGCTGCGCCGCGCGCCATAGCGGCAGTGCAACGGCATACGCGCCTATGCCGCCAAGCACCCGGGCCTGCAGCGCCAAATCCCCCGGCGCTGCAAGCCCCACGCTCGAAGCCAGCGCTGCGCGTATGGCTTCATCGCGCTCGCCCGCGGCCTGCTGCTGCTCCGCCCAGCCGGCCAGGGCAGGGCCAAACCGCGGCGCCTCACGGGCGGCCGCCGCGTACAAGCGCTGCGCGCTGTCGCCCCGGCCGAGCGCCGCCTCGGCCGCAGCCAAACCGCAGCGGGCGCGATATGTCCCCGCGCCCGCCTCTACCACATACCGGGCGGCGGCAGACCCCGCTGCCCCCGCTTCCAGCGCCGCCTCGTAGGCGCTGCTAACAACGTTCAATAACTCTTCAACGCTCAGTATATTAGGCGGTTCGGTTATCGCAACCCTTCAAATCTCCAATCCCAATGCCAGCGGCCGAACGCTCTATGTCTCTCGTATATCGGGCGGTGTTGGCGTTGGCCTTAGCTTACTTTCTTCCTTCAGCGGCTCCTTGACGATGACGAGGGCAGCCACAATAAGCTCCCCCTCCACCCTGACTCCCTTCAACACGCAGTTCGGCAATTCAGCGACCAGTGTCATGACGGCGAGATCCTCCACAAGTGCCGCCTCCGGGGGGACAGCCTTCCTTTCATTGCCGCTCATCCCCGGTATGTTTTCTTTCGACTATGTGGGCGGACTAATCGTGCCGGAGAATCAAAGCATTTCCATTACGGTCAGCAGCTCGCTCACCGTAGCAGGCACGCTTACCTCCTTCGCCAACATTTCTTGGTGGGAAGGATAACGCTTGCTGCCCGTTTCCCGGGAAATAATCGCAGCGCCCAGGATATAAAAAAGAAGACCCTCTCAGCCTCTGCCCATGCAGCGCTGAAATGGTCTTCTTTATGATTAGATACAAGCTTATAACTGACCGCACGACTGCTCATGAACAGCTGTGGTCAGCTTGCGAAGCTGTTCTCGAAGCTGGGTAATTTCCTCGGTAGGCATGTTGGTCTGACAGAACACGCGCTCCGGAATCGTTACCGCCTTCGTCTTCAGCTCGCGTCCTTGGTCGGTCAATCGGACGATGACGCTGCGCTCATCCTCAGGATCGCGCTCCCGTCGAATGAGTGTCATCCCTTCGAGCTTCTTTAAGAGCGGCGTGAGCGTGCCGGAATCCAGGTACAGCCGGTTTCCCAGCTCCTTCACAGGTACGCCGTCCTTCTCCCAGAGCGCTAGCAAGGTTACATACTGAGTGTACGTAATGCCTAGTTCATCCAAATACGGGCGATACAGCTTCGTTACTTCGCGGGCGCAGGCGTAGAGGGCGAAGCAGAGCTGATTGTCGAGCTCCAGCTGAGCACCTTTTTCCATTGCAGTCTTCCTCTCTGCGGCTTAGGCTAGCAAGCCAATCTATAGTGAATAACACAATTAAATTGCATGCAATTTATGTCGTTAGAATACCAGTTGCCGCAGGTACTGTCAACTGCTACACCGCGCCTTTCCGATGGGAAAGAAGTAATTCCGAGATGGCTTGATGCCCACTGCGTCTTGCCCATGCCAGCGGCGTTGCCCATTCCGGCACATCTGCCGGCTCGATCGCCGCTCCTTTGCGAAGCAGGTAAGCCGCCATCTCGACTTGCCCGTACTTGGCCGCCCAGCCAAGCGGGGTCGTATTATATTCCTCGTCCACGGCGTCAAGCTCAGCACCATAGCGAAGCATCAGATCGGCTAGATCGGTGTCGCCCTTCTTGGCAACCAAATGCAGATAGCTGATACCGAGCCAATTCCGAACGTTCGGATCCGCATCATGACGAAGCAGAAGCTCCACCATCTCTTGGTCTGCATAGCTGAAGGCATACACCATATAATTGCTGGCGTACCAAGGCCCGTTCAGCTCGACCTTATGCCTTAGCAGCAGCTTAACGATGTTGGTATATCCGCAGCTTGCCGCCTGGGCGAGCGGTCCGTAGTCGCCATCATTGGCAGCAGCCGGATTTAGCGCGAGCATTTCGCCGACCAAGTCGATGCGGCCTATTGCACAGGCACCGGTCATCGTGACCGTCCCGCCATGTTCATAGAGCAGCTCCAGCAGCTCCTGTGCGCCTTTCTGCATGGCGGCAAACACGGCATTGCCCGATGCATCGATCTCTGCGTTTGGATTCGCTCCATGCGCAAGCAGCAGCTTCACGCATTCGGTATGGTCGCCTCTGACCGCCGCATAGAGGGCCGCTCCGCCCGGCGCATCTCGCTCAGGCAGGTTAGGGTCGGCGCCACTGGCGAACAGCAAGCGCACAACCTCTACATAGCCATGCTTGGCCGCATAATAGAGCGACGATCTGCCCGACGTGTCTGTGGCATTGGCCAGCTGTGGCTCCTGAGCCAGCTGCTCCTTCACTCGCATAGCGTCGCCTACGGCGGCCGCAATGAAGATATCGTAAGAGATTCCTTTTCCAATGAGATACCCCAGTAAGAAACGTGGATCCCGAATCGTATTCGAGGGCAGGTCTCGATTGCCTCTGTAGAAATAATCGCCCTCCATCGCCAGATGGACAGCCTGACTCCCGTCGGCTCTTCGCGCATGAATATCCGCGCCGCGTGCCAGAAGCAGATCGATCAGCTCCAGCTGCCGTGTCATTACAGCCCAGTGCAGCGGCGTGTTGCCTCGTTCATCACCTGCATGAATCGTCTCCGGATGCTGCTCGAACCAGGACAACAGCTCATCGCGATTGAATGCGCGAATTAGCCCCGCCGTTACGTCGCCGATCGGCTGCACTTGAAGCGTGCGCTGAAGATGCTCGCGAAGCAGCTCGGCGATCTCTGCGTATCCGCGATCCTGCGCCTTCTGCAGCAGGGAGTCCTGCCAGCTTAGAACAGGCTTGTCCGCAGCATCTGCGCCATAACGGAGCAGAAGTGCTGCCGTATCCAGATGGCCTTCCCGGACCGCGACATGCAGAGGCGAGAAGTACCCCCAGTTACATTTTGCCAAATCAGGATCTTGCTGAAGCAGCTCTTCCACCATCGAGGTTTCTCCGGCTGCGCACAGATCAAACATTCTTCTTATGGATTCAGGCATCGTTATCGTCATTGGGCTTACCCCCGTCGCATGAGTTTAAGATACGATTGAAGCATTGCGATTCTCCAGACTACAATCATTCCGAAGGCAAGCACGAAGAACAGCGCTCCCGTTTGCGGGATACTGACAGTTTGCTCCACTAGATTATGAACGAGCAGACGTACGATAAGAAGACCGAGCAGAATGAATATAAACATTTTGGACCGTTTCAATACGATCGTGTCCCCAACCCTCTCCAGCTTCGAGGTACGGATGAGCGGATAAGCGAACAATACCGCGCCGACAGCAAAAGCGGTAATGCCCCATAACCACGGCACATGCGTAACCGGTGCGACAAACATCAGGAAGCCGGTCGACATGCCGATCGGCGGAATAATGATTTTGCGCATTGTCGTTGGCCGATTGCTAGCGCGCAATCGCAGGAACATCACAGCTATGCCTGAGAGCAGCGTGACTACAATGGAGGCCACGTGAGGGAGAGAGAATGATTGAGGGAGAAAGCTCATGTGGACGCAGCTCCTTTATTTCCGGCTGTTTCAAGAAGAAGCCGATTGACTTCGTTCGGGCCATACCGTGCAACTCTTCTTAGAAAGCGCTTGTTTTCTCTAATCCTACTCATTTTACTGCTGGGTTGCAAATAGATCGCGATGCACCTTCACGACCGCCTTACGGATTGGAATATCTTGTTCAACCGAGCAGTTGGGTCTGTGAATGTCGGTCGGAAACAAGACAACGAAATCACCCGGCACCATATCAATCGTATTCTCGTTATGTACTTCATCATAGAAAGCGATGTCTTGCGTCTCATAGCGGTCGTTTGTAATGACCTGATCCTCCGAAACTTTGGCTACTCGCATCCGCTCGCGGCCGCTAAGCAGCAGCTGAATGTCCGCATGCAGCCTATGCGTCTCCGGCTTCACTTCGCGCCAATCTCTCGTTACGGGCTCGTTAATAAGCAGAAACATACCAGGCTCGCCAAACTCATGCCGCCCGGCAGGAAGCTCGTCCAGATCCATCTGCTGCAGCATTTCTATCGCACGGCGCACCGGCGCGGGGAACGTATGCTGCTCCCGCTCCCAATTCGTTAAATCGCTGAATATCATAGGCGTTATTACCCCTCTACGATTGATTTTACCCGGCCGACATCACCGGTTTGCAGGCGCACTTTAATCCCATGCGGATGGTTGGGCGAATTCGTCAAAATATCCTTTACGATGCCCCGGGTTGTTTTGCCTGTTGCTTGATCCTTCTTCAATACAATATCTACAGTAAGCCCCGGACGGATTGCCGAGCGTTGTTGTCCATTTGTACTCATGGTTCGTTACGTACTCCTTCAAAAGTTGGATTTATTGCTCCCATCATATGCCAGCGCATGAGTGAAGTAAAGATTTTGGCCGTGAAGATGCAAGAAAGGATTGACAGTGAGAATGAGAATTACTATCATTGTTGTAGGGCACGACAACACCATCCAGAGAGGTCGGGAACAGGGCGGATGAAAAAGATCAAGTACTGCTGCAGGAACTTCAAGCACGGCTCCAAGTCTGTTTTTAAAACCTTAAAGCAAGAATTTCCCGACTTGAAGCAGAAGAAGAAGGATTGCCTTAGCAACTGCAAGCTGTGTTCCAAACAATGCATGGTCATGATCGGCAAATCGGAAGTCGTTGTAGCCCCGACAGCAGAAGTGTTGTATGCCAAGCTCAAACACCGGATAGGCTGATATGGCATAGTATGGTAATATAGGAGACGAAGTAGTCCATACTCCTTAGTGGAGTTTGGTGCTTCGTCTCTTTTTATTTTATAATATATTTGGAAAGGGAGGTGCGGCCGATGATGAACGACACACTCAGCCAAGCTTTGAACGATCAAATGAATTTCGAGTTTTATTCCGCACACGTGTATTTGGCAATTGCCGCTTACTGTTCCGGAGAAAGCCTCGACGGTTTTGCGAATTTCTTTATTGTTCAAGCCGAAGAAGAACGCTTCCACGCGATGAAGATGTACAAGTATCTGAACGATCGCGGAAAACGCGCTACACTGATCGGCATGAGCACACCTAACAATGAATATAGCTCAATCCTTGATGCCTTCCAGCATGCTTACCAGCATGAGCAGGAAGTTACCAAGCGGATCTATCACTTGTCTGATCTTGCGATGAATGATCGCGAGCATGCGACGATTCAGTTCCTCAAATGGTTCATTGATGAGCAGGTAGAGGAAGAGTCGATGTTCGACAGCATCATTAACAAGCTGAAGCGAATCGACACGGATAGCAATGCTTTCTTCATGCTCGATAACGAGTTTGCACAGCGGACATTCGTTCCACCGACTACGGCTTAAGCATGGTTTGAAAAAGTGGCTGAACAGGGATATCCCCCGCTCAGCCACTTTTTTGTATTCAATTAACGCCGCGTGAGGCGGCAGTTCGAATCACCGGCCACCCACCAATTCCTCGCTACCACACGATCCGATGACCATCTAACTACTATCCGCTACTCGCTGGCCAATCACCAACCATCGACCACTCACTGGCGGCTGACCAACCATAACCACCGGCCACCAGCCACCCATTCCCGTCGAAGCGGTAAACACTGCAGACTCCAACTCTCACGATCCCCGGGAATTCTAACGAACCCTACAGGTCTTATTTCTGCAATATTACTCGATTCGAAATTCTAACGAATCCCACAGGTCTTATTCGGTCAAAATATGCCCTTTGCCGCCCAAATTCCCCTAAATAGCGCCGCTAAGGTTCGTTAGAATCCATTAGGGGTTAATTTCGAGCAAATAAGGCCTGTGTGGTTCGTTAGCGCGTAAACATGACGACAAGAGCAAGCATTCCAGCGCTGCGCAAACTCTCCACATAGAGAAAGCCGCCTCCAAAGTCGCGATGCGCACTTTTGAGACGGCTCCTTATCGTTTCTAACGACGACGGTTAGTCAGTATCGTCACTGCGAACCTCGGCAGCACCAGCTGGCGGCGCCAGCGGGACGGCTGCTTGAGCAGTCGGTACAGCCACTCGACGTTCAGCTTCTGCCAGATTACCGGCGCGCGTTTCACCTTGCCCGCGATGACATCCAAGCTGCCTCCGACACCGAAGGCGATCTTCGCATGCAAGCGGCTCTTGTGCTTGTAGATCCAACGCTCCGCATTAGGTGCGCCGAGCGCTACGATCAGCACATCCGGACGTTTCTGTCCGATATCGGCGACAAGCGCTTCTTCCTGCCCGTCCTTGAAGAAGCCGTTATGTCTGCCGACAATGGTGACGCCTTGGTATTTGCTCGCGATGATTTCAGCCGCTTTCGCGTTGGTCTGCTCGTCCGCCCCGACGACATAAAGCGTGAAATGATGCTGCTTCGCTTCTTCGAACAGACGAATCAGCAAATCATAGCCCGTTACACGCTCAGGGATATGTTCGCCCTGCCACTTAGCGGCAAGGACCACGCCGATGCCGTCCGGCGTTATGATATCCGCTTCATCCACGATTGCCTGCAGCTGCTTCTCCGAACGTGCTGCCATGACAATCTCCGGGTTCGCTGTAATCAGATGAAATAACGGCTTATCCTTCGCCGCGATTTGCGCTTGTACGAGCGCCACCGTATCCGAAAGCGTCCGCTTCGAGAACGGAACGCCCAATATATTGACTGTATTCATCCTACACCTTCCTCTATACGCTCATGCTGTCTATTATTGTAGCACAAAGCCGAAATCGGTTGAAACCTAGCGGAACAGCCCGGCAATCCATCTGATAAAGTCGCCTACGATCGGCACAAGGCCAAATCCGTGCTGACCGATGGCGACAATTCCATAGACGCGTTCACCGATCGCTACCACGCCAAGAACATGCTGACCGATGGCGACGGCTCCAAGCGCATTTTGACCGATCCCGACCGCACCGACAGCAGATTCGCCGATAGCCACCGCCCCGATCGCCAGCTCCCCAATGGCTACAGCCCCGGCAGACAATCCGCCTGACATGGCCACTGCGCCAAGCGCCAGAAGCCAGCCGACGGCCACGGCTCCGACCGAAATGACGCCGACTGAGACCGCCCCGCCGGCCACAAGCCCGATCGCCACATCGCCGAGTGCGATAACGCCAATGGCGACTTTAGGTTTGCCTTTGCCAACGCTTGTCCGAATACTGATGAATGGGAGCTTTGCAGTAGGCCACTGATAGTCGATTTCTTCTTGCCCATTGCCTCTTATGTATCTGTTAAATCGAAGCAATCGCTGCCATTCAAACATGAATGCACACTCTCCTCGCTTATCCAATTATTATCAGTTCTGCATGCAACGAATGATTCAAGCTGTTATCTCAAGCGTATAATAATTTAAGAAGCGCAACAAGGATGAAGCGTGAAATATTGCGATTTCATGCTCATAGAAAGTAGATGATTCGTTATGAACCTCAAATCACTGCTATACGGGACCCTAGTGACTCTATTGATGGCCGCGGTATTGTTAACGGGCTGCGGGAAGCAAGGCATCTATATGTCAAACGCGGCTGCAAACAGCCAGCCGACGAAGGAACCCGCTTCAGACGCAGATAACAGCGACACCGCTGCTTCTAACAACCCAAAATCGCCGAAGGTTGTAGCAAGTAACGAAGCCTTTAAAGTCTATGAACCGGCGGAAGAGAGCATTGTCGGAAAATCGTTCGTCGTGAAGGGGCAAGCCCGCGTCTTCGAAGCGGCTTTCAGTTATTCGTTCGAGGACGGACATAACGTCCTTGCCGAAGGGAATGTCGTGGCGGATCAAGGAGCACCGGCATGGGGAAATTTCGAGTTCACCGTTACACTCGCAAGGGCGCCAACCAGTCCGACAGGCGTGCTAACGATCTATGAATCGAGCGCAAAGGACGGTTCGCACATCCATAAGCTGAATTTGGCTTATCACTTCGAGGACGGCTTAGTGGAGCTCGATAACTAACATAAAGAGCCGTTCAAGACTGCGCGCCAACGCGCCATGTTTTGAACGGCTCTCTTACTCTAATGGCCCGGCTGTGTGGCAATTTGCCACCGGACGCCATACTTGTCCTCGATACGTCCAAACATACTCCCCCAGAACATCCGCTCAAACGGCATGATGATTTTGCCGCCATTCCCCGACAGATTGTTAAAGGCATCCTCCGCTTCTTCCTCGGTCTCGAACTCCAAAGTGAGGTCAATCCCATTGCCGCGATTGATCGGCCCAGCATCCGCCATATAGAAGAGAAGACCTGCCGCCTGCAGCACCAAATGCATAACCCTGTCTTTATCCTCCTCAGCAGAGCCCGGCATCATTTCGCCGTACGTTTGCTGGCTTATAATCTCGCCGCCAAGAGCTTCTACATAGAACTTCGCCTGTTCAAGTGCTTGCTCGCTGTATAGGTATGGACGAAGTTTCGTCATCGTAATCGTTCCCCCTTCAATTGCGGTTTCACTGAAACCGATGCCTGCCTTGTACCATGAGTGTACCAAATCCGCCTGATCTCCGCTATTCGCCGCGGTGAATCCAGAAACGTTTGACGACATTGCCGTGTGCTTCCGTGAAGCTCGATTCGAATCGCCCGCCATTTCGCAGTATCGTGCGTTCCGATCCGATATTATCATGATCGCAGATGACCAACACTTCGCGTAGGCCAAGCGCATCCGTCTTCTGGAGCGACAAGGCAAGGAGCTGTGACGCGTAGCCTTTGCGGCGCTCTGAAGGGATGATGCCATACCCAATGTGTCCGCCGCTCTCAAGCAGCTTCTGATTCAGCCGGTGACGGATATTCGCCGCACCGACGACATGTCCGGCTTCGTCCAGTAGCCAATAGGTGGAATGTGGCACCCAGCCCTCAGGCATGTTCTCCTCTTTATGGGCGTCATTCAATTGAGAGATGTATGCCGCAAAATCACTCGGATCCTGACTCACCACCCAAGGGACAATATCTTCCCCGCTCTCGATCCATTCCAGGTAGAACGCCAAATAAGCTTCCTGCAAAGCAGTTGACGGCTTTACTAACTGCACCATTGTTCCCCACGCTCCTCTATAGAAAAAGAAGCAAGGCAGCGACAGTATATCGTCTTATGCCTTGCTTCATCGGTTGATTATGAATGGATCTTAACGCGACCCTTTGCGCTGCGGACGACCGCCCGAGCCTTGTTTCCCGCCGCCGCTGCTGCGGCCGCCTTTGAAGCCGCCCGCGGACGGCCTGCCGCCTGAGGACGGTCTGCCGCCACCCGTTGATGGTCGGCCGCTCGAGGAAGACCGGGCGCGATTCTTATCGCCGCCCCCGTTCGGGAATTGCGGTGCGCCTGCACCGCGGCTGCCGAATTCGCCGCCGCGGCCGGTTCCGCCGCGCTGCGGGGAATCCCCGCGCGAAGCTGCTGCGCCGCCGAACTCGCTGCGCGGTGCCGAAGCGCCGCGGGATTCGCCGCGCTGCGCAGAACCGCCACGGCTGCCGCCGAACTCACCGCGTGACGCCGATGCGCCACGGGATTCGCCGCGGGATGCCGAAGCTCCGCGGCCGCCGCCGAACTCGCTGCGGCCAGCTGATGCGCCGCGTCCGCGTGCCGAGTCGCCGCCGCGACCACGCGATGCGTCGCCACCGCGACCGCCGGTGCGCTCAGCTGCGCCAGCGCCTCCGCCGAATTCGCTGCGGCGCGTGTTGTCGCCGCGTCCGCCTTCTTCGCGGGACGGCGTGCTGTAGCGCCCGCGTCCTGCCGGCGCCGCGCCATCGCGCGAGCCTGCTCCGCCGCGTCCGCGCGGTGCTTCCGCTCTTGCCGCGCCCCATTGCGGCGCCTCTTCGGCACCGCGTACGCCTGCTCCGCGCGATTCGCCGCGCTTCGCCGCTCCACCGTACGCGCCGCCGCCTGAGTTGGCCTTGCGGCTATCAATGTTGCCGCCGAAGCCGGATCTGCTCTTGCGGCCTTCCTGGCCGGAACGGCCGCCCTTAGGCGCCCACTTGCCGGAAGCCGACTGGCCCGACGTTCCGCCTCTGCGGCCGGAGCCGCCGGATTTGCGTTCGCCGCCTTGACGGTCCGGCATATCGTCCATCACCGATGTGCGAATCGGCGCACCTCCGCGATTCTTCTCGCGCGGAATCGGCTGATTGATGCCTTTCTCAATGGCAGCAAGCTCCAGACGATCATGCGGAGATACAAGGGTAATCGCAAGACCATCTTCGCCTGCACGGCCTGTACGGCCGATCCGGTGAATGTAGCTCTCTGCATTCTCCGGAATGTCGAAGTTGAATACATGCGTAATCCCTTCAACATCGAGGCCGCGTGCTGCAACGTCAGTCGCAACGAGCAGATGAATCTTCGCATCGCGGAACTTTTTCATTACCTGCTCGCGTTTCGATTGCGTGAGATCGCCATGCAGCTCGTCGCTGTTAAAGCCGTTCTCTTGCAGGAATTCGTTAAGCGCGCTAGCCCGCTTCTTCGTACGGACGAAAATAACGCCCAAATACGGGTTGTACTCGCCCAAAAGCCGCTGCAGCTGCTCCATCTTGTCTTTCGCACCGACTTCAACCGTCAGCTGGCGAATCGCCTTCAACGTCACTTGCGGTGCTCGCACCGTGATGTCCTTCGGTTCGATCATGAACCGCTGCGCCAGCGAGCGTACGCCGCCCGGCATGGTTGCCGAGAACAGCATCGTTTGCTTGCGGTAAGGCATCTGGCTCAAAATTTCCTCAACTTCTGTCAAGAAGCCCATGTGCAGCATTTGATCGGCCTCGTCGAGCACGAGCATTTTGACCGAACCAAGCTTCACTGTGCCTCTGCGAATATGATCAAGCAGCCTGCCCGGCGTAGCCACAACAATATGAACCGCACGCTGAAGCTTCCGCAGCTGCGATTCCACATCTTGTCCGCCATAAACAGCCAGCACGCTGAATTCGTCCTTCGTTGCAAGCCGTTTCTTCAGTTCTGTCGTAATTTGCAGCGCTAGCTCACGCGTCGGCGTAAGGATAAGACCCTGCAGATCATCGCGCTCCGGTCTGATTTTCTCCAGCATCGGAAGCAGGAACGCGAGCGTTTTGCCCGTACCTGTCTGTGCCTGACAGATTACGTCGCTGCCCTGCATAATAACGGGTATTGCGCCTTCTTGAATCGGTGTCGCTTCATGAATTCCTTCATTACGCAGCGACTGCGTCCGTTCCTTGGCAATACCTAATTGTTCAAAACCTGCCAATACATCCACCTCTTTTAGTTATAAAAACCTTCCCGTTCGAAAACCGGCATTTCTATCGTACCACATTACGGACATGCTCATGTACCGATTCTTCCCATTCCCAGTAAAAATGTCGCTTCCCGACCATTTTTCTCCACTGTTTATCCTTATTTTGTCCGTATCGCACGCCCGCCAACCTAACCATTACGACTCGTAAGGAGCCTTTTGAGCAAAATAGTTCGGTTTCAGCTCGGTATCCTCATATCTATTGTGAAAAATAGCCGTTGTCGCCGGAGACAGAGGCGGAATCAACCAAGACCATCGACCGGTCGGCGTTCGGCCGTTTCGCTGTTCCTTCTCTGTAAACAGAGCGAACTGCTTGCTCGCGGTATGGTGATCGACGATCGTTACGCCTTGCGCCTTATAGGAGTGCAGCACCGCTACATTCAGCTCTACGAGCGCCCGGTCCCGCCATAAAGTGATCTCTCTGGTTGTATCCAGCCCCATTAACGCGCCTACTGCCGGCAGCATGTTGTAACGGAATGGATCAGCGAGATTGCGCGCGCCGATTTCGGTGCCCATATACCAGCCATTAAACGGAGCCGCCGTATAATGTAGACCGCCGATTTCAAGACGCATGTTCGAGACGAACGGAACGGCGTACCATTTTAGCTGCAGCTCTTCGAAAGCCGGATAGTCGGGGTGGACTAGCGGCACCTCAAGAACGATATCGGTTGGAATATCGAACCACTCCGGCGGCCGCGAGCCGACTTGGATCACAAGCGGCAGTACGTCGAAAGCAGTTCCGGAACCACGCCAGCCCATCTCCGTGCACGTTTGCGTGAGGGTCAGGGAAATCGGATCGCCCAGAACGGACCCATCCTCCATCCGGTAACCCGCGTAACGGATCAACTGATCATTCCAGATTCGGATTTGAGGCGAGTCGGCGTCCGTGCATGGGGCAAAAACAGTAATGGAAGGTAATATTTTGCCTCCGCCTGTGGCATATTCGATATGGCGAAAAACCGCTTTGGCTATTTCGGCTGCGGTGGTCGCATCTCGCGCATCCTGTACGGTCAACGAATCCCAAAACAGCCGGCCGATGCACCGATTGCTGTTGCGCCATGCCAGCTTAGCCCCGAAGGCAAGCTCCTCCGGGGTATGCGTATACGTCCCGGTAGCCGCGATCTCCGCGGTAATCTCCGCTATTCGTGCCGCTGTCGTCTGCTCAGCAATAGCCAGCTCGCTGCCGACTTGTCTAATAAATGCCTCAGCCTCCTGAAGCAGCTCCACATTACTCATGATTGTCTGTTGATTCTGCATAACTTCTCCTTGCCTGCCCGATGATTAGTTATCTCTATTATAACGGATTCGCGTGACGAATTCCCGTTTCCCAGCTTGTGGAAGTAATTTCACTTTCAAAATGTAAGTGGCAGGGGTATACTGAGGCTGAGCTTACTGTTTTAGTTATTCAAATATGAAGGAGTGGAGCATGTTGAACCGATTAGCAGAACCTTTTGCGCTGAAGAGTCTCTCTCTCAAAAACCGCATCGTTATGGCGCCGATGTGCCAATATTCCGTAGAAGCGAAAGACGGTACGCCGAACGAGTGGCATTATATTCACTACGTGACTCGCGCCGTTGGCGGTACCGGTCTCATCATTATGGAAATGACCGATATCGAGCCCGATGGCCGCATCACCGAGCGCTGCCTTGGTCTATGGTCGGATGAGCAGATTCCGGCTTATCGCCGGATTATTTCGGAAGTGCATCGCCAAGGCGCGAAGATCGGCATTCAAATTGCCCATGCCGGCCGTAAGGCCGAAGAAGCGGTAGAACCGGTTGCTCCTTCCGCTATCGCATTCAGCGATGCCTACCGTACGCCGCGAGCACTGACGACCGATGAAGTGAAAGCTATGGTGGTAAAATTCCGGGAAGCGGCTCGCCGCGCGGTAGAAGCCGGAGTCGATACGATCGAGCTCCACGCCGCTCATGGCTACTTAATCCACCAATTCCAATCACCGGTGACGAACCGACGTGAGGATGAATATGGTCAGGACCGCCCACTATTCGGCGTAGAAGTTATTCAGGCTGTAAAAAGCGTCATGCCTGCTGATATGCCGCTAATCGTGCGGGTTTCCGCAGCTGAGTTCTCGGAGGGCGGCTATAAGGTAGAGGAAGGCATTGAGATTTTCCGGCGCTATCAAGAGGCCGGCGCTGATATCTTCCATGTCTCGAGCGGTGGCGAAGCCCCGGTAACCGGCGCCAATCGCCCGGCGATTTATGCCGGTTATCAAGTGCCGCTTGCCCGCGCAGTGAAAGATGCGCTGAATGTGCCGGTTATCGCCGTCGGCTTGCTTGATGAGCCGAAGCTGGCGAACACCACCATCGCGCACGGCAATGCGGATCTCGTGGCCGTCGCCCGCGGCATGCTGCGCGATCCGTATTGGGCGCTGCATGCGATTCAAGCGGTAGCCGCGAAGGGCTCCAGCGAAGCAGAGGCGTTTCTTCCGCGCCAATACCAGCGCGGCTATTAAGGCGGCGGACTGGTTAGTATGAAAATGATAAGCAAGCTGAATGCGGAGCATTATTCGTGGGGCGACGTGTGCGACGGCTGGCATTTGGTCAAAAATGACCGGCTCAGCATCATCCACGAGCGGATGCCCGCCGGCGCCAGCGAGGTGCGGCACTATCACGAGCAGTCCCGGCAGTTTTTCTTTATGCTGTCCGGCACGGCGACGCTTGAGGTCGACGGCGTGCCCGTCGTCCTTGCCCCACAGGAAGGGGTCGAGGTGCCGCCGCTGACCCCTCATCAAATGCTCGGCTCCACCACCGAACCGGTGGAGTTCCTCGTTATTTCATCGCCGACCACGCGCGGTGACCGCGTGACGGTCTAGATGGTTGTGAAAAAAGCTGAGAAGGTGCGCGTTTGCGCCTTCTCAGCTTTTTTGTGTTTTTGTTGGGATGGATCGGCGGGGCACGGTGCTCCATCCCAACTGATTTCCGTTAAATAGCATACCAGTCCAAGAAATTCGCTGGATGAGCTCGCTTCGTCACAACAGCCAGCTCGTTAAGCGGTATATCCGCTATCGATGCACCAAACTAGCTAATTTCTGCGCCGTAAGCGGCATATCCGCTTAAAGTCCATGACATGCGCATGTTAAGCTCATTTCGACCCGTGAACCGGCTCGATAAGCGGTATATCCGCTTACATGTATCATACTGTTCCGAAACAGAGCTGAGAGCCGCTTATCCCGACTCTCAGCTCCATTTCCATCCGATTTCGGCGGTGAGAAGCGGCTTTTCCGGCTCTCACCATCCAGCGAGGGGGATTTTAGCTAGTTTAACTGCTGAGAGGCGGATTTCCCGACTCTCAGCTCCAATTCCCCCCGCTTTCGACGGTGAGAAGCGGCTTTTCCTACTCTCACTATCGAGCGAAGGTGATTGATAGCTAGTTTGACTGCTGAGAGGCGGATTTCCCGACTCTCAGCTCCAACTCCTCCTGTTTTCGAACGGTGAGAAGCAGCTTTTCCGGCTCTCACCATCCAGCGAGGAAATTGCGCGGCTAGCCTATCTACCCGCTCAGCGCGTTCCGAACCGCGAGAATATACTTCGCCTGATCGAGCGGGTTGACGCCGCGCCGTTGGCGCGATACGTCAACGTCCGGCAGGCATTCGCGATAGCCCGCGAAGAAGGTCGTGAGCGTGCCGCGGCCTTTCGTCATGGAGCCGAGGCGTGCCGGGAAGTCGAGCGTTGTCGCCACGGGCAGCGTGCCCTCCAGCTCCATTCGTTCTTGGCGCACGATAGGCGCGTCGAACTCGCCGCGCATCAGGACGAGCTCGTTCATCAGCTTGCCGCCGTACTCCTCCGGCACGGAGAGCCGAAAACGAAGCAAAGGCTCCAGCAGCTTCGTTCCCGTATTCGCAAGACCATTCATCATGCCCATTGGCGTTGCAATGACGAAGTCGAGCGGATGCGTATGCCACACATGATGCTCGCCTTCGATTAATGTGACGCGCAGGTCCGTCACTTCCCAGCCGCGCAGTCCCTGCTGCAGTGCTTCCGGTACGCGCCTCGCCACCTCGTTCTGATAACTCTCCAACAAACGTTCGTTGCGAACAAGCGACTTATAGACGAGCCCGCTTCCCCGCTCGCCCGGTTCAATTGCAAAACGCAGGATCGCCCAGCAAGGCTTCGGCATCAAGTACGCGACATACCCTTCACCTACCGAAGCAGGCGTTTCTTTATAAATAACCGATGGCGCGCCGAAACTGACGTCGAGCTTAAATCGGCTCAGCAAGATGGAGGTCAGCACCTCCATCTGAATCGGCCCCATTACCTTCAAATGCAGCTCCCGTTCATCCTGCAGCCACTGCAAATCGAGCAGCGGATCCTCATCCGCAAGCTCCTGAAACGCGGCAACGACAGCCGGATATTCAGCCTCGTTCTTCCATTGCACCTGCACGGTGAGCAGCGGCACTGCAAGCCGTTTCTCTCCCGGCACACCCTCAGGCGCACCAATGACATCGCCGATTCGAGCGCGGCTCCACCCATACACAGCCGCGATATCACCGGCCTTCAGGACGCCGATATCTTCGGTTTTCTGCCCGGTCACACGCCGAATTTGCGTCACTTTATCCTGCATGTCCCGGCTGTAATTGAGCACGGTATCGCGGTTGCGGATAACTCCTTCAAAGAGGCGGACATACGCGATTTTGCCCATCACCGGGTCTCGCTCCATCTTGAAAATCACGCCCGAAACCGGAGCCTCCTCCGACCCGCTCGGAGCCGGCAGATACGTCAAAACCGCGTCCATCAGCTCCTTCACGCCAATCCCGCGGTTCGATGCACCGAACAGAACCGGGAACAGCGTGCTGCGATGCACGCTTTCGACGAGTACTCGTCCAAGCAGCGCGTCATCCACAGCCTGTCCTTCGAGGTAGGCATCCAGCAACGACTCGTCCTGCTCAGCAGCCGCTTCCACCAGCATGCGCCGATATGGCTCTGTCCACGGCTGCTGTACCAGCACCTGCTCGTCCAACACCGACACAGAACCCGCAAAATCCGCCTCCGCTCCAACAGGCGCCGCAATCGGCACCACCTGTCGAGACAGCAATCGCTGCAGCTGTCCCACTACTGCAAGAGCATCCGCTCCTACTCGATCCATTTTGTTGATATATATAAGTGTTGGAATCGATAGATCGCGCAGCGCCTGCCAGATCACTTCCGTCTGCGCCTGCACGCCTTCAACAGCCGATACGATCAGAACCGCACCGTCCATGACACGAAGCGATCGTTCCACCTCAGACAGAAAATCGACATGGCCGGGCGTGTCCACGAGATTGATCGGCGTATCCTTCCATGCAAACCGCGTTACTGCGGCACGCACCGAGATGCCCCGCTCCCGCTCGACATCCAGCCAATCGGTCTGTGTTGTTCCCGTATCCACGCTGCCCAGCGCGCGAATATGCCCGCTCTGATAGAGCATCTGCTCGGTCGTGGTCGTTTTGCCTGCATCGACATGAGCAAATATGCCAACATTACGCATCTTCGCGCTCATAGCTCCCCTATCTCCCCCGCTGTTAGCCCTTATCGTCGTAATAAACATGATCGGCTGCCAGTAATGCGCCGCCTTCTATAGTGAAAATGCCAAAGGAATATTGCTTCTGTCTACGTTTATCTGTCGGCGAGCCCGGATTAAACAGCAGCACGCCGCTTCGCTCCCGAATTAGCGGAACATGAGAATGCCCAAACACAATCACGTCCACACTGCCCTGCTCGAAGGACCGGTACGCATTCGTTTCCGTATCCTCGCGCTTGCCTGCGCCCAGGTGACCGTGCACCAAGCCGACACGAAGTCCGCCAACATCAAGCACTTTGCGGTGGCCGAATTTGGCGATAATCTCATCTCCGTCATTGTTGCCCGCCACGCCCTCCGTCCGAGCATACGCGCGCAGCATATCCCAGACCGACAACGTCATCCAATCCCCCGCATGCAGAATGGCATCCGCATCCTGAAGCTCTTGAATCAACCGATCCGGCAGCTTCTTTGCCATTCGTGTCATGTGCGTATCCGAAACAACGACTACTTTCATGCCCTCCACTCACCCTTCACTCTGGCATGGTTAACCACAACGCCGCTAGTGTCTTCCGCCTATATCTTATTACCTTCATTATTGTGCAAAAGCACCCTGTATTCAACAATAAACAATTTTATTCTTATAACCTGACATAGATATGCCGCAAATAAAATATTCCATCCATAATCCCATCAAATCGCACAAAAAACTGTCAATCACCTCTTGTTTCGTGTTAGATTATATTACATATAAAGCATTTGCTTGCTCACAGTCCGTTTAGGAAAAGGAGAGAATGCTATGTTCAACATTAGGCGTTATTCTACCGCAGACCATGACGATATCTGGCGGCTTCATCTTCTTGTTATTTCCGCAGCAGGCGTAGAACCGACACATCAGCATTATCATGATATTTTCCATATCGACGAGCAGTATCTCGAGAGCGGCGGCGATTTTCTTGTCGGAACGGGTCAGAACGGCGTCGTAGTAGCGATGGGCGGACTCAAGAAGCTTGACGAAGAGACCGCTGAAATCAAACGGCTTCGCGTCCATCCGAACTTTCAGCAGCGCGGCTTTGGCCAGATGATGCTGACGAAATTGGAGCAGCGCGCGAAGGAGCTCGGCTTCCGCCATATTTATTTGGACGCACTAACGAACCAGTTAGGCGCCAAAAGGCTGTTCCTTAATAACGGCTACGCCCATCGAGGCGCATCCGTCATCGATGGCTTCTGGATCAATGTCTACGAGAAATCGCTCACCGAGGCAAAATAAAACAGAGTAATTATAAAATCGCTCAAACCGCTGGGCTTATCTCATCGTTACCTCCTAATAGAACGACTATTTTGAGGAGGAAGATCGATGAATAAAGCAAGAAGGTTTGGGCTATTTTTGCTGACATTAACCGTATGTCTGGCCATGCTGCTCCCAGTTCTACATGCATCAGCAGCGGAAAGCTCCCCGGCGGTTACAACGGATGCGGACACAGCCGCTAAGCTTGGCCTGTTGTTGGGCGACGGCGACGGTGTGTCCGCCGCTTATCTCAGCAAGACGTCCACAAGACTCCAGGCTGCTATTATCTCGTTACGTCTTCAAGGAAAACTGACTGAAGCACAAGCATTTACAGGAACAGGCAACTTTAAAGATGCTTCTCTCGTAAGTAAAAGCAACCAAGCTATTCTGGCTTATTTGAACGCTCATGCGGAGCTCGGCTGGAACGGTACGGGCAACGGCAGCTTCAACCCCCTCGTTTCCATCACCGCGCAGCAGTTCTACAAAGTGCTGCTTGAAGCGCTGGGCTACAAATCCGGCACAGCTTTCCAGTACAGCGCTACTTTCACTTTCGCAAAAGGAAAAGGACTGAAGAACATTGCCGGCGCAGCTGAGCTGACCAATGCCGATATCGCCACAGCACTGATCGAAGCACTAAACGCATCGAACGCAAAAGGCGCAACACTGTTCGCTCAACTGCAGCAGGCAAATGTAATTGCCGCTTCTGCCGTATTGCCAACAGGCGAGCATATCGGAGTTGGCGCTACGGATAAGCTCGGCTCCTACTTAACCGATAGCAAAGGCCGCACACTCTACTACTTCACGAAGGACGCTGCTAATCTGGAGTCCTGTCAAGCCGGCTGCCTGCAAGCATGGCCAATCTTCCATGCGGATCAGCTGCAAATCCCTACTTCCATGAACGCGGCTGATTTCGGGATGTACATGCGCGCTGACGGCACGATGCAAACGACGTATAAAGGATGGCCGCTTTACTATTTTGCCAAAGACATGGCTCCCGGCGATGTAAATGGCGAGGCCGTCGGAGGCGTATGGTTCGTAGCCAAATCCGATTACGCCGCTATGCTCGGCACCTCCACGACTCTAGGCAACTACTTAACCGATGCAAACGGACGCACCCTGTACTATTTTGACAAAGATACAGCTGGCAGCAGCGTTTGTGAAGGCACCTGTTTGGCCAACTGGCCGGCCTATCTAGCTAGCGGTGCAAATGCGCCTACCGGCGTTGCAAGCGCTGATTTCGGCACGATTACTCGTACCGACGGCAGTAAACAATCCACATATAAAGGTTTCCCGCTCTATTACTTTGTCAAAGACTTGGCGCATGGCGATGTTAACGGACAGGGCTTGAACAAGGTTTGGTATGTTATCGATCCTGTTGCTTTCAAAGGCACGACTGCCAGCGCAGAAGTCAAAACCTATCGCGTAGACATCAAAGAATATTCCTTCGGTACCGGTCCGCTGACGGTGGAAGCCGGCTCCAAGATCGTCTTCACCAATTATGACGATATGAAACACAACGCAGTTGCGGTCGACGGCAGCTTCAGCACCCCGTTGTTAGCGAAGGGCGACACGTTTACCATTACGATCAGCAAACCGGGTACGTATGATTATTTCTGCGAGCCCCACAAGAAGTTCATGACGGGCCAAATTATTGTGAAATGAGTGACGTCTTATGCAGAGGAAAACGAAGAGTAACCTAGTAGGAGCGAAGTGGAACAAGGGCTATCTGTCAGCCGCCTTGTGTTTGCTGCTTTGTCTGTTGGTGTCTGCTTGCAGCAGCAATAATACTGCCGCTACACAGAATCACGACAATCACGGCGATATGGTGATGAATGATGCAGCAGACGCGTCTAACTCCGGTGAGGACAGCTCTGTTAACGCCTCGGCAGACAACAGCTCAATAGCAAAGCCTGACCCCGCAACTGATGATGCACAAGCAGACGATAAAGGCGTCAACGCTTCAACGGATGGCGGAACTGCCCCGGCTACGGAGCCCAAGACGGACGATTCGAAGGCCGCGACAAAGCCTGATGATGACAAAACAGCTCCGGAACCGGCAACCGATGATAAAGGCGGCACGAAAGGCGATTCTTCGGACGATTCGCAAAAAGATGATTCGAAGACCACGACGCCTGCTGCCAAGCCAACGCCGAAACCGGCAACGAAACCGGCAGCGAAACCGGAGACGAAGCCGGCTCCAAGCACAACGACGACTAAGCCCGATAAACCGGCTGCGGGCGATTCGAAAGCCGAAGTGAAGAGCAAAACCTATGTGGTCGAGATTAAGGAGTTCGCTTTCACCGGAAGCAGTCTGACCATCCGCCCGGGCGATTCCGTGAAATTCATCAATCGGGATAAGGTCAAGCACAGCGCCACGGCAGATGATGGCAGCTTCGATACAGGTCTCCTCGCCCTCGATGAAGAGAAACTAGTCACCTTCGACACCGAGGGAGAATTTTCGTACTACTGCTCGCCGCATCCGGCGATGCAGGCAACCATTATCGTTTCTGCCAAATAACTTTCTTCCGGACAACGTTTTGCAGGGTAGCCGCAGCTTAGGCGGTTACCCTCTCTGCGTTAGTTTGGTACACTTATGATTAATTATCGACGTCTGTTCTGGAGGCTTGCCGGTATGCACAATCTTGCTGATCATGAATTGATGCTGCTCATCAAAGCCAAGCAGCACAAGGCGCTGTCTGTACTATACGATCGTTACGCGGCACTTGTGTATTCGTTCGCCTTGAAGTCGCTGAAGGATGAACAGTCCGCAAGGGACATCACGCAGTCCGTGTTCATGCGGCTGTGGACGACCGAGTCGGACTACAACCCGGACAAAGGCCGTTACACCAGCTGGCTGCTGACCGTAACGCGAAATATGACGACCGATTGGCTGCGCAAACAGCGGCGCATTAACGCTCCGCTTGTTCCCTATGTGCCGGAGGAGCTCGAGCGTATTCCTGATGCTGCCGTTACTTCTCCTGAGGAGAGCGCAGAGCGCCAATCACTCAAAGCGCAAATTCGCAGCGCCTACCGCCATCTATCCTCACAGCAAATTTTGCTGCTGGAGCATTTCTATTGGCAGGGGTACAGCTTAAGCGAGCTCGCTGCTGCCTATAATCAACCGCTCGGTACCGTGAAGAACCGATTGCATCAAACACTCAAAATATTACGCAGACATTTGCCGGCAGAAGAGGAGGGATTGTGATGGAGAATAAAGATACAATGCCTGCATCCCCTTGCGAGCTGTGTCTGGAATACGTCTCCGGCGCATGCAACGAAGAAGAATCGCTCGCTTTCGAGCTTCATCTCCCTCACTGCGACGCCTGTCAGAAGGAGCTGCTGGAATTGCGCACAGCCTGGGAAGCACTTCCTGTCGATATTGAATGGATCGAACCGCCTAAAGATCTGAAGAAGCAAGTGATGGATGCCGCGCTTGCGGTTCGACCGGAGGAAGTGACGCATCGCGACGAACCTGCAGTCAATCGCATCGCGGAATGGCGTCCTAGAAAACCTAAAGCCCGCTTAGGCAAGCTGCTCCCCGCTCTGCTGACCGCTTCAATTGCAGGAGTCGTGCTGCTGTCCATATGGAACGTCCAGCTGCGCCATGAGCAGCAGATTGCGCCGCTCCCGGTAGAGCAGGCGCTGCAAGTATCCGCCGCCCAGATCAGCGAGCTCGTTCCGCTGAAAGCGCAAGGCCCGCTCGCCGGCAAGTCCTCCGGAGTTGCCTGTATTGTCGATAACGGCCAAAGCCGGCAGTTCGTCGTGTATTTGTTCGGCGCTGCAGCAACCAAAGGCGCAGAAGCCTACCAGGTCTGGCTCGTTAAGGACGGCGTCCGTACGAGTGCCGGTACATTCCGTGTCGGCCAAGCGGATCGCGGAATCGGCCTGCTCGCGATGCCTATCTCCTCGGCGAAGCTCGATTACGACAGCATCGGCATTACCATCGAGCCCGATGATCGAGGCAATCAACCGCGCGGCGCAAAGGTGTTTGGGTCCATCTGATCTTCATTAGCACGCAGCACACGATAGTTGAGCCACTCCGGCGGCAGAAGCCGGTTATACTGGGGCTGCAGGTAGCGGTCGTCGATCAACAGCAAGCTTCCGCGATCATGCTCCGAGCGGATAAGACGCCCGCCCGCCTGCAGCACTTTATTCATACCGGGATATAGGAACGCATAATCAAATCCATTGCGGTCAGTCCGGTCGAAATATGCCTTCATGATGTCACGCTCAAGCCCAACCTGCGGCAGTCCGACGCCTACAACAACAACGCCCGTAAGCCGATCCCCGACAAGATCAATTCCCTCAGAGAAAATGCCGCCCATTACAGCAAAACCAACCAGCGTTTCCCCCGAACCTCCCTGAAAAGCAGCCAAAAAACCTTCCCGCTCCTCCTCCGTCATCCCCGGTCCTTGCACCATGGTCCTCACCGAACTCGAATCCGAATTCGAACTTAAGCTTGAACCAATAAGCAATTGATATTGCTCATAAGCATCATTCATATAGGCATAGGACGGGAAGAAAACCAAATAATTGCCCTGTTTCTCCCGTGTCACCTTCGCGATGAGCGCGGCAATCGGAAATTTCGTCCGTTCCCGATCCTGGTAGCGGGTAGATAACGGTGCAATCGTCACTTCCAGCTGGTCCGCCGAGAAAGGGGATGGAATGACAATACTATAGCTCCCCTCGCTCTCACCGGCACCTAGCATATCCATGTAGTAGTTCAGCGGCGTCAGCGTAGCCGAGAAGAATACCATCGCATGATATCCCTTGCTCATCACTCCAAGCAGATGCGAAGGATCTAAGCAGAACAGCTTCGTTCGCATATCTCCCCGTAAGGACTCCGTATAGGCCACGAATCGCTCATCGAACAGCTCCGCGATACGTACGAAACTCTGACTGCGAAAATACAAATCAAGCAGTTCCGGATTCACGCTGCCCCCAGCCGGTGCAAGCAGCTCCTTCTCTGCCGCCGCCGCAAACTGCTCCACCAAGCCAACAAGCGGCTCCGGTAACGACTCTGTTACCTCTTGCCGCTGTTCCCCGAGCGCTTTACGCTGCGCAATGTAGTACTGATTGACCGCTTTGGCCGCGCTGTGCACCTCGATATTTACGCCTTTGAATGCCCGCTGCATCTCCAGGAAGTCTGCTTTATTGAGCTCACTCGAATACATTTCCCGCGCCCGATCCACAAGGTTGTGCGCCTCATCGATCAGCAGCGCCGTTTGCCGTTTCTGCTCCTCGAACATGCGCTTCAAGCTGACGCGCGGATCAAAGACATAGTTATAGTCGCAGATCATCGCATCTGCTCCATAAGCCGCATCCAGCGCGAATTCGAACGGGCAGACCCTATGCTTACGCGCATATACTTCCACCACTTCGCGAGTAATCAGCGTTTCATTCGAGCGCAAATCAAGCAGCGCCTCATTAATCCGGTCGTAATAACCGTCCGCGTATGGGCAATGCTCCTTCGAGCATCGAACTTCCTCTTGAAAACAAATCTTCTCCTTCGCCGTCATGGTGACCACCTGCATATGCAGGCCGTTTGACTGCAGCAGCGCAAAAGCCTCTTCCGCCGCTGTGCGCGTAATCGTCTTCGCCGTTAAATACACGAAACGCTGCAGCAGTCCCGCCCCGATCGCTTTCACGGATGGGAAGATCGTAGAGATCGTTTTGCCGATGCCCGTCGGGGCTTTCGCAAACAGTTTATGGCCTTCGGCGATCGTCTGATAAACAGCACCCGCCAGCTTCCGCTGTCCCTCCCGATAAGTGGAAAAAGGAAAAGCAAGCTCCTGAATACTGCGGTTTCGAAGCTCCTTATGCCGCACTTGCTGCGCAGCACACGCATAATAAGTTCTTACCATTTCGTAAACGAAATGTGTAAGCTCCTCATACGTAACCCGCTGTAGAAATCGCCGTTCTTCCTCGCTTTCCACTTGCACATACGTCAGCTGCACCGCCAGCTCCTGAAGACCGCGATCCTTGGCGATAATATAGGCGTAGCACTTAGCCTGTGCCCAGTGAACCAGGTAGGTATGGTCGATCTCCTCGGGTAACCGACCAGAGGTCGACTTAATTTCATCTATAATAAGGCCGCCATCTTCTTCGGCGACGAGCAGTCCATCACAGCGCCCATCAATGACAAAGAGAAGATCATCCATGACGATCTCCGCGCTTACATATACTTCCTTCCGATCTTGTTCGCCATATTGCTTCTGGATGCGTTGATGCGCCTTCGTACCTTCCGTCATCGAGCTCATCACATGGAATCCTGCTTCGATATCGCCGCTCCGATACGCATATTCCACCAAAGCACGGACAGACAGCTGTATATGTTCTCCCATGGCATCTCCTTCAAGCCGATCAAATCGAACATTTGTTCCTTAATTGTACCATCTAACCCCGTATGCGCGCAAAAAAAAGCCGTCCCTGCAAGGGACGACTAATTTTTTGAGCTTTTTAACGAATTGTTGTTGTTCAATGCCGGCAGCATTTTCATGCTTTTTACCATAGGCGTATGATGCACATGGCAGGAAGGAGCAACATCGAAGGCGAAGTTATCGCGCATCCAGCTTTTGCAGCCTTCTGTCTCACAGCTCCAAATGGCTGTGTTCTCTTCAGGGATATCCTCCACGATTTTCTTGCGATTATACAAGGCGCATCCCTCCCGGAATTATAAAAAAACTGCCCTCAACTTTCGTTAAGGGCAGTTTGTTGTTGTTCGCTATAAAACTACAGTTTTACAACGTTTTCTGCTTGTGGTCCACGGTTGCCTTGAACAACGTTGAACTCAACGCGTTGGCCTTCGTCAAGGGACTTGAAGCCTTCGCCTACGATTGCGGAGAAGTGTACGAATACATCGTTGCCGCCTTCAACTTCGATGAAGCCGAAACCTTTCTCTGCGTTAAACCATTTAACTGTTCCTGTTTGCATTAGGAAAACCTCCAAAATTAAATTAACATGTACTTTTTATTCGTTTAGCAAATAAAAAAATCACACATTGAAAAAGGTACCATCTCGCTTTATGACAACCCTTTTCAATATGTGAATTCAGGTCTTTTCTTACTAAGATCATATTAGCATATCTATATGTTAAAAGCAACGTGATTCCATTTCTTAACTGTTTCTTTAGCTTATCTTCTTGGTTATCTTCACCTGGCCACCTGCAAAGTGCAAGCTATTTCGCTTGCCCTCTGCTATTATGACCGGCACTTGCTTCTTCCATACGCAAATTTACAAAAAATTTACGAAACCATTTAACGAACGTAAACGACTGCACTTGATCGTTATAAGATCTTGATCTCCGCGTTATTTTATCCCGAGTGCCTGCAGTTCCTGATCGACGCGCTGCTTCAGCGCCTTCTTCTCCGAGTCCTCGAGGAATGCCGCATTTACGCCATTGCGAATGATTGCGGCCAGTTCCGCGTCCGTAAAATCAAACTTCTCCGAAACAATCCGGTATTCGCGTGTTATATCCGTACCTGAGACGCTTGGGTTATCCGTATTGAGCGTGACGATCAACCCTTGCTCGAAATACTCGCGAATCGGATATGCATCCCAGCCCGCTACGGCTTTCGTCTGGATATTGCTGACCGGGCACATTTCAAGCGGAATGCGCTGCTCCAGCATCATCTGGAGAATCGCCGGGTTCTCCCGCAAGCGAACACCGTGTCCGATCCGCGACGCCCCCAGATTCTTCACGGCTTCATATACGTTCTCCGCCCCTGCGGCTTCACCGGCATGAATCGTCACAGGCAATGACCGCTTGTGAGCCAGCGCGAACACTTCGCGAAACAGCTCCGGCGGGAATGACGCCTCGTCCCCCGCCAAATCAACGGCAACCAAACCGCGTCCGGCATATTGGGCCGCCGCTTCGATCACTTCAAGATTATCTTCACGGCCATGATGACGCATGCAGATCGCAATGGCCCGGCCCTTAATGTCAAACTGCTGCTCAGCCCGCTTCATGCCCTCAATAACATGATGGATGGTTTCTTCCGGCCGCAGCCCGCGAAGTCTGTGAAGCTGTGGCGCGAAGCGAACCTCGATATAGCGGCAATTGTGAGAAGCAGCTTGCGCCAACGTCTCATAAGCTACACGTTCCAGTGCAGCACCCGATTGCATGAACCGCGTCGTAAAAGCAAACTTGCTTAAATACTCCGGCAAGCTGCGGCATTCATCGTCAACCTGCATATAAGGAATCAGCCCTGCCGCATCGCCTGCAGGCAGCTCGATGCCTTCCGCTGCAGCGATATCAAGGACGGTGGCCGGCAAGAGACTTCCGTCCAGATGAACATGAAGATCTACCTTCGGCAATTGATGCCATCTATTCATACGGTTGTTCATCCCTTCTCTATGTAGTGAACATCATAGGTAACGCAAATCGCTGCACCATTGTTGCTGCTAGTGTGACCCTGTGACAGAGATTTGATAATAAGACAGCATATTATACCGAAGAGTGGAGGAATCTGTCGATTCATGACGAATTGATAACGACTGGTTATTATTTCCCCTTACTGCTTGAGAGGAGTTCTGCACCCTTGTATAACTTAATTGACGACACGCAATTGCGGTACACGACTCCCCGCAGGACATGGTTTATACTGCTTCTCAGCGCACTTGTTCTCGGCAGTTGCTTCTGGTGGATCACCAATGCCTACAGCCGGTGGCTGCATAATGAAGTGTATCACGATGCAACCGTGGAGCTGTCGGCCAATGCCTCGTCGCTAACGCTGGCTCTCGAGCGCAGGCTGCTGCTCTCGGACGGACTTAAAGCATTTGTTGATACTTCGCTGATGGACTCGCATACACTGGATGCTAACCATTTTAACAGTTTCGCCAAAAGTTTCATCGGTCCTATCCAGGGCATTCGCAATTTATCCGTCTATCCCGGCGGCATCGCTGAATACGTCTATCCGCTTAAAGGAAATGAGAACGTCATTGGGCTTGATCTCTTTAACCATTCCAATCCTGATATCCGCGAGAATGCACTGCGCACGCAGCATCTGAACGCCAAAACGATCGTCGGCCCATTCGAGCTTACACAGGGCGGGCTCGGGTTATTGTCCAGGCAGTCCATCTTCGTTGAACGTGAATTCTGGGGTTTCGTCTCCATCGTACTCGATGTACCGCCGATTCTGGAAGAGGCCGGTCTGACGAAGGTGAACAAGGGTATTAACCTGGCTGTAAAAGCCGGCAATAACGTGATCTACGGCGATACAGGGCTCTATAATCGGTCCCCGCTGCTGGAGAAGGTATATCTGGCTGAAGGCAACTGGGAGATTGCCGCTCTTCCTAATAAAGCGAAGCTAAGTGCGATTGATACGAAGGTCCAAATTATCCAGACGATTTTCCTCCTGGCCCTGATCCTGCTTATCTATTTAATTTATATTCAATTGACCCAGAAACATAAGCTGCAAGTGATGGTGAACGAACGGACGAATAACCTGACGCGCACCAATCAGCAGTTGGAAGCAACCTACGAGGAACTCATTGCTACTGAGGATGAGCTGCGAACGCAATATCGGCTGCTGGAAGGCACCGAGCGATCTCTTCGTCAGATGGCTTACCGCGATACGGTAACCGGACTCAAGAACCGGGTTTTCTTCCAAGAACGACTCGAAGAAACGATCGTATCGTCCAGCAATAAGAACCGCCGCTTCGTGCTGCTCTTCATCGATCTGGATCAATTCAAGCTCATCAACGACACGCTCGGCCATTCCTACGGCGACTTGCTGCTTAAGGAAGTCGGCGAGCGAATGACGATGCTGCTGACCAAAGGGGAATCGTTCTCGCGGATCGGCGGCGATGAATTCACGATTATTTTGCCATATCTAAAGGATATCGCGCATTTGCACCATATGGCGCAGCAGGTCGTGAACTTGTTCCAGCAGCCATTCGTCCTGCAAGGGATGGAGTACTATGTGACCGCAAGCATCGGCATCACGGTCTTCCCGGAACATAGCGAGGATGCGGAGCTGCTCATGAAATATGCGGATGCTGCGATGTACCGTGCGAAAGAAGAGGGCAAGAACAACTACCGGATTTATGACGATACGCTGAATGCCGATGTGCAGGAGAAAATTTATATCAAGAACAGCCTGCGGCGCGCGCTTGAGAATAAAGAATTCGAGATTTACTATCAACCACAGCTGGAGATTAAGACGAGAAAAATCATCGGACTTGAAGCACTCATCCGGTGGAATCATCCGAAACGGGGGCAAATATCGCCGGCCGTTTTTATTCCGATCGCGGAAGAATGCGGTTTAATTGAACCTATCGGAGAGTGGGTCCTGCGTATGGTGTGCGCGCAGAGCAAGGAGTGGCAGGACTCCGGCGCCGAGCCTATTCGGGTCGCTGTGAACTTGTCCGCCCGCCAATTCAACCAGCGGAACAAGCTGACAGAGCTCATTAAATCGATTCTGGCGGAGACCGGACTCGATCCCGCCTATCTGGAGCTGGAAATTACCGAGAACCTGGCTATGCAGGATGAGAACGCGGTAGCCTTGCAGGAGCTGCGCAATCTCAATATTACGATTTCCATCGATGATTTCGGGACGCATTACTCCTCGCTCAGCTACCTGAAGCGACTGCCAATCGACAAAATCAAGATCGACCGCTCCTTCGTAAACGGCATCTCCAAGGAGCCGAAGGATGAGGCGATCATTCTCGCGATTATGCTGATGGCAAGTCATCTGGGCTTAACGATCATCGCTGAAGGCGTTGAAACGACGGACCAGCTGTTCTTCCTGCAGCAGAACCACTGCCATGACATTCAAGGCTTCCTGTACTATCCGCCGCAGCAGGCCGATACGATTCTTCGCATTCTGAACAGCCATTCGCCGGATATCGTGCTGGCAGCAGAAAAGAAGTAAGCTGGTATGCAGTAAAAGAAAGAGCAGCTCTCAGCCGAGAGCTGCTCTTTTCGGTGTATTAGCCCGTTTGCACTGGTGTGTTGCTCTTCGAGCTACTCTTTCGCTCATTCCATCAACTTTACACTAGTGTGTTGCTCTACGAGCTACTCTTTCGCTCATTCCATCAACTTTGTGCTGGTGTGTTGCTCTATGTGCTACTCTTTCGCTCATTCCATCAACTTTGCGCTGGTGTGTTGCTCTACGAGCTACTCTTTCGCTCATTCCGTCAACTTTGCAACAGTGTGTTGCTCTACGGGCTACTCTTTCGCTCATTCCATCAACTTTGCACCGGTGTGTTGCTCTATGGGCTACTCTTTCGCTCATTTCATCAACTTTGCACTGGTGTGTTGCTCTTCGAGCTACTCTTTCGCTCATTCCATCAACTTTACACTGGTGTGTTGCTCTACGAGCTACTCTTTCGCTTATCCCGCCGATGGCTGCTAGAGCATATGCGCCGGAGCGGCGGTGTTCGCCGTCTCGACGCGGTTGCGGCCCAGATGCTTGGCGCGGTAGAGCGCTTCGTCCGCGTCCCGGAATAAGACGGCCGCATCCTGCGCCGTGTCCGGGTACCGTGCGATGCCCATCGAGAGCGTGACAGGCCTTCCAACGGGACTGTCCGTTTCTTCCATGATGGTGCGCAGATTCTGTGCGTAGACCATCGCCGTCCCCAGCCCCGTTTCCGGCAGCAGCACGACAAATTCTTCCCCGCCATATCTGCAGCAAATATGGTTATCCTCGAACTGCGCCCGCATGTTGGCAGCCAGAAACCGCAGCACTTCGTCGCCCATTTCATGGCCGTACGTGTCATTGACCTGCTTGAAATGGTCCAGATCCAGCACCATGATAACAAAAGGCATCCCATCCGCAATCCATCTGCGGATATAGAGATCCATGGTGCGCCGATTATACAGTCCGGTAAGCGGATCGGTTTGTGCCTCCTGCGACAAATGATCGAATCTGCTGCGAATTTGCCCGACGGCCAGTACGAATGCCCGGTGCATCGCATTGGCTTCGCTGTTCCAGGAATGGATGCGCGGAACCTCATCGCGTACCGATTTGTTGGTCAACAGGACAGAGGCATAATTAGAGAGCTTCGTCAGCGGCTCGGACATTTTACCGATGAGCCAATAGATGACCAGCAGCAGGAGCGCCAGAATCGGAGCCATATACAGCGCAACCCTGAGAATCGGACGCTTGGACGCTGTTAAGATGACAGCTGTCGGGGTCTGCGTGACCACGCCCCACCCGGTCTCTTTCATATAGGTATAGCTTGCCAGCATATCAACCCCGCGCGAATTGACGATCCGTTTCACGCCGCTGTGCCCAGAGAGCATCTCTGCGAAGATCGGATTCACGATATCGCGCTCCCCGATACGACTCTTATCCGGATGATACAGCATCGCGCCGGAGGCACTGACCACATAGGCGTAAGTACCATTGCCGGACTGTGCAGCATCACCAAGAATCGTATTCAGCAAATTCGTCTCATGCAGACGGATCGTGCCGCCGATGTAACCTAAATATTCACCGCCAGCCCCCCACAGCGGATGACTGACCATAATAATTAATTGATTCGCCGCGCTAATATAAGGCTCCGAAATAAGCGGTTTTCGTTCCTTCAGTGCTTGCTTGGCACCATCCGTTTCAATGGTTTTGCCTTTGAGCCCTGTCTCCGTCTCCGATGCAATGCTGATCACTTTACCGGTCTTATCGACCACAACGACTGCTTTGTACATCGGGTTCGTTTGTAGAATCAGCTTCACCTGCTCGTCCAGGTCAGGATGGTCCAGCCCGCCCTTCGCGATATGCTCGGCATTGTACTTGAGGTTCTTCTTCATCGAAGCGAACAGCTCATTGACCGTTTCGCTGATCTTAGTCGTATACATATGGTTAAGCTGGAAGTTCATCGTCATCAGCGAGTTCTTCTCATTGCGGTAGCTGATTAGCAGACTGATTCCCAGTGTAATCAGTACGGATGCAACGATGAGTACGCTAACCATGGTTCGTATCGAAAACCCCTTAGCTTGGAGCATGCACATGCCCCCTTTCAAGCTGATGTGAAATTATTCGACAAAAACCGCCAAAGTTCCTGCGTCCCGCACGCCCTCGCAAAATAAAAACCGCTCCCTGCAAAGCAGGAGAGCGGCGGCCATTCTACGTATGCGTTTTCAACTCCGGAGCTGAATCTTCTCCAGCAGCTCCTCCCGCTCCCAGCTTACGAACTGATCCTCCCAAGCTACGTGGTATAAGCCTTCCCCGGCTTCCATTACGGTACCTCTCGTGCCATCCAGCAAGAACACAACGCAATCTCCGACCTCGAACATCGTTATCACCCCAGTCTGAAAACGATTCCGTGACCACCTTTCGGATATTCCCACTTGATGTTCTGATGCGGACAGCCGATGCGGCAGCTCCCGCATTCATGACAGCCTTCATAGCCGACATGCATGCGGATCTCCTCCCATTTGTACACCTCGGCTGGACAGAAAATGGTACAGATTTTGTCCGGACAGCTCGACATGCACACCTCGGCATCGAGTACGGTCAAATGCGATTTCGTATCCGCATTAAACCGGAGTAAGTACTGTTTCTCCTCGATGGACTGCCCTTTCGCCAGATCGCTCATTTCACTTCATCACCTTCCAGGCCCGGTACATATCCCGCGCGATTTTCACCTTCTCTTTCGTCGTGCCGATATCCCGCCATATCTTCTTCTGTTTCTCCCGTTTTGAGGTGCCGTCTACCGTGAACATTTGGCTGGCCGCACGGTTCATCATCGGGATGTACTGCTCGAAGAATTGCGGGAATTTGTCAAAATGATGCGTGGAGTCTTTGTACTTCTTCAAGTCCTTCCCAACAAAGCTGCCCATCAGCGAGGCCTTGTAATGTTCGAGGAACGCCTCCGAGAAATCTCCGGCTTGCTTCGCCAGCACGACCGTCTCCGCGGCTAGGCGTCCTGACGTCATCGCCATATTGGAGCCCTCGCGATGAATGGCATTGACGAGCTGCGCCGCGTCGCCAACGACGAGCACGCCGTTGCCGACCACCTTCGGCATGGAATAGTAGCCGCCCTCCGGAATGAGGTGGGCGAGATATTCCTGTGGCTCCGCGCCTTGCACAAACGGACGAATCATCGGGTGATTCTTGACATAATCGAGTAAGTGGTGAGGCTTTAGCTTATGCTTGATCATGCCCGAAAGTAACGTGCCCACACCAAGACTGAGCGTATCCTTATTCGTGTAGAGGAATCCGGTGCCGAGAATGCCCTTCGTGGCATCGCCGAACAGTTCAATCGTGCAGCCCTGCCCTTCCTCCAAGTTAAAGCGGTCCTCGATGACCTTCTTATCCAGCTTCAAAATCTCCATCGTCGCCAGCGCCACTTCATCCGGTTTAAACTCCTTGTGGAAGCCGAGCGACTTGGCCAGCAGCGAATTCACGCCATCGGCGAGCACGACAACGTCGGCATAGAGCTGACCGTCCGGGCGGTCGGTTTGAACGCCCACGACTTTGCCGTTCTCAACAATGCAGGAGAGGACAACCGTCTCATTGATGAGCAGCGCCCCTTGCTCCACCGCTTTGCTCGCGAACCACTGATCGAACTTGGCCCTTAGCACGGTGAAATTGTTATAGGGCTCGCGTGCCCACTCCAGCCCTTTATAACCGAACGTTGTAGCCGATTCTTTATCCATCATCATGAAGCGCTGCTCCACGATGGGCCGTTCTACCGGTGCTTCCTTATAGAACTCCGGTATGATATCCTCCATCATCTGCCGATACAGCACGCCGCCCATGACGTTCTTCGAGCCGGGATACTCCCCCCTCTCGAGCAGCAGCACCTTCACGCCCGCCTTCGCCAGCTCGTAAGCGCAGGCAATTCCGGCAGGCCCCGCGCCTACGACGATACAATCAAACTTCTCAGGCATAGTTACTCTCCTTCCCAAGCGCAAGCTTGAACTGCTCGATCAGCAGCGGCACAATTTCGAAGGCATCACCTACGATGCCATAGTGGCAGGATTGGAAGATTAGCGCGCCGGGATCCTTGTTAATCGCAATAATGAGGCCGGAATTCTGCATGCCCACAATATGTTGAATCGCCCCTGAAATGCCGATGGCAAAATAAATCTTAGGCGTCACCGTCACACCGGTCTGCCCGACCTGATGATGGTGGCCGACCCAACCGGCCTCCACTACATCCCGGCTTGCACCGACTGCCGCTCCGATGACATCCGCAAACTCATGGATGAGCTGGAACCCGGCCGGGCTGCCAAGCCCCTTGCCGCCGGCGACGATAATATCCGCCTCGTCGATCCGTACCGTCTGCACGGTATTGCGCACGATCTCGAGCACCTTCGTCCGCACATCGTCTTCGTGCAGCTCGATGGACTCCTCAATAACCGTACCTTCTCGAGTTGTGTCGCGAGGAAGCGCTCGCACCACCTTCGGCCTTACCGTGGCCATTTGCGGCCGGTATTTCTTGCATAGAATCGTCGCCATGATGTTGCCGCCGAAGGCGGGGCGGCTTGCGAGCAGAAGACCTGTGTCCTCTTCCACGTCCAGCTGCGTAGTATCGGCGGTAAGGCCTGTCGGGAGGTCTGTGGCGACAGCGCTTGCCAAGTCCTTACCCGTCGACGTTGCGCCATAGAGGATAATCTCGGGCTTGTATTTCTCCGTACAGGCGAGGAGCGCCCGCATATACGTTTCGGTACGGTAATGCTTGAAAATCGGGGCGTCGTAGACATAAACCTTATCCGCTCCGTAATAGATGGCTTCCTGTGCAAGCGCGCTCACCCCATCGCCAATAATAACGCCGGCCAGCTCGGTTTTGCGTTTATCCGCCAGCTGCCTGCCCGCGCCCAGCAGCTCCCGCGCCACGGGTACGATTGCGCCGTCCTTGATCTCCATGAACACCCAAATCCCGCGGTACTCCTCGAAGCTCATGACGATTCCCCCTTCGCTTGGAACAGTTCCTTCTTCTCCAGCAGCACGCCGATCAGCTGGTTCACCTGCTCGGCAGCGGCGCCTTCCAGCATTTGTCCGCCCTGCGGTTTCTGCGGCGCCCAGACCGAAGAAACGATCGTCGGCGAGCCTTTCAGACCAAGCTGCGCCTTATCCACATCCTCCAGCTCATTTACGGACCAAATGAACGGATTATATCGGGCTGCCCGCAGCATGTTCGGCATCGTCGAGTAAGGAACCTCGTTAATGTCCTTCTCGACCGAGAATAGACAGGGCAGCGTTGAGGAGATCACCTCGTAGCCGTCCTCCAGCTTCCGATGGAGAATTGCGATGCCCTTCTCCTTGTCGATCTCGACGATCTTCTTCACCGAGGTGAGCGGCGGGATGTCGAGCCGCCGCGCGATGCCGGGTCCCACTTGGCCGGTATCGCCGTCTATCGTCATTTTTCCGCAGATAATAAGGTCGATCGGCTTTTCCTTGGCAATTTTGTTAAGCGCTTTCGTTAATGCGTAACTCGTGGCCAGCGTATCCGCTCCGGCGAAAGCCCGGTCGGAAATCATATACCCCTCATCTGCGCCAATCTCGATGCATTTGCGAATCGCTTTGACAGCCGGCGGCGGACCCATAGTAAGCACCGAAACCGTTCCCCCGTAGCGCTGCTTCAGCCGAACCGCTTCTTCAACCGCATGCGCGTCATAGGGATTCAGAATCGCCGGCGCGCTGGCACGATCCATCGTGTTGGTTTTGGGGTTCATCTTGATGATTTTCGTATCCGGCACTTGCTTAATGCAGGCGACAATATGAAGCATCCCTTCAGCACCTCTCGTCTAAATACTAAAATATATAAGAGACAGCCCCAGAAAATGCCTGTCACACAGGAAAGGCTTGAACATTATTGTTCAAGCCTTGGTGAATCCCCACCAACTACCCACGCACCCCAATGCGATCCTACATAAGCTATGTTGTGCATGAATCTCTTTGCGGCCTTCTCTCGGAGGTCTTCTTTTTTTTGTACATAACGCTTCGAAACGATGAAGAGCACCAAGATAACGCCTTGTAATCTTCGATAAAGATTACTTCGGCGCATAGATGGATTTGATATGCCGGATATTCAGTAATGTGCTTCTTCCGCCCGCACCGATGAAGTCGATGATGCCGCCGCTCACCTTCTTGATGACGCCCAATTTTGCGGATTGTCCGCCAAGATCGATAACGACCATGTTGCCTGCTTCTTCCTTGCACCGTTCCTCGAAGCTTCTTGATAGAGCAGGCGGCAGCGGCTTCATCGAAGGTGTATCTGCGCTTCGGGCGTACGGGAGATGAGAAGTCGGATAAGGAATAAGCCATTTCAAATGATGCAGCGAAACATAAACCGCGTTATAGATGGGCGAGCAGATCACCAGATAATCGTCCATAATGCCTTGCAGGAAGCCATGCATCGGCTTGCTGCCGCTGACGCAGATTTCGACGAACATGCCCTTCGCTTCCTGCAGCACCGTGAGCAGCGAAATCGAATCGGCGAGCAGCATCGCACTCGGCTCTCCTTGTTGATTATCCGCATTGTCGTCCGAAGCATCCGGATTCAAATTGTGCACATGGATCGTCGGAATATACATATACCGCTCTTGATGATAGAGAACCAAAATATCCGGACCTACATCGATTAATTTTCCCGCTAACTGTTGCTTCCCCGTCACCTCCACAATCACTTTCTCCGCAAGATAAGGTATCAATTGATTCAAGCTAGTCCCTCCTTTACATTTCTATTTGGTTTGGCTTGTCTGGTCAAAAAATCCAACCTACCCAGTACGTTAACAGGACAAGCGTGAACAGCACCGTTACCGGAATAACGAGTACAGTTATCTTTATATACTGGGTCCAATTGAATTTCACACCGCCTCTTCGGATGATATGCATCCACATAATGGTCGCCAGCGTACCAATCGGCAGCAGAAGCGAACCGATGTCACTGCCAATAACGCTGGCCAGATAAGAAACTTTGAGCGTAAGCGGATCCAGACCCATATTCGTTAGAGTCAGCGTTCCGACCATTAAAGCCGGATGGTTATTAAACAGGTTGGACATGATGCTCATCAGCACACCCATCAACACGCTGGCATGCAATAAGCTGCCGGTGACAAGCGGCTGCAAGTAAGCAATCAGCCACTCCGTTAATCCGATGTTGCGCAGTCCGTAAATGATCACGTACATGCCAAAGGCAAAGATCAAGATATACCAAGGGGTTTTCTTCAACATATCGACAGGCGGTATTTTGAGATAAATCCAGCGCCAAGCCAGCAGAAAAGCCGATCCGATGACGGCCATTACCGCAACGGGAAAATGGAGATACGAAGCAACGAACAGGCTGATACGCACACAGAAGACGAAAATAAGCACGTTGCGCATAAACTTGCTGTTGTAGCTCTTCTTAGGTGTGTCCCCTTTGAGCGGATGGCTGCCGGGCGTCGATTTCCACGGCTGAATTTCAGGCAGCTTCTTCGGAAGCGTTCGGTAGAAGATTACAAACAAGAGAAGAGACATGAACGCCAGCCCAATGATTGCCGGCACGAACATCATTGCCGTTTGCATGTAAAGGTCCATATGCACAATCTTGAGCGCGATCAGATTGACGATGTTGCTTACCCCGATGGGAGCGCTGGAGGCTGTTGCGATCAGAGCACCTGAGAGGAGATAAGGTATTTTCTGATGGTTTTTGAGCCCCATATTCTTGAGCAGCATCAACAGAATCGGTGTAGTAATCAGAATACTGCCGTCATTATTGACGAAGAGTGTCATGAGGAAACAGAACAAATTCGTAAGCCAAAAGAGACGAATACCGGAACCTCGCGCCTTTCGGGTTAGGATTTCGGCAGCCCAGTTGAAGAACCCGAAGCTCTCCAGCACGATAGCCATGACGATGGTCGCTATGATGGTAATTGCGGCGCCATAGATCGTTTCCGTGATACTCCCTAAGTCTCCAAGTGAAACTGTACCCGTAAGCATAACGATAAACGCACCAACCGATGCCGGAATCGCTTCATTCACGTTCGGACGCCAGAACATAAAGCCGATGGTTAGGAAGAACGTACAAACTGTAATGATTGCCATTATGTCGTGCATGTCTTTACCTCTCTTCAAGAAATCGTTTCTCTAGTCTTTCATTCTCCTTTCGAGCCGAATAGAAACGCCATTGCTCGCGATGCTATTTTCATAGATTCCTCCTCTGCATGCCCGTAACTGCAGCGCTGTACTGTATATATATGTACAAGGCAGATGGCTCGTACTGGACAATACCCCCGAATCTATGAAAACCATCTCCTATCAACACTTGATAGATATCTCTGAATGGCAGATGCCGGGAATAGATAATTGCCCATCGCCTAGCGTCATCGACGCATGACTTCGGAGTAAGCCAGCCTCGGGCTGAATGAACAGCAAAAAAGGCGGTGCAGGTAAAATTCCTGCTCCGCCTTTTTGTTTGGTTTGTATTTGCTACACTTGCTAAACCATGTAGATCTCTGGGCAAGCTTCTTGCTCCTTATTCGCTGCTTTCGCTGCCATGTAGATCTCTAGGTGTGCTTCTTTCTCCATATTCAGTGCTTTTTCAGCCATGTAGATCTCTGGGGGAGCTATTTGTGTTGCTCTGGATGCTACTCTTTGCTCAATCCCACTACTTTTCAGCCAATGTGTTGCTCTAGGCGCTACTCTTTACTCGATTCCACCGCTTTTCCGCGTATGTGTTGCTCTGGATGCTACTCCTTACGCGATCCCACCATTTTTCAGCCAATGTGTTGCTCTAGGAGAGTCTTTTGTGCATATGCGGAACCGTTACCGAGAAGCCCCTTAAGAACGGTCCAACCTGCGAAACTTCGGAAAATGAATCGTCACCGCGGTATACACGCCTTCCTCCGACGCGATCGACACCTCATGTCCGAGCTTCGCGGCCAGCTGCTTGACCAGGTACAGCCCCATCCCTGTCGACTTCGTATGACTGCGCCCATTCGAGCCTGTGAACCCTTTATCGAACACGCGATGCACTTCCTCGGGCCGGATGCCAATCCCGGTATCGCGAATGACCAGCCTTCTCTCTCTGCTGCCTTCCTCGCAGAACGCTGCCACTTCCCCGCCCTCAGCGGTGTACTGCAGCGCATTGGCCATGATCTGATCGATCATGAACGCCAGCCACTTGCTGTCACTGGCGACGAACATTTCATCGCTCGGCGCGAGCAGAAACCGGATGCGCTTCGTAATGAAGAGCTTCGCGTATTTTTTCACGCTTCCTTTTACAACTGCCGAAATGCCGATTTCGTTTATAAAATAATCCTTGGAGAACGAGTCAATCCGCGAATAGTACAGCGCCTGTTCGACATAGCTGTCGATTTTGTTGATCTCATCCTCCAGCTTATCGACCAGCTCATCGACCGGCTTATCCTCACTGCCCGACAGCAGCAGCTTGCTTGCGGTAATGGGCAGCTTCACCTCGTGGATCCAGGACATGACAAAATCCTGATGATCCTTCATTTCCAGCTGCACCTGCTGAAGACGCTTGACGTAGGTCTCCTGCTGGCTGCGAAGAAGCGCGAAGTAAAGCGATTGCGCTTCATTTTGCGGATCCGGCAGTGCTTCGAATCGTTCCAGTTCGCCGCTATGGATCAGCTCCGACAGCTCCCTGTAGAACGAACGCCGATAATAGTAGCCTGCCACGACATAGATGATGGCGAACACGAGGCAGCTTCCATCGATGTAGACCACGTCGCTCCAACCGTTGCCGCTGACGATCAGCATGACAGTCACAAACAGCAGCACGACCGCAAACCAGCTTAAATAATAACGCTTGTCCTTCAAATAAGAGAGAAAGGTCATTCGATCATGTACCCCTGCCCTTTCCGGGTCGCTATGAAGTCTTCTCGGCCGAGTTCAGCCAGCTTCTTGCGCAGTCTCACGATATTGACGGTCAGCGTATTGTCGTCAACGAAGCTTTCGTCCTCCCACAAACTGCGCATCAGCTTCGTTCGGCTGACTATGGACCCTTTCTGCCGCATCAGCAGGCTCATAATGACGAATTCCGTCTTCGTCAGCTCCGCCTTCCGCTCGCCTTGATACAGGGCTCCGTCCTTCAAATTCAGGACAATGCCGCCATGCTCGATGGCGCTCGTTTGTGCGTCCATGTAGGTATACGTTCTGCGCAGCAGCGCGTTAATCTTAGCAATGAGCACATCGGGGTGAAACGGCTTCTGGATAAAATCATCCCCGCCCATATTCATGGACATAATCATATCCATAGGGGTATTGCGCGAGGAAATAAAGAGGATAGGCACCTTCGACACGGCGCGGATTTCGCTGCACCAGTAGAAGCCATCGAAGACCGGCAAATTAATATCGAGCAGCACAAGATGCGGCTCCTCGCGGGCAAACCGCCCCATGACGTCTTGGAAATCGACGATAGCCGCTGTCTCGAACCCCCACTTGTTCAGCGACTCGCAGATCATCTCCCGTATGGTTGCGTCATCCTCGACGATCATGATTTTCAACGTAGCCTTCGCTCCCTGCAATGGTTTCTTCCTTCATGTTACCTTCGGCCCGAATAGGAAGCAACCAACCTGACAATTCTGTAAGGTTCCCGGCGGAAGCTGTAAGCTTAAGCTAGGATTGATTCCTGTACAATGGAGCTATACCTGGTGCGATGAGCGCCTAATGGAGAGGACAACGGACAATGAAGACCATTCTGGAAGCAACAGCGATTCGTAAAGTGTACGGTGCCAAGAGCAACATCTACACGGCGCTGCAAAATATTGATTTAACGGTCCAAGAGGGCGAGTTCGTCGGCATAATGGGTCCATCCGGTTCAGGCAAAACAACGCTGCTGAATCTGCTGGCCACGATTGATCAGCCCACCTCGGGCGATATCGTCATCGATGGACAGTCGATTCTGCGGATGAATGAGGCGCAGCTATCGGCGTTTCGCCGCAGCAAGCTCGGTTTTATTTTTCAAGATTTCAATCTGCTTGATACGCTGACGGTGAGGGAGAATATTATATTGCCGCTAGCTCTGTCTAAGGCGAATGCCGCAGATATGGAGCGCCGTGCCGAGGAGGCAGCCGCCACCTTCGGAATTAGAGCGATCCTCGATAAGTATCCGTATCACATCTCCGGCGGTCAGAAGCAGCGGACCGCCGCCGCCCGCGCGATGATTACGCGGCCAAGCTTGCTGCTAGCGGATGAACCGACCGGCTCACTGGATTCGAAATCGGCGGCTGATTTGCTGGATAGTCTGAAAGGGCTGAATGAACAAGACCCCGCGACGATTCTCATGGTGACGCATGATGCGTTTGCCGCGAGCTACTGCAAACGGGTTATTTTTATAAAGGATGGGACGTTATTTACAGAGCTGGCACGCGGATCGATGCCTCGCAGTCAGTTCTTCAAGAAGGTGCTTGATGTGCTGGCCGTGCTTGGAGGTGGCTCCGGTGACCTTGTTTAGTTTGGTCAAGAAGAACCTGCTTGGGAATGCGCGCAGCTATTTGCTCTATTTCATCTCCCTGGTCTTAAGCGTCGTTATCTACTTTACGTTCGTTTCTCTCATGTACAGCAGTGAAACCCAGGCTTCAATGGAGCTTCAGGGGGGCATTGACAACATCTTTCTGGGTGCCTCTGTTCTGCTTATTGTGTTCGTAGCTGTGTTCATCTGGTATTCAAACGGCTTCTTTACGAAGCGGCGAAAAAAAGAGGTCGGGCTATACACGCTGCTGGGCGTCCGCAAGCGGACCGTTGGGCAGCTGCTCTTTTACGAGAATCTCATGCTTGGCGCAGCCGCGCTTGCCGCAGGTATCCTGCTCGGGACGCTGCTCTCCAAGATGTTCACGATGATCTTCCTTAAGCTGCTCGACTCCGCCGTGGACGTCAGTTTTCATTTCTCCGGCGCAGCGACGGTCAACACCATCATCGTCTTTATGATTCTTATCCTGCTCGTGTCTGTACGAGCCTATCGCCTTGTCTATCGGTTTCAATTGATCGAGCTGTTTCAGGCCGAGAAAGAAGGCGAACATGCCCCGCGCACTTCGCTGGTTGCTGCAATAGCAGCAGCATTATTGCTGGCCGGCAGCTATTGGATCGTATTTGAGTCGATCACGACCACCGCGGAGATGGGGCGAAATTTACTCCTGTTCGTAGTTGGCCTCATTGCCGGTACCTACCTGCTGTTTCGTTCCGGCATCGTTCGGCTGCTGCAACTCGCAAAGCGCAACAAATCCCGCTACTACGCAGGGATGAACCTCGTTGCTGTCTCGCAGCTTGTGTACCGGATGAAAGGCAATACGCGCACGCTGACCATGATAGCTCTGCTGAGCGCCATGACACTAAGCGCCGTCAGCACGGGGTACATCATGTATACGGGCAACGGACAAGCAGCTGAGGAAGCAGCGCCTTTCAGCTATAGCTGGATCAGCCGCGCAGAGCTCAGTAAACCGGCGACCGCACTCATCGCGGCCGACAAGGAGCATCCGGTTACGGCCCATATGCAGCTTCCGGTCATCCGCCTTCATGCGGATTTCTCCAAGCTTGCCTATATTCCCGGCGGCTTTGAGGCTACGGAGATGCCGATCAAGGTGATGTCCGCCAGCGCGTATAATGCCGCTGCCGAAGCACTTGGCTTCCCGGCGGCCGCTGCCTCGCTGAGCGATGATGAGGCGGCAATCGTTCGCCCGCGCTATACGTCAGATCTTGCTCCATCAAGCTTCATTGGGCCAACGACATTGCAGACCGCAGGGCAAGACAACCAAGGAACGGGGACCACGCTCGAATTGTCGAAGCTCCTGGATCATCATGTGCTGCGCTGGAGCTACCCCGATCTCACGCTTATTGTGAGCGACAACCGGTTTGCTGAGCTGGCGAAGATCACCACGCCTATCTCTTACGAGGTCTACAAGGTGAAAGGTGAACGCCAGACCGGCGAGACAACCAAAGCATTGCTGGCACTTGCCGTTCCCCGGAGCGATGCGGATGCTGAAGCCCATGTAACCGCGGATGATGATAGCGAGATGTCTCCGTTTTATACGGTTTATCGGGAAGGGCTGGAGGGAAGCGGTCTCATCCTGTTTATACTCGGTTTCCTTGGCCTCGTCTTCCTGGCAGCTACAGGCAGCATTATCTATTTCAAGCAGCTGACAGAGGCCTATGCAGACCGCGAACGTTACGCCATACTACGCAACATCGGCGTTAGCCGGCATGAAATTCGCCGAACGGTCGCGGTTCAAACGCTGTTTATCTTCGCCTTGCCGCTCATCGTCGGCATTGCTCACAGCGCTATGATTCTGAAGGTGCTTGCAAGCATCAATCTCATCGCGGCCAGCTGGACTGCGGTCGGCACCATGGCAGCTTACATCGTTATATATGCTTTGTATTACGTGTTCACGGTTGCATCCGTGAATCGGATTGTAAACAGCCGCAGCAGCTAGCAAAAAGCCCGCTCCTCGAATAACGAAGAGCGGGCTTTGCTGTATGCCTGTGCCTGTGGTGTTCCGGTTTATTTCATAAAGCCTACGAATTGCAGCCAACGCTTCAGCACAACCGCCGCTTCTGCACGGGTTGCATTGGCTTTCGGTGCGAATGCTCCTTCATGATTGCCTTGAAGAATGCCTGCGCCTGCAGCTTGTGCCACAGCATCCTGAGCCCAGCCTGCAATGCTGCCTTTGTCTGTGAAGGTGAGCGACGCTTCAGCGGTTGATTTGCCCGCGAACTTCAGCGCGCCGGCCAGCATGACAGCCATTTCTTCGCGCGTAATCGTTGCGTTCGGAGCAAAGCTATCCTTGCTGCGTCCGGAAACGATGCCTGCTTCCACAACGGCATGAACCGCGCTTGCGTACCACTTGTCAGCAGGCACGTCTGCAAACGCAGTAGCCGTATCCGCCATTTCAAGACCGAGTGCTCTTGCCAGCATCGCGGCAAACTCCGCGCGCGTAACTGTGCTGCTTGGCGAGAATGTGTTTGTGGAAGTGCCCTTCACAAGCAGCGCTGAAGCGAGCAGCTCGATTTCTTTCTTCGCCCAGTGTGTGTTCACATCGGCGAATGTTTTGGGCGATACTTGAACGATCCCGTAGAAGCTTGCATGAGGAGCCTTAATGACGGCTTCTACAGTGCCTTTGTCATTCGTTACCGTTGCCGGGATGAAGGATAACTCGCCTGTAGCAGGATCAATGAGTACGGCCATAAACGCCTTGCCTGTGCCTTGACCTTCTACAACGATTGTTCTTGTTACATAAGTGCTGCCGAAGCTTGTGATCTCTTCGGATTTACCGCCTGCGGTTGCAGTCACGGTAAAGTTAACGACGCCGACAACATTCATGTTGTTCGCTTTCGCGCTGTCGGTAATATGCTGCTGTTGCTCCGTTGTAGGGGCAGTCATCGAAATCGATACCGTCATGCTGCTTAGATCGGAACCAAGCGATTGCGCAAGCCCTTTAAAGTCAACCGAGTTGATCGGCAAATTGAAGCTTCCGTTATTGGTCTCTACAGAGATAACCGCGTTTGGACTCGATTCTACCGCATCAGCAAGCACGCTTGCCGGCAATTTGAAATCGATATTATCTGCCGCTTGGTCGAGATGGATGACGATCGTTTGTTCCGAAGCGTCTTTGCCTTTCATCGATTCGAACGCCTTCGTAAGATCCTCGGCATCCGGCGTAACCGTTATACTCGTTTTACCATCCGGCGTTGTGCCCGACTTGATCTCATCGGCACCCGGCGTTAGAACAATGCCGTTGTCGCCTTCGGTTACAGGGTTATCCGGTGGCGTAGGTGCGCCTGGGCCTGAACCTCCCGGAACGTACGGTGCCGGTGTCGTCAGTTTGACGATATTGGATGAACCTTCGTTCGGCCCGCCTGTTACTACAATTCTGAATTGATACGCTGCCCCTGGAGTCAACCCCGTTACCTTCCCTATTGCAGCGTCGGGAGCAAGCCCTTCCGTTGTTTCGGATTTCGACCATGTTGCGCCATCATCGCTCGATTGCTCAATAGCAATCTCCGACGCCTCCAATGCAGCGCTCCACTCGAACTCCGCCTCCGTCTCACTTGCTGCTTTATTCGTGAAATCGTTGAGCGGCCCAGCTTCAGTCGTTACATCCACAATATTGGATATCCCAGCATTCGGACCGCCTGTTACAACGATTCTGAACTTATGCGCTTTACCTGCTTGCAAGCCCGTTATCCTCGCTGAAGTAGCGTCCAGCGCGAGCGGTTCAGTCGTTTTCGCCGCTTTCCAAGTAACGCCATCATTGCTCGATTGATCGATCGAGATCGCCGATGCTCCCGTTACAGCACTCCATTCGAATTCAGCCTCGTACTGCGCAGATGATTTATTCGTTAGGTCGCTAATTGGTGTAGTAGCCGCCAGTTGATCGACAAAGTCCTGTATACCTTTACCCTCGCTGGTTTCCTGCGGTGTTCCCACTGCCTCCGAGTCCGCTTCCAGGAAGTTCTTGTCGATAAACGCCAGATCCATCCCGTCAACGAGTCCATCCTGGTTTACGTCTTCCGCAGGGATATTCGTATCGGAACGCTTGTAGGCTTGAGCAGCCACCAACTGCGCATCTAGAATATCGATCATATGGTCGCCGTTCACATCCCCGGCAAGGCTGAGCGCATTGTTGATAACGGCGTTCATCCCAACTGGTTCATCAAACATCGTTCTTCCGATTTTCACTGATGTATGGCTTGTTAAATGCCCTGGAATCACGGTAGTAAATGCAATCTCATTCTCGCTGAGCGGGAGGTTATCGAACGTAAATCTGCCGTTTGCTGCAACGGTCGCTTTATAGGACGCACCGTCAACATTCGCAGAAACTTGAGCTCCAATCACACTGTAGTCTTTTGGATAATTCAAGTAGCCATAATCACCTTGGAAGGTCATGAACGCCTCAGGATAGATATCGCCTTCCACAATGGAATGTTTAGGCAGTACTTTAAAGCTGTTAATCTGATTGAAAACAGGAATTTCAGTTGCTGCTTCCTCGCCTGCTTTCGTGTAATAAAATTTCTCGATATTCTGTTCAATGTTCATCTTATCGAGTCCGGTAAAATTCTTATCATCCACTAATTTGAAGGTCACATCAAGAAATGGCATATCGCCGTCAAACCCTTCTGTTTGACCCTTTAAGGAAGCGCCGACGGTGACTAAATCCTTGGAAGTCCACACCGGATCGCCCTTCAGGATTGGTTCATCCAGCTTGACGGTAACGCCGGCATCATCGGCCATAGCCTTGAACGCATCGTTTACTTTGACATCTACAAATTCAAAGAATTTATAATAACTTACATCATATTTGCCTGCGATCAAGTCTTCTACATTGTTTAGGTTGAGTGTCATTGTGATCTCATCCCCCAGGGCCACACGATCCTTATCATAATCAGGCACGACATACGGAGATCCAGCTTTAATAAAACCATAGTGCTGGAAATCAGCGATCAAGTAACCGTTCGTCGCCAAATCGATCGGGAACAGCGTCAGTGTCATCGGCCGATCCTTTTTCGTTTCCGGATCGATTAGATCGCCGCGCGTAACACCGAATTTCACATCGCCGTTCGCCTCCACCTTGAATTCACCATCGATCTCTGAAATCTGATCTTGGTAATAGAAGAGATGATTAGCGGATTGCGTGATGCCGAGCGGCGTCAGCTTTGCCGTTCCCTCGTCGAACAGATTGGCATGAATCCAAATCGCTTCATGGCTCGTTCCTTCCAATGATTCCGTCGTGAACATGGAGTCATCGACTTCATATACGCCTGGCGCATAATCATTGAACGTAAGCATAGGACGTTTATTATCAATAATAAACATGGACTCTTTCGTGAAGGTACGGCCCTCTGCATCCTTCGCAATCATTTGCAGCGTATATTCGCCTTCCTTCAAAAGTTCGGGCTGCGTCGATATATGGTTGTCTGCAGGCTCCCCAATATAGGGGTAAAACCATTCGCCTACTTGAATCCAGAGCAGCTCATCGAGAGGAGCATCGACTGCATCTCTGGGCACTGGAGCAAAACTGCCGATCGGATTTCCGTCTTTATCCATAATCACTGTTTCGATCGATTGCATAGCGCTGTTCAGCTGGAACATCATAAATTTCATTCCGTCTTGCTCCGGGTGGCTAACCGCCGGATACTCCGACATAAACGCCGGATTAAACAGATACATATAGTCAATACCCGGCTCCACGACGCGAATTGCAAATGGAACCTGATACTTCTCATCAGCCTTCTCTGCATTAGTAAGGTGGACATAGCCCTCATATCTGCCATTCGCCGCAGTCGACGGAACGACAACAGTGACTGGCAATGTTACCGATTCGCCGGCAGGGACCATAATGGAATCGACGCCGCCCACATCCACCGTAACGTTGTTGTCAGTCGCACTCACGCTGCCACCTGCGAAGAACTCAGCAGCGAACGTAAATGTTTTATCGGTTGCACTATGATTCGCGATGGTCATATTTCTGCTTTCGCCAATATCCGTGAACTTCGCGTGATTGCCGTAGGAAATCGAACCCGTAGGGTTGTCAATTGTAACCGGCATACCCGTCTGATCGAGCGTCTGGACTTTGTTCAACACCGTAATGGACACGTCCGCATTCACGGCTTCCTTCACATCGACTTCGCCTGCGCCGGCTTGATAAACGGAGTAATCGCCGTTCAGATCGTCGGCCGTATTCATCAGCGCTGCTCGAACATCGAACGGCGTATAATCCGGATGCTGCTGCAAGATCAGCGCTGCGATACCCGCTACATGCGGCGTTGCCATCGATGTGCCGGAGATTCGCGCATAAGCATGCGAGTAGTCAATGCCTTCTTCCTTGCTGTGAATATACTCCGGGTAAGTGGAATAGACATTCACGCCTGGTCCAACAACATCCGGTTTGATATCATAGCTGCCGTTAACCGGGCCCACTCCGCTGAAACCAGCTAGATGGCCGCCTTCTGTAACAGTGCTTCCCATGGAGCTGAACGACACTTTCGGAGCTGCCATTCCTTTCAAGGCCTCACCATTTGCTTGGGTGGTTCCGAAGGTAGGGATTAAGCCAGATCCATCGCCAACAAACGGAATATCGCCATCTACGTTATTCGACATGATCGCGGCAATAGCGCCTGCTTTCGCTGCATTTTCTACTTTGGTTTGAAGCGGAAGCGTTCCGCGCTGAATGAAAGCGACTTTACCCGTAAGGTCCTTGCCTTCGAAGTCAGCCGTATCCGCTAACCCTACATCTACGATCTCGAAAGGTTGTTCCGTGTTCAACAAGCCTTCCATCGAGGAATAGTTGTATGCAATAACATGCATCTCATCCAGTGCAATCGAACCGGATGCATCCGACACGCTGCCCGTCATGGTCTTCAGCGCAATCGCAAAATCGCTTGCACCTACCGTAATGCCGAGCGGCGACGTACCAGGGGAGGTTACCGTTTTCTCATCCGGTCCCGCATTCCCTGCCGCTACCGCGCATACCACGCCAAGCAGCGTAGCGTTATTGATCGAGACAGCCTCGGCCATGAGCGGGTCATTAACCATAACCCCAAGAGAAAGATTGATGACATCCATGCCATCCTGAACGGCTTTATCAATCCCCGCCATGATCTGACTCTCCGTGCCGGAGCCGTACGGGCCCAAGACGCGGTACACGTACAAGTCCGCCTCAGGCGCTACGCCAAGTGTCGGAGCGTCGGTTGCGCTGTTCTCGGCGCGTCCAACGATTGTTCCCGATACGTGCGTGCCGTGAGACGTATAGTAGGTTCCGCCTCCCTGATCCTCCGTTTCGCCGGATGCTTGCCAATCCTTGTACGTGGTTTCCATCGGGTCCGCATCGTTATCGATGGCGTCCCAGCCTTTTACGGAAGACGGATCAATCGTCTTCGGATCCACGCCTTCTTGCGCGCGGTAGCCTTTGTAGGCATGCGTCAAATCCGGATGATTATAGTCGATGCCCGTGTCAAGTACGCCTACTTTAATCCCTTGGCCTTTAATGCCCTGCGCATGCAAGTCATTAATGCCATCCAGCGGAATCGAGTTATCGGTGGACGGCGCATCGGATTGCGGTGCGGCTTCTGCACCGGTTAGCAGTTCCATCTCTTTCGGATCCAGCTGTACGACATTGTCCTTATAAATCGTTTTAACGACGCCTGAACGAAGCAGGCTTTCAATATCCTTGCCAGGCAGCGTCATTGCCACGCCGTTAAAAGCATGACGATATTCTCTGGTGATCGTTATTTCTTCAGCTTCAAAGGTAGAAGGACCCTGCTCGGCCGCTTTCTTCTCTACCAATTGCTGCACATAGCTTTTGAACGTCGCATGGTCGTCTTCAGCCTCTTCAAACGCTTCGTTGGGGGAAATGGTTACGCCTTCAGAAGATTGTTTGAGCAATTCAACCTGTGCCGGCGCCTGCTTAAACTCGATGATTACCGGCACGGAGGCCGAGCTCTTGAGGTCCAGATCAGGTGAAATGACAGGACGCTTGAAGTCTAGCTGTTTCAATGCGCTCTTTTGTGCCGGTGAGAGATTGTAGTTGGAAGGACTAGCGTCCTGAAAGGGACTCGCTGCATAGACGTTAAAAGGAAGGGCAAGCGACAATAGCATACTGCCGACAATAACTTTCGAAACAAGCTTATTTCTGCTGCTTTTCTGCATACCGACTCTCCTTCAAGTAGAAAAAATAATAGAATAGAGCAACTCTATTATGTAAATCTACTTGCAATCCCACCAACCGACAATGGGGGGAATTTCGGCATAAAAAAACCCCATCCTTAGACAGGACGGGGCTTTCAAATGTAAACATATTTCCATATTTTCCAGTTTGACTGTTATTTCTCCATCAAAATCGATAAAAACTGCTTAGTTCGCTCCTGCCGAGGGCTTCCAAATATTTGCTCAGGTGGGCCTTCTTCGACGATCACGCCCTCGTCGATCATGATAATGCGGTCAGCCACTTCACGAGCAAACTTCATTTCATGCGTCACGATCATCATCGTACGTCCTTCTTTGGCAAGCTCGCGGATGACTTTCAATACCTCCTGCACCAGTTCGGGATCGAGTGCCGAGGTCGGCTCATCGAAGAGCAGCAGCTTGGGATCGATGGACATGGCACGCGCTATCCCGATCCGCTGCTGCTGACCGCCGGATAGCTGATGCGGGTAAGCATCCGCCTTATCCGCGAGACCAACCTTTTCGAGCAGCTCCAGCGCCCTTGCTCTTGCCTGCGCCTTCGATCGGCGTAATGCCGTAATCTGCCCCTCCATGACATTCTGAATGGCAGTCAAATGAGGAAAGAGATGATACGCCTGAAATACCATCCCCGTTTGCCGCCGCAGCGACAGCACATCGGTTATCTTGGGCTTCACGCCGGGCCGAAAGTCGATGCTCGCATTGCCAATCGCAACCGAGCCTGAGGTCGGAACCTCCAGCACATTCAGGCAGCGCAGCAGCGTTGATTTGCCTGAGCCGGACGGGCCAATAACGACGAGCACGCTGCCTTGCTCGAGGTGCATATCGATGCCTCTCAGCACGGCCGAGGAGCCGAACGATTTCGTTAGATTTTGAACCTGGATCATCGCGCCTTCGTCACGCTCCTCTACCCGGCATCATACCGTTCGTAATATCGTTCCAATCGGCGCTGGAGTATGGACAGCACCGTGCACAGCAGCAAATAGATCAGCGCCACTTCGCAATAGATGAGCAGCGGCTCGTAGACGGTTGCACTAATTTGCTGGCCTTTCTGAAACAACTCCGTGAGCGTGAGCGTCGCCGCCAGCGACGTATCCTTCACCAAGCTGATAAACGAGTTCGACAGAGGCGGAACAGACACCCGTGCTGCCTGCGGCAGGATGATCCGGCGCAGCGCTGTCAACCTCGTCTGCCCGAGTGAATACGCCGCCTCCCACTGTCCGCGCGGGATGGAGATGATGGCGGCACGAATGATTTCCGAGCCGTACGCACCTACGCTCAGCGAGAAGCCAATCACCGCCGACGGGAAGGCATCAATCGTAATTCCCACGCTCGGCAGGCCGTAGAAAATAATAAAGAGCTGCACGAGCAGCGGCGTCCCGCGGACAATCCAAACATAGAAGCGCGCCAGCTGTGCCAGCGCGCGCATCTCCGACAGCCGTACAAGCGCGGTCACGACGGCCAGCAGCAGCCCAAGTACAAACGAAATAAGCGTCAATGGTACGGTAAACGCTAATCCCGCGTGAAGCAAGGGCAGAAAAGAATCCAAAAAGATCTGCAGCAGCCGCTCTGTGCGATCGCTCATAATGATCAACCGCCCTCTTTACTGCGATACATCCTCGCCAAAATAGGTTTTGGAAATCGTCAAATAGGTGCCGTCCGCTTTCATATCAGCTAATGCCTTATTAATGGCAGTGACCAGCTCCGCATTGCCCTTATGGAGCAGCAAGCCGCTTCGGGATGCATTATTCGTCTCGTCGACGACTTTAATCGGAACATCCGGACGCTGCTTTTTCAAATCCAGGAAGCTCAGCTTGTCGTTGATGGTCGCATCAATCCGGCCCGAGGTGAGCAGATCGATCGCTTGGTTAAAGCCGTCTATCTGAACAATCTGCGCACCGTTTGCTTTTGCAATATCACCCAGGTCGCTCGTTAGCGACTGCCCCGACTTCTTGCCTTTGAGATCCGCCAGCTTCTTAATGTCGGTGTTGCTCTCCTGCACGATCAGCACGGCCTTCGAGACAATATAAGGATCGGAGAAATCATATTTCTCCTTCCTGTCATCCCGAATCGTGACCTCGTTCGCCACCATATCGAAGCGCTTCGCATCAAGACCGGCAAGCATGCCGTCCCACTTCGTTTCGATGAACTTCGCTTTTACGCCGAGCCGCTTGGCCACTTCTTCCGCGATCTGCACGTCAAATCCCGTAAGCTTCCCGTCTTTATCGTGAAAGGTAAATGGGGCATAGGTGCCCTCCGTACCAATCGTAATCTCGCCGTTCGACTTGATGGTTTCCAGTAGATTGGTGCCCGGCGCATCGGCATGATTGTTTGATTCTTGCTTGCCGCAGGCGGGCATAGTAAAGGTCAGCAGCGCAGCTGCCGCAAGCGTCATATAGAAGCGGTTTGATCTTGTATTCATCGTTGTCATTCCCCCCTTATTCTTTGGGGATAGTATGCTAACTTCTTCCTTGGTTCATTCCTCCTCTTAGCCCCAGGATTGTACATGTCAAGGCAATTATCGGAGCGCTCGTTCGTTGACAGTCCGAAGGGGTGTACTATAATAAATAGAGCTACTTACACGGCTAGCAGAAAGGAAGTCACCTTATGAATCAACTGACAGGCGCAACCGCCGGCATGCCGCGCTCGAGACGGCTCTGGACGGCGGCCGTGCTCGGCTCGCTGAGCGCATTCGGACCGCTGTCGCTCGATATGTATTTGCCCGCGCTGCCGAAGCTGGCAGACGATTTAAACACGAGTACCTCGCTCGCGCAGCTCAGCCTAACTGCTTGCCTGATCGGACTCGCGCTCGGACAGCTGTTCGCAGGCCCAATCAGCGATGTGCGCGGCCGCAGGCAGCCGCTCCTGATTGGCTTGCTGTTGTACACCGTATCTTCGTTGTTATGTGCAATCGCGCCATCGATCGGCACGTTCATCGTACTGCGATTCGTACAGGGTTTAGCCGGTGCCGCCGGTATCGTGATCGCACGCGCAATCGTGCGCGACTTGTACACGGGGCCTGAGCTAACCAAGTTCTTCTCGCTGCTCATGCTCGTCAACGGCATTGCGCCGATCGCCGCCCCCATATTCGGAGGGCAGCTGCTTCACTTTATGACTTGGCACGGCGTGTTTGTCGTGCTGGGTGCAATCGGTCTTATTATGTTCCTTGCCGTACTACTGGGTCTTCCTGAGACACTCCCGATCAATCGGCGTGCGAAAGGCGGGATATTAAACACGCTCTCGACGTTCCGCGGATTGCTGACGAACCGCTCGTTCATAGGCTACGCATTGGCGCAGGGCTTCGTCATGGCCGCGATGTTCGCCTACATTTCCGGCTCGCCGTTCGTACTGCAGGATGTGTATGGCGTATCTCCGCAGGTATTCAGTCTCTGTTTCGCTATTAACGGGCTCGGCATTATCGTGGCCAGCCAAGTCGCCGGCCGGCTGGCAGGCCGCGTGAACGAGGCGAAGCTCCTCGTCACCGGACTTTGCCTGGCTGCAATCGGCGGCGTCACATTGCTGCTTATGCTGCTTATCCATGCGCCGCTGCTGCTCGTATTGCTTCCGCTGTTCTTCGTTGTCGCAAGCGTCGGAATCGTGACCACGATGGGCTTCTCGCTCGCGATGCGCAGTCAAGGCCATGCCGCCGGCAGCGCCTCCGCGCTGCAAGGACTCATGTCGTTCATGTTCGGCTCCATCGTTGCGCCTTTTGTCGGTATCGCGGGCAGCAACACGGCAATTCCGATGGGCATCATCATTGCCGCTCTCGATATTCTGGCGCTCTTGATCTTCCTCGTATTGGTCGGCAAATCGGCCAATCGGCAATGACAGCAGCACCGGCACAAAAAATCCCCTTCATCCGGGCAGCAGCGCTAACTTGCGCTGCATCCCTCGGTGAAGGGGATTTTTATCGACTCTGTTTAGCCAAACACGCGCTTGATCGCTTCCAAATACGCCATTCCATTCTTCGTATCCGGCTCCAAGTAGCTGCCTTCCGTCCACTCGTTCCATGCGTTAACCGTAAACGCCGGGAAGCCGTTCTCCCCGCTCGTCAGAAACTGCTTCATCCTCACAAGCGACAGCTCAAACTGTGCCGGCGTGTTGCCGGACAACATGCCCATATAAGGATAGCCCAGATTATCATACGCGTCCGACTGCACGGTTCGCGGCGAAGAGTCCCAGCCCATCGTCACATTCGGCAAATAAGGCAAGCCGTACATCGCGGAGAATTTAGACCAATCCTCAGCCGATTTCAAGCTGATCTCGGCATAGGGCGTCTCCGGAAACGTCGGCAGCTCCTGATGGTGAATCCATACGTACGAGGAGATACTGTCGATACCTAACGCAGCCAGCAGCTCGTTGCCGTTGGTGATCTTCTGCTCGCCGGGAAGAATCTGCACGCCCCATACAACCGCATTCAGATGCAGCTCGCCCAGCCCGGCCGCGCGGACACGGGTCCGGAAATCCTCAAGCGCCTCTCTCGTCGCCTCGATGCTCCCAAGCCCTTTGACCAAGCTCATCAGCTCGTACACCGAGAAATACAGCTTCCCATCCACGCGCCAATAGTTCGACCGAGTGAAGTACGTCCGAATCATGTGATCGGTTGCCTGCGTAAATGCCTCCCGGCTAACCGTACCTTGCGCCAAAATATTGTACGGCGTGCTCCGCTGAGCCGGATGGATATCCATCCAATCATGGTTCGCCCACATTAGTGCAAACTTCAACCGGCTATTGTTATCCGCGCCAAGAAAACCTTCCTCAAGCGCTCGATCCAAATACGGCCCATCCTCGTACCAGTACCAGTCGAAAATAAACGTATCCACGCCATGGTCGGCAGCGGCATCGATTTTGCGCGCCATGACGGCAGGGTCTGCTTCATCCTCATAGCCCCACAGCGGCACTTTCGGCTGATCGTGACCTGCAAAACGCGGCTCAGCGCGCTTCGTCAGCTCCCACTCCGTCCACCCTTTGCCATGCCAGGCTTCATTGCGTTTATCCACGTGATAGTTCGGAAAATAATAGACGGCTACTTCAACAGGTTTGCTCATCGTATCAATCGGCCTCCAAACGAATAAAAGGATCATCTGCTAGGTCCATCCTACCCCAGCCGCGATGATCCTGTATTTGGAGCGCAGGCGTTATTTTTTGCACAAAAAGCGAAAGAGGCGGTTAGCAGAGAAGTTGCTTTGAAATAGCTAGCCGCGCCTAGGGGGTTCCGCGCAGGGAATCGCCGTAGGCGCGCGGCGGTATCCCTTCAAGCTTCTTGAAGAGCCGGCTAAAATAATGCAAGTCCTCATAGCCGCACAATACGGCAATTTCGCCGACGGACAATTCCCCTTGCCGAAGCAGCTCTTTGGCCCGCTCCATGCGAAACCGCGCCAAGTAGCGCGTCCAAGAGAGGCCGGTCGCTTGTTTGAAGAGCGTGCGGGCATACTTGGCCGTCATGCCGTAGCTGCGCACGATCGCGTCTATGTCGAGCTCCGTGCGATAGCCTTGGCGCATCAGCTCGATCATTTCTGCAATCATGGACTTATGAGGACTGTCCTGTTTAATGCCCTCGGAGGTATGCGTGTCTGCAAGCAGCAGCCCGATCACATCGAGCAGACAGGCGCGCATCCGCACCTGGTAACCGAAGGGTTTGTCGGTGAACAGGTCCAGCAGTTCGGCGAACCGATCACCGAATCGATGCGATTGCGCTCCGGAATGGTAGACAGCCGGCAGCTCGAAATCGGTAAACTGCAACGTCTGCCGCTCCAGCAGTCCCTCCTGCACCGGCACCTCGGGGAGATTCGCATAGTCTACTTTGACGTAGACGTCGTCCGAGAAATCCTGCTCCTGCCCCAAGTAGATCGGGTCAAAATGGCAGGCGTAATATGCGAAAGAACCACCTTCCGGCACCCTGCATGCATTAACCGTGAGCGGAGGAATGATGTGCAGATCGCCCGCACGCAGCACATATTCCACGTCGCCGAGCGTGTAGCAGGCACTGCCTCGCGTCACATAGATAAATTCATAATCGTAGATTATTCTGCGGGGCACGCGGTAGCGGTCATCGCCTTCATTGTAGTGAACATACCGCACGTATGGGGCCAGCTGCAGCAGGCCGATCGGTATAGGTTGCGACATGCAGCGATGCCTCCCGGTCGAATAAGATGATTTTATTATAGGCTAAGTCAAAATCATGCGCACGGCAAACAACGCAAGCGCTGCGCACATTATGCGAATGAGCAGCTTGCTGCCGATTTTGCGTGAGATGATCGCTCCAACGTAGCCGCCAATCAGCGCTCCCGGGGCAAGCGGCAGCACAAGCTGCCAGTCCCACTCCCCGCGATACAGATGCATGCCGCTGCCGAACAGTGCCGACACCAAGATGACGGACATCGAAGTCGCAGTCGCGATATGCGGCGGAAACCGGAAGAGCAGCACCATGGCCGGGATAAGCAGCACGCCGCCTCCGATGCCAAGAAGTCCTGAAATCAGGCCGACTACCCCTCCGATAATGAGTGCAGGCAGCATACTGTAGCCATATTCGAGCTGGGCTCCGCTTCCATCCATGTATGTTTTGGCGTATCGCCATTTTCCGCGAAAAGGTTTGATGCGGCTGCGAAGCAGCAGCAGTACTACCATGAACAGCATGAAGAACCCGAACGCCCGGCGGAAGACGTCAGGCTCAAACAGCGAGGTTAAGCTGGCACCGACCACCGACATCGGACCGCTCGAGATGGAGAAGAAGAGCGCGCAGCGCAGATCGGTTTTGCCCTCTCGGTAGAACGTGATCGTCGACGTCAAGGAAGTGAATACGAGTACGCCCAGCGAAACGCCGACCGCCAGCGTTGTATCAATGTCCATGCCCAGCATGGAAGGGCCGAGCAGCAGCAGCGCAGGTATAATGATGACGCCGCCTCCGAGACCGACGACGGCACCGAAGGTTGAAGCGACTAATCCAAGCGCGAACAGAACGAGCAGCGTGGGCAAGTCCCACAAGAATGAATCCGGAGCCATCAGCGTGTGCAGCCTCATTTCTTGTATTTCTTGTTGTGTTGTAGCCTTTGCCTCCTATTATACAAAAATAAGAGCTCCCCCGCGTCCATTAACAGACACTCGGGAAAGCCCTTATTGTTTATAAGAAATGATGAATATCATTATTCCGTTTCTCCATCTGCTGCTTGTTCTTCGGCAGCAGCCTCTTCCGCAACTTCTTCGGATTCTTCAGCTTCTACAGCTGCTTCCTCTTCCGATGATGCTTCTTCTTCAGATGCTTCTTCCTCGGATTCTTCTGCCGCTTCCTCAGCTTCTTCAGCTGCTTCTTCGGCTTCCTCGGATGCTTCAGCTGCTTCTTCTGCAGCTTCTTCGCTAGCTGCAGCTACTTCTTCAACTGCCTCCAGCTCGCTTGAAATTTCTTCTGAAATGATCTCTTCCTCATGGCTCATAGTAATCACCTCCTGGGTTGTTGTTACTATTATTGTAGCGCTTTCATAGAAGGAAACAAGAGTGTAAAATGTCGGAAAATAGCAGTTGCAAACTTTATTTTCCGATATTCATAGATTGTGACGAAAAGGCGCAAAAACTGCGTGAAATAGGCGTTTCTTGCATGTTTGCAGCCGGGTCTGGTCAGACTAACAGAGGCGAATTCCGAAGGAGGTAACGACATGGATCAAACGAGCGATTTCGTGAACAAAGTACACGATACACAGGCCAAAGACGAAGGCAATAAACAGCGCCAGGGCAAGGGTGCCCCGGCCAAACAGCTGGGCAACAAGCAGCACGCCACGAACAAGTAACCTTGGGCGAATAGGGCAGCAAAAAGGCGGCGCAGGTGAAATTCCTGCTCCGCCTTTTTTGTTGGTTGGTGCTTCGTAGCAAGTGGATCGCTGGGTGAGATCTAGGTGAGTTTCTTGCTCGAAATTTGCTGCTTCCGCTACCATGTAGATCTCTGGATGTGCTTCTTGCATCATATTCGCTGAGTTTGCTTATTGCGCTATATTCAGCGCTTTTGCTCGCCATGTAGACATCTGGGTGAACTTCTTGTGTTGTTCTAAGAGCTACTCTTTACTCGGTTCCACAGCGTTTCGGCGAATGTGTTGCTCTAGGAGCTACTCTTTACTCGTTCCCGCCGTTTTTCATCGAATGTGTTGCCCAAGGAGCTACTCTTTACTCGTTTTCGCTGACTTTCGGCGTATGTGTTGCTCTAAGAGCTACTCTTTACTCGTTCCCGCCGACTTTCGGCGAATGTGTTGCTCTGGGAGCTACTCTTGACTCATTCCCGCCGTTTTTCATCGAATGTGTTGCCCTAGGAGGTACTCTTTACTCGTTTTCGCTGACTTTCGGCGTATGTGTTGCTCTAAGAGCTACTCTTTACTCTCCTCCGTCTGAAGCGCCTCCATGATCTCCTCGGCGGCGCGCTCGCCGCTTTCGACGGCGCCGTTCATGTAGCCTTGGAAGACGACGGAGGTGTGCTCGCCGGCAAAATGGCAGGCACCCTTGCTGCCCTCGCGCTCCGCCTCAATGCCTGTGAACTTGGTATACTGCCCGACCTTACGGTAGGCATACGAACCGAGGGAGAACGGATTGCCCGGCCAATAGTCGCGCGTTACCTTGCCGTTCCAGCGCTGCGTAATACCCGGTATTACCGGCTCCAGCTGATGCAGAAACTGCTGCGCTCGCTCCGGCAGCGAGCCGAGGTTCATCCCATCAGCCGCGTTGCCCCCCGTATACGCGACCAGAATACCGGATTTGCCCGGCTGGCCGCGGGTAACATCGAACGTATTTTGATAGCCGCCATCTGTGATGGTGTCGCCGTTACAGCCGGCCGAAGTCCAATGACGGTCGGTGAACTGCACATGAAGCTTGCTGTTTGACCCCATGCCGAGCTCCTCAATCGCTGCAAGCTTCAGCGGCCGAAAACCCGCCTTGCTGTAGTCCACAGAACTGCGCAGAATCGAGAACGGAATCGTGAGCACCACATGCTCCGCGATCACCTCATGCGTGCCGCTCCGATCTTGCATGGTCAGCCGGTAACTGCCATCTGACGCCTCCGCGATTGCGATTAACCGGCAGCCGCGCTGCAAAGTGCCGGGCGCAAGCCTGTCCAACAGGCGATGCATAATTTGATCGTTCCCCCCGCGCACATGGTACCGCTCATCCGACACGCCAAACACACTGAACTTCTCCCCATCAGGGATATAATCGTGAAGATATAGGAAGTTCAAAGCACTCTGCTGCGAGGACTCCGCCCCATACTCAATGTTGCAGGCCATATCGATCAGCTTCCCGAACTTCGAAAGCTTGCCGCCGGGCACGCTCTCTTCAATCCAATCCACGACCGACATCCGGTCGAGCTCAAGGCCCCGAGGCGTATGTTGGTTATACAGCGTTGGGAATCCTGCAGCCTTCAAGTCCGCATTTAGCTTCGGCACAACCGCCTGAAAGTCTCGCGTCGCATCCGCCAGCGTATAAGGCACGCCGTCAAAATAATAACAAGGCTCCGTACCCTCCACCTCGGCAAGCAGCAAATCATTCAGCGTAAGGCCAAGCTCGTCAATTAGCCTGCGCAAAGCAACATGGCCGGTATCAATCAGCATCCCGCCGCGTTCAATCGACTGCCCATCGTCAAAAGCGCCGCGCCGGGTATCGACTCGGCCGGGAATCTTTTTATGATCAGCCTCGAACACGATCGGTGCGAAGCCTGCCTGTTCCAGCCGATACGCGCAAGTCAGACCGGCCAGACCGCCTCCAATAATGGCAATTCGGGATGCAAACACAGATCGCGAAGCTTGCACCGGGGGATGAAAAGGGGAGGTAATCGGCTCGGCATGAGGCAGCGCAAGCGGGTGAGCGGCTTTTCGTTTCCATTCGTATACGACCTGTTCAAACGGGATTTTTCTTTGGTTAGCCTCTTCGAGAACGACATACATGTCTTTAAATAATCGAGCCAGCGCGGTATGAGGCATACGATCCTCCTTCATGGACTTTTCCACTATCTATCAATCTAGTACTATGTATGTGCAGTCGATAAGAAAGAGGAAACGGCACTCTACCCGCAACTTGATATTTTTTCGCGCATAACAAAAAAGGCCCACAACTCTTCAAGAAGAGTCATGGGCCTCAGCCTCGTTTAGATGCGATTAGTCGACGTAGCCGGCAATGCCTTTATCCATCAAATATTCCATCTCAACGTCCAAAATCGTTTCCACCGTCAGCTCGTCCAGCTTCAGCCCCGGCCGGCTCAAAATATAATCCACCAGCTCATCGCTGTCGATATTCACTTCGCCATTCTTGTCCTCTTGCGCATTGTTGATAAACGTCTGCTCATGCTGCAGCACTTGCTCGATGCTGCTCGGTGCAGCTTTTGTTTTGCCGGCGATGAACTGAACCAGCTCTTGCATGTTGATTTCTTCACTCATGTGGGGTCAACTCCTAGTCGGTTAATTGTGGTAAAACCATTGTATCATCACAGTTAGGGGATCAGCAAAATTTTGCCCGTACTCGCACGGCTCTCCAAGTAGCGATGCGCCTCAGCGCCATCGGCTAGTGCGAATGTTTTGGGATCTGACAGGCGGAGCCTGCCCTCCAGCATATCCGTAAACAGTGCGTTCCCGCGCCTACTGCGTTCCTCCGCCGATGTAATGTGGTTCCAGAGGTCGCCGCCGGTGAGCGTTTTGCTCGTATCCATCAGCATCCGCGGATCAACCGGTGCCGGATCGCCTCCCGCCATCCCGAAGAAAACGACCGTTCCTTTGATGCGAACCGCTTGGAAGCTGTCCATCAACGTAGAACCTACGGAGTCGTATGCCACATCGAGACCTGCACCTGAAGACCACTTCAACACGTCACTCACCCAGTCCGTATTGTACAGAAATACTTCGTCTGCCCCTGCGGCAAGCGCCGCATCACGTTTCTCAGCGCTGGAAGTGAGGCCGATGACTACGGCTCCTCTTGCCTTACACAATTGAATGAGCAGCTGGCCAACGCCACCTGCCGCCGCGTGAACAAGCACTTTATCCCCTTGTTTCACCACGTAGCTGTCGTTGACAAGATATTGCGCCGTCAGCCCCTGCAGCAGTACAGCTGCGGCTGCCTCGAAGCTGATGCCTTCCGGAAGCTTGATGACCCGGTCAGCAGGCACAAGGACAAGCTCCGCATTCGCATGCGGCACATCCGCGAACCCGACGCGGTCTCCGACTCGGATGCCCTCCACATCAGACGCAACCTCCTCGACCACGCCTGCTCCTTCATAACCCAGTATGTACGGCGGTTCACCGACCAGATGGTAGTTCCCGCGCCGCCGATAGATATCCGCATAATTGAGACCGATCGCTCGTGTCCGAACTTTTACCGTTCCGGACTGAAGCGCCGGCTCCGGGATATTTTGAAGAGTCAGCACCTCTGGCCCTCCGAATGTATGGAAAACTAAAGCTTTCATATTATATTCTGTCACCTCACCATGGATTCAACCTATAGCTTACTCTTAACCCGTGCCGGGCTCAAGTTGACCAGCTAAAGCGTAACCCTCCGGCTTAGGATATCCACTTAAAAAATGTTACAATACTCTCTACAGTAACGTTCGGTCCATACCGTTTCAGCGTGTGTAAGGGAGATGTTCATGGTGATGACAAGCAATGGGGAAAAGAAAGAGAAAGATACACGTCGCATCTTAATAGTGACGGCTGTCGACGCCGAGCGTGACGCCGTGTTGCGCGGGCTCGGCGAAGAGGCGGCGCAGTTTCATGTGATCGCCGCCGGCGTTGGCCCGGCGATGGCCGCGGCGGTAACAGCGGCGACACTGGCGCTGGGCGGCGGAGCCGGTGCGGCGCGTGCGGCCGAAACCGCTGAGGCAGGCGCGATCACAAGCCTCGCCGAAGGTGTGGCGAGGACGAGCCTAGCGGCGAGTTCCGCTGAGGCGGGCGGCCGGGCGGCAAGCGCGGACGCTGCTGAAGGGAGCGCGCGTGGCGCTGAAGGCGGGAGCTTCGGCGGTGCGCCGAGCTTCGGCGCAGCTGCGAGCACGGCAGCGAGCCCAGCTGCCGCCGTGACCGCGGGCGGGTACCGCCTGGTCGTCAGCGCAGGCATCGCCGGCGGCTTCGCCGAGCGGGCCGCGCTCGGCTCGCTTGTGGTCGCGAGCGAGATCATCGCCGCCGACCTAGGCGTCGAGACCCCGGGCGGCATCGCCAGCGTAGATGAGCTCGGTTTCGGCTCATCCCGCTTCGGGGTCTGCGCGCGCAGCGCGAGCGCTTTGGCCGCGGCGCTTAGCGCGGCCGGTCTGCCGGTTGTCACGGGGCCGGTGCTCACCGTGACTACGGCAACAGGCACAGCCGCCACAGCTGCGGAGCATGTGCGGCGCGTGCCGGAAGCCGCAGCCGAAGCGATGGAAGGCTTCGGCGTGGCAAGCGCAGCCCGGCACTTCGGCGTGCCCGTGCTGGAGCTGCGCGCGATCTCGAACGCGGTCGGCCCGCGTGACCGCGAAGCGTGGCGCATCGGCGACGCGCTTCAGGCGCTTGAGCGCGGCAGCGCAATTCTTAAGGAGGTGCTCCAATGACAATGAATATCGCGTTCTCTCCATGTCCGAACGATACCTTTGTATTTCACGCCTTGGTGCACGGATTGATTCCGGGCGCACCGGAGTTTGACGTGACCTACGCGGATATCGATATTACAAACAACTGGGCGGCAAAAGGCGCCGGCCCCGAAATACTCAAAATCTCCTACGCCGCTCTGCCATGGGTGTTGGACGATTACGCCCTGCTGCCTTGCGGCGGCGCGCTTGGCCGCGGATGCGGTCCGCTCGTGCTGACCAAAGGCGAGGCTGGCAATCCGGCCGCGCTGGCCGGCAAACGCATTGCCGTGCCAAGCGATCGCTCCACCGCTTACCTGCTCTTCCGTCTATGGGCCGCGCAGCTTATCCCTGACGGCAATATGGAAATCATCGTCATGCCATTCCATGAAATCATGCCTGCCGTCCGAGACGGCTCCATCGACGCAGGTCTCGTTATCCATGAAGCCCGTTTCACGTACCAGAACTACGGTCTCAACATGGTGGCTGACCTCGGTAGCTGGTGGGAATCCGATACCGGCCTGCCCATTCCGCTCGGCGCCATTATCGCCCGCCGTTCCCTCGATGCAGCTTCGCTTACGTCGTGGATCACGGCCTCTGTCGAATACGCATGGGCACATCCTGAGGAATCTGCTGCTTATGTCATGCAGCATGCTCAGGAGATGTCGCCGGACGTTGCTAAACAGCACATCGCGCTGTATGTCAACGACTACTCGGCAAACCTCGGCGAGAGTGGTTACGCCGCCGTCGAAGCGCTTCTTGGACGAGCTGCCCAAGAAGGCCTCGTACCTGCATTCGACCTAGCCAAGCTTCGCCTCTAAACCAGCCACAAACACAAGAGCTGCCCCAAAAGTGAATAACTTTTGAGACAGCTCTTATTTGCATGCAACTAGTTCTAAGAAACGCCCTCACGGTTCGTTAACGGCAGTAAGGCTGCCCCAGCTGTATCCTCAGCTCTTAACCCCAAGCTCCCGCTCAAACAACTGCTGATTCCCCAAGTGGAACTTGCGCAAATTGCGCGGGAACGGACATCCCTCAATCAGCGCATCAATAGCTGCCTGATCCCCTGCCGAGACAGCTTTCCGCATGGCCGCTATGTATGCGAAATCCGCAGTCTGGCGGCGTTTCATCTCATCGCGATCGACAGTTGAATTGCCGTGACCCGGGATCAGCCGCGCAACGGAATGTGCAGTCAAAATCGTATCCAGCTTGCTGATGCTCGCCTCGTACAACGTGCTGCTGAAATAAATGTACGGAAACTCAATATCCGACCAGTAATCGCCGGCAAGCAGCAGTCCAAGCGGCTCCACCACGGTGTACATGCCGTCATCATTATGCCCAGGTGACAGGTAGAAAGTCAGCTTTGTCCCGGAGCCAAGCTGCAGAACTTGTCCGTCATACTCTGCCCGATGCTGTACAACCGGATAGCTGATCTCGTAGTCGCGCTCCAAATAATAGCTGTCCTCGAAGCCCCGAATTTGCTCGAGAATCGCTTCCTTGTCCGTCTCGTTCTTATCCGCCAATGCAGCAGATGCAATCACTTCCGCGTCCGGGAAAGCCCCGTATCCGATAATATGATCGTAATCCGAATGCGTGAACAACACATACTTCTTCCTTCCAGCCGCAACCTCATCAGCATACTGCCGAATCTCTTCGACCTCATGAGGCAGCCAGCATGGATCAACAATGATAATCGCATCCTCGGTCTCAATGACCGCCGACATCGTTTTATAGAGCGCGCTCTCGAACAGCGTCAGCGCGCCGTCTTTTCGTTTAATCATAACAAACTCAGCCTCCCCAAATTTGTACCGGAATGATCACTATGTATCTCATTTCTATTTTACTCGTACTTTCATTTGTACCTGTATTCGCGCCTACAACAAACAATCGCCCTCCAAGCTAGGCTTGGAGAGCGATTCATCTCTTACAATTCCACAGCCGGAGCTGTTTGCGCAACGCGCATCAGCCGCTTCATATCGCGGAAACCGATTAATCGCTTGCTCGGCTCATGCCACAATCGGAAGTTAAGCGAGCTCAGGCTGGTAAGGATCGTAATCGTCCTCACTTCCTGCATGCGCGGGTTCGTTTCATGAACCGCTTCCAAATTGTAATTCGGAATCCGCGGGCTTAAATGATGAATATGATGGAAGCCGATGTTGCCTGTGATCCAATGCAGAATGCGCGGTAATTTATAATAAGAGCTGCCATGCATCGCAGCCTTCACGAAGTCCCATTCGGCATCCGCCTCATAATATGACTCCTCGAATTGATGCTGCACATAAAACAGCCAAATACCTGCAACACTTGAGATAAAGAAGATCGTACCTTGGATCAGAAGAAATGCCTGCCAGCCAACAGCCCAGCAAAGCAGGGCAGCTACAGCTGCAATTCCGGCATTCGTAATATGCGTGTTAATCCGTTCTTTCGTGTTTGCACGTTTGCGATTGAAGCGGTAATCGATCAAGAAGATGTAAATCGGTCCGATGGAAAACATAATAAATGGATTGCGGTACAACCGATACACGAGTCGGCGCAGCGGTGAAGCGCTCAAATATTCGTCTACGGTCAGCGTCCAAATATCGCCTGTTCCCCGACGATCGAGGTTGCCGCATGTCGCATGATGGACCGTGTGGCTGTGCTTCCATTGCATATAGGGTACATAAGTCATGATGCCGGTAATGGTACCTACGATATCATTGGCTTTACGATTTTTGAAAAATGACTTGTGACAGCAATCATGGAAAATAATAAAAGTCCGAACGAGAAATCCGCCCGCAATAATGGAAACACCGACTGTCAACCAAGGGGAGATGGATAAGCAGAGGTAAGCCGCGAGCCATAGCAGCACTACAGGTCCGATCGTGTTGATGAGTTGCCAAATACTGTTTTTGAGCTTCGGTCGTTCAAATGCTGCAATTTCTTTACGCCAATGGCCTTGCTCAGCTTTTATCATTAGGTTGTTTTGTCCTCTCTCCGCGCTGCTTTTCTCATCTATATTGTATCAATAACGGTACTACGAAAGATAGGCACAAGTCGTTCCATTAATTCTGACGAACTTTAGGAGGTGCCTTTGATGGTTTATGACTGCATCATCATCGGCGGCGGAATCGCCGGACTGCAGGCGGCTATTCAGCTCGGACGGTATGCAATGCACGATGTTCTTGTCATCGATTCCGGTGATGGCCGTTCCAAAATCTGCCGCAGCTATCGAAATCTGCTGGGATATCCTGGCGGAGTGTCCGGCGATACCTTACGACAGGCAGGTCTTGCACAGGCAGCCAATTATGGGATCGAGGTCCTAACGGATACCATTCACGAAGCTCGCCGCATTGCCGGCGACTGGTTTGAGCTTCATGGCAGCAAGCAAGCAAACGCGCCTTACCGAACGCGGACGCTGCTGATCGCCACGGGTGTGATGGACCGGCTGCCGGATTATCCGGAGCTGCGGCCATGTCTGGGGCTCACCGTATTCGTCTGCCCGGATTGTGACGGCTACGAAGTGCGGAATCGCAGCACCCTCGTGCTCGGTGCAGGCGATGTCGGTGCCCGCATGGCGCTCACGCTGCGGACGTGGACAGACAAGCTGCTGTACATCGACCAAGCACCGCTGTCGCAATCCGTAAGCGCCCCAATACAAGAGCAGCTCGCAGCCGCTTCGATCGCTTATCGAAGAGAGGAACACCTTCGCGTCAACGCCGATTGCGACGGCAATCTGAAGAGCGTCACCTTGCAGGATGGCATCGTCATTGAGGCAGATCGCGCTTTTCTCGCTTATGGCGGCAACGAGGTGAGATCCTCGCTGGCCCGTCAGCTTGGCGCCAAGCTGCACGAGAACAGCCATATCTGGACCGATCCGCGCAGCAAAATGACCAGTATCGCCGGCGTTTGGGCAGCCGGAGACGTTGCCGTACATTCCGAGCAAGTGTCCATCGCAATGGGCGAAGGCGCACAAGCCGCTATCTGGATTCATAAGACACTGTTGAAGATGAAGCAGCCGCAACCGTAGCTGCAGCCACATATCCGGATCAGCGAAGCTCCACTACTTCAGCGGGCATCACTTGTTCGCAATATGTACTTTGAGTACCTTCCCTTTCACGGTCGTATTCTTCATCGCCCGCAGGACCAGGGAACCTTTACCGTTCAAAATCTCCACGAAGGTCGCGCTATCCTCAATCGTAATAATGCCGATATCTGCTGCAGTCATGCCTTCCAGCTTCGCGATCGTCCCGACGAAATCCACCGCCCGCAGCTTCTTCTTCTTCCCTCCGCCAAAATACAGCTTCGTAATATCCTGGCTCAGCAGCTCGCGTTTATCGAGACGCGGCGCGTCCATGGCGCTCAGCTTCGCTTCGAAGGCTTCCTTCGCTTCAGCAACCCGCGCTGCGCTTGGCGGCTCTGCGCGCGGCAGCTCAAAGCCGATGTAGCCTTGGATATCGTCGAGGTATCTGCCCTCACTTGGCGTTGCGAACGTAATCGCGATTCCGCTCTGTCCCGCGCGTCCGGTCCGGCCTGTACGGTGCACGAAGTTTTCTTTATCCATCGGCAGGTCATAGTTGATGACATGCGTAATATTCTCGATATCGATCCCGCGTGCCGCCAGATCGGTGGCCACTAAGTAGCGGAACTCCCGCCGACGGAAGGCATGCATAACGCTGAAACGATCATTTTGCTCCATACCGCCGTGGATTTTGTCGCAGGGATATCCGCTTTGTCGCAGCATACGGCTCACTTGGTCAACTGCTTCCTGCGTGCGGCAGAAAATCATGCAGCTGTCCGGATTTTGAATCGTCGTGACGGCCTTGAGCAGCTCCGGCTTTCGCTCATCCTTCACGATGTACAGCGTATGCGCGATCCGATCCGTCGTAATGCCTGCGGTTTCAATCTCAATATCAATGGGGTTCTTCATATGCCGATGGCATAGCTGTTCCACATCCGGCGGCAGCGTTGCGGAGAATAACAGCGTGACCCGATCCTTGGGCAGCTCCTTAATAATAGACTCCACTTGCTCGATAAATCCGCGATTCAGCATCTCATCGGCCTCATCGATGACCAGGTAACGCAGCAGATCGACATCCAGCGTCCCGCGTTTGATATGATCCAGCACACGTCCGGGCGTACCCGCGACGATATGAACCTTCTGCTGCAGCTCCAGCTTCTGCTGGGCGAACGGCTGCTTGCCATAGATGGCAACGGCTTTAATGCGTTTGAATCTGCCGATATTGATCAGATCCTCTTTGACCTGCCCCGCCAGCTCCCGCGTTGGCGTCAGCACGAGCGCCTGCGGTCTGTTCTCCTCCCACTCCACGAGCTCACAGATGGGTATGCCGAACGCGGCCGTCTTGCCGCTTCCGGTTTGGGATCGGACGGTGAGATCGCGCTGCGCGAGCACCTCCGGGATGACTTTGCTCTGAACCGGTGTCGGCTCCGTATAACCAAGATGATCTAGTGCACGAACGATTTCCTCGCTTAATGGATACGTATGAAATGGGTTTACTTGCATGGTTGCTCCTTCGCCGAATCATTGGGATGCTATTAGTATAGCCTAATTTTACCTCGACGCCGTTGTTTTGGTACAATAGTCTTACCACGAAATTGTGACAGCCAGGGAGGTCATCCCAGTGCATGAAGGGAAAATCATTAAATTTTACCGCGAAAGAGCAGATTTGACGCAAGATCAATTGGGACTTGGCATCTGCTCGGACACCCATATCAGCAAAATCGAACGGGGCATTACCGACTACTCCCAAGAAGTGCTGGACCTGCTGTGCGTGCGGCTTGGCATCAGCATGGATTGCGAGCTGGCGAAATTCAGCAACATCAAAAAAAGGCTGTACGATTGGCATGATGCCATCGTGAAGCAGCTGTCCGCGGACATGGAAAGCATTAAGGCGGAGCTCGAGCAGGAAGCGCTTCTGCAAATCTCCGAGTATGAAACGCTTTATTTGCTGCTTCAAGCGAAGTACCTGCTGCTGAAGAATGAGGTGGAGATGGCGCTGCGCATCATCAATCGCATTCGCAAAACGGCGGAGCGGCTGCCTGACTTCGAAAGCAACCTCTTGAAGCATGTAGAAGGCATCTATCATTTATCCAAACAGAATCATGTAGAAGCCGTCGCAATACTCAAGACCATTAACAATAAGGAATATAATAATCCGGAGTATTTTCACCATTTGGCTATGGCATATCATACGATGAAGTCTGAGGTCATGGCCTATTTCTACGCCGAGAAGGCACGGAATTTCTTCAAGGAGATCAACTGCTTCCTCCGTGTCATCGATGCGGAGATGCTGATGCTCATTCAGGTGCAGGATGATCCGCAGCATGATTTTAAAGAAGTGATCGCACGGTTCGAGAATTTGATTCAGAGCTGCGATATGTGTAACGCGCCGGACCGAAAAGCCAAAGTCATACATAATTTAGCCTATGAGTATTTGCGTCGTAAGGATTATAAGAAGTCGAGCGGCTTCTACAAACAATCCATGGAGCTTAAGAATCCCCGAACGCTTCCTTATTTGCTGTCGTTGGAAGGCTATCTTCGGAGCTGTTTCATGGGCGGTCTGCTGCAGGCGGAAGAGCTGGAGCGGCTGGCCCAGGCGGGCCTGACAGGCGCTAAGGCCTTAAAGGATCAAGTCTTCATCTTACTCTTCACGATGCTGCTCCTCCTGATCAATGGCAAAGAGGCGGAGTACTATCAGTATATGAACGACGAGGCGCTGCCGGTCTTTCGCAAATTCGGCTATGTGTACCTCATCAGACGGTCAGAACAGCAATTGTTTCATTATTACGCAAGAACAGGTAATGCGGAAGCGGCACTTCGAATGGGGCATTATCTCATTCAAGATCAAGATATCCTCTAATGCCTTACTAAACAAATGACCCGCGGCAGGAACACTTCGTTTTAAAGTGTCCCTGTGCGGGTCATCGTTTTTAAGGAAGACTATTTTCTAGTGCGTTTTTTGGAGGAAGTTTTTGTGCGTTTGCCGCGTTTTACGCTCGAAACCATGACATCTTTCTCGGAATACGTGTAGCAGTGTTGGTATACCGGGCAGCAGTGATGCTGTTTGACGACTTCTACGGCGTGAACAACGTTTACAAGCTGCGGATGGAATACATTCTCGTATTGCGTTACAGGAGGATCATAGATGGTTTGTGTAGGGCAGTCCGGACAAAATTGGTCGTTCATGCCTCCCACGTTGCCTGGCCCCATATTGTTTGGTCCCATATTGTTTGGCCCTATGTTTGGTCCCATATTTGCACCGGCAACTTGGCCCATCATGTGTGGATAATTACGTTTCAAGGTATTATCTCCTTCCTTGTTATGGAATACATCACATTGTATTCACAGACGAGCAAGGCGGCCTGTACGCTTGCCATGGAAGGCGATGGCCTTCCGCATTTACGCGGGTTTCCGCTAGGGAGAGATGCCGGGGAGCCTCATGAAGACACGAAAAAAGCCGCTCAGCATCGCAGAATGTCATTAAGTTAAGTAACTTAATGACATTGCTGCATCGCTGACGGCTTTACTTTATATAGACAAAATTAGAGCGTCTTGACCTCAAGCAGCTCATACACGATAACGCCCATCGGCGCATTTACATGAATCCGGCTGCCTACTGCTTTCCCCAGCAATTCCTTGCCAAGCGGGCTTTCGTAGGAGATTTTATTGTCCTGCACATCCGCTTCCGCCGGAGCTACGATTTGATATTCAATCCGTTCGTTGAACTCCACATCGTTCAAGATGACGCTCGAGCCGATTTGAACCGAGCTCGTATTGTTCGGATCCGTCTCCACGATACGAGCGGTATTGAGCATTTTCTCTAAGATGATGACGCGTGTTTCCAAGAATGATTGGTCATTCTTCGCAGAATGATACTCGCTGTTCTCTTTCAAATCCCCATAGCTAATGGCAAGCTTAATCCGTGCGGCCAGCTCTTTGCGTTTCACGTACTTGAGGTCATCAAGTTCCTCCTGCAATTTAGCAAAGCCCTCTTTAGTCAAAATCATTTCTTCGTTAGACATCGTTACAGCTCCCGTTCCATGGTATTCCTCTATTCTACTCGATTTGGGGCCGCATGTCGCCTCGATGCCCACCCCAATAATTGTTGACAAAAATAAGGTTCCCTATAAGAGGGAACCCTTCACAAAAATTGTTAAGATATTTTGTAGTTAAAGATCGATCGCCACATGCGGTTTGCTATAGTGGCTCACGCCTCCGCCGCCTACCAAAACCTTGCCCCCACTAGGGAAAACAAGTAATTTGGAAGCGCCGGTGCTCAGCAGCACCGTAACCTTCGCATCATTTCGGGTTGCCGTATACACGACATACCCGCTTCTTGTCAGAGAGGTTCGCCAATAGTTACCAAACTCTGAGCGGACCACCCGGTTGGAGTAAACCTGATTCTCTCGTTTGACCACCTTGGATTGATGTCCCTTAGCTTTGGCCATCACTCGCATCCATCCTTCATCGCGTAGTTAATCCTACGCTATCCTATTCCGATGATGGATCGTCGACTGGACATAATGGTACATAGATATCGAGCTCCGAGTCCGCGCGGCCTTCATGAAAACGAGCATCGTAGTATTCAAAATCAAAATCGCAATCGCCCAAGCTGCGCAGCGCCTCGCCGGAAGCCGGAAGCCATTCGCCATAGATATAGCGAAAAGTCTCACCGAGCAGCTCGGTCGAACCCGTATGCGTGAAGACCGCGTATCTTCCGAAAGGGATTGTATACACCTGTACATCTCCGGGCATCGCCGGCGACGGGTCTGCCACCTCGGTGCCTGCCATATAAGCAAACTCTCTCTCCCGTTCTCCGCCTGATTGCGGATTGTAAATCTCCAGCCCGAAGCAAATCCGTTCGTCTACCTTGCCCGGAATACTCGCCCAGATGCGGCTGAGCGATTTCCAGGCCTGCGCAATGTTCCGATCCTTCGTCGTATCCGTCGTACATAACACGCCCGCAATATGGATCATCTCGCGGTCAATCAACACCGGCTCTCTCATCGTACACGCTCTCCTTCGCAGGGATTGCGGAGGCTCTCCGAACCGTTTCATAAACGAGCGGATGAAGGCTTCATGGCTGCCATAACCAATATCAAAGCCGATATCCGTGCCGGATTGCTCCGATTCCCGCAGTCTTCTCGCTGCATATGCTAAGCGGCGCTCTCGGATATAATGGGACAGCGTCTCACCCGTGCAAGAGTAGAACAGCCGATGAAAATGAAACGGAGAATACCCCGCCAGCTTCGCAAGCCCCTCCAATCGAAGCTCCTCCTGCAAATGCTGTTCCACATAAGCGGCGGCCCGGTATATTCCGGCATACCGCTCTTCCTCCTCCATTCGGATCACCTCCTTACGTCAATGTTAGGTCATCGCTGTTACGTGCACCTGACATTTCTTGCGAAGCTACATAAAAAAAGGCGCATCGCCGAATATGACACGGGATGCGCCTGCTTAATCTGATTATTTATACGGTAGCTTTGATTTGCTTGCTACGCAGTTGGCCGCAGGCGGCATCGATATCCGTTCCGTGCTCCAGCCGGACGCTGACGCTGACGGATTGTTTCTTCAATGTATCGTAGAAGATGCGAATCGATTCCTGCTCGCTGCGCTGATACTGGCTGTGTTCGTCGACCGGATTATAGGGAATCAGGTTCACGTTCACAAGCTGACGGCGGTCGCCGACCAGCTCTGCCAGCTGCAAGGCATGCTCCTTCTGGTCATTGACATCCTTGAGCAAAATATATTCCAGCGTCACACGGCGCTTATTCTTGCTTAAGTAGTAATCGATCGCCTTCATCAGCGGTTCAATCGGAATGGCGCGATTGATCTTCATGATGCGCGTGCGGAGCTCATTGTTCGGCGCATGCAAGGAAACGGCCAGGTTAACGCCTAGGTTGCGATCGGTGAACTCTACGATTTTGTCGGCCAGACCGCTTGTAGAAACCGTAATATGTCTCGCCCCGATGGCAAGACCCTTATGATCCTTGACGGTTTCGATGAAGTCGACCATGTTCTCGAAGTTATCGAACGGCTCCCCGATGCCCATTACCACGATGTGGCTTACCAGTTCACCCTGCTGAGCGGCATCCAGATGCAGCTGCACCTTCATAATCTGCCCGACGATTTCGCCTGCTGTCAGATCCCGGCTCTTCGCCAGAAGGCCGCTTGCGCAGAAGCTGCAGCCGATATTGCAGCCGACCTGCGTAGTTACGCAGACGGACAGCCCGAATTTATGCCGCATCAGTACGGTCTCGATCAGATTGCCGTCCTGCAGCTTAAGCAGGAATTTAATCGTGCCGTCAGCCGATTCTTGTTTCGTATGTTCGCCAAGCGTCTGAATGTCGAAGTGCTCTGCCAACAGCTCCAGGCAAGCACCGTTCACGTCAGTCATCGCTCCGAATGTCGTAACCCGCTTCCGGTACAGCCAATCCCATACTTGCCGCGCGCGCGACGGTTTATGTCCATACTCCCCAAGCCAGCTGGTCAGCTGATCAAATGTGAAGCCATATATGGATGGTTTATGCATATCCGTTATCCTCTTTTCAACACCTTGAATTTCGTCCCCATGAACTCTCTGACTAGTATTGTCCCAAAATTCCGAGGCGAACACAAGGGCGGATCACGGAGGCTGCCATTCTAGCCTATGAATTCGGCAATTCGCTTGTTCACCGTTTCCCGCAGGTTCAGCAGCCATTCGCTCTCTGCAGGATAGCTGCTGAACGTAATGTTGCCAATAAGTGCTTGCAGCTCATCCTTCCCGCCCAACTCTTCCAGCAGGGCAAAAGCTCTCATATCCTGCAGCGCCTCATAGAACACTTCCATACGGATGGACTCAATCGGCCCCTCTTCTCCCGGGTAAACAAGGAAAGCATCACCCGATGGGAACGCATGGCCGGCATCTGTAGTGATATAAGGATTGATTGGCTTGATTGAGTACTGGCTGTACCAGAAATTGAAGCCCCAGTGCAGGAAGCCGGTAATGCCGAACTTGTGCATCTGCACGCCGAGAATCCGGTTTCGAGCAGACGGGAACGTGAAGAACCGGTTAGACACTTCCTTATATTGGCCGCAGCAATAATACGTCCACAAATCCGGAACGCCTGCTTCAAGGAACGGTTCGATATGATTCGTCGCCGGAATTGGCCGTGGAACAAGGCCCGATTCATAGAACTCATAATCGGACAAGGCGTCAATAACCGGATAACCTTGCAGCATCGGTCTGAGCCAGTCGCTCGCTTGGCGATAATCCTCAAGCGCGCTCATGCTTGGCTCATCGGAAATGTGGAAGTAGACCTGCTTCTGAAGGCCGCGGCTCTCTACCCATTTCAGCAGCTCCGGAATGAGCTGTCCCAGGAAGCTGCGATAGTCCTCGCCGGAAGCTTCCGTTTCCCAGCCGAAAATCCGCTTGTATTCGCCATTCTCATGGGCCATGATCTTAGGCGCATGCTTCGCACCCCACTGGGTGTACAAGTGGGAGAACTCGAAGTAACGAACGCCAACGGACAGACACAAATCCGCCCAGCGGTCCAGCTTGTCGAAACCGAATGTATACTGGCCGCCTGTTTTCACGACATCCACCAGCTGCACGGTAGGGCGCTCTCCGCCTACAGCCGTATCGAGCGGCGGCGTGAACAGCGGCGTCAGCAGCAAATTGATGCCATGTCTCACTGCTGTACCGATAAAGGCTTCCAGCAAGCGCCAGTGCTCTTCGCTGAATACCGGTACGTTGTATTGGGTCGCGATACAATCGGTATGGAACCACTCGGTGTGAATCAGCTTCTGCTCGGGAAGCTCGCACGGAATGACCGTGAGCGCGAAGCTCTCTTGAGCGAGCGTTTCCCCTTCCGACGATTCAAAAGCTATAGCGATGTCGAATGTTCCGCCTTGCTCGGCGCGGTCTACTTGTACGGTCACCCATACGGAGCTCCACACATTCGGGAGTGCCGTTATCCCCGTTGTAATCGGATAGAGCGGATCAGGGAATAGTCCCGGTGTCGCTTGGAAGATCCGCTCATCATGATCGGCATACATCGGCATCTCCGATGGAACAAGTCCGACGGAGCGGACGGTGATTGCACTATTTTGCAGCTGGGAAGTGACGGTTAGGTTGATGTTCTTGCGCATCTGCGCACTGCGGTAGGCGACTTGAAAGGAATAGACTTCACCCCGAAGGGCGCTGCCCTTCTGGTATGCAGGCTCTTGGAGCTCGCCGTCTTTGGCGAAAATTTTGACGAGTGAGCTAACGCACCGCGTCTCCAGCTGATTATGGTTCAAGTTCATCGTTATTTCCTCCTTGGAAAATAATTAAATGAGTACAAGCGTGCCAAATCGTTGCGGTTTATGAAAGTTAACCAACCCTGTCGGCTGCCAGGCTTGATACTCCCGGATGCCATCCGGCCGTTCGTCGATCCGGTAGAAGTTAACCCGCCAGCGGAGTCCGGCTTCAAGCGGCTTGTTGAACATGCTCGCCGGAATGCGGATGTCATACAGCCATTGCCCGGGTTGAACCTCGCTCACCTCGGTATGCAGCCCCTCAATGTCCCAGTCCGTATCGATCCCGATCGAACCGCTGCCATCATTGGTGATCCGCGCATCGAAGATAACGTTGCGGGGACTGATCTCCAGCTCTATGTAATGCGTGCCTCTGCCATCCTCATCGATAAACACTTCAACTACGTCTTGGTTATACAGCGGCTCATCGCGCTCGCTGTAATCCGATACGATATGTGCATCCTCGCAGTGAAACTGAATCAGCAGCTCGTCTGCCGTCCAGCCGCAGCGGACCTTTGTCCATTCTGTCGGCGCATCCCCGCTGACCGTATCGCGCAATAGAATCCATTCGCTATCCATACCGTTCGTCCCGCTGATTTGCTTGCATTCGTAGACTTGCTGCTCATTAGTGTCCAAGATAAGGCCCACCTCTGCTCCCATAGAATCTTCCATATCCCTCTCATCATCATAGCTAATCCCGGTGCCGATTGATTTAGCATAAAGGGATAAAATTTAGACGATTCCGAGATCACGCGGACGCGGGCAAGAAGGTATAGATGCAAAAAAAACTCCCGGAGGGAGTTTTCAATTGCAGCATAGCAGCGGGTTTAGCTAAAGCCCGCTTCGGGATGAAGTTTGTTGCCGCTCGCGGCTAGATTGGTATAGAAGCAGTACGTGCCTCTTCCCCTTGTTTTGGCCTCATACATCGCTTGGTCGGCGCATTGGAGCAATTTTGTCCCATCCATGGTGTCATCCGGATAGACCGCGATGCCGATGCTGGCTGATACTTGAATTCGTTTGCCGTCTACAATATCAAGCTGGCGAATCGCGCCGATGAGATCCAGAGCCAGCTCTTCCGGCTTCGTGTCGCCCACTGCTTCATCCACCAAGACGACAAACTCATCGCCTGCCCAGCGGGCACAGGTGCCGTAGCCCCCCATGCCGTTTTTCAAAATAATCGCTACTTCCTGCAGCAGCCGGTCGCCCATCTCATGCCCCAGTGTGTCGTTGACCCGCTTGAAGCCATCGAGGTCCATGAAGAAGACGGCAAACGAACTCCCTGCCTCCGATGCTCTTCGCATGGCAATGCGAAGCCGCTCATCAATGTATCTGCGATTCGGCAGTCCGGTCAGATCGTCGTAATGCGCTTTGCGCTCTTCATCCGTTCGGTCGCCGAACGTGAACAGATGGCCATGCAGCAGACCGCCATCCTTGCTTATGATCGGGCTGACATAGCATTCGTAATGCCGCATTTCGCCGCCTTCCTTATGAAAGGCAACACGTTCCCGGAACGGCTGCAGCCGTTGTTCAAAATATTGCTTTATCTGGTCGCCGAGGCTGCCATAATCGGCCCGCATCTCTTTGCAGTAGATCGCCAGCGACTGTCCGACGGAGAGCTCCCGTCCGAACATCGTTTTAAACCGGCGATTGACGAAGACGACACGTCCATCGCTGTCGCACATCGCAATCGATTCGTGGCTGGATTCCAGCATCCGTTCGATGATTTTGTTCTGCTCGGCGATGGTTTGCTCACCTAGGCGGCTCTTCGCGAAGAGGGTTTTGTAGCGGCTCTCGCTGTCCGTTACTTGCGTATAGAGCTCGGTCATTTTGTAATACATCTTGGTAAACTCGTAGATCATACCCGCTAATACGATATTGGCGCAGATGAAGGTGTCCAGCTTGGAGACGTACCAGCCTACGCTGAATCGATTGCCGCCGCTCATATTGATGCCCACATCCAGCACGGTTGCAAGGAGCGCTACGCATAGCCAAGAGGAGGTTACGGTGCTCCCTCTGGTCATGTAATAGTAGAGGGCCAGCGCAAGCAAGCTGATCAACAGCGTAGACAGGCCAAATCCGTACATGGCGAGCGGCGTGATGCGGCCATGATCCATTAGAACGGGCAGCTTGTCGTGCAGCGCCAGCGACACATAGCCAATCACCGCTACCGCAATTAGCACAGTTGCCCCGGTTTGCATCGTCATCAGTCGCGCGGTTTGATCGCGAAGGCGAACCTGCTTGTACTTCACCTCGACAGCCATATGAAGCAGGATCGCGATGGGAAAGCCCAGATGCCAGAAGGCATAAATATATTCGGCAGACTGGTTGCCTCCGAAGAGGAACATCGGCTCCGGGCCATGCCCCATTCCCGGCTGAGGACCGGGACCGTTAGGGCCGGGACCGAAACCATTCGGGGGCACGATACCCGGAAAAGAGAACAAATAAAGTATCGACATGCAGGCCGAGTAGAAGTACCCTCCTGCCAATATGAGAATGGATGGGGAACGGCTGACTTTGAACTGGCTGTACAGGACGAACACGGTGATGAGTTCGAAGCAGATAACCGCCGAGCATAATGCGGACAAGAAAACGTTATTATTGGGTACCAGGATGTGCGCAAACGGTATGGAAGCAAGCGAGGCAAGCGCTATGATCGCGCCAACGATAAAAGCAAATCGGCGCTGTGAAGGGTTGGACTCTAACGTAAATAACGTATAAGCGAGCGTGCCTGACGATGCTGTTTTCTTCATGTCGACCTCCACAATAAATCTGTGGTGACATCATTCGACATCCCACCCAGGAAACCCTCTTTATGGCAGATCGCGGCAGGGCGAGGCGTGCAGTCCACCCTCACACGCCTTAGAAAATGCTATTAGAGGTATCTTCGCTTATGAAGTTAGGTATTAGCTAAATTAGTCACTTTTAGCGGAATAGCCGCTAACACCTCATAAACAAACGAAAAACCCCGGCGCCGACTCATTGGAGTCGATACCAGGGTTTACTCAATTGCACATTGCATGTAATAATATAACACTAACGTTAACGTTATATTTTGAGCCAAAAAAAAGGACATCCCATCAGCAAGTAATTAATGAGCTTCTGCCTCATCCACATGCTTCAAATGTTTGCGGTTCAGCCAGATGACGATAACCGCCAGCACGACGAACCCGCCGCCAATGTAGAATGGCGCGTGGAAATCAAACCACTCCGCGAATTTAACCGCATAGTAAGGTGCAAGCGCACCGCCGATGAAACGCAGGAAGCTGTAAGCAGCCGATGCTGTCGGACGCTCAACCGGAGCGGCGTTCATTACCGCAGTTGTAATAAGCGTATTATTGTTGCCCAGGAAGGCGCCGGCCAAGATAACCATGCAGATTACGACTGTTTTATCCGTTGTCCAATACCCCATCACAAACAAGGTAGCCGCGAACAGCAGCAATTGCACACACATCGATTTCACGGTACCGTACCGCTGCTGCAATTTTGGAGCCGTAACAACCGAAGTAAATGCCAGCAGCAATCCCCATCCGAGGAACACGTAACCAAGGCCGTGTACATCAACGTGATGCAGGTGACCAAGCACAAGTGCCGCATAGACAAGCAAGGTGAAGAATCCGAAGTTATAAAGGGCAGCCGAGATGCCAAAGACCAGAAGCGCGCGATGCTTGAGTGCACGGAAAGGATCCAGCAACGAAGCTTTTTTCTTGATCGGTGTCACAACGGCAGACGACTTGGCCGCCTTCGGCATCATGAACAGGATGAGACAGAATGCCAGAACCATCAGACCGGCAACGCCGTAGAAAGGACTCCGCCACGAAATCGCGCCCAGCTCTCCGCCAAGCAGAGGGCCAACGGAAATACCCAATCCGACCGCTACCTCGAACAAAATGATCGATTTCCCGACACCAACGCGGGATAACGAAACGATGGCGGATAACGCAGTGGCGACGAAGAATGCATTCCCGAGTCCCCATCCGGCGCGAAGCCATACGATTTCCATTACATCGCCTGCACTACCCGCAAGCGCAGAGAACACTGCGATTAGTACGATACCGGCAAGCAGCATTCGCTTAATGCCAAGACGGGAGGAGATGACGCCCGTAATCAGCATGGCGACGGCCATGACCGCGTTATAGCTCGTGAACAGCAAGGTCAGCTGACTGTCAGAGGCATGCAGCTGATCCTTCATCATCGGCAGAATCGGATCGACCAGACCCAATCCCATAAAAGCGATAATACTTGCAAAAGCGATTGCCCACACGGCAATCGGCTGGTTAAACATGGAGTTACTCTTCGGTGCACTCGGCTGCAAAGGGGCTTGCGGCGCAGCTTTACGTGCTGTATTAGGTGTTGACACTTTTACTCCTTCTTTCTACGTAGTCATTTGATCAAGCGCGACATTGACGCGTTTCTTGAGCACTTCAATTTCCTTGCGGAATTCCTTCATTTTCTCCAGCTTGTGATCGATCATCAGCAGCTGCTTATCGATCATCCGTCCTGCCTCTTCAAGCTGATTGCGCTTCTGCTCCACTTCCTCGGCTTTCCTGTAAGCATCGCCGTGCTGGACGAGCTCCTCGCGCAAAGCGACAAAATCAATTATTTCCTGCAGGGAGAAGCCGAGTACATCTCTTGCATTGATGATCTGCTTTAGCCGTTCGATGTGCATGCGCGCATACAAACGCGTCCCGCCTTCCGTCCGCTCTGGGGGCGGCAGCACGCCGATCTCCTCGTAATACCGTATCGTACGTTTCGTCAGGCCGCTCTCTTTGGCAACATCATCAATCTTATAACGCTCTCCCATCTGTATTCCTCCTCTCTTTCGTCAAAACAAGTGGTTCATTTGATTTCATCTTACTCCTCCTATAACGTTAACGTCAACGTTAGATTTTGTCATCGTGCAGATTCCTTCTCACTAGTATAACGTTACCTCTTGTTTCGTATGTAAAAAGGCCCGTTCACAGCACCAATCCGTCGCTGCAAACAAGCCTTTATAATTATTGAGCAAGCTTCCCGCTCCACGCGCCAAGTCCGCCCTGCAAATGAGCGATTTGCGAGTAGCCCCCGCGCGTCAGCTGCCTTGCCGCTGTTTTGCTGCGCATGCCGCTTCGGCAGTACAGCAGAAGCTTCTTATCTTTCGGCAGCTCGCCAAGCAGCGATCCAAACTGAGACAGCCGATTCCGCGCTCCCGGAATGTAGCCGCTCTACAACAAATAATAGATTCAGCGCGATATCCATCTTCGCTAACCCCCGCTCTTATTCTCCCGTCAGCTCGCCCGTCCAGCCCAATAGACCGCCTGACATATTCACGACCGAGAACCCTCTCTCGCCAAGCAGTTCGCAGGCCAGCCCGCTTCTACCGCCGGCCCTGCACATCACGATGATCTCACGCGCATCGTCCAGTTCATCCAACCGTTCAATCAGCTGTCCGAGCGGAATGTGGACGGCGCCCGCCAGATGACCGGCCGCCCACTCGGCAGGCTCGCGGACATCCAGCATATATAGACTTTCACCGGAAGCGAGGCGCTTCTCTACCTCCTGCGGTGTCATTTCTTTCGCCGCTTGAAATCCCATTGCACATATATCCTCCCTTAACGATCAGGCTAGTATACCCCTATGGGTATGTATTTTAGACAACTCTACCATCACTGTCAACGCACATCACGCGGAATTCCGCTTCCAAGATTAACGAGCCCACCTGTAAGAGAATCTGAATCAGGAACCACGCGCTGGGCAACAATACCATTGAAGTTCACATTTACCTGCGAAGGAGCTTGGCACTTGGAAAAGGATACCGATCAAACGCTCACGACCCGTCAGGGCCATCCTGTAACGGATAATCAAAATATACGAACGGTTGGCAGCCGTGGACCGAGCACGCTGGAGAACTATCATTTTATCGAGAAAATCACTCACTTTGACCGGGAACGCATCCCCGAGCGCGTCGTTCATGCCCGCGGCGCCGGCGCTCACGGCATCTTCGAGGCTTACGGCAAAGCCGGCGATGAACCGGTCTCGAAGTATACGCGCGCCAAGCTGCTGCAAGAGGCCGGCAAGCAGACACCGGTATTCGTGCGATTCTCCACCGTCATTCATGGCAACCATTCACCGGAGACGCTTCGCGATCCTCGCGGCTTCGCAGTCAAGTTCTACACCGAGGACGGCAATTGGGACATGGTCGGCAACAACCTGAAGATATTCTTCATCCGCGATCCGCTGAAATTCCCGGATATGGTGCATGCGTTCAAGCCGGACCCGCTCACGAACGTGCAGGATATGCAGCGCTTCTTCGACTTTGTCTCGCTCACGCCGGAAGCGACGCATATGATTACGTTCCTATTCTCCCCTTGGGGCATTCCCGCTAACTATAGGCAAATGCAGGGCTCCGGTGTTAATACATACAAATGGGTCAATCAAGACGGCGAAGCGATGCTCGTCAAATATCACTGGGAGCCGATCAAGCAAGGGATCAAGAACCTGCTGCAGCGGGAAGCCAACGAGATCCAGGGGCTTAATTTCAACCATGCCACGCTTGATTTGTACCAAGCGATAGAAGCCGGGGACTATCCCGAGTGGGAGCTGTGCGTGCAGCTGATGACGGATGACGAGCATCCGGAGCTGGATTTCGACCCGCTTGATCCGACGAAGCTGTGGCCGCCGGAGCAGTTCCCTTTCCTGCCCGTTGGCAAAATGGCGCTGAACCGCAACCCCGAGGACTATTTCACCGAAGTGGAGCAAGCGGCATTCGGTACCGGCGTGCTTGTGGACGGTCTGGACTTCTCCGACGACAAGCTGCTGCAGGGCCGAACGTTCTCCTACTCCGATACGCAGCGTCACCGGGTGGGAACCAACTACTTACAGCTGCCGGTTAATGCACCTCAGACGCATGTCGCGACCAATCAGAGCGGAGGGCAAATGCAGTACCGTCCCGACCGTTCCGCCGGGCAAAACCCGCATGTGAACTACGAGCCATCGTCCATGGGCGGATTGCAGGAAGCAGCCCGCAGCGGCAAAGACCATGAGCCGCATTACGACGCGAAGCTGACTCGGCAGAAGCTCGAGCGGACCAACGACTTCAAACAAGCCGGCGATACGTTCCGCGCCTTCGAGAGCTGGGAGCAGGACGAGCTGATCGACAATCTGGTCGGTGCGCTATCGATATGCAAAGAAGATATCCGATCGCGGATGATCGGTTATTTCACTGAGGCGGACGCCAGCTACGGGCAGCGCGTCGCAGAAGGGCTGAAGCAATCCGATGGCCGCAACATTGCAAGCGGGCAGTCACGGCCTGAGCAGGCGGTCGAACAAGCGAAGCAAATGGGACACGAAGTGGACCCTTATTAAACGATAAAAAGCCGCAAGCGATGCTTGCGGCTTTATTTTTTATAAGTGCATTATTCGTCTTTATCCGGCAGTTGACTAACGTAGCTGTCTGATAACGTCAGCAGCTTCAGCGTGCGATTGTATTGATCCTCGGTAGCACCCTCGCCATGCTCTTGCTCCCCGTCATCCCGAATCGAGTAATTCGTGCCATCGGCATAATCAATGCCCGGCAAGTACATATCCTCATCCGTAATGACGGAGCCTGATGGCAAGAAATGACGCATCGGCAGCATATTGGAGCTCTGATTCAACAAATCTTGGCCAAAATAAATCTGATTGCTAAGCGATACGCCCAGTAAATTCGCAGCCGTCGGCAGAATATCGATCTGACCGCCGGTTTGTTCCCGCACGGAAGGCGCAGTCACGCCGGGAGCATGTAGAATAAGCGGGATACGGAACATGTCGGTATACCCATACTCATGTCCGATCATGCCAGCCACCAAGCTCTTCTCGTTGCGGTCAAGCGAGTACAAGGACAACCCTTGATGGTCGCCGTAGAACAGAATGACACTGTCATCCCATAACCCGCGCTGCTTTAAATCATCGATGAACTGTCCGAGCGCGTAATCGGCATAGTTCTGGGCATGAATATAGTTACCGACGATGGTGTCGTCGAACTCTTCCGGCAGCGTCATTTTATACTTGGATTCCGGAAGATTGAACGGATGATGGGCGCTCATCGAGATCACTTGCGCATAGAAAGGCTGTTCGCTCTCGTCCAGCTTCACCAATTCATCAATCGTCTTGTTGTAGAGCACTTCATCCGATGAACCAAATGCAATATGATCTTCGTCGCCGAAGAAGGATTTGTCATAGTAACGATCCCAGCCGATCGCTTTGTACAGCTCCGTCCGGTTCCAGAACGATACATCGTTCGTATGGAACGTCGCGGTCGTGTACCCATTCGCGTGAAGCAGCTTCGGCAAGCTCGGCAGCGCCTTATCCACGTTGTGGTCAGTCGCCGCATCGTGCTGAGGCACATAAAGCGATGTATTCACCACATACTCGGCATCCGAGGTAGTTCCTTGACCAACCATGGTGTAGAAATGATCAAAGTGCATGTTCTCCTGCGCAAGCTTGTTGATGTTCGGCGTTACTTCTTGACCGTCAATCTTGAGTCCGATCAAGAAATCCTGGAAGGATTCCATCTGCACGATAATAAGGTTCTTTCCTTTATTCGCTCCAAAATTTTGCGGCTGTGGCAGCGGCTGCACCGTACCTTTCAGCTCATCAATCGCGCTCTGCGTAATTTCCGCCATCGGCACCATTTCGTCGTCTTTACGGCTATCGGCAAAAATCGTGTAGATCTCGTAGTTGAGCAGACCCATCTCTTCGGCCTGCTTATTCTCATTCATGCTGGCACGGTTCGGCCAAATATTCAGCAAACAGAGCAGCGAAGACACGATGAACATGATGGTGATGCCTGTTTTCTTCACAGGTCTCATGCTGACGCGATGCTGAATATGTTTGTGCTTCGGTCTCCAAAAGATGAACGCCAGCACAACGATATCCAAGAAGATGAACAAGTAATAGGGATCAAGGAGCGAGTAGGTGCTTTCTCCAACCTTCGTTACTTTATCGGCTTGGGCAAGCGCGTGATAGGTGACGATAATGCCATAATATTTGTAATACATGAGTACGGTAAAATAGAGCAGCGTAAGCAATAAATTGACGATCATATAGTACAGCATCTTCCGTTTGCCCGCTAACCATTCGATTAGACAGAACACCACCCAGAAGAACGGAATTTCCGTTACGAGCGTCATCCAGGACGGCCCTTCGTCAAATACAACCGACCAGGCCAGAATACCCTTCACCAAGAGAATAATAGTAAAGTAAAAAAATCTGCGATTAAGCAGTCTCATTAGAAGAGACACTTTTAACAACTCCTTCCCCGGCAGCAAGCGACTGCTCTTGCACCGGACGTTCCTTGTAGTTATACCTGCTAGTTAAGCAAATTGTTTTCCGCCAATCCGACCACATGCGCGAGTTCGAACAGATGCAAACTAGGCGGCTTCGGAAGCACGCCGCAAATCGTCGCCATCATGCCCGGCGCAAGCCCCCGTCCAAAGGCGCGGAGCACCTCCTGCTTGCGGAAAATCGCTTGAAAATGACGCCTGCTCTCGAATTGCCCGACATGAATCGCCAATCGATTATCGCGGCTGACCAATAAATTCGTCGAGATATAACCAGGCTGCTTGCGTACATAAGGCATCGTGCGCTCGAAATTCCGAATCATGACTTCGCGTTTGCCGGGAGCGAGCTGTACGATATTTAAGAAATACAAACGTTCTGTCCCTTGTCCTTCCTCCACCTTAGAAGAAAGCGGAGCTGCAATATGATCGCTGTATTCTACCGTATACCGATTCGGACCTGAAGCTTCCCCCGCTTGTGCATCGACAAGCGCAAGTGAAACAACATGTTTCCCCCGAGTACCTCGCAGAACAGCGCCGCTCTGTACAGCTCCGTCTTGCCATACCCGTTCCATCGCCGAGATAGCATGGTTCACTTGTTTCAGCTGCTTGTGCCGGCCAGCAACTTGAAACACCTTAAGCCGAACCAGTGTGCCAACCTTCATATCCTGCATAGACAACAAACCCTCTGCAGTTAACATGGGCGATAATGAATGTCCTCTATGGTTTAACGCTAAAAACTCCGATTGCGTTTCATTTTCCATCATTGCAGCGTTCCTTTCACGTTTTTGCATGTGAAATTTATTACGTACTGTAGTATAGTTGTATCATGCAACTATGTCTATTCGTAATTATACAAGGTATTTAGTAGCTGTCAATCGGTCTATCTCTTCCACTTGCACGGCTTAAATTGAAGCGATATGCTGGACTAAATACGATTCATAAACCAAAGAAACGGTGAACCCAACATGAACATAGATCCAGATAATCTGCATCGAATCGAGCATGAAATGGCTATTTTTATTCGCAGAGCCGAAGCTGCCCGTATCGCTTATTTTAATAATACCGGGCTTGATCGCTCTACTTATTTATTGCTAAGGCGGTTGTTTGACCATGGACCGCTTGGTATAAAGGCGCTTGCCGATACCTTTCAATTAGATATTTCGACAGCCAGCCGGCAAACCGCCTCGCTCGAAGCGAAGGGGTATGTGGAGCGCACCGTGGATCCGAAGGATGCCCGGGTCAGCCTGCTCCAAGTCACCTCCTCGGGCAGCGAGATGCTGCTTAAAGTAAGGCAGCTGCGCCAAACCTTCTTCACCGATGTGCTGAAAGATTGGACAGAGGAAGAATCCACCCTGTTCGGAGAGCTGCTTCAAAGGTTCAATGAGACGGTGGAGGATCATTTGAACTGCAATAAATGCGTGTAGAGGAGAGGATTCCGTCTATGAAGGATAATACGAAACGGTTCTCAGATCGCGTGGAGCAATACGTGAAGTATCGACCCAGCTATCCGTCTGCGGCTTTGGATTTCATCTATCATGAGGCGGCTCTGGGTCCGGCTTCCGTAATCGCCGACATTGGAGCAGGTACGGGGATTTTCACCCGACTTCTGCTTGAGCGGGGCAGCACTGTAGTGGGGGTGGAGCCCAATACCGAGATGCGGTTAGCGGCAGAGGCTCAGCTTGGCGGTTACGATCGCTATCGTTCCGTTGACGGTTCGGCGGAAGCGACGAAGCTCAGCGATGGCTCGGTGGATTGCATCGTATCGGCGCAGGCCTTTCATTGGTTCGAGCCGGAATCGACAAGGCTTGAATTTCGCCGCATTCTGCGCGCTGACGGCAACGTGGCACTGATCTGGAACACGCGCCTGATCGATGATCCTTTTGGAGCTGAATATGATCAACTTCTCTTACACTACGCACCGGATTATAAAGATGTGAACCATAGACGTCTTCAACACGAGGACTTCGCCTCATTCTTCCGGGATGGCAGCTATAAGAAAGCGGAGTTTGCGAATGAGCAGCTGTTTGATCTGGAGGCCCTTAAAGGGCGGACCCTCTCCTCCTCTTATGTCCCGCTTCCGGGTTCGCCTAGCTACGAGCCTTATATGGAGGCGCTGGAACTATTGTTCAACAAGCATCAACAGGATTGCATCGTCGGCTTCCAGTATAGAACGGATATTTATTTCGGTTCGGTATAACGGCTGCTTCTCATAGGGGTCGACATTCAGGAGCTGCTGCGGCGGCTCTTTGTTTTTTCGGTTGGGATCTATGCTATAATTCCTATATCATTTTCATAATAGAGGAGTTACGTCACCATGAGCACACTTGTGATTGTCGCACACCCTAATATGCAAGAATCCCGCGTCAACCGGATGTGGAAAGAACGTCTGGAGCAAGAGCCCGGTATTACCGTACATGACTTATATCAAACGTATCCGAATGAAGTGATCGATGTCGAGAAGGAACAGCGGCTTCTGCTGCAGCATGACCGAGTCGTGTTCCAATTCCCGTTTCACTGGTACAGCACACCTTCCCTGCTTAAGAAATGGCAGGACCAAGTATACACCTATGGCTTCGGCTATGGGACAGGCAATCAACTAAAGGGCAAAGAGTATGTGCTCGCTATTTCCGTTGGACGGGCTGAAGAATCCTATCGTCCGGACGGCGAGAGCCTCTACACGATGGAGCAGCTTCTGCTGCCTTTGCAAGCCACGGTCCTGCTGACCGAAATGAAGTATGTACCGCCGTTTATGGTGTTTCACGCGCCGCGCTTGACCGATGAAGAGGTCGCCCAAAGCGCGGACAAGCTGGCTGCCTATTTGACAGCGCCTATCGGCGCTTACGCTGCTCGCTAATTCATAGGGGTGAACCGAAAAAGCTGAACCGGAGATGATCCCGGTCCAGCTTTTTTTTGTCGGCGGTTGGTGGATGGCAGCATGTTCGATCTACAAGTACACCTTACCCTCGTATGTTGGGAAAAACCTCTAACGAATTGTAGAGGCCTTATTTGCCATAAAATAGCCCTTTTTCAGTTCTAACGAATCGTGGGGGCCTTATTTCAGCAAAATGGAGCGAAAAAAGACATCTTAACACGAAATAAGGCCTGTAGGATTCGTTAGATTTTCAAACTCGCTCATTTGGTTAAAATAAGTCCTCTGAGATTTGTTAGAGCATACCACGAAGTGGCGAAGAGCGAATTAGGTGGTCGGGATTGGGGTAGCGACGGCGCCTGCCTGCTACACCTGCCTTTAACTATACCGCTGCGAGAAATGAACGCCGCCGAACAGATCCTGGAGCAGCCATGTCGCCGCACCGGCGAGGATTTGATGCTGCTCGACGCTCTTGAATACGAAACGCGAGCTCCCTGTCTCCGTGGGGAACGGGAACACGTCGAGGCGCCGCTTCACTTCCTGCATGAAGGCGTCCGAACGGCTCGGCCAGCCGCCGATAATTAGCATTTCCGGACTCATGAAATTATAAATCGTCGCCATCAGCTGGCTCATGACCTGCGCGGCTTGCTGCATCATCGGCTGCAGCCACTCCACGCCTTGCTCGTACATTGCGAGTACCTCCTCGAAATGCTGCGGGACATCGGCACCGACGGCATTGGAACCTGCACCACCCGCTGCTTCCCTCGCCGCAATCTGAGCACGCTGCAGCATATAAGGCACGGTCAGCACGGTTTCAATGCAGCCCCGATTGCCGCATTGGCACAGCATGCCGTTGCCTGCATCCACGATCGTATGGCCGATTTCGCCCGCGGCACCATTGGACCCGGCATAAATCTGCTCATTAATGATAATGCCGGCACCCAGACCTTCCTCCACCGACACGTAGATGACATTGCGATACGCGGCATTCAGACCGTAATAATATTCCGCGAAGACCGATGCGTTCATATCATTGACCACTTCAATGACACAATCATAAGCAGCAGCCAGATGGGCTTTCACCGCAAACTCGCTTAGCTGCAAGCCGCGCGAAAGCTTAATGGTGCCGCTCTGCTCGTCGATAATACCGGGTGACACAATGCTGATGCCCTTAATCCGTGCCAGCTCGGCGATGCCGGCCTGCTTCATCATGCGCGGGATTGCCTCGCTCAGATAATGCCCTACAGCATCATTACCTTGGACGCCGGGCACCACGTCAACATGAACGATCTCGCCGTGAAAATTCACCAGCGCGCATGTAAATGCCTGATTGCCAAGGCCGATCACGATGACATATCCTTTGCTTCGCGTAATTTCGAGCTGCACCGCTTTGCGTCCGACGGTGGTCGTATCCGTTTTCCCCAGCTCGTCAATGAATCCTTCTCGAATCAATTCATCGACCTGCGAAGATACGGTTGTCGGTGTCAAATGGGCGAGCTTCGCGATCTCCACGCGGGTTAACGTCCCTTTCCGATGAAATAAACGCAGAATCGCGGCGCGATTCATCTCCTTCATCGTCTGGAGGTCTCCTTTGATCGGCTTCATGACGGCTGCTCCTTCTTTCCATGTCATAATCTTAAGCTCCCAGCATAATTGCCGGATCCTGATATAAAGGAATGCGAATCGTGACCGAGGTTCCAATCCCCGGACGGCTGTAGAGCGAAACGCCGTACGCATCGCCGAATTGCAGCTTTATTCGCGAATCGACATTGCGGATGCCATAACCAACCTGCACGCCGCGCGGGTTCATGATCTGCTCCAGCAGATCCCGCCGGATACCGACGCCATCGTCAATGATCCGAAACGCAATATGCTGCTCTTCCTTCTGCGCCGTAATCCGAATGTTAATTTGATCGCCATACCAGGCATGCTTCAGCGTGTTCTCGATAAAAGGCTGCAAGATGAGTTTAACGGTCGTATACGACAACACTTCCGGGTCAATCTCGTAATAGACTCGCAGTCGATTCTCGTATTTGGCCTGCTGCAGCTCGGTATACACTTTACAGTGCTCGACCTCATTTGTAATGGAGGTAAGAATACGCCCGTCGTTCAGCGACAAACGATAAAACTTTGCAAGTCCAAACACCGTCTTCTGCAGCTTATCGTTCTGCCCGAATTTAGCCAGTCGGCTGATAGATGAGAGCGTATTATATAAGAAATGCGGATTGATTTGGGTCTGGAGAAATTCCAGCTCCGCTTCCTTCTTCTGCAGATTGGCGACGTACAGGTTCTGAATCATCTCTTCCATATTCCGGCCCATATTGTTAAACGCATCGCCGATCTGGGCGAATTCGTCGCGGCTCCTGAAATGAATGCGTTTGGAGAAATCCCCTTCGCGGAACGAGTCGATAGCCGCGATAATTTTGGTCATTTTGCGGATAAAATATCGCGAGAACAGCGCACTGATGAGAATAAGAACGGCCACCACCATAATGCACATCATGATATACACATTCCGGACGGAGACTGCATTCTCCTTCAGATAACTGCGGGGAATATAGGCGGACAGCTTCCAGTTCAGTCCGGCAATCGGCTTCGTTATAACGAAATAATCGCTTCCGGCCGCCTCACTATCCCAAGTTGCTGCAAGCGAGGACGGCGCGGAGGTAAATAGCTTATTCCCGTCCCAATCGCTTACGACCAGGACGCTCTTATCCGTAATTTTGCGATAATCGACAGCCTGAAGCAGATCGCTGATCTTCGTAACAATCCGCATAAATCCGAACTGCTTGCTGCCATCATCGAAATTAATCAATCGGCGCATAAGCGAGATGTTGCCAAAACGCGCATCGTTATCCACCTGCCGCCAGACGAAGGTTTGCCCATAGATCTCTTGCGGGAAGTCGAGCTGTTTATACCATTCCTGTATTCTCAAACGATCCATATGCATAATTTCAAAATCGCGCCCTGTAGACAGCGGATCAACCTCGCTGCCTCTAGCGAAGAAAACCTCGGGCACGGTCGGATTATCGGTATAAATATCGAGCCACACATTGCTGACCATCGAGCTGAGCATATTCGTCAGCTTCGGCTGCAAGTAGCGTGACATATTTTCATAGCTATAGTAGCCTTCCTCGTACTTACTCAAATTATTTTGCATCGTCTGGTCCAGATACAGCTCGTCCGAGATATGCTTGATATCTTCCATCCGATAGGCGATATTGTCATGAATTTGGCTCAGTGTGCCGCTTACGGCCGCGCTGGTCTGCTCCTCGCCTGAATGAACGGAAGACGTATACGCATAGTAGCCGATCGCCAGAACAGGCGTGAGCAGCAGAATTAAATAAGAGAGAAACAGCTTCTTCCCGACGGAAAGGTATTTCGAATGATGCGCGGCTGGCCCCATGTGAGTCACTCATCCTTGTTTTCGATAATCGCTTGGCGTCAATCCGAATTGATCCTTGAACTGGCGGTTAAAGCTGCTCAGCTTCTTATAGCCCAGGCGGTTAGCCACCTCGTATACCTTCGTGCTCGGCACTTGAAGCAGCACGCTTGCCCGCTCCATCCGCTTCGCAATGACAAAATCGCTGAAATTCAGCCCCGCTTCCTCTTTGAACATATACCCTAAGTAATTCGGCGAGAAAGAGAAATAGTTCGCGACATCCTTAAGCGTCAGCTCTTCCTCGACATGGTCCATGATGTACTTCTCTACTTCCTCGATCAGCTTGCGGTTCTTCTTCTGTTTGCGCTGATAGAGACTCTCGGAGAGCTGGAACAGCCGGCTTCTGAGCCACCACTGAATATCCTCCACCGTCTCGAATTGAAAGACGATATCGAGCTTATCGAAGCTAAGACCAAGAATCTGATACAAGTCCTCATTGACGGTGCGCAGTCGAAAATCAAGCTGGGAAATGACATGGAGCAAATACACGTATACCGCATGCTTATCGTCGAAAGTCTTGACCAAGGCGCACAGATCCTCGACGCATTCGTCAATTCGCACCAGCTGATATTGAATTAAGGCGGTAAAGAGCGAATCCAGCACTTCGCTGAGCTGCTTTGCCTTTAAGCCGGTTTGGGGTTTAATGTCGGAGAATGGAATGACCTTGCCTTTGCCATAAAACATTTTGTTCGCGATCGCGTCCTTCGCGCACAGGTACGATTCCGGAAGCTGATGGAGCTCGTTTACCAGCGTGCCGAGACCTGCCGTCACCGACCAGGCCAGCTTCGAGCTGACTGCATGCACGACAAGCTTCAGCTGCTCCAGCGGCTGCGCGCCTTCCAGAATGACGACCATACGTTTCTCATCGGTTTTGCAGAAATAAGGCAGACTCTCCGCCAGAAGCAGCTCTGCCAGTTGCTGTAGCTGCTTATCGAAGGCGGTGCTTTGCTTCTCCACGCCTGCCGCTCGCAGCTTCCAGTGCATATCGTCCATCTCAATAATGCCGACGGACAAGCCGGCTGACGGCGTTAGCCCGGTACGCGCATATTGTCCGCTGAGCAGCTGATTAACCGCCTCGCTCTTCTGCCACTCGGAACGGGTCGTCTCGCTGTCGAGCTCGGCTTTGACTCCTTGCAGCACCTCGAACAATTCATCGTCATTGACCGGCTTCAGCACATAGCCGGCCGCGCTAAGCGAGATTGCCTGCTTCGCATAATGGAATTCGGAATAGCCGCTCACAAAGACGACGCGAAGCTGCGGCCTTTGCTCCATGATCTGCCTAACCATTTCGAGCCCCGACATAATGGGCATGTTGATATCGGTTACAAGAATATCTACCTTGTTGTTCTTCATATAATCAAGCGCGCTAAAGCTGTTATTGATAGCGGCGACGACATTCATACCAAGCTTGTCCCAGTCGATATGCTGCTGCAGTCCGATCAAATCCATCGTTTCATCATCTACAACCAGAACACTGTACATGTCATCACCTCCAAATAATGCCAAGAAAAGGTATACTTAGTATACCTTCTCTTGGCATAGATACCTATGATTAATTATTGTGCATTGATCCGTTTCAGGTTGTCCTGCCACTTCGTTGTTTTGAAGGTAAGCAGCTTGTCATAACCCGCGGAATTTGCTTCTTCGCTCGCCGTATTCAGCATCGCTTCCACTTCCGCATCATCCTTCGCGAAGATCGCCTTGGCAAATACCCGTGTGAAGATATCACTGATGCGCTGTGCAATAACGCCTTCTTCCGAAGTCGGAGCCGGATCCATGTTGGCAAATTGCGTGATGTTGTAGGCTGTTTTCCAAGCTACCGCATTTTGCGCGATCGTTGCCCACTCTTGCTGATCAGCCGGCAGCGACAATTCATGCTTCGACTTCGCTTGATCGATGAACGTTGTGTTCCCTGCCCAGTTGAAGGAATCCATCGTGGACATCATTTTGCTCAAGCCTTCTTTATCCGTAGCGTATTTATCCGTAAATTTCGGAGCATCCGTGTCATCGGCGCCATCCCAGTACAGACCGGGAGGACCCCAGAAGCCAACGCGTTGTCCTTCGGGACCTGTCAGCCAATCCAGGTAAGCGAAGATGCCTTCCGGATCTTTAGCCGATGTGGTGATCATGTTGACGTTCCAGCCAAGCGAATCATATTGCGTTGCGAAAATCTTATTCTTATCCAATCCGCCCTTCTGCAGCGGCCAAATCATCGTGTATCCGGCGCTCGGGTCAGCAGCCTTCAGGGCAACCGTACCTCTTGCACCCAGGTCTGTTACGTTATAAGCAGCGGCTACGGCAACCTTGCCGGTCGTTACTTTCTCGCGTACTTGCTCGATTTTCTGAGTCAAAGCATCTTGTGTCACAAGCTTCTCGCGGAAGAGCTTGCTTGCGTATTGCAGCGTTTCTTTAAAGGTTGGATCGGTGAAGATGGACTCCAGCTTGTCGCCGTTAGGCACTGCCATTTGGCTGACGAATTGCACCGGGTGGTCTTCCGCAAAACCGGAGTACAGCTCATAGATCCCTTGTGCTCCGATACTCGTTTCAAACGGGATTACCTTCGGATATTTCTCTTTCACCAGTTTCAAGTAAGCGTACAGATCATCGAATGTTTCAAGCTTTGGCGAGCCCAGCTCTGTGTAGATCTTAGTATTCACGATGTATCCGCCGTTACCGCGTGCGGAATTGGCATACCAGTTCGGGAATACATACAGGTGGCCGTCTTCTGCCTTCAGCATGTTTAGCGTGGCATTGCCCGCCCATTTCTTCAGGTTCGGGTATTTATCTACGTATTGATCCAGCGCAACCAGCTTGCCTGCCGCTCTGAGTTTCTCGACATTCGCGTCGCGCTCACCCCAGATGACGTCAGGCAGTTCATCGGATGCAATCATGGCGTTAAGCTTTACTTCCGGCGAGCTGCCTGCTTGCACGGCCGTTACTGTTACCTTCTTATTATCTTGAATCCACTTCGTGCCGGGATCGGCTCCCCACGGGTTCTGTGTGTACCAGTCATAGTTGCCATAGAAGCTGAAGGAAACAGGGGTTACGCCAAACTCAAATGCAGGTGCGGCTTCAGGTGTATTCGTCGTTGCTTCTGCCTGATTATTCGTGTTTGTTGTTGCAGCTGCAGCATCGTTCTTATTGTTCGTTTCTGACTTTGATGCGCATCCTGCCATTAACATGGATGTACTAAGCAGCATAACTCCAAGCGATGCGGCGATTCTTTTTCTCTTCATCGATAACCCTCCATGTACTTGTTATATTAAGCTATTTCGCATAAAACCGCTGTAACAAATCTCACTTTACCTCGCTGCCTAACCGGGCTAGCCGCCGCTGGTTATCCTTTCAACGAACCGACAAGCACGCCTTTGACAAAATACTTCTGTACGAACGGATACGTAAACATGATCGGCAGTACCGCTACAATCATGGTGGCCATGGATAACGACTTCGTTGTAATCGACTGCATCGCCGTTATGCGGTCTTGTGCAGCTGAATTCAAGTTGAGCAGCTCCGTCGTCATAATGTTGGAGTTGAGAATTTGCTGGAGCAGCGCCTGTATGGGCAGCAGCTCGGTCTTCGTGATGTACAGGCCGGCATAGAACCAGTCGTTCCAGAGCGAGACGGCCGTAAACAAGGAGAGCGTCGCGATGATGGGACCGGATAATGGGAGTACAATTCGGAATAAGACGCCGAAGTTGCTGCACCCGTCGATACGGGCCGATTCCTCTAACCCGTCCGGCAAATCTTTGAAGAAGGAGATAAAGACGATCATATTCCAAACATTTATGATGCCCGGGATAACGAGCACCCAGAAGGAATCCAGTAAGTGCATGTTGCGGATAAGCATGTACGTTGGAATCAGTCCGCCGCTGAAGTACATCGTGAATACACAGAAGAGCATATATGCTTTGCGGCCAATCAGGTTCTTCCGCGACATTCCGAAGGAGAAGATGGCCGTGCACAGAATAGCGACAAAGGTACCTATCAGCGTCCGCATCACAGAGATGTAGAAGGCATCCAGCAGGCGGCCATCTTGGAAGACGATCGAGTAGTTCTGCAGGGTAAAGCTCCGAGGCCAGAAAGTGATGCCTCCTAGCTCCGTGTCGGAGCCCAGATTGAACGAGATGACAATGGAGTTCCAGAAGGGATAGAAGCAGACAAAAGCCAGGACGATCAACAGGGTATAGACGAGTGCGTGAAAGACTTTATCTCCGGTACTGCGTTTCATAGCCAGCTGCCTCCTCTCGGTAGCGTGATGATTACCATAGGCTTGAGCCCTTCCTTCTGGCAATTGCGTTGGCCGCGATGAGCAAGCCAAGGTTGATGACGGACTTGAGCAAGCCTACCGCCGTAGCGTAAGAGTATCTGGAGTTCTTGAACCCGACGCGGTACACATAGGTATCGACGACGTTCGCTACTTCTGCCAATGTAGGGCTAATGGCTAGCAGCAATATATCTTCAAAGCCGGCATTGAGGATGTTCCCGACCGCCAAGATCATGAAAATAATGATGATAGGTCGAATGCTCGGCAGCGTGACCAGAAACACTTGCTTGAACCGGCTTGCGCCGTCCATAGCGGCTGCTTCATAGAGTGTCGGATCTACGCCGGCAATTGCGGCCAAGTAAACGATGGATGCAAATCCGATTTCTTTCCACACATTCGCGCTGATTAAGATGGTCCAGAAATATTCCGGCAGCGAGAGGAAATTGATTGGCTCGTCGATCAGGTTCAGCTTCTCAAGCGCCATATTCAAGCTTCCGTTATCGACGGCCAGCATAGAGCTGACGAAGCCCGCTACGATAACCCATGAGAAGAAATGCGGCAGGTAGCTGATCGTTTGCACGATTCGTTTGAAGTACATATTCTTCACTTCATTCAGCATGAGCGCCAATATAATCGGTGCCGGGAAGCAGAAGAGCAGCTTCAGCACGCTGATCCAGATCGTATTGGAGAGTACTTCGCCGAACTCAGGGGATTCGAAGAAGATGCGGAAGTGCTTGAAGCCAACCCAAGGACTAGCGAAGAAACCTTTGAACATGTCGTAATCCTGGAAAGCCGTTAACAAGCCATAGAGCGGAATGTAGCTGAATACGAATAGGAACAGCAGTCCCGGGATGACCATGATCTGCAAATCCCACTGGCGGCTAAACAGGACCAGCTTGCTCTTGCGCGGCCGCTCTGCGCTTACACTCGGTTGTGCGGCGAAGCGGCTGATATTCGGATTCTCTGTCGACGAATTACTCTGCACCGGAATCACCTTCTATCTCGTTTCTCTTATATCTTCATGATAAAGTGATTCGATGCCGCGAAATACTCCCTTCATCAACGAAAAGAGTCTGCGATTCAACGCCTTTTTATATTTCATTAATCCAGTGGACTAATAAATGTTTTCTGCGTATGGAGCTCGACAAATGCCCGCATACTGATATCCGAAGTCGAGCAAATTGACACGACGCTGCTGCTTGCCGGAAGCTCGGCTACATCGTAAGGGTTTCTAAGAATGAGACACAAATGCGGCTTTGATGCCGCACAAGGCTCTGCCAGCTTCAGCTGTTCCTTAAACATATGGGCGTTAATGGTGCATTGGATGACAACATCCACGGTGGGCAGTAATTCCAGGATTCCGGCTATTTCGTCCGCGGTTGGCTGCTGTGAAATATAGGCCGTGACCATGTTGTAGCCTTGTTCCGCCAAGCCGCTTGCCAGTGCTATCTCTTTGCCCTCGGTGCTGTCCGCTTGCGTCAGTTTGCGCTGCCTTGGCACGATGAGCAGATAAGTAGGCTTGAGCGACAGTGGAAGCAGTCCTGCAGGATCTCTCGTTGTGACGATGGAGGCCGTTGCGATATGCAATGAAGTCATTTCAGCTTCCTGCATGGTAAGCGGAACCGCATGGCGCTTGTAAGATGCGATTCGCAGCTTAAGCGCGAGAATTCGGCTTACGGAAGCATCAATTTGACGCATCGGTATCTCGCCCTGTTCTACCGCCGCAATAATGCCCGCCATGACGCGATCTTGAAATGCAGGGGTGTGGCACATCAGAATTTGATCGTTGCCGGCTTGCACGGCAAGCACGCCTGCTTGCTCTGGGCTAAAGTATAGTCCAATGGCATGCATTTCAATGTCGTCTGTGCAAATGACGCCTTGATAACCAAGCTCGCCTCGAAGCAGCTCCGCGACAAAATATCGGGACAGCGAAGCCGGCAGCCCGCCCGCCTCCGCTATTTGATCAAACACCACATGCGCCACCATAATCGCATCCACATCCGCCTCAATCGCTGCCTTGAATGGAACAAGCGCCTCGCGGTGCAGCTGCTCCAGTGTCAGGCCGCATGTAGGCAGCGCTTTATGGGAATCGACCGCAACATCGCCATGGCCGGGAAAATGTTTGGCTGTAGCAGCTACGCCCGAGCGGTGCATCCCCAAGATAAAGGCCTGCCCATAGGCAGCTGCAATTGCGGCATTCTCATGGAAGGACCGGACGCCAATGACCGGATTAAGCGAGTTTGTGTTCACATCGAGAACCGGAGCCCAGTCCATGCCAATGCCGAGGCGGAACAGCTGACTGCCAATTACTTTACCTGTCAGATAAGCAAGACCCGCATCCTCCGCTAATCCAATCGCCCGATTACCCGGCACCGAAACGTAGAAATCGGTCAGGTTGGACAGGCTCCCGCCCTCTTCGTCGATCGACAGCAATGCCGGATACGGCAGGCCGTTCTTCGCTGATGCTGTTTGAATATCCGTCACAAGCTGCTTAAGCTGCGGCTCAGAGCAGATATTGTGCGGGAACAGGCCAAGCCCGCCCACCTCGGTTTCGCCGATTCTTTCTCGATCCTGTCCGGTTACCTGCTGTCCCGGTATGCCTGTTACGCACATCAGAGCAACTTTCTGCTTCAAACTGAGTTTCTCCAGCATCGTTTGCACTTTCTCCTCATTGAATACGATCATTTGGATCTGCCCCCTCATGGTTGTATAGAAAAGTCCCGACCCACGTCAGACATGGATCGGGACTGAGCTCCCCTTGCCTTTAGGAATGATTGACCCACAGATTCATCCAGTTCGTTTGATCCGGTGTGAAGAACGAGGAGCCATACACCGCAGTATTGCGGCCAATAAAGTTGCTCCACCAGAAAATGCCGGCTCCGTACACATTCGCCCCGCCTGCAATAGCCGCATTTAAACCTTCGGCTGCTTTCTGCAAGCTCTCTACGGCAGGGTCATGATACACCGTGCCATCTGCTGATTTCAGCTCATAGGAAGGCAAGGTCGGTACCAGCTGGCTGCGAACGCCGCCCGGCCCGGTATTGCCGATTGCATTGCTGTATCTTGTAATTTCGTTTGTCCACAGCGTCTTAAACGAATTGGCGGTCGTAATGTCCGAACCCCAGCCCATCGAATCATAAATCATCGGATTCATCATGTTGACGATGGCTGCGACTTGACCGATGTACGCATTGCTCCACTGATAGCTGCTTACGCCGCTATAAGGCGGATCCGCAGGTGTCGAGATGGAGAAATAGTTGTTCGAAGCCAGTGCGTTGTTGCGTAAATATTGCAGCGTGTTCAGCAGTGTGGTGTCATTCGTCATGAAGCCTTCAATATCCAAATGAACGCCGTCCGCCTTATAGAACGGACCTGTTCCGCCGACTTGGACGCCAACATTAACGAGTGTATTGATAATGGCGTTCACATTCGTATTAAATGTCGCATTGCCGAAGTTTGGATTACCGACCTTCGTACCGCTAACCCTCGTAAACCGGCTGCCGTAGTTGAGGTCGATAATAATCAATTGGTTCGGATCCGTCAGTCTGGAGTTCTTAATCCAAGTGGCTAGGCCTGCGTACCCTGCCGCAGGCAATGTACCGTTGGTTGATGTAGCGGAATCGACAAGTACGCCGATATCGGCAAATTGGTACTTAATCTTCTTGCCCGCAAGCTCATTGACGTAGGTCGCGATGTTGGCTGCGCTCTGCGCTGTAGCGAACCAAGCCGAATTTAGGAATGTCGTGTTATTCACGTGACAATTCAAGGAGCATCCTCCACCGCCTGATGCGGCTGTCGTAACAGATAGCGGCGTACTGGCAGCTGAAGTGTTGCCCGCGGCATCCTTTGCTTTCACCGTAAACGTGTATGACGTACTTGCGGTTACCCCGCTGATGACAGCAGTTGTGCCTGTTACGTTAACCGGATTCGCTCCGTTCTTGTACACATCGTAGCTTGTTACCGCCACGTTATCGGTCGATGCTGTCCAGGAGAGATTTACACTTGTCGCTGTTTGGGATGGAGAAGTCAGTCCTGTAGGTGCAGTTGGAGCAGTTGTATCCCCGCCGCTGCCGCCGCCGTTGTTGTACACTTCCAGTTCAAAAATTTCATAGTAGATATCCGCTTTGCCCGTCATATACACCCGAACATACTGCGCGCTGGATGCTGTAAAATTCGCAGTCGTCGTTCCCCCTGCTCCGCTTGTTGTCGTGTATTTATCTACCCAGTTTGAAGCATCTGTCGAGGTTTGGATCTTGAAAGCCGTCGCATACGTGTATTGCGGCCATTTGACCACGACGCTGTCAATCGTTTGCAGGGAACCCAAGTTGACGTAAATCCATGAAGCTGCTTCGGATTCCGCGCTTGCCCAGCTGGTGGCTGTGCTGTTGCCATCTACGGCCTTGGCGCCTCCATAGCCGGTTGCCCAAACGGATGATGTGGTAGTGGTTTTGTTCAGTGCGAGATTGGTTGCGGCGAAGCTGATGGTGGGGAAAAAGGTAGCGAGAAGCGAAATGAGGATGAGGAGAATAGCCGGCTTGCGTTGCCTGAGAATCTTGGACATAATTGAACCCCCCTAACGAATTAGTGAAGCAGCTAGTATCACAAAGATGGCTATATATAATTATTCCATTGGATTTATTAATTATAGGTTACGATTGGATGCTGCGTCAATCTAGATTTCACAGCATCCAAAAAGCGGATATCTAGGATCGAAAGACGCCTAAATTTACAATATTTGTATAATTTATACTCGTTTATCCACACGGTTGAATCACTATTGAATACTACTATGATAGAGCCAAAAAAGTTGTCTATTGCTTCAGGTTCTCCGTCTAGCTGCCACTGCTTATATGAACTAGTTTACAAGCTTTTTACTAAATTAATACGAGAGGGGGGAGAACCAATGCCCTTCCTGACAACCGGCCCCGTTGCTAATCATGCTGTCGGCGCAAGCGGCCGCGTTCAGCAATTGGCGGTACGGATGGTTAACCGGGATTTGCAAAACATGTCCACCATCCTGATTCAAGGATTTCACTTGGACGGGAGCCGTACCATGTATGTCAACGAACTAATTAGCTTATTACCCAACGAAACGTTTTCCAAGGTGTATTATGCCGACTTTGACGCCTACGAATATCAATTCCTTACCGGAGGTGCAGGAGCCGATCAAACCGCGATATCTGCTTGGGGTAAAACAGGCACAGGCCGCTTAGTTGACACCCAGCGCCTTACCGCGGCTGAATCTAATTAAATCAATAAGGAGGAATTCATAAATTGCCTATTTTCTCAACTGGACCGATTGAAAATAGTATTGTCATTGAAACTGGGACAAGACCTACGCAAACCGTAACGGTCAAAATCGATAACAGCCACTCTACGGACTCGTATATCCTTTATCTTACCGGCTATTATGTAGGTACTTTAAGATCGCTATATATCGAAGAATTGTTTGTCGTCTTTGCTAATCAGGTCGTTACCAAAACCTATTTCGCTGATTTAGATGCTTTTGAATTTATCTTTAACGCCTCAGGTGCCGGAGCATCGTCGGCTCAAATTTCTGTGTGGGGTAAAGATCTCGAAGGTGATCTGGTTGCCTCCCATCGGATCGTTACAAGTGAATTGATGACCGATGCCGTTGGCGTTATCGGCGCGACAGGTGCTACCGGACCTACCGGTGCCACTGGTACGCCCGGTGCCGCTGGTGCTGCCGGTGCTACTGGCGCTACCGGTAATCCGGGTACACCCGGCCCTGCCGGGGCAACTGGTGCGACCGGTAATCCTGGTACGCCTGGCGCTGCCGGGGCTACTGGTGCAACCGGGGCTACTGGTGATCCTGGTACACCTGGTGCGACTGGAGCCACTGGTACACCTGGTGAACCGGGCGGCCCTACAGGTCCTACTGGCGCGACTGGAGATACTGGTGCTACTGGTGCTACTGGTGGTACTGGCGCGACCGGTGACCCTGGTACGCCTGGTGCGGACGGGGCGACCGGTGCTACTGGTGCGACCGGTGATCCTGGTACGCCTGGTGCGGACGGAGCGACTGGTGCTACTGGTGTGACCGGTGATCCTGGTACGCCTGGTGCTGCAGGGGCGACTGGCGCGACTGGCGCCACTGGTGTTCCGGGTACACCTGGTGCTACTGGTGCCACTGGTGATCCGGGTACGCCTGGTGCTGCCGGGGCGACTGGTGCTACTGGTGCGACCGGCGATCCTGGTACGCCAGGAGCTGCTGGAGCCACTGGCGCTACTGGTGCCACTGGTGCGACCGGTGATCCTGGTACACCTGGTGCTGCCGGGGCGACTGGCGCTACTGGTGATCCTGGAACGCCTGGTGCCGCTGGTGCTACTGGTGCTACTGGTACGCCTGGTGCTACTGGAGCGACTGGCGCTACTGGCGATCCTGGTACGTCTGGTGCCGCTGGAGCCACTGGTGCTACTGGTACGCCTGGTGCTACTGGAGCGACTGGTGCTACCGGCGATCCTGGTACGCCTGGTGCTACTGGCGCAACTGGCACGCCTGGTACTGCCGGGGCGACTGGCGCTACTGGTACGCCTGGTACTGCCGGAGCAACTGGTGCCACTGGAACGACTGGTATTGCCGGAAGTGGTGCTATCATTCCATTTGCTTCAGGGTTGCCTACAACAGTAGCAACAGTACTTGGCGGGGCTCTCAACACCTCAAGTCTTGTTGGCTTTGGTACTGCGGCAGCAGGTGTCTCCCTTGTCGGCGGAACCACTATCGATCTTACAGGAGCGGGCGGCCTCTTACTGAACGAAGCATTCTCGGTTCCACGCGCAGCGACCCTGACCTCCATCTCTGCATATTTCAGTGTTACGGCAGGATTATCGCTTCTCTCAACTGTAACCTTAACAGCCCGATTGTTCCAATCCACTACGCCTGACAATAGCTTCACTGCAGTCCCTGGCGCGCTCGTAACATTAACTCCGTCATTAACAGGCACTGTGAGCTTAGGCGATGTTAGCTTTGGAAGCACGACTGGACTCAACGTTGCTATTCCGGCAAATACTCGTTTATTAATGGTATTTAGCGCCGCGGTTACAGCTGGCTTAGATGTTGCAACTTCTGTTGTCGGTTATGCAAGCGCAGGGATCGCACTCAGCTAATACGGATAAGAATCGTATAGCCATCCAATTAAAAGGCCCTCCTTCATGGAGGGCCTTATTTCTATGCTCCAAAAGCTATAAGCGACAACCAAAAAGCCGCCTCACCCCTCACTGCTGAGAGGCCAATCGGCTTATTTTCCAACTCGGCTAACCCTTAACGGACGCGATCGCCCCTTGCAGCGCATCGATCACCTTATCGCACCACGCATCGAATTCCGGATCTTCCGTTTGGCACTCCGGATGCGCGAGTACGTGGGCTACTGTCTGTTTAATACCCTGATCAAAGCGCGTAGTAGCCACAAAATCAGGAACAAGCCGTTTGAGCTTCGCGTTATCGAACACGACGGAATTGGCTTTATCGCCAATCAATCCGCCTGTATAGTCCTCTTTGCTGCAAGCCGCCAAGAACTCCGAGGACACATGAACCGCTTGAAGTTTAACGCCGAGCGCATCCGCGATGGCCGCATAGATTTGGTTCCAGGTTAATGTTTCGTCCGACGTAATTTGAACGGATTCCCCGATGGCATGGATGTTGCCCATTAAGCCAATGAAACCTTTTGCAAAATCGCGGTTATGCGTCATCGTCCACAAGGAGGTTCCGTCGCCGTGAATAATGACCGGTTTGTTCGCCAGCATCCGCCGGGCAACCTGCCAACTGCCCTTGCTGCCATGTACGCCAAGCGGGATGGAACGCTCATCATACGTATGGCTAGGTCGTACAATCGTAATCGGGAAACCTTGTTCCCGGTATTGTTTAATTAAATATTCTTCGCATGCGATCTTATTGCGGGAGTACTCCCAATAAGGATTGGCCAGCGGCGTACTTTCCGTGACACGGTAATCCGACAGCGGCTTCTGATAGGCAGAGGCGGAGCTGATGAAGATAAACTGTTTGGTTTTGCCTTGAAACAACCGATAATCTCTCTCGAGCTGCTCCGGACGAAACGCAATGAAGTCAGCTACCACATCAAAGCTCAAGTCTTCAATCAGCTTGGCTACTTGTCCTTCATCGTTAATATCCGCTTGAATCACCTTTACATGAGCCGGCAAACCCTCGTTGCGAGTGCCTCGGTTCAACAGATACAGCTCACATCCGACGGTTTCCGACAGCTGCTTCGTAATCGCGGAACTGATGATGCCTGTTCCACCGATGAATAATGCTTTCATAAGCCACCTCCGAGAAGAAATAGAAAGATACCTTACCTATTCGATTTGCGCCATCTTACTCCTCTACTTGATGAAAAATTTGACCCCTTGCTTATGGAGCACTTGGTGCAGCTCATCAATAGGAATATCCCGCATGACGCTTTCCTTCTCTAGCGAGATCGCGGCAGCAGCGCCTGCAGCCTGCCCGAGCGCATAACATGTTGCTTGGACACGCATCGAAGACATCGCCACATGTGTGGCGGAGATCGAGCGCCCTGCCACAAGCAGATTATCGATAGAGACCGGAATCATGCAGCGATATGGAATATCATAGCCGCTGATTTCACGCTCATCTGTCGATTTGGATGCATCGGGACTATGGATATCGATCTCATAATTCGTTTGCGCAACGACGTCTTTGAATCGAACGCCTTCGACCAGATCTTGTTCCGTTAAAGTATAGAGTCCCTCGATTTGATTGGTCTCCCGAACACCGGTCTGTGGAGCGATATGAGAGATCACGTAGTTCTCAAATCCGGTCTTCTGCAAATAGTAAGCAATGGAGAATACTTGCTTCAATGCCTCTGTCTCCGCATAATTGACTTCTGCGATTTTTGCCCCATTCGCTTTGACCCGGGACATATTGACGAGCAGTGAGCCACTGTTATTTTGCTCCCAATATAGCCTTCTCCCCTGTGGCAAATCCTCAACCGACTTATACTCATAGCACCCTTCCGGCAAGATCGGTGTAACAGGCTTTCCGGTATTGGTCATCGTGAACATCAGGGTCATGGGCTGTGTTAACCCATCCTCTTCCCTGCCGGAGCGATAAGGCACGCCTGCATCGATGGCAACTCGGGCATCTCCCGTACAATCAATGAACCGCTCTCCTTCGAAAGCCTTCAACCCTTCTCTGGTCGACACAATAATCGCTTTAATCCGGCTGCCCTCCAGAATCGTACCCACGAATTCGCAGTGATAGAAAACATCTACCTTTTCCTTTTTCATTTTGTCGTTCATATACTGCCGAAGCAGGAACGGCGAATATTGCGGCGCGATGGACTGATCGTGGTCCGCCGGCAAATAGTCGGACAGCATATCCGAAATAATTTCCCGATAAACGCCGGTCACATTGCCGACTGGCATAAAAATGCTGACATTGCCTAGCGTTCCCATGCCGCCTAACTGAGCCGATTTCTCAAGCAGAGCGACCTTCTTACCGCATCTTGCCGCACCGATTGCCGCTGCCGTACCCGCAGGCCCTCCTCCGATTACAACGACTTCCGCGTGCAGGTAGGTCTCGATTGTCCGCTCGAACGTATACGACTGATTCCCCATAATGCTGCTCCTCCAATGGAAGGAAGCGCGAGTCTCCCGAACTCAACCGCCGCCTCTGTATGATTATTATTATACTTCGACGGTATCCACCGATTTACTTCTTTCCCATTTACTTCTTAGGTACTTTCTTCACTTGCAAGCAAAAAGGCCGACCGGGAATCATTCAAACGATGATTCTCAGCCAGCCTTTGCGGGTATGCGTTTTAATTTACGCTATGGAGCGCATCCAGCGCAGCTTGTTGATCATTCAGGAAAAACACCTGCTTGCCATGATTGCTCTCGTAGATGAAGTCTTTTAAGCTCTTGCTGTCGTAGCCTTCATAATCCCCGACAATCGCCAGCTTCAATTGGTAATTCGTAAATTTCTGCAAAATGTCCCCGGCAATTCGAGTTTTAAGATCGAAGAAGTCTTCTGTTACATTGGACTTGCTAAGTAATATTTTGTCGCAGTCTTCGTTGTAGCGAACGGTTGCCATTAAATCCAGCGCACTTTGAACGTCTTCAATGAGAATATCCGCGCTTTCTATGATGGCTACTTTCGAGTTCCCCTGCTGATGAACGGTTATATTCATATGTACACACACCTTCCCTATTTACCCGGCCACTCTACCACTGCACAAATGCCCGCAGCTGCAGCACAAGCACAATCCTATATCCCTTACTATACACGCCCAATCGCAGAAAATCCTCGTCTTTATCCGCCTTCATATTTTTCGGCTGAATTTCCAGTATTTGCAATGACAATCTCATGCAGTATGATACGATGTAAGAAATTCGCTTCATATCCTATATCCCGTATTGGAGGCGCTTTCAAGATGAGTGATACGCAAATGCAAGAAGGATACTTTGGTGAGTTCGGAGGCAGCTTTGTACCACCTGAATTGCAAGAGGTGCTCGATTATTTGAGTTCGCAATTCTACGCCTATAAGGATGAACCCGAGTTCAATGAGGAATTGCGCTATTATTTGAAAGAATATGTCGGCCGTGAAAATCCGCTTACGTTCGCTAAACAGCTTTCCGAAGCATGGGGCGGTGCCAAAATCTATTTGAAACGCGAAGACCTGAACCATACCGGCGCGCACAAAATTAACAACGTAGTCGGCCAAATCCTACTCGCCAAACGGATGGGCGCCAAACGCATTATTGCCGAGACGGGCGCCGGCCAGCATGGTGTGGCAACGGCAACGGCGTGTGCCATGTTCAACATGGACTGTGTCATTTATATGGGAGCGGAGGATACTCGGCGCCAATCGCTGAACGTATTCCGCATGGAGCTCCTCGGTGCGACCGTAGTTCCGGTTCATAAAGGGCAAGGCCGGTTAAAGGACGCCGTGGACGAAGCGCTTAACGATCTTATCCAAAACTATAAAAATACATTCTACCTGCTCGGCTCCGCCGTTGGTCCGCATCCTTTCCCGACGATGGTGAAGCATTTCCAATCCGTCATCAGCGAGGAATCGAAGCGACAAATCCTTGAGAAAGAGGGCCGGCTCCCTGATGCGGTGCTTGCCTGTGTCGGCGGAGGCAGTAATGCAATCGGCGCTTTCGCCCATTACTTGGACGAGCCTTCCGTGCGGCTGATCGGCGTGGAGCCTGACCAAGCGCCTACCCTAACCGAAGGCGTGCCAAGCATCATTCACGGGTTCAAATGTTTGGTGCTGCTTGATGAAGAAGGCAATCCGAAGAAGACGTATTCGATTGCCGCAGGTCTCGATTACCCGGGAATCGGTCCGGAGCATAGCCATCTGAAGGTGTCGGAGCGCGCTGAATACGTAACCGTCAGCAACGAGGAAGTGCTGGCCGCCTTCCAAGAGCTATCCCGCACAGAGGGAATTATTCCGGCGCTCGAAAGCGCGCATGCGATCGCTTATGCGAAGAAGCTCGCTCCAACTATGAGCAAGGACCAAATTATTATTGTGAATTTGTCCGGACGCGGAGATAAAGACGTTGAGCAAGTTTTCCATATGCTCAAGAAATAAAGGCATGATATCTGGAGGGAATCGATGAAGATCTACATCATCCGGCATGCAGAGCCTGACTACGTTAATAATACGATTACGACGCCCGGCCATCTTGAAGCGAAAGCGCTGGCAGAACGGCTGTCCGGCACGAAGATCGATCGCATCTACAGCTCACCGCTTGGACGAGCCCTTCATACGATGAAATATACCGCAGATGAGATGGGGATGGAGGCGACTGTCCTGCCTTGGCTTGAGGAGCTTGGCGGCTGGCAGATGACGAATCGAGACGGCAGTTCCATTGTTGCATGGAATGCCGACCATACTTGGGTTCGCGAGCATCGGCCGTTCCCTTCAAGTGACGATTGGCATAAGCGGGCACCTTATAATGCCCCTTCCTTTGCAGGCCGATTCCAAGAGATAAAGGATAACTCGGATCAATTCTTCTTAGAGAACGGCTATCGCCGCGAAGGCGGGCGCTATAAGATTGAGCATTCGAACCGAGATACAATCGCGATCTTCTGCCACCTGGGCTTCGGTCTTGCCTGGCTGTCGCATCTGCTCGAGCTTCCATTGCCGATGGTCTGGTCCGGCTTCTGGATTGCGCCGAGCTCCGTGACTACAGTCGTCATGGAAGAGTACGATCACGGATGGGCCGCTCCACGCTGCTATGGCATTGGAGATGTCGGACATCTCTACCATGCCGGACTGCCGCTTAGCAGAGCGGGCTTAATCGCGAACAATATAGATTAACAGAAAGAAGCCTGCGGAGGATGCTAACTCCGCAGGCTTCTTTTTCCTATTAGACAACCCCGTAGGTAACCTTGCGCACCAGATGCTCAATTCGTTCCACCATCGACGAGTCATCGATCTGCGCATGCACGTCAGGCTTGAACAACTGCAGCTTCTTGATTTGATAATAATCGCCAATGGCGTTTCTTAGCGTTAAATTCTGCTTCATCAGACAATGCGGATCCAGCAAGTTACGGAACATCAGCTCGTCCTGCAGGATAAGCAGCGTCGCATTGAGCTCATGCATATAGCCCTCTTTCATGCCGCGTTCATAGAACCTCCGCAGCCGTTCATTGCGCTCGCTAATGGCGACATTCAGAGAAGCCATCAACTGTGGATACACCTCGCGCATATCGTTGAAGAACACTTCCGTACTATAGTTGGCAATAAGCAGCGATTGGGCGAATGCGGACTGAAAGCCATCAATGTAAGCCTTACTGTCGCCTTCCGCGAGCTTCGCTTCAGCGCAAACAATATATTTGATAAAGAGTGCAGTTAATCGTTCGATAATTTCGTCGCGGGAAGTGAAGTACTTATACAACGTTGCTTTGGACAAGTCCATGGCTTTAGCGATGTCGTCCATACGAAGTCCCTGAAACCCATTCGTTTTGATGGGATGCAGCAGCTTGGCTACGTATTTATCCTTCGTGGATTCATCGGTGTAACGGCAGCTTTGCGTTTCGCCAGTCGGTTCCATAAAGCGCTCACACTCACTTTCTTCCTTCCTAGTATACACAAACTTAACATGAAAATAAACAAATTAGACAAAGTAAACTAAAAACAATAAAAGTAGTTTACTTTGTCTGAGTATTGCAGTATGATCAACTCTACAGTAGGCCAACGGCCGTTATTAAGATTGGAGTTGAGTTCGTTCATGGATCATTCGTCTGTACCGAATGTTCGTTTCTGGCCCATAATGATTGCGATTTTCTTTGGCGCCTTTCTCAGTATTCTGGGTATCAGCACGATTAACGTCGCGCTGTCGATCTTTATGCAAGACTTTCATGCAAGCTTGAGTACGGTGCAGTGGACACTGACCGGCTTCATGCTTTCATTAGGTACCGTCGCTCCGCTGACAGGTTATCTGGGGAACCGATTTGGCTACAAGAACGTGTACCTGTATGCCATGGTCGGTTTTGTCGTGTTCTCCTTGCTGTGCGGCTTCTCGTGGGGAATCGGTTCGCTGATTACCTTCCGTATCATTCAAGGTATCTTTACCGGCTTGGTTTTACCTGCAACGATGACAATCATCTTCCAGGTGATTCCGAAGGAGCGGCAGCCTTTCGCCGTTAGTATCTGGGGACTTTCGGCGATGCTTGCACCTGCATTTGGACCGACAATCAGCGGCTGGCTCATCCAGCAGTTCAGCTGGCGCTGGCTCTTCTTCATCAATGTGCCGATCGGCATTATTGCCATTGTGTTTATTGTCGCGATGATTCCGAACTATCGTATTGGAAAGGCCACCAGCTTGGATAAAATCGGCCTGGCTACAGTCGTTCTCAGCAGCGTATCGCTTCTTGTCGCATTAAGTCAGGGGCGTCAATGGGGCTGGGATTCCAGCAAGACAATAGGGCTCTTCGTATTCGGGGCCGTCATGCTTGTCTTGTTCATCTGGCGCGAGCTTCGTACAGACAATCCGCTGCTCGACCTGCGGGTGTTCGGCAATTACCGTTTCTCCATCACGTTACTGGCCAATACGATCATTACGATCAGCCTTTATTCAGGAACACTGCTCGTTCCGCTCTTCTTGCAGAACGTTCAGCAAATTACGCCGATGGACACGGGCTTGATCCTGCTTCCATCCTCACTAGTTATGGCGCTTTCGATGCCGCTGGCCGGTAAAATTTATCCGCGCTTCGGTGCCAAATGGTTGACGATCGGCGGACTCGTGCTTATTATTTTCGGCAGCTACGAAATGACGCATATGCATAATGACACCTCGCATCTGTATATCATTTTCTGGATGGCGGTGCGTAACCTTGGGGTATCATTCGCCGCGGCTGCAACAAGCACTGCAGGTATGGAAGAAATTCAACCGCAAATGGTTGGGCATGCTTCCTCGGTGACGAACTGGATCCGTAACGTAGGCGGCTCCTTCGCCATCGCGTTATTCACGTCCCTGCTTGCCTCGCATACCATTACGCATGTGACCGAGCTGACAGCAGCCGGTACAGAGAATGCGCAGCTCATCCCGCTGTTTGGGTTTACAATGAGCGTGAATGACGTCTTCCTGGTTGCAACGTATATCGCTGTTGCGGCGCTGCCGTTCACCTTCTTGATTCGCAAAAAAGCACGTCGCACGCAGGCCGCTGCGGTAGCGGCATAATAATAGTGGCGTAGAAGGGCTCCTTCCTCTGCGCCGCTTTTTTTTATGTTAAGGATTGTCAACTTTACATACATAAATGTATTATAAGTGTATAAAAGGAGGCAGATGGTTATGGTGACACACTTCTCTCGTTTGCAGCTGCAAACCTTCTCGATTCAAGGCGTGAAGCAGTTTTATCATGAGCAGCTCGCTTTTCCCATTTCATATGAGTCGGACACCGAGATTCACCTCCAGCCAATTCCTTCAATGACGCTTTGTTTCACGGAAGGACTTCAGCCTAATGCACCTGTGCATATCGCCTTCGAAGTAGCGACTTCCGGCTTCGGTGCAGCGGTAAGCTGGCTCAGCGCTCAGAATGTAACGCTCCTCAAGTGGCCAGACGGCCGCATTGTGGATGAGTTCGGTACGGGAAGGAACGTCTATTTCCGCGATGGTGACGGCAACTTGCTCGAAATCATCTGCCACTCGTATGTGCAGGAAGGCGTTCTGCCTCCGATCGGGGACATGAGTCTCCTCTACATGCGGGAAGTGGGCTTTCCGGTGGAAGCAGAAGCCGTTATCCCGTTTCGGGAGCAGCTCGTGCGGCTGATGGGCTTTCAGCTTGATAAAGTTTTTGATAATTTCACGTTTGCCATTGGCGGAACGGCTCATGCGGTCATCGTGTCGAAAGCGCGCAAATGGATTCCGATTGCGATGACGGCACTGCCGCCCGCAATGAGCATAAGCTTCGGTGTGAGCAGTATCGCTTTTCTTGAAGAGGTCAAATCGCGATTGGCTGCCGAAGGTATTCCGTATGAAACGGATGCGGATGATCCGGAACGCGTCAGCTTCCAGCTCTACTCCTATCCGATTTGCCTGGAGCTCACCGACTTTGAAGCAGATGTTCCGGCCCGACTGCGCTTGCCGCTCGCCAACTAACAAAGAAGCGCCTGCTCGTAAAGAGCAGGCGCTTCTTTGTTGCGGCTGGACTAGATTTTTTTCACAAATTCCGATTTCAGCTTCATGGCGCCGAACCCATCGATTTTGCAGTCGATATCGTGATCGCCTTCGATTAACCGGATATTCTTTACCTTCGTGCCAATCTTGACGACAAGGGAGGTTCCCTTCACCTTCAAATCCTTGATGACCGATACGGAATCGCCGTCATTCAGAACATTGCCATTGGCGTCTTTGATAATCCGGCTCTCATTGTCTGCTTGCCCGGCTTCCGATGCCGGACTCCACTCATGCGCGCATTCCGGGCAGACGAACTGACTTCCGTCTTCGTACGTGTATTCAGAGTTGCATTTGGGACAATTGGGTAGAGTAGACAAGGTTAGAGGCTCCATTCATCGCGTTATTCTCCGTACATTTTGTCATAGTACGTCTGAAATGGCAAACAACCTTGCCGCTCTCCTCCATTACATAGCGCTATCCAGAGCCGCCGCTTTCTTCCGATGTTTAAGTACGGATGCAGCGGCAACCAGCATGCAAACGCCGGACAACCAGCCAAGCACCCGATACGTGCCGCTCATGTTCGTACCGTCGAAGTACATCACGGATCGGAGGCCCGTTGCAACAAACCGCAGCGGTGTCCAGCTGTACAGCAAATCCTTAGAAGCAGTCGGCAGCATCTCAGGCGCCATATTAATGACCGGCATCGAGAAGAAGAATAACAGCACCATGAGCGGAATCGCCGGCATGCCAATCAAGCGCAGCATAGTCGTTTGGAACAAGAAGAATGCAGACCCGGCTAATAACAAGAATAACCATAGCTGCGTTCGATCCGAGAGCTCCATGCCGTACCAGGAGCCCGACATCCATACAAGAAAGGCCGTTGCACCCGTTACGATAACAAGGCCCGTTATAAGCTTTGTCAAAACGATACGCATATGTCCGCCGCCGGCTTTCACCGCTTGTTGTGACGCCAAGAATAACGTGATGCTGGCAGCCAAGCAGCTGAGCCACATCATCTGTGTGAGCAGCAGCGGTGCATTGCCGCTAGCATTGTTGGCACCTACGGGATGTACAATCTGCGAGCTGACGGTGAACGGATCAAGCAGCGCACTGGCCGACTTTACCGGTATTGCCTCGGTATGCTTGCCGAGCTCTTCCAGCGTCTGCGTCGACAGCTGAGTGCCGACCGTATGCATCGCTGCCTGCAGCAGCATGTTCACCGTGCCCGCAACCTGTGCGTTCTTCCCTTCGCTGACATAGATCTGCAGCTGTGCAGGATGCGGCGCAGCAGATTGCAGCGAGAGCAGGCCTGCGCTTAAATCTGCCGGCAAGATCAGTGCGCCGTAGTAGTTCTGCTCATCGAGCCCTGCCAATGCCTCTTCCTTGGAGCTAACGATCTCCCACTTAATCGGCAGCTGTGTTTGCTGGATCATCTTTTCCTTTAACATCTCACCAACGGCCAGCTTGGATCCATCCGGCTTATCGACCGCCTGATCTAAAACAACCAGTGCAACCGGGAGCTCCTTCGGAGCTGCTCCCGCAGCAGGTCCTATCATCGCTACCCCGAATACCATGAGCACAGCCAGCACGGCGACCGCGCCAATCCATACTAATTTCTGTTTCAATAAATGTTTATGCAAATTCGACACTCCTTTAATGGACATCCTGTTGAATAATGATCACTGTGTTTATTATAATGAATTCAAGAGGGAACTCAATAATCAAGATTAGTTGCTTCTGTCGCTTATTCAACACGTGACAGTACCGCTGTTCAATTTGAGCTGAAATTCATCTTAAATTAATATTTCCATACTGAAAGGGGCAGCTTGAACGCATGTCTCAGAAAACCGATCCCCGCATTGAGCGGACCAAAGATATGCTGCGCAACGCACTGATTGAGCTTATTGAGGAGAAAGGCTTCGAATCCATTACAGTTCGAGATTTGACGCTCAAGGCCGGACTCAATCGGGGAACCTTCTACTTGCACTATCATGATAAATTCGATCTGCTGGAGCAGTGTAAAACGCAGATCTGGACTGGTTTCGAAGCATTAATCCAGCATGCTGACCCAGCATTGCTGATTCAATATGTAGAACGAGACGAGGCTTATCCATTTATGGTGGATGTCTTCCTTTTTTTACGCGAAAACGGTGATTTCTTTAGGGTGATGATGGGTCCCAAGGGTGATCCCTCGTTCATTCTCAGGTACAAAGAACTTATGCTAAAGCATCTCTATACCAAGCTGATGCAGCTGCAGCCTGAGGATCATAAGCTGCTCGTGCCGCGCGACTTTCTATCCGCTTATATTATCTCCGCCAACCTTGGCGTCGTACAGCATTGGCTGGAAACCGGTATGGTTCATACACCGCTTGAAATGGCCTTAATCCTATCTCGCATCATGCGTCGCGGCCCTCTGCGCATGACCGGCGCTCTGGATCGCTAGTGCTCCCTCCCTCCGAAAAAGAGCTGTCCCAGAAGAGGCAAGATGCTCTTCCGGGACAGCTCTTTTTGTGCAAGCAAGCATTAACAAGCCAGTACTACTTCTCCACGGCAATCAGCAGGAATATGGGACGGCGGGTTTCATCACGCATATCCGGATAGGCAGCGAGCGCTTCCGGCGTAGGCTTCGGCTCAGATAGCTTCTTGATGGTGAAACCGGCCTCGATTAGATCGTTGAGTATCGTCGAAACCGTACGATGGTATTTCACCACATCGTTGCCCAGAAACCTCGTTTGCCGCATACCTTCCTGTTGATAATCATCAACCGGCCAGTGCATCCGCTCCCCTTCGGGACTGTAGTGCCAGTCCTGTGCAGCGCGTGCCGTGAACACCGGATGCTCCACCGATAGAATAAAATCGCCTCCGGGCACAAGGTACTCGTAAACCTTGCGGCAGACGATATCGAAGCGCTCGACGTAATGAAGCGCAAGCGAGCTGATTACTACATCGAACTGCTCTGCAGCGAAATCGATATCCTCAATCGCGAGCTGGCGATACGTTATGGCCGGATCATGCCCGAAAGCCATCGCCCGCGCAAGCATCTTCTCGGACAGATCCACACCGATTACGGAGCTGGCCTGCATCTCGCGGGCATACCGGCAATGCCAACCGAAGCCGCAGCCCAGATCAAGCACCCGCTTCCCTTGCAGATCAGGCATAAGCGCTCGCAGCGCCGGCCATTCCCCGGCTGCCTCCAGCCCTCCTATCGAGCGGGCCATTTGATTGTATTGTGCGAAGAAGTCCGGATCATCGTATTTGTTCTGTTTCATCTGAGGCGCCCTCCTTTTACCAAATTACTTCAAGTATAGATAGCGTTCCTCAGTTCCACTATAAATCGGTTATACTAGAATAAAAAAAATGCCGGCAAGCACCGGCATTCACTGAGGTAATGATGATCTTACACAAAGGCGAAACCTTATTCCGTCAGGGAGAATCCGGTCCCCTCTACCGCCTAAAGAGCGGTTTACTGAAAATTGTTCGGGTCCATCAGGATGGCTCGCAGATTTTGGTCAACATTATTGTACCGGATGAAATCATTCCGCATCATTCCTTAATCAGCCCTAACCCTTACTATGGGACTGCGATTGCACTCGTCACTTGTGAGATCGAGTGTTTACCCGCCGAGGAATGGTACGACGAGCTTGAGCGGAATCCGGCGCAATGCCGTGATATCGCCCTTAAGCTGCAGGATAAGCTGCGCATGATGCAGCAGCGAATTGACCAACTAACTGAGATTGCGCCGGCGGAGAAGCTGCGTAAACTAAAGGCTTGGTTTCAGGCTTATATCTCTTCGGATTCTCTAACGGATCTGCTGACTCAAGATGAAATCGGGCAGTTTCTCGGTCTGCGACGCGAAACCATTAATCGATTGCTGCGCAGCCAATCTGAGTCCAGGTAAGCCCTACCCTTGGGCCGGAGCTGCTTCCTGCGGCTGGGCCTTCGCTTCCGGCGTGCTATCGAGGCTGCCGCTAGGTCCGAAGAATTCATAATGAATATCTTCCGAAGCAACACCCCACTCCTTCAAGAGGCCGTACACCATTCTCATAAACGGTTCCGGGCCGCAGAAGTAGAAACCCGCATCCTTAGTCGAGACGACGTTTTGGAGCCAAGGCAGGTCGATGTAGCCTTCTTTGTGAAAGGCTTGCGCGGCTCGGTCCTCATCTGTTGGCTTATTGTAGCACCAATATAACGAAACCTGCGGAGCACGAGCTGCAATCTCCTCCACTTCAGAGCGCAAGGCATGGACATTGGCATTCTGCGCGGCATGAATAAAGGTAACCGGACGATCGGAATGGCGCTCCTTCAAGGTGGAAAGCATACTAACTAGCGGCGTTAACCCGACACCTCCGCTAATGAAGACGACAGGTCTGGTATCCGCGAGATCTAGCGTAAAGTGGCCCGCCGGCGCCGACAGCCACAGCACATCCGCTGGGTTGATCTGCTCATGCAAGTACGTGGATACCTTCCCTGCGGGTCTGTTCGGGAACGCGTCCTCGCGTTTGACCGAAATCCGATAATACGATTTACCCGGTGCACCCGATAAGCTGTACTGGCGAATATGCGTGTACGTCTCTCCGGGTATTTGCACCTTCACGCTCACATACTGCCCCGGTTCAAAAGCAGGAAGCGCGCCTCCATCCTCCGGTTCCAGATAGAACGAGGTGATGACGTCGCTCTCTCGCACCTTTCGCTGCACACGAAATGCCCGATAGTCCGCCCATCCGCCATTTTGCTGCTCGGCCTGCTTGTACATTTCAGCTTCCGTCTCTATAAAGACATTCGCGATGATTCCGTAGGCTTCCGCCCAGGCTTCCAAAATCTCTTCCGTTGCCGCATCGCCAAGCACATCTTTAATCGCGGTCAGCAGCATTTGTCCGACGATGGGGTAATGCTCCGCTTTCACGCCGAGGCTCCGGTGTTTATGGGCGATTTGCTTGACAACCGGCAGAATCATCTCCAGCTTATCGATATGAAGCGCTGCCGCATAGACCGCGTTGGCTAGCGCCGCCTGCTGCCTGCCTTTGGTTTGATTCGCATGATTGAATATATGAAGCAGCTCAGGATGAGCGGTAAACAACAGGTGATAAAACCGCTTCGTAATGGACGTGCCGTGAACCTCTAATACGGGAACGGTCGATTGAATAATTTGGATCGTCTGCTTGCTAAGCATGGCGGTTTCCTCGCTTTCGTCACTTGGAATAATCCAAGTATACAAGGAGGCCTCTCGCAGGCGATGTGATTGCAATCACAGGAATTCGCAACGATCAGTGAAAATACGGACAGCTATACCATGATAGATTGGTTCGCAACACGCACCGTATTACGCTCCGCATGCTTGGCCTCATATAATGCCCGGTCCGCAGCCTTCAGCAGCTGCTTCATATCGTCCCAGCCTGCTGCTTCGCCGCTCACGACGGCAACGCCAAAGCTCGCCGTTACAGCTAGCAATCCATTCGGCCCTGCCGATAACGCCATCGGCTGATGAACCAGCTCATTACGGATGCGATGCGCCGCGGCTTCCGCTTCTGCCAGCGACAGGCTTGGCATCATCACTACGAACTCCTCCCCGCCATAACGGGCGAATACATCTTCCGTTCGCAGCACGCTGCGGCATACGCTGACTACATGAAGGAGCGCGCGGTCACCGACATCATGCCCATACGTGTCATTAATCCGTTTGAAATGATCGATATCGAACAGCAGCAGTGCAAGCGGTTCCCCGCTCGACAACGAGTTTGCCAGAAGCTTCTCACTCAGCTGCAAGAAATGCGTCCGATTATAAATCCCCGTAAGGCCATCGTGAAAAGCAAGCTCATGCAGTCGCTGCTGCAGCCGAACACGCTCCGAAACATCGATAAGCACGATTAGCTTGCCCGTTTCCTGGCCGCCCTTCTTCCTGACGACGGAAGCTCGAATATCGTAGTAGTAGGACTGGCCGTCCTTCTCCCACAACGTTTCTTGCGAACTCTGAGATTCCGTCTCTTCAATTAGCGTACTGTCTGTATGCTCACGCCATAATGGCTCGATCGATCGGCCAAGTGAATACGTGGATAACTGAGGCATGACCTGCGCCGCGGCCGGATTGAAATCGACCAGCCGATTATTCATATCCAGTACGAGTACGCCGTCACTCATACTCTCGAAGAGATTGTCCCGCGCAATCGGCGCCACGTTCATTAACCCCCTCGAAGCCAGTGCCCACATATACAGTGCGGATGTGCCTGCCATTATGACCGGAATCGGGTCAATCCCCTGCGGCGTCAAATTGCCGAGGTACGCAAAATCACCCGCGAGCGGCAGCAGCAGTCCTATCAGCATCGTAATATGCTGCAGCCGGTAAGCCGATTTCATACGGCTCCAGTACAGCAGCAGCAGCGCAACGCCGCCGAACATACACCCAAATGTATAAGCCCCTTGGATAATGTACCAAGGCCCTGCGTTCAGATCGACCTTCAAGAACCCTAATTCCGGCCTTATCGTGATGGACCGATAGTAGAGATGATGCATCTCATTCGACATGACAAGCGCGACGGTCACTAGCGGCATGACGAACAATCCCATGCGCAGAGCGGGCTTCAGATAGCGATCCATACCGAGAAAATACATGATGAGCAGCAGATTGATCGGCGGTAGGAACGGCATCCCAATGTACTCCACCTTGATCCAGAAGGTAATCTCATCCAGCGAACCAGCGGACAGCTCCAAGGCCGAGCCGAATATATAAACCGCAGACAGCAAACAGTGCGCGACAAATGTCTTCGACATGGACTGCTTCGCACGGTTCGTTAATATGTAAATCCCCATAATGACATTAATGACGCCGGCCGTAACGATTAACGTTAGAATAGCCGAATATGGCGTTCCCATTCCCCTATGCACTCCACTCGGAATCTGAGCGATTCCCTAATATCATTTTACGGCGTTGCGATTTGGAAGGTTGACACTACCGCCGCGTGATCCGACGGCCATTCATTATCCTCATGATTGCCAAACCCCTTCGGCTCGCCAACGACAAACACTTCGGAGCTTACAACCTGCACGCGGGAACCATGATAATAAATAAAATCAATGCGGTCTTGCGGCTCATGCGGATTATCACCCCATGGATGCTCCGGCGTATGGACGGTCGACCACGTAAGACCGGGCGTAGTTACCGGATCGGGATGTACGATACGATAAGAATCCTGCAACCCCGCCTCTTCCGCCATTGCGCTGACCGGCCATCGCACGACATAACCGCCATGCTGCGATTTGGTATCATCGCCCCAATCCAGATGGGAAGGGGCATTGAAGTCCCCCATGAGGAACAGCGGCATGTCCGATGCCAAATGAGGTGCAAGATCACGCAGAACCAGCGCCAGCTCTCTTCCGCGGGCTTCTTGTTCCATCGCTATAATCTCGTCAACCGGCTTGCTATCGAACAAAGCCCAATACGGACCGTAAGGATCGTAATACAAATGTGCATCGGCGACAAGAATGACTTGTCCGGAAGGCAGCTGAATGTGAGTGAGGACCGCGCTCATCCCGTCGACGTGGTCCGCTTCGATAATGGGATATTTGCTAATAATGCTGCAGTTCGCCCGGCCTTCTTGGTTCTGATAATAATGCCAGCCCAGCTTCTCCGCTACTGCTTTACCCGGGTCCGGCGTTTCCTGAAATCCTACAATATCCGCACCGGACAATTCTACGGCTCGGGCAATCTTATTTACACCGTCATGAACGGCCTCGCCGCCCAGCCAGGTGTTGAATGTCATGATTTTAATCATATCCGTTGTCGTTTGCATCATGCTTATATCTCCCCTTTTCGATTATTTTAACGAATCGCGTCGGATTTGGAAATACGGCAGAACTTCATGGCGGTTTTTCTGCTAAAATGACACTTAGTACAGTCACTTGGCCTGGAGGTAACTTGAAACGATGTCCCTAATCGGCGAGGAACGCAAACAGAAAATACTCGAACTGCTCGAATTAAACGGTAATGTGTCTTCATCGGAATTGGTGCAGCTTTTTGACGTGTCGAAGGAAACGGTGCGCAGATATCTGGATGAGCTGGAGGGGCAGGCCAAACTGAAGAAAGTATACGGAGGGGCGGTCAAACCTTCCGTCAGCTTCGAAGAACCGCCTTATTTGGAGCGAATGACGCTCAAACGCGAGGAGAAAAATCAAATAGGCCGGCAAGCGGCCGGCCTCATTCGTGATGGGGAAGTGATCTTTCTCGATGAAGGAACGACGCTGCTGACGGTCATTCCGCATTTGACCCAAACCGGTTTAACGGTGCTGACCCATTCGTTCCCCGCTGCCACCTTGTTGATGGAACAGCAGAATCAAGGGCATTTCGATGGTCGAATCTTGTTTCTCGGCGGGGAAATCAGCGCTCGGCATGCCCGCTGCGCAGGATCGATGACCGAAGCGGCTCTTGGCCATTATTATATCGATAAAGCGTTTATTTCCGTTGACGGCATCCATGCCGAAGCCGGTCTTACCAGTATGGATGACAGCAAGTCCGCCGTATCGCGCAAGGCGATTGCCCATGCAACTGAGGTCATTGTAACGGCCGATTATACGAAGCTTGGGCATCGGTTCCCGTATAAGCTCGGCGATCTTGAGGAAGTAACGTATATCCTGTGTAATCAAGCCCCGCCTGCAGATTGGGATGAAGCCCTCGCCAAACACCCGTTACGGTGGATTACCCCTTAACCTGCCTATCCGAATACGCTGATGACTACGATCGCGGACGCAATCGCAGCGGATGATGCGATTCGCTTCATCCCTTGCTGCTCCTTCAGCACCATGATGCCAAGCAAGGTGGCGAAGACCGTCCCGATCTCTCGAATTGGCGAGATGTGAGCCATCGGCGCCAGATTCATCGCAAATAAGAATAACAAGTAGGAGCCCGGCGAGAGGACAGCACCCATGAGGATGACTCTCCAATTGGCCTGCAGCTCGTCCTTCCATTGTCCTGAACGCAGCACCGCAGGCGTTAATGCCAGCAAGAAGCCCAGATTGCCTAGACAGAGCAGCTCCGGCGGCGATAAATAGCCGAGCGTCACTTTATCCACGAATACATAGCAGGTTGTACATAATCCCACCCCGAACGCTACGAGAATCGGTTTAAATGACCGCTCCCTCTTGCTCCTGCGAAACGACCAATCACTGATTTTGAAGAAGCTGACGATCATGCACAGGATGCCAATCCAGCCCCATACGGACAACGATTCCCCCAGAAAAGCCACGCCGATCGTTGGAACGAGCAGCGTTGCCGTTCCCCTCATGATCGGATACATTTGCGACAAATCCCCCAGATCATACGCTTTGGTCAGCAGGAAGGCATAGCAGCCTTGAATCGTCATCGTTAACAGAATAAGCGCATAAGCCTGCCATGGCAGCGCCTTGCTTAATAGCCGGCTCGCAACGAGCGGAATCAAGAAGATTGTCGATGGAAGGAGAATCATCCATAAGAAAGCCCCCTTGTTCAAGCTTCGTTTGGCAAACAGATTCCATACGGCATGCGTGAGTCCGGAGAACAGCACTAGGAAAACAGCGAATACTAACATGCTGCTATTCTACTGCTGTGCCGAATACACGCAGAGGCAGCTTCGCTTCCCATGATTCAGGTGCCGCAAGCCCCAGTGCATAGGCTGCAACGGCAGCCGTGTCCGCAATGGCAATCGGCTCCGTAATGGTAGTTCCAGGCTCAATGCCCGGGCCGGCCGCTGCCCAGAAAATCGTTTTGTCCAGTGGATGGTCGCTGCCGTGGTCCGTGTCGACTTCTCCGCCCCCGCCATGATCGGATACGACAATGATGAGACTGTCTTCAAGCGCATTCACTTGCTCCAGTGCATCCAAGATGACGCCTGTATTGGCATCCGTCTCTTCGATGTAGCGCAGCTGTTCGGGCGTATTATAGCCATGCTTATGGCCGGCCATATCCGGTAAATCCAAATGCACGTAGAGCAGCTTAAAATCGGAATGATTCCTTATATAGTCAGCCGTTGCCAAGGCAATCTCGCGATCGGGCATAGAGACTTTATGTACCCCGATATTCGGTTCAATGATGCCATAATTAATAGGCTCCCAAGCGCTGAATGAGGCGAGCTTGGCACTCGGGTCAGCTTCGCGGGCAATTCGAAAAATCGAAGGGTACGGTGAATCTTCGGGGAATAGCTGCTTCTCCGCCTTCGAGTTCGTTAATCCGTGTTTATTCGGGCTTACACCATGCATTAGCGCCCCCCAACACTCCGCGCTGATGGTCGGAGAAGCGGTTTGCGCTTCGAATGTAACAGCTCCCTTGCTAATCAAACGATCTAAATGAGGTGTTGCCGCAGCCTGTACGAAATTCCCTGCTCCATCCCAACCGATAATGACGACCCGCTTAATGGCTCCCATGGTTGATCCCCCTGTATGAATATGGAATGTAGTTCTCCTTAAGCATACTCAAACTGCCAAGTAATTTCAATATAAAACAACTAAATTCAACTAAAAGCACATTAATGAATAGATAACCTAAATCGAACTCATAAAAAAGAGCCTTCGCGCGCAGCGGAGGCTCTTCTCATCACAGTAATGAATTTATTTACCCAAGAAGCCTTCTTTGAAAATGTTCAGCAAGTATTCGAGTGTAGTCGGGGTTTAAGCTGCGATTACGCCGGAAATAGTGAAGCAGATAGGCGGCCAATATCCCGCTGAATAGGTTAATCAGCAGGTAAGGGGCCACTTTCGACAGGAAGGGAAGATGAAAAACGATATAGAAATCGACGAAGAAGAAAACTTCCAAATAGATGAGAAAAAAGGTCCACTTAAGCGCATACGAGCGCACCCTCGCGGCGATAATCGCGCTTCCGATGGATAGACATCCTGTCACGATGAGCAGCACCACGAACGCGGAAGGATCTTGTATCGTTCGGAATAACACCGTAATTGCACTTGTGACAGCTATTGCTAACGGGCCGCCATATAGGGCAGACATAAATAAAGCAATATTGCGCACATCAAGCACGACATTCGATTGCACATGAATACCTGAGAAGATCAGAATAATACCAAATAACCCATGCAATACGCCAACATTCAACTGAAATCGCCAAGAGGGTTTTCGTACTTTTCCAAACCTGGTAAACAACTGTCCCGTTAGAAAAGTAACTACAAAAAGAATCGAGGTGTTCACGATTAAATCACGAATAAACGGGGTCATTGGTTGTCACTGGCTCCTAGTTGTCCCATAATTCTATCTCCGATGTCACTATGTTCATGAATAGAATATACTCATTCGACAAAAACAGACAAATCCCTTTTCAAAGACATTAGTAGAGGTGATTTCAACAAAAAACGGTCGCACAAGGCGACCGTCACCAGAAACATTCCATGAAACAAGCTAGTTAGGCGTGAAAATCCAGACCCGAAACCACTTCTTTTACATACTCGCTGCGGATACAGAAGTCGCCGAAATGCTCGCCTTCATTCCGCTCTTTCGCATAATGGAGCAAGATCGGTCTCAGCTCATTCAGAATTTCAGTTTCGCCGATATTCTCGCGATACAGCTTGTTGAGCCGGTTACCGGAATGCCCGCCGCCCAAGTACATGTTGTACTTGCCCGGTGCTTTACCGATGAACGAGATTTCCGCGAGCGCAGGGCGCGCGCAGCCGTTCGGACAGCCGGTCATGCGAATGACGATTTCCTCGTCGCGCAGGCCTGCTTCATCCAGTATCAATTCAAGCTTATCCAGCAGGGAAGGCATATAACGCTCCGACTCCGCCATAGCCAGACCGCAAGTCGGCAACGCTACGCAAGCCATCGCATTTCTCCGCAGGGCAGAGTATTCCGCCCCATCTGTCAGTCCGTAGGTTTCAATAAGCTGCTCTATTTTCTTCTTCTTCTGGCTCGTTATATTGCCGATAATCAAATTCTGGTTCGGCGTAAGGCGGAAATCCCCCGTATGAATCTTGGCAATCTCGCGCAAACAAGTCATGAGCTGGTAGCCGTCCTCGTCCTTCACCCGGCCATTCTGAATGAACAACGTATAATGCCACTTGTTGTTGCTTCCCTTCACCCAGCCGTAACGATCCCCATTATGATCAAAATGATAAGGGCGTGCTTCTTCCAGCTTCCAGCCCAGTCGCAGCTGCAGCTCTTCAATAAACCACTCAATACCACGATCGTCGATCGTGTACTTGAACCGGGCATGCTTACGTACTGCACGATCCCCATAATCCCGTTGGATCATGACCGTTTTCTCCGCCAGATCCACCGCCTGCTCCGGCGTAATGAAGCCAATTACGCGCGCTACTTGCGGGTACGTCTTCGGATCTCCGTGAGACATGCCCATGCCGCCGCCTACTGCGACGTTAAACCCTAATAAACGACCATTTTCGTGAATCGCGATGTAGCCCAGATCTTGCGAGAAAACATCGACTTCGTTAGCCGGCGGAACGGCAATACCGATCTTGAACTTCCGCGGCAAGTAAACCGGTCCGTAAATCGGCTCCTGCTCCACGCCGTCTCGGCTGTCGACCACTTTCTCCTCATTCAGCCAAAGCTCATGATAAGCGCGAGTATGCGGATCCAGATGACTGCTCACCTTCTGCGCCCATTCCTGTACTTGCTCATGAACCTCGGATTGATAGGGATTCGGGTTACACATTACATTGCGGTTTACATCGCCGCATGCTGCCAGCGTGCTTAGCAGCTCTTCATTGACTTCCTGAATAACGGATTTCATATTCCACTTAATAACGCCGTGCAGTTGGAATGACTGCCGCGTCGTTAAACGAATCGTGCCATTGGCATGACGCTGTGCAATTCGGTCCATCATGAGCCATTGCTCCGGTGTTACGATACCGCCTGCAGCCCGTACGCGAACCATAAACTGATAGGCGGGTTCAAGCTTCTGCTTGTTCCGCTCATTGCGCACATCGCGGTCATCCTGCATGTAGCTGCCGTGAAACTTCATTAATCGGTTATCGTCCTCGGAAATGGAGCCCGTAATCCGATCCTGCAGCGTTTCCTCTAACGTTCCCCGCAGATAATCGCTTCTGCGTTTAATATCTTCCACGTCGCTATGCGGTGCACTGTTTGCTGATAGTAGATTATTATCCGACATGTCTCTGCCTCCCTCGCTCTCTTGGATCTCCCTGATTAGTAGACGTCCCGTTGATAACGTTTATCCTGCTGCATCTTCATCAGGTACGCTTCCGCTTCTTCTTGGCTGAGGGAGCCTTCCTGCTTCAGGATGGTGATCAATGCCGCTTGCACGTCATGCGCCATCTTCTTCTCGTCTCCGCAGATATAGACGGCAGCCCCTTCTTCCAACCACTGATACAGCTCTTTGCTTTTCTCCAGCATGCGGTGCTGCACGTAGACCTTCTCTGCTGTATCCCGTGAGAATGCAACATCCATGCGCGTCAACACGCCTTCCTTCAGCCAGCGCTGCCATTCCACTTGATAGAGGAAGTCCGATGCGAAATGCTGATCCCCATAGAACAACCACGTCTTGCCCTCTGCGCCATTCTCTTCGCGTTCGCCCAGGAATGCACGGAACGGAGCGACGCCTGTGCCCGGCCCGATCATAATAATTGGCGTTTCCGGATTGGCCGGAAGCTTGAAATTCGGATTGTCCTGCACAAATACCGATACGGATTGCCCCGGCTCAAGACGCTCTGACACATAGGTCGAGCACACGCCATACCGCACTCTTCCTGATGCAGTGTAATGTACCTTGCGGATGGTCAAATGCACTTCATCCGGAAAGGCCTTTGAACTGCTGGCGATGGAATACAGTCTAGGCGGGATACGTCTTAGCAGCGATACGAAGGTATCCGCTGGCACGCCTTCCAGATCGTAATCCTGTACGAGGTCTAACAGATCTCGCCCTTTAATGTACGCTTTCAGCTCTTGCTCTTGACCGGCGGCCAGAAGCTCTTCCAGTCCGGTTCCGGGCGTAAGCGCAACGATTTGTTCAAGCAGCGGCTTAGTCAGCACTGTAATTTCATAGTAACTTGTCAGAGCCTCTCTTAGTGAGCGCTCCTCATTAAGCTTAGGAAGCGTAATAAGTTCTTCCGGCGACCATCCCATTGCCGCAATCAGTTCATCGACAAGTCTGGGATGATTGTGCGGATAGACGCCCAAGCTGTCGCCCGGTTCGTAGTGGATGCCGGAATCTTCAAGAGAGATCTCCAGATGGCGTGTCTCCCGGTCCGATCCGCGTCCGTTTAAGTTTAAATTCTCAAGCACGGCAGCTTGAAAAGGGTTCGATCTTGAATATTCCGAGACCATTCCTTCCACGGATGCGGAAGCGGCCGTCGGTGCTTGAACGGCAGCTGAAGTCTGACCCAGCGAAGCGAGAACGCTCTCAATCCATTGGTTCGCCGCTTCGTCGAAATCAACGTCGCAGTCAACGCGCGGAGCAATGCGTTTACCGCCAAGCTCCTCCAGCCGTTGATCGAAGTCTCTGCCTGTTTTGCAGAAGAATTCATATGACGTGTCGCCTAGGGCCAGCACCGAGAATGGCAATCCTTCTAATTGAGGCGCTCGCTTGCTGTGCAGAAATTCATAGAATGAAATCGCATTATCCGGTGGATCTCCTTCTCCGTGTGTACTCACTAGGATGAAGAGATTTTGAACCTTCTTCAGTGCATTCGGCTTAAAATCAATCATGGAGGATTGGGTCACTTGGAAGCCCTGATCCTGCAGTTTACCGGACAATTTCTTGGCCAGCTTGTGACTGTTCCCTGTCTGCGATCCGAAAAGCACCGTTACTTCTTTAGAAATAGCCGGTGTACTTGTCGACTGGGCCGGTGCTTGCACCGTCGTCGTTGCCCCTTGTACCGCAGCAACCGATATCGCCGATAGATAACCGCTCAACCAAATTTTCTGCCCTTCTGTCAGTGTAGGCATTAATCGATTTAGCAAATCCACCTGATCTTGTTGAAATGGACTGTTTGTTACTTGAAACATGTTTCCTACACACCTCGCTCTCCCATGGGATATTCCGTTCACTCTGGTACGATTACTTACCTTTATTCCTTTAACGTATCATGTGCGGCCAATAGTAACAAGACAGATGATTTTATAGCATTCATAAGCTTTTGCAATAAACGCATTTCAAGGCTCGGGAGGGGCCGCTAAAAAAAATTCAATTTTCATCAAAAAAACGCTAATAAAAAAAAATATGCTGTCGATATATTGGGTAAAGCATCTCATATTACACTCATGGACGAGTGAATAAGCATGGTATTTATTCCGGAGAAGATCCGAATAGATGCCCGCCTATTTACTCGTCCTTTTGCTGTTTGGTTTAAAGCAGAACATCATAAGACTTATGGATGAGCAAATAAGTCGATTGTCATTCTTCAGGATGAAGAGGGGCAACGACGTATTTGCTCATCTTTTTTTTTACTAACTTCTAAGGAGAGAAGTGCATGCTCGTACTAGGGAGAAAACCAGGGGAATACATCATGATCGACAACAACATTATGGTGAAGGTTGTCAAGAGCGATGAGGGGCACTTACGGTTAGCCATCGATGCACCTAAACATATTTCAATCGTTCGCGGGGAACTGGTTGAAGAGCAGCAGAAGCAGCTCAAACAGTAAGGAAGATGCATGACCTTCCACTTAAGGACGAGTGGTTTAAATCAGGGACGATAGGGGGAGAGCCTTGCAATTCATTGGCTGGATCAGCGCGCGACCCAGCAGCGAATTGGAAGCAACGCTTTATTGTCTTACAAGAATGCAAATGGATGGCATTCTTAACACAACCACATGGAGGTAATGAACAATGAGAATTAATCACAACCTTGCGGCACTTAACACTTCCCGTCAATTGGGAGCTAACGGTGCGAACTCGTCCAAAAACCTGGAGAAGCTGTCGTCCGGCCTACGTATTAACCGTGCAGGCGACGATGCGGCAGGTCTTGCAATCTCCGAGAAAATGCGTGGTCAGATCCGCGGTTTGGATCAAGCTACTCGTAACGCTCAAGACGGTATTTCTTTGATTCAAACAGCCGAAGGCGCGCTAAGCGAAACACACGCAATCCTTCAACGTATGCGTGAATTGGCTACCCAATCGGCCAATGATACGAACTCGGGAACTGACCGCGATGCGATCCAAGAAGAAGTAAACCAGCTTTCTTCCGAGATCAACCGTATCGGTAACACAACGGAGTTCAATACAAGAAAAATTTTGAACGGCGATGTTGCGGTTACCGGCGATGGCAGAAAACTTACCGGCGGAGCTACAACTACGCTGGGAACAGGTATTACTGCAATTACAGTTGATCCTAAATCAACCGCTCCTACAGGTGTTTTCGATGTTAAAGTTACTTCCGACACCGTAGCACAAATCGAAACAACCATCCTCTCCAACGTTACGGATGCATCCGTAACAGCTGGCGACACCGTCGATCTGGCAGGCGGCGCATACAAAATTGCGATCACTGCGGAGAGCACGAAACAACTGGATGGCGCAGCTACAGATACCGGCGCTATTCTGAACACGGCTAGCGGCAACACAGCAATCACGCTTGAGAGCAACTCATCGTTGAATGATGTGAACCACACCCTTACTGTTCAGAAGAACCAAATCTACTCCTCCATCGGAAGCGGATTGGATATTAAAACAGGTACGGCTAACGCTACTGACTCCGGTACGTATACAATCGAAACATCGAGAACAATCGATGCTACGAAAGTTACGGATAACGGCGCCGGTACCCTTAAATCCGCTGGCGTCATCTCCAACTTCACTATGGCTTCCAATGCAACTTCTGCACAAGCAGCACTTATTAACAACGGTACTGCTAATACGTTGACAATCGGCGTAGTCGATGGCGGTGACGCCACTGCAGATATTACATTTACGTTTAGCGATGGCACTAACACTAGCACAGTTACGATTTCCGGAGCAGCTGGCGATGGTGCAAAAACACTTCAAGTTGCCGGCGTTCAATTCGATGTCGATGTCGATGCCATTATTGGCGGCTTGAACCTTGCTGATGCTGTTAATGATAACGGTACTTATAACGGTCAAGTAATCGGCCTTGCTTCCGGCGCTGCACTAGATCAAGTTAAAGTTACTCAAGGCGCTAACAGCGCAACAGCAACTATCGCTTCCAACACGACCGGTGATCTTACGTTTGATCTCGATGGCGGCGGTACAGATATTACCCTTACTTCGACAGGTGCTTCCTTCGTATCGGGTAACACATTGTCCACTACGGTTCAAAGCCAATATACAGTTAGCCTGAAAGAAACGGTTTCCGGCAACCAAATTGGAACAAGCTCTGTTGTGAATGAGCTTCAACTGGCTAGCTCGCCAAATGCACTGACGAACCTTTCCTTCGGCGGATCGGGTGCGCTGATTGACCTCAGCACTACTGCTCTTCAAGGCAAAGCTTCCGGTGCAAGCTATACGGTATCCTTCGATGTTGAAACCGCATCGGGCTACACGGCTGAGCTTCAAAAAGCCGATGGTACTGCAGTTGATGGCGCGAAATACTCCTTGAGCGCTGCAGCAGCTAACAACACGGTAATCGATTTGGGCCGCGATGTTAAATTGGAGTATGACGGCGCAGACCTTTCCGGTAACGGAAGCATCTTCTTCGGTGTTAATGCCAATGTTACGGAATATACGTTCGAGCTGACTAATGATGGCGGTACAACAACGTACGACACTCAAAAAGGTAAAGCCGGCGATACGATTGCATTCGATAACGGTGTAACGCTGACTACGAATGCTGCTACATTGACGAACTCCACGAATACGACGTTCAAGCTTGAGGACGATGTTGTAGACAATTCGTTGTCCATGCAAATCGGTTCGAACAGCGGTCAAACATTGGCTGTTGAAATTGCCGATATGCGTTCCAAAGCTCTGAAAGTAACCGGAACGGCTGCTAACTCTTCGATTACGGCATCTAACGGTAAAGTAGCTGCATTCACAGCTAAAGCATCCGTTACAAACGAGTCGACTACAGAGTACTCGCTTGATCTGAGCACAGCTTCCAAAGCATCTGCAGCGATTTCCGTTCTTGACGATGCAATCAGTGCTGTATCCACAGCGCGCTCGAAACTGGGTGCTTACCAAAACAGACTTGAGCACACAATCAACAACCTCGGTACATCTTCTGAGAACCTGACGGCTGCTGAATCCCGTATCCGCGATGTAGATATGGCCAAAGAAATGATGGAGTTCACGAAGAACAACATCCTTTCCCAAGCTGCTCAAGCGATGCTGGCACAAGCTAACCAACAACCGCAAGGCGTACTGCAATTGCTTCGTTAATCATTAGAAAGAAGGGAGCTCTAGCGCGGCTAGAGCTCCCTTCTTTCTTTATTTTACCGTCCTCTATAACTTTGGTTATACGGCTCATTTACTCATCTTCCCGCCGCTATAACTTTCGTCAGATCACATAATTGCCCACACGGTTTATGATCATTCCTATCACCATCACATCTACATAAAGGGGCGAGTTTCATGCTGGTCGTTGGAAGAAAACCTGGACAATCCATTGTCATTAATGAAAATATTATTGTTTCCGTAATTAAGAGCGACGACGGGTTATTACGCTTAACGATCGAGGCACCTAGAGAAATTCCCATTATTCGCGGAGAGTTACTTGAGCAGCAATAAGTACGATAATTTGTTTTAGCCCAATAGCTGCAGTTCCCTCGCTTTGGAGATTGCCTGCACTCTTCGATTCACTTGCAGTTTGCCATAAATATTGAAAGCGTGAATTTTGACTGTTCCTTCCGTTATCTCTAGCCTTAACGCAATTTCTTTGTTGGATAAACCATCCGCCATGAGACGAAGGACAGCGAGCTCACGATTCGTAAGGGACTCAATCAGCGAGGTTGTCATTTTCACATCAACGGTTTTGGCTGCTTCACCGGCATGGCTGCCTCGTAATTGCCAGAGCTGCATATAGGCCATCTGTGAGAAAGCCATTTCCAACACTTCAAACCGTTCCGTAGTAAAAGCATCTGCAATTAGATTGTTCTCCAGGTACAGTACGCCCTCTCGATGATCCGGATATCGAATGGGCATACACAAGATGGATTTGGGCTTGTTCTTATCCATATACGGATCAGCTGCGAAGATACCCTTGCATGCATTTGCTAGTACGATGGATTCCTTTGTCCGCATTACATATTGCACCACTGCTGCGGAATAAGCAGCTGCAGACTCTGTACAGCGGTCATGATTACGGTTCATGTCGTTCTCTGCGACGATGTCCAGTTTGCCGTGGCTGCCTAATAAGATAATACCCTTCTCAGCACCGGCATTATGAATGGCCAGTTCAAGGAAACCCTCCAGTAATTTGGTCTCTGCCGCACCTTTGGCTACGATCTTTGAAGCCTGTCGAATCGTATCCATATCCAATACCTTGTCCAGTCCTTGAGCAATCTTTCTATCCGGTTCTGTTACTTCCACCTCAGCACTGTGATCACAATCTTCGACATCCTCCTCCTCAAAGAAAGAGAGCGAACTGAGGGCAGGATACTGTTGCCGCATCAAGGCAACCTTACCTCTGGCACCCCATTTGCAGTATGCCTTACATGCATGTCGAAGGTAGGTTTCTGCTGCATGCGGATGATTCAACGATAATTGAAATTGACCGGCCAAATTAAGAGCGAGCGCTTCATCCTGCGAGCATCCTGTTACATGAGCCAGCTCAATGGCCTGGTCATACAGCTTTGCCGCTATTGTAGGCTTACCGCTTAGTCGAGCAGACTCGGCTTGCATCATCCAATATTTGCTTAACGTGGTTTGGGCGATGACTTTCGTCCACTTTTTCATCTGAGCCAATAAGCGATTTAATGTTTTACGATATCCGCGTCTTACCTGGTTAGTAGCGTCCGGATACAAGGCTGTTATAGTCAAAGCATGATAGAAGCAGTGCCTTTGATCGAACGACAGAGTCGTACTACCCTCAAATTCCCTCGTTCCTTCGGCGGCTGCCAAAGCATCCGCATAATAGCCGTACAGGTAATAAACCTCAAGTTTGCATGCAGCGTTATAAACGAGATACGATTTGTACGCATTGTTCATTGCCTCCTCCTGTAGAAGTCGGCTATCATCGAAGTGCTCAAAATTGATCCTCAAATTCGCGGCATCTGTCGCAGATTGCATGAGATGTACATACTGCTTCGTTAAATCAATGACCCTCAAGGACATGACATCAAGCATTCGTGTCGAGGTTTGCTCATATTGATGACATAATCGACTCAAACGACGCAAATTCCCGGTATTCGTAATAATCCTCGAAGAGATGGCATAACCTGCGTAATTCAGATCCCCTACCTCCATGCTTAATTGCGCCGCATGCTCAAAGTGATGATCTGACAACTGAGGTCGCAGGTATTGGAAAATCATCCCCACCATGAAATGAATTCTCCCTCTTAAGACGACACTATCCATTTTCTCAGAATAGCTGAGTGCAGTTTCGACTAGTCGCAAAGCAGCTTTATAGCTTCTCAAGCCAAAACATAACGTAATCGCATAAGAGCCGAGCGCGATTGCGAGCGCTTCAGAGTTTCTCTGCTTTAAAGCCATTCTTACATATTTAGCGAACAAGATAACAGCTGCTTGTTCATCTGTGATAAATAATATTGGTGATGAAGCCATTACGATATCCGCTAATGCCTTATGCAAAGGGTCTCTGCTCTTCGACAGATGCTTAATGGTGCCCGCTTCCCTTGCCAGACATAGCTGTGTGTAGGCAATTTCGGAAATAATGGATAGCTTCGAAGCCTTGGACGGTACAATTAATCCAAGTTCCGCCATCGCCTTCAGAGCAATTTCAGCCGATTTACCTTCTCGCTTCTGAAAAGCGTACATCGTAATCTGGATAATATAGATTTTGGCCCGATCCTCCAATTTCACTACATGAACAAGAAGCTGCTCCAGCATACATTCAGCCTCATTGAAATAACCGCAGAAATACTGGCACTCTGAGCTCTCCAGCAACAAATTGGAATAGAGGTCGAAGCAGGTAACCCAGCCCTTATCCCCAGTCAATTGAACACCTTTCTCCAGTAACGCCAGCGCCTGGTCATAGGCCGCAGAAGCTTTGGCCTTCTTGCCCGCTTGTAGATTCAGGCCAGCCAATCTTGCAATCTCGGATGGTTCCGTAATGAGTTCGCTGCCCAAATTCAGATGATGCACAACCTCGAAGAGATGATCGTCCGTCGCTTCCGATTCATAATAGTTTAGCATGAACCGGCCGATTTTCAGATGAACCTGCTTCTTTTCCACTTCCTGCATGAGATCATATGCCGCACTTCGCACTTGATCATGCAAGAACGTATAGCGATCCCCTTCCCTCCATACGAAACCTTCTTGCCACGCAGATTGTAAAACGTGCTCCACCTCTTCGACCTCTTGTTCACATAACATAGATAATCGATGAATATCGAAGGCGTTTCCAATACAGCTAGCTACATGCAGCAACTTTCGGGTATCTGGCTGCAATGCGTTGAAGCGGCCGATTATTAGACCTATGACGTCCTCATAAACTTCCCGTTCATTAATCTGCTGCATGTCCCAATCCCAGCAAGCCTGATCCGGATTAAAGTAGAGCAGCTTGTCTTCATAACAACGATGCAGCATTTGCTTTAAATAAAAAGGATTGCCTCCCGTTTTCTGATAGAGGGTTTCTGCCAGCGGTTTTATTCTGCCCGGGTCGGCGAGCAGCGCATCTGCGACATAGTCAATTACGCTTGAATAACTGAGTGCTTTAAGGTTCATGTATTGGATGGTGTTGTCTATCTTATGGGAGTTCCCGAATAATACCTCTAAGACGGGATGCCCCTCATGAATCTCATTGTTACGGTAAGTACCAATAATGAGCAAATACTTATTAGATGGATCATTCATTAGAACGCGAAGTAAATGAAGTGAGGCGGTATCAGCCCATTGTAAGTTATCCAGCCAAATCACAAGCGGGTGACGTTTATCTGCGAATAGTTTAATAAAGTTGCTAAACAACGTTTGAAACCGAATGGTTGATTCGGCCGGCGGCAAAACTTGGGCGGGAGGTTGTTCGCCAATAATGAGGGCTAGCTCGGAAATAACTTCAATGAGTACACTTCCGCTTTGGCCTAAAGCAGCTATTATCTTCGTCTTCCATAAAGTAAATTGTTCTTCGCTTTCCGCAATAATCTGTCCAATGAGGTCGCGGAAGGCGACAATAAGGGACGAATAAGGGATGGAATGATTGAGTGGATCAAACTTGCCGGAGATAAAGTACCCCTTTTGCTGCCTAACAGGGCCTTGGATGGCTTTAACTAATTTTGTTTTGCCACTGCCTGCATGGCCGCCAAGTAATAGGAGTTCCATGGAGCCCGATGAGGCACGCTCATATGTACGGAGCAGCTCCTGCAATTCATTGCTTCTGCCATAGAGAAGTGAGGGTAGATGAAATCGACTTCTCTTGTCTACTTCCCCTAAAGAAAATGGCGCAATCGCCCCTTTCTCCCTATACTGATTTGCGCAATGGCTCAAATCGTAACGGAGACCATACGTACTGTAATAGCGATCGTCCGCTGCCTTGGACAACAGCTTCATTACGAGCTCGCTCAGTATTTGCGGTACTTCAGGCTTCAACGTTTGAGGTGGAATGGGCAGAAGCGCCATGTGAGCATGGATCCACTCATTGACTGATGTGGCCTTGAACGGAGTTGCTTCGGTTAACAGCTCATAAAAGAGAACGCCTAGCGTATACAGATTACTGCTCTCATCGACTTTCCGTCTCATGCGACCCGTTTGCTCCGGTGATAGGTAAGCAAATGTTCGATGGAGTTCCTCTTGCTGCGTATAATTTTCCTCCTCTAGTGTCTGGTTAGGTTGGAACGAGCTGACGAGCCGTATCTTCGGCCGCTTATCCTGAAAGTGAATGAAAATGTGATCGGGGCTAACTGGGTTACAAATGATTCCGCTGCGATGCTGCTGACTCATCCACTCTACTAATTCCAATGCAATAGAGAAAAAGGAACGTAATGGCATGGGTTCTATCCGCATGAACGTCCGTAAAGTCATCTCTTTATTATCGACCCCCAACGTTATACCCCCTCCGGTAATGAATAATCTATGATGCTACGCCAAAATACCTATTTATCTATACCTATTTAGGTAGGTCTATAATACTAACGAACTAGGTCTTTAATCTGAAATTTACACTTAACTTGTCGAAAAAACAATCTTTTTCTCCATTATATTGTCAGAATGAACATAAATAGGCCATCCTCATGAAGGATGGCCTGCTCTATACCTGCTTATTTGGTTCTTCCATACTTCCTGCCATAACGGACAGCCGTGCGATAAAATTGCTTATCCGCGAACGACTTTAATGCGCTGAAACCCGGTCTGGTGTTTACTTCCAGAATCCATAGCCGTCCCTTGCGATCAAGCGCTACATCAAGTCCGAGTTCCTTGAACTTGGCACTATGACGATTGAAGCAGCGTGCGGTTTGCATGCCTAGTGTCTTTAGCTTCTGCTTATAACTAGCAACTTGCGCTTTGCTGTACCCCGAACGGCGCAGTGTCGGCTCAACCCGTGCGAGCTTGCCGCCTTGATGATAATTCGTAACCACTTTGTTCTTCATCCCAAGCTTGACGAACATGACGGTTGGCACCCATTTGCTGCCGTCCTTCTGCACCATCATCCGCAGGTCAAACGGTCTGCCGCGTGAGCTTTTTAAGTAAATGCCCTTCTGCAGCAAGTAACTCCTTCCCCGAGCGATTCTATTTAATTGGCGATAGAGCGAGCTTGTGGACGAGACTTGGGTAGTTCGCGTATCTTTCTTCACGCGGTACTTCCGAGAAGATAGCCGCACAATACGCGCAATACCGCTGCCCCCCGTCCCGGTTGTCGGTTTAAAGTACACCGTCTTATAGCGCCCGGTCATCGCAGTCAGTGATGCGCGGGTAAAGCGTTTCGTTTCGGGAACGAAGCGTCTTAATGTACGGTCTGCCAGCAACCACTTCGTCTTCGTCCATTTGCTCTTAATTGAAATGCTGCTTCCGCCTTTTCTAGGCACACCATCATCTCCTTAACATCACTCGGGATAGATTACTACCTATCCTCAAGAAATGTCACGGCGGATACCCTAGTATTGCAATAACAGTACATGATTCCGCTTAGCAATTCCCCATCGCCTATCTATCCTAAACCTCTACAGATATGGTAAATTTATAAATACACACAAAGCTCGTTACTCGCCATCGTTTCCTGACCGTATTCGAACTAATACGACGGAAAGGTATGACCACCATGCGGCTTTTGAAAATCTATCAATCGAAGAAGTATCTACTCCGTATTCTACTATCCATATCTGTTTTAACGGTTATTTTCCTTATTGGCTCCTCTGCCACTCTGTTTTATACCTCCAGAAATTCCGTTGTCGAGATGCAGAAAGAATACAACGAAGCAACATTGGCTCAAATCAACTACAACATTAACTCCATGGAAGAAATTGCCAAAAACATGGTGTCCGCCCTGTTTTGGGACGTTCAGCTCAAGCCTCTGATGTCCAACCAAGAAGTTTTTGTTTTAGATTTGACCCATAAACTTCGAAGAATGGAAACAATCGTTAACACTACTTCTTTCCTGGATTCCATCATCATTTATAACGGCTATAGCGACCAAATCTTCGCAGGAGGGAATTCGGCGCTTAAAAGTCAAAACAGCGAATCCACGCGGCATATGCTCGATTTCCTCCATAACACCGATGCTGTACAGAAAATGAAGTTCATTCCAATGAAGCTGAAGGAGAAGAGCACGGGAATCGATGTATTCTCTTATGTAATGTACGACTCGCTCGGTAAGTATAATCCGGTCGAAGGTGCATTAGTGTTGAATATTAAGCCGGAATGGCTATTTAACAATATCAAGCTGATCAATGGACTGGGGCTGAAGAAAGAAGGCTCCATCATGCTGGTTAATAGTGAAGGTCAAATATTATATACCAATAAGAGCTCCGATCTAAACTCGACTGGATTCCAAGATTTGTTCTCCGGCTCCGTCCGTGAAAACAAGTCAAACGGGTACATGATCCAGCGAGTCGGGGACCAAAAACAAATTATCTCCTACTCCAAGCTGGTCATACCCAATTGGTATATCGTAAGCGCGCAGCCTTACGATGCCGTCATTCATAATATCGTTCAAATCCGCAAAACAACCATTGGCTTGACGATCGTATTCTTAATTCTGTCGATTATTGCCGCTATCTTCGTATCTCGAAGGCTGTACAAGCCAATTGACAGGCTCATGAACCAAATCCAAAACAATCAGTTTGGCATCGGAGATCAAGCGGCCAAGGATGAACTCGCTTACTTGTCCGAAGTATATTCCACCGTCGTAGATAATCTTCATGATATGAGGAAGATGCAGAGGGATAACCGGGACATTATCGATTCTTATCATATCCGTCAATTGCTTACGAGCAGCATGGCACTCAGTGACGAACAATTCATTGGCATCATCCGATCGAACCAAATGAACATTCAAGAGAACGGTTCGTATATCGTGATTGTCATCACGATTGATAATCTCCGGAAAATTAGTCAACTGCTGCAGCCCGGCCAAATGAAGCTGTTTCATTTTGCAATCTTAAACATTGCAGAGGAACTCATCGGAAGCCGCTATTGCTGCGTCGGAGCCGAATTAAGATCCGATCATCTGGCATTCTTGGTCAGTGCGGAGCATGATCTCGGAGATACCATCGAGCTGTTGAAGGATAAAATGGTGCAGGTTCAAGAAACCGTGCAACGCTACTACAAAATAACGATCAGCGCCGCCATAAGCGAAGGCATCTTTCATTTCTCGGATATCTCCAAGCAGTACCATCAAGCCCAACAGATCATTATGTACAAACTCATTTATGGAAGAAACGTACTGCTTACCCTCGATTCCGTTGAGGAAAACATGCGCAATATAAGTGAACCTCTGCTTCCGGAGCTGGAAAAAAGACTCGTCGAGGGAATCAAATCCGACGATGCCGTGCTTCTTGAAGATACGCTGGACAAGCTGATACGTCATATTGCCGCATGCAACTATGATCAGATTATGACGGGCATTACCCAGATCCCGGTGATTATTAGGCAAACACTGAAGGAAATCAATCAAAACCGCGTACAGCCCATTGACATCGATATCAATAAAGTTAGCTTGAGTATGCTGGAGATGGATACGCTTGAAGATATTCATCGGCAGCTATGGCAGACGCTGCATGACATTACACAGCAGAAACGCAGCGGACTGGTGGATCGCAACGATATCCTAGTTGAGACGATCAAGGAAATTGTCAAACAAAATTACGGCGACATTAACCTCAGCCTCCAATCGATTGCCGGTATGATGAAATTGTCCGCGGACTACGTAGGCCGATTATTCCGCAAGAATGAGCTCATTTCCGTTGCCGACTATATTAGCGAGGTTCGGCTGGGTGTCGCCAGAGAACTGCTGGAACAAAAAAATCAAAGTGTATACGAGATTATGGATCAAGCCGGCTTCGCAAATCAAAGCTACTTCTTTAAGCTGTTTAAGAAAAAGATCGGTTGTACACCCGGCGAGTATCGGTTGAAAAAATCGATTGGGCGATAGCTTTATGTTTAAAGGCCAACCGCTTTGGTTGGCCTTTTATCGTGTCATTCACGAATTGTAGGAGTAAAACACAAAAAATACAGTTCGAAACGCCAATAATACCTTGATTGTGCACTAGATACGATAAGGGCAAAACAGCAATAATGAGAGCAACAACCAAGAACCAATTACGCAGGAAAGGGGTTAAGCAATTTGGATAACAGATTGGGGAAACGGATCGCGAACGAATGGCGCCACTTCAAAAAAAATCACGAATTGTTTACGCTTGGCATCCCTGGAGTCATCTATATTCTCATTTTTGCTTATCTACCTATGATCGGCATTATTATGGCGTTTAAAAATTTCCACTACGACAAAGGGATGTTCGGCAGCGAATGGATCGGCTTTAAGAACTTCGAGTTTTTTTTCGTTTCGGAATATGCCATTCGCATTACGCGCAATACGGTGCTGTATGAGATCGGCTATATCTTCTTTACAACCGTGTTCGCGCTTCTCTTCGCTGTGTTATTAAACGAAATATCCCGCAAAGCGGTAAAGGTGTATCAGACGGCCTTATTCCTTCCCCACTTCTTATCTTGGGTCGTTGTGTACTATATCGTGTTCACCTTGCTCGATATTAACAACGGCATACTAAACAAGCTGCTCGAAATGGTGGGCTTGCAGACACATGATTGGTATATGGAAGCCGGCCCTTGGCCGTACATATTGAACATCGTCGCGCTTTGGAAACGTATCGGCTTCAGTGCGCTGGTCTATTACGCCGGTATTATTGCCATCAATCCCGAATATTACGAAGCTGCCAGAATCGATGGGGCCACACGGTTTCAAATCGCCCGCAAAGTCACCATCCCGATGATCATGCCATTAATTATGATCTTGCTCATCTTGGCGATCGGCGGGCTTATCTCCGGAGACTTCGGCTTGCATTACTTTGTCCCAAATGGCGGCTTGGCCGGCATGACCTACCCGACAACCGACATTATTGATACTTACGTTTACCGGGCGCTGACCAAAATCGGAGATGTCGGCATGGCTACAGCAGTCGGCTTGTTCCAATCCGTAGTTGGACTGATCCTCGTTCTAAGCGCTAATTTATGGGTTAAAAAAATAAATCCGGAAAATTCATTGTGGTAGGTGGATCATGATCAGGACAGGGCCTAAAGTATCCTACGTCGAAATAGGGATCAATCTCTTGTTTGTTCTCGTCACACTGTCGATGGTTGTACCGTTTCTGCTCGTAATCGCAATCTCGTTAACGAGTGAAGAGTCGATTGTTACCCAGGGCTATCATTTGATTCCTCACCAATTCAGCACGGACGCCTACCATTATATTTTCAGATCACCAATGATCTTGATCCAAGCTTACTGGGTCACCATTATGACGACGGTTATCGGTACGTTGGCTAGTTTAGCTCTCACATCCATGACGGCTTACGTCGTGTCCCGTAAAGACTACCGTTACGTGAAGCCGATGACGTTCTATATCTTCTTCACCATGCTGTTCAGCGGAGGGCTGGTTCCTTCCTATATCTTAATGACGCAGTACCTCCACCTGAAGGATACGATGTGGGCGCTTATTCTCCCAGGGATGCTGTCTCCCTTCTATATTCTTATTATGAAAGGCTTCATCGGAGAGATCCCCAAGGAGCTTATCGAGTCCTCGAAGGTGGATGGCGCCAGCGAATGGCGGATTTACTTCCAGATGATCTTACCGCTATCTAAGCCAGCGCTCGCTACACTAGGCCTGTTTATTTCGTTTAACTACTGGAATTCCTGGTTTCCGGCGATGCTCTACATTAATAGCGAGAAGCTCGTTCCCATTCAGCTGCTGCTTACGCGAATGATGAGTACCATCAATTTCTTAACCACTAGCTCGCAGTTTATGAGTGGTCTGCATATCGATACCAGCAAATTTCCTAACTTATCCGCGAGGATGGCAATGACGGTGCTGGCAGCGGGTCCGATGATGTTCATCTTCCCGTTTTTTCAGAAATATTTTGTCAAAGGCTTAACTGTGGGTTCCTTGAAAGGTTGACGTTTGTAATTAATTCTTCGTTGGTTGACTCCATGAGAGGGGGTACAAGAATCACAGTTAGATGGTAAGATGCTGGGGCAGGGTTGATTCAATGTGCGAAACAATCACTTGGGAGGGTAAGCTAAACATGAAAAAGAAAGCCTTTCTTAAATTAGTATTGGCCAGTATGCTAATCTTATTGCTTGCAAGCGCTTGCAGCGGTAATAAGAACAATGAATCTAACACGTCAACGAACGAGCCGGCAACGACAACAAACACGGAATCCACTACTTCAGAGACAACTACCAATGAGCCGGCAGAGCCTGAGAAAGAAGAACTGCCGCCCGTAGAATTGACCTATTATATTCCTCAACCTGAATTGCAGCCGGATCTTGCTTCGGTCGAAGCTGCCGTAAACGAGTATATCAAGCCGAAAATCAATGCGACCGTTAAACTACTGCCGATTACGTTCGGTGATTATGATCAGAAGATGAATACAATCGTCTCCGCCGGTGAAACGTTCGATATGATGTGGACGTCGAACTGGTCCTTCAACTACGAGAACAATTCACTTAAAGGCGCATTCAAAGACCTAGAGTCGCTTGTTACCGCGTATGCACCTGATTTCGTCAACAGCCTGCCGAAAGCGGCGATTGAAGGAGCACGAAACTCGCAAGGTAAATTGTACGCCATTCCTAACTATCAAATTATTGCGCAAGGCGGCGGCTTCGTCGTTCAGAAGGAGATGGCCGACAAGTACGGCCTAGATATTAGCACAATCAAGACGTATAAGGATTTGGAGCCGTTCCTGGAGAAAGTCAAAGCCGGTGAACCGGATAAAATTGCATTTGGTTCCAGATCAAACACCTTCGTTCCTTATATGTATGGCTTTGACGGACTTGCCGGCGTTGAATACAGAACCGGCGATCCAAACTATAAGCTCGAATATGTGCTGGAAGCACCGGAATATTTGGCTCATCATCAATTGCTGCATGATTGGTTCAAGAAAGGTTATGTCAATAAAGACGTAGCCACGGCTACTTTCGCTGACTATCAGAAAGCAGGAAAAATCGTTGCTTTCTACGAGTGGACGCTCAAGCCTGGCGGCGAAATCGAGATGAAACAAAACATGGGCGGCAAAGATGTTGTCTTCATCCCCATGTATGAACCTAGGTTTAGCGGTGTACAGCCGACAATGACGGCGATCAGCAACACCTCCAAAAACCCGGAGAGAGCGATGATGTTCCTCAATCTGGCGAATACGGATCCGGTATTGTTCAATCTCCTCGCCTTCGGTGTTGAAGGCAAGCATTATGATAAACTCGATGCCACTCATATCAAGGTCAAGACAGACGGCGGCTATGCTCCTAACGTAGCATGGGCAATGGGTAACGTTACAATAGGTTACTTGCTGGAAGGCCAATCGGATGATACTTGGCCGAAAACAATTGAGCTTAATAACTCGGCTATGGTACCGGAAATTTGGGGCTTCCAATTCAACCAAGAGCCGGTTAAGACGGAATTGGCCAACATGGATGCCGTTTATAAAGAGTACGAAGCCGCAGTCACGACCGGCGCAGTTGATCCAAACGAATACATTCCTAAGCTGGTTGACGCCATGAAGAAGGCCGGCTCCGCGAAAGTAATCGAGGAGAAGCAGAAACAGCTGGACGAATGGTTGAAAGCCAAAGGCAAGAAGTAAGTATTTAGCGTGATCGTTGTGAATTAGAAGCCTGGGATCTTTGTATCCCGGGCCTCTTTATTGCGCATTTTCTATTGTGTCGCGGTCGGATACGGCCGACACCATCCCGTACTTCTCCTTGATCCGATCTAATTTCTCCAGCAATGGCCTTGATAATAGGAATAAAAATATAATTGTTGCCGCAGCGTGAATGAAATCGAATGGGATTCCCTGTATGCAAGCCACTATGAGCATGGCGATTGTAGGATTCGGTTGCGTCATCCATACCGAGGAGAAATTCATAATACAACCATAGATAATGAAGGTTGCCGTACCTCCAAACATACATAAAGCGATCCGATTTCTACGCAAAATGCCTTTCTTGAAGAGCAGGCCTGCGAGAAAACCGATGATGCCAAAGGCGAACATCTGCCAAGGTGTCCATGGCCCTTGACCGAAGAAGTAGTTCGACACGAAGCCCGTAATCGCCCCTACCAGAAATCCTGCCTCCGCCCCAAACGCGATACCCGAGATGATGACAATCGCGACAACCGGCTTGAATTGAGGAAGCATGAAGAAGGCCATTCTGCCCACGACGCCTATCGTACACAGCACGGATAGTGTCACAATCTCCCTCGCCTGTGGTTTCCTTCCCTCATAGATCATCATGAAAGGGAGCATCGTCTCTAGAATCACGAGCATCGAAATAAAGTAGTACTTTCGATCGTTCAAATAATAAATGCCAAACCAAATGGTCAGCGGTATGATCAACAAAATCATAATTGCGGCGGCCAGCGTGCGTTTGGATAGACTCCTATGTTCGACGGGCATTTGCCCGTACGAATTTGGGGTGGTTATGTTATCTTTGGGATCGGGCTTGGCGCTGTCTGATGTTAAAGGCGTAGGTTTCTTAACCATTGGCTTTACATGGCGGTGGTCATTTGTTTCCGGATTGCCATGAAAAGCGCTAATAACATCGTTCGTCGTAATAGCCCGTGGGATCAGGTCTCTCGCCATACGGTTCGCCGCTGTCGTATAGAAGCTGTTGCCCGCGAAGAAATCTCGCGGCCTGCCCTCAGAAACGATTCCCCCGTCGAAGAACATGGCACAACGATCGGCGAAGCTGGCACAGAACTCAATATCATGGCTGACCATCACAATAGCCGTTCCCTGCTGCTTCAGATTGAGCAAGATTCCCGCTAATTCCAGCTTGAAATGAGCATCTAACCCCTTGGTCGGTTCATCTAACAGTAGGATGGCCGGCTCCAGAAGCAGCACTTTAGCAAGAGCCGCCTTCTGCTGTTCGCCTCCGGATAGATCATAAGGGTGCCGCTGCAGCAAATCCTGCAACCCGCATAATTCCGCCACGTAACGCACGCTCTCTTGGATCGCTTCCTTATGTAGCTTCCGTCCGGATAACACTTCCCGGAGATCGGCCCCTACGGTTTTGCGAACGAACAGCGCCTGCGGGTTTTGCGGCAACACACCCAGAAGTCCCTGATATTTCTCACTGTCCGGAAGCGTGTCAATCGGCTTTCCTTGGATCAGCACTCGACCGCGATAGGGCTTGCGCAGTCCCGCCATCAGCGATAGCGTGGTCGTCTTCCCTGTACCGTTACCGCCAACGATTGCATAGATTTCTCCCGGGTACACTTTTACGTGCAAGCCCTTTATGATGTCGAAAGCATTTTTATCGTATTTAAACCAAACCTCATCCACTTCTATAACTGGCTTCTGTCCGGTAGACACGACGGCTTCCTCTGCGATATACCTCTTGTATCTCCTTGTCTCAGCGAGTGTATGTAGAAAGTCTCGTCCCTCCCGAACGGTAATCGGACAAGGTAGAATATTGTCGATTTTTGCATATATTCTCACAAAGGAAGGCATGGCATTGAACATAGAATGGCCCAATTCAAGAAGCCTTAAGCCCACCTCTGTTGGCGCGCCGGCAGCGAGGATAGAGCCATGGTCCATAACGACGACCGTATCCGAGAGAGGAAGCACGTCTTCAAGCCGGTGCTCCGAGAGGATGATGGTGACGCCAAGTTCGCGGTTGATCTTAGCGAGGGTGGCCAGAAATTCCGCAGCAGCAATGGGATCCAGCTGACTTGTAGGCTCGTCCAAAATGAGGGCCTTAGGCTGCATAGTCATGATGGAAGCCAGATTGAGCAGCTGTTTCTGCCCGCCGGAGAGTTCGGTTACCGACTTATGAAACCAGTCCTGGATGCCGAAGAAGCTGGCCATTTCTGCGACACGACGCCGGATCTCCGAGGTGCTGCAGCCCAAGCTTTCGAGTCCAAAAGCCAGCTCATGCCATACCTTGTCCGTTACGATCTGATTGTCAGGCGACTGCAGGACATAGCCGATTTGAGCGACTTGCTCGCGCCTGTCTAAAAGAGGGAGAGGGGTCCCTTGAAATCGAATTTCCCCGCTTCGGCTTCCGTGAGGGGTAAGATCGGTTTTCAAATGACGGAGCAGTGTGGATTTGCCGCAGCCGGATTGTCCGCAGATCAGCACAAACTCACCTTGCCGGATCGTTAACGATAATTCGTCTAAGGCTTTCTTCTCCGAGCCGGGGTAAGCGAACGTTAAATGTCGGATTGCGAAAGCTTCCATTTCCTGTCCTCCCAGCTATTAATCATCATTGGCACTGCGCATAATACGGCGTAGGCCAGAAATAAGCTTAAGCTGAACGCCGACAAATCGACGCCGCGCATAGAAGGAAAGTACCTAAAGTACAGTCCTTTTGCCATTCCACCGGCGATCAAATATACTCCTAGCGCTGCGATGCCGCTCACCGCGATTCGGTCACGGCGGTTAAACAAAAAGAGGGAGAAGGCGGTTCTTCCCTTTAAGCCATAGCCTCTGCTCTTCATGGAGTCTGAGGTTTCGATGGCGTTCTCCAGCATCCAGGTCACCATGATCGACAGAATTCGAAAGCCGTGCTTGACTCTTATGAAGAAGCCGCCGTTAGTCGCATCCCTGCCGATACATTTCTGAGCATGAGACACCACGGCAAGCTGCGCCTTAAACTTTGGAACGAAACGCAGCACCATCGAGAAAATGAGCGACAGGACCGGAATCACAGTGCCGAAGAGGTAGATAAACTTATCCGAGGTCATGACCGCGTTATAACACGAGAACCAGCTAATGACCGTTACGAACATCGCGGCGGCTGCAATGCCGTAAGTAATCGATTCCAGCGTCAAGGGATTGCCGCTATGCAAATACGTTAAGATCGTAACTCCCTCGTGATTGAAAGCGGGATTGATGAAGGCTGTAACCAGCAGCATGGGCAGCATATACAAGAGTTGAAAACGGATCGCCTTGCGGCCATTCAGGTTGAGGGAGTACGCGATCGCGAAGATCAGAGAGATCGCTAAGCAGGCCGGATGCATGAACACCATAGCAAACAGGATGACTAGTACAAAGTACAGAAAATTGACGATCGGATGATAGCTGGAGAAGGCGTCCTTCATGGCTTTCCACCGCCGGATGTATCATATTGATCGCCTACATCGCGACCCAAATCGCATGTATACACCCACTCGATTACGTCGCCCTGCTTCAACTGATACCGGCTTGCGCCATAATTCGGGAACCACTCATTCACCTTATACATCCACCCCGATAACTCCCCGCAGTCGAATTCGTACAGGTTATTGATCCCTTCGATATAAGCGGAGTTGTACATCGGGGCATTCTCGAATTCCATCGGTATCTTGTTCTTCCTCATTTCACGCTGCAGCACGTTAAAGACGGACTCCCCTTCATAGAAAGTCACTTTCTGCGACTTGAAAATCACACCGTCCTTCGGTACAAGCTCCACCTTCTCGTCATCCAATTGATCCATATGATCCAATATCGCGGCACAGTTCACGGAGAGATAAGCTGTCATCACCTTATCGGAAACTTCAGCTTCCTGCGGCTCGACCGGTGCCGGCTTCCCTTCCGTGACGGGGTCGGTCAAATACGGATCCTTCCCTGCATCCGGCTTTATTGCAGGAGCCTTCGTGTCCGTTGAAGGAGGTTTGGCTGTTCCTTTTGCAGGCGTAGACGGCTTCGCCTGGGATGCGGTTGAGGAGGTGTTTGGCTTAGAAGGCTTCACCGATTGTTCGGTCTTAGGCGACGTTTCTATTCCTTCCTCGGAAGCAGCCGGCTCCTCCGATTCTTGTGCGGTCTCTTCGGAGATCGCGGGCGGCTTCCCCCCTGTCGAAGCTGGCTCTGACAGGTTCGCAGAAGGTCCTGTTGCAGGCTCGGATTCGGCGGTAGATGCCGGCGGTGCAAGCACGGGCGACTCCTCCGTAGTCTGATCCGTCACTTCCGCCGCTGTTTGCACGGTATTAGACTCACTCGTCTTGGTGGAAGTAGGCCCCCTGCTATAAAAAGCAATAATGAGGACGACTGCAACGATGGCTGCCGCTATAAATTTAGTCCTGATTGACTTCATGTCCATGCGTCTCCTTCTCTGTTCGGAACAACAAAAAGCCCCTGATTCATAAGAATCAAGGGGCAGCCGGCGTCGTCAACTACAAATAAAGACAACAAAAAAGCACCGCCTCCATCATCCGTAGAGTCTGTGAAATCCAATCAAGGCAGGTCTCCTGGCTATGCGTCAACGCTTCTCTATACCTTCCCGGCTCGTGGGGGCCAGTGGCAAATCCTAGATCAGCTCTTCATTTACAGTGGCGGGACCGCGCCGGATTCTCACCGGACTTCCCTATTAAGCAGCGCCTATCTACTAAGCGTGCACCTTGATTGTTCTATTCAATTGCTATTCATACTATAGAAGATCCATGCTTTTGTCCATCAAGCCAAACAAAAGGGCAACCGCAAGGGCTGCCCTTCTACTTTCAACTCGACTTACTCTTCTGCTGTCAGAGCTTGCAACAGCGCCAAGGCATCCTCATGCTCCGGCTCCAGAACGAGCGCCTCGCGCAAGTAGGTCATCGCCGCTTCCTTATCTCCCAGTTCATAGCTGCATATAGCCAGACAGAATAAGACAGTCGGGACAGACTCCTCTTCATCGGTCTCAATCGATAAGCTCAGGAACTCCTTCGCGTCATCGTAGAACTCCATCTCGAACAGCAACAACCCGGCATCAAGCGCCAAATCATAACGCTGCTCCATCACATAGAATGACGACCACATGATGTGTATGCCATTTTGAATATCCATCAGTTCTTCTTCGCCTGCCTCAGGCAGCAGAGCCGAAATCCGTTTCGTGCTCTGGATAAAGAACTCCGCGTCGTATCCGCCGAGCCGCCAGAAAGCCAAAATTTGCTGCAGCCCCATCGTGCCCAAATGCGGATCGACCCACTCCTTCAAGCTGAAGAACTCGTCCGGTCCAAAGCGATCAACAAACCGCCGAAAAGCCAATCTCGTATTGGCATACCGCGTTGGCGATTCCAGCATGAGAATACAGCCGACATTAATCGCGTTATAATGATGCTCCTTCGTAAAGAGCGACAATGCGCCTCGCTGCTCCAGCACATGTTGAATCGCATGATAGTTTGCCGTTAACGAGAAGCTGCCGTGATGAAAGAATTCCGGCGGCTCCGCAAGGTCCCAGTGCTCCAGCCGGTGATCGCCTTTATCCGCCGTGATCAGCAGAAACCCTGCCTGTGACAGCCGTTGGAGCCGATCCAAGCAGGTCAGACCGGCTACCGGGAACAGGATATATGAATCATCAAGCTCCTTCACGTACATCCGGATCAGATCGTGATACGGGTACGTTTCTGCTTGGTACTCCGGAGCCGGGCGATTCACGTAATTCAGCTTCATATGTTTGATGGTTTCTGACGTTGTAAGCTCTTTGAGATTATCCGGAAACTCGACACTGATATCGCACTCATAGACCTCGCCATCGCTGACATAAATCAACTCTTGCGGGATGACATCGAAGAAATAATTCGCGACGATCAGCAGCGGCTGCTTCAGGTCACCCGGACGTATCGTAGTTTGCGCTACAGCCAGATGCACCTCAGTATCCTGTACCGCGTCAAACCTTGCGAAGTCCAGCACGCCCTCTTGAATGAACGGCTGCATAGCGGGATGGTTCTGCCAAGCCAGTACGTTCTTCGCTGCCAGGTCGGTCATCACGTACCGGAAAGGCGGCAGCTCAATACCGGCATAATCGCGCAGCTCGCACAGTTTATGCAGGGTGTGAAATGCGAGGCGACCCGCACCCGCACCTAGTTCAATGATCGTAACCGGTTCAGTAAGATCCCCTGTGCCGGCCCGGTCTTGAAGAAAACCGAATATCATCTCCGCGTAAGAAGTAGCCATCATCGGATTACTCGATATATATTGCGGGACTTGGTCATTGTTCCAAGCCTTCATGCCTTCTTCTTCATAATAGTTGCGCTGCAGCTCCCATATCGGTGCTTCGCTGAAACGAAACTGTTGTCGTTTATTGTCTGCCATTCCGTGTAAACCTGCTTTCTGTGTCACCACTCGAGAATGATTATGGACGAAAGTATAGTCTCATTCACCTTGTCTCATCATAAGGCTTCCGAGGGAGGAGTACCAACAAATGTCGGATTTTAACCGGATACTAAGAAATTTGCTCCCATTACAATGCCCATACGCATGCGGAATATGTAGCTGCCCCTTACGAAATTAGCGAAAAGGACGCCGCAATAGGCGCCCTCCTCCCTGTAATCAGTATGTCGACGTAATGCCATTAGGCATGCAGCTTCTCGTCCTTCGGCAGGAAGATCGCGAGAATGCCGAGCAGCGGCAAGTACGCGCATAGCTTCATCATATATTCGATGCTCGTAGCATCGGCAATCCAGCCAAGAACGGCCGACCCCAAGCCACCGATACCAAACGCCAGCCCGAAGAACAATCCGGACACGAGACCCACTTTGCCGGGCAGCAGCTCCTGCGCGAACACGACAATGATGGAGAACGCCGATGACAGCACGAAGCCCGCACAGATACACATCACACAGGTCCAAAATAAGTCGCAATACGGCAGCAGGAGTGAGAACGGCGCCGTACCCAGAATCGAGAACCAAATGATATTTTTCCGGCCGTAGCGGTCGGCAAGCGGTCCGCCAAAGAATGTCCCTGCCGCAGCTGCGGCCAGAAATGCAAATAGAAATAACTGCGCATGCTGCACGGAAACCCCGAACGTATCCATGAGATAAAAGCTATAATAGCTGCTCAAGCTGGACATATAAATATGCTTCGATACCACCAGAAAAACAAGGATAACGATGGCCCACGTAATTTGTTTTTGCGATAATCCAATTCTCGAGGCAGCAGCTTTCTTCACGCTCGATGCCGCTTTCGACTTGGCTCCTGCGGGACGTAATTGCGGTGCATTATCCCTGTACCAACGCGCGACATAGCTCTGAATCAGAATGGCTGCGATTGCCGCGATGGAGAACCACAAGACGCTGATTTGTCCGAGCGGCACGAAGATCGCGGCACTCATAATCGGTCCAAGCGCACCGCCAATATTGCCGCCAACCTGGAAGATCGATTGTGCCAGCCCTCTTTGACCGCCTGCAGCCATATAGGCTACGCGCGAAGATTCGGGATGAAAGATAGCCGACCCGATACCAATCATCATAACCGCAAGCACAATATACGCATACTCAGGAGCTAATGCGAGCGCAACAACGCCCACCAGCGTAAAGCACACTCCGATCGGCAATATATAAGGCCGCGGGCGCTTATCCGCGTACATGCCGACCATTGGCTGGATAACCGCGGCTGTAATGTTCATCGCGAAGGCGATAAACCCGATCTGTTTATAGCTTAAATGCAGCGAGTCGCGCAAGATCGGAAACAGCGCCGTTACGGTGGATTGCATCGTATCGTTCAATAAGTGAACGATGCTGATCGCAAATATAATCGGAAAAACGGTAGCACCCACCGGAATCGCTTTGGTTAATGCTTTTGCCACGTTGAAGTCCCTCCCCTAATCAAGCTTAAGCCATCTAGCCGCTTATAATAAATGCATCTTCGCTTCTGCTTCATCCCAAGCGACCGTATACCCATGCCCCTTCGCGCAAAATATCGATGACGAGCTGTACAGCGGGTCCGCATCCTTGCGGTAATTCTTCCGCTCGATGACCGCTTGTTCATTATGACAACGATCATAACCGCCGAAGACGAAGTGCGCAATCCCTCTGCCATGCGTAAAAGAAGCCAGTTCCGTGCTGTAATCCATGAAAGTAGCGACGGGCACTCTGCCCGTTATGACCGCATGCGCAGCTGTTGTCACAGGCGGCTCGAACACGCCCGAAGCCCGCTGAATATCGGATAACACGCGGCCCATGTAGTCGATTTCCACTTTGATTTTATACTCGTAATAAGGCTCAAGCAGGATGTTCTCCGCCTTCTCCAAACCTTGCCTAAGGGCACGGAAGGTCGCCTCGCGAAAATCCCCGCCGTGCGTATGCTCATTATGGCCGGCGCCCGTCAGCAGCGTCACCCGTAAATCGGTGAGCGGCATGCCTGTTAACAGTCCATGGTGGTCGCGCTCATAGAGATGGGTTTTCACGAGATTTTGATTGCCGATGCTTAGATCGTTCGCATGACATTCGTTCATAAACGTCAATCCGCTGCCCCGCTCCCCCGGCTCCAGGCGCAAATGCACTTCGGCGTAATGCTTGAGCGGCTCGAAATGGCCATATCCGTTCACGGTCGACGTAATCGTCTCTTTATACAGAATCTCCGGACTGCCGAAGGAGACGGCGAATTGGAATCGTTCCTTAACGAGCTGCTCCAGCACTTCAAGCTGGATGAGCCCCATCACATGAATGTGGATCTCCTGCAAGCTTTCCTCCCAGATGACATTCAAGGACGGATCCTCGGCATTCAGCACCTGGAAGGCTTTGAGCACATCCTTCACATTCAACGACTCTGCCGCGAAAATCACCTTTGCCGTAAGCGTAGGTACCATATCATAGACCAGCTTATCCGAGTAGATGCCCAAGCCTTGCCCCGCCTCGGCGCTTGAAAGTCCGGTCACCGCAAACAAATCACCTGCCGAAATCTGGTCGACCGCTTGCGACTTGCTCCCGCTAATAAGAAGGAGCCGCGTCACTTTCTCGCAAATCTGATCTTCTCCATTCCCATAACAGAGCTCATCGCGCACCTTCAGCGTACCGCTCAAGGCCTTGATGTAAGTTAATCGCACGCCGTTAGGGTCATGACGGATTTTATAGACACGTCCCCCGAAAGGCGCTTGCTCATCATAATTCACTGTAGTCAGCTGATGCAGTTGATCCAGAAATTCGATAACGCCTGTGTCCTGCAAGGCCGATCCGCTTGCACATGGAAAAAGGCGGTGGCTGCCTATCTGATCCTGCAGCGTTCGCAGCCAGAATCCATTGTCCTCCGAACCGGCCAGGAACGTGTCCAATAACGTTTCATCCCGCTCCGCCATCCACTCCAGCAGGGATTCTCCGACTTGGCCGTCTTCCGCGAAATGCCCCGTGATCCTACACGCATCCGGCGTCAGATGCATGCGAATCTCCTCGAAGACGCGATCTACATCTGCGCCGACCCGATCGGTTTTGTTAATAAACAAGAACGTCGGAATGCGATGCTTATGAAGCAGCTGCCACACCGTTTCTGTATGGCCCTGAATGCCTTCAACCGCGCTGATGACGAGGATCGCAGCGTCCATTACCTGAACCGCCCGCTCCATCTCCGGCGAGAAATCGACATGCCCCGGCGTATCGATTAGGTAGTAGGTGGCGCCCTTGTAGGTCATGATCGCTTGGTCTGCGAACACCGTGATTCCTCTTGCCCGTTCGATGTCGTGGCTGTCGAGATAGGCATCCTTATGATCGACTCTGCCGCGCTCCCGAATGCTATGCGTATGGTACAGCAGCTGCTCGGCTAATGTGGTTTTGCCTGCATCCACGTGAGCGAACATACCGATTGTTTTTCGATTCATCGTATCTATCACCTTGATTTCACTGTGGGATTACTTCTTCCGGTCGGTCATGCCTGCCCATTATCATATCACACCACGCAAGGTGGCGAGCCGAATTTCGGTTGCTTTTGCAAAAGAAAAACCTCTAAGACCATTGGTCCTAGAGGTACTTTGCGCGCCATCACGATCGTATCGTAACGATTAACGCGCTCCCGCCTGCAGCAGCATCTGTTCAATTTCCTTAAAACGATGGTTATTTCTAGCGTGCTGCAGCGGCGTAATCCCGTCGCGGTCGGCGATATTTACGTCAGCTCCGTGATCGAGGAGCAGTCTCGCAATCTGCTGGTACTTCGGCCCGCCGTTTGTCAGAATGACCACTTCCAGCAGCGCAGTCCAGCCGAGATTGTTGATGTGGTTGACATTCGAATCCGTCGTCGTAAGCAGTACTCTTACATTCTCCACATGGCCTTTCTCTGAAGCAGGAATGAGTGCAATTCCGCCATATCGATTGGTCAGCTTGGTATCGGCACCAGCTGCAATCAGGAGCTTAAGAATCTCGAGCAGCCCTTCGGCGCCCGCATAGAGGAAGGGATTATCGCGCATATTGTCTTGCAGGTTTATATCCGCCCCGGCTTCAATCAATAATCGGACCACATCCGGCTTGTTCGCATGCGTCGCGGCCATTATCGCCGTTCTTCCTCTGCCATCCTGCTCATTGAGGTTCGCTCCTTCGCTTAGCAGCCGAGCTACCTTCGACGTATCGCCTCGTTCAGCAGCAACAATCATCTCTTTGCTCATATGCCGTCGCCTCTTCTCTTCCCTTTGGTGTATTTCTTGCCCCACTCGCCCATGCTCTCCAGAATCGGAATGAAGCTTTTCCCTGCTTCCGTCAGGGAATACTCCACTTTGGGAGGGACCTCCTGATACACTTTTCTGTGAATCATCTGATCTTTCTCGAGCTCCCTGAGCTGGTTGGTCAGAATGCCTTTGGAAATGCCGGGTACCAGACGCTGCAGCTCTCCGAAGCGCCTTGTCTCTCTCAGATGCCACAACATAATAATTTTCCATTTGCCCGCAATCACGTTCTGCGTCTCCGTTACCGGGCAAACCTCAATTTGTTCCTCGGGGATGCTTCCCTCGAATAAGGTCCGGGCCATTGTAAAACCCCCTCCGCTCTCATGGTCCTATTTATGTGACTAGGTTATATAAATGTGCCTACTACCGAAAATCGAATTATCCCTATAATATTGGACTATACAGCAAAACACAACTACTATTCGTGAGAAAGCGGAGGAATTACCCATGAAAATCGCCATCATCGGCGCCACAGGCAAGGCCGGAAGTCTTATTTTGAAAGAAGCAACGGATCGCGGCCATGAAGTTACGGCTATCGTAAGAAATGCTGCGAGAATCACCGACACGAACGTTAGCGTGTTAGAGAAAGACATTTTCGCCCTCACAGGGTCCGATCTGGTATCCTTCGACGTCGTAGTAAATACGTATAAAGCGCCGGATGGCGAGGAACATCTGTACATCGACGCCGGCAGAGCGTTGGTGCAAGCCCTTAAAGCAACGCCGAGCACCAAATTAATCGTCGTGGGCGGTGCCGGCAGCCTCTTCGTCGACGAGACGAACACAACTAAGCTTATGGACACGCCGGGCTTCCCGGATTTCGTGTATCCGACTGCTTCCAATGCGGGGAAACAGCTGGATGAATTAAGAAATACGGCTTCGATTACTTGGACGTATATCAGCCCCGCTGCTTTCTTCAATCCCGATGGTAAACGCACAGGCGCTTATACTTTAGGCAAAGATCATGTTATCTTAAATAGTCAGGGTCAAAGCTATATCAGCTACGCCGACTATGCCATCGCCGTGCTCGACGAAATCGAACAGCCGAAGCATGTAAACGAGCGATTTACGCTTGTAGGCGAAGCCGAATAAAGAATAATGAATTCCGATTGGAGGCAATTGTGATGCAAGTAGAAATTTGGTCGGACTTTGCATGTCCGTTCTGTTATATCGGTAAACGCCGCTTTGAGAAAGCGCTGGCCGCGTTCGAGCATCGCGATCAGGTTCAAGTGATCTATCGCAGCTTCGAATTGGACCCTCACTCGCCGAAACATGTGCCGCATGACGTGTACGACATGTTATCCGGCCGATACGGCATGAGCCGACAAGAAGCGATCAAGATGAATCGCAATTTGGCGCAGCAAGCAGCCGCAGATGGATTGGATTTTCGATTCGACGGCTTGGTGCTGACGAATACGTTCGATGCGCACCGTTTAAGACACTTCGCCGAGAAAGCCGGTAAAGGTGCCGAGGTATCCGAATTGTTATTCCGAGCTTATTTCAGCGACAATAAAAATGTAAGCCATCACGATACGCTCGCCGACATTGCGGCGGAAGTTGGTCTTGATCGTAATGAGACGCTGTCCATGCTAGCGGGAGAGCAGTTCTCCGACCGCGTACGCGCTGAAGAGGCGGATGGCCGCTCGCTCGGCATTCGCGGCGTGCCTTACTACATCATCGACCGCAAGCAGACGTTGTCCGGCGCCCAGCAGGAGACCATGTTTCTGCAAGCCCTGCAGCAAGCATGGGGCGACCGGCAGCCGCCCGAGGCTTCAGAGGTGGACGGCGACGGTTGCATCGATGGGATATGCGCCGTTCCGGACCACAAGTAACCTCGTTTAGCAAAATGTAGAGCCCCTTCCTCAGTTAATGGAAGGGGCTTTCTTCGTCGTACAAAGTATTACCCTGTAATGCTAAGTGTTATGCGGTAATACACGGTAATACTTCGCGTCACTCGGCGTTACCCCGATTACTCGGTATTGCTTATGGTGTTGCTCGGTAACACTCCGCATTGCTTCGTAATATCAGGCACTAACTCCACGCCTCGATATCTCCATCATCGATTTCTTCCATATCCATATCCGTCTCCGACTCCGACTCGGAAGAAGCATCGAGCTCAGAACTTCCTGCTTCCTCTTCCTCCTCCTCGATCGCCGCCGCAAGCTGCTGCCGATCTGTCGTAATCTGGCGATACATGCCTGCTGCCAGTGCCTCCGGAGAGTCCTGCAAATTCGTTCTCTCCATAGGGATATAGGCCTGCAAATTACGAACCCCGTTCAGCATGATTTCCTTCTCCACCAAGTAACGAAAGGAATCCATTAGGTTTGACTGCGCATTCAGCCACGCCATGACAAGCGGGTCCTCCGTCTTCTTCGTTTTGAGGCTGATATTGCCGCCGGGAAGCTTCGTTTTCTTCATCAAAGTCACCTCAATCGATCGGGCTCACTATGCCGGCTGCTCGGCTTTACTCTTCAGTGCTTCATAGATCTTGCCCCGTACGAAAGCATCCAGTCCCGCCGCATTGAGCTCAACCGCGTAGTCGGAAGGAATATAGAGCAGCTTGATCTCCCGCTCATCGCAAGCCTCTTTCAAATACGGATATAGGACAGTGCGCATCAGAATGCTGCCGCCGCCGTATACACAGATGAGATCGACCTCATTGCGCGCTTTGGTCAGCTGCTTCTTCACATGCTGCACGATTTGCTTCACTTGGCTTTCCAACGGCCTGCGTAACGTTTTGAGTGCCCGCGCATGGTACTTATGCTTCGGATTCTTGAGCACATCGCTGAAGAACTGCCTCGGACTATCCGGCAAATGAATCAGGCGGTTAAACTCCTGCAGCGCTTCCTCAATCGCATATCCCGCGCCATGATGGCTGCCGTGAATGAATTGGCGCAGAAACTTATTCCCCTCAGTAATCGGATATTCCGTCGAACCATCGCCAATATCGACATGAAGGATCCGTTTATCTTTGAAATAGCTGCCGTTGAATTTCTTCTCATTGCCATACGTCGCGGCGAAATCCGCAAAGATATCCCCTTCTCTCCAGTTGCCCGCCGCATCCTTCTGCAGCGTGAAGATAACCGGGGTCGCCTCGGGGACAACCTTCACGAATGCGAAGCTGATCTTCACCGCCACGCGCTGCACGCCTAAATGCACCGTCACATGATGCATGTCGGAAGTAAACCTTCTCTCGAACTTGGCTGAAGTCTCGTCCGTATGCTGCGTGACAGGCAGTGCGGTCGCCATATCGACTTCGACATCAATTTGCGCCGGTATTTTCTTCTCTTCCTCGAATGCCTTCTGCACGGCCAACGCGGCGATCTGAGCCAGCGTATTAATGATCGGCAAATCCATCTCGCTCTTCGAATCGATGCCAATCTGAATCGTATCAATAATTTCGCCGCTCTCCAGCGCAAACTTCCCGACGTAGTACATCCCCGGCCTTGCCGCAGGCGAATCCACCGTGACGACTAGTTGATCCTGCAGGTTCTTCACAAAGCTCTCCGGTGCTTGCTCCTCGCTCCATGGCAGCTCATCCACTCTACAATTCACATTAGGCTGCTGAATCAATTTGCCGTCAATGATCAGATCATGCTCACTGTTCCCGTTATCGTTGCCTACAAAGAAATGATAGTTCATTATCGATTTCCTCCTCAGGTGAAATGCATCCCTCGGTATTACTTTGACACACCAAGTAATAGTTAGCATCTAGCTAGAGTCCCAGCCTTCATTAGTCTTCTCTCATTTGAATTTGTCGGAAATTGGGGGCTGACGTATCCGCACTGCTCGTCGCCTTATCTAGGAGCATAAAAAAAAGCGCCTCTCCATTTCCGGAGAGGCGAAATATAGAATGGATGGCAAAGCCGGATCGCTTATTTCTGTGGAACCATGTTGTTGTAGATGCGTGTAGCGTTCACTTTGCCTGTGCTTACATCTTCGGATGTAAATCCGGATACGATATTACCGACTTTGAATTCTTTCGCCAGCAGCTCTTCAGATGGTGCGGCAGCAGTTGGGCCATCGATGCCCAGTTGCGTTTCCGGTGTTACGGTTACCCACAGATCGCCTACTTTGAAGCTTTTGCCGTCTGCGCTTACTTCGGTAATCACGCCATCGATATTCGCCATCATTTTGCCTGTAGTAGCCGGTTTTGTTGACCCTCCTGCCTCTCCTGTCTGCGGAGCCATGTTGTTGTAGATCACGGTTGCTTTCACTTTACCTGTGCTTACATCGTCGGATGTGAAGCCCGATACGATATTGCCGACTTTAAACTCTTTCGAAAGCAGATCCTCGGACGGCGCTGTAGCAGTAGGTTCATTGCTGCCCCATTGGGTTTGATCCGTTACTTCAACCCACAGATCGCCTACTTTGAAGCTTTTGCCGTCTGCGCTCACTTCAGAGATTACGCCATCGATATTCACTCTTACTTTGCCCATGATCGGCGGCTTCGCTGTATCTACAATTGCAGTCTGAGGAGGAGTAGTAGGTGTCGCATCATTGTTCAATGTGAAGATACTAACCGCCAACACCGCGCATGCTGCAATACCAACTGTCCAACCTGTTACTTTTTTCGTCATTACTTTTTCCATTTTCACTCGCCCCTTTGGGTTAATTGTATTGGTTTGTGTTTCCTTATCCATGTGCTGCATCTCTTGCATCAACTTCTTATATGTTGCTTCTTTGAAATCCTCGCTTGTTTTCACGTGGGACATCGCAGACTTATAAACAGATTTCTTCACTCTCCAGACCTCCAATCTTCTCTTTTAAGATTAAGCGTCCTCTTGCAAGCCAGGTTCCGACCGTCGCCGGCTTGGCTTGCATAATAGCTGCGATTTCCTGAATGGAATAGCCCTCGTAGTAATGCAGATGAATCGGAATACGGTACTTCTTGTCCAAAGCCAGAACAGCCATTAGAACGTCGTTTTCTTCCTTCGGGAGGTAGCTTAGGTCTTCTGGGACGGGATTCCTGTTTCTAAACCACCCTGCTTTAAGCATGTTCTTGCTTTTATTAATGGTTGTTCGAATCAGCCACGCCTTCTCATGTTCACTGGAATCAAATACAGGACGCTTTTGCAAATAGGTGAGAAACACCTCCTGCGTCACTTCTTCTGCATCCGCTATATTTTTCAAGTAGGCAAAAGCAATTTTGATCATGCTTTGCGAATATAGATCCAAGGCCTGTCGCACAGATTCATTGAGCTCATATGAATCGTACACCTCAGCACCTCCTTTCACTTGTAATACAACTGAGCACGCTCAAATTTTTCATTGGGGCGAATTTTTTTTTTAGCATGCGGCTAATTCGATAAAATAATGTCGAAAACCTAAACAAAAAAGGGCACCCTAATGGGTACCCTTTACTTATATAACTTTACAAAAGCACCAGCTGCGGAATGCGATTGCGGAACTGCACGACCTCATGAATATCATAGGATTTCAATAATGCGATCGCCTCGCCGAACCCTTGCTCCATGCTGCCGAGTCGATGCGCGTCAGAACCAAGCGAGAACAATGTACCGCCAAGCTCCAAGTACATTTCAATTAAATACGTATGCGGATGAATCCAGCCTTGCCGGAACAGTCCGGTCGTATTCAGCTCGAGCACTTTCTCCTTGCGAATGATCGTTTTCAACAAATCGTATAGAAGCGAGCTGCATCGCTCGTAATCCGCACGGCTTACCATGGACTTCGTATAACGGGCGACATAATCGAGATGGGCAACCACGTCGTAATTATCCATCCGATCGACGGCATCGCGTACATGCGTGAAATAATCCGTCAAAATCAAATCCATGGGCTGATTGTGAAAGGCCTCCTCGGCAAAATCGAGTACTCCGTTATTGTGCGCGGAAAGCAGCACCAAATCGAACGAGTAACCCTCCAGATAACGGTTGATTTCGTCATGATAATCTTTGCGATAGCCGACCTCGATACCCTTTCGAATCTCGATATCATACTGCTGACGCAGTGCATCAACTTCGCGTTCATAGCTGTCCATATCGATCAGAACATCTTTTTTAAAGTACTTGCAGTCATAATCAAAATGATCCGTCGTCACAACGGCCTGCTTGCCCCGCTTTACCGCGTTAACAACAATATGGTCCAGCGTTTCTTCTGAATCCGGTGAATAATAGGAGTGCACATGCTGATCCACAATCGTTTGGGGTACTTGCATACAGGTTAACCTTCCTTCGTGATTTCGTGATGACAGCCTCGAATTAGGCGATTACCCAGCCAACGCTTTCTTGGGCCAGCTTTTCTTTCCACTCTTGAGGCGGATCTTCATTGCATATCACAACATCGACATCATTATATTCCGCGTATTTGTACATGGATTTCACATTGATCTTCGAATGATCAATGACGACATGCACTTTATTGGAGCGTTGAAGCATCTTTTTCAGAAAATTGCCTTCATCAATGTCATAAGTCGTAATGCCATCGGCGATCGAATAGCCATTAGCCCCAATGAAGGCTTTATCGATATGGAATTTCTCCAGCAATTCGATGGTCAGCGAGCCGGAAGCAAACATTTGATCGGTATCGATTTCACCGCCGAGAAAAATCAGCTTACCCGTGAAATACCCGGACTTCTTGCGTTCGATAAGACTATTCAAGACTTGAATACAACCTGTGATGATGGTCAGGTTCTTTTTATTAAATAAGTGGTTGGCGATTTGAATGGTCGTCGTACCTACGCCAAGCGCAATCACATCGTAATCATGGATCAGCTCAACCGCCTTCACACCGACGCGCTGCTTCTCTTGAATATAGATCGAGTTGCGCTGGCTATAAGGCGCCTCGTACAGCGTGAAGTTTGGCTTGATGCCTCCCCCGTGTACGATGACCAGCTTGTTCTCTCGACTTAACGCATCCAAATCCCGGCGAATCGTCACCTTGGATACATTCAATTGCTCGGCCAGTTCATTGACCGTTACTCTGCCCTTCGCATTCAATTCCGCCACGATCATGCTCATTCTTTCAACCTGCAGCATCATGCTCCACCTACTCTATTCATATAATCAACCCGAAATACAGCCGATCTGCATTCCGGGTTGATCTACAGATCGAGCTATTAATCTAAGTAAATAGGATTGGTAAACGCGAATTTACCATACTTATCATAACATTCGATCCGAATAAATTTCTCGTCTCCGCGTAACTTTTTGCGAAGGGATGTGATGTCGTCGCCCAGTTCAATTTGATACTGACGAAGATCGCCATTCATATAAATGCGCTCTACCGGTGAGCACTCGAAGATCACTTCGCCGTCCTCGATGCGGAAATCATAAATTTCCGGTCCGGTCGAGGAGTAGAAGCTGCCTTCGACCAAGGCTTGGACAACGGCGTTACGCGTCAATTCAGCCGCTTTGACCACAACCCAACCGCCGAAGGAATCGCAGTACTTGGAATCAAGCGGATAGCGGTTGTGATTATCGTCGGTCGCGGTGCCCCACAGCTTCTTGCCTTTGCGCAGCAGCGTCTCCCACATCACGCGGGAATTTCCCATATTCTCCATCCACTCCGAGCAGTGATTGTAGACTTCGAGCGCGAACAGGTTCTCCAGCGCATAGACGTCCTCCCACTCTACCGTGGACCAATGCGGATGGTTGAACATGACGATATTGCCGCGTGCCACCATATCATCGATGAATGCCTGCGCCGTCTCGAAGCTTACGAAATCCGGCCAACGGATCGGTTCCATATGCTTAAATTGCTCTTTCGTTGCTGCAGCCAGGTGCGCATCCGTTCCCATGATGACATGGAGGTGGAAAATTCGGATATCGCCTGCCGGCATCGTAATCCCGACTTCGCTCGATGGCAGCGTGATGAAATTCGGCTCATTCTCGCTCTCGAAGTTCGAGAAGAAATCATGCTCCGAATGGGCAAAGAAGTGATAGCCTTTCTCCTTGTATGCTGCCCGCAGTTGATCTGTCGTCAGCGCACCGTCGGATAGTGTAGAGTGTCCGTGCAAGTTGCCTTTATACCAGCTGCCGCCATTCATGAAAATACTTTTCGTTACCATGTTCATTTATGCTCCTTTCGCGAATTCGCGCTTATTTGTTCTCGTCGATAATTTGCTGCGCTGCCAGTGCGGCATGATGCACGACTTCCTTCGGATCCTTGGACGTATCGATCAATGCGCCTTTCAGATCATCAAGAATAGCGGTGTACATGGCTTTCCAGTTCTTCTGCCAAGGGCGGCTGTGCGCGAATTGCAATTGATCGATCGCCACTTGGTATTGCGGCTTTTCTTGCAGCCATTGCTTCATTTCCGGTGTTTCGAGCGAAGACTTCGTCGTTGGCAAGTAACCTGTCGTTTGGAAGAAGTTTGTTACATTGTCGTCTTGCGCCAAGAAATCAAGGAACTTGCCTGCCGCTTTCTTCTGCGCTTCCGTCGCATTGTCGAGAACGATCATGTTCGCGCCGCCGGTTACGACGACATTCTTACCGCCTTCTTGCGGCTGGAAAGCCACTGCAACGTTGAACTTGGCGTTCTTGGTCAGCTCGCCCATGGATCCGATTGAATCCAAATCCATCGCAACCTTGCCGTCAAAGAAGTTTTGCTTGATGAGATCGGATTGATTGTCTTGCGCGCTATAGGCGTTGAGCATCGATTTATCATGGATCATATCTTGGAACAGCTTGATGATGCCGGTTCCCTTCTCGTTATCAAACACGACCTGCGTACCGTCTTTGTTCACCATTTCGCCGCCGTAGGAATATACCGCAGACTCCCAGTACCATGCATCTGAATCCCAATAGCCGGAGAAGCCATATACGCCTTTAGCCGGATCGCTTAGCTTTTTGGCATACTCATGCAGCTCTGTCCATGTTTTTGGCCCTTTCGGATCCAGTCCGGCTGCCTTCAACAAATCGGCATTCATATACAGAATCGGCGTACTGCGGTTCATAGGAGCTGCTTTGAACACGCCATCTACATAGCTGGAGCGAGTCAAGCCTTCGTTATAGTTCGCAATCGTATCTGCCGACATATATTTGCCTAAATCCGCCGCAATCGGATTGTAGCGAGCCAAGAAGGACTCTTCGATTTGGACGATAACCGGTGTATTCTTAGCGACGAGTGCAGCTTCCAGCTTCTCGGCTACGCCGTCATAGCCGCCTTGGCCCGACATGACGATTTCAATATCCGGGTTTTGCTCATTGAACTTCACAATTTCGTCTGCGATCAGCTTGCCGTTGCCATTGGTCGGATCCCAGATCGACCAGAAGTCGACTTTCACTTTCTCACCGGCTGCCGCGGTTTCATTCGTATTGGCATTGGTGCTTGCTTGTGCATTGATCGCGTTGTTCGTTGTGCTCGAAGAACAGCCAGTTACCGTGATTGTCGTTGCCAAGATCCCCATCATTGCAGCATGTTTCGCATTCCATTTCATTTGTCTCTAGCCTCCACTCGATTTTTATATTAAGGGTTACTTAATACCGTATACAAAAGCAGTCTTAATGAAGCGGTTCGCCGCCAGATAGAGCGCCAATACCGGGAGGATCAACATCATATTGCCTGCCATGACTTCATTCCAATGCGTTACGCCGCGGGTATCGGCAACCAAGGTTTTGACCGTCATCGGCAAGGTTCGCACCGCCTCCGAATTGGTTAAGACGAGCGGCCAGAAGTAGTCATTCCATTTGCCAATACAGGTAAACAATAGAGTAGTCAACAGGAATGGCTTCGAGATTGGCACCATGAGCCCGGTAATGATTTGCAGCTCCGAGGCTTGATCGAGCTTAGCGGCATCCAGCAATTCTTCTGGAATTTGCTTGAACGCCTGCGTCAGGAAGAAGATGGTGAAGGATGAGAAAACAAACGGAATGATTAGGCCCCAGTAGGTATCGAGCCAGTTCAAGTCGCTGATCAGCACGTACATCGGGACGAAGCTCACTTGGGTGGGCAGCACCAGGTCGACCAGCACCAGCGCGAAGAGAATCCCGGAAAACCTGAACTTCTTCTTGGCAAAAGCATAAGCAGCCGGCACGCAGACGAGCAATTGTCCGAATGCAACGGAGAGCGTAATAATGACCGAGTTCGTCGCATAGTGGAAGAAGTTAATATGTACCCATGCCGTCTTATAGTTGATAAATTGCGGGATGTTCGGAATCAGGTCCGGCGGGAATTGGATCGATTCCACGTACGTTTTCAACGACGTACTCACTACCCAAGCGAACGGGAAGGCAAACATGAGGACTAATGCAATGAGCAAGAGGATACGCATGACTTTGGCCGTATATCTCATCGTTCTATAATCCTCCTTTATTGATAGTGAACTTTCTTAGCGAAATAGTAATAGTTAGCCACGGCGATGATGCTCACGAGCAGCATGAATAGGACCGAACCCGCGCTTGCTTTGCCGATATTGAACTGCAGGAAGCCAATTTGATATATCCAATACACGACCAAATTCGTTGAATTCTCCGGTCCGCCCTTGGTCATCAAGCTCACGATATCGAATGAACTGAAGGACGCGATGGTCGCGGTAATGAACATGAAGAAGAGCGTCGGAGACAGCAGCGGAAGCGTAATGCGGAACAGCCTTGTCCATCTCCCTGCATTGTCAAGCTTAGCGGCTTCATAGATGTAGCCCGGTATGGACTGCAGACCGGCAATAACGATCATTACGCTATAGCCAAGCGCTTTCCAAATGGAGACGATAATGATAGACATCAGTGCCGTGTCAGCACTCATCATCCATTTCAATGTTGGCAGTCCAAGCTCATGCAGCACATAGTTGAGAATCCCCCTGCCCGGATCCATCAGCCACATCCACATCACGGTAATGGAGACGCTCGATAGAATATGCGGCGTAAAGATGATGCTCTGCACGAGATTATCGACCCACTTGTTCTCCTGAAAGAAAATCCCAAGCAGGAAAGCCAGTATGATCCCGATTACAACGGTAAAGAAGCTGTAGTAAAGCGTATTACGCAGCACCTTCCAGAACACGGGATCGTGAAAAATGTTGATGTAATTCTTAAATCCGACAAAGCTCTTTGTCCCTAACACGGTATCCCAGGTGAGGAAGCTGACCTTGATCGCGAAGAAGGCGGGATACAAGGAAAATACACATACGAGAATGACAGCCGGTGCAATAAGTACATAGGGGTTACGTAAGATTTTATTAACCATAGACATTGCCTACCAACTGATTATTCGTCATGGTGACACCATCCATCGCCTTGACCTGACTCATCACGGCATCGATGAGCGCTGCATCTGCTGTTCGCTGTTCCTTGCTGTCGAAGAAATATAAATCCTGTTCGGCTATGTAGAGCTGGACGGCATCGTCGACGCTTAAGTCCGCCTCTGTTTTCATAATGATTGTGCCAAGGCCGGTGGCCACATGATACAAGTGATCCATCCCCAGCATTTCCTTGGTCATGACCACCCCAGCCACCTTCGTGCCTTGAAAATCAGCCTGCATCGTTAATTTCACTTTCTGAGGACGGAAACCAATCGTACCGATTGTCGGCAAGTGAATCGTATTCATGCCCGGATCGCCGATAAATGTCGCCACGAACAGGTTGGCCGGATTCTCGTACACTTCCTTGGGTGTCCCCTGCTGCATAATACGTCCATGATTGAAAATGACAATATCCGTAGCCATCGTCATCGCCTCGATCTGATCATGGGTAACGAATACGAACGTTGACTTCAGACTGCGATGCAGCTCGATGAGCTCACTCCGCATTTGATTGCGCAGCTTGGCGTCCAAATTGGATAACGGTTCATCCATTAGAAACACTTCCGGTTTCTTCGAGATCGCCCGTGCCAGCGCAATTCGCTGCCGCTGCCCTCCGGATAAGGTTGAAGGCCTCGCATTCACATATTCCTGAAGCCCCACCATTCCCACCACTTGCTTAATACGCTTCTCGATCTCTTCCTTGAGATATTTCATATTCTTCAAACCAAATTCGATATTTCGGCGCACCGTCATATGAGGGTAGATCGCGTAGTTTTGGAAGACCATCGCGATGCCCCGTTCCCCCGGTTCCTTCTTTGTGACATTCTGCTCGCCAATGTACAGCTGCCCGGCACTAACCTCTTCAAGTCCCGCAATCATGCGTAAAGCCGTCGTTTTACCGCAGCCGGAAGGACCTAACAACACCGTGAAAGAACGATCTTTAATTTCCAGATTCAAGTTCTCGATAACGGTTTTTCCATTGGAATATGTTTTTGCGATGTCTTTCAAGTGAATTGCAGCCATAGCTCTCATTCCCTCCCATTCCCAAACACACCTTATCTTTACAACCTGTTCTACACTTCAAATCATAAGCATGCTATGTAAAATGGAGATCAATTACGAATGAATATATTGTTAATTTTATTTTTAGTAACCTTTTATGTTCTTTTATGTTCCTTTAGTCGGATATGGACAGCAAAAAAAGAGGCATATGCCCCATCTGCGTGCAGAATCGGGCATTGCCTCTATGTTTTAAAAACTATTCTTGAACCTTTCCTAACTTAACCTTCGGACCGGCAGCCTAATTTCAATCAAGGTTCCGTCATTGCCATTGCTCTGGTAGGCAATATTGCCTTGATGTTGTTTAATTATGCGATGACTGATCATAAGGCCGAGCCCTGTTCCCTTTTCCTTCAAGCTGTAGAAAGGCTGTCCCAATTGAGGCAATAGCTCCTCCGGAATCCCGCAGCCATGGTCTTTAATCGAAATGAGATACTCTTCTGCTGCTTCTACTCTTAAGTTGATGTGAATCTCACCGCCATTTGGCATGGATTCAATCGCGTTCTTTAATATATTGAGAAATACCTGCTTAAGCTGATTTTTCTCGCAGGTAATAGGAAAATGAGTGCCTTCATAGCCACGGATAAATTCAATATTGTTTAGAAGAGCTTGAGGAGAAAGAAACTCAACCGTATACTCAATCAGATCTTTGACGTCTGTATAGGCAAGCTGAATGGATTGCGGTTTGGCCAAAGAAAGAAATTCATTCGTGATGGTTTCGATCCGCTCCAGCTCACTTAAGAGCAAATCGCTATTCTTTATCAAAGGATTCTCTCTTTTGTAAATCTGCAGGAACCCTTTCATGGTTGTCAGCGGATTTCGGATTTCATGAGCCACGCCGGCAGCCAATTTCCCGACAACGGACAGCTTCTCCGATTGCAGAAGAAACTCCTCCGCTTTCTTTCGTTCGCTAATATCCCGGCTAATAATAACGACGTGATCAATACTTCCCGCCTCGCCCACCACGGGTCTGCAGCGGGACTCAAATTCGATCCATCGCCCTTCCTTGTGCCGCAGCCGAAATTCCATGGAATGTGACTCACTATGTTCAAACATCTTCTTGATCGCGCTTCGGAACATGACCACGTCGTCGGCATGCACGAACGAACACAGTTCAACCCCTTCTAATTCAGATCGTGCAAACCCTAAGATGTGCTCATGGGAGGGTGAGAAATAACTGACGGAATAATCCTTGTCCATCAGGGCAATGAGATCCGATGTGTTCTCCGCGATTAACCGGTATTGGGTTTCACTGACTTCCAGTGTTTTCTCCATATATTCCTTCTCTGCAATGATTCTACGGAGTCTCTCATTGGATTCAATAAGCAGCCCTCCAATAACTACGCCTAAAAACACAAATAACAAATACTGCAGGTGAAAGAGAGGTAAAGCGACGAGAATTTGAAAAGTGAACACGGTGCACAAATAGCCGACAATATAGCCCCCGAATAACACCGCGCTTTTCTTAAGCGGCGTAAGGCGAGGCATATACAGATATAACCCGGTAAAAATCGCGATGTTAATCAACCAGCCTATGATGGCCGGCATCCAATTGCCACCGGATAGCAGTCTTGTAATTAATGAAAATGAGCCTGCAATGATACCCGGCACAGGCCCAAGATAGGCATATACCAGCATTACAGGCGCATATCGGATGTCGTAGGAATAGCCTTGTTGTTTGACAGAGAGGATGACGAGAATCACAGATACAAGCCCTGCATATACACCGATCCACAGGCGCAGCTGCTTCAGCGATCGACGAATAATAAACGAACGGATGACTAAGGGAGTACTGACCATGAGTGAGAAAATAGAAAGATTAACAAAGTAATCAAAAACGATCAATTCGCACCACCCTTATTGTGTCATTGATGTCCGTGACATGATGGCTGCTTGCTCTAGCATTCTCGTAATCCATACCTAAATTTTTACATAGCGTTGCTCTTCCTGAAGTATAAACAATCTCAAAATCAGAATCAACACCTTATATTCGGGCTAGGAATGGGCAGCTCTCCACGCATCAAGCTGCCTTTGCACTTCCAACCGTACCTCCTCAATTCCTGCTTGCCGAAGCTCCTGATTGAATTTGGGCAGCACCGCATCCACGTTCACACTGCCGGTCATCAGGCTGGGAAAGTACTTTTCCCACACCATCTGGATGTTCTGCACTTGAATCGGCACGCGGGACAAATCCGGGGTAAAGCCGAGCGTGCTCGAATTGACGGCTTCCTTGTTGCTGGCGCGGAACTGACTCCATTTATCCAAGGGATCCGGGTATTCCCCGCCCATCGTTTTCAAAATAAACCAATTGCCCTGGGTGTACTGCACGCCTCCATAGCTTGGCTGCGCGCCCGGAATCGGCGTACCGTCGCTGTCCTCGGGAGGCTTCGGTACGACTTGGCCGTTGCTATCCAGCGTGTAGTGGACACCTTCAATGCCGAAGTTAAACAGGTTGCGCACCTCGGGATCCGTGTTCAGCAGATTGAGAAATTTCACGCTCTCGACGGGATGTTTCGTATCCCTACTTACGGCCATGACTCCGCCGCGCATGGACTCCGTTGTGATCAGCGCCGGTGTTACCGGGTAAGCCACAAGCTTGTAACCCCGATCCTTGCTCCAGCTATTCTCGGACAGCGGTCCGCCTCCGGCCTCTTTCCAGAATACCTTGACGCCCCGCTTCAACCCTTGGCTCTCGCGCATGGCGGCATCTTCATTGATATACCCCTTCACATAATAACGCCGAAGAATATCGAGCACGTTCCGGGCTTCCTTCGTTTCGAAAATATTCACAACCGGGGAGCTGGGATCCAGCACGCGCACCATTAGCGGCAGCGTCTTCTCCGATACGTATTCATAGCCGTCTAAGGCAAAGAAGTTCTGTGAGTCCTTGTCGAGCTCCATCGGCTGATAGTCGGGCTCCTTCTCCTTGATCATCTGGAACAACGGTTCAAGAGAAGCCAGCGTGGTGTATTTGGAAATATCAATGTTGTACTTCTTCACCAGCGCATCCGGGTACATCCACTGGTCCCGCACCGCTAATTCCTTATTGGTCGGCACGCCGTAGATGCTGCCGTCATCCATCCGCACGCCTTGCCAGAATTTCGAATCAATGGCATCATACATATCCTTACCCACATTTGATAAATAATCATTCAGCTTCAGCCATGCGCCGCGCTGCGCATAGGTCGTGTATTCGGGCGCAAAAGCAATATCAAACGGCGTGCCTGCAGACACGAGCGTATTCAGCCGATCTTCATACTCCTGCCAGCCCACCTTAATATAGGTGATCGTAACGCCGATTTTCTTGGCCAGCACTTCGTTGATCTTATCGTTGACCATCTGAAGGTCCGCATCCGGATCGCCGATTGTGTAATAAATCAAATTCACCGTGTTACCGGGTAATGCCGCATTCTTGCCATTGCCGGATGTGGAGAAACAGCCGGATACAAGAAGCGTCAGCATGATGACGAGCACAAAGGTTGCAACGTAGCGACTTGGATTCCGTTGTTGTCGGCGCATCGCGGCACTATTCCTTTCTGCGCAAATCCGACGGAGATTTGTCGAAATAAGCGTGAAAATGGGAGTAGAAATAGTTCAGGTTCGGATATCCGACAGAAAGCGCGATGCTGACAATTTTCTCGTCCGTAGACTGAATGCGCTCCTGGGCGCGAAGCATCCGATAGGCCATCAGATACTCCGAGAACTTCTTCTGCGTCTCCTTAAGAAACAGCTGCCCCAGATACGTGCCATTCATGCGAAAACGTTCTGCAACCGATTTCAAATTCAGGTTCTGCGCATACTCCGCCTTGACGATCAACAGGATACGATTCGTCAGCTTGGACAAGCTATCATAGCGCACGCCGAGCACGGGATCGATATCCAGATCGTCGCGATCCGACCCTTCGATCGTTCCGTGCAGGTCCTCTACAATAATCTTCTCGACCAATTGCTGCAGCTTCGTACGGTCGACAGGTTTGAGCAGATAATCCTTCGCGCCGCAGCGGATGGCCTCCAGTGCATACTGAAATTCGCCATAGCCGCTCATCATAATATATTTTGAAGGAAGACGCAGTTCATTGAGCTTGTGGATCGCATCATAACCACGCTGTTTGCCGATGCATACATCGAAAATAGCCAGGTCAGGTAAGAAATCCACTGCTTTCGAGATTGCGCCTTCATACGTTTCGCTTGTCTCTATTTGGCCAAAGCCGTACTTCTCCCAATCCAGCGTTCGTTTCACGCCCTCCAGAATCTGCGGCTCGTCATCTACGATCAGTAGCTTGTACATCGAAAGTAGCCTCCTTGGATAGGAATACACATATTTTAACGCCGGCTTCCTCATTGTTGTCGATAGTCATCGAGAATCCAACCCCATAGAAGAAGTGCAGTCTTGTATACACGTTACGTAAGCCAATATGGTCCGTCTCGGCGTCATCGCCTCTGGCGAGCTTATTTCGGATTTCAGCCAAACGCTCCTCCGGGATCTTGTTGCCATTGTCCATGATCTCCAGCACGAAACGCTCCTCTTCCTCCCAGCCATTCACGATTAGCAGGTTGAACTCGCTCTCGGGGTTGAAGCCATGGATGAAGAAGTTTTCTGCCAGCGGCTGCAGCCAGAATTTCACGGTAGGTAAAGCTAATAGCGGCGGTTCCACATTAAGCTGATAATAGAAACGCTCCGGGTATTTAAATTCCATGATTTTCAAATACTTCTGAAGCAAGTTTAGCTCGCTGCCGAGCGGAATGATATTCTCGTTCTTCACAATATCCCGGTACAGCGCCCCCAAAGTGGCGATAGCATCGGAGGTGTGGTCCGCACGATTCATTAGTGCAGAAGAACGGATAACCTCGAGCGTATTATAGAGAAAATGCGGATTGATTTGATGCTGAAGCGCTTTCATTTCGGTTTCTTGCTGCTTAAGCTTGAGCAAATAATTCGTTTGGATATGTCGATCGAGCTGTTGGATCATATCGTCCAATTCTCGTGCAATCATACCATATTCGTTCCTTCGGTAACGCGCCGGGTTAACGAGCGTAAAGTCCGCCGTCTTCGCGCGTCCGATGGACAGAATAATCCGCCGCAGGAAGTTCGCATCCTCGCGCAGATTATAAACGATGAGCAGCAATACGCTGATCATCGCAACGAGCACGATCAGAAACACAATGAGCAATACGCTTGCTTTCTGCCGAATCAGCGGCGCCATATCTACTATACTGACAAACCGATAATCGAACTCCGTGGAATTGAAGGATATGAAGTACACCGCATCTGCAAATCCCGTCTTCAGAAAACCATGGCTGCGTCCGTCCGCCACGATTCTGCGAACGAGCTCCTCTGTGTTTCGGCCGCTGCCGGCGATCTGGTAGACGTCTCCGGATGCGCTGACTGCCGCAGCCTCGCTCAGATGATAGTTCTGCACCGTCTTAAATATGCGGTTGCTGCTGACCAAGAAGCGGAATTCGCCCAGCTGGCGAGCGATCTGGTTCGGATCGGAAAGCTTCTTATGATAGACAAACCCTCTTTGGATGGTCTCGCGGAACATCGGGTCCGTATTGGGCAGACGGAATTGAAAACTCGTATTGCCGTTGCTGTCGAAGCTCACCACATTGCCCTCTAGTGCGGTATGCAGGCTAATTTGAGTGATGTCGCCCTTTCCCCCGTTGCTCAGAAAGGACTTAATATCCTCGGGAAAGGAGACGAGCGGTCGATTATAATGGCTGTTCTGCAGCCTGCTCGTTAGATAACCTTCTGCGGTATTTCCTAAGAAGCTGCGCACATCCGATACCAGCCCGCTATTGGAATAAACCCGCTGCATGAAGGCTTCGATTCGGTCGGCATCATTTTGAAGGGTGTTTTCCACGCGGGTAAACGCGCCATCCGCTTCATTTTGAGCATTTTTCACCCATTGATCCAGCAGTACCGCGCAAGTGAGCGCGCCGATCGTCAGGCCAATGAACACCACAAACACCGCATATGCAATGAATTTGCCGCGATAGATCTTAATTTGCATAAATGAAAGCATGCGGCATCTCCTTTGCAAGTAGGCTTTTGTCGTACCCTACTCTCAACCTTATAACGTTGTTGCCTTGAAAAGCAATCAGGTATTTCGTGGCAGAAAACCCGAACGGCTATCTCCGTTCGGGTTTTCTGTATGCCTTTTACCATAGATTACTTGCTGTGGCTTATTTGAAGTAGCTGTCGATTTGTTCTTGCGCGGCAGCCGTAATGGCATCCAGTCCGGCAGCTTTTAATTCCGCCACGATCTTCGGTACCATCACTTCAGGATCGGAAGCACCCGTCATCAGCTCATAACGATATTTGTCCCATACCGCTTTCGTGTTGGACACTTCCGTGCCAAGCTTGCTGATGTCCAGAGCAAAGCCCAGGTTCGTGGACGAAGTTGCTTGATCGTTCAGTTTGCGTACTTGATCCCATTGATCAACAGGAGCGCCTTTGGTTACAGCCAGGTCGAAGAACGTACCTTGTGTATAGGCAGCCAGCGGCCAAGTATCTGTTTTACGCTCAACCACTTTCTCGCCGTCTACGTTGTCGTAGTCGACGCCCAGCTCACCAAACGCCAGCATGTTGCGCAGCTTTGGATCTGTATTCACCAATTGCAAATATTTCAAAGCTTCTGCTTTGTATTTGGAGTTGGCCGAAATGGCATTCAGAGAGCCTTGGATCGTGCTCGTTGTGTAAATTGGGCCGAAGATTTGGAACATGTCGTACTTCGCAACGCCCTCTGTGATCTGCCAGCCTGCTTCCGCACCCGGGAATGCCTGGGCCGCGAAGAATGGACGCGCCTTGTCCGCTTCCGTCTTCGTTGGTGCATCCGGATTGATGATGCCGTCCTTGTACCATGCGTGCAGCTGCTTCAGACCTTCCATAACGTCCGGCTGCTCGAGCACGGAGACAACTTTGCGGGAAGCATCGTCAACTTTAACGCCGATTGGCGGAAGACCCAGCGTCATATCATCGTAGCCGTTGAAGAATCCGTTAAATCCGTCGCCTTGCGTGAGTGACAGCGGGTAGAAGCTTTTGCCTTCACCGGCCTTCATGTCATGGAAAGGTTTGTCGAGATCTTTCAACGTCTTGATGCTGGCGCCGTCGATTTTATATTTCTGTACATACTTATCGTCGAACACCCAGTATTGAGTCAAAGAAGAGTCCTTATACGTCGGCACGGCATAAATTTTGCCGCCGATCTTCGTTCCATCCCAAACTTTCTCAGGGATGAGCTTGTAGAGATCAGCCGAATCGCTCTGTACGGAATCGGTCAGATCGGCAAATGCACCTAAGTTAACTTGCTGACTGTACTTGCTGTTGTTCGTAAACATAATATCGAACGGTTCGCCGGTGTTTACGATTGTGTTGATTTTCGTATCCCAGTCGCCCCAGCTTGCTACCTTGATGTCGACCTTCACACCGATTTTCTCAGCCGTGTATTCGTTCATCGCATCGAGCGCTTTGTCGAAATTGGCAGGCGTTTGTCCACCAATTGTCCACCATACCAGTGTAGGCACTTCCCCTGATTCAGCAGGTTTGTTGGCCTCCGTTTGTGTGTTTGTAGCTGTGTTAGAAGGCGTGTTGTTACTCGACTCGGAATTGGAATTCGAGTTTCCGCAGCCCGCTAGTGCGGTTGTAGTCAAGACCGCCGCGGCCCCGATTGCAAGCAATTGCTTCTTTGTCTTTTTCATACCCATTTCCTCCTTTTGATATCTTTCTCTTGCCCACCGGAATGGTGGATATAATAAACCGGAGCAATCCAGGTTTATTGCCTTATTAGCCTTTAACGGCGCCTACGGTCAGACCGGAAATAAAATATTTCTGGAAAAACGGATAGGCAACGGCCACGGGAACCACAATGACGATGGCCACGGCCATGCGCGCGGATTCCTTAGGCATGGTGGCGACAAGCTCCGCATAGCTGATGCCCATGCTGGAAGCATTCTTCGCCAGGGCGTCTACGTTACTCATCAAGCTGTTCAGCAGCGCTTGCAGCGAGTACAAGTTCTGATTGTTGATGTACAGCATGGATTGGAACCAATCGTTCCAATAAGAGAAGCACAGGAACAATCCGATGGTGGCCAGAACCGGCAGCGAAATCGGCAGCACGATGGAGAAGAAGATGCGCAGCTGGCTCGAGCCGTCGATCTCGGCGGATTCAATCAGAGCGTCCGGAATGGTGCTTCTGAAGAACGTTTTGCAAATAATAACGTTGAAGGAGGAGACGGCCAAGGGCAGAATGAGCGCCCACACCGTATCTTTCAGGCCCAGCAAATTCGAGTTGATATAGTAACTGGATACCAAACCTCCGTTGAACACCATCGGGATAAATACGATCCAAGTCAACAGCCCGTTAAGCTTGTAATTCGGCCTCGAAAGAACATACCCCATCGAAGTCGTAAGCATCACGCCAAGCACCGTACCGACGACGGTAACGAGCACGGAGATGCCGAGCGCCTGACTAATCATCTTCCCTTGCTTCACGATATAGTGATAAGCCTCTCCGGAAAAAGCGGTCGGAATGAGATGATAACCATCGTTGCGGATGGAATCCTCGCTGGCCAGCGATACGGACAGCACCACTAGGACAGGCACGAGGCAAACCAGCGCCAATACAATAAAAATCAAATTGAAACTTATGTTAGTGGCGGTCCCGATTCGGTTAAACTTGTCGAGACCGCTTTCATATTTCACTCTTGTTTTCATTTCCCGCTCCTCCTTTACATCATTGCGCTCTCTCGGTCTACACGACGAACGACCCAGTTGGCAATCAGAATGGTCACACAACCCATCACGGATTGTACGAAAGCGGAAGCAGAAGCCATACCTACCGTAGCGGTCTTAAGCTGCTTATAGACGAGAACGTCGATGGTAGTCGCTACATTGAAGAGCGAGTTGGAATCCCGCGGTACCTGGAAGAACAATCCGAAATCCGTATAGAAGATTCGCCCTACAGCCAGAATGAACATCATCACGATAACAAGCTTCATAAGCGGCAAAGTAATAAATCGCGCTTGCTGCCATTTGGATGCTCCATCGATTACGGCGGCCTCATAATACGTGCTGTCAATGCCGGTGATCGTGGCCAAGTAGACAACCATGCCGTAGCCCAGACCCTTCCACACATTCATGAAAACGAGGAAGTACGGCCAATATTTAGGCTCCATATACCAGTTCACGGGATCCTTGCCGAGGTCCGCCAGGAATTGATTGGCGATCCCTTTATCGAAGCTTAGAAACGCCCAAACAATGGCGGATACAACGACCCAAGATAAGAAATAAGGCAAGAACATCATCGTTTGATAGATTTTGCCGGCCTTGCTGCTGTGCAGTTGACCGATCATGAGCGCCAAAGTGACGGGTACCGCAATGCTCAGGATGATGAATATCAAATTGTATCCCAGCGTATTGCGCATCACGACCCAAGCATCGTTCGACTTGAACAGAAACTCAAAGTTTTTGAAACCGGACCAATCACTGTTTATGACGTTGCTGAGAAAGCCACCGTGTATCTTGAAATCTTTAAAGGCAATAATGAGACCGAACATCGGCAAGAAACAAAACAAGATATACCAAATGGTCGTCGGCAGAGCCAGAAACGTCAGTTCCGTATCCTGCGTGCGCCAGCGTGTTCGTAAGCGTTTACGCCCGCTTTTCATGTCCATGTTAGCCACTCCTTCCGTTTGTTCATGTTCAGCGTGAACGCGCTTTCAAACTAACTGATGTCATTGTATAGAATATTGGAGGCCCCATTCCAGACAACAAACATGAGACCGCAGTCAACAAACGTTAGTTTTTGGGGGGAATGTGCCAAAATAAAAAAAGCCTTCAACCGTCGCGATGCTGCGGATTGAAAGCTTCTTCATATTTTGGTAAGACTAGCTAACTTAAGACATGAGCACGAACACCAGCGCTGCAGCTGCAGGTAACCCTTGTATAAGTAAGATGGATTTCTTGGCCGTTATGCCTCCATAGATAGCGGCAACGAGTACGCAGCAGAGAAAGAAAAGTTGGATTTGGTGACCTACCGCGGCATCGGGATGGAACAAACCCCAGAACAGACCCGCCGCCAAAAATCCGTTGTACAGCCCTTGGTTGGCGGCCAGGGATTTCGATGCTTCCGCGAACACCTTCGTTGTACCGAATGCCTTCATTGCTCTAGATGTAGTCCACATAAACATCTCCAGGATTAAGATATAAATGTGCTCCACGGCGACAAGTGCGACCAGTACAGCAGCTATAATTGTCATTGCAATCTCTCCTCAGCCCTTATGGCGTTTATACCCTATATATACATCTTACCGCACTGGGGAACAAGCTTTAAATTGCAAGAAGCCACGGCCCGTTACACTTCCCGTGCAACATGAAAAGAGCGCCACCTAAAAAGGTGCGCGCTCTTTCTGCATCATCAAATAAATTAAGCGACTACGTTCCAAGTGAACGTGAGCGTAACGGTACGGGAATTGCCCGCAGCGTCTGTTAATGTACCCGATACAACCAGTTGATTCGGATCGCCGGCGAGAAGCTTCAAATAGCTGACGGATACCCCGTCACCTTGTTGATCCAAGCTGCCCAGGCGCGTGATCAGATTCAAGGATGCCTCAGTTCCTCCGGTGAGCTGCTGCGAGAAGTTCAGCGACGGATAGCTCGCCAAGTTTACGTTTTGAACGGAAGTGACTGTCAATGTAGCGTCTTCGTCCGATGTGATTGTACCCGAAGTCAGGTAACCGCCGAGTATCGTGATATTGCCATTGCTGCTCGCGATAGTTACAGGATTACCGTTGACAGTAGCTGCTGTCAAACTCGGCGCAGTATCGTCTGCTTTAATTGTTAATTGAACAGTGCGGGAGTTGCTTGAACCATCGCGGAGTGTACCAGTAATGACTAGTCCATCATGGTTCGTATCCAGCTGACTGAGCAGCGACACGGATACACCGTCATGTTGGGAATCGAGCACGCCAAGCTTGCTAATCAGATCAAGCGTGTTCGAACCGGAAGTGAGCGACTGCGTGAACGATAAGGACGGGTAATCAGACAGCGTAATGCCTTCAATTGCAGTGATGGACAATGTCGAAGCTTCGCTTACGCTAAGCGTTCCCGCTGTCAGATATGCACTGCTCTTAAAGCTAATTGTACCTGTCGCGCCACCGGATACCGTTACGTCCCTGCCGTTAACTGTAGCTGCGGTGATGCTCGGTGCGGTCGTATCGCCGGACGGCGTTGGTGACGTTGGTGTTGTTGGCTTATTCGCTTCTTCAGCCGCTTTCTTAATCACTTCAAAAGCTTGCTGTCCGCCAAATGCACCTACTACTAGATCAGAACGGGTAGCGAGGTCCTTTCCATTGCTTCCTGCCGGAAGGATCTTATTGGCCACTGCTTTGCTAATGGCATCCGCATACCAAGGTGTACCGGTTGTGCTTACAGGTAGACCTAAACCTTTCACTAAACCTGTAGCTAATTGCCCCAAGGTCGCATTACCGGCGGGAGAGAAGGTGTTGTCTCCCATTCCCTCGAGTATTCCGGCTTTCTTCGCTGCTTCAATAAAGGGAATAGCCCACCCGTTCGTACCATTGTCCCCGCCCACGTCACTAAAAGACGAAGTATGGACACTGTTATCAACCGGGATATTATAAATTTTAGTCAACACTTTGGCGAATTGCGCCCGCGTCATGTTCTGATCGATTCCAAAGGTATCATTACCAACACCATCAAATATACCTTTAGCCAATAACGCGTCGATTTTAGCCTGGAGAGCTGCATCCAATCCCGCCAAATCCGTAAAATCTTTCGACGTCTTTGGAGCTGGACTCTCTGCTGCATGAGCAGCTACACCCGGCACAAGCAAGCTTATTCCAAGTGGAAGAAGCAGCCATTTCGAAACCTTCTTTTTCATTAACAAACGCTCCTTTTAATAATAATTAGTAAATTATTCTAGAAATTATTTCGGCAAATAGACCTATTTTGTTTAGCTTAAATACAAAGATTGATTACAAAAGATGGAGTATCTTTTGAACTAGAATGGAATTAAATAAAATGGAAATAAAAAAGACACGGCACCCAAACCGGATACCGTGTCTTTTGTGCTTATTAATTGGACATACCGCCTCTTCCGTTCCAGCCCGCTTACACCTCATACATAGAAGCGTCCAACGCCTGAATATAGGGTGTCCATTCTCCAGTCGTATAAATCAGAAGCCGGTGCATGGCGCGTGTACATGCCGTATAGAACAGCTTGCGCTCGCTTTCCCGATGGTACACCGAGGCTGAAGCATCATAGATAAGCACGGCTTCGAATTCCACGCCCTTCGCGAGGTAAGAAGGAATCACCATAATGCCCTTCTCGAAGATAGGCGTCTCCTTCGTCACAAGCCGCAGCCCCTGACAGCCAAGCGAAGCAAGGCGCTCGTAGGCTTCCCTGCTCTCGGCTGCTGTCTTCGTAATAATGGCAATGGAGCCGAAGTCCTCCGCTTGAAGAGCTGCCAGATCAGCTGCAATTCGCAGCGACCTTGCCTCCTCGCTGCCCAGCTGAACAAGAAGAGGCTTGTTTCCTCTCCTTTCGAAAGGCACAATGCCCTCTTCTCCGCCCGGCAGCAGCGACCTCGTGAACTCCACAATTTCGCGCGTTGAACGGTAACTGCGGGACAGCAGAATTCGGCTCGTTTCGCCATCTCCGTAAAGCCTGCGCAGCGGCGATTCGGCAGCATGTAAATTCGTTGCCTGCGTGAAGATCGCCTGACCGAAATCGCCAAGCACCGTCATGCGGGCACGCGGGAACAGGTTCTTGAGAAACTGATATTGGAACATCGAGTAATCTTGACCTTCGTCAATGAAGATATACCGAACCAACGTGTTCACCCGAGAACCCTCGATGAGCTCTTTTAAATACAAATACGGTGTCGCATCTTCATAATACAGCTCATACCGACTCAGCTTCTCCATCGTCTGCTCACAGATTTGCGGCCAATACTCGGGGACTTCGGCCGTATTCGTCATTTCAAGGTAATCAGCCTGCTCGCGGAACAATTGGGTGTATATGCCCAGCACATCGATAAATGACATACTCTTGACGCTCCGTCTTAGCGGCTTGAAGGACTCCTTCACGACCATGCGGCAGAGCAGCTCTTCCTCTTGTTCGGCGAAGTTAAAGTCAGCCTCGTCTCCACGGCGCTTCTTCGTTACGAATTCTTGCACCACAGCATATTGCTCGGCAAAGTCAAACACGCCGCGATCCTTATGCAGCTCACTAAAAGCCTCCGCATACTGCTCATTGTCGAGATAGTTCAGTTCCTCCTGAACCCACGCAGCAGCCTGCTCTATTTTCTCCAACCGGTTCAGTTCCTTCATTAACCATTCCTGCAGCAATGCAATGCGATTGGTCAGGCGAATCGAGACGTCGTAACTATAAAATTTCGCTTTGATTTGATCCCCGGTAATTAAATCCCGATCGCGGAATCGAATACTGTTAAACAGCATCCCTTTCTGCCCTAACCTTAACGCATAGCCGTGGAGAGCTTGAAGGAACATTTCCGACGACTTATATTGAATGCCGCTCAGGCGGGACGCATAGCCGGGAGCCGAAGCTTCCGAAAGCACATACTCCAGCTGGTCGAACGGATCCTCCAGTTGAAATTTCGATCCCAGCCAATAATCGAGATATTCTTGGAAGGTCGTCTGCTGCATGTTCTCCTCGCCAAGCTCGGGAAGAACCGTGGATACATAGCTGTTAAACATCGGATTAGGCGAGAAGAGGACAATCTGATCGGCCGTCAACTTATCGCGATGTTTGTACAGTAAGTACGCCACCCGCTGCAGGGCCGCAGAGGTTTTTCCGCTTCCGGCCACCCCTTGGACAATGAGCATCCGGCTTTTATCGTCACGTATGATGGCGTTTTGCTCCTTCTGGATCGTCGCCACGATACTCTTCATCTGATTATCCGCTCCCTTGCCGAGCACCTGCTGCAGCAATTCGTCGCCGATCGTAATGCTGGAGTCGAACAAGTTCTGAATCCGCCCGTCACGGATCTGGTATTGCCGCTTCTGCGTCATCGCTCCCGTAATCGAGCCCCCTGGCGTTTCAAAGGCAACTTCGCCGGGAGAGTAATCGTAATACAAACTCGCAATTGGCGTACGCCAGTCATACACCAAGAAATTCATGCCATCCGGTTCTACGAATGAGGACACACCTATATAAACCTGCTCGATCAGATCCTGACCAGCCTCTTGAAAATCAATACGCCCGAAATACGGAGATTGCAGCAGTCGTTTCACGCTATTCCATTTCTGCTGCAGCTGCCGGTGGCTGCGCTCCCGTTCGGATAACACGGCTGCCTGCTGCTGAATGGTGAAGAAGGTCTCTTCGAAATCTTCATGGGTACTCGTATTTACCGTAACTTCTTCCCAGAATCGCTTACGGATGTCCGCCGCTTGATGACCCAACTGATCCACTTTAGGCTCCAGCTCAACGATTGCTTCTTTGAGCTTATTCATCGTCAGTTCCAATCGCCCTTGTTCGTTCTCCCATTCCTTTGCGTGTATCATCCTTCTTAACACACTCCTTTTAAAAATATAAATTTGGAGAAGCAAAAGAACATTTGACAACCCGCAATCCCCTGTGCTAAAATTAAGGTATAATTAAGATGCAATAACTTTGACTTAATACATAAATTCGCAGAGAATTCTTTCATTATAGCATGCTGGTTTTTCGAGCACAATTGGTATTTACGAAAAACACCCCGGGAATTTTTCCCGGGGTGTTTTTTTATTTTTACTATCATTACCAGCGCCCCATATAACAATACTGGGCTGCGGCGCCTTAGCCTGTCACGAACTGATCATAATCAACAAATGGAATGGAAACTTTAATTTCCGTTCCGGACTCATCGCTTTTCAGTAGTTCAATATATCCACCGTGTGAATTTAAAATTCGCTGCGAAATCGATAATCCGAGCCCCATGCCCGCTTCCTTCGTCGTATGGAATGGCGTGAATATACGATCCCTTTCCTCACGGGCAATCCCCGAGCCCGTATCCGAGAATATAATCGTGCTGTCATTATTTTTACTCGAGATTGTAATTTTAATGATTTTCCGCTCTTTGCCTTCCATGGCCTCGATACTGTTATTGATTAGATTCGTAAACACTTGTCTCATTTTATCTTTATCGATGTTGACGACCATCCGTTTCTGCTCGTTCAAATCAATCTGAATGTTCTTTTCTTGGATTCGAATTGAAGTTAGCACTAACGATTCTTGCACCACTTCCATGATGTCGGCGTCTACTCTATTAATTTTGCCGCTTTTAATAAATTGATCGTAATTTGCAATAATGCTGCTCATATGGGAACCGGCAATCGTAATTTGGCTAACCATCCCTTTCGCTCTTGGGTCGAGCTGCTCGTTCTGTGTTAATAGCGCTGAATAGCCATTCACAACGGTTAGCGGATTTCCAATCTCATGGATTAAACCGGACGTGTTCATCTCCACTTGCGCTTCTTTCTCTTTGCGCTTTAGGATTTGGGCCGTTTCTCTAATAATCTTTGTACTCAGCCGGACAAAAATAAAGAAGATCAGAATCGAGAAAAACATAACGGCAATTTGGCTTGAATAAATGAAGGTTCCCGCCTGCAGGTTGAGCACGCCAATCATATAGGTAAACAGAAACGTCAGACTAAATGCAGTCAGAAAGCTTTTCACAAATTTATCCGGTACTTTTCTGCTGGCAATGAGCGTTAGTAAAATACTAATAATCAATAGTTTGATATGATTGACAAACAAAGCGCCCCATTCCCCGTATACGGGATAGAGCACGGTTGTCGTACTGGCGGCAATTGTTTTCAAGCCCGTTACGCCATAGGTCGTCCAATTGACCGCGTAAATAAATAAAGACCATATGCCATAAATGCCTAACGTGTATTTATTGATAATCCAGTTCATCCACTTTACGTTCTCTTTAATTTGATACTTTAGCGTGACGTAGCCAACATATAAGAAAGCCACCGGAAGCATAATAGATCCGATTCGCAATAGCTTGAACAGAACCAGTATGCTGGTTTGGTCCAGTATATCGAGGCTGTATAACACACTTACATCCAATTGCCACAAACACATGAAAACCATAAAGATTAACATGGCGTTCGTTAGTTTTGTTTTAAACAACATTTTGCAGGCGATTCCTAGGAATAACGGCACTAAAGACATCGCTGCCATGAGGATGAAATTCATATCTGAAACGAACCCACTTTCGATGCCTGATGATGTTGGTACAATACCCGGAGTTATTGCCATAATAGCATACTAGCCAGGCAAAAAATAAGAGCGCCACCTAAATAGGTTGGCGCTCTTTACTTTCTATTATAGGAATCCAATAAGTGCTTTGCCTGCTTTAGCCCGCCTTATGCAAGATCGTAACGGTCGGCATTCATCACTTTCACCCAAGCTGCGATGAAGTCACGCACAAACTTTTCTTTGTTATCATCTTGCGCATAGACCTCTGCAATGGCACGCAGGACGGAGTTGGAGCCGAATACGAGGTCAACGATTGTCGCAGTACGCGCAACCTCACCTGTCTTCCGGTCACGCCCTTCGTAGACGACCGAGTTCACCGGCTTCCACTGTAGGCTCATATCAAGCAGGTTCACGAAGAAGTCATTCGTGAGCGTGCCTTCACGATCGGTGAATACGCCATGCTCGGTATTTCCAAAGTTGGTGCCCAGCACGCGCATGCCGCCCACAAGTACCGTCATTTCCGGCGCGGTAAGGTTCAGCAGATGCGCCTTATCCACCAGAAGCTCGGCCGGGCTAATGCTGTACTGCTTCTTCTGGTAGTTACGGAACCCATCGGCAACCGGCTCCAGTACCGCGAAGCTCTCTACATCCGTTTGCTCTTGCGTTGCATCGCCGCGTCCGGAGGTGAACGGTACCGTCACATCAAAGCCCGCATCACGAGCGGCTTTCTCTACTGCGGCGCTTCCACCCAGTACGATTAAGTCAGCCAAGCTTACTTGCTTATCGAGACCGCTCTGAATCGCTTCCAGTGCAGAAATAACCTTCGCCAGCTGTTCCGGCTGGTTCACTTCCCAATCTTTCTGTGGAGCAAGACGGATCCGGGCGCCATTCGCGCCGCCGCGCATATCGGAGCCGCGGAATGTACTCGCCGAAGCCCAGGCTGTCGATACCAGTTCGCCGACCGTAAGTCCTGCGCTCAGGATCTTCAATTTCAGTTCCTCTACTTCAGCATCGGTCAGCTCCGTTTCAGCAGCCGGTACAGGATCCTGCCAGATCAGTACTTCTTCCGGCACTTCCGGACCTAGATATCTTGCACGAGGCCCCATGTCGCGGTGCGTAAGTTTGAACCAGGCGCGCGCAAAAGCATCCGCAAACTCTTCCGGATTCTCGTAGTAGCGGCGAGAAATTTGCTCGTATGCCGGATCTGTGCGCAGCGCCATGTCCGCGGTGGTCATGATCGTCGGAACACGAACCGACGCATCTTCCGCGTCCGGTGCAAGATGCTCCTCTGCAGGGTTTACCGGTGTCCATTGATTCGCGCCTGCCGGGCTCTTCGTAAGCTTCCATTCATACCCGAGCAGCAGCTCGAAGAATCCATTGTCCCATTGCGTTGGGTTCGCCGTCCAAGCGCCTTCAATACCGCTGGTGATGGTATCGCGGCCTTTGCCTGAGCCATGCGTGCTCAACCAGCCCAAGCCTTGCGCTTCAATAGAAGCGCCTTCCGGCTCCGCTCCCACGAGCGCAGCATCTCCCGCGCCGTGTGCTTTTCCGAAGGTATGCCCGCCCGCTACGAGAGCGACGGTCTCTTCATCGTCCATGCCCATCCGTTTGAACGTCTCACGAATGTCGCGAGCGCTTGCAAGCGGGTCCGGCTTGCCGTTCGGGCCTTCTGGATTGACATAAATAAGGCCCATTTGAACAGCGGCTAACGGGTTATCCAGCTCACGATCGCCTTTGTAGCGGTTGTCGCCCAGCCATTCCGTTTCAGCACCCCAGTAGATATCCTCTTCCGGATGCCAGACGTCCTCACGGCCGCCGCCGAAACCGAATGTTTTGCCGCCCATAGATTCAATGGCAACGTTGCCCGTTAGGATGAACAAGTCCGCCCATGAAATCTTATTGCCATATTTCTGTTTAATCGGCCATAGCAATCGGCGCGCTTTATCCAGGTTGCCGTTATCGGGCCAGCTGTTAAGAGGAGCAAAACGCTGCGTACCGGTTCCAGCCCCGCCGCGCCCGTCACCCGTACGATACGTACCTGCCGAGTGCCAAGCCATGCGGATAAAGAATGGGCCATAATGTCCGTAGTCAGCCGGCCACCACTCCTGACTCGTTGTCATCAGATCGCGCAGATCCTGTTTGAGAGCGGGATAGTCGAGCTTCGCGAATTCCTCTGCATAGTTAAAAGTTGCGCCCATCGGATTCGTTTTCTGATCATGCTGATGAAGAATGTTCAAATTCAATTGGTTCGGCCACCAGTTTCTATTCGACGTTCCGCTAGCTACCGGACTAGTAGCGCTTCCATGATTGAACGGACATTTCCCTGCGTTAGCATTATCCATATTCAATGTTATCACCCCTAAAACTAAAATTAGTACTAAATAATAATTATTCTAATTATAGTTATAAAGCCAATCGCAGCAGAAATCAATTGTTTTTTTCAAGCATTCATCACGGCAAGACTCTACCTAATTTATATGTCCCACCTCACAACCCTATGTCCAAAGCTGCCAAATACGGACAATCCCGCTTCCCCCCATTACCCGATCAAGGTCACTTATAAATACTAGGTTTAAAAAAAGTGCCTACTTCCTACCGTCGACCCCAGGGGCTATTATACGTATAGCAGTCAGCCAATCCGTAATCAGGGGAGAGATCAATATGAACATCGCATTATGGATCGTACAAGGCATTGCAGCATTGGGTTTCGTTTATTCAGGCTGGTTAAAGGCATTTCAGTTTGAGAAAGCGAAGGCGTCTTGGGGCTGGGTCAAAGACGTTCCGCAGGCCTTCGTAGCCTTTATCGGGGTAGCAGAATTACTCGGTGCAGTCGCACTCATCCTGCCGCAAGCATTGGATATCGCACCTGTTTTAACCCCGGTTGCCGCAACCGCTCTTGCCGCGGTCGTCCTCTGCGGTGCCCTGTTTCATATTGCGCGGAAGGAATATCGGGAAGTCGGCGTGAACATCGTGTTCATCGCGCTGGCTTTAATTGTTGCGATTGGGCGGTTTTAGCTCCTCATATCTGGGGAGTTTTTTTAATTTGCTGAAAACCTGTAGAAATGATAAGTATCTATCGGTTTTGGATAACGGCTAATGGAAGAACATGCTATATAATCGAACTGTAAGCGATAACAATGCGATCATGTTCTTATTCATAAGTGATTAGTATCATCTACAAATCAGGAGGATGAAGCATGCCTAAACAATTGATCGCGTCCGCCCCGCGTAAAGCGGCGATTACTACTTATGAGGATCGTGCTATTTTGCCGAATGAAGTGAAGGTGCGCGTCGACCACGCTTCGCCCAAGCACGGCACCGATCTTGCAGGCTTCCGCGGGGAAAGCCCGCATACGGCTGATTACTTCGATGATAAAGAAGGTTGGAATCTGTTCTTGCCGCGAGATCCAAAGGACATCCATACAGACGGCGGGTTCGGACGTTGGAACCTCGGCAACATCTGGGTAGGTGTCATTACAGAGGCGGGTTCGGAAGTAACGGACTATCAAGTAGGCGACCGTGTATCTTGCTACGGCGGCATTCGTGAAACGCATATCGTGAACGCGGTTAACAACTATTATTTGAAAAAAATGCCCGAGGGCATGTCGTGGAAAAACGCGGTGTGCTTTGATCCCGCTCAGTTTGCGCTTGGCGGCATTCGCGACGCCCACGTTAGAGCTGGCGACCGGGTCGCAGTCTTCGGCCTCGGCGCGATCGGCCAAATCGCTGCACAGCTGGCGAAGCTGGCCGGCGCAAGCTGGGTGGCCGTTATCGATCCGATCGCGGGACGGCGCGAAGTCGCGCTTAAGAACGGTGCGGATGCGGCATTCGATCCCACCACGGATGACGTGGGTCTTGAGCTTAAGAAGGCGACCGGCAAGCTCGGCGTCGATGTCATCTTGGAGACAAGCGCCAACGAATTCGCGCTTCAGCAAGGGCTCCGCGGGCTAGCTTACGGCGGCACGATCGCTTTCCTCGGCTGGGCAAGAGCGTTCAAAGGCGGGCTGGATCTGGGCCGCGAAGCGCATTTCAACAATGCCAAAATCGTCTTCTCCCGGGCGTGCAGCGAGCCGAACCCGGACTACCCGCGCTGGAGCTGGCGCCGCATCGAAGACGTATGCTGGGATATCCTCTCGAATGGCCGCATCAATTGCGAGAGTATCATTTACCCGGTCATCCCTTTCGAGGAATCCGCGGAGGGCTATGAGACATACGTTGATCAAAGTCCGGAGCAAAGCATTAAGCTCGGCGTCACGTTTTAATCCGCAACAAGGAAAGGGGAAGTGGTATGAGCGATAGTTTGAGCGATCTCTTAAGGCATGCCGAGCTGCTCATTGTCCAATTCGACGTGCATCGCCGCAGCGAGATGAAGACGCTGAACCGTACGCTTCCTTTCTACGTCATGTCGTACTTGAAGTCGGGCAGCGCCAAGCTCCGAATCGATGGCCAAGAGATGGCGCTCGAACCGGGGACCGTAGCCTTCATTCCACCGAACGTGCCGCACGATCATTATAAAGAGACCTCCGACCAAACCGAGTTTCTTTGGTGGCACTTCACCTTTGAAATCGAGGGCGTCATGGACGTCATGAAGATGTTCCGCATCCCCTTCGTGTTTCAGCTGCAAGATCACGTGTATTTCGAGAACGTGTTCATGCAATTCATGGATTCGGCTGATGCCCGCATGCCCTCCTTGCCGCGTTCGATCTTAACGCGAGCGAAGTCGCTCGAGCTCTTGTACATTATTTTGAACAGCGCACTCCGTCAGAAAGACGCCCAGAAGCACGTCGCCAAATCCGATGTGTTTCTGGATATGCTGTCACGCGTCGTACAATCGCCCGAAGAACCACTCACGCTGCAGCAGATGGCCGATGAGCTTCACATGCATCCCACTTATGTAAGCAACCGGTTCAAGGAGCTATTCGGCAAGTCCCCGCTCCAAGTCCAACGCGAAATGCGGATCCAGAAGGCGAAGACATGGCTGGAGACATCCGATCTGTCCGTGACGGAAATTTCGCAGCGGTTAGGCTATAGCGAATTACAGAACTTTACGAGACTATTCAAGTCCTACGTTGGCATATCTCCGACCCAATTTCGCGAGCTCAATCGCAAGTGGCGGGTTTCAAAGTAAGTGCATGAATCATACATGTTCAGGGGAGCGGATTGGCAGCATGAAATATTCATTGTGTATCGGGGCTTATCAAGGCAAAGACGCCGTCTATCATCTGGAGAAAATCAAGGAACATGGCTTTCATGGCCTCGAATACTACAAGTGGTGGGAGCTGGGCGATGACCTGAAGTCGTTTGCTGCGGAACAAGAGCGTATTGGCGTCGGCATCAGCGCGACGTGCACGCATTTCATCAGCTTAGTCGACGAATCGCAGCGGGAGGCTTACATCGAAGGCGTAAGGCAGACAATCGAAGCTTGCCGGACTCTGAACGTGAAGTCCATCATTTCGCAGACAGGCAACGAAATAGATGGCGTCCCTCGCGGCGTTCAGCGTGCGACGATGGTTGAGACACTGAAGCGCTGCGCACCCATGCTCGAGAAAGCCGGCATCGTCCTGGAGCTCGAGCCGCTTAATGGACTCGTCGATCATAAAGGCCATTTCTTGCAGCGCTCGGACGAATCCGTGGATGTGGTCGATCAAGTTGGCAGCCCGAACGTGAAGCTCGTGTTCGACGTCTACCATCAGCAGATTACGGAAGGCAACGTCATCCGCAACGCGACCGGCTATCTGGAGCGGATCAATCATTATCACATCGCAGACAACCCTGGCCGCAAACAGCCGGGCACCGGTGAACTGAATTACGTGAACATCCTGAAGGCTATCCAAGATACCGGCTTCTCCGGATTTGTCGGCCTGGAATGCGGCTATACGATCGACACGGATGCCGCTATTCAACAGTTTAAAGATGAGATCTTGTCTCGGGTAGTAGTGTAACGCGACGCGGGAAGGACGGAGCTTATGAAGCTCCGTCCTTTTTGGTTGTCGCAGCCCATCGATTGCCAATTCCGAATTAATGATCCGCTAACAATCCGCCTTTATACTGGACCTACGACGGCAGCAAACCAACACTCTATCGAAGAAAGGAATCTGATCCTATGGGCATTCATGCGTATTTCCAGTCGTTGACCGACTTGGAGCGAATCATTCGTTGTCCCGGCAAATTCAAATTCCAAGAACATAGCGTTGCCGAACATTCGTGGAAAGTGCTCCAGTATGCCAAAACGCTGGCCGATATCGAAGAAAGCCATGGCGTCGCTGTTGACTGGAAGAAGCTCTACGAGATCACCAGCAGTCACGACTATGGTGAAATTTTCATTGGCGATATCAAGACGCCCGTCAAGCACTACTCCATGGAGCTGCGCTCCTTGTTACAGCAAGTTGAAGAAGGAATGGTGGCCCATTTCATCGAGGAGCATATCCCTGAAGAATTCAAAGCAATCTTCCGCAGACAACTGCGAGAAGGGAAAGATGATTCCGTGGAAGGACAAATTCTCGAAGTAGCCGATAAAATGGATCAAATCTATGAAGCGTTCGCCGAGCTCCAGAAAGGGAATTCCGAGCACGAATTTATTGTCATGTACCGACATGCGCTAATTAAGATCAAAGGCATCCGCCTGCACTGCGTCGATTATTTCCTGCAGCACATTCTGCCGGACCTTGTAAGCGAAGGAGCCCGCTCTCAAATCGACATCGAGCAGATCACGAAGGAAGCATTGGCTGCCTAACGCTGCGTCAATCCCAGTGTTTAATAACGGATACTTTTTAAGGCCATCCTTATAGAAGGAAGGCCTTTAACTTTTTGTATGAACTCAAGGCTCAGCTCTCCAGGTCGTAAGCTACGGGATGGAGCGGCTGGTAAATCGGAAGATCAGCGCCGCTTGGAAGCTTAATGGAAGCCAGTCTGCCCCAGCCTTGTTCACGAATTGGCTCCGAAATCGTAACGCCCTTCGCGGATAAATCCATAAGCGTTTTCTCGATATCATCGCACATAAAATAGAATTCTTGCTTGGTTGGTCCATCTGTCGGATGAACAGCCAGCTCGGCAGGGGGAAGTTTGAATATCAGCCAACCGCCGCCGGCATCAACGCCTGCCAATCCGAGTACGTCTCGGATGAAGACCCGATCCGCTTCCGCATCCGTGCTATACAAAATAATATGAGCCGCGTTGATCATAGGTTATTTCCACCCTTCCATTATTAATATTGCCCTTTAATAACGAATAACAAGCCCCGAATGGTTCTCCTGTTATCATCCGATATTACGCCAAAAATGATGTACGATCTCAACCTTTTTTCATGATTCGGGCGTCCAGCCAACCGCATAAGGCCATGAACACAAACAGATAGATAATAAAGCTCATTTATCGTCCCTCCTTAGAACCATCCTGTCACGGACGTGACGAGAGCTAGTCCGAGCACGCAGCCGAGCACCGAGATGGAGATAATCGCCGCCGCTCTACCGCCGCCGCGCCCCTTCTCGAGCGCCGACCGGGCGTACATCCATAATCCTCCCGCGATCAGGACAAGTTCCAGTGACGCGGATAAGCCCGGAGATTTCCACGCACCCAACCCCAGGAGCGGTAGATCCATAGCGTTCCCCGGCAGAATAGGCATATCGGAGCGATGCACGACAAGATCGAGCAGCCAATGGCTGAATACGACTCCCGCGAGGATACCGCTTGCCCGTCTCCCCCAGAATAGCCATGCGGCAAGCCCCGCTATTAGCGCGATTACCAATGCGCCGGCAAGTGAATGCGTATAATCCGCATGGATGATCGCTTCCCCGTAGCCGCCTCCGGGACGGGTCTCTTCGATTGTCTCTGCTCCGCTGAGCAGCATCGGAATGAACGCAATGTCCAGAAGCTGCGTGCCTGCCATCAAAGCCCATAGCGGAATTTCCGGCGCCTTAGCCTTAATGCCTGCCGCCAAACCGAAATGTCCTGCAAACATAATCTCACTCCCCATCTCAAAACCATTGGTTACTTACCGTTGGTAATAATATAACCATTGGTTACAAGCGTGTCAACACCGAAAATCACACATTATGGTGAACTACTTCTGATGCGTATCCTTGCACCCAGTATTTCGCTGATTTATCTATTTGGTGAACGCAAAAAAGGAAGAACCCCTTTTATATGGGCTCTTCCCTTTTTATCATACGACTACTGTTCTTAATATTCGCCTTTAATCACAAAGAACGAGCCCCGAATGGTGCCGGCCAGCTTAGACTTCTGCCTGGCGAACTTAAACTTCGGTTCTAATTCCTTTGGAATCTCCATCCCCTCAGACAGCTTAAAGCCAACAGCCCGCTTCTTAGAATCATCCACCGTATACATAACGTTGATCGAAAGACCGTCTTCATAGAAGACGTAAGTAAATTGAATATTTTCCACTTGGAAACGCGACGTTTCTAACGGTTTTGCCGCAAACTCAATACCGCGTTCTTCTTTCAAAATCCGGTTCGCATAATCAAGGCTTTCCTGGCTTTCGCTAGCAGGTACAGTCGTAAATACATGCTCGTATTTGTTCATGAAATAACGGGCTTCGTTCGCACGCAAGCCGGCAAGCGCATCCGCTACCGGTGAGGATTCTAAACCGACCGTAGACACATCTTTAAAATCAACGATATACGACATTGTCATCCCTCATTTTCTATCCATATAATCCTAGTATCTCCCGATATTATACCAAAAATCATCCAAGAGAAAACTTTCAAAATAGATCCCTTGAGAAATGGTTGGAGGTTAACCTTTCGCGCCGGGCCCCCCGTGCCGAATAAGAACTTCCTTCACCGTCTCACTGCCCATGACTTGGTCGGGCAGCTTGACCCCTGCCTTAATGAGGCTATCCGCAACCGCGGCATAATCGCCTTGTGGATTTTGAATATGAAGGGATCCCCAGATACAGCTGTTCATTGGCGTTCCGCCGAACTCATTCCGAATGTCCACAGAGGCACCGTTGCGGATTAGCAGCCGAACGACTTCATTGTTTCCTTGTACGGCAGCACCATGAAGGGCTGTCATCGAACGGTCATTGCGGCGTGCATCTACGTTAAAGCCAACCTCCAGCATGAGCCCTACTGCATCTGCTTGATCCTCCCATGCTGCTTCAACAAGTACACTCTGATCTTCCGGCTCCAGCGCTTGGACAAGATCCGCATGTTCGCTTAACATGCTATGGACAGTTTCTGTATCCGCCCGCATGCAAGCCAGCAGGAATTTCTGCTCGAGCGAGCTGTGCGACAGCATCAAATCTGTCATAGCCTCAAGACCCAACCGTTCCGCTAAAAAAACCGGCTTCGCCGCCGCACCGATATTGTACTCATAAATATGCCCACCTGCGCCGGTGAACTCCCCTCTGCCCACCTGGGCTTGAAGAGCATTTGGATCCTCCAATAGCATTTGACGGACAAGCTCGACATCCCCCAGCTTACAGGCCATGAAGATATCCGCCTTGGCACCGCGTTTAAGTAAATACCGGCATTTGTCCGGGTTGTTGACTGCATATTGAGCTGGCGTACTATTATGATCCACATCCCGCTTATCAATATCCGCCCCGTGATCCAGCAGAAAATCAATAATCTCAGATGAAACGGCATAGTGGAGAGGAACCTGCCCATCCGGGCCGCGCAGATTAACGGCTTCCGGATCCTTCTCCGCCATCATTCGCAGACGATCCAGCATGCCCAATGAAGCCGCAGCATGTGGATCGACATCGGCGCCCCGCTCAATGAGATAACGGGACAAGTCATGATGATCGTGATGCAGTACGCCGAATCCTCCCGCCCACCAGCTGCTTTTGGCATTGATATCGGCCCCGTACTCTAGCAGTATATCAACCATCTCGCGTCTTCCCCTGCTTGCACTAATCACAATCGCCGGTGTATCAAAAGCAAACCATGGTTCGTCGATCCGCGGAACAAATGTTGGATGGGTTTGCAGCAACTGCCTTACTGCTTCCGAATCGTTATCATCCACCGCCTGTTTGAATTGTGCGATGACCATGGCTTCTGGCTCATTCTTCGAGATATACGAGTTGTTGCTCGATTCCGTCATCACGATCGTTCCTCCTTGTTCTGGATCCCGCTAGTCTATCTACTCTTTACAAGCAGCTCCACAGCTTCTCTAACCAGCTTGTCCGTATCGTTGCCGGCTGCCAGTTCTTCCACGAGACATTGCTGCAGGTTTTCCGCCACAATGTGAGCGATTGCCTTATCCGAGGCATTACGAACCGCGGATAATTGACTCACAACCTCCTTGCACGGCTTGCCTTCCTCCATCAATCGAAGCACGCCGCGAATCTGACCTTCGATTCTTCTAAGCCTAGTTTTCATATCGTCTGTGTAATTATAGGTCATTCATGCCCCTACCCTTCAACTTTCTAGTTTACAGTCTACTTCTCCTGCTCCTTTATCACTTGCTCAATCCCGAGCAAAATCAGCTTCAAGCCGAACTCAAACGACGCATCGGTCCCCATCACCTGGAACAACCCGGTCGTGAACATCCTCCGGAACAGTCCCGCTTCCGTCTCGCTCATGGAATCCAGAAGGCGAATCATCTCTTCACCCGGTTGAGGCGCTCCCTGTTCCTTTAGGATAGCGGAGACATTACGCTCATGCTGATAAATGTCTAGAACGAAATAGAAGACATAGTTCACAAGCGTATTCACCACTTGTAATTTCTGCTCTTGGTCAAGCGGCGTCGCTTCCACGCAGAGCAGCATCCGGTTCGTGAACCGGATAATGTCCGGCTCGTGGGGGAGCGTCATCATCATGAGCTGCGTTGAGCAAGGATACCGGCTAAGCACGCGCCGCTGCGTTACCGCAAGCCCCGTCAGCTGTTCCTTCCAGTCTCCTTCGGAGCCGAACTCCTCCAGAATGACTTTAGAGACCTGGTTGGCCAGACGCTGGTACAGATTCTGCTTGCTCTTAAAGTACCAGTACAGGGAAGGAGCCTGAATCCCCAGCTTATCGGCCAATCGTCTCAGACTGAATTTCTCGATGCCCTCTTCGCCAAGAAGCATCCACGAGGCTTCCAAAATCTTATCCTCCGAAATCTGAGGCTGCTGTTTTTTCATCGCTATCCGTCCTTTTATCTAACAGTGTAAGTTTGTGCTTTACAGGTTTATACGTTCATGATATCATCTAACACTGTAAGGTTCAAACTAACACCGTTAGATTGACGTTGTCCAAATAAATGAAGAAAGAAGTGAATTCTATGGATGCAGAAAACCTCCATTACTTTGAAAAAGCACCGGTCGCCAAAGCCGTCGCTCATTTCGCCGTACCGATGATGCTTGGCATGTCGATGAGCGTCATCTACTCGATCTTGAATGCCTTTTTCCTTGGTACACTCGGCAATACGGCCATGTTAACCGCACTCGCACTCACCCTGCCGTTATTCGCGGCCATTATGGCGCTCGGCAACTTGATTGGCATCGGCAGCAGTGCATTCATCTCCCGTTTGCTTGGGGAGAAAAGATATGATGACGCAAAGCACGTGTCTTCATTCGCTTTTTACAGCAGTTTAGTTCTCGGTCTTATCTTGATGGCCGTCGGCCTCCCGTTGATCGATTCAATCGTCCATGGTTTGGGTGCGACGCCTGACTCCTTCGGCTTCACGAAGGACTATGTCACAATTATGATTACGGGATCGCCATTTATCGTCTTATTCTTCACCCTGGAAAATATCGTGCGCTCCGAAGGTGCGGCCATCACATCGATGATCGGTATGATTCTTAGTGTTGTGGTCAATATTATTCTCGATACGCTGGTCATTTTTGTCTTCCACTGGGACGTCATTGGCGTTGCGTCTGCTACGGTCATTGCGAACTTGGTTGCGAGCAGCTTCTATGCCATCCATATCGGATATAAGAGCCCCTTCTTAACCATCTCGTTAAAATGGTTCAAGGTCACCAAGGAGATTGCCAGCAATGTATTCAAAATCGGAGTTCCCGTCTTTGTTATGAGTGTCTTCTTGGGTGCGATGTCGCTCATCTTTAACCGTTATTTGGTCGAATATGGGGAGCAAGCCGTTGCGGCTTTCGGCATTTCATCGCGTTTATTGCAATTTCCTGAGGTTATTCTGATGGGTTTATGCGAAGGAGTCGTGCCGCTGATTGCCTTTTCTTTTACAGCGAATAAATTACGCATGAAGCATACCATCGCCTTCACGATCAAAGCGATTATGGCGTTAGCCGTCGTGTTCGGCGTCATCGTCTGTCTGATTTCGGACCACTTAATTGGCCTATTTACGAATGACCCGAAATTAATTGAAATGGGCAGCTACATTTTGCATGTAACATTCTTACCCTTGTTCATTACAGGAATGACCGCGTTGTTTACAGGGATCTTTCAAGCCACAGCGCAAGGAACCGCCGCATTTATTATGTCCATCATTCAAGGAATCACGCTGATTCCTGTTTTGTATATCGCCAATCGAATGAACGGCTTCCACGGGGTGGTCTGGTCACTCGTCATTGCGGATGCCGTCACGTTCCTTGTTGGTGCCATCATGCTGTATGTGCTGCGGAACAAATTGCAGCCGGATCTGGAGAGCTTAGTGCATTAGAGGACAAACATAAAAGGCAAGGTACGGGGGTACTCCCGGACCCTGCCTTTTAGTTTATTGCTCACTTTAATCTTGAAGGAATCGCAATGCCTTACGAAGGTAGAATGGCGGACCATCGTCCAACTCGGCTCGGGACCTTTCCTCGGTATGGTGCAGAATGGATTGATAGCTTATTGCGTGATGGATGGCATGCATGACCTCGCATAGCGACCAAAGTTCAAGTAGACGATGCATGGGCTCGAAGTCGCTCCACATTTCCAAATAAACATCCCGCAGTTGAGCCTGTAGCGCTAAATCGCTTTCGTCAAAGATGAGGAACATATCCATGAAGGGATGGCCCACGGAGGCGTCCGTCCAATCGATGAAGCTCAGTTCGCCGTTCGAGCTTGTGACATTCCCTAGGTTAAGGTCACCATGTAAGAGCGTGGATGGAACTGCGTACTCGGAGAGCTTCGAGCACATCTCCACCATTTTGGGCATTTGCTTTCGAAGCTCGCAGATTTCTTCCGATGTAAGTTGAGCTATCATCAGATCGTCATCCACAAGCGGCGCAATTAAGGAGAGATGTCGATGCGGTCTACGATCGGCACAGCCTAACTCCAGCAACTCATCTACGTGGTGAATGGAATCGAGCTGGATGCCCGCGAATATCCGCAGCAACTCGATCTTCTGTTCTATTGAAACGCTATTTCTTATACTGTTTCCGCTATCACTTGATAACATCCATCCGTAACGGGGTTCAGTTCCAAGGACAACCGGTACACGTCCCGGGACAAGCTTACCTATGCGTTGGAGAAACGCAGCTTCATCCACAAACAACGGTTGTTCTGCATTTACCTTGAAGTAGACATTTCCGTGTGTGGTCGGTACCCGGAGGACGCACGACAGACTCCACCATTTCAGGGGTTCCGGTCGAGCCACAACCTCCATACCCATTGGTCCGAGTACTTCTTTTATCCAAGACGTGACTTGAGAAAACCACCCGCTGCTCTCCCATGGCCTGCGGAACTTGGGTTGAATAACGTTCTCCGATTCGGAACAATAATTGTATATAGCCTCGAGATGGTCCAATCGTTTGAATTGCAAATTGGGCAGGTCATCCCTGCTTACCCATCTCCCCGCTTGTGCTAGTTCGTCACTGCCAAGATTGTCTAATAAGAAGATTCCCTCTGTTCGACCCAATTGCTTGTTTTCCAAGATCGATATGTATCTATACGCAACCACGGGCTGACCGAACATGTGCGACATCTCTTGTGTAGCCAAAATCGAGGAGATTTGCCCTTCTGTTCGCATACCTGGGAGACACCACTCGTCATTTTCTAATCGTACAAATACATGCCCCGTGAGGGTAGGATGCGGCAGTATCCCATAGATTACATTACCATTTTCCATATGTAACTCCTTTGGTCTCGCGAGTTCAGAACGTAGACCTTATTTACTTCTGTTAGACTTCATTTTATCAAGTTCATGATACTTATGATACGGCGCACCCTGACATCTAATGAGCGAAAACTAAGGGGCACCAGATTAGGCGCCCCTTTAGTTAAATCGACTGCTGCTCATATTCTCCTTTAATGACAAAAAACGAACCGCGAATCGTTCCGGCCAGCTTGGATTTCTGCCTGGCAAATTTGAATTTCCCTAGCTCTGCCGGAACCTCCATCCCCTCGGATAGCTTAAATCCGACGGCCCGCTTCTTAGGATCATCAACTGTGTACAAGACGTTAATGCCAAGACCATCCTCGTAAAAGACAAAGGCCCATCTAATGTTCTCCACTTGGAAAAACGACGTTTCCAACGGTTTCGCAGCAAACACGATATTTCGCTCTTCTTTTAATACGCGATTGACATAATCCAGCGTTTCTTGGCTCTCGCTCGCCGGTACAACCGTGAAATCATGCTTGTATTTGTTCATGAAATAACGGGCTTCATTTGCGCGCAGGCCGGCAAGCGCCTCCGCTACAGGCGAAGTTTCTAACCCTGCAGTAGACACGTTTTTGAAATCAACGATAGTGGACATCTCCATCTCTCCTCTTCTCATTTAAAGTTTACGGTTATTCGGTCGCAGTGCCCACTATAATAGGACACCTTTTAGTGTCATATTTATTATAAGACACTGAATGGTGTCTAGTCAAGTGCTGTTAACCTAAATGTCTCCGCTCCTAAATATAGACGATTGGTGACTTATGCTGATCACTAATTTGACTTAGAATTACCGTAAAAGATGGATAAAGGCTGTGATTCCAATCGTAATGAAAAGAGACAAATGGCTGCAATATCGTCTCCTTCGCAATGGGTCTTCGCTCGCAGGGCGATTGCCAGAAACAAAGTTGCTTAAGAAGAACGTTTTATCGAAAATGCTGCTTCGCTATAAAAGCGTCGTACTGAAACCGCGCGATGGAAGTTACGGAAGGGATATCGTATTCATTAAACGGAACGGCGCGAACGCCTATCGTATTCAAAACGAGAATAATGCGGTCACCATGAGAAACACCGCTAAGTTACTCCAATGGGTCCGCAAAAAAAACAAAGGCCGTGGTTATATTGTCCAGAGGCGTCTGCAGCTTGCTCAAGTTCAACGCAAGCCTTTCGACATGCGGATCATGGCTCAACGAAAACGAGGCTCTTCATCCCCTTGGAACGTAACAGGCTCATACGCGAAAGTGGCGGCGAAAGGATATCTAGTTACAAATGTGACTAGTCGCACCATTCCAGTGCTTGAGGCGTTCAAACTGGCCCGAATCGGAGATCGCAGATTGCTTGTCAAAGTGGAACGGATCGCACTATTGGCTGCCAACCGACTGGGAGAGCGTTACCCCAAGCTTAGACAAGTCGGGTTCGATATAGGCATCGACAAGAACCGCCGGATTTGGATCATTGAGGGCAATTATCAACCTGACTTGCGCCCTTTCCGGCTCTTGAAAGATTCCTCGATGTATCGCAGAATACTGTGGTATAGGAAACATTAATGCGAAAAAAGACGACCGGCCTTGTATCTTTGGCCAGTCGTCTTTTCATGTTAGGTGCTTCTACTTAATCATGCTCCGCTTGAGACTTTACTTACGTCTTTTGGCACTTACAACGCGTGTCACTTGGAATTTATTTTCCCCTACCTGTATGATGGCAAATTGGCTGAAAGAAGTACCGGAAGAAGTATAAGGTTCCGCTTGAATATTTCCACTCGGCGTTTGAACGACTGCGGTGATTTTAGTCACCAAACAAACTCCACGGCTAGAAGCTGTCCAAGTCGAGTTTCGCGCAACTCTGTAGTCATCGTTACTACAAAAGAAGGATGCATATTCAACTGTCCCAAACGCGTTAAACGAAGTGGAGTTAAAGATCTGAACGGGGGCATAACCGCTAGTTCCTCTATTTCCCATTCTCAAAACCTCCTTTACTTGGATATAGTCTATTAAATGCAATTGCATCGTTTTGGTAAGGTATAAATGTGGACAAGGTTAAAAAAAATATGATGCTGTACTTCAAACATAAAAAAACCACCTCATAGTTAAAAGGTGGTTTGAATACTTAGGAAAGGACAGCTAACATTACCTTCCATTTACGACGCAGCCATGCCAGCACGCTTTCTTGGCCCTCGAGCTGGTCCGCTAGTTCCGAAAATGCTTGTCGAACCTTTGGCGCAAAATCGCCAAAATCACGATCCGGATTTAGCTCGGCTCCCTCGCGGATAACCGCATCCGATAACCTGAGTGCAGGAGAAGTCGGCACAATTCGCATCCTCAGCCGAACCGCAACCCTCCTTAGCTGCTTGCCGCATCGACCGCCGCCATGGCCGCCGTAGGTAACGATCATAACCGGCTTTTCCGCCCACTCATGGTAAAGATGATCGATCGCGTTCTTGAGAGCCGCCGGATAACCCCAGTTAAACTGCGGCGTGACGAAAATCACGCCACTCGCACTCTTGATCTTTTCGCTCCATGCGTACGTGTGCGGCTGGCTGTAGCTATTCAGTGCTGGAATCCCCGGTTCATCGTCCATTGGCAACGGCCATTTGGCCAAATCGATAATTTCATACTCATAATTTGAGTTCTCTCGGCCGACGGACTCGACCCAGGACGTAATTTTGGGACAGTTTCTTCCTGCTCGTATGCTCCCCATAACCAGGAGGACGGTCTTCTTCTCATCCATTGTTACACCTTCATATCTTGTATTGGTATTCATTTATCGACGCATAGCCGTTTATTGCGACTCGTCGTTCGAATTTGACTTCGCCTTCTCAAGCATGTTAACCAGAAGCACTGCTGGTAATAGCAAAAATAACCCAAAAAGAGCACGGCCATGCCTACAGCAATAATTGAAGGGATCCAGACCCGTTTACTTCTACTCATGCGATATCTAACCACAGCCTCTTGAAGTCAAAAAATTAGTACGTGATACAAACAATATAGTTTGTGCCACGTACAATGTCAATGGCTTTTATGATAAAATAAAAACCGACACTGACTTTCAGACTGTTTGCGAATATCTGAGCTTATCTGGAGTGAATAATTGTGAACGACAAAGCTGCTAATTTTAAAGAGAATCTCTCCATTATGGATAGTTTGATCCAGTTATCCTTCCTTGTTCAAGGCATCCTTACCCGAATCGGAGCCGAATACGACGTCTCCATCATACAAATTCGGTTGTTCGGCATTTTACGTGATCGCGAATTAAGCATGTTACAACTGGCACAGTATCTCGACCTCGACAAATCCAGTATTACCGGGTTGATAAATCGCGCGGAACGCAGGGGTTTAGTCGAACGCAGCAATTCCCCCTACGATCGTCGTGTAGTGAATGTAAAAGTGACCGCCGAGGGACAAAAAATCATTCAGATCGTAAGCAGTAAGATTGAGCAACAAATTAAATCCCTAACAGATTCCCTTAATGAAAAGGAACGCTCGGAATTCATTGCTCTTGCCTCCAAAATGATGCTTTCTTTAAGTCAACAGTAAGGCCTTTGCGGCCCACGCAGCTGGGCTGACAAACCTATTTAAAAGTGCTAGCATGTTAGCTAATAATGTCCGACAAATTTCTACGCAAGCCTGGAGGGGAATAGGGACGATGATGGAGAACCGTCGCCTGAAAGTCATCATGGAAGTCCAGCAGCAGATGCTGTTATCTAACTTTGATTTAAAGCTGTTTATGCAGACGATATGCGATCGGATGTGCCTATTAACCGATGCAGACGGTTCAACAATCGAGATGCTGGCAGGCGATGAAATGGTTTATGCCGCCGTCAGCGGCACATTGAAGCCTCATATTGGAATTCGGCTCCATAAGAACGGCAGTTTGTCGGGCTTGTGCGTGACAGAGGAGGAAATCTTGTATTCGCCGGATACGCAGCAGGACGATCGCGTCAACAAGGAAGCGACGATGAAAGTCGGCGCGCGGAGCATGGTCTGCGTTCCCCTGTTCGAATCTAGCAACGCTGTCGGCGTGCTGAAGGTCATCTCCGGCCGTCCTAATGCGTTCTCCAACCGCGATATCGAGACGTTGCAATTGTTATCGCTCGCTCTAGGTTCAGAGCTTGGCAAACAACTCAATTACGACGACAAAATTCGGATTCTGAACGATTACGAGCAATTATTGATTCAATTAAGATCCGAAATTGAAAGACGAGAGAAACTAGAGCATGAGCTTATTCAATTAACAGAGCGCGACATTCTGACGGGATTGCTGAATCGCAGGGGCTTTAGCGTTCGAATCCAAAGCTGGATTAATCGCGCCGAACGAGAAGAAGGCTTATTCGGGGTATTCTACCTCGACTTAAACAAATTCAAGCAATGCAACGATACTTTCGGACATGAGGTCGGTGATCTCGTGCTTGTAGAATTCGCGAATCGCATCAAGAATGCAATTCAAGAATCCGATCTGGTCGCGCGCGTGGGCGGCGATGAGTTCGTGGTGGCGGCATGGCTGCAGAGCGGCTACGACGACTTGATGCAGGTTGCCAACCGGTTGATCGTGCAATTGGAGTCGCCGATGCAGATCAAGGAGCTCCATCTTCCGATGACCACCAGCGTCGGCTGTACGCTATGGGCAGAGGGCATGACGGAGCTCGATCTCATACGTGCGGCGGATCAAGCGATGTATCTTGCCAAGTCCAACGGCACCAATCGGATTGCGGTTAATGGGGAGCTCGCCGTCTAATAGCCCCATCAGCTCCTTCCAAGGCCCGCCCGATCAACTGCAAAGTAACTCGCGTTTCAACTCTTCTATATAGAGATCAAAGACCTACCCCTCTGGGGTAGGTCTTTGATCTCTATATGTGTAGTTTATTAGCGCTTAAAAAGCGCCGAATGTCGGGTAGTAGTAAATTGTATCGTCATACTCATCGTTGTTGTATTCCCTGCCGCCCCAGGCGATGACGAGGATTTTGTCCTCGTCCATCTCTCTTTCGAGATACTCGGCATATGGATTGGAAATCCCAAGAGACCTCATCTTGGCACGAAGCTCATTACCGGTCGAGCGAAACACATTGGCAATCGCCGTGCCGACTCCTTCATCAGATACACCAATCTGCTCGGCATCCGTGTTCTTGGCGATTCTGGCCGTCCTGTCCTTATCATGGGTCAGTACGAAGATGTTGTTCGAATCGTAGCCTTCGCCGCGGAAGCGATTGACCTCTCGTTGAACCTCGTTCAGGTTGCCAACTGTGTGTACCTTCGTTGTCATCGTTTGGATTGTCATTGTAATTCCTCCTCGTTAATGATTGTTTAGATTTGGTTGAGACTTGAGACTAGCAGCTTGTACCCTATACTCGTCGTCTTCCGAATATCAATGAAGCCAAGAACATAACCAGGAAGATTACGAATAATATCTTCGCGAGGCCGGCTAAAGCGGATGCGATGCCAAGAAAGCCGAATATGCCAGCGATGATTGCGAAGATGAAAAACATCAGTGCCCATCCTAACATAAGAATCACCTCTGCTTCCAACTTGTTTCCCTTGCTTGATACTGCATTAACCTAATTGGTTAGGATTGAAGCAACTGAATGACATATAAATTTCCATTCCTCGAGCGCTATTCGGCTATTAATGAAAGGATTTTTTAGAAGAATTTTACGTTTACATTAGCCTGTTTCAGATCCGCCCAAGCTGTGTAAGAATGCTCACGGTTGCAGCACAAAGAGAGCTGCAACAGGTCACCATCCAGCACCTGTCATAGCCCTCAAACTTAATCCCGCTCCATTTTGTTGCCATTTAAAGCAACTTAATCAGCTCTTCCAGCTCAACAACCAATACTTTTGCAAGTTCAAAATCAGTATCTTTTAAAGCCAATTCTATTTTCATTTCAACTGATCTTTTATTTTGTTCCGTTTCTAAATAGTCCTTATCAAAATGACTAGCATAAATCATCTGTCTAAATTTTGTCATACTCATTTTTTTAATCGTTTTATCTTCAATGATTAAAACATAATCCATTCCGTTTACAACAGAATAGAAATCATGAGAAATCATGAGAATGGCGCCTTTATAGTCTTCTATGGCTTTCTCCAGTGCTAGCTGTGTATAGGTGTCTAAATGGCTTGTCGGTTCATCAAGAAGCAATACGTTTGCTTTACTGACAGCAACTTTAGCCAATTGAAGCATGTTTTTTTCTCCACCAGATAAAGATTGTATCTTTTGATTAACGATTTCTCCTTCAAAGCCGTAGTTTGAAAGATACGATCTAGCCTCATCATAAGTGTTAAACCCGGCATCGATGAATTCTTCTAGGATTGTATTAGAATCCTTTAGCACTTCGCCTTGCATCTGAGATAAATAAGCCACTTTAGCATCCGCATTTATTGCAATGGAATCATGATTATTAGTAAAGATTTCTCGGAGTAATGTCGTTTTTCCGGTACCATTCGCACCGATAAGAGCTACTTTATCCGTAGATTTTATCTCGAAGTTAACATTGTCTAACAGCAACTCATCAAAGGCTACACGATAATGATTGACACTTATAACAGCGGTGTCTTCAATTTCCTTATCAATACCGAAACGGATCGTCGGCTGCTTAATATCTACGAATGGCGCTTTAATTCTACGCGCTTCCAATCTTTCTTGAAACCTCACTCTAGCTTTTAACGCTCTACCTCTAGAGGCTTCTGAATTATAAGTTGCGATAACTCTTAGATTATTGATGATGTGGTCATTTCTCTCAATTTCTTCTTGCTCAGCGACTGTGAGTTCTTGTAACTCCATTTTAGTTTGAAGCAATGAGAAATTATAATCCATATATCGCCCATCAAATTCTTCGATCTCCATGTTTTCAAGGTGCAAAATTTTGTTAAAACAATGATTCAATAGATATCGGTTGTGCGTAACAACCAGCAGTATTCCTTTGTGAGCATTAATAAGTTTTTTAAGCGCATTTAGGTTTTCAAAGTCTAAAAATACATCTGGTTCGTCCATAATCATGAAGTCTGGACTACTAAGCATTTCCTTCATCACTTGAATGAGTTTGAATTCCCCACCACTTAGGTCGGATACCTTAAGATCTTTTAGCTTCATGAGGTTTGCTAGATTTAGTTTCTTATTTATGTTGCTTTCAAAATCTTCTCCACCGATTGAATCAAATGCGTCTAAAGCTAATTGATACTTTTCGAGCAACGGCTCAATATCCGATGATGTTTCCATTTCAGTACAAATCGATTGTATTTCATTTTGTATCTTAATAAACTCGTCTGCGATATATTCAAAAACAGTTGTTTCTTTAGTTCTGTCTAACTGAGAGAACTGACTTACATACCCTATTTTGCAGGCTGGGTCTATCTCTAACTTGCCCTCGTACAAATATCTTTCCGGATCCATCAATATATCGATCAATGTACTTTTCCCACTGCCGCTTGTTCCTATAAAAGCGCAATGTTGTGCCTCTTCAAGCGTAAAGGAAATGTTTTTATATAGTTCTTTTTGCGGAAATGAGAAGGATAAATGTTCAACTTTTATCATAGTATTACCTTTCATAGTGACTATTATTGGGTGTATTGAAAAACATTGATTTTGAGTTTACCGTTGTTAGACTAACACTGTTTACAGACAACTTCAATCATTTCTAACTTGCCAATACTTGTGGTACAGCTCCCCGTCACGGGAACCACACTTGCGCAATGGCAAATAAAAAAGGCCATCCCGAATGGGGATGCCTTTTTTTGCGATGAAGCTATGCATTTGTATCCAACATTGCTGGAATATTTATTTCTTTTACACATGAGGCTTTGGAGAGATTCATTACGCATTTTACTAAAGAAACCATGTCTTGAAGAGGGATTTGTGTGCCGTTATATGCTGACAAGACTTTCTCAATTCCATCTTCCAATGGAATTTGGGTTGCAATTTCACCGGGATTTATACAAGTCACACCGATCCCATATTTCTTTACATGCTCCCGTATAGCGTTTCCAATACCACGCAAACCGAACTTCGAAGCTACGAAAGAAACTTGCGCGAAATCATTATGTTCAAGACCTGCCGTAGATCCGATTAAGAAAATTTTCGCGTTATCTGACCTTTTCAGATTCGGTAGAAGCTTCTGTATGCAGGTAATAGCGGAAGTCACATTTATATGAATGATGTTGGCCATCTCAGCTGGATCATCGTTCTCAAAATCATAGTCATCTCTGAATCCTTTGCTCTCCCATATCCCAACGTTATATATCAAGATGTCTATCGTAACGTCCTTTAGTGTATTCGCAATCAGATCGCTAGCATCCGATTTCGCTAAATCAGCCTCAATCCAATATTTCTGAACACCATCTTCAAGATCTATACTGCTAGGATAAGTTCTGGAAACCGCCCAAACACGATCACCTTTTTCCGGCAATCCTTTGACAAATGCCTCGCCCAATCCTCTACTTGCTCCGAAGATAATAAAAATTCTCATGAGTGATCCTTTCGATTCGCCTTACTTGTGGTAAGGTTCCCCCCGGTTAATCTTCACCGCCCGGTACACCTGCTCCAGCAGCACCAATCGCATGAGCTGGTGCGGCAAGGTCATGCGCCCGAAGCTGAGCTTCTGCTGGGCGCGCTTCAGCACGGCGGGCGCGAGGCCGTTGCTCCCGCCAATAACAAAAGCCACGTGGCTCCGCCCATACGTGGCTAAAGAATCGAGCTGGCCGGCGAGGTCCTCGCTCGACCATAGCTCCCCATCCAGCGCCAGCGCGACAACATGCGCGTCTGGCTTAATAACCGCGAGCAAGCGCTCACCCTCGCGCTCGCGAACAATGGCTTCCTCGGCGGCGCTCATCGTCTCGGGCGCCCGCTCGTCCGGCACTTCCGTGAGCGTGAGCCTCACGTACGGGCCAAGACGCTTCGCGTATTCGGCGATGCCGAGCACGAGATATTTTTCCTTCAGCTTTCCGACAGCAGCGATCTGAATATGCACCGGCTACACCACCAAATACTCGGCAATGTGATCGCACAGCTCGCAAGTGGCTGGCGCTTCCCATTCCGTGAACTTTGTCGTCACCAAATCCACGATATCCGGTGCATCCTCGTATTCATCCACAAACTTATCAATCGCCAGCTCCACATGCTCTTTACACACACAATACATCTGCCAGATCCCCCAATAGTAGGCTGTATCCTTTTATGCCTTGTTCCACCGTTTAACCCCATATCCACGCAAAGAGATCAGCTCGTCGTATCGCATGCCCGTACCCTACGAGCTTGCACGAGCTGATCCGCTTCGCGACTATACCGTTATTCTTCCGTCTTCTCCGCCAGCTTAAACGTTGTAGTTTGCTTCTTACCGTCGCGGTAGAAGGTCACTTCAATCTCATCGCCGATCGTCTTCTTGCCGTACAAATATTTGCGCAGCTCCATCGTGCTGCTGATGGACTCATTGTCGAGCTTCACGATGACATCGTTGAACGCAAGACCCGCTTCCTCGGCCGGACCGACCGCCTGAAGCACGATTACGCCCTGCTTCACTTCATCGGGCAGCTTCAGATCGCCTTGCGGCATCATCACGCCTTCGTCTTCCCCGCCCACAGCAGCACCGTCGCCGGATTCAGGACCTTCCGTAGACTGCTCCTGATCCGCGCCGCCTGCGCCGCCACCGTCGCCGTTCCCTTGAGCGGCTGCCGACTGTTGTGCCATATACAAGCCCAGATCCATCGTATACACGCCTAGATAAGGACGCTTCACTTTGCCGTACTCCAGTAAGCTTTGCACAATTGGCATGGCAATATGCGAAGGAATCGCAAAACCTACGCCTTCCACGCCGTACTCGGCAATCTTCATGCTGTTGATGCCGACCACGTTGCCGTCCAGATCGATCAGCGGACCGCCGCTGTTGCCCTGGTTAATGGACGCATCGATTTGAATCACTTCCTGTTCCCAGTCGTAATTGCCGTCTTGGCTGAGCGACACCGGAATGATCCGTTTCGTCTTGCTCACAATGCCCATCGTCAACGAATCGCTGAGTCCAAGCGGATTACCAATCGCCATGACCCATTGACCGGCACGCAAGCCTTCGGATTCCCCGAAGCTCGCTACCGTATCGATACCATCTGCATCGATCTCCAGCACGGCCAGATCCGTAATCGCATCGGTACCGACAACCTTTGCATTCCGCGTCTCGCCATTGCTCAGCACTGCTTTTACGGCAACGGCATCTTCAATAACGTGATTGTTGGTAATGATATGCGCCTTGCCTTTGACCTTTTCGAAAATAAACCCAGAACCCAGTGCCGCTTGCTGCAGCGGAGCAGAGCCATCTCCACCATCTGCGCCTGCCTCATTATCGCCATCTGCAGTCCCGCCGGTAGCATCACTTTCAGGCTGCGCCTGCTCATTGATAATACTAACGACAGCCGGACGCATCTTCGCCGCTGCGGAGATCGTCTTCTCAAGCGGATCATTGCTCATGCCCACATTCGTTACGCCTGCAACAGCGGACACGGAACCTTCATTGCGGTCAAAGCCGGTGAACAAACCAAACACCAGCACTGCAGCCAGTGCGCTAACCACCGAAGAAGCTACAGCCATACGCACAGGTGTCCAGCGAATGCCGCTCCCGCGCTTGCTAAACGAAACGTCGCGGCCCGTAGACCGAATACGACGCGATACACGCGTTGAATAGAAATCATCATCAAATAAGCTCATCTATAATCGCTCCTCTCGATGTCAGGCTGACATCAAGACCATTATTTTACGAATCTAGGAATGATATCGGTAGAACGGTCTACAATAATTAATAGAACTGGAAGAAAAGTCTGCCGGCGTCCTGTTGGAGGGGCAGTAAGTCTCTTCCCTTAGAATAAACAAATAGATGAAGGAGCGAATCCCATGAAATCCAGAAGTTCCTTAGCCCTTGACCATCTCAATTTGGTGGCCAAGCTTGCCGACCTCAAGGAGGATCATTACCGCACCCTGCTTACCCTCAGCGCGATGACAGAGCTGCTCATTGATAAAGGAATTCTTACCCAAGACGAACTTGAACGCAAAATCACTTCGCTCGATTCCGAGCTGGACGAGCTTATCGTCGGCGCACTTCATCCCATGCCGTAGGCCGGTCATGGTACGTTTCGCGCAGCGGATGCTCATCGCGTTTGAAGAAGAAGCCGTTATTCTCCAAGATGCCGTTTACCGTCAGCTTAGCGAGGTCCATCAAATTGTGATCCAAGCTAAGATGCGCCAGATAAACCCGCTTCGTTCGATCCGTCATCAGCTGGCATAACGCTTCTCCCGCCGCTTCATTGGACAAATGCCCGATATCGCTGAGAATTCGTCGCTTAATGTTCCACGGGTAACGCCCCATCCGCAGCATGTTGACATCATGATTCGACTCTAGCACTAGTACATCGGAATCTTCTATCATCCGCCTTACTTTATCGCTGACATAGCCAAGGTCTGTTGCCAGACTCAGCTTGACATCATCATCTTCAAAAACATACCCGACCGGCTCGGCCGCATCATGCGAAATCGCATACGATGTCGTCCGCATAGCGCCGAACTTCGCTGTTTCCCCTGTCTCCATAATGACACGCTGCTCGCTTGTTATGGTGCCGACATGGCGCTCAAGAGCCCCCCATGTCGCTTCATTCGCATAGATCGGCACATTGTGCTTCCTTGCAAACGCACCAAGCCCTTTTATATGATCGGAATGCTCATGCGTAACGAGAATCGCATCGATTTCATGACCGGCGACACCTCGCTCGCGCATGAGCTCCTCGAGCTTCTTCGCACTTAAACCTGCATCAATGAGCACGGTAGAATCATCGCATTGCACAATCGTGGCATTTCCTGTCGAACCGCTCCCAAGAACCGTAAATCGAAGTCCCATACTTCTTCTAACCCTGTCCTTTCCCCTGCTCCCCAAACCCGCCGAACATGCGACGAGGCACTGCGAAACCCCACTTATTCCGTCACAACTTCCCCACTGATTGCATTCATGTAGTATTGTCCGCCATCTTCCAGCAGCACGCGCCAAGTCGGCGCCGAAACCTGTGTATTGGAGTCAAAAATCTGACCGTGATAGCCCAGCTTGATCTCCTCAATGACGGCTCCGTTATGCAGCTGATTCTCAATTAAGCTTGTCACCACTTTAGTGGCCGACAAAACCGACTGTGAAGTCGAATTCTGTGGCGGCAGCAGCTCGACAAGGTCCTGCCTGTACGCCGTGATCTTCTGATTGCTAAAGTAAAGCTCAAGCTTCGCATCGAACATAGGGCGTCCATCAACCATCCGGTAAAAAACAAACTCATCTTCATAAACAGGGCCAAGCGCGTAGTCCTTCAGCTCCGGAATGATGCCTCCCAGACTCGCTTGCAGCTCTTTCTCATCGAAGACGACCTTACTGTCTACCGGCTTCTTTAATTCATGGCGCTCACCTTTGCCGAGCTTTGTTTTGATCCGATAAGTCAAATCCCGCAGCTCAGGTGTTTCGGAAGGGATGCTGGTTCCAAGCTTAATCTTCTTCTCTTCCATAAGCGCCTGCGTTTCCGGCCGCAAATCGCTCACATCCGCGCTCGTCCGAAGCCCCTCTCGGATGTTGGACCAGAGCTGGTATCCAAGCACGAGATTCAGCAGCAAAAATGCAAAAATCAGCACACTCTTCGCCCTGCCCCAGTCCATCCTTTCATCTCCTTCAACTACGATCCTGATAAGCTTCTAAGACGACCCTCGCCCCGCTTACGGGTGCTCCGTTGGACTGCCGGCATTACCGGCGGCACCACTGCTCGCATTCCCTCCGCCGCTGGCCGTATTATCCGCAGCACCAGGCATGCCTGCTATATCTCCATCCGCGGGGACGGCATTGCCGATTGCCGCACTTGATTCCGTGTCTTCATCGGCGCCGTGTCCCACTTCACTTCCATTCTTCCCATCGCTTGCATGCGTACCTGCAAGGCTGATTAAGCTGCTGATGTGTCCGGTTAGTGTCCCGCCGCTCAGCTGAGCAACTCCGCCTGATGCCGCATTATTACCCTGCTCATCCATTTTACTCCCACCGGTATTGCTCGTCTTCTGGAGCGGCGCACCGCCCGGCTCGCCGGGCATCGGCTTATAACCGCCCGGAATGGCTTGAAGCAGGTTCTCCTGCGTGCCATCCACGAGACGGACAGCCCAGATTGGCTCCAGCTTCATCACATTCTTCTCGGTCGATACCGCCAATAGCGCAGGATAGATCGCAGTCACTTCCAGTCTGCGTTTGTAGTTCTTAAACGCATTCTCCAGCATATCGCCGCCGGGCAGCCAGCGGATGTCCCGCTGTTGAGCTTTCTTCTGCAGTGTGAGCAGCGAGCGCTCATACTCCGAAACAACACCCTGCTGCAAACGCAGCCTCATGCTGCCGAACATAAACGGCTCCTGCGGGATAATCGGATAAGAGCCGTAATACTGCTGGAATCGCAGTACTTGAACACTCTCGAACGTCCCCGCATGGGTGAAGCGATGCATGCCATCCCAGCCGCCATGCTTGTTAATGAACTGAATGGCCGCGTATACGTTCTGACTCTCGTTATCGTCTTGGCCTTGCACCGATACGGGGTCCGTAAAGCTGATCCAGCGTCCATTCTGCTCCACCTGCAGCCCGCGTTTGCCATCCGTATAGATCTGCGAGCCGCCCTGATCACTGATTACCCGCGTAACGCCGGGATCAAAGAACAAGTAACGCTGCATCTGCTCCGGCGTATAGGTCTCATACCCCACGGTCAACTGCATCGATTCCACAGGTCCATCCGGCGTATAGAGATCTTCGCCGACCTTCCGGTAGTTCGTCTGATACTCGCCGTAACCGACATACATCTGAACGTCTTGCGCCGTTAAATCCGCTTTCACCGATTCATAGACGGTCAAGTTATCGCTGCTGAAGAAATACGTTCGGATTTCATCCCGATCACTGCTTTTATAGATCCAAATCCGGTTTACGACATCATCCATGAACGTCGCATCGCCTTCTAGCTTCAATACCTTACTTAACAGCTCCACCGGTACGCCGCGCCCAAACCGCAGCTCAAGCCCTTCATCGCGATCGCGAATTTCATTCCAATCGACAACAACGGCCGCACTCCGCTGGAACCCTTTAAACTCACGGCTCTTGATCTTACCGAAGATCAAATTATAGAAATTCGAGGCGGGGTACAGAAGCGTGTGTTTCCCTTTGCCCAGGTGCAGAACCATGTCCTCCGGAAAAATAACGTTCTCGATCTTCTCCTCTTGTCCGAGCGGCTCAGACGGCACATAATCCTGCTGCGGTGTAGTCGTTACACCGAGCCCCGGCATGCTGTATGCGAGCAGATAGCTTTGAATCAGACTAAGAATAACGAGCGCTGTGAGCACCGCGGTCTTCAGCTTGTCCATCATGCGCTCTCACCTCCGCCGACCTGCACGGGCAGAATGACTGTTACCGTCGTCCCTTCATTAAGCTCGGAATCGAGCGCAATGGAGCCGCCATGTGCCTTCACAATTTCCCGGGCAATGGACAAGCCCAGACCGGTACCGCCCATGTTCCGCGAGCGGGCTTTATCGACACGATAGAACCGATCGAAGATTCGGCCAAGGTCCCTTTTCGGAATACCGATTCCCGTATCCTTCACGCTAATAGCGACTGAAGCCGGCTCAAGCCGGCGTGCCGCAATTTCAATGCGCCCACCGTCGAGCGTGTACTTAATCGCGTTCGAGACGAGATTATCAAGCACTTGATCGATCTGATCGCGATCGAGCCAGATCGACGTAATCGCGTCTTCTACGCGTACCGAAGCCCGAATGGCTTTCTTCCGCAGCTGGAAGGAGAAGCGGTCGGCCACTTCCTCCAGCATATCCGGCACATTCGTCTGCTGCCGTCTTAGCGGAGCTTGATTGGAATCCAGCCGCGATAGGTGCAGCAGGTCTGTAACGAGACGAATCATCCGCTCTGTCTCATTGCGGATAACGCCGACGAATCGCTGACCGAGCTCTCGCTCATCCAGCGCGCCATCGTCGAGCGCTTCTGCATAGCTCTTGATCGTCGTGAGCGGCGTGCGCAGCTCATGCGATACGTTCGCAACGAACTCGCGCCGCGATTGTTCAAGACGCTCCTGCTCGGTGACGTCCTGCAGCACCGCGATCGTACCGCTTATGCCTTGATCCCTGCGATGGATCGGCGTCAGCGTCACACGCATCAGCTCTTCCTCATCGCCTTCGGTCTCCAGATGATAGAGAATAGCCGACGGCTCATTCCCCTTCTGCAAGCCCGTAAGCTGCGCTTCGTCCATGCCGAACAAGTCGGTCAGGCGAATGCCTTCGCAATCATCCCTGCGAAGCATTTCCTGTGCGCGCCGGTTCGTAATAATAACGACACCGCGCTCGTCAGCGGCCACGACCCCGTCGCTCATATTGGCCAGAATGGAAGAGATCTTCTCTTTCTCTTCTTCCGTTGCCGATAGCGCATCGCGCAAGCGCATCGTCATATCGTTAAACACTTCGCTTAGTCGGCCGATTTCATCATTGCCGAGTACAGGCACCTGCTGATCGAACCGACCTTCCGCAACGGCAGCAGCCTGGCGGGTCAGTGCTTTAATCGGATTCGTAATCGTGTGGGCGAGCAGAATGCCGAGCACGCCGGTCAATCCCAGCGCGAAGAGCATCCCGGACATGAAGATCCGGTTAATCCGGTCAACGGTCGAATAGAGCTCCTTCATCGAGGCGACCAGATAGATCGCGCCTACTGTTTTCTCCCCATCTACGATGGGCTTGGCAATAATCTTCTTGCGCAAGCCATCCTCGTCGATTATTTCCTCTTCGTTATCGCGAATGCCCTGCAGCGCGCGGCTTACGGCAAGCGATGTATTCTTCTTGCCGATATAGGACTGATGCGACTGCAGGGAGGTGGCTAGCACCTTTCCGCTCGCGTCTAATATTTGAATCTCAGCCTCGCTAATGCTGAACAAGCTGCTAACAAGCACGCTGAGATACTCCTCTGTTGAGTTCTCATCGGAGGTGCCGGTCTGGTCCAATCGATTGGACAGCGTTTGTGCCGATAATTTCGAGAGCAGATTCGCCTGCTCGTTCATGTTATTCGTGAACGTCGATGTCAGCGAAGTCTTCATCGTACTGATGAAATAGACGCCGATCAGCTGCATCGCGATTAGAATCAGCAGCACATAAATAATAATCAGCTTAACTTGAATGGTTCGGAAAAACCGTATCCCGTTCATCCGTACCCGAACCCTCCGGATTTCGGATTACGCATCAAGTACCCCAGCCCGCGGCGGGTCAAAATATATTCCGGCCGGCTCGGATCATCTTCGATTTTCTCGCGAAGTCTCCGAATCGTGACATCCACCGTGCGGACGTCGCCGAAATACTCGAATCCCCATACCGCCTGAAGCAAATGCTCGCGCGTCATTACCTTCCCGCAGTTCCGGGCCAGATAATAAACGAGCTCGTACTCCCGGTGCGTCAAGTCGAGCGGCTCATTGTCTTTATAGACCACATACATGTCTGTATCGATGAATAAATTGAAAATCCCAAGCCCCTGCTTGTCCTCCGCAGCCGGCGAAGTGCCGTTACCAGCCGAAGCGGCAGCTGAAGAGTTAGCGTCATTCTTCTGGCGACGCAAATGCGCTTTCACGCGGGCAAGCAGCTCGCGGGTACTGAACGGCTTCGTTACATAATCGTCCGCCCCAAGCTCTAAGCCAAGTACCTTATCAAGCTCGGTGTCTTTGGCTGTCAGCATAATGATGGGCGTTTGCAAACGCGCGCGTACTTCTCTGCACACGTCCATGCCATCCTTTACCGGCAGCATCAGATCGAGCAATATTAAATCCGGAAGCTCTTCAAATGCGAGCCTTACCGCTTCACCACCGTCGAAGGCGCAAATGACTTGATAGCCTTCCTTCTCGAGGTTAAATTTTATAATGTCCGCAATCGGTTGTTCATCGTCTACGACTAATATTTTTCCGTGCATCGCTACACCGCCTGTCGCTTAGCAATCTCCCTCTATTCTACCATAGGAAGTGTCTGAGTTCCCAATGAAAGTTCCCTCATATGAGGGGAGAATTGGTCGATTTTCCGCGGATTTTGTGACTTTCCTCTGAACGCAAAAACACTGCCGGGCCATGAAGGCCGGGCAGTGTTTCGTAGGGTCTGCAATTGCTTCGCTTACAGGTACTTAAGCGGGTTTTGCAAAACGCCATTCTTATGAACTTCGAAATGCAAATGCGTGCCGAAAGAGTGACCGGTATTACCCATAATGCCGATCCGTTGCCCCTTCTCAACCGTCTGACCACGCTTGACGGAAATTTTGCTAAGATGGCCGTAAACTGTTTCATAGCCGTTATGGTGATTGATAATGATACAGTTGCCAAGCCCCGGACGTTGACCGGTGAAGCTGACTGTACCGTTGTCGGCTGCCATAATATTATGGTTACCAACCATATCAACCCCGCGATGCAAGGCTCCCCATCGTTGACCGAAGCTGCTGGTGAGACGCGCGCCGGTTACCGGCCAGCTGAAGCGGCCGCTGCCCTCGCTTAATGTAACCTTCGTGCCTTTCATCACAATTGCCGGAACGGATGGCTTCAAAACGACCTCACTGATCAGCTCTTCGCTCATCAAGTAGCCATTCTGCTTCACCAATCGGTACACCAATTGTTTCTTCCCGCTTTGGCCTTGGCGAATAACCTTCGACTGGCCTGCTTTCATATTGCTGTTCTTCTGCACGACCGTAGCCGGATCGATCGATTCGGTTTCCGTCACGTTCTCGACCGTTTCCACGGTCACTTGCGGCTGAAGTACAGTAAGATCAAGCACGTCTCCGACTTTAATCATATCATCCTTGATCCATTTGTTTCGCTCATAGATGACCTGAGGTGAAATATCGAATTTGTGTGCGATACAGCCGACGCAGTCGCCTTCTTGAACCGTATACGAAGTTGGTTTCACAGTCCCTTTAATAAGCTTCAAATAGAGCTGCTCGGGATCCGCGATGTCCGTTGGCTGTACTTCTGCTTCTTTAGTCGCAACCTTCTCGACAAATTTCACGGATTTCAAGGCTGATTTGGACTTCAAGCTGCCGTCCGTTGAGTAGGACAGTGCAGTCACTTCCGCTTTACCGGCTTTTACCTTCGGCGAGTATTTGCCTTCGACCCGCTTCAATAGCGCAGTCGCCGTAGCCTTGTCTTTCACAACGCCGACCCGCTTGCCATCTACCACAAGCTCAACGCCTGTAGCGTGTGAAACAAGCAGTCCTTCAAGCTTCTGCAAAGTCGCAGTGGAGTCAGGATTGGCATTGTAAGCGCTTTTATCGCTGTATGTGATCGTACCTGCATCAAGCACCATATGTATGCCTGCGTTTTTCTCCTGAATCTGCTTCTCTTTGTTGCTAATCAACTCTTTAACCTGGGTCTCCGAGCTTACTTCTCCGATCAGCTTGCCATTATGATAAACTTCGACATAATCTACGGTGTGTGCTTGTACATAATGACTGCCGCTAAAACCTGCAATCGTCAATAAGGCTACTGCGCCTACCGCGAGAAATAACGGCTTCTTGCTCAGTAAGCGGTGCTTCGTATTGCCTTGCGTGCTATTTGGGTTGACGGTCCGAAAAGTCTGTCGGAATGAGTTCCATACCTTCCGGATGCGACCCCTCTCGTTAAAAAAGGCCATGATCGTCTCCTTTTCGCGTTATGGTTCATAACTTTGATGGGATCCGACAATGTAAAACCTACATTGTCAGGCTACGGTTTCTACTTTATCATAACGCTGCATTCCGATTCAACCAAACGACCCTGGGCTTGACATTAATATTTGCTCAGAATTGCCAGCATTGCGTCGTATTCTGTCCGATCTAGGTATTGCGCCATAAGCTGTTGGACCTGGGTCATTTCCGCGTCCGTCAGCCCTTCCTCCATTAGACCCGATATTTTCTGCCATGCATCCTGGGGGAGTTTGGTCATTGTATTGAACAGCTTCTCTTTGTCGGCGTCGCTTATTTGAGACTTGGCTGCATTGATTTCGTCCGTCGTCATAGCTTCCTCTTCATTTGAAGAAGATACAGCGCCGCTGCCTGCTTTAGGCCCGGTACCGCCTCCGATATCGCTTAGTTCGCCGTCCGGAGTCTGTTCAAAAGCATCAACCGACGCAGGCGAATCGCTATCCGTTTCCGCATCATTCTTCGTACTCGATGATTGCCCGTCGCCGCTGCCGTTCTTCGTCGCAGTCGAATCCCCATTCTGATCTGCGCCACTACCATCAGTACTCTCGTTCTTCGAGGACGAATCCGCCGAATCTCCTTTCTGCTTCACAACCGGGTCCGCCCCCCACAACCCGCCCCAAACACCGTTCAGTGCAAAAGGCTTCTGGTCGAGCGGCACATTAAATTGCTTCAGCAGCGTTTCGACATAGCTGTTGACGATGTAACCTGTCGTCCAGATCGATAGAAAACTGATCAGCAGTCCTGCTGCGATCGTTTTCGCCAGCCACCCTGTCATTTTCCACATGATAATCACCCTCCTATGCAAGGGCATTTTCGCCCATACTTCTTAGTATGGGCACGCGGCTTAGGAACCATTCATATTGGCAGCGACTTATATTGGCAAAAAAAGAAGAGGACCGCGATTTCTCGCAGTCCTCTAAATTCATACTATTACCCGTAGATTGGCACAACCGGATTCGTTTGCTCGCGGTTACGTCCAACGGAGAAGATCGCAATCGGAATTCCTGTAAGCTCGGATACCCGCTCCACGTAGCGGCGCGTGTTCTCCGGCAGATCCGCCAGCGTCTTCGCGTTAGAGATATCTTCGCTCCAGCCTGGCAATTCTTCGTACACTGCTTCGCACTCGGAGATCAGCTTCAAGCTCGCAGGATAATGCGTAATGATTTCGCCGCGCAGTTTGTAGCCTGTGCAAATTTTAACCGTTTCAAGACCCGAAAGCACGTCAAGCGAGTTCAAGGACAAGCCTGTAATCCCGCTAACGCGGCGTGCATGGCGGACAACAACCGTATCGAACCAGCCTACACGACGTGGACGTCCGGTAACCGTACCGTATTCAAAGCCTTTCTCGCGAATCCAATCGCCGGTCTCATTGCTGAGCTCCGTTGGGAATGGACCGTCACCAACGCGCGTCGTGTACGCTTTGGCAACACCGATAACTTGCTGGATCTTCGAAGGTCCAACGCCGGAACCGATACAAACGCCGCCCGCTGTCGGGTTCGAGGAAGTCACATACGGATATGTGCCTTGGTCGATATCAAGCATAACGCCTTGCGCGCCTTCGAACAGAATGCGCTTGCCCGCGTCGATTGCATCGTTCAGCACAACGGAAGTGTCCGTTACATAAGGACGAAGCGTTTCCGCATAACCCAGATACTCTGCAAGAATAGCGTCAGCATCCAGCTTCTCGCCGTTGTATACTTGCTCGATCATTTGGTTCTTCTCGACAATCATGCGGCGAAGCTTCGTTTCGAACTCTTCTGCATCAAGCAGGTCAGCGACACGAATACCGTTACGCGCTGCTTTGTCCATGTAGCAAGGGCCGATGCCTTTGCGAGTCGTACCGATTTTGTTATCGCCTTTACGCTCTTCTTCAAGGCCGTCAAGCACAAGGTGATACGGCATGATGAGATGCGCGCGGTCACTGATTTTCAGATTCTCCGAGGAGAAGCCATTGTCATGTATATAGTTAATTTCATCAATCAGAGCGGACGGATTGATAACCATACCGTTACCGATGACGCACACTTTATTTTCATTGAAAATGCCCGATGGAATCATCGTAAGCTTATATTTCTTATTGCCGATCATAATGGTATGACCTGCGTTGTTTCCCCCCTGGTACCGGGCTACAACATCAGCACCGTCCGCCAGAAAGTCGGTGATTTTTCCTTTGCCTTCGTCTCCCCACTGGGTTCCGACTACAACTACCGTTGACATGGATATACCCCCATTACAAGTTTTGCGCGCATTGCAAAATAAGCAACATAATAGCTACCAGCTTTAGACAGCATGATTAGTTTAGCAGTCTGCAGTGGTAAAGTCAACGAAAAGCGAACAATTGTAAGGTCGTATATCGCATTGTTCGGAATTTCGATAAATGTGGGACAGAACCTTCCCTTATTAGGAAGCGTGGCCCGGTTCTTGGTGCGATCGGTCTAAACCAACGAATTTATTGAAGTTCTTCAAGAAGGCAAGCTCAACGGTTCCTACGGGACCGTTACGCTGTTTAGCAATGATGATCTCGATGATATTCTTCTTCTCGGATTCCTTATCATAGTAGTCATCCCGGTATAGGAACGCTACGATATCGGCATCTTGCTCGATCGAACCGGATTCCCGAAGGTCAGACATCATCGGACGCTTGTCCTGCCGCTGCTCAACACCCCGGCTCAGCTGCGACAGTGCGATAACCGGCACTTCGAGCTCACGGGCAATCTGCTTCAGCGTACGGGAGATCTCAGACACTTCCTGTTGGCGATTCTCGCCGGCTTTACCGCGCCCTTGAATGAGCTGCAAGTAGTCGATCAGAATCATGCCAAGTCCGCGCTCTTTCTTAAGTCGGCGGCATTTCGCCCGAATATCCGATACGGTAATGCCCGGCGTATCATCAATGTAAATTTGCGCTTCAGACAACGAACCAATCGCCATCGTTAGCTTTTCCCAATCGTCGCCTTCCAAATACCCGGTACGCAATCGGCCCGCGTCCACGTTTGATTCCGCACAAATCATACGCTGCACCAGCTGGGCAGCCGACATCTCGAGACTGAAGATGGCGACGGTTTCCTTTGCCCGTACACCGACATTTTGCGCAATATTAAGCGCGAAGGCCGTCTTACCTACGGATGGCCGTGCAGCCACAATAATAAGGTCGTTTTTCTGGAAGCCCGCGGTCATTTTATCCAAGTCGGTAAACCCGGACGGAATGCCTGTGGAGCCACCTTTATTCGAATATAAATGCTCAACCTTCTCGAATACTTCCATGAGCACGTCGCGAATGGAGATGAATCCGGTGCTAGAACGGCGGTTCGACAGCTCCATGATGCGGGCTTCCGCTTCGCTAAGCATCGCTCCGACATCTTCAGCGGCGGCGTAACCGTCCGAAACGATGTTCGTGGCAGTCCGAATGAGACGGCGGAGCATCGATTTCTCTTCTACGATTTGCGCGTAGTAATCAATGTTGGCCGCTGTTGGAACGGCGTTACCGAGCTTGGCCAGGTAACTTACGCCGCCGATTTCCTCCAGCTGCTGGCGATCCTGCAAATAAGCAGTCAAGGTTACCAAGTCAATCGGCTGGCTCGCTTCACCAAGCTCCACCATCGCTTCAAACAGCAGCTGATGCGACGGCAAGTAGAAGTCCTCGCTGCGCAGCCGCTCCATTGCCGTTATTAAAGCTTCCGTTTGCAATAAGACAGCACCGAGCACCGCTTGCTCTGCTTCCATATTCTGCGGCGGTATTCGGTCAAAATTCATCTCATTACTCATTGGTCCCCATGACTCCCCTTTTGATTGCTTCTATTCCTCCGTAGCATGTACACTCAGCTTCGCTTTCACTTCTGGATGCAGCTTTACCAATACTTGCGTAACGCCAAGCGTTCGGATCGGCTCTTCCAGCTCGATTTTGCGTTTGTCGATTTTGACGCCTTGCGCCTCAAGCGACTCTGCGATTTGCTTGCTTGTGATGGCTCCGAACAAACGACCGCCTTCGCCGGCTTTCGTTTTCACAACTATTTTCATCGCTTCCAAACGTTCTGCAAGCGTCTTTGCGTCTTCTTTTTCTTTTTCCTTCTTCTTCTGCTCGGACGCCTTCTGCAAATCAAGCGTCTTTAGGTTGCCATCGGAAGCCGGCTTCGCCAAGTTCTTCGGGAATAGGAAGTTACGTACGTACCCTTCCGACACCTCTTTAACCTCACCCTTCTTACCTTGCCCCTTCACATCTTGCAAAAAGATTACCTTCATTCGAATAACCCCTCTTCCTTATCAAGTTCTTGCAGCACCTGCTTGAGGCGCTGTGCTACTTCTACAACCGTTCCTTCTTGCTGTGCGGCGGCATTGGTTAAATGTCCGCCTCCGCCCATACGCTCCATGACCACTTGCACGTTCATGTGGCCCAATGAGCGGGCACTAATGCCAATCAGACCATCCGGCCGCTCTCCAATGACGAAGGATGCGAGCACGTCGGTCATATTAAGCAGCGTATCCGCCGTCTGCGCGATAAGCAGCTGCGAATACTGCCGGCCTTGCTCCGTCATCGCGATCGCGATATGGTCATACACGATTTCAGCCTGCTTAATAATCTCTGCCTTCTTAATGTATTCGGCCAAGTCCTCTTTCAGCATCCGCTGAATCAAGGTCGAATCCGCCCCATTGCGGCGCAGGAACGATGCCGCTTCGAAAGTACGCGAGCCGGTGCGCAGCGAGAAGCTCTTCGTGTCCACGGTAATCCCCGCGAGCAGCGCTGTCGCTTCTCTGACGTCAAGCAGCACGCGATCGTTAATATATTGCAGCAGCTCAGTAATGAGCTCACAAGTCGAGGATGCGTAAGGCTCCATGTAGACCAGAATCGCATTCGCGATAAACTCTTCTCCGCGTCTGTGATGATCCACTACAACGATTTTGTCCGTTTGCGTCAGCAGCTTCGGTTCTTTCACCATCGATGCTTTATGCGTATCGACGACGACGACAAGCGTGTTGCCGCCGATCAGTTCCTTTGCCTGCTCAGGCGTTATGAACCTCTTCGCAATCCGCTCTTCTTCCCGCAGCATCTCCATCATTTTCTGAATCGAAGGATTAACGCCCTCCAGCACGATGTACGCCTCTTTATTAAAGAGCATAGCAGCCTTCAGTACGCCAATGGAAGCACCGATCGCATCCATATCCGGCATTTTATGCCCCATAATGACGACGCGGTCGCTGTCCTTGATCAAATCACGCAGCGCATGCGCGACAACCCTCGCCCGAACTCGGGTCCGCTTCTCCACGGCGTTCGACTTCCCGCCATAGAAAGACTGCCGCTGTCCGACCTTTACAGCAGCCTGGTCGCCGCCGCGTCCAAGTGCATAATCAAGACTAATCTGTGCCCAGTGGCCAAGCTCCACAACGCTCTCAGCGCCTGCAGCGAAGCCGATGCTGAGCGTCATTGGGATCTTGTTCTCGGCCGTAATTTCCCGCACCTCGTCGAGGAGAACAAACCGTGACAGCTCAAGCTGCTTGAGCGTACGCATGTCGGTAATCACCAAGTAACGGTCGGAAGTAAGTCGTTTCAAGTACACATGAAACTTATTCGCCCAATCGGTTATCTCGGCAGTCGCCTTCGAAAGCAGCGTGCTGCGCTGTTGATCGTCCATGCCTTGCGTAACCTCATCGAGGTTATCCATCATGACGATACCAAGCGCAAGCTTCTCTTCCTCATACCGCTTAGCCAGCTGCCAGCGCTGCGTCATATCCCGAATATAGAGCAGCCTTTCATCGAATCGGAACTGCAGCTCATAAACCGAGTTACCTACATGCGCTTCTACTGTGCCCTCGCGTTCTTTCGCCTGAGACAGTGTGGGGAACAGATCCTCCAGTGACTCCCCGACGACAGAATCCCGCTCCAGCATGTGCGTGACAAACGCATTATGCCACTCCACGGTCTTGTCTTCGTTATAGAGAATAATGCCGAATGGTAAATCACTGATAACCTCGTTGCCGGCTTTCTTCACTCGATACGACAGCGTCCCTAGATAAACCTTTAAATCGCGGCGGAAAGCCCGCTCCGCCATGACGGAGGAGAAGCCCACCGCACCGCAGAGCAGCAGCCCCAGCATGCCGAGCTTCCATTCATAGAAAGCCAGTGTAACCGTCAGTAGAATCATCAGCACGAATGCCCACAAATGGTGCATCCCATGCCAGCGATTAATTAAAAACTTTGGCATCGTTTCATTCGCCCCCGTATCACGATTTCTTAAACGCTTTACGGATTGGGAAAGCTGCGTCAATGACCCCAATCAAGCTAAACGGTTGGAATATCGCGACAACTATCGATAGAAGCACCGGGATCGCTTTGTTCCATTTACGTTCATGCGCCAGGAAGAAGAAGAAGCCCATTGCCTGAATGGAGAAAGCAAGCTGCATCAGCGGTACCAAGTTATGAAGCGTCACCGTCATGAAGGAGGAGCCCGTGTTCGGTGTAGCCATATCCGCTATGAGTACAATTAAGTAGTAAAACACAAATACCCGAGGCAATCTCCATTCACGTGCTGCTTGCAAACGCGAAATCGTTAATCCGTTTGAACGCAGAGAAGGCGCTGCAATCGCATGCGTAATAATCGTCAGCAGGAACGATACGGTAATAAGCGCCATCGGAATGGAATGAATCAAGCTTTGCACATACGATTCCGTTACGGTTGCCGTCCAAACGCTTGGCATAAGTCCTTGTTCCCGCAAGTTTTCCACTGTCTTCGTAATCATGTCGCGGATTTCATCCATTAAGGAGAAATCGAATACGAGGTCAAACACAACCAGCTCAAGCAGAAGCTGAGCAAGCACCGTTATGACGGTAGCCGTTATGACCTTCCGGGCTGGAGCCCCTTTCCGGTAGAAATGCCCCATAACAAGCGATGGAACTAAGAAAAACAGACCAACGATTAAGGCAGGAAGTCCCATAATTAATACGCCAATTCCATATACGGCTGTCATATGCAGTGTAAATGCTCGTTTTGACAAGGTCGTATAGAGGATTACCGTTGGCACCATTAATACTGCCGCAGCCAGCGCATTCAGGACGGGGACTGCTACCAAGAGCAGTAGAATTAACGCTGAGAAGCTCCATAGAATTGACTTTAAACCGGTTTTCAAACCGTTCACCTCTTGCTGATTTACTAGTACAGAACTAATGATTTACTCCCCATTATATCATAAAACAATTCCGGCAACACAGGGGGCCTTGTCCAGTGGGGCCTCTGCGATCTGGCGCAATAGGAACGACAAAACGCCGCCCTCTGAATTGAGGACGGCGTTTGATTTAGCCGGCAGCCATTTCTTTGCTGGCTTGTTTATGTTGATTTAAGATAAGTGCTTCACAGTAGTCGATAATGTCACTCCGACGCACGATGCCGATAAACCGGTTCATGTCATCCACGACAGGCACAAAGTTCTGAACCTTCGCCAGGGAGATTAAGTCTTCCATATTCGCGTCAATTTGGACGGCCTTGTTCGTCATGCGCATCTGTACATCTGTTAGCTTCACTTTATTCGTCTGATCAAATGTCACTTGCGGATTGTTCTTCATATACCACAGCAGATCGCCTTCAGTAAGTGTGCCTGCATATCCGCCCTGATTGTCGAGTATCGGTACAGCCGTGTAGCGATGATGCTCCATCTTCTCCAATGTTTGACGCAGCGTTGCATCGAGCGTCAACCATACTACCTCTTGCTTAGGCAGCAGAAAAAAAGCAATATTCATGTTGCGTTCCCATTCCCTTCTACTTTGTCTTCCCTGTTCGTGAAGAGCTCCGGGCCTAGCTGCAGCTTGACGTGCGCCTTCGAATTTCATCTAGGCGCCGCATTGCCGTTAATGCTTCTCTGATGCTGCTTTCGTTTTCGACGACAACGACTGCACAGGCTTCTGATCTTTAACCTGGTATTCCTCCGGAAGCGGCAGCTCTGCTTTCGTTTTCGCTGGATCCAGCCATGCCTTAATTAACTGTTGCGTTGCAGCCAAATCTTCTTCATCCGCAAAATAGTACCAAGCGCCGTGATTCACCTTACGATGTCCATTGCCCTTCAGCGTGTGGCTGTAAATGGTGCGGTTGTCGCTTTGCAGCATGCTCTTCGCCAAATCAATCATATGCTGCGGTGTTAAATCCGTCGTAAAATTCTCACCCATAATTGAAATAAGTTCAGGAATCTTCGTCCACTGCTGGACATGCGAAGCTTTAGCCATGATGGCGTTTAAGAACTGCTGGTGACGTCCTGCGCGGCTTGTATCGCCGCCTGCATCTTCACGGTACCGAACAAAGTTGAGCGCTTCAGTGCCATTGTAGAGCTCTTTACCGGCCTTAACGACGAACTTCTCGTGATCAGGATCGTCATTGACGAGATCCTCCGTAATCGGAAGTGCGATTCCGCCCATGGCGTCAATCACTTCACGGAAGCCGGTAAAGTTTATTGTAGCATAATGATCGATTGTGTTGTTGAACAACCTTTCGACCGTTTCAACCGACATTTTCGCGCCGCCAAAAGCATAGGCATGGGTGATCTTATCTTCCCATTGTTTGCCGGACTTCGTTGTTTTGCCTACGATTTCGACATACGTATCGCGGGGAATGGATACCATTAGAATGGCGCCATCCTTGGGTCTGATGACGGTATAGATCATCGTATCTGAGCGGCCTATCTCTTTGTCCCTCTGATCGACGCCGAGGAGCAGCATGGAGAATGGCTCCTCCGGCTTGTACGTTGTTTTGACCGGCTCATGGCCCTCTAATGGCTGATATGAATTCTCCAGCCTGTCCTTAACCGATCCGGATAAGAACGTATCAAAGCCCCACATCGCCAGCGCATTTCGATTGAAATAGCCGACTGTTCCTGCAAGTACGACAATAACGAGGATCGCTGCCAGCCATTTATACGTTCGTCGTGATTTTCTCGGTTGCATATTCGTTGTAACGCTCCATTCTCTACAAATCTATTTACACGCGATTTCCTTATTCTAAACGATTAGGCGAAACCGAAAGTTACAAATGGTTTACGATTTCCTTTGTCATTTATGGGGATTTCAACCAAGCATAGTTTGGCCAAAGCTCGAATACATACCTACAAAGGAGGGAGCGTCATTATGCAAGCACCGTTGTTTGGTCCTGATCCATCATCGACAGGCATTGACCCTAAGATCGTCGGGTTGCTTTGTTATTTGGGCAGCTTTGTAACCGGCATCTTGTTTCTTGTGCTGGAGAAGCGAAGCAGCTTCGTGAAATTTCATGCCATGCAATCGATCCTCGTCTCTGTCGTACTGGTTGTCCTTAATATTGTGCTCGGCTTTATCCCGTTTATCGGCTGGCTTCTTGGCATTTTACTTGCTCCGCTGTCATTTATATTATGGATTGCATTAATGCTCCTCGCCTTGCAGGGGAAAAGGTTTAAGCTTCCTTTTATCGGCGATTATGCTGAGCAGCAAGCAAGTAAGTTTTAACAGGTGACTGCTTATATGCACGCAAAAAAAGGCAGCCAAATTGGCTGCCTCTTGATTACGTCCTATTCCGTTGTGTAAGGCAACAACGCTACTTGACGGGAGCGTTTGATCGCTACAGTCAGAAGACGTTGATACTTTGCACTTGTTCCAGTTACACGACGTGGCAAAATTTTGCCGCGCTCGCTGATAAATTTACGAAGCAGGTCCGTATCTTTATAGTCAATGTGCGTAATTTTGTTAGCTGTGAAGAAACATACTTTACGGCGTTTGTTACGGCCTTTACGACCGCCGAATTTGCGTTCTGGACGCTCGTCGCCACCATCTCTTTGCTTAAAGCTCATGTTCATCCGTCCTTTCAGTTAGAATGGCAAATCATCTTCCGATATATCGATCGGGCGTCCGTCATCTGAGAACGGATCACGACTATTGTTGTTCCTTGGTGTGCCTCCCGAACGGCCTCCACCCTGTGGATTACCACCGCTGGTGCCACCTTGTGAGTTGCCTCCACCGTAGTTACCGTTTCCGCTGCCATAGCTTGCCGCACCCTCATCACGCGGACCATTCTCACGGTTACCGGATTCCAAGAAACGCACATTATCAGCAATAATTTCAGTCACGTAGACCCGCTTGCCTTCGTTGTTCTCGTAATTCCGAACCTGGATACGGCCTTCAACCGCTGTTAGGCGGCCTTTGCGTAAGTAGTTCGCACAAGTTTCAGCGAGCTGACGCCAAGTTACGATCGGAATAAAATCTGCTTCCCGTTCGTTCTGACCACCGCTCGTAAACGGACGATCCACCGCAAGTGTAAATTGCGTTACCGCAACACCTGCCGGCGTATAGCGCATTTCAGGATCCTTTGTTAATCTACCGATGAGAATAACACGGTTCAACATCGTTTATCGCCTCCAATCGAAACATCCTTGCGTTGATGAGACTAAGCTACATCTTTAACAACTAAGAAACGGATAACTTCATCCGTAATTTTCATGACGCGGTCAAGTTCAGCAACAACTTCTGGAGTTGCGTTGAAATGTACCAGTACGTAGATACCGTCACGAATCTTGTTGATTTCATACGCAAGGCGGCGTTTACCGATCACGTCATGCTTTGTGACCTCTCCACCGTTTCCGATGATTGCTTGGAACTTGTCAGTCAAAGCTTGTACCGACTCTTGTTCCACATCCGGACGAATGATGTACATCACTTCGTATTTGCGCATATGTTTCACCTCCTCTTGGACTATGCGGCCCCCTAAAAGGGAGCAAGGAGCGAGTTAATTTCTCGCATACCTGAATACTATACCAAACTTAGTCCCTTCTTGACAAGTGTTGATTCCGGTCATTCGCCTGCCTCTTTCTTCCGTTCATGTTCCTCCCTCATTTGTTGCATACTAATGATCAGGACGGAATCTCTGCGTCGTCCTCATTTGTGCAACCGCACTGGAGGTGTAATTCATTAATGGGTGAATGGACAGAATTTCGAGAAGGCGACCGTGCGCCAAACGACGGGTTGTATATTGAAATCGGTGAAGCATCTTTCCATATGGGTGTTAATCATCCGCAGAAGGTACGATTGGCGAAAGGTGACAAGTTTCCGGCCCTTTCGAACAAGGATCGCAAGTGGAAACGAATGTACTGATTTTTTGAATCTGTTGTATAGAAGAAAAACAAGCTGCGCATCATAGTTGTGACGGTGTAAAGAGAGGTGTGGTTCCGTTGAACCCATACATGTACGAACCTCAAGGAGATCTTGTCCACTCAGCATAGAAGCGGAGGGATGTGCCAAAGACCAGTGTCTGTAACACACGCACACCGACTAAAGATCGGTGAACCGAGGTTTCTTACGAAGAGCTTGTAGTGATGACTGTTTTCTAAATCAAACACCGTCGGAGAAGGGCTCGCAAGAGCCCTTTTTTCGTTGTGCCTACGATGCAGGAGAAAAGTGCTCGTGAGGACCCGCTTCTCCATTTTAGGCGCATCGAAATTTAGGCTCATCACTAATGACTCTATGTGGCCTGCTCAGTTCCATGGAATTGAGTTCCATTCACAAAGAACCCATATCGTCTTAGGGTGAAAACATTATTATAAACAAAAAAACGACCCGCTAAGGTCGTTGATTGATTGAAATATGGCGGAGAGGGTGGGATTCGAACCCACGCACGCTTTGACACGCCTAACTGATTTCGAGTCAGCCCCCTTGGGCCTCTTGGGTACCTCTCCATAAAGGTGAATCAGCAGAACAGAACTTATCTTAACACGGTGCTCGTCCAATTGCAAGCTTTAATTGGTTGATGTTCCATTGAAGCTTTCTCCCTCATTTAAGCCCTCTTCAGCCTTCGAACGAAGCACCTTTTTCAAGTTTTTCTCGAACTTCGCACGCGGTATGAGAACGCTGTGTTTGCAGCCGACGCATTTGATTCGGATATCCATCCCCATACGAATGATCTCCATCTCATTTGTTCCACATGGATGCTGCTTCTTCATCTGTACAACATCGCCCAGTTCAAACTGCTTCCTCTCCATAACAGTCCGCTCCCTTTCCCCTAAAGCTGTTTCTACTCTCTATCGTATCCCTTTAAGCGTCATAACTCAATGGGCTCGTACCGATCTTCAATTTGTCTAAATATTCCCCTAATCTCAACACTCTCTTGATTGATGACATCCTTCACGACTAGCAAATCACTCTCCGGAAAATGAATGGATAGTGCACAGCCCGCAGTAATTTGCTTCGGCGTCGGACAGATATCTATTTCAACCTCAGCATATTCTAATAGCATTTCCGCCCGCAGAGCCTGCTGGGTGGAGTCAAAAGCAATGAGCATGCATCTGCACCTCCTGATTGTTTTATTGAAGGTTCATTAGTTATACAAGTATAAAATGGTTGTCCCAACCATATACTAGTAACCAAGTGATAACAACTGTTTTTCTATCGATCAGGTTGTTGGAATTCATAGAGTTGGCGGGAGGAGAATCTATGAAATTGCCAGGAATGAAAGAAGCACCGCTCAAAGTACCGTACACAGAACCTAACATTACAGGACTACTGATGAACCGCATCACGTACCTTTTAGACAACGTCCCTGCTGATCGTAGGCTTGTTGTTGTATGTGTAGGCACTGACCGTTCCACAGGCGATTCACTCGGCCCGCTTGTCGGCACTTCTCTCAGCAAGTATCGGAGCCCTTTCTTCGATCTTTATGGCACCCTCGAGGAACCTGTCCATGCCATGAACCTGGACGAAACTTTGATCGACATTAACAAGTTTGTCCGCAAGCCTTTTGTCATCGGTATCGATGCCTGCTTGGGTCAAGCCGCTAGTGTCGGCTGTATTCAAGTCGGTTCTGGTCCGGTCCGTCCGGGTGCCGGTGTTAATAAAGATCTGCCGCCGGTTGGTGACATCCATATCACGGGCATCGTGAATGTCGGCGGATTTATGGAGTATTTTGTTTTGCAAAACACTCGGCTTCATCTTGTTATGCGGATGTCTGATATTATTGCGCATAGTCTCTTCTTATCGATTATGAAATGCGTGCGCCCTACTTCGATTCCCGCTGCGACGCAAGACTGATTGCTTCTTTTTCTTCCGGGGTTAGCGGATATTTCGATTGTCCTTCTTGCACCGGCTTGGCGTAGACGAAGGTGTTCTCTCGGCCGTGAATGCCGCTTAGTACCATACCGTCTTCAGCGTCATCAATCACTGCTATTGAGAAGCTCAGATCATTGCCTCGTTCTGCAAAAGCATTATAGCGATGAATACCGATGTTTCCTTTCTTCTTCTTCAATGTATCATTGAGCGTATGAACGTTTTGTTTTAGCTTGTTCTGTCCTTCTTCCTGAGCACTAAGACGCTGCTTCAGTTCCACAATGACGCTTTCAAGCTCTTCGACCCCTGCACCGCTCATAAACTGCGTGTAACTTTTACGCAGTCGCTTCAACTTGCTGCCGATGACAAAGCTGCGTATCAATAAGATCAGAACAACAACAAGCAGTCCAACTGTTATCCAATCGGACGGTCTTTCAATCAGTTCATTCATGATGTCTTACTCTCCCCCGTTTAAAGCACATTAGCTGTATTGCTGTTTTATTTCCTTCACAGCCGCTATAAGCGCATCAATCTCTTGTTTAGTCGTGAAGCATCCCACACTTGCGCGTATTGCCCCTGTTTCTTTCGTCCCTGCAATTGCATGTGCGAGCGGGGTACAATGGAATCCGGTTCGAACGGCAATCTGATAATGCTGATCCAGAATAAATCCAATCTCGGATGGATCTGCTCCGGACAATACAAAGGACACAATTCCGGTCCGAGGTTTGCCGAGTTCCGGACCAAGGATGTGAACTCCGTTCAAAGCATGAAGTCCCTCCATCAATTGCTGTGTCAGCATCCATTCTCTAGTATGGATGTTTTGCACCGTCTCATGCAGAATGTGCTGCACACCAGCCTTCAAACCATTAATTCCAGCAGCATTCTGAGTACCTGCTTCATACCTGTCAGGACGAACAGTTGGCTGTTCAATCGCCTCCGATTGACTGCCCGTACCACCGTGCAGGAGGGGCTCCAGCTCTACGTTGGGGTGAATATATAACCCACCCGTCCCCTGCGGTCCCAGAAGCCCTTTATGGCCCGGAAACGCGAGCATATCGATCCCCATTCTCTCCACGTTAATCTCCAATAGTCCGGCTGTTTGAGCAGCATCAACAAGCAGCTTTATTCCACGTTTTCGCGTGATCTCACCAATGTCTTCAACAGGTAGTATTGACCCTAACAAATTCGAGCTATGGTTCACAATAACAAGCTTTGTGTTCGGCTGAATTACAGCTTCAATTTGTTTCGCGTCCAATTCTCCTGCATCATTTGGTTCTACATAACTAACCTCAACACCATTTACTCGCTTTAGATATTCCAGTGGTCTCCGAACGGAATTATGTTCCACTGATGTGGCGATTACATGATCGCCGTTTCTCAGCATTCCTTTTATTGCGGTGTTGAGAGCCATTGTTGTATTTAAGGCAAATGCAATATCGTTCGGGTTAGATACCACGAACAGCTTTGCCAATGCTTTTCTCGTATTGAACAGAATTCTGCTTGCCCGAACAGCCATCGCATGACTGCCTCTTCCCGGGTTTGCACCATCATGTTCCATTGCTTCCACCACAGCCTCAATTACTCCAGCCGGTTTTGGCCATGACGTCGCCGCATGATCAAGATAGATTAATCCCTTATCCGTCGTCTGCTGCATCATTTCATTCCTCCTCTAACCAATACGCCGAAACCCTTATAATGCTAACAATAGCATACTCGATTGGCACCCCTACTTCAAACGGGGATTCCCAATCGAGTATGCTATTTGAGTTTTGGTATTAAGATAGTTGTTGCAGCAATTCCAATAACCGTTCTAAATCCTGTTTATTATAATAGAGGAGTTCAATACGACCTTTATCTTTCTGCTGTTTAATCTTTACCGTTGTCTTGAATTGTTCGCGAAGCGTTTCTTCAAGCTGATCGATGTAAGGATCACGTTTTTTAGAAGATTGCGGTTTGTTTTTCTCAGCTGTTGGCTGATCCAAGTTTTTGATCGCTTCTTCTAATTGACGTACACTCCACTCATTCGTAATGGTTAGTTCAGCAAGTTCTTTTTTGCGTGCATCTTCCTTCACACCCACAATTGCCCTTGCATGCCCCATTGAAATTGTTCCACGTGAAACATTATCTTTGATTTGTTCAGGCAAAGACAGCAAGCGCAGAAAGTTTGCGATGTGTGATCTCGACTTACCCACCTTCATGGAAAGTTCTTCTTGTGTCAGATCGAATTTATCCATGAGTGCTTGGTACGCAATTGCCAGCTCCATTGCATTGAGATCTTCGCGTTGAAGATTCTCGATCAATGCAATCTCCATTACCTGTTGATCCGAGAAGTTGCGGATTACCGCTGGAATTGTTGGGTTGCCACAAAGCTGTGATGCACGGAAACGTCTCTCACCGGCAATGATTTCATACCCTTTAAGTACGGTACGAACAATGATCGGTTGAATGACTCCGTGTTGTTTAATGGATTCTGCGAGTTCTTTAATCGCATCATCATCGAACGTTTTACGCGGTTGATATGGGTTGGGACGAAGCTGTGTTAACGAAACTTCAACAACTTTATCATCTTCGCTTACAGATAGCGATGGGATAAGCGCATCAAGTCCTCTACCTAGCCGCTTGCTCATACATAATCACTTCCTTCGCGAGTTCAAGATACACCTCTGCCCCTTTGGATCTTGGATCGTAAGTTATGATGGATTGCCCATGTGAAGGAGCTTCGCTTAAACGGACATTTCTCGGAATAATCGTTTGGTACACCTTTTGTTGAAAATACTTTTTAACTTCTTCGATTACTTGAATGCCTAGGTTTGTCCTAGCATCAAACATCGTAAGTAAGACACCTTCAATTTGAAGTGTAGTGTTCAGGTGTTTCTGAACTAGACGTACTGTATTTAATAGCTGGCTCAGACCCTCCAGCGCGTAATATTCACATTGAATAGGAATGATAACAGAATCAGAAGCCGTTAAAGAGTTAATTGTAAGAATACCCAATGAAGGAGGGCAATCAATAAGAATGTAATCATACTGGTTTTTAACCAGGGCAAGCGACTTCTTCAAGCGCTGCTCGCGTGATATCGTAGGAACAAGTTCAATCTCCGCACCGGCCAACTGAATCGTAGCTGGTATTATATTAAGTCCTTCAATATTAGTAGAACAAGTAGCATCTTTTGGGTGAACATCATTAATAAGCACATCATAAATACAATGTGCGACATCTGCTTTATTAATTCCAATTCCACTCGTCGTATTGCCTTGTGGGTCAATATCTACGAGCAATACTTTCTTGCCAAGCGATGCTAGACAAGCACCCAGATTAACGGACGTGGTCGTTTTCCCGACACCGCCCTTCTGGTTCGTTATTGCTATCGTTTTAGACAAACCGTTCACCTCTATGCTGATTACTTTAATGAAGCCTTATGAAACGATTAAATGACGATGCCGTCCCTAGTTCGGACGGCTGTTTGAATCGCAATCGCTATTATCGTTTCGGGATTTTAATTACGATCTCGTAGTGATCCTCGTAATCTTGTTCATTGGTCTTGATTTGCAAGCCCGATCCCGAAACCATATCAATGGATTGTCTTATTGTATTAAGCGCCAAACGTACATCCTTTGTAAATGAAACCCGCTTTGGCTTTTTTGACTTAGTAGCTTCTTTGTAGAACGCCACTCGAGCTTCCGTTTGTTTCACGTTCAGCTCTTTCGTAACGATGTCGTCCAATACTTTCAGTTGAAGCTCTTCTGTATCAAGTGATAGCAACGCCCTTGCATGACGCTCCGTAATTTTACGTTCCATTAGCGCATTCTTAATGGTATCACCAAGACCTAGGAGCCTAATCTTGTTTGCAATTGTCGATTGGCTTTTACCTAAACGTTGAGCTAGGCTTTCTTGCGTAAGATTGTGAAGATCAATGAGCTTCTGATAAGCGACCGCTTCCTCTATGGAAGTGAGTCCTTCACGCTGAAGGTTCTCGATCAGAGCAATAGAAGCAGCCTGAGAATCATTAAATTCACGTACGATTGCCGGAATCGTCTCAAGGCCGAGCTTTTTAACTGCACGATAGCGCCGTTCACCTGCAATGATTTCATATCTCCCACCGCGCACCCTGACAACGATCGGTTGAATAACGCCGTGTGTGCGAATGGTTTGACTGAGTTCATCAATACGATCATCGTCGAAGACAGTCCTCGGCTGATAAGGACTCGTGTCCACATCTTCAATTGGAAGCTGCTTCACTTCATCTTGGCTTACACTTTTGGAATCACTCAATCCGAATAAACGTGAGAATTGTTCTTTCATATCGTCAACTACCACCCGATTTCAAAGTGCCGAGTATTGTCGTTCCTACTATAATTCGCCGGCTGTAAGTTGATTTCCTGCTTGACAGACATTTATTATCGAAACAATTGTGACTGCCAGTAAAATGTTCCACGTGAAACAATATCAATCCATAATCACTATATAATAGGTTGTTTCAGCGGTAACCCTGCTTTTCTTGGATACTTCGCAGGTGTAGTCCCAAGCTTCTCCATAAGGAGGATATGGCGATCTGATTGCTCGAAGGGCAGCTTCAAATGTTCTACGGAAGTAAGCTTCGCCTTCAACTCAATCATACTGCGTTTTGATTCATTTACTTCCTCAGCAGGATCGGATCCTTTCATTGCAGCGAATACGCCACCCTTTCGTACAAAAGGAAGACATAACTCATTTAAGCCGCTGAGCCGTGCAACAGCTCTAGCGGTTACAACATCATAGGCATCACGATGATTAGCGAGGCGCGCGATATCTTCGGCACGACCATGAACACATTCCACGTTCTGAAGACCCAGCGTTTGCACGACATGCTGAAGGAATTGAATCCGCTTGTTTAAGGAGTCCACTATTGTAATTTTAAGATGCGGGAAGCAAATTTTCAATGGCAGGCTCGGAAACCCTGCACCTGAACCAATGTCCGCCAGTGATGACACTTTGTCCATTTTCACAAAGAAAGAGAGAGTGACGGAATCGTAGAAATGTTTCTCGTACACCGCTTCTCTCTCCGTAATGCCTGTTAAATTCATTTTTTCGTTCCATTCCACAAGCAGTTCATAATAGGTTTGGAACTGCTCCAGCTGGAGCGGCGAAACTGCCACTCCATGCTCTTGCAATAATTCAGTAAACCAAGCTTCAGTTGCGTTCATACTTACCCCCGTGCTGCAATAACCTTATTGTAGTGTTCTAAATAGACGAGAAGAATTGAAATGTCAGCCGGTGTTACCCCGCCAATTCGTGAAGCTTGCCCAATCGACAACGGACGAATATTAGATAAATTCGTTTTCGCTTCTTTGGAGAGATTGTTGACCGCCATGTAATCAATATCGTCTGGGATTCGCTTCTTCTCCATTTTAGCAAGACGCTCCACCTGTAATTGTTGTTTCTCGATATAACCGACGTATTTAATTTGAATTTCAACTTGCTCCTTCATATCATCGGTAAGCACTTCCGATGATGGGGAAAGTTGATCAATAATGTTATACGAAACTTCCGGACGTCTCAATAAAGAAAGACCATCTGTCGTTTGTTGAATCGGCGTAGACTGAGCTTCCTCCAGCAGTTGCAGCGTTAATTCGTCAGGACGAATCTTAACTGTTTTCAAACGCTCGATTTCTTGCTCCACTAATAGCTTTTTCTGTGTGAACTTCTGATACCGCGCTTCCGAGATCAAACCAATCTCATAACCGGTTGGAGTCAAACGAAGATCGGCATTGTCATGTCTCAACAACAAGCGGTATTCTGCGCGCGAAGTAAGCAAGCGGTACGGTTCTGTTGTACCTTTTGTCACCAAATCATCAATGAGCACGCCAATATAGCCTTGCGAGCGTTCAATGATAACCGGCGGTTTCCCTTGCGCTTTACGTGCTGCATTAATTCCAGCCATAACGCCTTGTCCCGCCGCTTCCTCATAACCGGATGTTCCGTTAATTTGTCCCGCTGTGAATAAACCCGGAACAACCTTCGTTTCTAATGATGGCCACAGTTGAGTCGGAACAACAGCGTCATACTCGATTGCATAACCCGTACGCATCATTTCAACTTTTTCCAATCCTGGAATAGAACGGAGAATACTCAACTGCACATCCTCAGGCATACTTGTGGAGAGTCCTTGTACATAATACTCCGACGTATTCTTCCCTTCCGGCTCTAGGAAGATTTGATGTTTTGGTTTATCGGCGAAGCGTACAATTTTATCTTCAATGGATGGACAATACCGCGGACCTGTTCCCTCAATAGCACCGGAGAACATAGGAGCCCGATGGAGATTATCGTTAATAATCTTATGCGTTTCCTCAGACGTGTACGTCAACCAGCAAGGAAGCTGCTCATTGTCGGAGTATTCGGTTTCATAGGAGAAAAACTTCGGTTTCTCGTCGCCGGGTTGAATCTCTGTTTTAGAGAAATCGATTGTGTCCTTATGCACGCGAGGCGGCGTGCCGGTTTTGAAGCGTACAAGCTGCAAGCCGAGTGAACGCAAGCTCTCGGACAGCTTAACCGAAGGCTGTTGATTGTTCGGCCCGCTCTCATACATCAGCTCACCCATAATCACTTTTCCGCGCAGATAGGTCCCCGTCGTTACAACTACGGTTTTCGCCCGATACTCTGCACCGGTCTTCGTAATAATCCCTACGCAGGCGCCATCCTCAATAATGAGTTCCTCCGCCATCCCTTGACGAAGAGTCAGATGATCGGTTTCTTCGATCGTTTGTTTCATGAAATGCTGATAAAGAAACTTATCCGCTTGTGCACGCAGCGCGTGAACAGCTGGTCCTTTACCCGTATTTAGCATCCTCATTTGGATAAACGTTTTATCAATGTTGCGTCCCATTTCCCCGCCAAGCGCATCAATTTCACGCACAACATGTCCTTTGGCCGGACCACCAATCGACGGATTACATGGCATGAACGCCACCATATCTAAGTTAATTGTAAGCAACAGCGTCTCACAGCCCATTCGCGCAGCCGCAAGTGCAGCTTCAACACCCGCATGACCGGCTCCAACCACAATGACATCAAAATCTCCTGCATGATATCCCATTACTTTATCCCTCCTTGCCTTACAACTAAAATTATTTACCTAAACAGAACTGAGAGAAAATTTGATCGATAAGCGAATCCGATACCGAATCACCTATTAATTCGCCTAATTGTTCCCATGCTGTACGTACATCAATTTGCACAATATCAATCGGAATCCCGATATCTGTCGCTTCCATTGCGTCTACAAGCGACTGACGGGCATGACCGAGTAACGTAATATGTCGAACATTGCTGACATAAGTCAAATCCGCAGACTCCAGTTCACCGCCGAAGAACATACGCTTAATGACATCTTCCAACGTTTCAAGACCCTGTTCGTGCAGAACCGACAAACGAACGATTTGCTCCTCGGAGAAAATCGCCTCAACCTCAGTAGTGTCCATCACAACAGGTAGATCCGTCTTGTTCAGTAACACAACAACAGGTCGATTTCGGAATTGCTCCATCAACAATCGATCATCCGGATGCAGCTCTTCATTCACATTCAGCACGAACAAGATCAGATCCGCTTCTTCGAGCGCCGAGCGCGATCGTTCAACCCCGATCCGTTCCACCACATCCGCAGTTTCGCGGATGCCGGCGGTATCCAACAATCGCAGCGGAATGCCGCCGAGCGTTACGTACTCTTCAATGACATCACGTGTAGTACCCGGTATGTCCGTCACAATCGCTTTATTTTCCTGTACAAGCGCATTCAGCAGCGAAGATTTGCCGACATTGGGCCGGCCAACAATTGCCGTCATAATGCCTTCTCTTAATATCTTGCCTTCGCTTGCCGTTTTTAACAATCGATCGATTTCGGCACATGCCTCACCGCATCGTTCAAGGATGTAGTCACTCGTCATTGAGGCCACATCATGCTCCGGATAATCGATATTCACTTCAATATGTGCAAGCAGCTCGATCAAATTATGACGAAGCGCTTTAACCTTCTTCGACAACATTCCTTCAGCTTGCTTCATCGCCACTGAGAATGCGCGGTCCGACTTTGAGCGGATCAGATCAATAACAGCCTCTGCCTGCGTCAAATCGATTCTCCCATTAAGGAAAGCACGCTTCGTGAACTCACCTGGCTCTGCGATCCGAACGTCGCCAGAACGAAGCAACAGCTCCAGGACACGTTTTACCGCGACAACACCGCCGTGCGTACTAAGTTCAACGACATCTTCCGCCGTAAATGAGCGCGGACCCCTCATAATCGTCAGCAAAATCTCTTCTACGACTTCGCCGCTGATGGGATCCACAATATGCCCATAGTGGACGGTATGCGAATCAGCTGTGACAATATTCGATTTGGATCGGAAATGTTTTGCACTTTCAGCAACCGCCTCAGGTCCACTTACCCGTATAACGGCAATGCCGCCCTCTCCGACAGCAGTCGAAATGGCGGCAATCGTGTCTTGAATCATCATGTTATTTTCCCTCATATTTAAAAAAATGAGCAATGACCATTAAAGAGCCATTGCTGAAAAAGAGCTGTATGCATCTACTTAAGCGTAATCACAACACGGCGATTAGGTTCATCGCCTTTACTAAATGTTTTAACCTTGGCGTGGTTCTGTAATTGCGAGTGAATGATCTTCCGCTCGTGCGGGGACATCGGTTCCAGTACAACTTCCTTACGAGTACGGATAACATGTCCCGCCAACCGATCGGATAAATCTTCAAGCGTCTTCCGTCGACGCTCGCGAAAATCTTCCGCATCAAGCACAATGCGAAGATGGCTGTTGGAATAACGGTTGGCCACGATATTGACCAGGTATTGCAATGCGTCAAGCGTTTGGCCTCGACGTCCGATCAGCATGCCAAGATCGCCGCTTCCCGATAACGCGAGGGTTAAACCGTCTTTCGAATCGTTACGAGCAATCGTAATGTCAAGCCCCATCGTTCTTGCCACTTCGGTGATGAATCGTTCCGTTTCAAGGAGCGGATCTTTGGCTGCTGCAGCAGTAACCGATGGCGTCTTCACCTGTTCAATCACAGGTACAAGAACGAGCTCCACTTTCGCAGCTCGTGCACCAATCAGGCCGAATAAACCTTTGGACGGTTTCTCCAGAACAGTTACATTAACGCGATCCACTGACACTTGCAATTCCGTTAAACCATTTTGTACAGCATCTTCGATCGTTTTGCCCGATGCTACGATTTTCTTCATTTCGCAGGTACACTCTCCTTGCCCTTAGGTGAGTTGCGTACATATAGGAAATAGTTTTGCACAATCGTGTAGATATTGCTGAATACCCAGTAAAGCGGCAATGCAGCCGGGAAGGACAACGCCATAACGAAGATCAATACCGGGAAAATCATCATAATCCCTTGCATTGCTGGCATTGTTTTCTGCTGGGACGACATCATCTTAGACTGAACGAACGTAGTGATGGCAGCCAAGATCGGCAACACATAAGTATGGTCCTTCTGTCCAAGTTCCAGCCACAGGAATGTATGCTCACGAATGTTTTCATTCATATAAATCGAATTGTACAGCGCAATGAAAATCGGCATTTGCACGAGCAGCGGTAAACAACCTGCAAGCGGGTTAACTTTGTGCTGTTGGAACAGCTTCATCGTTTCTTCCTGCTGCTTTTGTGGATTGTCCTTATGCTTCTCTTTCAATTTCGCAAGCTCCGGCTGCAATGCCTGCATCGCCTTCGAGCTGCGGTATTGTTTAATCGTAAGCGGGAGAATCAACGTTCTGACGATGACAACCATTAGCAAGATCGCAATGCCATATTCGCCGCCGAACCATTTGGCAAAATGCTCAAGTACTAATGAGAAATAGTACACTACATTTCTTTGCCAGAAGTTGCCGTGCTCCAGATCAGCCATGGATACTGGATGAGTGGCTGAAGAGCAACCGCTCAGAAAAAGCATGACCGCAATTAATGCAATTGCCGTCAGCCATGTTCGTTTCGAAATACGGGACAACATGTAAATCTCCTCTCTGCATACCGATAGCGTAAGGTCCATAAACAAGGACCACTTACATTTTCATATTCACGTAAACTATATCACATTTTATGGCACAAAGAAACAAGCCTCCTGCTCACGTAAAAGCGATTACACGCCTTAACGCGAAGTCTTCAGAAGCCCTGCTCGTTTCAATACGTGAAGCATGCTTTTTTCGAGTTCTTTCAACTCAAGACCTACTGCCGGCTTCCTCACAATGACGATCAAATCGAGCTGCCCAGTTATACGGTCCTTCTGCCCTCGGACAATTTCTTTCACAAGACGCCGCATTCGATTGCGAACGACGGCATTCCCGATCTTCTTGCTCGCCGATACGCCTAGTCGTAATGGATCCGCCTGCAGCTGGCGCGACCAATAAACGACAAACTGGCTGTTTGCGAATGATTTGCCGTTCCGATAAATCCGGCTGAAATCTTCGCGGTTACGCAATCGCAATTTTCTTTGCACGGGTACACCTTCACCGGACCTTTATTTATATATAAGAAAGCTAAGATTCTCTTGCCCACGCATCTTCCTCTATAAATGCTACGTGAACAATCGTCTCTCCCTCATTAAAGGAAGCGCACATTCGTTCTTCTTCCTCTATTCTTGCCGTAAAAAAGAAAAAAAGACCACGTAGTGTGGTCTTAAGGTTTACGCGCTCAATACTTTTCTTCCACGTTGACGGCGGGCGCTTAGCACTTTACGTCCGTTTGCGGAAGCCATGCGTTTACGGAAACCATGAACTTTCTTGCGTTTGCTTACGTTCGGTCTGAATGTCGGTCTCATTATCAATGCACCTCCTATACCTTACTCAAATCACCTTGCATATTTACTATTTCTATCGTCTGGCGCGATTAGCGATCATCAGTTTTTTCTTAGCGTGAACAGCTGCGCAGCCGAGATAGTCAAACCACGAGCGTCCATCGGTGAAAAAACGCCTTTTTCAATTAAACCATGTAGGTACCCAAAAGTCAACCAGAAACAGCTGTGGGAAGAGTCTCCAGAGCCAGGCTGTGGATAAAAGTATAAACAGGGCCTTTAGGTTGATAATTTAATAACATGTGGATGAATTTATCGGAGATTCCCGCATTATGTCGAATTGGTAACAAGATATAAACAATATCTAGTGTTGTCGATAACTCTTATACACAACCTATAGAATTTGTGGATAAAATCGGCGGAATCGTTGAATATCAAGGGTTATTTTGCTATGATGATTATGTTTTCTATGTGGATGACTCCAACTCCCCCTCAACATTATCAACACCCTGTGGATAACAATGTGAACAACATTCATCCCCTTTTGATAATTTTTATGCACCCATCCTTAATAATGTGGATGAAATTGATCAGAAAGCCCGATGTTTCGACATCAGTAGCACGACCGCGCCGTTTTCGGTGAATTGGATAAGGAGTGACAATCTGTGGATAGCCATACGCACGAAATGTGGCAACAGGTGCTGTCGATCATTCAAACGAAGCTCAGCAAGCCAAGTTTCGACACTTGGTTTAAAGCGACTAAGGCTTCGTTTAGTGGTGATTCTACTGTCATTGTGACAGCGCCGACGACTTTTGCAGCCGAATGGCTCGAAAGCCGGTATACAAAGCTTGTGCGGACCACACTGCAGGAATTTATGGGGCGCCAATATGACATTAAATTCGTCATTGAAGAGAATAAGCCGCCTGAGCCAGCAGAAATCCAACCAATCATAATGCCAACCGTGCATGTCGGGCCGGAAGAGCCCTACACGCATATGCTTAACCCCAAATATATGTTCGACACGTTCGTCATCGGCGCCAATAATCGGTTTGCCCATGCCGCCTCTTTAGCTGTGGCCGAAGCACCGGCGAAGGCTTACAATCCGCTGTTCTTATACGGCGGCGTCGGACTAGGCAAGACGCATTTAATGCATGCGATCGGGCATTATATTTTGGAACATAACCCTAATACACGGGTTCTTTATTTATCCTCCGAGAAATTTACGAATGAGTTCATCAATGCCATTCGGGACAACAAAGGCGAGAGTTTCCGCAACAAATACCGAAACATTGATGTGCTGCTCATTGATGATATACAGTTCCTGGCCGGCAAAGAACAAACGCAAGAAGAGTTTTTCCATACTTTTAACGCGCTGCATGAGGAACGTAAGCAAATCGTAATTTCGAGTGACCGACCGCCCAAAGAAATTCCAACCCTAGAGGAACGGCTTCGTTCCCGGTTTGAATGGGGCTTAATAACGGACATTCAGCCGCCCGACTTGGAGACGCGGATCGCGATCCTGCGTAAGAAAGCGAAAGCGGAGAACCTGGACATCCCGAATGAAGCCATGGTCTACATCGCCAGCCAAATCGACACGAACATTCGAGAGCTGGAAGGCGCATTAATCCGCGTCGTAGCTTATTCTTCACTCATTAATGAAGACATCTCGTCCCATTTGGCGGCAGAAGCACTTAAAGATATTATTCCATCAAGCCGGCCAAAAATGATCACGATGCAGGATATCCAGCAAAAAGTTGGGGAGCTTTATGGGCTCAAGCTGGAGGAGTTTAAAGCGCGTAAGCGTACGAAGGCAGTTGCGTTCCCGAGACAAATCGCGATGTATCTATCCCGAGAGTTAACGGATTACTCGCTGCCTAAGATCGGGGAAGCGTTCGGTGGACGTGACCATACAACCGTCATCCATGCGCACGAGAAAATTACGCAGCAGCTGAAAGTGGATTCGGAGCTCTACAAAATCGTTCAAACGTTAACGGATAAAATTAAAAATCACACGTAAATACGAAGACTGTGGATATAGCCCAAAAAGTTATACACTTCTTCAACATTTCATCAGCAAGCCTATGCACACGCTATACACATGTGGATAGGCTTGCTTTATCCGTGTTTGAACCACTTATCCACATATTCAGGGCCCCTACTACGACTTCTACTAATATCTTTAAATAAACATCATCAAATATAGGTGACAACGCAGCCTCCTCAATCGCCGCCTTGATCCCTGCAATATAGGAGTGACATTCATGAAATTAACCATTCGAAAAGATCAATTAAACGACGCAATTCAACAAGTTTCCAAAGCAACTTCCAGCAGACCGGCAATTCCGATTCTCGGCGGTATCAAAATCGACGTTACTCACCAAGGTGTAACACTTACCGCCAGCGATACCGATATTTCAATTCAAAGCTTTATTCCTGTTGAGAACGGTGAATTTGTAATCGCAAAAGTACAGAAACCGGGCAGCGTTGTACTCCCGGCTAAATTTTTTGTAGAAATCGTGAAGAAACTTCCGTCGGATGATCTCGAAATTGAAGTGAAAGACCACCACCAAACGATGATTCGTTCCGGCTCAACCGATATTCAAATGGTTGGCCTTGATCCCGAAGAATTCCCGATTCTTCCGACAATCGAACAAAGTGAGAATATCTCCGTTCCCGGCGATTTGCTGAAATCGATGATCCGCCAAACGGTTTTCGCAGCTTCTACGAGTGAACAAACGCCGATTTTGACCGGTGCGCTCTGGAATTTGCAAGAAGGCCAGCTAAAATTCGTTGCAACGGACCGTCATCGTCTAGCAAGCCGAACAGCCGTTGTCGAAACGCCTGAAAACTACCGTTTTTCCAATGTTGTTATTTCCGGTAAGACGCTAAACGAGTTATCCAAGCTCATTCCGGACGATCATACACATGTGGATATCGTTGTAGCGGATAATCAAGTGCTCTTCAAAGTCGGTAATGTGTTGTTCTACTCGCGTATTTTGGACGGGACCTATCCCGACACTTCTAAAATTATTCCGCAGCAGTTCAAAACAGAACTCGTTCTTCATACAAAAAAATTGACGGATGCGATCGATCGCGCCTATTTGATGTCGCGTGAAGAGAAAACCAACATTGTTCGCCTTATTTCGGATGAAGACGGCACAATCGAAATTTCCTCGAGCTCCACAGAACTCGGCCGCGTAACGGAGAAACTGGATGCGAAAGAAATGAATGGTGAGCAGCTACGCATCGCTTTTAACTCCAAATACATGCTTGATGCACTGAAAGTTATCGATAGCGAATATTTGTTTATCGGATTTAACGGCGCAATGAGTCCGATCATCATTAAGCCGACTGACCATCCGCATAGCCTGCACCTCATCTTGCCTTACCGGACGACAGGCTAAAGAAGGAGAATGAAACGATGAAAGAGATTGGGATTTCGACAGAGTATATTGCACTGGGACAGTTCCTCAAACTGTCGGATTGTATCGATTCCGGGGGGGCAGCGAAATTCTTCTTACAGGAGAACGAGGTGCTAATCAACGGAGAGCCGGACGACCGCCGCGGTCGCAAATTGTATACCGGCGATAAGATTGACGTGAAAGGATTCGGCAGCTTTACGATCGTGAAACGGTAATGCAGCAAGCAAATCGGCTTGTCAGCAGTAACCGGGGGGCATACAAGTGCGTTTAACAACTATTCAATTGCAGCATTATCGCAATTATGAGCATATTGAGCTTGCGACTGACAGCCAGGTCAACCTGTTTGTCGGTCGTAATGCACAAGGCAAAACCAACCTGCTGGAAGCGATATTTGTGCTAGCTTTGACGAAGTCTCACCGTACGAGCAAGGACAAGGAGTTAATCGGCTGGCAATCTTCTGAAGCGCGGATCCGGGGTGAAGTGGAGAAACGATACGGTCCGCTCACATTGGATCTGTCTTTGTCTACACAGGGGAAGAAAGCGAAGATTAACGGGCTTGAGCAGCGCAAACTAAGTGAATTTGTCGGCTCGCTTAATGTCGTGATGTTCGCGCCGGAGGATTTGGAAATCGTAAAAGGTACGCCGGGCATCCGAAGGCGGTTTCTGGATATGGAAATCGGCCAGGTTCAGCCCGGTTATTTGCATGCACTGGGTCAATACAGCAAAGTGCTTGTGCAGCGCAATAATTACTTGAAAACAGCATCGCCCGGCAATGCCAATCAGGCGATGATGGAAGTCTGGAATATGCAGCTTGCAGAGTACGGTGTTAAAATTGTGAAAAAAAGGCAAAACTTCATAGAGAAGCTGCAGAAGTGGGCACAGCACATTCATGCAGGCATAACAGCCGGCGCAGAAGAGCTGACAATCGTGTATCGTCCTTCTTTCGAAAGCGACTCAACCGAAGATGAATCTATATTATTTGAGCAATTTATGATAAAGTTAACACAAGTAAAGGAACAGGAGCTTCGTCGTGGTATGACGCTCGTTGGTCCTCATCGTGATGACATGGCCTTTTTTATAAATGGCAAAGAAGCCTCTGTATATGGGTCACAGGGCCAGCAGCGAACGACAGCTTTATCGCTCAAGTTAGCTGAGATTGAACTTATCCATGAAGAAATCGGCGAGTATCCTCTGCTGCTGCTCGATGATGTTTTATCTGAGCTCGACCAGCACAGGCAGACGCAGCTTATAGAGACTTTTCAAAGTAAAGTGCAGACCTTTATTACGACGACCGGGCTTGAAAGCGTCAATATTAGCAAGCTCCATGATTCCCGCGTGTACCAGGTGAAGGATGGTCGTGTCGAACAATAAGCCTTAAGGCGTTGCCTATGAGAGGTGGAGGCTATGTACATTCATTTGGGCGGAGAAAAAATTATTCGTGCTACAGAGCTCGTAGCTATATTTGATATCTCAATCGAGCAGTCCTCCAAGCTGTCCAAGCAATTCGTCGCACAGGCTCGGAAGCGCAAAGACGTTGAAGTTATAGGAGAAGAAGAAGCGAAATCCATTGTAGTGACCGAGCATAAGATCTACTATTCGCCGATTTCATCCTCAACGCTGAAGAAACGATCGCACCATTTTGCGACCAACTAGCGTCGCACAACGGGAATTGATATTGCAGCATTAGATGCGGCAAGAGTAGTTGAGAGGAGCAGTGAAATTGAGCATGTCGTCGAACCAGAATACGTATGATGAAAGTCAGATTCAGGTACTTGAAGGATTAGAGGCGGTACGTAAACGCCCCGGTATGTATATAGGCTCTACCAGCGGCAAAGGGCTTCACCATCTCGTATGGGAAGTCGTTGACAATAGTATTGACGAAGCACTAGCTGGATATTGTAATCGCATTGAAGTCACCATTCATGAAGATAACAGTATCACTGTCGTCGATAACGGCCGCGGTATCCCGGTCGGAGAGAACGTGAAACTGAAGAAATCGACTCTCGAAGTGGTTATGACCGTTCTTCATGCAGGCGGTAAGTTTGGCGGCGAGGGTTATAAAGTGTCCGGCGGTTTGCATGGCGTTGGTATTTCCGTCGTGAATGCGTTGTCTGAGCATGTAGAGGTGACCGTTAAGCGGGAAGGTCATATTCATAGACAAGAGTATCGTCGCGGCGTACCGCAGTACGATCTCAAAGTAATCGGCGATACCGATGAAACCGGTACAACGACTCGTTTCAAACCGGATCCGGAGATTTTCACAGAGACGTTAGTTTATGAGTATGAGATATTGCAATCTCGTATTCGCGAGCTTGCATTTTTGAATAAAGGAATTGAAATTGCGCTGCTTGATGAGCGGACAGGTGCAACCAATACGTACAAGTACGAAGGCGGGATTAACGAATTCGTTAAGTATTTGAACCGTAATCGTGAAGCATTGCATGAGCAGCCAATTTACGTAGAAGGCTCCAAGGACAACATCCACGTGGAAGTAGCTTTGCAGTATAACGATAGCTACACAGAGAACATCTACTCGTTCGCCAACAACATCAATACGCATGAGGGCGGTACGCACGAGTCCGGCTTCAAGAGTGCCCTGACTCGCATTATTAACGAGTATTCCCGCAAAATGAATGCAATTAAAGAAAGCGACTCCAATCTGTCCGGTGACGATGTTCGTGAAGGCTTGACTGCGATTATTTCCGTTAAGATTCCGGAGCCGCAGTTTGAAGGTCAAACGAAAACAAAGCTAGGCAACAGTGAAGTGCGGGGGATTGTCGAATCCTTCTTCGCGGAGAAGTTCCAAGAGTTCTTGAATGAGAATCCGGCTGTTTCGAAGAAAATCATCGAGAAGGGCCTTCAAGCAGCGCGTGCGCGTGAAGCAGCTCGTAAAGCCCGTGAATTAACTCGTCGTAAGAGTGCACTTGAAGTGAGCGCATTGCCGGGTAAATTGGCGGATTGCTCCTCGAAGGATGCTTCAATCAGTGAAATCTACATCGTAGAGGGTGACTCTGCGGGTGGATCGGCTAAACAAGGCCGTGATCGTCATTACCAAGCGATTTTGCCGCTCCGGGGTAAAATTTTGAACGTTGAGCGGGCGCGTCTGGACCGTATTTTATCCAATACGGAAATTCGTGCAATTATCACAGCGCTTGGTACGAGTATTGCCGATGATTTCGATATCTCCAAAGCTCGTTACCACAAAGTTATCATCATGACCGATGCTGATGTCGACGGTGCTCATATTCGTACATTGCTGCTCACCTTCTTCTTCCGCTACATGCGCAAAATTATCGAAGCCGGCTTCATCTACATCGCGCAGCCGCCGCTCTATAAGATCGAACGCAATAAAGTTGTTCGTTACGCGCAAAGTGAGAAAGAACGCGATGCCATCATCAGTGAATTCGGTGAAGGCGCGAAAGTCAATGTACAGCGTTATAAAGGTCTCGGAGAGATGAATGCATCGCAGCTGTGGGAGACGACTATGGATCCAGAGAGCCGTACGATGCTTCAGGTTACGATCGAGGATGCCATTGAGGCTGACAATATTTTCGAAACCCTTATGGGGGATAACGTCGAACCACGCCGTGAATTCATTCAAGAGTTCGCGAAGTATGTAAAGAACCTCGACGTATAGGATCTCATAAACAAACAAGCCGTCCGGCGTTTCGGGCGGCTTGTGTTATTTCTTTTTGCGATTATTTGCAGCGTGATAACGGTAAATGCGGCGGAAAATATCTTTATCCGGCAGTTTTCGGAAGATATAAGGATCAGGCATCGTGTTGACCTCAAGGATCCAAGGCCTGAAGGATTGATCAATGGCCAGATCCAGACCAATTTCTTTGATCCCGTTATATGAAGTCTCCATTTGCTGGGCAGTGATAACCCCAAGTTCAGCTAGCCATTCTTGATAGCTGGCAAGTTGCGCAATAGAAAGATGGGATCGCATCAGCTTCTCAAAAGGCATCGCAGTACCGCCATTATGACAGTTGGTTACGACTTTAGAGGGATCGCTGACTCTGCCGATGATACCGGTTGTTACCCATTGCTGCTTCAAGTTGCGCTGAACCATCACGCGGACGTCGAATCTTCTTTTGTCATAGGTAAGTAAATGAATGCCCTGCTGAATTAAATATTTGCGTCCGTGTATGACCTGCCCCAGTGATTGAGCCATGGCTTCGAATGAATGAAAACGTTGCAGCTTGGTTCCAAGCTGATAAGTGTACGTAGTATCACCTGTTTTCTCCACCCGAATGACGCCATTGCCGAATGTGCCGTGATCGGGTTTTACATAAACCATTTCAAATTCATCAAGCATTTGCTCAAGCTCAGACGTGCTCCATACTTGTGTCACCGGAATACGTTGACGCAATTCGTCCGAGTGCAGCAGTACTTTAGTTTTCTCCCATTTGCTTCTAACGCGTTGAATGGCCAACAAGGTCCCGCCTTCCAGAGGGATAATGGGTGGTGCATCGATGCCCCAGCATGCAGGAGACAGAGGCTGAAAACGATGTTATAATAGGGATAATGCCTATTTTTGCTTCTACGCAAGAAGCCCTAATAATCGCACGTTGATTCCCTCTTAGATTATGGTGGAGAACGGTGCATGGAGTGGGCGAATACCTACGTTTGCGAAAGTTTGTATTCAGGTGGATGCCTGAAGCAACTTTATTGCTGGTAAACGTTTAAGGTTGGCTGGATTGAGAAAAAACTATAATGGATTCTAGTATTCTGTTATACGAATTATCCCTGCTTTCGTGATGCGAACAACACTGTAATCGCATTCGAAGGCTCATGTTGATGTTATAAGCAACCCTAGGAGGTCAACGATGGCGGAAGAGAACAATCTGCAAGTAAGGGATCGCGATATCGGTACTGAGATGCGCGAATCGTTTATGGATTATGCAATGAGTATCATCGTTAGCCGCGCACTTCCGGATGTACGAGACGGACTGAAACCGGTTCACCGTCGGATTCTCTTTGCCATGTCCGAGCTTGGCATGTCTCCGGACAAGCCGTACAAGAAGTCGGCCAGAATCGTCGGCGAAGTAATCGGTAAGTACCATCCGCATGGTGACTCAGCAGTTTACGAGACCATGGTCCGGATGGCGCAGGATTTCTCGCTGCGTTATATGCTTATCGACGGTCATGGTAACTTCGGTTCCATTGACGGCGATATGGCTGCAGCTATGCGTTACACAGAGGCGCGTTTGTCCAAGATCGCGATGGAAATGCTTCGCGATATCAATAAAGAAACGGTCGATTACATTCCGAACTATGACGGCGAAGAGCATGAGCCGAAAGTACTTCCTGCCCGTTTCCCGAATCTCTTGGTAAATGGTTTGACGGGGATCGCAGTAGGTATGGCTACCAACATTCCGCCGCATAACTTGACTGAAGTTATCAATGGTGTACAGGCGCTTATTCAGAATCCTGATATCACTCCGATCGAACTGATGGATTATATCAAAGGTCCTGACTTCCCAACTGCCGGGTTCGTAATGGGACGCGAAGGGATGCGACAAGCTTATACAACAGGCCGCGGATCCGTTACCATGCGTGCACGCGCAACAATCGAGGAGAATGGTGGTAAAGCGCGGATTATCGTGCACGAGCTGCCTTACCAGGTTGTTAAAGCAAGACTTGTCGAGAAAATTGCAGAGCTTGTCCGCGAGAAGAAAATCGAGGGCATTACCGATCTGCGTGATGAGTCCGACCGTAACGGTATGCGTGTCGTTATTGAGCTTCGCCGTGATGTAACGCCTACAGTGGTACTAAACAATTTATACAAGCAAACGCAGATGCAGATGAACTTCGGGTTCAACATGCTTGCCCTTGTTAAAGGCGAACCGCGTACACTCAACTTGCGTGATATTTTGTATTACTATCTAGAGCATCAAATTGAAGTCATTCGCCGTCGTACGGAGTTTGACTTGAAGAAAGCAGAAGCTCGCGCTCACATTCTGGAAGGCTTGCGTATTGCACTTGATAATCTTGATGAAGTCATCAAGTTGATTCGTGCTTCGCAAACAACAGAAGAAGCAAGAGAAGGCTTGATTTCGCGCTTTAGCTTAAGCCTCGATCAAGCACAAGCCATTCTCGACATGCGTTTGCAGCGTCTGACAGGACTCGAGCGCGACAAGATCGAAGCCGAGTATGCTGAACTGCTTCGCAAAATTGCGGAATTCAAAGCGATTCTTGCTGATGAGCAGCTTGTTCTGCAAATCATCAACGAGGAACTTGAAGAAGTGAAAGAGAAATTCGGCGATGAGCGTCGTACGGAGCTAATGGCAAGCGAAGATGAGATCTTGGATGAAGATCTGATTCCGCGCGAAGATGTCATTATCTCGGTTACGCACTCCGGTTATGTGAAGCGTCTGCCGGTTACTACTTACCGCAGCCAGAAGCGGGGCGGCAAAGGCGTAATCGGAATGGATACGAAGGATACCGACTTTGTCGAGCATCTGTTTGTATCCAACACGCATCACTTCCTTCTCTTCTTTACGAATAAAGGAAAAGTGTACCGCCTGAAGGCTTATGAGATTCCGGATCTCAGCCGTACGGCACGTGGGACACCGATCATTAACCTGATTCAAATCGAGCAAGGAGAAACCGTTAATGCGGTTATCCCGGTTGAATCGTTCGAGCCGGATCGTTTCTTGTTCTTTGCAACGAAACAAGGCATCGTGAAGAAAACACCGCTCGATGACTATTCGAACATCCGTAAAGTTGGACTTATCGCGATTAATCTTCGCGATGATGATGATCTGATTGGCGTGAAGCTGACGGACGGAACGAAAGAAATCATCATGGGTACGAGCCAAGGGATGTCTATCCGATTCCCTGAGACTGATGTTCGTCCGATGGGGCGTTCGGCGACAGGGGTTAAAGGAATTAACTCGGATGACGACGACCAGGTAATCGGCATGGACGTTGTTGAGCCGGAGAACGAAGTATTGATCGTTACAGCCAATGGTTACGGTAAACGTACCCCAGTCAGTGAGTACCGGAGTCAGAGCCGTGGCGGTAAAGGGATCAAGACGCTTAATGTAACGGAGAGAAACGGATCGATTGTCAGCTTGAAAGTCGTGCAGAACGACGAAGATCTGATGATCATGACATCCGGAGGCACGCTCATTCGCATGAGCATGGCCGGCATCTCTACGATGGGCCGTAATACGCAAGGGGTTAGACTCATTAACATTCGGGATGATGACGCCGTTGCAACGGTTACTCGTGTAGCACGCAACGATGAGTCAGACAACAACGATGAAGAGTTAGAGGGCGAGGAGACAGAAGGCACGTCTTCCACCGAAGAAGAGTCATAAACCGGTACTATAATCGCAGGCATCGTGGAGGAGAACTATGGGGACAGTAGCGATTTCGCAAGTAAAGCTTGGGGACAAAATTGCACAAGACGTTCTCACCCCGCTTGGCAGTGTGCTTTTGCATAAAGGTAAAGTGGTAACTCCACGCGAGTATGATATATTGCATGCTTTCTTAGTACCCACTGTATGTATCGATACACCTGGGGAGAAGAAGGAAGCAGATGAATCCGCGCAAGAGAAAAGTCTGGAACAAGGCAAAGAAAGTTCTTCGAAATCGGGATTGATGGAGCAGTATGACCTAACGGTTGTGCTGCTCAAGAAAGTATTCAATCAGATGATGAGCGGAATGGCACTGCCGATTCTTGATTTGCGTAATCAGCTCGAAGCGCTGCTTGCACATAGTCATGAATATAAGATGATGACCTTCTCTCCGCAGAACGTCCCGAATGAGGATTATCTGTTTCATAAAAGCGTCATGTCGGCATTAAGCTGCTATATGCTCGCTCAGTGGAACAACCTCCCTAAGAAGGATTGGATGCAATCCGCGTTCGCCGGGCTGCTTCATGATATCGGCAACGCCAAGATAGACCGTAATATCCTCAATAAGCCGACGAAGCTGACAGCTGAGGAAGTAGAGGATATGAAACGGCATACCGTTCTCGGTTATCAGCTGCTTAAGAATGCTGCAGCTATCAATGAAGGTGTGAAGTTGGCAGCTCTTCAGCATCACGAACGCTATGACGGAAGCGGCTATCCGCTCGGTATCGGATCAGAGAAGATCCATCCTTATGCGAAGTTCGTAGCCATCTCTGATATCTTTAATGCCATGACGATGAAACGTGCCTACCGTAAAGCAACTTCGCCTTACTTAGTGCTCGAACAGCTGCTGCAGGACTCGTTTGGTAAGCTGGACCCTGCCTATGTACGGATCTTTATAGATAAGGCGACTCAGTTTAATAACGGAACAGTCGTACGCTTGAACGATGATCGTGTCGGTGAGATTGTTTTCTCAGACCGGAACCATCCGACAAGACCGTGGGTGTCTGTATCCGGATCGATCGTGAATCTGATCACCGAACGACAGCTCTATATAGAAGAAGTAATGTCGAGAAACAATAAATAAGATGATTTCGAAATAATGGTTGACCCGGTTTGTCGAACTGTGTTATATTACTCCTTGCCGCTTTTGAGGCAAAGAAATATAACACAGTTTTTTATTTGAAAGAATAAAAAAAGCTTGCAATCAGGTGAGCGAATGTGATATATTAATCAAGTCGCCGCTGAGAGATAGGCGCATAAAACACGAAGTATTTGTTCTTTGAAAACTGAACAATGAGCGACCAGTCAAATGGTCATAAATCGCGAAACGAACGTTTCGCAAAGCTAGTTTTTTGAATGAGCTAACAAGCGAATTCTTAAAAATGGCCAAGCCTTCGGGCTTACCACTTTTATGGAGAGTTTGATCCTGGCTCAGGACGA